>QOQW01000004.1 GCA_003327425.1 Candidatus Ozemibacter sibiricus
GGGGGCTGATAGGGGAAGGCGATGTCATCGATCTTTTCGTCAGGCGTCGAAGATTTGCGATCGGGCCCTTTCGAATAGACGATTCCCGCCATGGGGTCGACCACATAGGAGACCCCCCAGGGATCGATAGGGGATTTATTTAAATACCTGCCAGTGAGATCTGATACATCGCTCTTCGCGTATTCTCCTTCTCGGGTCTCATAGACCGCCAGCGCCCGGGCAATTTCCTCGAGGTCGGCTTTCGCTTTGGCGATACGTGACTCTGCCACATACGACTGGACGTATGGCAAGGCCGCCCCCGCCAGAATGGCCAGAATGGTGATGACCACCAGCAGCTCGATCAGGGTGAAACCTCGTCTCATAGGGCTTATCGTCTCCTTTGTCCCGATGCTCATTGAGGTTGGATCACAACATCTTGGCTCGCCAGACACCGATTGGGAACTCGCGACAGATCCCAGATTTCGTTGCCAGCTTTTACCGTGAGAGTGTCGCTGCCTGGCACGAAGGCGTTCACCACGCCGGTCGCCAGCGGCAGAGTCAGCTGCTTCAGATCAACCGACTGCGAGAGGCCCCCCCAATGGAAGGCCGCATCAATGGTGGTGGTACCGGTCAGCGCAAAATAGGCGTGCGCCCCGGATGGATTCTGAATAGCATCGGAAGAAGCCGATATGCCCCGGGAGAAACTCAGCACCAGGTAGTCGGGGGTGTTTTGCGTATCCACCTGGCCGGTATGGTTCGCATCTACCCAGGTGACCTGGGTAAGCGCCAGCAAGGGTTGATAGGGGAACACGATGTCATCCGCATTATAGGGAATGCGGTCGGGGCCGCAGGAAAAGACCACCCCTGACCCCGTGGCCACGATGTAGGCCTTGCCCCAGGGGTCGATCGGACTTCGGGAAAGATAGCGGCCATCGAGCTGAAACACATCGGAGGCGGTGTAGGTCTTTTCCCGCATCTCGTAGGTGGCCAGGGCTCGGCTGATCGCCTCGAGGTCGCTTTTGGCCTTGCTGATGCGGCTTTCCTGCACATAGCTCTGGACGTACGGCAGGGCGGCGCCGACCAGGACCGCCAGGATGGCGATCACCACCAGCAGCTCGATCAGGGTGAAAGCGTGCCGATTGCGCACCTGCTTCATTCCTTTCCCAGAGCCTAGTCTATCACCAGTCACGAACTTTGTCCCATCATTTCGGATTTCGTCAATGTGTTTTTTTGGCACGCAATGTGTGAAAAAAAATAAATCATTTTTTATTTGCGCAAGAACCGTACCTTGCCCGAAGATCGGGGGAACCGCTTGAACCTACATCCTGACACAATTTTCTACCACACCCCCTGGGTAATTTTGCCCTACCCCAGGAAAATTTCCCCAGAAAAATAACGGTTTATTTATTTTACATTCTTTTCCGTTGAATGACAACGTCCTCAAGGCTTTTCAAAGGCATCGGCGGCGAGCTGAAATCCACTACGCTCTGGATATCGTAGAACACCTGGATCTTCGTCTCGCCGATCTTGATGCGCGGCGGCAGAGGCGGCCCGAAGAAGATCTTCAAGCTCCGCCCTTTGGCCGGAGCCACCACCTTGGCACTGCCGAAGGCATTCTCCGGATTGACGGTCCGGAAGTCGAACAGCGATACCCCTTCCATGCGGGCCGGACGCGAGAAACTGATTTCGACCTCGTCTCCCATGTCGATCTGGCCATTGCGATTGGCATCTACATACTCGGCCCGAGTCACGTAAAAATCAGCCGGCAGGTAGTGATAGACCAGATCGTCTGATTTTCCCGCGAAATTCGTCGTTTCATCGACGAGATTGGGGCCGCAGGAATAGATCACCCCGAGCTCGGGGGCATGAAGATACGGCTTTCCCCAAGGGTCGAGCGGGGGTGCCGTTTCCAGGTAGGTCCCAACGAAGGTTCCGAGGTATTGGGCGGTGAAGGTGCCGATCTCGAATGGTTTCTCTTCACGAATATTGTACAACCGCACCGCCTTCGCCAGATCTTCGAGATCATTGCGGGCGCGGGCCGCCTTGGCCGCCACGATGTGCTGCTCGTATTCCTGGATGGCGAACACGATGATCACCGAGAGAATGATCAGGGTGACCATCAATTCGATCAGGGAAAAGCCGACGCGGCTCCTTCGGCCAGCACCAGCCAGAGAAGACCGGATCGAACCGCCCCAAGGAACATCGAACCCCGGCTTCTCGCCGGGATTCCGATCGTCCCTCGAAAGGGCCGCAGGTCGGGTGGCGGTTGGTTCGCTCAACGCATCATCCTTCTAGTTCCGCCCCCCGCCGCAACCCTGGGCCAGTCCGGCGGGGGGCATCGGGATCTGCTCTCAACGAAAGAGCCTCGGCAAGCTGGCGTATCGCCTGGTCAAATTCTTCATGGAAGGGCGCATCCGTTCAGCTCTCCTTTCAACCCCGCTATCGCGGGGATCATTTGAGGATCACCTCTTGATTGGCCGCCGTCACGGACTCGAAGCGATCGAGGTTCACCAGATGGGGCGTCACCAGCATGATCATTTCGGATTCGCTGTTGGACACATTGTTCTGGGTCAGCAGCCGCCGCAGCAAGGGAATCTTGTTCAGCACGGCGGGGCTGTTGGATTTGGTCGAATCCTGGTTGCGGATCAATCCGCCCAGAACGACCGTTTCCCCATCCTTGACCCGGACATAGGTGGTCGTCGAGCGCTCCGACCGCACCAACTGCCCATCGGCATTGGGTGGCTCGGTATCATCGACGGTGACGTTCAAATCGAGGGTGATCTCGTTGTCGCGAGTGATTTCGGGGGTCACGTCGAGCCGAATGCCGACTTTGACATCCCGGTATTCTTTGTACGGCTGGATGTTGTTGCCAAAGATGTTCGTATTGGTGGCGACTTCATAGCGGTAGTAGGGCACCGGATAGATCTTCCCGATGCTGATCGTCGCCTTTTTGCCATGCACGGCGCGAATCTTCGGGCTGGCAAGGGTCTTGGCCTTGTTCTGGCTTTCCAGGAAATCGAGCTTGGCCGCCAGCGGATAGGAAGTCGGCAGACGAGTGATGTCGTTCACCGAGATCGAGGTGGTTTTCAAATCGATGCCGAGGGATTTCGCCGAGTCGCGCGCCACCTCCAGCAGCTTGACCTCGATGACCGCCTGTTTCAACTTCTCATCGATGTTTTCGATGACCTTGGCGATCAACTCCAGGTTTTCGGGAGTGTCATAGCATGAGAGGGCGTTGATCCGCTCGTTGACTGCCATGTTCGAGGTGTCGATCTTCTCGGCCAGCGATTTGCTGCCGGTGATCATGCTGATCACCTCGGCCGGCTTGGCGTTGACGAGTTTGAAGGTGCGGTATTCCTTGGTTCCGAACCCCTTGGCTTCTTCTTTCGACATGATGATGAAGGTGTTCTCATTGTGGGGCTTCTTGACCAGGTTGTTGGTGGTGATCAGCAGATCGAGCAGTTCGTCGAGGTTCAGATTCTCGACATAGAAGTTGACCTGCTTGTCTTCAACCGATTCGTGGATGATCAGGTTGACATTCATCATCTTCGACAGGGTCTGCAAGGCATCTTTCAAGCTCAGATCGCGGAACAGCAATTCGCGCGCCACGCGCCCTGAGTCTTGACCCAGGGAAATGACCGTCAGCTCGTTCCCCTTCAGGGTATATTGGAAATTCTTCTGCAACAGCAGATTCTTGAGCACTTCGCGCAACGGCACATCCTGGGCGCTGATCGAAAACCTGCCGCGCACCCCGCTGTCAGCCACGACCTTCAGGTTGAATTTGATGGCCAGTGCCCGCAGGATTTCAGAGAGCTCCTCCTGCTCGAACTGCATGCTGACCCGCTGGTCGAGGAGGCCACCGGCCGGCGGTATCTCGGGCAGGGCCGGCCGAGCCACCGCCCCCGCCGGGCCGCTCTCGGGAAGAGGACGGGAAGGCATGCTCCCGCTCGGGGCATCCATCGGCCGGGAGGTCTTGGCGCTGGGCACGGGCCGAACCGCCAGAACCGGCGCCTGGACGGCAGCCGGCGGCAGCAGTTCGAGGAACAGGTTCCCGCCTACCAGCCGCGGCACGAAGGTGCCTGGTTCTTTGAAGACCAGAGTGGCGCGCGTCACATCGGGGTTGCCGCTGACCTGGCTGAGACGCATGAATTTGATCTTGGGATGGGGGGCCAGCACGATCGAGGCGCCAGGCTCGTAGGAGAAGAAGGGGAGATCGAGCATCAGGATGTCGGGACCGGGTTGCCGGCTTTTAACATCCTGAAAAGTAAGGGTCGGGAACAGCTTCAACGTTCGGGCATCGTGGGTGGCCACGGTGGGGTCGCTGAACGAGTCACCGAACGCGACCGAGAACCCTCCCGCCAGGGCCAGAATGACCAGGAAGGTTCCCACTCTCACGCCGCGCGTGTGATGTTCCATGACGTCTGCTCCTTCATGCCTGTACGACAAGATCGCCCCGACCGGGAAGCCCGGCGAGATTCAATGACCCAGTATCTGTATCGGCATCGCCCGGCGAAAATTTGAGGGCAACTTGCCGGCGATCGATGCTGGCCTGACTCCAGAAATCAAAATCAGGGGAGCGAGCCGATCCGACCAATCTACGCTCGGTTGCATTCACACGCCCAAGAAAAAGCAAAACGAATATAAATAGTTGCGTATCGCATCCAAAATGTCTTATAATGCATAGAGACAGCCAAATTCAGGAGGGATACCACTATGGCAGTCGCCGTTAGGATTTCCCCAGAGCTTATCAACGCCGCCAAGATCCATGGCCGAGTAAACCATCGGTCGATTCCTGGGCAAATTGAGTTCTGGGCCAAGATTGGAAAGTGCCTTGAGGAGAATCCCGACTTAACTTTTGAGGATATTAAGGAAATTTTAATCGGTATTGAGGAATTAAACGAAGGCAAAGGAAAAGAATACAAATTTGGATGAAAAGATGAAAATCATCCAGTCTCCGACATTTGAACGTTTTGTAAAAAAGCAACCAAGTCAATTTAAAAGCAAATTAGACCAAATCATCAATGAGATCACCCAAGACCCGAAATGTGGCCAGGCCAAGAAGGGGGATCTGTCTGACATTCGAGTCTATAAATTCAAAGAGAATAATACGCTTTACCTATTGTCCTATAGGCTAATAGGAGAAGAATTGCAACTCATTATGCTTGGAACCCACGAGAATTTCTACCGAGAGTTGAAAAGATACATCAAAAGATAGTTTCCAGATGGCCACCCAGAAATGGAGAATCCCAACCGAGCGAGAGCGAAATGGCCCCCAAACGGCCTTCACCTCCCGGTGAAGCGGGTTTCTCGCAGGCCATTTCCGTGCTAACCCGCGGTGTGCCCGATGGCCCGCCATGAAGAGGGCGAAGACCCCCGCAGCGGCAAGGGGGGCTGGGACCTCTCAAGCCAACGCTGAGTCCGGACGCCCAACCCACTCCGCCGGCCTCGATCAGCCGGCGCCGGGGAGGCCGGGGCCGGCGGGGCCGCCCGCGCCCCCGCCGCCGGTGACCACTTTGGCCATCCGGAAGATCGGCAGGTACATGGCCACGACGATGAACCCGACGATCGAACCCAGCACCACGATGAAGGCGGGCTCGACCAGGGCGGTCAGCTGGTCGATCAGGAAGTTGATCTCGTCTTCGTAGAAGTCGGCGACCTTTTCGAGCATCTCGTCGAGGTTGCCCGACTCCTCGCCGACCTCGATCATCTGGGTCGACAGCTCGGGCATGATGTTGATCTGGCCAAGAGCCTTGGCGATCGGCTTGCCGCCCTCGACGTCGCGCACCACGCTCAACAAGGCCTCGGCGATCACGGCATTGTCGACCGCCTCGACGCTGATCTTCATGCCGGTGATGATGGTCACGCCCGACTGGAAGAGCGTGGCCAGGTTGCGGGCGTAGAGGGCGATGTTGTATTTCTGCGTCAGCTCGCCGAACATCGGCACCTTGAGCTTGAGACCGTCGAAGAAGTATTTCCCGCCTTTGGTCTGGTTCACCTGGTAGAGCACCAAGACGATCCCGAGCAGGATGGCGGTGATGTTCAGGAAATTGTTCCCGATGAAGGTGCTGGTGTCGATGACGACCTGGGTCGCCCACGGCAGCTCCTGGCCGAACTGCTGGAACAGCTTGGCGAAGTTGGGGATGACCGCCAGCATCAGGAACAGCACCACGCCGGTGGCCACGACGGTGATGATGGCGGGATAGGTCATGGCCGCCAGCACCCGCCGCCGCAGCTTCAACTGACGTTCGAGCAGCGTTGCCAACCGATCGAGGACGTTGAACAGCCGGCCGCTTTCTTCCCCAACCCGCACGAGGTTCACATACAGCAAGCCGAACACGTCTTCATTCTTTCGGAAGGCTGCATTGAGGGGAATCCCCCCTTCGACCTCATCGCGCATGCGGCTGATGATGTGGCGAAACCGCGGATTGGTCATCTGGCGGGCCAGGGTGGCCAGGGTGCGCAAAACGGAAATACCCGCCTTGTTCAGGGTGGCGAAATATTTGGTGAACAACAGGAGTTGGGCGGTCGTCACTCGCCCATAGAACGGGTTCAGGTAGGACAGCAGCGACCGCTCCTCTTCCGGTCCTTCGGAGCCTTTCGTCTTGGGTTCCGGCGCCGGTTTCGCGCGTTCAATCTCGGCCATGCGGGTTCTCCTGGTCACCCCATGCCTGGCATGGGTGGCATCGCAAATGTTCGGGTTCGTGGGTAATCATACCACGAATCGCCCGCCGAGGAACCCCTCTGCCCCCCGGCGAGATGGGTCGTAGAGAACCGGCCGAACCTCTTCGCCCGGTTCTTACCAGGGCAGAACGACGCCCCCGCGCTTGAGTTTCACATCGCGAATCTGGCGTCCGCCATGGCCAGGATAGGCGACGGTTTCCGTCTCGGTGGCCAGAAACGCATTGGAATCGACTCCAGGCGTGCCAGTCGCCGGCACGACCACCAGCACCTGCACCGGTTCCCCATCGCCCCACGGGTGGAGGAGAAGTTTTTGGTAGGAATCCTGGAGATAGGGGCCCTGAAGAGCTTCGAGGGTGGTCGGATACGCCAGCCGGTCTTTGAAATGCCTGGCCAGCGCGTCGCGCACGGTGCGCAGATTCGAGCGCACGACGGCGGCGCGGGCTTCTTCGAGGTAATCGGTGTAATAGCCGACCCCTAAAATGGCCAAGGTGGCGATCACGGCGACCACCACCAGCATTTCGATCAAGGTGAACCCCGAGCGCCGATCACTCATTCATTGCGCACCATCAGGATGACCTGTTCGAGGGGATCTTTGAAATCGAGCAACTTGCGGGTCGGCTTGTAGCCCTTCCGGGTCAGTTTGACCTCGGCGAATTCGCGTTTGATCTCGCGAACCTTGAAGACACCCTTGCTGTTCGTTCGAATCTTCATCTGGTCGAGGCGGACCTCGACATCGGCCAGCGGCTGTTTCGTCTCGGCATCGACCACTTTCACGGTCACTTCTTCGGCCAGAGCGACGGGAGTGAGCGGCAGCCGATGCGGCGGCCCGACCTGCACGAACTCTTCGAGTGGCCCCTGCAGGACGTTGTAGCCATCGGCCAGCAGAATGATGCGGCCGGCCGGCTGATCGACCACCACCTGGCCCAGGCGATTGCTCTGGTAGATCTTGCCGCCGAGCAGCATGGCGGCTCCGCCGATGCCACGGCCCGTCTTGCTGTCGACGATCTCGATCGGGCAGGGGGAAGGCAGGCCAGCCGACGCAGCGACGCTCCCGGAGGTGGCGGCCGACGGCGCCGCCCCGGCCGGCTCGCGCGAGGCGGGGCCGGCGCCGGGCGAGGCGATGGTCGAGCGCGGCCGGCTCAGCAGATTGACCTGGACCAGAGGTTCGCGCAGGTAGCCATCGTCGAGGGCTTTGGCGATCAAGCGAGCCGCTTCGACGGGAGAACGCCCGCCGATCTCGACGGAGCCGAGCAAGGGGTAGGAAATCGCCCCATTGGCATCGAGCACGCGCTCGACAGTGAGTTCAGGCTCGCCTTTGACCCAGATCCTGATGCGATCGCCCGGGCCAAGCGTCTCCTGGGCGCGGGCGGCCGGAGCGCACGCCAGCAGCACCATCCACAGGCACAGCAAGATTCGCCTAGTCATTTTACTCCGCTGATTAGAGGCTGCACTTTCCATCGGCCGAATCGCCCGGAACCTTTAGCCCATTTTACTCGATTTTTTGGGCTCGAGCGACCGGCCGGCCCCAGCCCCCCGGCCAGCCCCTCCACTCGCCCGACCAGAGGGGCACGACACCGGGCTTCGGCTCGGAGCCCGCCACGACGACGCCGTGCCAACCCGCGGCGACCATCGACCGTGGCTCGCCCCCGGGCAGCGCTCAGGCGCGTCGGCGTGCCGAACTCGACAGGATATTCAATTCGCCCCGGTATTTGGCGACGGTGCGCCGCGCGATGTAGATGCCTTCGGCTTTCAAGCGCTCGACGATGTCGCTGTCGGAGAGCGGGTTCTTGGGATCTTCCTGCTTGACCAGGTCTTCGATCCGTTTCTTGACCGCCTGGGTCGAGACGTCTTCGCCGGTGTGGGTGCGGGCGGCCCCGCTGAAGAAGAACTTCAATTCGAGCAGGCCGCGCGGGGTCTGGGCGTATTTCCCGCTGGTGGCGCGGCTGACCGTCGATTCGTGCACGCCCGCCATCACAGCGACATCCTGCAAGGTCAGCGGTTTCAGATACAGGATGCCATGATCGAGGAACTCATGCTGCACTTCGACGATCGCCTTGGTGACGTTGAGAATCGTCTCTTTGCGCTTGTCGATGTAGCGCATGAACGACCGCGCCGCTTCGAGCTTCTCGCGGATGAATTCGTAGGTCGCTTTATCGGTGCGATCTTTGTTCTTGATGGCCTCTTTGTAGAGGTTGTTGATGCGCAGTCGCGGAATGTCGCGTTCATTGAGGGAGACGACATACTCGCCGTCGACCTTCTCGATGAAGACGTCGGGCGTCACGTAGATCTGGTCGCCGGCCACGGGGAAGCTGGCCCCCGGCTTGGGGTTGAACCCTTTGATCACCTCCACGGCGGCCTGGATGTCTTCCAGGTCATAGCCGGTGGCTTTGGCGATCTGCGCCAGGCGGTTGGCGGCCAGGTCGTCGAGATGCTTGTCGATCACCGCGGTCACGGCATCATCTTCGTAGCCTTCATCGCGGGCCTGCAGCAACAGGCACTCGCGCAGGTCGTAGGCGCCGACCCCGGCCGGATCCATCGACTGGATGGCGCGCACTACCTTGTCGACCACCGCCTGGTCGATCTTGAGCATCTCGGCCAGCTGCTCGCGGGTGTAGCGCAGGTAGCCGTTGCGATCGATCAGGCCGACCAGGAACTCGCCGATCTTGCGTTCGGTCGGGTTGAGATCGACCTCATGCAGCTGGTTGTTGAGGTGTTCGCGAAGGTTGGTCTTGGCGGAGACGAAGTTCTCGAAGGTAGCTTCGTCTTCTTCCCCGGTGTAGCGGCCGCGCGACACCTTGAACTCGGTGTTCTCGCTGTCTTGGATGTATTTCTGCCAGTCGATGCCGAAGTCGTCGCGACTCTCCTCGCGGAATTCCTTGGAGGGCGGCACCGGTTCGACCGGTTCTTCCTGGAGCTTCTCGAGGGGGATCTCGGTCGGGGGTTCTTTGGAGGACTCGTCTCGGCTGGGTTCCTCGAGCTCGACCACGGGGTTGGTCTCGAGCATCTCGAGCACCTGGTTCTTCAGCTCGACCGTGTTCAACTGCAGAATCTTGATCGCCAGCTGCATCTCTGGCGTCATCTTCAGTTGCAGCGTCTGCTTCTGCTGCAATCCCAATCGCATGGAATTGTCCATAGGTTCACCTGTGAGGTGAGTATACCAAAATCCCCGGTCTGCCGACCAACTTTTTCCAACTGGCCTCCCGAGCTGGTTTCACCAACTTTAGGGAGGCCCCCCCGACGCCCATCGCCCCTTCGGACCTTCGGGCCCCGCCACGTCGGAACAAGACAGCCTGGGGTCTGGCGCTGAGATCGCGGCGCCACGCCCCGTGCCCGCGGCGACGGAACTCTCAAGCCGAGGGGCGGGCGCCGATCTCCTCGTCGGTCAGATAGCAGGCCGGGTCGGGCTGCCAGGGGTCGCCGGTCGCGCGGAAGGCCCGCACCCGCAGCGAACCGCCGCACATGGCCTGGAACCGACAGATGGCGCATTTCCCCTTCAGCAACGGCAGGCGATCTTTGAGGCCGGCCATCAGCGGGTCGGACGTGTCCATCCAGATGGCGGAGAACGGCCGCTGGCGGACGTTGCCGAAGGTCTTGTCCTGCCAGAACTGGTCGGGATGCACATTGCCGACGAAATCGACGCAGCCGATCCCGACGCCGGACGAGAACCGGCCGCCCCCGTTCCACTCGAGCAGACGGCGCACTTCTTCGGCCCGGGGCGAGCCTTCCTGCACCAGTTTGAGGTAGAGATAGGGACCATCGACGTGGTTGTCGACGGTCAGCACGTCGAGGTCGACTCCCGCCTCGACGGCCTGACGCGTGCGACGGCAGATGGTATCGAGGGCCGCCCGGCTCTCGGCGGGCGTCAGATCGTCGTCGGAGATGGCGCGGCCACGCCCTGAATAGACGAGATGGTAGAAACAGGCCCGCGGAATCTTCTCGGCAAGGATGAAATCGAAGATGCCATCGAGATCCTGCACGTTGCGGCGGGTCAGGGTCAGGCGCAGGCCCACCCGCTGGCCGACCGCCTGGCAGTTCCGGAAGCCGGCCATCGCCTGGCGGAAGGCGCCTGGCACGCCGCGGAACGCATCGTTGACGTCTTCGAGCCCGTCGAGCGAGATGCCCACATAGATGAAGCCGATCTCTTTCAGCCGGCGCGCGACCGCCTCGGTGATCAGCGTGCCATTGGTCGACAGCACCGGGCGCAGCCCTCGGGCCACGGCGTAGGCCGCCAGCTCGAACAGATCGCGGCGCATCAGGGGCTCGCCGCCCGAAAAGAGCAGGGCGGGAATGCCGAACGCGGCCAGATCGTCGATCAGGGCCCGCCCCTCGGGGCCGGTCAGTTCGTCGGGGTATTCTTGATTGCAACTGTCGGTATAGCAATGGACGCAGCGCAGGTTGCAGCGGCGGGTGGTGTTCCAGACGACGACGGGACGGCGGTCGGCGGCCGAACGCGCCTTCCCGTGCCCATGGAAATGGTGCTGATGCGCCACCTTCGCCGGGCCGTCCCGGCCGTAGCGCAGCGGGTCGCCAGTCGTTTCGCGACCGACGTACAGACGGGTGATGTTGATCATGGGTCAGGGGTCTCCAGAGAAGGAATCGGCCTTCGGACCGACCGTCAACACTGCTTTCCTCATCGGCGGAAGAGGTCGACGAGGCAATCGGTCAGGCCAGGAATGGTATGGACGGCGGCGGTTCCCAGCAGGCGCAAGCCGGCCGCCTGGATGGTCGCGGTGGTGACCGGTCCGATCGACACCGCCGGAATGGCCGACACCGTGAGCCCCTGGCCGTCGATCAACCGCAGGAAGTGCTCGACGGTCGAAGAACTGGTGAAGGTGACGGCGTCGACCCGGCCCTCGCGCAGGGCGGCCAGGGCCTGCGGCTCGGGGGCGGCTTCGGCCACCGTGCGGTAGAGGACGACGACCTCGACCTCCCAGCCCTCGCGGCGCAAGGTGTCGGGCAGCACATCTCGGGCGGTCTCGGCCCGCAGGATGGCGACGCGGCCCGGCGGCTGGCCAGCCGGCGGCGTGGCCAGGGTCTTCCGCGCGGCCTCGCTCTGGAAGAACGGCAGCAGCGCCTCGGCCACGTAGGTGTCAGGAACGACATCGGGATGCACCCCGCGCCGGCGGAAGGCCTCGGCGGTGACCGGCCCGATGCAGACGATGGTTACCCCGGCCAGGGCGCGGGCATCGAGGCCGGCGGCGAACAGGCGGTCCCAGAAGGCTTCGGCGCCGTTGACCGAGGTGAAGACGAGGTGGGTCCAGCGCGGCGCGGCAGGGGCAGGGGCGGCAGCAGCGCCGGCGAGGGACGGCGACGGCCGCGGGACGAGCCGGTCGAGGAAGGCGGCGAAGGCGGGTTTGGGGTCGATCCGCTCGATTCGGATGGTGGGGAACGGCAGCACGGTGGCGCCCAGTTCTTCGAGGCGCTGGCAGAAGGCGCCCGCCTGCGCCCGCGACCGAGTCACCACGATGGTGCGGCCGAACAGCGGGCGCTTCTCGAGCCAGGCCAGCCGCTCCCGCAATTCCACCACCCGGCCGACCACGATGATCGACGGAGGCTGGATGGCGGCCGCCTGGGCCCGCTCGACGATGGTGGCGAGGGTGCCGGTGACGCAGCGCTGCCGCGGCGAGGTGGCCTGCTCGATGAGAGCGACCGGGGTGGCGGGATCTTTTCCGGCTTCGATCAAGTTGCGCACAATGTGGGGCAACTGCCGCACGCCCATCAGGAAGACGATGGTCCGCAGTCCGGCCAACGAGGCCCACGGCACGGCATCGCGCGGGGTGGCCGTGCCAGGCTCGGCGTCGTGGCCGGTGACGATGGCCACTTCGCTGGTGAAATCGCGATGGGTCACGGGAATGCCGGCGGCGGCGGGCCCGGCGATGGCCGAGGTGACGCCCGGCACGACTTCGAAGGGCACGCCTGCGGCGGCCAGGGCTTCGAGCTCTTCGCCGCCTCGCCCGAACACCATGGGATCGCCGCCTTTGAGGCGGACGACGGTGCGACCGGCCCTGGCTTCCCGCACCAGCGTGGCGTTGATCTCGTCCTGGGTCAGGGTGTGGGCCCCGGCTCGCTTGCCGGCATTGATCAGCACGGCGTCGGGACGCGCCTCGGCCAGGAAGGAGGTGGCGCCCAGGGCATCGTGGACGATGACATCGGCCGTGCGCACCAGGGCCAGGCCGCGGACGGTGATCAGTCCGGGGTCGCCCGGCCCCGCCCCGACCAGGAACACCCTCCCGCCGGTCGCGGGCGGCGGCGGGCGATCTTCTTCAGAAGAGGCAGGGGCGTCGAAAGCTGGTGGCGAATCGACATCTTGAGCGGATTGCTGCGAGCGCTCGGCAGAACCGGCCGGGACGCCGGAGCGGCCGGTTCTGCCAGCACCGTCAGAGCGGCCCGCGCCGCCGGTGCCGGCGCGGGCGGACGGAGGCCCGGCGAGTGGCGCGGGCGAGCGGGCCCCGGTCGCCAGATCGGCCCGACCGGCGGCCAGCAGATCGGCGGCGCCGGCCGTCAGCAGGTCGGCGGCCACGGCGGCGCCGAGCGCTTCGGCCGCTTCGGGGGTGGCGGCCGGTCCCTCGCGACGCGCGGTCAGGGCCCGTTCGCCCGTCGGATCGCTGACGAAGCCGATCACTCGCAGCCGCCCTTCGCTCTCGACGGCATGGACCGCCAGGGGCACCTGGCAGCCGCCCTGCAACCGTGCCAGGAAGGCGCGTTCGGCCGTGGCCGCCCGCCGGGCGCCCGGATCTTCGACCCCCCGCATCAGCGGCCACAGCCAATCGAGGTCGGCGGCCCGGGCCTCGACGCCCAGGAAGCCCTGACCGGCCGCCGGCATCAGCGTCTCCACGTCGAACAGCTCGGTGATACGCGCGGCCAGGCCAAGCCGGCGCAACCCCGCCGCCGCCAGCACGATGGCATCGACCTGCCCCTCGTCGAGCTTGCGCAGTCGGGTATCGAGGTTGCCCCGCAGATCGGCGAATCGCAGGTCGGGCCGTTGCCGCCGCAACTGGGCGCGCCGCCGCAAGCTCGAGGTGCCGATCAGGGCGCCGGCGGGCAGCTCGGCCAGCCGGGCCCCCGAGCGCGACACCAGGGCGTCGCGGGGATCCTCGCGGGCGCTGATGGCCACCAGGGTCAGCCCATCGGCCAACTGGTGCGGCACATCCTTCAGGCTGTGGACGGCGAGGTCGGCCCGGCCATCGCGCAGCGCTTCTTCGAGCTCTTTGATGAACAGGCCCTGCCCGCCCACCCGGAACAACGGTTGGTCGACGACCCGATCGCCCAGCGTCTTGACGATGACTTCGCACAGCTCGAGGTCGAGCGCTTCGTCGCGCACCGCGGCCATCACGGTGCGGGTCTGCCAGAGCGCAAGCTTGCTGCCACGGGTGGCGAATCGGAGCATCATAGCGTCGGGGCCCTTTCGGAAAGAGACTCGACCGGCCCAGGCGTGTCGCCGGCGGCGGCCACCGTCGCCGCCGAGGCTCCTGCCCCCCGCGGGGGAACCCTCGTCGCGGCCTGGGCATCGGGGACGGTCGAGGCCACCGCCAGGCCCGCCATGGCTGGCGAGGCTGGCAAGGCTGGCGAGGCTGGCGAGGCCGTCGAGACCGGTGAGGCCTTCGGAGTCGCCGAAGCGGTCGCGGTCGTCGTCGCCGGCACCGGCACCGGTTCCGACGTAGCCTCGGCATCGGAAGAAGCCAGAGCCGACGGATCGAGGCCGAACAGCCGGGCCAGCACGGCCAGTTCGTCGGCTCCGACCTGGGCGCGCTCTTTGAGGGTGATCATCGGATGGTGCAGCCATTTCCCCATCAAGGCCCGGGTCAGGCGCTCGAGATCGGCGCGCAGGTCGGCCGGCAACGGTCGGCTGGCGGGAAAGATCCGGTCCAGTTCGGCCCGGCGGATCTCGTCGGCCCGGGCCCGCACCGCCGCCAGCAGCGGCGCCACGGCGAACGTCTCGAGCGAGCGGTCGAAGCGGGCCAGCTCCTCGTCGATGATCGCTTCGACCTTGGGGGATTCCTGGCGGCGCAGCTCGAGGCTCTCGTCGACCACCTGCTGCAGATCATCGATGTCATACAGGAAGACATTCTCGAGGTCGGCGCACTCCGGCTCGATATCGCGGGGCACGGCGATGTCGATGGCGAACAGGGGGCGGTCGTGGCGAGCGGCCATGACCTCGGCCAGCAGCTCGCGCGTGATGACCGGTCGCGGTGCCCCTGTCGAGCTGATCAGCACATCGGCCTGCGCCAGCTGGGCGGCCAGATCGGCGAGGGAGGCGGCCCGCCCGCCGTAGAGACGGGCCAGTTCTTCGGCCCGGGCCGGCGTGCGGTTGGCGAACAGCAGGGCGCCAACGCCGCGATCGCGCATCTGGCGGGCGACCAGCCCGGCCATCTCGCCGGCGCCCACGACCAGGGCGGTGCAGCGGTCGAGCGGGCCGAAGATGGAGCGGGCCATTTCGACCGCGGCCGAGGCGATGGACACGGTATTTTCCGAGATGCGGGTCTCGGCCCGCACCCGTTTGCCGACCTCGAGCGCCCGTTGGAACAGGGCGTGCAGGTGCTTCCCGACCGACCCGGCCGCCGCCGCGGCCTGATAGGAGGCCTTGACCTGGTGCAGGATCTGCTGCTCGCCCAGCACCATCGAATCGAGGCCGGCGGCGACGAGCAGCAGATGCCGCACGACGTCCCTTCCCCAGCAGCGATAGGCATAGGGCTCGATCTCGCTCCAGGAACGATTCTCGCTGGCCAGCCACGCGGCGAACATGGCCTGGGCCGCCGCTGCGTCGCCATAGAAGTAGGCCTCGACCCGGTTGCAGGTCAGGACCGTCACCGCTTCCATGGCCCGGCCATCGGCGCCGGGCAGCCCGGAGACGCACAGCCCGGCGAACCGCTCCCGTACCTCGACGGGAGCGGAGGCATGATTCAGCCCGATTAAATAGAACCCAGCCATCACTGTTGCAGCAAGAATGGGCAGGACAAACGAAGACGTTTTTCGTCGCGTCCACCCCTGAGCGGCCCCTTGCTCCGGGGTTATTTATCAGGATATCATGAATCTAAATCCCCCACCAGGGTGGGGTTCTATCTCCCCCTCGGGGGCATTTTAGCGCCGAGCTGGCCTGGAGGTTCATATGAGTTTCGAAGATATTCCCGCCGTCATCGATCATGCCATCCGCCTCGAAGAAGCGACAGCAGCCTTCTATGACCACCTGCTGAATCTCGACCTCGAACCTGAAGCGGCCACACTGGTCCGCTCCCTTGTGGCCCAAGAAAAAAAACACGCCAAGCAACTGGCTGAATTCAAAAAAACCTGCACTGCCGCCGGTTTTATACAGAACCTCCCAGCTTTTCCGCAGCCGACGCTTGACCTGCTGGCCGAACGCCGCCGGCTTTCCCTTGGCGACCTCCTCCAGATCGCCATGCAGGTGGAAGTGGCCAGTCGGGATTTCTATCAGTCGGTGGCCCAGCTGGCTCCTAATGAGCCGATGCGCAAGCTCTTCGGGGCTCTCACCCGGTTCGAACAGAGCCACATCGATCTCCTGACCCGTCATTTAGCCTATTCCAACTAGAACCATCCGACGTTGCTCCCAATCAATCACCCCAGAGCATCCCCAGACGCTCGCGACATTCATTCTTTCCTATCTTTCCTTATGCCTCAATGATTGTCCGATAATTCAGGAGGGTTTGTTCCACCTGGCCGCTCAGGTCTTTCCATAGAAGGTTCAAGTATAGCCACCGGCAAAGGGGAATACGGCGGCAGAGACCTAGGGACACCAATTCGTTCCATTTGTGATTATCCCGAGATTTGCCTTGCCAAATCCCGAAAATTTTGATACCCTCTTACCGATAGCCTTCCATTCCATGGTGTACCCTTAAGAAGTGAGGGTGATGATATGCGTCAGTTTTTGTACGGGTGCGGGGTCGCGTTGATGATGGGACTCCTGGTAGTGGCCGGAACGAACTTAGCGACCGCCGAGGATGCTCCGACCAGCGACAGTCCTGCCAAGGCCCCGGCTGAGTTTTTGTTCACCAAGGTCGGCGATGCCGGTCAGGTCAAGTTCAAGCACGAAGGACACGGCAAGGCTGCATGCTCGGATTGCCACGAAGGGGCTGCTCCTCTTTTCCCTCAAGTTCGGGCTAAAGAGCCGTACAAAATGGCCGACATCTACGCGGGCAAATACTGCGGAGCCTGCCATGACGGCAAAAAAGCCTTCGCCGCCAAGGGCGATTGCACCAAGTGCCACGCTTCTGAAGAGTAGGGTCCGATCAGCCCGTGAACACTGCCGCCCACCCGTCTGATGCCCCTGGTGTTTGCATCAATTGTCTCGATTGCATTTCGGTCTGTCCCGCGGGATTGCTGCCACATTATCTGTATCACTTCGCGTTGGCCGGTCTGACCGAGCAGCTCGAGACCTACCGAGCGCATGACTGCTCTACGTGCGAAGCCTGCTCAGATGCTTGCCCGGCCTGCCTTCCTCTGGCGCAGCAAATTGCTGACGCCAGGGCTCGTCTTCAGGCCCCCCCATTTCTAAACCCTCCGCACCCATCAGCACCGACCAATGAACCGCATCGCCCCTGGTGGCCGGACACCCATCGCGCCTCGGAAACGCCTCATCCGATTTCCGTGGGTCATCAGCGTGGCCGTTGTGCCTCTCTATGTCGGGGCGGTCGGTCGGTATGGGCGGAAAGTTCTGGCGATGCTTGGACTCAGCCTGCTGACTGGGTTCCTCGTCGACACGCTGGCCTTCCGACTGCGAAGCGATCGCGCACCGCGCTGGTCATGGGTGATCTGGGTGGTCTTCCCGCTGGCCTTGTCGGCGGGTGTACCGCTTTGGCTCGTTCCCATCGGCTTGAGCTTCGGGCTGGTCTTTGGCCTTCACCTGTTCGGCGGCTACGGGCGCACCTTGTTTCCCACCGCAGCCGTCGGAATTGTGTTCCTCGCCCTCGGGTATTCCACCGCCTTCAACATCACCACCAAACCGTTCGCTGATCCCGATCTGGGGTTCTCGCGATGGGCATCCCAAATTCCGCTGGCAGGCACGGTTTTCGCCGATCTTCGCAAGTTCGGAGATATCCCGATCACCGACTTTCTGACAGGTCGAATTCCAGGTGCCATCGGTGAATCGTACGGGGGCTATCTGATTCTACTGGGCGTGGTCCTGCTGATCGCCGGGTTTATCGACTGGCGGTTCGTTTCCGCGGTGATTGGAGGCATGGTCACCTTTGCTTGGCTGGGTGCCCACTGGTTTCCGGGGCAGGTGCTCCCCCCCCACAACCAATTGCTGGCCGGCAGTTTCCTGCTCTACCTGACGGTGTTCGTCCCCTCTGATCCCTTCGCTCTTCCCCGAACGCCTGAAGGACGGTGGGCTGGGGGCCTGCTGTTCGCCTTTTTCACCGTGATGCTGCGCAGTTTCTCCGGATTCGCCGAAGGAGTCTGGTTCGCGGCGCTGCTGCTGGCCGTTTTTTCCCCGCTGATTGACCAGCTCGTCGGCGAGCATCTATACCGCCGGCCCCGAGGTTCCGCATGACCCAGACCTGGCGCGACCTGTGGTTCATGCTGGTGCTGACGACCATCTGCACCATTCTGCTGGTCGTCGTCGAGGGCATCTATCAGACTCGGATGGCCACCGATCCCAGCTTGATGCGACGCGCCTTGCAACTGGTTGGATTGCCGCTCGGCGAAGATGTCCGGAGCACGTTCGAGCAGACCTTTACGACAGTCGCCCGGAAAGAGTATCCCGGCAGCTTTTTCATCGGAAAGCAAAACCCAGCCATGATCATCCGCCAAGAAGAAGGGGCGGGGTTGTGGGGGAAAATCATCCTGCTCGTCGCCTATGATCTGAGGCGAGGCGCCATTTTAGGCATCGACGTGCTCGAGCACAGCGAAACCCCGGGCCTGGGGGCTCGCATCGAAGAAGAGAAGTTCCGCGCCCAATTCCGCGGCCTGATCGCTCGGCATGGTGTGCGCGCGGCCAAGATCAAGTTTAAAGAAGGCGAATTCGACGGAGTCACCGGGGCGACCCTGACATCGAAGGCCGTCGAGGAAATCATCAATGCCGCCATCCGTAAGATCAAAACGGTAGCCGGGCCAGGGGGAACGCCATGAGCCTCACCAACACCCAAGCCTGGAAGGTGTTCGCCGAAGGCCTGTGGAAGAACAATCCGATCTTCATCATGGTACTTGGCATCTGCAGCTCGCTGGCCGTCACCACGTTCGTCAAGAACGCCTTCGTCATGTATCTTGGCGTGGCCTTCGCCACCGTCTTCACCTCGGCCATCGTCGCCGCCATTCGCAAGCGCATCCCGGCCACGTACCGGATGCTCGTCTTCATGATGATCACCTCGACGCTGGTCATCGTCTTCGACCGGCTGCTGAAATTGACCTTGCCCGCGGTATCGAAAGAAATGGGCCCCTATGTCGGGTTGATCATCACCAACTGCATCGTCATGGGGCGCTCCGAAGCCTTCGCCATGTCGAACACTCCCTGGCTGTCGGCTCTCGATGGCTTGGGAGTCAGTACGGGTTATGGGCTGGTCTTGCTCGCCATCGCGGTGTTGCGCGAGGTGTTCGGCATGGGCACATTGTTGGGGACGCCAGTCATGCCGGGAGGCTATCAGCGCTGCGGCCTGCTCATTTCGGCTCCGGGAGCCTTTCTGTGCCTGACCGTCCTGCTGTTTTTGGCCAATTTTATCCGCGAGGCGAGGGGCGAGGGAAAAAAATGAAGAATTCCTTTCTCCTGACGCTTCTGGCTGGCCTGATCTGTGGTCTCGGGCCGGGGGCCCCCTGCCTCCTGGCCAATACGCCCACCATGCCGATCACCCCCCCGATTACCGCGCCGGCCAGCGTCATTTCCACGCCAACCAGCGCCACCCCAGCGCCGGCCACCAGTTCCCATGTCACCCCCGGACCGTTCGCCATCGATGATCCCATGCGACTGTTGGTCATCTTCTTCGCCTCGGTCCTGACCAATAACATTGCCCTGGCCTACTTCATCGGGATGTGCGCCTTTCTGGCCCTGTCGAAGAACACCAAGGTCGCCTTCGGCATGGGAGCCGCTGTTACCTTCGTGACCGGCCTTACCGCGATGGCCAATTGGTTGCTCAACCATTTCGTTCTGGTGCCGCTCGGCCTCGAATCCTTCCAATTCCTTGTCTTCATTCTGACCATCGCCACTATCGTCCAGTTTCTCGAGCTTTTCATCGATCGGTATTTTCCACCCTTGTATGAGGCCTTCGGCATCTTTCTCCCCCTGATCACCGTCAACTGCACCGTGCTCGGCACCTCGCTGTTCATGGTCCTGCGACAGTACCGCTTCTGGGAGGCGACCGTATTCAGTTTCGCGACCGGCCTGGGCTGGATGCTCGCCATCCTGTTGTTGGCAGGCCTGCGCCACCATCTGCCCTTCTGTCGGCCGCCCCGGTACCTGGGCGAGATCGGCACCGCTTTGTTGCTGGCCGGTTTGATGGCGATGGCCTTCAACGGCTTCTCGGGCATGGTGAAACTGTGATGGGAAACAACATCGGGTGACCCGCTGATGCTGTCGACGTTGCTCATCGCCCTCCTAGCCCTCAACGGGCTGATCCTTGGCATGTGCCTGTTCCTGCTCGGGGCTCGTCATTGGCTGGCTAGCTATGGCCAGGTCAAGATCCGAGTCAACGACGAGAAAGAGCTGCTGGTGCAGGGCGGCAATTCTCTCCTGCTCTCCCTTGTCAGCCAGAAGATCTTCATCCCCTCCGCCTGCGGCGGGCGGGGAACGTGCGGGTACTGCCGCGTCAAGGTGCTTGAAGGGGGTGGCTCGGTTCTGGCTACCGAGCAGATGATTCTGACCCCAGCCGAGATCAAGGAAAAGAAGCGGCTGGCCTGCCAGGTGCGTGCCCGGCACGACCTGGTCGTGCAGGTCCCAGAGGAGTTCCTGGCCATCAAGGAATTCCAGACTGTGGTCAGTAAGGTCGAAGTGATGACAGACCTGATCAAGAAGATCACTTTCAAATTGATCGACCCCAAAACCATCGTCTTCAAACCTGGCCAGTATGTCCAGGTCAGCTTGGTCCGCCCCGGGGAAGAGCCAATCTATCGCGGGTATTCGATCGCCAGCTCCCCGTTCGCCAATGACATCATCGAATTGAACGTACGGCGGGTCGAAGGCGGAGTGATGAGCACCTACCTGCATACCCTCAAAGAAGGCGACTCGATGGTGCTGTCAGGCCCTTACGGCGAGTTCTTCCTGCAAGAGACCACCAACCGCAGCGTCGTCTGCATCGCCGGCGGGGTCGGTTTGGCGCCCATGAAATCGATCATTGCCTATTTGACCGAAAAGAAGATCGATCGCCGGGTCTACCTGTTCTATGGCGCCCGCACCCTGCCGCTTCTTTACGACCACCAGGTATTCGTCGAGATGGCCAAGCGCAATCCGAATTTCCGGTACATTCCTGCCCTCTCTGACGATACCGTCGGCAGCGAATGGAACGGTCACCGTGGCTTGATCACCAAGGTCTTCCAGGAGGTCTTTCCCGCCGGGGAACCAGCCGAAGCCTACCTTTGCGGCCCGCCCGTCATGATCGATGCCCTCCTGCCCTTGCTGGCGGCCAAAGGCATTCAGCCGAATGATATCTATTACGACAAGTTCTGAAGTCTGACGATTTGGCACGACAAGGAGATATCCATGCCTGAAAGACCCCGCCTGATCATCGCCTGTTTTTTGGTGTATTCCCTGGTGACGACGGTTTCCCCGTTGGCTGCTCGCGCCCAGGACAAAGGGCTTTACACGACGACGGCGATGGCCACCCCCCAGACGCAGAAATGTCTCGAGTGCCATGCGTCGATGAATCCCAATCTCTGCATGTCCTGGGAACGAGGCAAACATGCTACGCGCGGGATCGGCTGCTACGAATGCCACATGGCCAGCGATACAGATCCCGATGCCTTGGTCGACCACCACGGGTTCACCATCAGCCCGCTGGTTACCCCGAAGGATTGCGGGCGTTGCCATCCCGCCGAGACCGCCTCCTTTCTTGGATCGCAGCATGCGAAAGGCGGGCGGGTGTTGCACTCGCTGTCGAACTACTGGGGCGAGGTGGTCGAAGGGTATGCCGCCTCTCTCGGTGGGTGCCAAGCCTGCCACGGCTCAAAAATCAAAGTCGACCCGAAGACCCGCAAGATTTCGGCGGACGGGTATCCCAACTACGGCATCGGACGAATCAATCCCGACGGCTCCGAAGGCAACTGCTCGGCCTGCCACCAGCGCCACGATTTCCGTCTTGCAGCGGTGCGACGTTCCGAAGTCTGCGGGCGCTGCCACATAGGCCCCGACCACCCTCAGATCGAGATCTGGCAAGAATCGAAGCACGGCAACGCCTTTGATGAGATGAACAAAGGCGTTGATTTCGACAAACCGTCCCTCTTGTTGGGTCAAGATCCGATCGCGGTCCCCAACTGCGTGACCTGCCATCTAGGAGGCACCATCGCCAGCGGGAGCGGTTCTACCCATGATCCAGGCGCGCGCCTCAGCTGGAATCTGCGGGATGCTATCAGCGTGCGCCGGAATGACTGGCGGGCCAACCGCTCGCGGATGCAGGCCGTCTGTCGCAATTGTCACAGCCCAGCCTTCGTCAAGAGCCATTTCATCCAGCTCGACAAGGCCGTTGCCCTCTATAACCACAAGTTCGCCCTGCCTGCCAAGGAAATCATCGAGGCCGTCCGAGCCGCCGGCAAACTCGACCCCTCGCCGGTCAACGAAAAGCTGGAGCGCGATTTCTGGCACTTGTGGCACCACCAGGGGCGCCGGGCCCGGATGGGCGTGGCCATGATGGGCGCTGATTACGTGCAATGGCAGGGCTTCTACGAAGTAGCGCTGCTCTTCTACTTCGAGTTCCTTCCCGAGGCCGAGCGGCTGCTGCCGGGCGTCACCGCCGCCATCATGGACCGTCCCGAGCACCGCTGGCTGAAAAAGGCCATCCATACACCGGAAGACATCAAGAAAGCCATCGCCGACGGCATCGCTTTCTGGGAGGAAGCATCACCAGAGCCCGGGCCGCCCGCCACCTCTTCCACACCCACTCCGAGTTCCGCCTCGGCATCGGCACCAATCCCAACCGCCACCGACTCACGACAGCAGTAGGATGATGGGCGCATACCGCAGAGTCATCATGGCAAGCGCAGTGGTCGTTCTCTGGTTCCTTCTGATCGGCCTGCCGGGGGCGACCGCGGAACTCCCCCTCTCCCAAGCGACCCAGAGCTGTTTGAAATGTCATGAATCGATGTCACCCAACCTCGTCGAGAGCTGGCGAAAGAGTTCCCATGCCCAGCACGGCATCGGTTGCTTCGAATGTCATCAGGCCAACGCCTCCGATCCAGACGCCATCCCTGACCACAACGGACATATCATCAGTACCTTGGTCACCCCGAACGATTGTGGCCGCTGCCATGCCGAGCAAGCGGCCAGCTTCGCTCGCTCGCGGCATGCCACGACCGCCCTCCGAATGCGACAACCTGATGGCCAGGCCTTTGATGGCACCAAACCAGAGGTGTTCCTCGGGGGAGTGATGCAAGGGATGGCCAGCTTCCTGAACGGCTGCGAATCGTGCCACGGCAGCCAGGTCGCCATCGACCCCGAGACCCGACTGCCCCTGTCCCGCACCTATCCCAACCACGGCATCGGACGAATCAATCCCGACGGTTCGGTCGGCGCCTGCTCGGCCTGCCATCAGCGGCACGAGTTCCGCATCGCCAGTACCCGGCAGCCAGGCGTTTGCGGTCGCTGCCATCTCGGCCCCGATCACCCCCAACTCGAAATCTGGAAGGAATCCAAGCACGGCCTCACGTTCCATACCACCAATGACCTCGTCGACCTAAACCGCCGCCCCTTGCTGCTCGGGCGGCATCCGGTAGTCGTTCCCACCTGCGCGACCTGCCATCTTGGTGGGACCATCGGCGGCACTGCTCAGACCCATGACCCCGGCACCCGCCTCAGCTGGCGCACCGGACTCGAGGTCAGTTCCCGCACCACCGACTGGTCCGACAAGCGGTTGGCCATGTTCAATGTCTGCGCCAACTGCCATTCGATGAACCTGATTATCAGCCATTACGAGCATCTCGACAAAGCGATCGCCCTCTACAACAAGAAGTTCGCCGAACCCGCCCGCGAGATTCTCGATCGGTTGAGGCAGGCCGGCAAGCTCGATCCTGCCCCATTCAATGAGAAAATCGAGCTGATCTGGCTCTCTCTGTGGCACCATGAAGGCCGCCGGGCCCGCATGGGCGCCGCCATGATGGGCCCCGACTACGTGCAATGGCAGGGGTTCTACCAGGTGGCCTTGCGGTTCTATTTCGAATTCCTCCCTGAAGCTGAGCGACTCAGCCCGGGCATTACCGCCGAGATCGCTGCCCGGCCCGAGCACAGGTGGTTGACCGAGATCGGGGGCACCAAGGAGGAAGCCGAAGCGGCCATTCAGCGCAGTATTCGGTTCTGGCTTGAATCCCAACCACCAGATCCAGGATCTGGCCAACCAGACGACGGGGCAAGCGCGACGATGGAAACGGCCCCTGCCATTTCCACCCCAGCCACCGAAAAAAGCCACTGATGGTCGCCTGCGCTCGCCATTCGTTCTGATTTCGCCCCACGGCAGGAGGTAGCAAGACATGGTTGGAAAGCAGGTCGGAGACATTCTGGCCCAGGCACAGCAATTCCACCAGGATTTGAGTCGCTTCTACGACAACCTCGAGAAGGTGGCCGATCGTGAACGAGTGAAGATGTTGCTGAAATATTTCAGCCACCAGGAGCAGGCGCTGCAAGAAAGCCTGCGCGATTTCGAAGCCTCGATCGGACAGGAGGTGCTATCCACCTGGTATAAATTCCCACCTGAGTCAGAAGGCAAGGACCTTCTCGAACGACTGCACCTCGAGCCCTCGATGACGGTCAACCAGGTGGTGGAGATCGCTCTGGCCTTGATTGATTGTCTGGCCAAGGTCTATCAGACCGCCGCTGAAACCGCCCCCACCGAAGAGGTTCGCGAGGTGTTCCGCCACCTCCTCCGTCTCGCTGACCGCCAGCGGGACCGGCTGCAGGAGCAAGGCGAGGCGGTAAAAGATCTGTAGAAGGCTCTCCCCGGCGATCGGGCCACCTCGCCGTCGAGCACGTGATGGTGCGGCTGACGCGCCCCGGCCGTCGGGCCCTGCCCCCTAGACGGCCAGTCGGATGCCTCGATCCGTCGCTGGCGAGTGACAGAGGATCCCTCCCTTCTGGGGTAAGGTCTTGGTCCAGGAAATTCTTGAAAAATCACTTCGCTCTCAGTAGCATCAACTGGTATTTCTTTTTCCTGCAGTACCCCCTCGAAGGCGGTGGATATGGTCGGAAAGCTGGTCTCGGGCCTGAAGTGGTGGCTTCCCCTCGTTCTGGCGGTCAGCGCCGCCTCGTTGGCGCTCGGCGGTTCGCCGACCGCCGGCCCCGGGTTCATGAGCCGGACCGCCTGCCTGAAGTGCCACAAGGGACAGGCGATGAAAGATACCGTGCACGCCCGTCTCCCCGTCGGCACGCTGCGCCTCGACAAGCTCGAGTGCGAGGCCTGCCATGGCCCCGGAGAAGCCCATGTCGTCGAGAGCGGTGTCAAGGAGAAGATCGTCCGGCGACCTGCCGCCCGCGTGGTGAAAGACCTGTGCCTCGCCTGCCACCCCAAGGACCGGGCCGATCTGGCCGCCTGGAAACGTGATGCCCACTACCAGCACCCCGACCTCGACTGTCTGACCTGCCACGATATCCACAGCGGCAAGAACGTGGCGCAACTGGTGAAAGGCCAGAACGACCTGTGCCTCGGGTGCCACCAGGACATCGGCGCCCAGTTCGCCCGTCCCTATCGCCATCCGCTCGGCCAGGGACAGCTCGAGTGCGCCGACTGCCACAACGTGCATGGCAACGACCGGATGCGCGGTCGGCCCGCTGCTCGCCATGCCATGTGCACGAAATGCCATAGCGAGGTGAAAGGGCCCTTCATGCATGAGCACAAGGCCGTCACCGATGACGAAGGCTGCCTGAACTGCCACCAACCGCACGGGGGGGCGGCGCGCAAACTGCTGAAGCAGACCGACAACCAGCTCTGCCTCGTCTGTCATCAGGATGAACTCGTCCTCAACCCGATCACCACAGGGTCTGACCGGCGGTCTCGAACCACGACCGAGCACTCCCGGCTGCCCGTGTTCCAGGGCCGATGCGCGACCTGCCACGGGACACCGTTCAACCCCGTCGTCGGGGTTCACACCATCGCGGTGCCTGCCCACGAATGCGCCCTCTGCCACGCCAGCATCAAGGGGGTCGACCACACCCGCTTCATCGCCCAAGGCCGATGCATCGACTGTCATACCGACATCCACGGCTCCAATCACTCCCGGGCCTTCCTGGATTGAGGTTAACGCCATGTGCATCCGCATCATCCGCCGCTTCATCGCCCACCTCGCTCTGGTCCTGTTCCTGATGCCGCCGCTCGGCTGGGCCATCGCGCCAGAAGACGCCGCCCAGCTCGCGAGCAAGGTCGCCCAGACCTGGACGACCGACGGCAGCACCCGCATCCGGACTGTGCGCGACCGCGACGGCAGGATCCTCTCGCAGCGCATCTACGATCGCACCACCGGCCGCTTCCTGCGGGAAGGCGCTCCCGGCATCATGTCGGGGGCCATCGCCAGCCCTGCCGCCGCAACGACGCCGACGCCCGCGCCGCCGGCCTGTGAGACCGCCAGCACCGAACAGAAGGCCGAGCCGAAGAAGAAGGCCAAGAAGAAGATCGAACCGCCAGCCTGGACCGGCCACCTGACGCTCGGCAGCCGCCTCGACGAGGTCGACCAGGGCCGCGTCCGTTCCTACGAGGAGCTGTACAAAGGCGAAAAGGATGGCATCGGCGTGGCGCACTTCGACCTGCGCCGGGTATCCACCCGCCGTCTGTTCCGGATCGGCGCCGAATCGTTCGGCACCTGGAACCACTCGATGGGCGCCCGCCTCGATTTCCGGCATGAGTCGGCCATGAGCATCCGGGCGAAGTTCCGCCGCACCGAATGGGATTTCGGCACGGTGCTCGATCCCGAAACGCTGCGCACCTCCTTCCAGCTCGATGCCGGGTGGGACCGCCCCGACCTGCGCTATTGGCCTCGCGTCGTGGTCGGCTTCCGGGGCCAGGAGATCACCGGCGACATGCTGCGCCTGCAAGGCAGCACCGCCCAGGTGCACCCGCGCGACCGGTTCGCCAATGCCTGGAACCCTTCGTCCCGCGATTTCACCTTCGGGGTGTTCGTCGGCCAGGGCCGATGCGATGCCTCGCTGTCCTATGCCGAGAATGTCAACCGCAACAGCGACACCAAACTCTACCAGCAGGACATCGATTTCAACGGCATCCGTGATCTGCTCCAGATCTGGAAGTGGCAGCAGAACTTCAGCAAAACCCTGACCGGGAAGGTGGACTACCGCTTCAACGACCGCTATTCGCTCGGGATCAGCGTTTCGACCACGCAGACCGACAACGAGTTCGACACCATCCGGCTCCGGCAGGAGCCGGTCGGCTTCGCTGGCCAGCGCACCGACCAGACCGGCCTGCATGGCCAGGATCACGGCTGGCTCGACGGCCACACCCGCCTCGAAGAGTACGTGCTGCAGGCCCGCCCCGACGACCGCTGGGACGTCGAAGCCCGGATCGAACGCCGCACCATGCGCGCCCGCGCCGACGGCCGGCTACGGTGGTTCGACAACGCGGGAATCCTGACCGCCACAGATGACACCGCCACCTGCAACCGCATCGATGAGGGACTGGCCGAGGTGCGGGCCGACTATCACGGCTTCGCCCGGACCCCGATCTATGTCGGCTACCGTTGGCTCGACCGCGAAGAACTCGATGACGACACCCTCGGCACCTACGCTTACAATGCGGCAGGCAACCGCACCTGGCAGCCAACCACCCGCGCCCTCGACCGGTGGTCAACTCTCGAATCGGTCGAGAAGATGGGCTTCGTTGGCGTGCATCATGCCTTCGACCCGCGTTGGAGCATCGATCTGCGTCACGAGACCGGGCAGGTCACCGACCAGCATGGAGCACGAACCGGCTACAACCTCAAGAGCCTGGTCGGCACCTTCGACAAGACCCGCCAGGTAGCCGTGGTACGCGCCCGCCCCGACCCCGACTGGTCTATGCTGCTGAAACTGCGCCGTGACCAGACCGACCGGGGCGACATCGGCGCCGCGGACGAACGCCGGGCCGTCGCCCTCTTCGCCACCTGGACTCCCGCCCGGCGCAAGTTCACGGTCGGCAGCGGCTACACTCGCACCATCGGCGATCTGCAGCTGCGCACTGCCAGCTTCCAGGACGAGATCGAGACCGTCTCGCTGAACGGCACCTACCGGTTCGACGATCGCTGGTCGGCGACCCTCGACTTGTGGCAGGCAGCGACGGGCGATGTCACCCGCCAGGACTACCAGACCGGTCAGATCAAACTGCGACGCCAGCTAAGGAAAGGCCATGAGGCCTCGATCGGCTATGCCCGACGCTTCTTCGAGAACCGCGACCGCCCGGTCGAGGACTTCACCGCCCACGTCTTCCTGTTCGCCTACGAGCTTCCCTTGTGATCCGACACATCCTGCAAGGAGTGATGCGCATGTCGTCCCATTCGCCCCGAATCCTGGTCTACCTGGCCCTATGTGGTATCGTGGCCGTCGGTCTGGCCGGCTGCGTCCTGAAACCCGGCAACAACGACTCGTCGTCAGCCCCCCCCTCGCTGCTGCCCACCACGACCAGCCCGTCCGACCCCCTCTTCACCACTCCGGTGACCTATATGGGCAACGCGAATGTGGCGACCGTTTCATTCTCACACTTCACGCATGTCCAGCAGGCCAATCAGAGCTGCGCCCTCTGCCATCCCTCGCCCTGGAACATCGCCAGCGCCACGGGCAATGCCAGCCTCCTGGCAGGCCTTCGCACCATCGCCATGACCATGGCCGAGATGTACCAGGGCAAATACTGCGGCAAATGCCACAACGGCGTGAGCGCATTTTCCGTCAAGACAGGCTGCAGCACCTGCCATGCCAATCTGCCGGCCAACGGTCCCGATGTGGTGTTCAACCTCGCCAACTCCGGCAAGGTCCTCTTCAAGCACAGCAGCCACGTCAATTCCTACAAGAAGACCTGCAACGAATGCCATGATACCCCCTGGCCGATGAAGAGCGAGACTGGCAAGCACACGATGGCCCAGATGTATGCCGGGGAATCCTGCGGCAAATGCCACACCGGCGCGGTCGGGCAAGGCTTCGACCTGAAACTTTCGCAGAACTGCCAGAAATGCCATGCCGACTCCCATGAAGGGATCAGCCCATCGGTCATCTCTGCCACGAACTGCGTGAAATGCCATCAGAAGATCGTCGAGGAGTTGAATACCCCGAATCCCGGCAAGCTCTTCCATGCCCGCGATTTCATCAACGGCTACAGTTCGAGTCCGTCGTGCGCCGAGTGCCATGCCCACGAAGCGGTGACCAAGGGCAAAGCTGGCGCGACCGGCGTCAGCTCCGGCTTTTCCAACACCACCATCACCTGCCAGACCTGCCATTTCACCAATGAGACCGAACAACTGGCCGCCGGCGCAAAGCATGACTTCCGCCTGCGTAAGGCGTCTCGCGAGCTGTGCGCGACCTGCCACCATCTGCGGTACACCTACGATCCGGCCTTTCCCGAAAAAGTTGGATTCAAAGCCGGCGATATCTCCACCAGCAACATTCCTCAATACCTTATGACCATGACCTACCGGATCGGTACTCGTACACTGCCCAGCCTGGGCGATGCCTCCCTGATCGCCTCCACCACGGCCGCGGCACGCAGCAGTTCGGCCGCCTATTTGGCCAGTGTTACCCAGTATCTCCTCACCAGCGCCAAATCCGCGCCGCCCACCAGCGACGGGTTGATCCATGGCGGCAAATATCCGCACTATTCTGGACAATACGATCTCCTCATGGGCGCGGAAGCCGACACCACCGTGCCCTTCTCCAAGGACCTGAATGGCGATCCCCTGGCGTACCCCGAAACCAACCACAAGCAATTCGCCAATGCTTGCACCGAATGCCACATGCATCGCACCGCAGGCTCGGGAAAATTCGGGCACACGTTCCTGACCACCGAGGAGGCGTGCAAGAAATGCCATACCAGCGGTATCAATAAGCATGACTACATGAACCAGATCGAGAACGACGACAACCACACCGGTCTGCTGGTCGATCTCGGTCATGAACTCGATGCAGATGGCAATGGGCAGGTCAAATGGGGACGCAGCGGCGAAGATCAAGATCTGGTGAAGGTCATGAACAGCAACGTTATTTCATCAGGATCCAAGCTCCTCTTCCTCGGGGCCGCCTGGAACTTCCAGACCATCGAAGAAGACCGCAGCAAGGGGATTCACAACTTCAAGTATGCCAAGGCTCTCCTCGAAAACAGCCTCAAGATCATCAAGCAGATCAAAGCCCGCGAGAATATCACCTTCCCCTTGCCCTGACCGCCTGACATCGCAAGGATTCAAGCACCCCCGGCGGGACTTCCCGCCGGGGGTGCGGCTTCTGGACACCATTGTCTTCTTTTCCCTTCGCTTCTCGCGTCTCTCGCCTTGGGTGGCGGCAGCGGCTCCCAAGCGAGGTTCACCGGCACCGTGCCGGCACGCCATGGTTTGACCCCATCGAACCCTCATGGCACGCTGGTTTCGTGCCCCCATGCATTCCAGGGGGTCGCCCACCTTTGACCCACAGAAAACTTCGCGATCAAGCCTTGCAAGCTATGTACATTTCTGATAGAATGAGTTTCTACTTCGCCTTTTGACCGGAGGAAAGAGACATGTCCAGGAAATGCATGGTTTGCGACCGCGGTCCTCAGACCTTCTATCAGCTCAGCCACTCCCACCGCCGGACCAAGCGCCGCTGGAGCGTCAACCTGCAGCGGAAGCGCATCATGTTCCGCGGGAAGATGATGAAGGGGTACATCTGCACCCGCTGCCTCGGCACGCAGAGCGCCCAGCTCGCCGTCTGAGGCCTCAACCGACCGTCGTCTTCTGTCCCCACCGCGCTCTTCGGAGCGCGGTGGTCGGTTTTTCCTTGAACTCTTTCGGACAACGACACGGCCCGGCGATCAGCTCAGGATCTATGCTCAATCCTGCCGGCTGACCAACGCGGGGTGCTGGCGCGTCAGCATGGCCGACAGGATGACGCCAAGAAGCGCCTCAGGGCCGACATGCAGGAGGTTGTACCCGAGGCCCACCCCGAGCGCGCCCATCCAGGTGACGGCAGCCGGGTTTCCCCCCGTGAAGAAAACGGCGCCAGCCACCACATGGCAGGCCAGCCGCGCCAGGTTGGCCACCAGGCTGGCCACGGCGGCCCGGGTCGGGGTGGCCCAGACCCACACGCCCGCCAGGCCCAGGCTGGCGAAGGCGAGCGGATAGTCGAGCACGCACTGCACCGGATGCACGACGAACGGCTTGAGGACGGCCGACAGCACCCCCAGCAACGCTCCCGTCGTTACCCCGACCCGCCAGCCGCGCCGGGCGGCGAGAATCATCACCGGCCAGAACCCCAGCGAGACCGAGCCCCCGCTCGGGAGCTGGAACAGCTTGACCTGCGCCAGCGCCAAGCTCACGGCCAGCATCATGCCGCTCTCGGCCAGCACAGGCACGCGCCGGTTCATGTTCTTCTGGGCACGCGGGCCTGCCGTCGGGCGCCCAGAGGCCGATGCCCCACCATCACCATTTCGACAAGCCCTCCTTGGAGCCTGCCGACCGAGACCGGGCCGGCGGCGATTCTCCATCGGCCCCCATTTTAGCATATTCCCTTCCGCTCATAAGGCTGCCCAGGCCCAGAGCAGAGCGAACACGCCAAGCTCCCCTCCAGTGATCACCATAGACACATCGGCCAGACCAATCGGCAAACCAATCGACCGGGCCGTTGGACGCGCCAGGTTCGGCCGTCGACCGCCAGCCATCGAGAAGGCGGCGATCCCTGGTGGTGCCCTGCCGAAACATTGATCGATCAGGTCTGGTCGCCCTCCTGGGGTTGTCATTCGCCTCCGGAGAAGTAGGGGTTGGCACGGGGGTATGCTAAACTGGTCGCAGTCTATGTCAGGAACCTCGGTGGAAATCCTCCTCATCCATACCACCGCCTCCCCGCAAATCCGGTATGGGCGGTTGCAGAAAGCGGCCGGCCGCACGGCCCCGCTCGGTCTGGCCTGCCTCGAAGCCGCTTTTCCCGGACGGCTGGCGCTCGTCGACCTGCAGCACCGAGGCAGCGGTGCTCTCGAGGCGGTGGCGGCGGCCCTCGATGGCCTGCTGGCCAACCTCTGGCCAAGCCCCTGGCCCCGAGTGCGGGCCGTCGTGGTGCAAGCCGCCTCCGATTGGACCGAGGAAACCTCGGCCACGCTGGCCCAGGCGATCCGGGAACGGTTCCCGGAGGCTCGTCTCGTCCTGGGCGGGGAGATCCGCCGACGGTTCCTGCCGCACTGGGATGCGCTCGTTCTGGGCACCGGCCACCGCCTGGTGGCCGGGCTTCTCGCTGGCGACCACCCCAGCGGTTGGAGCGAAACCCTGGCCGCCGATCTGCGTGAACCCCTACCGGTGCCGGCTTCCCCTCTGACCGACGCGGCTGGGTATACAGCCTCGGCAGAGAAGCAGATCACCGGCCGCACCATCGCGGTCTATCAGCCCTGGCTGGGCTTGCTCGATCGCACCCAGATCCTGTGCACCCGGCCGCCGATCCCGTTCTTGGCACGCCTGGTGCCATGGTTGCAGCGGTCGGGCTTCGATGCCGTCGCCTTTGCGGCCCCTGTCTGGCCGGCAGCCGCTTACGAGGAGTTGCAGGAGATCTGCTTCCAGCAGCGGTTCCCCTTTTCGCTGGCGGTTTCCGATCCGAGCGAGGCGGCCGCTATCGCGCGCCTGCCCACCGGATTCCTGGACCGCCTCTGGCTCTTCCCGGGCAATCGGGAAGACCTGCTCGAAGCCTTCTCGGCCATCGCTCCTCGGTTCGGCGAGATGGAAGTACGGCTGGGCCTGCGTCTGCGACATGACCTGGCCCGTTCGCCATTCCTCGAATCCCTGATGGAATGCTGCGAGCACCTGTCGATCAAGCTGCCCGGCGAGTGGGAATCGGCTCTCCTGCGCCGCGTGCTGGTCGATTTCTACCTGCGGCAAGGCCGTCTCTGGCAGCACCTCTGGCGCCTGCGTTCGGCACGCGATCTGCTCACCTTCATGCGGGGGGCCTATGGCCTGTTCGATCTCGTCATCCGCCGATGAGCGCGTCGACCAGGCGGCCGCTTCCCCCTTGCCCCGCCGCGCGGGCGGCCGCGTCGGCGGGACGCCCTGGCGCCGCCATTCGTGCTTCTGCGGCACCATGCCAGGCCATGAACACGTCGCACGTCTGGGGCCCATGTTCCTGTGGCGCTGCCGCACCAAGCCCCCATGGTGCGCCTCATTCCATCGCCCTTTGATCAGAGGAGGAACCCCATGAAATTGCTGGTCGTCCATGGTCCCAATCTCAATCTGCTCGGCATTCGCGAGCCTCATCTCTACGGCACCCGCACGCTGGCCGACCTCAACGGCGAACTGGCGAACCTGGCCGGTCGCCACGGGGTGATGCTCGATTTCTTCCAATCCAACCATGAAGGAGCGATTCTCGACCGCTTGCAGGCAGCCAGAACCCAGGTCGATGGCATCATCATCAATCCCGGGGGGCTCGGGCACACCAGCGTCTGCCTGCGCGACTGCCTCGCCGCCCTCGGGTTGCCGGTCATCGAAGTGCACCTGACCAATCTGCAGACCCGCGAGGAATTCCGGCACACGTCCTTGATCACCGCCGTCTGCCGGGGCGTGATCGCCGGGTTCGGCCCCCTCGGCTATCGTCTCGCCCTCGAGGCGTTCCTGGCCATGCCGAAGCCGGCGACCGCCGAGCCGGGGCCGGGAACGGGGCCGGTCCGGGCCTGACGAAGGCGTTCCCTGCGATGAGCGACCTGCGACGCGCCCACCGGCCGGAGCTGCTCGCCCCCGCCGGCGACATGGCCGCGCTCAAAGCGGCCCTCCTGGCCGGGGCGGATGCCGTCTACCTCGCCGGGCGCCGGTTCGGGGCGCGCGCCTTCGCTCCCAATTTCGATGAGGCCGGTCTGCGCTGGGCGCGGCGGGTCACCCACGCCCTGGGGCGGCGGCTCTATGTCACGCTGAACACGCTGGTCTTCGATGCCGAATGGCCGCTGCTCGATCAGGCGATCGATTTCTATGAAGCCCTGCGCCCCGACGCCCTGATCATCCAGGATCTCGGGGTGGCGGAGCATCTGGTGCGGCGGGGCAGCCGCCTGCCCCGCCACCTTAGCACCCAGGCCGCCTGGTTCGGCCTCGGCGGCGCCGCCTTGCTGCGCGATCTCGGCATCAGTCGGGTCATTCTGCCACGCGAGCTGTCGCTGGCCGAGATCAAGGATCTGGCCGGGCGAACCCCCTTCGAGCTGGAGGTCTTCGTGCACGGCGCCATGTGCTACAGCATCTCGGGACGTTGTTTCTGGAGCGTCGCCCTGGGCACGCGCTCCGGCAACCGGGGGACCTGCGCCCAGCCCTGTCGCAAACCCTATCGGGAAGAGGTTCCCGGAGCGGTCGAGCGGTGGCCGTTCAGCCCCATGGACCTGCGACTGGCCGGGCGACTGGCCGATCTCTGCGTTCCCGGCGTGGCCGCCCTCAAGATCGAAGGGCGGATGAAAGGCGCCGACTATGTCTATCATGTCGTCCGCACCTATCGAACGTTGCTCGACCACCTGGAGCCCCCCGGCGCCCAACGGGGAATGACCGAGCGCGCGCCTGACCGCGCTCACCGCCCGGGCGATGAGGGCGGCCTCGCCCAGCCAAAGCATGTACCAGTGGCGGAGGAAGCTCTCGAGGAGGTCCTCGGCCGCGGCTTCACCCGGGCCAGCCATGGCGGGTTCATCGACGGACCGCCGGCCGGCGACTGGACCACCGGGAACCACCCAGGCAGCGAAGGCGTGTTCCTCGGGAAGGTGGTGGGCCGCCGGGCCGATGGCCTGACGGAGGTGGAATGCCGCTTTCCTCCTCAGGCGGGTGACGGGGTGGCCTGGATTCGACCGAGCGCTGCTCCGGAGGGGCAAGGGGCGATCGAGGCCAGGGAACGGCCCACTGCCAGCGGACGGGCGGCGGCCCGAGGAGGGCGGCGGCGGTCGAGGCGCCCCGGCAGCCAGGAACGCGTCGGCCCGGGCGCCCCTCCTGTTTCCCCCACCGCCGGTGAGCGGGTCGGCGAGCGCCTGACCTATGCGAGCCCGGTGCCGGGGCATTCCCATCGATGGGTGGTGCGGGGGCTTCCCCCCGAGCTGCCACCCGGCACTCCCCTCTGGCGCACCAGCTCGGGCGCCTCCCCCGACTGGATGACCGGATGGCGCAAAGAATGGGAACGGACCCCGGTCGATCTGTTCTGGTCAGGCCATGAAGGGCAGCCGCTGGCGGTCGAAACCCGCCTGTACGGCCGAGCCGTGCGCCTCACGACGACCGAGCCCCTGCGCCTGGCGGTGGGAGCTGGCCTCGAAAGCGGCGTGCTGGCCGACAAATGCACGGCCCTGGGCGAGCATTTCCGGGCGCGGCGCCATGTGACCTCCGCCCTCGGCCGGGGTCTCTTCGTGCCGCTGACCGAACTCAAGAAGCTGAAACGGTCGCTGGTCGAAGCCCTCCTGCAGATGGAACGGCTGCCGCCGCCCCCCATGCCTGGCCGGCCCGGCAGCGAGGCTGCCGAGCGACCGGGCATCGCCGGGGCGACCAGCCCGGCGTCGGCAGGGCCATCCGACGGTCAGGGGCCTTCCGACCCTGGCGGGGAATCCCAGACCGGCGCGCCTCGGGTTTCCGCGACTGACCCGGCCCGCCGGCCGGGCGAACGCGCGCCGCGTCTGTTCATCCGCGTCTGGAATCGGACCTTTCCCTTCGTCCGCGATCTCCATCCGGATGCCTGGATTCTGCCTTTCCCTGAAAGGGGAGAGGTCCGGCTGCCCTTCCGCCTGCCGCCTGAGCGACTGCGGTTCTGGTTGCCCCCGGTTCTCACCCGTGCGCAGCTCGACACCTTGATCGAGGCCCTCCAGGCGCAGCCACCGCAAGAATTCCTGTGCCTGGGGTGGGAAGCCTTCGCCCTGGCCGAGGCCTGTCCCCAGCATCGCTTCCGCCTCGACTGGACCTTCAATCTGGTCAACCGTCGAGCCGTCGGGGTCGTTGTCTCGCAAGGCCTGGTCGCCACCGCCGGCCGCGAATGGCCGGCCGACGATCCCCCCGTGGCGCCCGGTCCGGTGTGGACGGCCAGTTGGAACCCGGTCATCTCGTTCAGCCGCTTCCCCCCTCGGGTCGGCCCCAGAACATTCGTGGCCAATGCCCACCGTGATCGCTTCTTTCCGCTCGACGTGGGCAACGGCGTAACCGCCTTGTGCCTGGCCGAGATTCCCGCCGCGGTGAGCCCGCCCCCCGGACTCGATCTGCAAGTAGATGTCGCCGTCGCCCCCCGCGAAAATCCGGTCGGCCTCGCGGCGGCCCTCCAAGATCTCCTAGAGCCTCTCCGTCATCATCAGCCCTCCCGCGCCCGGCCGCGCCCGCGGTCAGAGCCCGCGTGAACCTCTGCCCCAGGATCTAGCCCCCCTCGTGAGAGCAGAGGGACAGGTCCAGGGGCCTTCTCCATTTTCCCGTCGCTGGCGGCCTAGAACGGCACCACCCCCGACCGCGCGGGGGTGGCGAGAGATGACGAAGGGCCCCGTGGCCTTGTTATGAGCAGGCCAGGGTGGTCAGGGCTGGACGAACCCGTGGGCCGTGGCTTTGACCGTGAGCACCGGGCAGGGAGCTTTGCGGGCCACCTCATAGGAGGTGCCGCCCAGCCAGGCATCGACGAAGCCCGACTCGCCGTGCGCCCCGATGATGATCAGGTCGACCCCCTTGGCCTGGGCCTCATCGATGATCGTCTCATAGGTCAACCCACCTCGCACGGCATGCGAGATCTCGAGAGACTTGTACTGGTCGCGCGCGGCCAGCGCAGCGAGCTTCTCGGCGGCTTCCTTTTCCCACCGTTCCATGGTGTGCAGGGGGTCTTCGAGATTGCCAGGATGCATCGCCTCTTCTTCGATGACGTGCAGCAGATGGATCTGGGAGCCGAATTCCATGGCGAAGCTGGCCGCATACCGCAACGACAGCTCGGCGGTCTCGGAAAAGTCGATAGGAACCAGGATCTTCTTGATGTTGATCATGGCCGGCCTCCCGTCACTTCATCCACCAAGGGGTGCGTCCAGCGGTCAGAACTTTGGTTTCCATGCCATCGCCCCGGCTGATGGCGATGCGTCCCTCGTGCTCGTAGGTCACCCAGTTCTTGTCGGGAGAGACCGCGGGGTACATGCCCATGATCAAGGGTCGCTGGATTTTCTTCGCGGCCAGATCGAGGTATTCGATCTCGTTCTCGCCGTTGCGGTCGGAGATGTAGGCGAGGAACTTCCCGTCGCGGGTGAAGACGGGGAAGGACTCGTTGACGCCAGGGGTCTGGGTGAGTCGCACGATGCCCTGCGCCATGGTCGAGATCATGTAGAGGTCGTTGGTGCCGTCGTCGGTCAGGACGGAGACGGCGATCCACTCGCTGTCGGGAGACCAATCGGCGGCGGTGACCCGCAGGTTCTGCGAGATCTGCGTGGCCTGCTTGCTTTCGATGCTGTACGAGTAGAGTTCGGCCTTCTGGTCGCAGGTAGTATAGAGCAGGAACTTGCCATTCGGGGAAAACCCTTCGAGGGCGACACCTTCGAGGATCTTCTTGATCTTCTTGGCGTCACGGCTGAGGAGGTAGACTTCGGATTTCATATCCGGCGTCTTGTTGGTGAAGCCGATCCAGCCGCTGGTTTCGCAAGAGCGCGGGAACACGATGTTGAAATAGGCGGGCGTGAGACGCACTTTTCCCGTGCCGTCGGGGTTGATCGTGGCCAGGTAGGTCTTGCCTGGTTCGGAAGTATCGACGTACAGGATCTTGCCGGTGGGGGGGGCGGCCTCCTGGGCCCCCAGGGGGGCGCCAGCCGTCAGGAGGATGAACGCCGAGAGCAGTCCGAGGCACAGCAGGGTGGAAACGATTCTCATCGACAGCCCTTCCTTTCAGGGGAAAAAGAATCAGGCGGGGGTGAGCCCCGCCCGAGAGTATAAACCAATTTCAGGGGAACGCCAACCGTTTCCTAGGGGAAGAGTTTGAGCAGGTCGTCGAGGTACCCTGCCTTCTTCTGCAGCTTGGCGATCTCTTCGTCTTTGGCCTTGATCTCCTTCAGCAAAGCCTGCACTTGCGGACCATTGTCGGGATTGTAGCGATCGAGCTTGGCCAGCTTGTCCTCGGCGGCCTTCTTGGCCTCCTGGATTTTGGCGATATCGCTCTTGATGCCGGCCACCTGCTGCTTGGATTCGTTGTGGACCTTCTGGAAGTCGCTCCAGGCCTTGGCCAGGCGCTCGCGGCACTCTTTCACCTTCTTGGCGGCAGATTCGATGTCGTTGCCGAAGATGCCCAGGAATTTTTCGGTGTCGTTCTTGGCGACCATCTCTTCATAGAGCTTCTGAGCTTCGAAGAGCTGGTACTGCAGGGTGTGCAGACTGATGCCGGGGGCAGCATAGCCGTACCCGAAGGGGTCTTGATTGAAGGGCGAGAATTGGTTGTATTTCGGGTTGAGGGTGGCGGCGCGATCGATGGCGGTGAGGTAGGCGCGCTCCTGGCCGAGGATGTTGGGCATGCCGATCTTGGCGAGGTCGGCCTCGTAGTTCTTCTGGGCGTGGCTCTTGGCCTTCTCGGCGTCGGCTTTGGCCTTCTCGGCCGCTTCCTTGGCTGCCTTCTCCTTGGCGGCCTTCTCCGCGGCTTCCTTGGCCGCCTTCTCCTTGGCGGCCTTCTCGGCCTCGGCCTTGGCCTTTTCAGCGGCTTCCTTGGCCGCCTTCTCGGCCGCTTCCTTGGCCGCCTTCTCCTTGGCGGCCTTCTCGGCCGCGGTCTTGGCCTTCTCGGCCTCAGCCTTGGCTTTCTCAGCCGCTTCCTTGGCCGCTTTCTCCTTGGCGGCCTTCTCGGCGGCTTCCTTGGCGGCCTTTTCCGCCTCGGCCTTGGCCTTCTCGGCCGCTTCCTTGGCGGCGGCTTCGTTCACCTTGGCCGATTCGGCGTTGGTGATCGGCTGGCCGTCACGATTGACCAGTTTGACCTTGCCCTTCTCGATGACCCAACGATAGCCTTCGGGCGGGTTCAGGCTCATCCATTCCTCTTCGGTGATGATGCCCTTGTCGATCATCAGGCGGACGGTCTGGGTGTTCAACTCGGTGAGGGTCTTGCCCTGCGCCAGCAGCGCCATGTTCATGCGATTGACGGCTTCTTGCAGCTTCAGGATCTTCTGTTCGACCGTCAGGGGTTTGGTGGTGGCAGGCGGCGTGGTCGGCTTGGTGGTGCTGCCAGTCGCAGCATTGGTGTCGCCCGGCTTGGTATCGCTCGGTTTGGTATCGCTCGGTTGGGTGTCGCCCGAGGTCTGACCAGGGATGGGAATGACCAATTCCCACCCGTCGATGATCAGGTCGGGGTTTTTCAGGAGGCCAGGATATTTCTTGGCGTTGGCTTTGACGATTTCCATATAGCGGGAGCCATCGCCCAGATATTTCTTGGCCAGCCCCCACAGGGTGTCACCACGGGTGACTTTGTGGGTGATGGTCTTGGTTTCTCGTTTTTCTTTATTTTTGTCTTCTTTTTTGTCGACCTGATCGACCTTGGTGGCGGATTGGGTCGGCGGAGGTGGTGGCGTCTCAGCGGCATCGGAGGTGCTCACCTCTTTGGGAGCGCTGATGACGATGTCATCGGCGTCTTCGAACATGGCCAGGGCCGGCAGCTGAACCCACAGACAGAGGAGAACCAGGCACAGAATCGTCGAAGCTCGCATGTCCTTCACCTCACGCTTGCAGATGGATAGCCTTATCAACCCCTATTATACCCATAATACCGGGGGAACGGGAAATAGTTTTCGGCGAGGGGGTACCCTCATGAAATTTTTGTTTTCCGAACCCCCGAAGGCGTGGACACTCCCCCTTGCCCAGGGCTCGAAGCCGCCGGCAAGGGTTCGCCCTTGGCGGGTGGACAGGAGGATCCTTCACCTGGCAGGGGCGTTTTCCGGCGTGGAAAATTGTGGTATGGTGGGGCGACTCACAACCTGGGGAGGAATGTCGGTATGTGGCCACGTTGGGTGCGCGGAATCATCACCTTGTGGGTGGCGTTCGACAGCCAGAACCGCAAAGGGCTCGATCTGTTCTGGGTGCTGGTGATCTTGCTGCTGGGGCCGCTCCTGCTGCCGTTCTATCTGGCGGCCCGCCCCCTGGTCAAGGGCGAAACCCGTCGCGGCGGGTACCTGTGGAATGTTCTGTGGAATTTCGAAAAACTGGTGTCGACGCTCACAGGGTTGGCCGCGTCGGCCGTCTTCCTCGAGAACATGATGGAATCGGAAAACCGTGAGCTGCCGGAGGTCAAGCGGGCGGAAATCAAGGCCGGCTCCATTCTCGGGGTCGTCGCCATCATCCTGGCGTTCGGGGTGGCCCGCCTGATGTTCGATGGCATCCGCACCAGCCTGGAAGTCGGGATGGAGGAAGAAACCGGCGGGTGAGCCGGCCCCAGCCCACCACGATCGTTCGCCACCAGCTTGACGAGCGCGATCGGCGCCGTGGCCGGTGGTCCGTCACACTCGTCGCCAGCAACCTGGTCATCATCAAGGCGCTGCTGGCGGCAGGGCTGGTCTTGGTGCTGATAGCAGCGGCGGGCCCCCTTCAGGCCGGTCAGCCCCTGGGGGCCGAACAACCGCTGACCGGACCAGGCGGCAGCGGCGACTACCGGCATGCCAGCTTCCTGCAGAAGGAATTCGGTGTCGGCGAGGAACGCACCCTTCTCTTCGAGCCGACCGCGCCGCGCCCGGCCAGCGCCCCGGTCGTCATCTTCCTGCACGGGTGGGTGACCTCCGATCCCGGGTACCACGCTGGCTGGATCGAGCATCTCTGCCGCCGCGGCTGGATCGTGGTCTACCCGCTCTATCAGGGGACCGGCGAACATTCCTCGCGATACACCGGGAATGTGATCCGCAGCGTGAAAGAGGCCTTCCGGCGTCTGTATGCCGAACCCGACCTGCAACCTGACCGGGAGCGAGTGGCGGTGATCGGCCACGAGGTCGGCGCCCTGCTCGCCGCCAATCTGGCCGCCGCGGCCCGGTATTGCAAGCTGCCGCAACCCCGCGTCGTGATGCTGTTGCACCCCTCGCGCCACACCCACCTGCGGACCGGTCTGTATGGCGGAGTCGAGATCTACGATCTGTCGGGCATCCCTGCCGGCACCTTGCTGATGACCATCGTCGGCGAAGAAGAGGATCCCGATTCCTATGAACTGGCCCGCGAACTCTTCTACGCCGCCGACAACGTGCGCGCGCGCGACAAGGACTTCGTCACCTTCCTCAGCGACTTCCACGGCAAACCGCCTCTGGTGGCCGACCGCCATGCCGCCCTTTCGCCCAAGGAACCCAGGTACGAACGGGAAGTCGACCGCCGGCGGTTCGAGTATCTCAAGGTGTTCAAGGCGCGCCGTCTGTCACGTTGGACCCGCTGCCGCGGTCTCGACGCCATGGATTGGTACGGCACTTTCCGGCTGTTCGACGGCCTGGCGGCCGTCGCCTTCGCCAACGGCCCCCGCGACGAGGTGCTCGGCAATACCCCTCGCCAGCGGTTCATGGGCTTCTGGAGCGATCGGCGTCCCGTCAACGGCCTTCTCTCCACCAACCGCCCCTGAGGGGGTACCGGGTCTCGCATTTCGGCGAGGGCCGGGCCTTCGCATGGCCCGGCGCCCGAAGCGCCAGGGGGTTTCTGGAAGCGGAAGGCATTGCCCGAGGGGGTGGCAAGACACCCGCCAAATGCTTCGTCAGGGCAGGGCGAACCCGAGGGTGACGAGGGCAGAGCGCAGCTCGTCAGGATTCCGCCAGACCAGGAAGGGGATGCCGGCAGCGGCCAGATCGGTAGCGAGCGCATTCAGCCGACCGGCATCGCGGGCTTCGCGCCCCGGCACCTGACGGATGATGATGCCCAGACAGGGCCGCGATCCTTCTTTGATGAAGTCGGCGTAGATTTCGGGATCTTTTTCCCCGCTGTCGCCGAGCAGCAGGAAGGGACGCCCGGGGTAGGCGTCGGCCAGCCGCCGGAGCCATTTCGTCTTGTGAACCGCCGGATCGGAGCCATCGCTGTGCAAGGTGTGCTTGGTGATGAGCACGCCTTCGGGAAACCCCTGCCGCGCGAAGAAGCCTTCCAGCGAGCGGGCCATGGCGGCGGGCGAGCAGGACAGATAGACGACGAGCGGGCGGCCGTGGGCGGGTGATGCCGCCGCCAGATGCCGGTAGAGGGGCGGGGTGCCCGGAACCGCTTCACGGTCCTCGACCGTCTTCAGCAGAGAATTGATGACCAGCCGCACCCGGCGGGTGACCTCGGTGACCTGGATGGTATCGTCAATATCGCTGACCATCAGGAAGTCAGGCGGCGGAGGCAGGCACATTTCTTTCTGCCAGAGCGTCTGTGAGGCGACGGGGTCGATCAGACCCAGGGTGGCAGTTCCTGTCCAGTTGGGGATACGCCAGGAAAAAGCCCCTTCGCCATCGAGGATCAGGGCATGGCTGGCGGGGCCGACCTGCAGGATCACCGGCGCCGAGGCGGCGGGAGTGGCCAGCAGACTGCGGATGCGATCGCGCCGGCGAACTCCGGGCCGAGGGCTGCCGGTGTTGACGTAGCCTTCGATCAGGGTCTTCCCGGGCTCGAAGTGGGGAAGAATGCGAACCGCCGGACAGTCAAGCGCCATAGCGGCGGGGGTCAGCCACCCGAGGATGACCAGAATGGCAAGAGGGGCGATCGTGGCCGTCCTGAGGCGGGCGCCCCGACGCGGGACAGGGGGCGGCCAGCTCGCGCGGGCCGGAGACGGGAGCGAGCTCCGGGGCGGAAGACAGGATGGCGAGGCGCATGCGATCTCCTGGCTCATGACGAGGACTCCTTTCGCCGTCTGGCAGTTCCGGCGGTCGCCGCTATTTTACTCCAACGAACACGAAGCGGTCACCTGCCGGGCTCTTGCCGACAGGTCCTCCTCCATCTTCCGATGAGAACCATCTGCCAACCCATCGAGGCCGGGAAAAGGGCGGGAGATGGCGAGGACCGCAAGGCCGCTGAACATCTTGTTGGCACGACGTCGAAAAGGGGTTTGAGGAATGGCCATCGGTTGCGGTACCATGCAGGGCATGCGGAATGCATTGTTGTGTGTGATCCTGCTGTTTCTGGGCATCATCGTCGGCATCGGGACCATCGGGCGAGAAGCTCCGCCGGGATTTCCCCCCGTCGAAACGATCCGTGAGCTGGTGCGGGCTCGACAGCCCCACTTGTTTCTGGACGACCTGGCCGAGACCATGGGCGCCCCCGAGCTGGATGGGCACGATCTGCGGGCGCTCCTGCGACGGTTCGATGAGATCGGCGGAGAGGCCTCCGCCGCTGAGCTGACCACCATCGAGGGGATCCGCGGCGTCATGCTGCGGCGCTACGGGCATCCGGGGCGGGCGTTCGACGTGCTGTGGCGAGCGTTCCGTGGCAGCGAAGACCGAGACGAACGGGAAGCCCTGCTCGAGCAGCTGTTCCAGGCCGCCCGCGCCAGTCGGCAGGAACAGGAGTTCCTGCGGGTGACCTCCGATACCGCCCTGCTGCTCGAATTCGGCCAGACCCTGAACGACTTCCGCGCCTTGAGCGCGACCGCGGCCCCGCCCCTCCCCGAAAAACGGCGCGGGAAGATGCTTCTGGCCTGGGTCATGCTGCTGATTCTGCCCTGGTTCATCGCCGAATGGCGGGTCTACCGGTGGCGGCAGCGGTTTCCCGGCCCGGCTGAGCGGCAGGGGCCGTTCTTCGCCTTCATGCGTTCGTCGATCGGTGTGGTGACGAGCATCGTCAGCGCAGTGCTGGTGCTGGCCTTCAACCTGCCGACCGCGCTGGGGTTCGAAGCCGCGGCAGGGCCGGCCCTGGCCCACCTGCTGGTGGTCTACCTCTCGACGTTGCGCCCCTTGCACCGGCTCGATCGTGAAGTGCGGGGCGCCACCTGGGGATTCCTGGCCTATGCCCGCGCCGTCATCGGCATGGCCATGGTCAATGCAGCCCTGCTCGTGGTGCCCATCGGCGCGGCGCTCATCCTGCGGGCCATGACCGCCAATCTGCCTCTCTGGCCGATCACCTGGCCGCTGGGGGTGGGCCTGGGCTTCCCTGCCCTGTGCGGAGCGTTGCTGCTGCTCTACCCCCTGCTCGTCCCTTGGATCCTGTGGATGCGGCGGCTGCCGGCCGACCAACGGCCACCGGGGGCCGCCGGCCTCGAGGTGCCCCTCTACCGGTGGGACCTCTCCGGGAGCAAGATCTACAATGCCCTCGCGTTCGGATACCTGTCCCCGACGCAGGCGATCGCCATTTCTTCGCCCTTGCTCGAAGAGTTCCCCGAACCGAGTTTGAGGGCCATTCTGGAACATGAAAAAGCGCATCTGGCGCAGGGCCACCTGTTCGTCTACTTCCTGCTGATGCTGGCCGGCGCCATGGTGGGCGGCGTCTATGCAGTGGTCTGGCCCCTCGAAGTTCAACGCCTCTTGATGATGGGCCCAGGATTCTGGCAGATCGGCGGCTTCTTCCTGGTTTTGATGGGGCTGCTGGCCGTCTTCCGGCGTCTGGCCTGGGAGCACGAGACCGCCGCCGATGCCCAGGCCGCCACCGCGGTGGGGCGGGAAGCCTATCTGCAGGCCCTGACCGAGCTGACCTGCGCCAATTACCTTCCCGAGCGGGTGCGGGAGGGCGAGGAGGCGCAAGGCATCCATCCCCCTCTGCAGGAGCGCAAACGGCGGTTGCGGGCCGCCGACGGCGAGTGCTTCCTGCCGACCCACCCGCCCTCGACCGTCACGCTGGTCGCCCTCTGGCGCAGCCGTCTGGCCGTCGATTGGAAATCAGGCCAGACTGAGGCCGAGCACCTGTGCGCCCTCGATTACCACCTGACGAGCCCCGAACCCGCCGGGCGCTGGCGCGAACTGGCGGCCCGGCATGCCGCCTTCGGCTCGGAATGCCTGGTGCGGCGCGATGGGCGCGGGCTCGAGGTGCTGGCCTGCGCTCAGAAGAGCTGTGCTCGTCAGGCTGACCCGCCCTTGCCCGCCGACCGCATCTGCCTGCTGTGCAGCGCCGGCCAGCGCGAAGCCCTGGGCGATCCCCGCCTCACGTGGACGGGAACCCCGACCGGCTGTCGCTTGCTGACCTCTTGAAGCGGCGAACCCAGATGGAATGACAACCCCCGCCAGGCCTGGCGGGGGAGGCAAACAACCGAACCGGGGGCAGGGAGCCCGCCGGCGGTGACCGTCGACGGCCGTCTCAGGCCACGGCTTTGAGCGACTCCTGCTTGTCGGAATACCGTTCCAGAGCGAGCTTGATCAGGCGGTCGACCAGTTCGGGATAGGGAATGCCCGAGGCTTCCCAGAGCTTCGGATACATGCTGATCGAGGTGAAGCCGGGAATGGTGTTGACCTCGTTGATGAGCAGCTTGCCAGAGCGACGATCCAGGAAGAAGTCGACCCGGGCCATGCCGGCGCAGTCGAGCGCTTTGAAGGCCGCGATCGCCAGCCGCCGGATCTCGGCGGTCTGCTCGGCCGACAGCTCGGCCGGAATGTGCAGTTCGGATTTGTTGTCGATGTATTTGGCGTTGTAATCGTAGAATTCGTTGCAAGGCACGATCTCGCCCGGCACCGAGGCGATGGGATCGTCATTGCCCAGGACCGAGACCTCGAGTTCGCGCCCGTCGATGAACTCCTCGACCAGCACCTTGCGGTCGTAGCGGGCCGCCAGATGGAGCGCCTTGATCAGCTCGCCGCGATCGTGGGCTTTCGAGACGCCGACCGACGAGCCGCTGTTGACCGGTTTGACGAAGCAGGGATAGGTGAACTGCGCCTCGATCTGCTCGACGACGGCCGCCGTGCGGGTCTTGATGTCGCGGCGCAGGAACTCGCGGAAATCGCCGATTGGCAGGCCGGCATCGCGGAAGACGCGTTTGGCCGCGGTCTTGTCCATGCCCAGGGCCGAGGCGAGCACCCCGCAGCCGACGTAGGGGATGTCGGCCATCTCGAGCAGGCCCTGCAGGGTGCCGTCTTCCCCGTAGGTGCCATGCACGACCGGGAACAGCACATCGAGCTTGACGCGTTCGCCGGGACCGGTCTTGTCGAGCAGCACCAGCCCGCGATGCGACGGATCGCCGATGAGACCGGTCTGGCCGAGGTCGGGCGACACCGCCGCGCCAGCCGCCGTCGATGCCGAAGCGGCAACCTTCTCTGGCAGACGACCGGGAGCGGTCGGGTCGGGCAGGAACTTCTGCGGGTCGGCTCCGACCAGCCAGGTGCCTCGCTTGGAGATGCCGATGGGAACGACCTCGTATTTATGTGGATCGAGAGCCTTGATGATGGACTGGGCCGAGACCAGCGACACTTCGTGTTCGCCGGAACGCCCGCCGAAGATGACGCCGACCGTGATTTTCAAAGGGGAATCCATGTTGCTGCCTCCTCGGTGCCCGATATGTCATTCTATCTATCGGCATTCCGGCCCGGGAACCTGACCGACGGCGCCGCGCCTCGCTCCAGGTCCCTGGTAGGAGCATGATAGCACAGAGGGCGATCCTTCGTGGCATCTCGAGGGGATCCGTGATCGCGCCGTCGGTTGGTCGCTCAGACGAAAGAAGATCGCTCGCCTGCCGGCGCTCCTGGCGGCGGTTTCACCCCCACGGTCGAGCCAGCGCGGCCAGGCGAACGGTGTTCCTGAGCGAGTTGGATTCGGAGTAGCGCATGGCAGGAGTCCAAGGTAGAATCGGGGCATGGATCGAGCACCGATGTTCCCCCTGCTGGCGAGTTTACGACCGCGCCAATGGGTGAAGAACCTGTTGGTGATGGCCGGGTTGATCTTCTCGGAGAAACACCTGCTGACCGATCTCGAGGCCTGGCTGGCGGCGGGGTCGGCCTTCCTGATCTTCTGCGGGCTGTCGGGCAGCGTCTACCTCTTGAACGATCTGGTCGACCTCGAGCGCGACCGGCAGCACCCCGACAAGGCCAAACGCCCGCTGGCCGCCGGGCACCTGTCGGTGGCCCGGGCCCAGGCCGGCCTGGGGGGCCTGCTCTTCTTCTGCCTGGGAGGCGCCAGCCTGCTGCCCATTCCCTTTTTCGTCGCCGCGCTGCTGTATCTGGTGCTGAATGTGGCCTACAGCCTGTGGTTGAAGCGGGTGGTCATCATCGACGTGATGTGCGTGGCCACCGGGTTCGTGCTGCGCGCCGAAGCCGGAGTGGCCGCGTTGCGTGTGGTCGACCCGCAGATCTACATGTCGAAATGGCTGTTGATCTGCACGTTCCTGCTCGCCCTGTTCCTGATCCTGGCCAAGCGTCGTCAGGAAGTGCGCCGTTTCGCTGGCACCGGCGCCGGCAACCGGACGCGCGAGGCCCTGGCCGGGTATTCGGCCCAGTATATCGACGAACTGTCGAGCATCGTCTGCGCCGCGACGGTGATCGCCTATGCCATCTACACCGTCAGCCCTGATACCAAGGCCAAATTCGGCACCGAAGCCCTCGTCTACACCATCCCGCCCGTGATCTATGGCATTTTTCGCTATTTGTACCTGATCCATATCGAGGGCAGAGGCGAGAACCCGAGCGAACTCTGCCTGACCGACCGGCCGCTGCAGGCCACCTTGGTGGTCTGGGTGCTCATCGTGGTGGCCATTCTGCACGGACCAACCCTTCTGAGCTACCTTTCCGGCAGCGCCGGGCCGTGAAGGCGCCGCCCAAGGGAAGGCCGGGCAATGCCGCCTGACCTGGCGATCCTGCCCCGCTTCCACTGCCTGGGGCCCTCGAGCCGGTATCGGCTCTTCCAGTTCCTGCCCGAGCTGGCCGCGGCCGGCCTGCAGGTCGTCACCCAGCCGTTGTTCGGCGCCGCTTATCTGCGGAACCGGTACCAGGGGGGCGGCTGGCCGGTGGGCCTGATGCTGCGGGCCTACCTCGAGCGGATGTCCTTCTTGCGGCGCTTGCCGCCGGGGACGCCGTTGCTGATCGAGAAGGATCTATTCCCGTGGCTTCCCGCCAGCTTCGAACTGCCCTGGCTGCGCCGCCATCCGTTCCGGCTCGACCTGGATGATGCCGTTCACGTCTGGTACCGGCGGCGTCCATTCCTGGCCGGGAAGTTCGCCGCTCTGGCCCGCCGGGCCAGTTGTATCCAGGCGGGCAATCGCTGGCTGGCCCGGGAGTTCGCCCGCTACGGCGCTCCGGTCGAGCTGATCCCAACGGTGATCGACCCGATTCCCTGCCAGGCGAACCGGAACTCAGCGCCGGGCCCCGGACCGCTTCGCGTCGGCTGGATCGGTTCGCCCCTGTCGCAAGAGCACCTCGAACCGTTCTGGCCAGTCCTAGAGCGCACCGACCTGCCTCCTCTGGAATTGCGGATCATGGGCGGCAATCCCCGCCTGGCCCGGGGCCTGCCGACCCGGCACCGGATCGTCTGGCTCCCCTGGTCGACCCCGGCCGAACGAGAGTTCCTGGCCGGACTCGACGTCGGCATCATGCCCTTGCGCCCCGGCCCCTTCTCCGATGGGAAGTGCGGATTCAAGCTGCTGCAGTATCTGGCGGCCGGGGTGCCGCCGATCGCCACGCCCACCCTCGCCAACCGAGAGATTCTTGGCGAGGGGCGGTATGGCGCCCTGGCCGCCGACCCCGCCGACTGGGCCGCGGCCTTGCGCCGACTGGCCACCGACCATGACCACTGGCGCGCCCTGGCCGCGGCTGGCCCCGAGCGAGTCGGCACCGCCTACTCCCGGCAGGTCTGGGCGCCGCGAGTGGTCGCGACGCTGCGTGATTTCGTCGCCCGCCGCGGGTAGCTGACCTCTTTCGCCGAGGCCACCCCAGGGCCACAGGCCCCCTGGCCGCCAGCCCCGACCTGCTGAACGCCAGCGTTGCCCGGCGCCGGGGCGCGACCACGGCGACGAGGCCAGGCCGCGGCTTCTCACCGACGACCCGGCTTTCACAGGGGGAGGCTGGCCGGCGCGGATCGCCCGCGCCTTTCCCTCGCCTTCTTGCTCATGGTATCCTGACGCACCGGTCGGCTTTCGCGGGTCATGACCGTGGCAGGGTGTTCCCAGCGAGCGGGCCGACAGGAAGGAGCGTCGCACCACCCCATGACCGGACCGGGACAGGAGGCGGATCGCCGGACGCCGCACCCTACAGGCACGGGGTGCGACCGGCTGGCCGAGGCTTGCCCTGCCCGCTCAGGAACCGCTTGCGAAAGCCACTGGGGCCGCATCCTCTCGCCCGGCCTGCATCTCGCCTTCCTGGGCAACCAGGATTTCACCTTGTGGAAATTTCGCGGGCCCTGGATGAAAGCCCTGCGCGAACATGGGTGTCGAGTCACCGTGCTTTCCCCGCCCGGCCCGTACGTACCCCGTCTGCGAGAACTCGGCCTCGAGGTGCGGGAATTTCCCCTCGACCGCACTGGCCTCTCCCTGCCCGCCGAGTGGCGGACCATCCGAGAACTCGGCGCCGGGCTGGCCGAACTGCGCCCCGACCTGCTGCATGTCTTCATGGCCAAGCCAGTGATCTATGGGTGCCTGGCCGCCCACCGCACGCCGCAGACGCGCGTGGTGGCCACGATCACCGGGTTAGGTTCGATCTTCGTCCATCGCCGGTTCCGAGGCATGCAGTTCCTGTTGAAGACCCTCTATCGAATCTCGTTGCGACGCGCCTCGCGGGTCATCTTCCAGAACGCCGACGACCGGGAATTCTTCCAGCAGCACCGTCTCATTCCAGCCAGCAAGGCCGTCGTGATACGTGGGAACGGGATCGTCATGCCAGGCCGACCCCGCCTACCCCGCGATCCGCGCGCTCTAGCGACCGTGCTGATGACCGCCCGGCTCATCGAATCGAAGGGCGTGCGCGAATACTGCCAGGCGGCCGGTCGGCTCCGACAACGGCGGCCCGCTCTGCCGTCGCGCTTCGTCTTGATCGGCACCCCCGATACCGACAGCCCCGACGCCCTGTCGGAGAGCGAGCTGGCGACGCTGACCGCTCGGCATGGCGTGCAGCGCCTCGGCTACCAGGACGATGTGGCCGGGTGGCTGCAGCAGGCCGACATCTTCTGCCTGCCATCCTATCGGGAAGGGCTGTCGGTCGCCTGCCTGGAAGCCATGGCCCACGGCCTGCCGATCGTGACCACCGATGCCCCGGGCTGCCGCGATCTCATCGAGCCGGGCGTCAGCGGTCTGCTGGCGCCCGTCGCCGACGCCCAGGGCCTGGCCGATGCCATCGAACGGCTGCTCGACGATGCGGCGCTCCGCGCGCGCCTCGGCGAAGCCGGGCGGGAGCGCTGCCAGCGCGAGTTCTCGGCCGAACGCATCTTCCCCCAGCTGGCTGAGGTCTATGCGGCCGTCCTGCCGACGCGAGCCGACCATGCCTTGCCGCGTGAGCCTCACCGCCCGGCCGCGGTAGCGCGAGCGCCTGCCGCACCCGCCGAGCCGCCCGGCCAGGACATCGCCGTCGGCCTGACCTCCATGCCACGGCAGAGCGCATGAACCGAACATCACCGCCACGAGACATCCTGACCCCGGCCGCATCTGGCGCCTTCGCCGAAAATCGAGAGGCGAGCCGCGTGGAAGCCTTCGCGCCAGGCGCCTTCGGAACTGCGCCATGGGCCGGATTCTTGGCGACCGACGGCGATCTTGCGCCATACGGCGCGGATGATGGTCCTGGTGTCCGGTCGGCCGCCGGCGACCGCGCTCGATGGTGGTTCTGGGTCCTGCTGCTGGCCGTTCTGGCCATCAATGCCGCCAAATCCCCCGTGATCATCGCCCGCTTCGAACAGTGGGACGTTCCCGCCGAAGATTTCCTGCTTCGCTTCAGCATTTCCTTCGCCTGGCGACTGGCTCTTCTGCCCTTGCTGATCCGGTTGTCCGCACCTCTCCTGCTGTTGGTGGCTGTTCTGCAGAGCCTGTTCCATATGGTCCACACCCTCTATTTCGCCTTCTTCCGCATCCCCCTCACCTGGCAGGCGGCCGTCGCCCTGGCCGAAGAAGGCTGGACCCTCCTGCGCCTGCCGCGCGTCATCCCCTGGGATGCCGGCGCCGCCATCGCCATCGCCGACTTGCCCCTGGTCGTCGGCCTTCTTCTGCTCCGGCAAGCCTGTCCTCAGGCCTGGCCCACCCCAGGCCGGACCGCCCGCGGGCTCGGGCTGGGCGGCGTTATCATCCTCACCGCCGCCCTGAGCGGTCTGATCTGGTTGCACGGCTCCCCCGCCACCTGGTTCCGGTCACCCGCTGTCACCGATCATCAGGCGGTCCGCTGGTGCGGGTTGCCTGGCTACATGCTGGGCAGGCTGGTCTGGGGCGAACCGTTCCCGCGGCTGACCTACGCCTCGACCATCGTCACCGGCCCCGGCCGCCACCCTCCTTATGACATCGTCTTGATCCAGGTGGAATCCCTCGATAGCGGCCTGATCGGCCGCCGCTCCCGCGATGGCTGGCTGCTTCCCCATCTGACCGCCCTGGCTCGCGAAGGGGTGTTCTTTCCGGTCACCCTGGCCTACCACCTGGGTGGAGCGACGACCGATTGCGAGATCTCGATCCTCAACTCGGTCGAACCGCTGGTCGACCAGCCCGCCATCAAATCCGACCGCGAGACCTTCCCGAACTCCATGGTCGCCATCCTGGCCGAGCAAGGGTATTCAACCCAGGCATTCCATGGCAATCTGGGCGAGTATTTCAACCGCCGGCAGGCCTTTCCTCGCATGGGGTTCCAGCGCTTCCATGACGTGCACGACATGCAACTCTGGGGGGAACCCGACTGCTGGGGCGCCGCCGACGAGCTGGTCTTCGCCGCGGTCGCCCGCACCTGGGCGAGCACGCCCGCCCCCCGGTTCTTCCATGTCATCACCATGACCAGCCATTCCCCCTTCGACGCGGTCAATAAATATCCGTCGACCTACGCCCAGGCCATTCCGGCCGATCTGCTGCAGGAAGTCGAACCCGAGAGCGTGCGCAACTACTTCCGCTCGATGGTCTACGTCGATGCCTGCATCGGGTCGTTCGTCGCCAGCCTCGATCGCCGCTCGACCGTCATCGCCATCTTCGGCGATCACTCGTTTCCGCTCGAGTCGACCGATTATCGATCCCACCGCGTGCTGCGGGATGGGCGCCTGTTCGAGTTCGTGCCGTTGATCCTGCTGGTGCCCGGGGCTACGCCTCGCGTTGAACGCACCATGGCGGCGGGCTTCCTCGATATCGCGCCCACCTTGCTGCGGGCGGCCGGGGTGCCGTTCCGCCTGCGCAGCGCCGGCTCCGACCTGCTGGACCCGGCCGCCATGGCCCGTTCTGCCATTCCTTTCCTGGGCAGCGAATGCAGCCGCAAGGATCTGGTCCGGTGGGCCCTGGAACACGCCGCCGTCCCCGGATGCGCGCTCTGAAGACGAGCACTTTCTTTGGGCGGGCGTCGACCCGAGAACCGTCCGCTGAGACCGTCGACGGTCGAACCGACCCCGGCAGACCTTGGCTGGACCATGCGGCCCGCCGCTTGCTCCCGTATGGGATGGCCAGATCCCTCAGCCTGGCCGGGCCGTATCTGCTCCAGGCGCTGTTCTGGCAGGTCGCCGGGGCCGAGGCCGCCGGCCGCTTCTTTTTCCTGACCTCCGCCGCCATGTTTCTGGTGCTGCTGGCCGATCTCGGCACCAGCAACGCCTTCCCGGTACTGTGGGGCTCGCAACCCGGACGCGCGGTGCCGGAGCTGTCCGATGTGCTGACGCTGCGCCAGGTCGTCGCCCTCGGCAGCCTCGGCGCGCTTGGCGCGATGGCCGCCGCCGGCTGCTGGCAGCCGATGGCGCTGCTCGATTTCGCCCTGCTCGGAGTGTTCGTCGGCAGCCGAACCGCCCTGACCGCCCGCCAGGGGCGCCTGTATGCCTTCCAGCGGTTCGGTCTGCTGGCGCGCGGGGCGCTGTGGCATGCCATCGGGCTGCTGGCGGTGCTGATCGGGGCGGGAGCGACGGCCGGCGTGACGCCGACGGTCGGCCTGCTGGCCCTGATCGGCGGCAATCTCAGCGAACTGGGCGCCATGGCGCAAGCCGGGGTCCTGAGCTGGGGTGCCGATCTTCCCCCGCCCCCGCCGGGGTCTTGGTCGGCGCGCGCCCGGCAGGCGGCCAGACGCCTGGCGCCCTACGCCGTGGCCGGAGCGGCCGCCGCCGTGTATCAGCGGTCCGACGCCCTGATCGGAGACCTATTCCTGGACCGAGAAACACTGGGCCTGTTCGGAACGCTCGATGCCTGCTATCGCCTGACCTCGGCCCCCGTGTTTCTCAGCGGGCAGGCGATCTATCCGGCCCTGCGGGCGGCGCACGAGGCGGGCCGGCCAGCCCAGACCCGGACGGTTCTGACCCACCACCTGCGAACGGGTGGACTGCTGGCCCTGGCCGGCATGGCGGCCTTCGCCATTCTGACCGGCCGCAATCCCCTGGGGCAGGCCGGCCCGGTCGGCGGCCCGGCGCTCGCGCCGGGAACGCTCGGGAGCGCGGCGACGGCCTGGCTCTGGTGGCCGTTCTTCCTGGCCATTCCGGTCGCCATGGGGACGGCGCTGATGGCTCCGCTCTACTTCAGCCGCGGGCAGGCGGCCCGCCTGGCGAAGGTGGCCGCCATCAGCGGCCTCGTCCGGCCCCTGTCAGGAGCCCTGGCAACCGCCCTCCTCGGCCCCGCCGGCCTGGCCCTCAACAATCTGGCGCTGGAAGCCGGCCAGGCCGTTCTCACCCTGGTGGTGCTGCCGCGATGGTTCCCGGCAGCGACCGGGGCGCCGCCCCCTCCTCTTGCTGCTGACCAGGCGAAGGCTCGCCTCTGACCCAGGGCAGAACCGTCGACCCGAACCCGACGAACAGCCACGTCGGCGTCGACAGCAGCTTGTTGCCGATGAATCCGAGCCAGATGACCACCAGCAGAAGGCCGCCGAAAAAGAGGCGAAACGGGTCGGCATCGCCCCAACGCGGATTGGTCACCAACCACCCAGCCAGCAGCCCGACCAGACAGGGAAACACCAGGACTCCTGCCACCCCGGCATCGAAGGCGAACTGGACCAGCCAGGTGCCGGTATTGGCAGGGTACGGCAGAGGATGAAGCTCGAGAATTTCGCTGGGGACAGGCACGCCCGCGAGAAGGAAACTGATGGTCTTGTAATAGGGAAGCAGCAGATGATTCAGAGGCGGCGGGGCCGGGTCGGCCAGGGCCATGGCTTCCTGCAGATACGGCAGGTTCACGCCCAGGTAGAAGAAGACCGTGGCCAAACCCACCAGGGGTTCAGGCATCTCCGGCATCCATTTCCCCTGCTCATGGACCGGGAATCCTTTCCCCAACCAAGCCCCGATCAGCCAGAAGGCTGCGAGGGCAAAAACCAGCCCGGCCATCGCCACCTTCCACACCAGGCGCGGGGCCTGCCGTTCCCGGGCCAGGAGGAGGCAGAATCCGCACCACATGGCCGTCCAGATGATGCGGGTGCGGCCGGTCGAAACCAGGTTGCTGACTAGAGCCAGCCCAGCCACCCATGACCAATGGGCCCCCAGGCGGATCCCCGCCTCCCGTCCGATCACCACCAGCACCGGAATGAGCATGGTGGCATAGTGGAGCAATTTGGTCGGATCGGAGAACTCCTCGGAATTCATGGCCAACCGCAGTTCATGCGGCCGTTGGAGCAACCCGCCCCACCCGACCTGCCACACTACGGCCGCCACGAAGCCCAGGAACCCGACCAGGCCGACGAGAGCGGTCGCGCGCAGCACTTGCAGAAATCGGCAGGCATCGACGCGCACCGCCGGAGGCACGGCCGGTCGGGGGCGAGCGCCGGCCAGGGCGCCGAACAGGAAGGCGGCCGTCGCACTCGCCACGATGAACAGGAAAGCGGGCTGCAACGAGTGGAAGGTCATCCAGCCCATGGCCAGCACGATGCCCATCGGCACCCACGAACCGAGGAAGGCCGTCACCGGGTTTCCCCAGAAACCGAACCAGGAGGCAGACCACGTTCCGATCACGGCCCCCACCCCGAGCACCGTCAGCGCCGGCAGCCCCGCGGCCACCAATTCGTCGATCACGCTCCCCGCTCCCGCGCGGCGAATCGCCAGAAGGCGGGCGTCGCCACCCTCACCGCGCGCTCGCCCTGCCGCCCGGCGGCACCGGGGGGCAACCAGACGCCGTTACAACAGGAGATGCCGCCTGACTTTCCCGGTGGGAATCGTGCCAATGGCGGAAGATGGCCCAGGCGCCGGCCCACAGCAGGGAATTGAGGAGACAGACGACCAGCAGATCGAGCCGCGAGGGCCAGACCGGGCGATGGGCCACCACCGGCGGCACCACGACCCGCCACCGCGGGACCGGGTCAGGCGAACCGCCCGGCCGGCCGAGCATGATCGCGATTTCCGACCGCCGGCGGGCCAGGTTCAGTTGCTGGTATCTGGTTTCTTCGAAATGCGGAGAAGCCCCGACGAAGGTGGGCAGAATGCCGGCCCAGGGACTGCCCGACGCGGGCTGGGCGATGATCCGGAAGGCCGACATCGAGGCGAGCTGGCGATCGAACTGGCCCAGGTTCATGTCGAGCACCTGGGCATCCTGCTCGAGAATGTAGCGGGCCCGGGCCCGCGAAGCCGCCTGCCACCGCGCTGCGATGCCGTCCAGCAGTGCTTGGACGACCCCGCAGGCCACCTCGGGCGAAGGATGCCGGAACCGGAAGCGGAAGGTGCCGAGCGTCGGATCGCTCTCCTGGAATCGGCGCTCGATGAGCGGCCGCGCCGCCCAGCCCGCTTCTTGTTCGAGGCCGAAGCGGGCCCGCACTTCCGCCGCCAGATCGGGCGCCTCGAGCAAGCTGCGGATGGTCTCGACATTGCACACATCTTCGCTGAAATCGAGATGGCTGGCCGGCAGCATCTGGATCACCGCCCCGCTCTCGAACCGCTCCTTCCAGAGCAGGAACACTCCGGCAATCTGGACCGCCAGAAGCGCCGCCGCCAACAACAGAGCCGAACGCCACAGCCTGGGCATACCGATGCACCACCTTGTCGGGTCGTTCCCCTCGGGAACCTGGCAACTCTACCCTGAAACCCAGGCGCCAGGCAATCGGTGGCCGTCGATCGGCCCGTCGCCCTTCGGTGGCGGCGCGGTTACAACAGGCCCATTTCGGCCCGGGGATTGATCGTCTGAATGGCCCGCCGCAGCAGGAGCGGCTCTTCGATCACCTTCGGCCGGCGGGGCGGCGGCCAGCGCATCGCCGTCTGCTTGACCACGGTCGATGAGAACTCGCGGCTCACGGGTGGCAAGCCCGCCACTTGCAGATGGGTCACCACGCGGTAATCGACGCCTTTGGCCAGCGGCTTGGACAAGGGCAGCCGCACCTGGACCTTGCCCTGCCCAGGGAGATTCCTCTTTTCCACAAGAGGCGAAGACGTCACCAGATCGTCGCCTTCATACACCCGGGTCACGACCAGCACTTTTTCGACCGGCGCGGGCCCCTCGTTCTTGAGGGTGACCAGAGCCTCCCGATCGCTCAGCAGCACCTCATGGCAGCCGACCGTCAGGCGCTCCGACACCAGCCACCCGAAAAGCCCGTAGAGCAGCGTCAGACCGATACCTGTCCAGATGGTCATGCGAATCATGGGGTGCCTCCTTGCCCGGCGATATCCTGAGCCTGTTCTACGATGTACATCGGCTGTTGCGGCCATCTTCCTTAGAAGGAGCTCATCGGAAGGGGCTCATTTGTTATGACACCTCCGGGCCCGCAAAAAGTTCCCTCTTCGCTGGGCCAGCCCGCCGGGAATTCTTGTTCTCGAAGGTCGTTCTCCCCATGAGAGAAACGGCACCGGCGGGGGCTCCCGCTGACCAAGCCCCCTGGACTGGCTTCCCGAGTTGGCGTTGCTGCGGTTTCCCGCCTGCACCAACGGGCGCGAACGCGCTGACCCCAGGCGAAGCCGCGACGGAACCCGGCTCCGATCCGCTTCAGAGCTGGCGAGGAGAGCCAAGTGCCGCCACAAACTCCAGAAAGAGCCGGCGAGAGGGTTCATCAGACAGGCTGGTCTCCTCGGGATGCCACTGGACGCCGACGAAGATGCGATCGTCGACGGCTTCGAGAGCCTCGGGCAGACCGTCGCCGGCCACCGCCACGACCTTCAGACCGGCGGGCGGCTGGCGCACCGCCTGATGATGGAAGGAATTGGTGAAAAGTTCAGTGGTACCGAGCCAGGCGGCCAGCCGCGACCTCGGCTCGACGCGCACCCGGTGACTGGTCGACCAGCGCGGGCCCTGCTGCGAATGCTGGATGGCCTCGGGCAGGGCCGGGACATGCTGATGGAGCTTGCCCCCGAGGGCCACTGCCATGACCTGGACACCCCGACAGATGCCCAGCGTCGGCTTGCGCGCGGTAAAGGCCAGGCGAGCCATCTCCAGCTCGAAGACATCGCGGAAGGGGTTGACCAGCCCGAGTTTTGGCGAGGGCTCTTCCCCCATGTAGCGGGGGTCGATATCTTCGCCGCCAGGCAGGAGCAGGCCATCGATCAGATCGAGGTAGCGTTGCCAGGTCGCAGGCTCCATCGAAGGCGGCAGCAGAATGACATCGGCCCCTGCCCGCTGAACGGCCTGGAAGTATTTGCGCGTGACGTAAGTACGCAACCGCATCTCCTGGTCACGGAATGCGGTATCGGAATAGGTGATGCCGACGAGGGGAAGACAAGTGGCAGGCATGGCGCGGCGCCTCCTTCATTCGAGGGAACTTCCAGCCGCCGGGCCGCCGGCCATCACGCGCCTGCCGAGCCGAACGAACCATCGGAGGAGGCGAGGCCGGCCCGCCAGCGGCTGGGGAGGACGTTATACCGCATCCCGCCCCGCCCGGGCAACTGGGCTGGCGGCGGCCCGGCAGCGGGTAGAGGCTCACCGCATCCCGCTCCGCGCGAGCAACTGCCCGGCGCGGCGTTCAGGCCAGCCAGTTGCCCTTGCGGCCCGGGTCGAGCACGTCGCGCAGCTCGTCCCCCAGCACGTTGAACAGGATGACCACCAGAGCGATGCAGCAGCCGGGGTAGATGGCCAGGGTCGGATAGGCCCACAGGTAGTCCTTGCCGGCCGCCACCATGCCGCCCCAGGTCGGCAGGGCCGGGTCCACCCCCAGCCCGAGGAAGCTGAGGCTCGCTTCGGCCAGGATGGCGGTCGCCATGCCCATGGCGAAGATGACGATGATCAGCGGCAGGCAGTTGGGCAGCAGGTGGGTCAGGATAATGCGCGCATGGCTCGCCCCCATGGCCTGGGCGGCCAGCACGAATTCGGCCGAGCGCAGCTCCAGGGCCTGGCTGCGCACGATGCGGGCGGTCTCGGCCCAGCCGACCACCGCGATGGCCAGAATGACGGTCAGCAGGCCGTTGCCCAGCACCATCGAGATGGCGATGGCCAGCAGCAGACTGGGAAACGCCAGGAAGATGTCGACCAACCGCATCAGCAGCCAGTCGGTCCAGCCGCCGAAATACCCGGCGAGCAGGCCGACGACGAGCCCGATGGTCAGGGCGAACAGTCGAGCCGAGAAGCCGATGCCCAGCGACAGCCGCGTGCCGTAGACCAGGCGCGAGAACACATCCTGGCCGTACTGGTCGCACCCCAGCCAGAAGCCCGGCTTCCAGACGGTCGACGGGCGAGTCGGCACGGCCGCCGTGGCTAGGTGGACAGGCACGCCCGCGGTCGCCAGGAGGTCGGCGACCGATCGCCCCGCCAGAGCTCCGTCTTTCTCGATGGGTTCTTGAACCGCGACTGGCACCTCCACCCACCACCCGGTCGGTCGGGCCAGCCGGCGCTGCGGGTCGGTCTCCAGCGGGTCGTGGGGCACCAGCCAGGGCGCGGCGAGGGCCACGCCGACCAGCAGCAGGATGCCCAGCAGACTGAGCCGCCCCGTCCAGGACAAGCGGTGCCAGAGCTCCGTCATCGCGCGCCTCCTCCTCACGCCTGGCCGAACATCTCGTCGCGCACGCGCGGGTTGATCCAGGCGTAGACGAGATCGAGCAGGAAGTTGACGAAGACGAAGATGAAGGCCGAGAACAGCACGATCCCCTGGATCACCGGGTAGTCGCGCTGCAGGATGGCCTCCATGGCGAACCGACCGAGACCGGGCACGTCGAAAATCGTCTCGACGATGACCGAGCCGTTCAAGAAGCTCGACAGGTCGAGCCCGATGACCGTGATGATGGGAATCAGCGCGTTGACCAGCGCATGCCGGAACAGGATGCGCGAGGCCGGCACCCCTTTGGCGCGGGCCGTGCGGATGAAATCCTGGTTGAGCACCTCGATCAGGCTGCTGCGCACGATGCGGGCCAGGAAGGCCGCCGAGCGCACCCCCAGCGTGAAAGCGGGCAGCACCAGCGGCCACCAGGCGTCCCCCACCCGATAGGCCGAGGTGGGGAACCATTTCAGCTTGCCCGCCAGCACGTAGAGGAACACCAGCCCGAACAGGAAGATGGGAATGCTGATACCGGCCACCGACAGCACGGTGCAGAGCCGGTCGATCACGCCGCCGCGGTACATGGCGCCCAGAATGCCGGCCAGCAGCCCGAGACTGATCGAAAAGGCCATCGCCAGCACGGTCAGTTTCAAGGTGTAGGGGAACTTCTCGACGATCGAGTCGGCCACCGGCTTGTCGCTGACCGCCGACCGCCCCAGATCGCCGACGGCCAGCCGGCGCAGGTAGCCCAGGAAGCGCTCGGGCAGCGGGCGGTCGAGCCCCATTTCGGCCGCGATGCGAGCGATCGCCTCGGGAGAAGCGCGCGGCCCGGCCACCGTCTGGGCGGGGTCGCCCGGGACGAGGTAGAGGACGACGAACGCGATGGCCAGAATGCCGAAAATGACCGGCACCGTGCCCAGCAGACGACGCAGCGCGAATTCAGCCATGGTCAGGCCACCCCCAGCCAGCTCACGCCGGCCACCTCCGGCCAGCGCATGCAGGCCACTTCCGGCCAGCGCACCACCCCGAAACGGCCGGGGCCGGGGCGATCCCGCAGGAGGCCCCGGCCCGCCGGTCGGTGCCGCTCACTGGACGGTGCGGATGGTCAGGCCCTTGTCGAACGCGAAGAGGGGCGAAAAGACCATCTCTTTGACCGCCGGCCCCAGGAGGTAGGTTTCCGGGGTGTGCCAGAGGTAGATCCAGGGGGCTTCCTCGACGACCAGGCGGTTGATGGCGGCATACGCCTGCGCCCGCTTGTCGGGATCCTGGATGCGCAGCGCTTCGGTCAGCATGGCATCGACGGCCGGGTTCTTGTACTGGGCCCGGTTGCCCCCCGCCCCCCAGTTCTTCGAATGGAAAAGGGGATAGAGGAAGTTCTCGCCGTCAGGATAATCGCCGAACCAGCTCAGATAGAAGGCTGGCGCCTCGCCGCGATTGATCGCGTCTTTGAGCGCGCTCCATTCCATGGGCTTGAGGGTGACCTGCACGCCATGCTTCTTCAGCTCGCCCTGCAGCAGGCGAGTGACCTCGAACGCCGACTGCGAAGACTTCTGGTAGAGATCGAACTTGAGCGGCTTGCCGGGCCCGAATCCTGCTTCGGCCAGCAGTTGCCGGGCCTTGGCCGGATCGTAGGCATACCCGCGCAGGTCGGGCGAATGGCCGAGAATTCCGGGCGGGATCGAACCGGCGGCCGGCACGCCGCGCCCCTGGAAGACGGCCTTCAGCATGGCCTGGCGATCGATCAGGTGGTTGAGGGCGCGACGCACCCGCACGTCGTTGAACGGCGCCGTCTGGTTGTTGAGCCCGATGTAGAAGACGTTCATGGCCGGCACGTCATGGATGCGCCCGGCACAGTCGGGGCGGGCCGCGAACCGTTCATAATTGGAGGGATTGAGCTGCAGGATGTCGAGGTTGCCGCTTTCGAACTCCATCTCGGCTTTCAGGCTCTCGGGAATGATGCGCAGCTCGATGACGCCGACCTGCGGGGCGGGGCCATGGTAGGACGGATTGGCCTCGAGCCTGATGTAGCTATCGCGCTCGCGGGCCACAGCCTTGAAGGGCCCGGTGCCGATGGGCTTCTCGAAGAACTCCTTGCGGGCGATGCGATCGGCCGCCCCCGAGGGCAGGATGAACGCCGCCGGCATCGACAGCAGACAGAGGAAGGGCGCATACGGTTCGATCAGCTCGATGCAGACGGTGTAGGCATCCGGGCAGGACAAGCCGACCACCGTCGAGGCGGTGCCGTCGAGGCGCTCTTTGGCGCCGCGCACCTTCTCGAGAACCCAGGTGCGGGGGGAAGCCGTCTTCGGATCGAGCAGGCGATCGAAAGAATAGATGACATCCTTGGCGGTGAAGGGCTGCCCGTCATGGAAGCGCACGCCCTGCCGCAGACGGAAGGTATAGAGTTTCCCATCGGTCGAGATCTCCCACCGTTCGGCGAGGTTGCCGACCAGCTGCATCTTCTCATCATAGCGGACCAGCCCGTCGAACAGCTTGGCCTGCACGCTGCCTTCGTTGACATCGACGCCGCGCGCCGGATCGAGGTTGGCCGGCTCGCTGGTCAGGTAGCCGCGGAAGGTGCCGCCATAGCGGGGGGAGGTGCCGGCCGCCTGGTTCGACCAGATGCCGACGACGAGCAGGATCAGAACGATGGCCGCGGTGGGAACGACAAGACGTTTCATGATTGCCTTCCTTACTCGAACGGTGGATGCTCTTCCCTATCCATCGGCCGGTTGGGGCTTGAACTTGAATTCGGCCCGGATCTGCCCGGCGACGACCTCGGCCACCACCACCGACGGCGGTCGCCCATCGCGCGGCTTGCGTGCACTGCCGGGATTGATGATCGTCAGACCCGGCTCTTCGACGATCTCGCCGGCATGGGTATGGCCGTGCACCAGCAGGATGACCCCCGGGCGCCACGCCCGGCGGGCATCGGCCAGGCGGTGAGCGACCGCGGCGAACCCGCCGTCGATCGGCACCAGACGCGAGACGGGCAGATGGTCGAGCCAGTCGACATTGCCCCGCACAGCCTGCACGGGAGCGATCAGCCCCAGCTCCTCGAGCACCTCGTCGACCTCGATATCGCCGGCATGGATGATCAGGTCGACCCCCGCGAAGGCCTGCCGCACCCAGTTCGGCACCGCGATCGGATGGTCGCCGTTGAGGTGGGTATCTGAAATGAGGCCGATCTTCATGGGAAGCGCACGTCGATCCTTTCGTGAGAGTCGGCCAGCGGGTTCCTTGACACCGCCGGAGATTCAGCTTACATTCCTCATCGGTCGTCCCAGGCAAGAACCAGAGAGGTCACCGCAGGAGGAAGCCATGGCTCCCAGCCCCGCGCAACTGCCGCGCAAACCCGGTCAGCCGGCCGGTTCGCCGCCCTCTGCAAGCGGCCAGGCATCGAACGACCCGTTGACAAAGGCCGAGGAGATCAAGAACAAGGTCATGCAATCCCTCGAGCCCGAGAACATGAGCGTGCCGGCCAAGCGGTTGATCGCCGGCTTCATCGACCTGACCCTGATCGGCTGCCTGGTGGCGTTCATGCATGTGCCATTGGTGGTCCTGCAGGCGGTGCTGCCAGGCTTCCTGGTCTCCTTGGTCTCGACCCTGATCGTCGCCCTGGGCGGCATCCTGATCCTCCTGAAAGACGCCCCCTACCAGATCGCTGTGCTCGACAAGCAAAGTATCGGTAAAAAGGTCATGACCATCCGGGTGGTCAAGGGCCCCGATCGGCAACCGATCACCACCGCCGATTCGGTCGCCCGCAATTTCCTGCTGGCGGTTCCTTATTTCGCCGCGGCGGCGCTATCCCTGCTGAATCTCCTCCCCTTCAGGATTCTGGTCGGGGTAGTGGTGATGGTCCTGGCGGCGTTCTTGTTGATTCTGGTGCTAGCTCTCTACGGGTTCGAGATCTTCACCATGTTCAAAGACCTGGAAGGCCGTCGCTGGGGCGATCAGAAAGCCGGCACCATGGTGGTGTTGGAGTAACCGCACGTCTTCACGACGCTCTCCAGGGAATCAACAAGGCATCAATCGGCGCTGATCCCGATCCGCAACCGGCGGGTGCCGACCAGCCATTCCATCGCCACGATTCCCGCCAGCGCTCCAACGACATCGACCAGCCAATCGGCCAGCTCGCAGGACCGCATCGGCACGAACGCCTGGTGGATCTCGTCGGTCATGCCATAGAACGCCGAGAAGGCCAGCGCCTTCCAGGCGCGCCGCCGCCAGCCGAAGATCGATCCAAAGCCTGAGACCGGGCGGGAGCAGGGGCGGCGGCGACGGCGGTGGCTCATGTTCACCCAGGCCAGCACTCCCAGACCGGCATATTCGATGAAATGCATGACCGGCCCCGTCGGCAGGCCCAGCTCTTCTTCCGGGCGCGACCGCGACGAGACGAAGAAGATCACCAGACAGTAGGCCAGCAGCGACAGCCTGGCCCACCACAGGGGAATATGCCAACGCCACGTCCGCATGATCGATTCGCTCCTCGAGGGCGGGTATTCTACCACGCCCTGCCCCCCATCGGGCATCCCGGCGGCCAGGGCCATCGTGCATGTCTGATGGTCGACTACAGCAAGGGCCGCTCATCTTTTCCTGACAACCACCAGCCGCCATTGGCCCTTGGGCCCTCGGTCGCCGGCGGGCGGACCATGGCGCTGACAGCCAGACTGGTGCGCATTGACGGGCGAAAGCGACAATCGGAGTCTGTCCTGCGGCGGTAGCCGAAGAGCCCACGATGGAGTATCATACGGCTCATGAGCCGCAATGCCCTGGTCTTGCTGGTGATCGCCCTGCTGACCGTTCCTCTCATCTTCTTGTTCATCCCCGACGCGCCCCCCGGGCGGCTCGACACCCTGCAGGGCGTGATGCTGTCGACGGTGCAGGGCGAGAAATTCAAATTCAGCGGCATGTTCACCGACAAGAAGATCCTTTTGGTCTTCTGGTCGATCACCTGCAGTTCGTGCATCGAGGAGATTCCCTTCATCATCAGGCTGCACGAAAAGCTGAAAGATCGCCTGACCATCATCGGCGTGCATCCGCCCGGCTTCCCGCTAACCAAGGTGCAGAAGTTCATCAAGCGATATCCGCAACCGATCCCCTACCTGCTGGCAATCGACGACGAGATGAAGCTGATCCGCACCTACGAAGCCACCATCCTGCCCAAGACCGTGCTGCTCAACCGGAAGGGAGAGGTGTTGTATGCCCACGTCGGCTATGAACCCGGCCAGGACGACGAGATCGAACGTGCCATCCGCGAAAAGCTCTGATCGGACCGGCCATCGTTTCTTTTCGTCGCTGCCTGGTCTGGCCGCTCGCCCCTGCCAGAGTGGTTCAGATCGGCGGCAAACGCTCGTCTCGAGCCGGTTCGTTCGGTCTTCTGGGCGGAAAAGCGCCCAAGCCGGGAACCATCGGCCCAACCGCTCGGTGTGGATGTTCCTGCTCGTCTTGAGCGCTGTAGCCGTAGGAACGCTGGGCCAGGCCTGGGCCGCACCAGTGCCGTTCCGGCAGCCGGGCGAGACCGCGCCGCGGCTGACCTTGCGCGATCTCGACGACCAGACCGTGGAGTTCCCGGTCGCCGGGCGATGGACGCTGGTCTTCTTCTGGTCGCTGTTCTGTCACACGTGCCTGGAAGAAATGCCGGTGATGGTCTCCGAGCTGGCCGCTCTGCCGGGGCTCCCCTGCGAGAGCTTCTTCGTTTCGCTCGACACCGCGCGCATGAAGAAGGGCCTCCTCAACTACCTGCGCAAACGGCGTCTCGCCTGCCGGGTGCTGCTCGAGGAGATCGCCTCCGACGCCTACCTGGCCGCCGACCAGTGGGGCGTGCGCACGACGCCGGCCCTGTTCCTGGTCGATCCCGACGGGAAGATCGCCTTCTCGCGCGAAGGGCCCTTCCCGCTCGAAGAGCTGTTCGAACGGCTGCGCGGCCTGCCCGTGAACGATGGCGTTCCCTCGGCGACGATGGCGAGAGAGATCGGCTCCGCGGCTCTTCCGGTCGATGGGGGGGCCAGCCCGGCATCAGGCCAGGAGCGTCTCCATCCCCCACCCGCCAGCGAGGGAACGACCCCCGACCAACCAAGCGAGGCGACCGCGCGGCAACGACCTGACCCAACGCCAAGCCAGCCCGCGAGAGCACCAGAGACGACCCCAGGAGTGGCGCAACCCGCCAGCACCCCCGACGTGGTGCCCCCGGGGGGACAGCCATGATGGAGCTGAGAACTGGAGAGAGCTGGCCAGAAGCCGGCCTGGTGCGCTTGTCGCGGTTCGGCCTGCTGGCGACCGCGGTGGGGCTGGTCCTGCTGACGGGGAGCTTGATGCTGGCGGTGAGCCAGATCGATCTCGATGCCTGGCTCTTCGGCCACGATCTGGCGCTCAAGGTCGGCGGCACCAGCCTCACGCTCGGCCAGTTCCGGCAGCTCAAAGAGCTGGCCCCGCCGACCGCGCGCCGGCTGAGCAACACCGAATTCGCCGCCGAGCTGGTCGAGACCCTCCTGCTGGCCGAGGCCGGCCGCCAGCTTCGGCTCGACCGGGAGGAGGAATTCATCCGATTGCGGGAAGCCTTCGACCAGGCGCTTGCCTCCGGACCCGAGCTGCCCGTGGCCGATCTGGCCGCGACCAGCCCAGGAACATGGACCGCTCTCCGTTCGTCAGAAAGCGCCGTGGCCGGTCCCGAGCGGTCGACCGGCCCCGCTGCCCCCCCCGCCGGAGGCTGGTCGGAACACCGCCCCTCTGACGCCGCGGCAGGGCCGGCCACCCCGCCGACCGATCTGATCCGGGCGTGGTTCCTGATCGAAGAGCTGGCCCGGCTGACCCGAGCCCGGGTGGCCGACGCCGCCGCGCCCCCCGCCGGTTCAGAGCCGGGCGAGGAGACTGATCCAGGCGAGAACGCAGCGCCGACGCGCTTGCACCTGCAGACGATCGTGGTCGGCGACGAGGCCACCGCCCGCGAAGTACTGGCCCAGGCCGCCGCCGGGGTTCCTTTCCCCGTCTTGAACGCCAGCTACTCGCGTTCGCTCTATGCCCCCGTGGGAGGCGACCTGGGCTGGAAAACCGCCGGCGATCTGCCGCCCGGCCTCTTCGACACGCTCGCCGCTCTGCCCGTCGGCTCGATGACCGTGGCTTACACCGACGCCGAGGGCGTACACCTGCTGCGGGTCAAGAGTCGTCCCGCCGATGATCGGCCGGGCGCCGCCCGGCGGGCGGCCGCCCAGGCTCGCGAAGAGGCCCGACGGCAGGCGGTGCAACGCTTCCTGCACACCATGCGGACGACCATGCCGTGGTGGGTGCATCCATTGCTGGCGCCGGCAGCCATGCCGGCGCCCTTGGGCGTGACCACCCATGGCGCGAGCCCGACCGCTCGCCCCTGAGAAGGTCGCCAAGGCAGAACGAACGAGGCAAGGAGATCGAGGCCATGGCCAGGCAGCAACAGCGCATGATCGCCCAGATCAATGGCACCCAGGGCGGGGTCGTTCCTTTGATCCGCAGACCGCTGGCAATTCCGGCGCCCTTCGCGTCTGAAGGGTCGGCCCGAACCAAAGGAGACGAAGATGGCTGCAAGCAGTCGTAAGCATTATCTTGTGTTGCCGTCCTACCAGATCAGGCTGGTAGGCTTCTTGATCCTGGTCATCCTGCTGGGCACCATGATACACGGCTTCTTTCTGTACAAGATCACGGCGCGCACCGTCGAAGAGGGCTTCTTCTCAGCCCACAACCGCCTCCGCTCGACCTGGGAAATTCTGAAACCAGCCATCATCGTGACCAACGGCATCTCGTTCCTGCTCATCTCGTTGGCGCTCCTCGTGGTGACGACCTTGAGCTCCCACCGCCTGATCGGGCCGGTGGTCAAGATCGCCGGCCGGTTGCGCGATCTGGCGGCGGGCCGGCTCGACCTGCCCCCGCTGCGCCTGCGGGCTGACGATGAGGGGCAGATCTTGAGCGAGGCGGCCAATCAAGTGCAGGAAACCTTCCGCCAGCGGCTGCAACCGCTGGCCGCGCTGCGCGATGCCCTGGCCGCCGGGAAAGAACCCGATCTCGAGCAAGTGCGCGCCGTGCTCGACCAGGCGCTGGCCGGGGTGACCCTGTCGCCCCCGGCCCCGGGACCGAGTCCGGAGGGTTCGCGGCCTCCCGCGGCTGGCCCTGCGGCTTCGACGGCGCCGACCTCGGCCTCGGCCGGGAAGGCCGGCGGGAACTAGCCCGCGGCCACTCCTCTTAGCCGGAAGGAAACCGCCTTGAGCACTGCCGTTGCGGCGCACCAGCCCGAACAATCGTCCGTTGGGCGGCGCGCGGGGCCGTTGCGAGGGATGACCACGTGGCGGGCCGGGTGGCCGCCCTTTCGGCCTGACGACTTGTCGTGGCCGGCCAAGGGCCTGGCCTTCGCCCCGAAGAATGCTCTGAGCAGCCGGTCGAAGACTGGCCCGCCCTCGTGGTCTGGTCGAGCCTGGCAGCTTGCGAAACTGGCGGCTGGGCTCTGGCTGATCCTGTGGTTGATACGCCCCGGAGCGGCGTTCGGGCAGGTCGACCACGCCGCCGCCGCCCGCCAGGCCGGCTGCGGCACCTGCCACCTCACGCCGGTGCGGTCGCCAGACAGCGCGACGAGCCCCGGCGCGACCGCCTTCGATTGGGGCGAGCCGCCGGCCCCCGTGGCCCGGCCACGCGTGAACGCTTCCGGCACCCCGGTGCCCATTCGGCCAGGAGCGGGCGGCTGGTGCCTCGCCTGTCATCCTGACGAGGCGCGGGCGTGCCATCCGATCGGCGTGCCGGCCAGCGCCGGGGCGGGGCTTCCCCTCGAAGGCGGCGACGGACTGAGCTGCCTGACCTGCCACTCGCCCCACCAGGCCGCCACCGCCTCGGCGCCGTGGCTGCCCCCTTCCCTCGACCGGCGCACCGCCACCGGCGAGCATCGCACCTTCCTGCTGACCCGCCCGAATGTCGATGGCGGCTTGTGCCGATCATGTCATGCCGAGCGGCCGACCGGCCCCGGCCAAGCGGGCCTGCCCCTTTCCGTCCATGGCGCGCGGGCCTTCGAAAGCCGATCGTATGCGGGTTCGAAAGCCTGCATGGCCTGCCATGCCAAGATCTACCAGGAATGGTCGCGCACCCCGCACGCCCGCATGACTCGCCCGCTGGCCGAGGTCGAAGAGGTGCGCCACCTGCGCGACGAGGACCTGGAATGGCCCGTCGCGAATGTGCGGTATGTGCTGGGCTCGCATTACGTGCACCGTTTCGTGGCCGAGGCTACCGGCACGCTGGTGGTGCTGCCCCGCATCTGGGACCGCCACACCCGCACCTGGCTGTCGACGCGCGACCATGGCTGGACGCGCCGCTCCTGGATTCCCCAGTGCGCCGGCTGCCACACCACCGGGTTCTCGGCCGAGACCGAACGCTTCGTCGAGGCGGGGGTCGGCTGCGAGGCCTGCCACGGCCCCGCCCTCAACCACGTGCGGACGGGCGCCCGGGCGTTCGTGCGCAATCCGGCCCGCTTCACGCCCGAGCGCCGCGAACAGGTGTGCATGTCGTGCCATACCTCGGGGCTCGACAACACCGGCCGCTACCATTTCCCCGTCGGGTACCTGCCCGGCGACGATCTGGCGGCCTTCTATTCGGGGCTGACCCCCAAACCGGGCCAGGACGAACGGACCTTCGTCGGCGACGAATCGATGGAAGACCGGGTGCGTCAGTGGGAATTCCTGAAGAGCCGCCTGTTCCTGGCCAAGGGCCTGACCTGCGACTATTGCCAGAATTTCCGGAACTTCAAAGTGGCCACCGACAGCGAGTATCTGACCCACGACCAGTACTGCCTGACCTGCCACACCGATCGCGATCAGCACCCCGCCGAGAGCCCCGGCCAGAACTGCACTCGCTGCCACGTACCGATGCGCACGCCGACCGGCGAGTATTCCATCCACGACCACAAATTCCGGTTCTGAATTCTTTCAGGACAAGCCTTCCGTTCATCCGTTCGCTGGGGCCTCATCTGCAGTTGTCGAGCCCACTGACGATGTCGCCCCCCCGCCTGCCGAACGCGAAGCGTTCGGCAGAGCAGCGTCAGAGGTCCAGGGGCCCGTGGCCCCTGGTGGTGCCCCCTTTTTCGGGGTTGGGAGGTGGATGCGGGGTGTGGTACAATCGACCTATGCAATGGTTGTTGGCATTGACGGCGCTCGGCTATGCGGCATCGACCGTGACCCGCCTCTTGTCCAAAATGGCGATCAGTCGGGGGGATTTCCCTGCGCTCGGCGGCCTGACGCACTGCCAGACGCTTTCGACAACAGAGCCCGGCCCCCCCAGAGATGGCCGACACCTTCCCTCTGTCACCGAGAACGTGAAACGGGCTGCTTCCGAAGACCATGAGCGCCGAGGGGGCGGGCGGGCGGGGCACCAGCCCCCCTGGATGCGATGGTTTGGCGGCCCCTTCCGATCGGCCCTCCTCGCCGGCCCCCTCGGCCTCGCGCTGGCGGGCCACCTGGGCGCAGGCGCCCTGCTGCTGATGGGCGGCGCGGCGCCCGAGCACTTCTCGAGCCGGGCGGCCTTCCTGCTGGCCGCCGGCGTGCTGGCCGCGGTGTGCGCTGCCCTCGAATGGTCGACGGGCGAAACGTTCTTCTCGATCTTCGGGCTGCCGGTCGCCGCCATCCTGGTGGGGTTCGCCGGATTGTCCGAGCAGGTCTGGCAGAACCCCCTGTTCGAACGGCCCTGGTTCCTGGCGCACGTGGCCGCCGCAGTGGCCGGCGAGTGCTTCTTCCTGATGGCCGCCGTCTCGGCGGGCACCTATCTGTTCATGGTGCGCCGCCTGAAGAGCAAGAATCGGGTGCGCGCCCTGCAGGTCCTTCCGCCCCTGGCCCAGCTCGACCAGTTCACCGTGCTGTTCCTGCGGTCGGGGGTCGCCGCCTTCGGTCTCGGTATCGCCATCGGCGCCTGGGGCTGGATCGAAGCCTTCGGCCTGGCGGGGCTGCTGGCTCCCAAAAAGATGGTGTCGGCCGCCGCCCTGGTGTTTTTCGCCGGATTGCTGGCGGCCCGACGCCAGCAGTGGGTGGTCGGTCCGCGCTGGTCGATGCTGACCATCGCCGGGGTCATCGCCTCGCTGTCGGTGCTGCTCGTCGACCGCGGCACCCACTGGTCGGCCCCCTGATGGACTACCTGCCCGTTTTTCTGAACCTGCGCGGGCGGCTCGTCTTGATCGTCGGGGGCGGAGAGGTCGCCCTGCGCAAGGCTCGCCTGCTGCACGAGGCAGGGGCGAGGCTCCGCGTCGTCGCCCCCCGGATCGCCCCCGAATTCACCGACCTGACCGCCGACCTGCACCGACGGCCGGCCCAGGTCGACGACCTCGCCCCTGATGTCGACCTCGTCGTGCTGGCCACCGACGCCCCCAAGGTGCAGGCCGCCCTGCAGGCCGCCGCCCGCGCCCGCCGCATCTGGTGCAACCGCTGCGACGAGCCGGCTGCATCTGATGTCGTTACCGGCAGCGTCTGCGATCGGAGCCCGATCCTGGCCGGCGTGATCTCATCGGGCTGCCCAGGCTTGTCGCGCCTGCTCGCCGCCCGCTTCGACGCGGTCATCTCGCCGGTGATCGTCGACCTGGCCCGGCTGCTCGTCGAACTGCGGCCACGAGTGAAGGCGCATTTCCCCACGCCGGCCGCCCGGGCCGCCTTCTGGCGCCGCTGGACGACCGAAGCGGTCATCGCCCGCCTCGAGCGGGAAGGCCTGGCCACCATCCGCCAGGAGCTCGAAAAGGAGCTGGCCAGCCCTCACGACCGGAACGATCTTTAAGATGGGTCGAAACCAATCGCGGAGAGAAATCATGAACCACCCGAGAATCGCTCCTCATAAGCGATACACCTATGGCGACTACTTGTACTGGCCTGAAGATGAGCGCTGGGAGCTGATCGACGGCGAGGCCTTCGACATGACACCAGCGCCGAATGTCGACCATCAATATATTGTTGGAAGACTTTATCGCTTTTTCGACGAATTCCTTGAAGGAAAGCCTTGCCACGCCTTTGTCTCCCCCTTTGACGTGCGGATCCCCAAAGGGGATGAAGCTGACGAGGACATCGACACCGTCGTTCAGCCCGATGTCATCGTTGTCTGCCCGCCTGGTCATCTCGACCAGCGCGGCTTGCGAGGGGCGCCCGACCTGGCGATCGAGGTGCTGTCACCCAGCACCGCCAGCAAGGATCAGATCAAAAAACGCCGCCTGTATGAGCGCTGTGGGGTGAAGGAATACTGGGTGGTCCAGCCGGCCGACCGCGTGGTCATGGTGACGCGCCGGGCCGGCCCGCACGGCGGGTTCGGTCGAACCGAATTCTACGGCGACACCGACCGCATCGACGTCGCGCTGTTTCCAGGGTTGACGATCGATCTGGCCAGGGTCTTTCCCCCTGCCCCCCAGCCCGCCCCCGCGCCGCTCTCTGCCGCGCCCTCCGAGGCGCGCAAACCTCCCCCCCCCGCCGCCCGCTCTCGCCGCCGGAAGAAATGATGTGCCCCCGCCTCTTCACCCCTTGTCGTGCCTATGGGCCCCTCGATTTGCCCACCCCTCTCAACCTCCCGTTTTGACTGGCCGATAGGGAGGGTGGGGTTTTCCCCGCAATGCCCTGCTGAGGGGAGATGCATTCAAGATGAAGACCGCCGGCTATTTCATGGCGTTCCTGCTCTGCGTGGGAGGATTGGCAGTCGCCCAGGCCATCTTCTGGAAGATGACCGGGCGAGCGTTCTGGCGGGCCATGGTGCCGCAGGAATGGCGTTTCGCCGTTAAACCAGACGACCCGGTACGTATGGATTCCTTCATGCAGCTCGAGGAATGGGCTGCCCTGCTCTTCTGCGGAGCATTCCTCGTTTTGCCGTTGATCGCCCTCGACACCCTGGGCTTCATCGCCATCTTCCACTGAGGTGAAGCCGGCTCGCTGGCGGCCTGGGCGTTGCAATCGCTTGTTTTCGCCCGCTTGGCTCTCGGCACGGCCCATCCTTCGGCCGCCCACCCCTCGCCCCCTTCAGTGCCGCCTTTTTGTACAAGCCAACCGCCATGCACTGACTGCCACTTTCAGCCTATTGTCCACCCCAAGATCGGGCTCTCATGCAACGATCTCGGTGGTACCCAGGCGGCTGCCATGACCAGTTCACGATTCCCATGGTCGACGATCGAATTTCCACCCCCTTGCCGCCCCCTCGGCGTGCCCTCGAAATGACCGTCGAAGCGCGCCTGATGCCAGTTCCAACGATGTGTCGCCCCCCTCCCTGACCACCTCGCAAAAAAAAACTTGATCTTTTCCCTTCGCTTTGTTATTGTTGCGGTGCAAGGCTGGTATCTACAGCCCGCACCGCCCGGCAGGAGGTGGGTATCGAACAAGACAAAAGGTCCTAAGGAGTCTTCGTTGACATCCCTGTCCTATTTGTGGTAATCAAACTCACTTCAAAAATTTGATGGAGGATTCATAAGATCATGAGAAAGCTTTTTGTCCTGTTGCTCATCGCCCTCGTCCCCCTGTCGATCGGGTGTCGCCTGACCGAGAACGACGACGCCGGCCCCGACGTCACCCTGGCCCCTCAAAATCCCCCGGCAAACCTCACTCTCACCGCTAACGTCCCAGCCGCTAATTTGGCGAACGGGTCAATTCGCCAAGCTGTCACTCCCTTTGACATCCAAGTTTTCATTGACAATGTCCAGCTGACCACTGACGGAGTTCTCCAAGGGACAGCCCCTAATCAGTATTACAAATTCACCAAAACTCTATCTAAAGCGGAAATCTCTGGGTCGACCGCCGATGAGTTGAAAAAAATTATCAACAACAATGGCATTGGAAATGCGACGCTTAAGATTGTGGTGAAGGGTGTTGTACAAACCACTACTATTGCTATCAATGCCTCTGCGGCCACTGCAACGGAAAGCAAGACAGTAGAAATTAAAATCGACCTTAACCCCAACCCCAATGGAACCTTTTCCATGACTGTGACTGTCACCAATGGTGGCACTGGCTCTGCAACTCTCAATAATGCCACTCCCACCTTCCAGATTTTGGATATTCAGTATAAAAATCCTGGCGGCCAATTTGCCTCCCTCTCCGGTGCGACTGGAGTTGCAACCTCTGGATTGACCATTCGCGTTATCTTCAATAGTGCCACTATTTCAAATGCCACCAACACCTTTACTATCACTGCCAAGAGCAGTGTCACGGGTGCTACCGATGTTACTTTGACCGAAGCCGACCTCGCTGGAACTAGTCCTTTGGCTACCGCTCAGATTGGGACCGTTACTATCAACAACAACACTTACGCATGCGTTGACGTCACTCTCAACCGAACTACCACAGGGACTCCAGCGCGGGTGTTCGCCCCCAACAAAACTTATACCCTCTCTATGACTCAAAACGCCGACCAGACCACCTTCTCGGTGCAGAGCGGCACCAATAAGCTCCCTGCCGGCTATACCACCAGCCGCACTTTCACTACAGCTGCGCAGTAAATCTCGTTTCTTCAAAACCCCTTCCCCGTTGGGGAAGGGGTTTTTGTATGCCCAGCATGGGCGTCACCTTGGAGGTGCAAGTCCCCCCGAAAAGAGTTTACCAACCATCCAAACGAAGCGCGACGGCGGAAGGGCGAGCGACCGTGGGAAGGATAGTTTCCGCATTGTAGTCAGGATGTTGTTCCCTCCAGGCCTTTTGGGTGACCGCTTGTTTTTCCTGGTAGACTTCGTCGCTTTTCAACTTCTTCCCTGCCAACTCCTCGCTTGGCGGCCAAACGGCAGGCTTTGCCGCAATACTTCTGATGCGGGGCGAAGGGAGCAGGCTATAAGGCTTTGGTTTCCTGGAATTCCCTCTTCAAGAATCGAGAATGCCCGATCACCCTGTGCTTTCGAAATCCATGGCGGAAGTTGAATGGATTGCCCACATTCACAGGTCACCCCTGTTTTCAAAGAGGTAGCCGGGTTGACTTTTTCTATCAATTCCTTAAAATACTCATGAGTTTTTTCATTTATGGATTAAAAAACTCATGCAGAATTCCCGGTACCTTGAAGCTGTCATCCGCGAGGATTTGCGGGAAAAAATGGTGTTTCTGGGAGGGCCTCGGCAGGTCGGCAAGACGACCGTGGCCAAGCGATTGCTCGCTGCTAGCGGGCGACCGCCGAACGAAGGCTACCTGAACTGGGACGCCGCCGATGATCGACGCCTCATCATGGAGGGCCTCCTTCCCGGCCCGCCCGGTCTGGTGGTCTACGACGAAATCCACAAGTATTCCCGCTGGCGTAACCTTCTGAAAGGATTGTTCGACAAGCATCGGGAACGCTACCAGTTCCTCGTGACTGGCAGTGCCCGCCTCGACTATTACCGGCGAGGGGGCGATTCTCTGCAGGGCCGCTACCACTTTCACCGGTTGCATCCCTTGTCATTTGCCGAAATCGGCGGCCAGTCTCGAGACGACCTCATGGCCTTGTTCACGTTGGGGGGCTTTCCAGAACCGTTCTTTTCAGGGTCGGAACTGAAAGCCCGCCGGTGGAGCCGTGAATACCGTCAGCGCCTGGTTCTCGGGGAACTGCCCCAGCTCGAGCGGGTTTGCGAAATCGCGCTGGTCGAGCGGCTGGTGGGCCGGCTTCCCGATCTGGTGGGAAGCCCCCTGTCACTGAACAGTCTGCGCGAAGATCTTGGGGTTTCCCACCCCACTATCGCCCGCTGGATGGAAATCCTCGAACGCCTGTATGCCATCTTCCGCATCTATCCCTTCGGCGCTCCGAAGATCCGGGCGGTCAAGAAAGAAGCCAAGCATTACCACTTCGACTGGACCCTGATCAAAGACGAGGGACTCCGGTTCGAGAACATGGTGGCCTGCCACCTCCTCAAATGGTGCCATTGGCGAGAAGATACGCTGGCCGAAGAGATCGAGCTGCGCTATTTCCGTGATACCGATAAACGGGAAGTCGACTTCGTGATCGTCCGCGACGGACGCCCCATTCGTTTCATCGAATCCAAACGCTCAGAGAGCCGAGAGGCCAGCCCGCATCTGAAGTACCTGCATGCCAGATTTCCTGAGGTCGAAGCCATTCAGGTATCGCTTGAAGGGGACTACGACCTGTATACTCCAGCGGGGATCCGCCTGATGTCCGCCACCCGCTTCCTGAAAGACCTCGTCTAGACTGATTCGGCAGGGCCTGATCGAACGATTGGAAGCGCCGATCTGACGACCCGGAACGACCGGTGGTTGACCAGACTCAATCCCCACCAGGCCTTTTGTTTGGCCTGGGCGTCGCTAGATCGGGAAACAGTTCGCGAAGATCGGCGCCCGCAAACACGCCATGCGAATACACCCAGGCGTCGAGGTCGTTGCTGGCCTGCGCTTGCCTAAGCCACTCCTGCCAGACACGTTCGAGTTCTTCCAAGGTCAGGGAAGCCAGATCCAGGTCTTCTTCGCTGAGAAACTCGTCACGAATCTCCTTCATCAGGCTCGTCATATCGGCTCGCCTTCTGGTACTGCAACCGGCAAGACGCCCTCTGCCCGACGGATCATCAGCGCATGCGCCGCGGCCAACGGCAAGGACGCCATCTCTCGAGAGACTTCAGGCCAGATCGCGGCCCACCTGGCAGCCGCCGCTGCGAATCGGGCCAAACGCGCTTCATGGGCTCGCATCAACTGCCTTCGCTCAGCGTCAAGAGCGGCTTCGAGGACATCCCACCGGCCGTCCGCCAGGGCAGCAAGCATCGGACGGCGAGAAAGAAGTCGCGCCACCAGATCGGGGTGAGCCTTGGCCACAGCGGCAAGATCACGAGCGCTGCGGCTATGCAGAAGGATTTCTTCCGGTGCCACCAGAAGGCGGGCCAGTTCCCCGATGACCGCGTAGTCCTTTTCCCGATTGGTTTTCTTCGTTTCGATCAAATCGACCACTTCGAGGAACGGAATCTCGGAGGAATAGGCCCGCGCCCACATCGCCTCCACACGTTCAGGCGACAGACGAGGGGGGCGAGTGAGGAAATCGGTGCGAACTCTCAAACCCGTATGAACGAACTCGAGATGGGAACTCCATCCGGCAACCAACCACCTGGGATGGAGCGGCGCCCCGAACCGATACGTCGCGCCATACTCCTGCAAAACGTTCAGAACATGTTGGCATGCTTCGTCGTCCTCGCGCAGGATCCAATCCCCATCTTTGCTCATCATGGCCAGGCGATGCATGACGACCGCCTGGCCCCCGCTCAGAATGGCGCGGAAGCGGCCAGTATTGAACCGTCGAGTCAGTTCGAGGTAGATGCTCATCTGTTTGCGCAGCCATCATTCTACCATGGGAGCGATTGAGCCCCAACCCCACCCGAAGGATCGATGCCTACGCGCTCCCTAGCAAGATTCATTACCAGAACCCTGGGCAGCCGCGACAAATCGGCCACCGCCGGGACCTCCACGAAAAGGTGGTTTGTCGAAGGGGCATACGTTGCGATAGAATGAATTCCATGGGAATGGCGTCATCATTCCAAGATCATGACCACCCCTACAAGCTCTTGTTCTCCCATCCTGAGATGGTCAGAGATCTGCTGCTCACATTCGTCAAGGAAGATTGGGTCGGGCAGCTCGACTTCGCTACGCTCGAAAAACAGAACGCCCGGTTCGTCACCGACGATCTGCGCGACCGGGAGGACGACCTCATCTGGCGCGTTCGCCTGGCCGGTCGGTGGCTCTATGTCTACATCTTGCTCGAATTCCAGTCGTCCCCCGATCGCTTCATGGCCGTGCGCCTGATGACCTACCTGGGACTCCTCTACCAGGACCTCATCCGCAGCGGTCAGATCTCTGGCAGCGAAGTGCTTCCCCCCGTCCTGCCCCTGGTCTTGTACAATGGCCAGGCGCGCTGGTCGGCCCCGCTCCAGATCGCCACATTGATCGCCGAAGGGCCCGGAAGTCTGCAGCGCTTCCGCCCCGATTTCCGTTACTTGCTGATCGATGAAGGGGCCTACGACAAAGCCGAGCTGGCCACCCACCGCAATGCTGTCTCCGCCCTGTTCCGGCTCGAGACGTGCCGAACGCCCGAGGAGGTCCGGAGCATCGTGGCCGAGCTGGTCTTCTGGCTCAGGGCCCCCGAACAAACCCGTTTGCGCCGCGATTTCGCGGTGTGGTTCGGTCGCACGTTCCTGCCCGGCCGGGTACCCGGCGCCGTGATCCCCGAATTTCACGACCTTCAGGAGGTAGATGCCATGCTATCCGAAACGGTGCGCGAATGGACCATCCAATGGAAAGAACAAGGCCTGGCTGAAGGTAGAGCGCAAGGCCTTGAAGAAGGAAGAATGCAAGGCCTCGAGGAAGGGAGAGCCAAAGGAAGGGCCGAAGGAAGGGCCGAAGGGCAAGCTGAAGCCAAAACCGAAATCGCCCGACGCATGCTCGAGAAGGGGCTTGACCTGCCCTTCATTGCCGAAGTGACTGGCCTCTCCATCGAAGAGATCAGAGCCCTGATCCCCAGGCCGCCGTGCGTCTGCGAGCCGACCGCCCCCTATCAAGGGGGCGGCCCCGCCACCAAATGATCGGACCCTGGCCATTACCCAAAACGGAATAATCAACTACCGCAAGACGCTGATTTGAAAGAGGGGCGACCTCCTCTCGCTCGAGAGAGAAATCGCCTGGGCATCGTCACCACCACGAAAGGCTGACAAAGAGGAAACGAGAGATCCGCTTTCGGTCCCCGCCATAGTCAAGCCAGGAGTCGATCACAGAACCGGGAACAGATACTGGCCGCCGGGAATGCGGGAACGCATCACCCCCAGGCGGTGAGTCCTCCTCTAGCACAGCGGGTCAGATTGTGGTATTGATACCCAATCCATTATCGAGGCGAATCCATGCGTGTGCTCTTCGTTCCAGCCTTGGTGATCCTGGGCGTGTTCGGCGTGTTTCTGCTTCCCTTGCGGGCAGAGAAATGGGAAAGCAATGGTCCGGCCGGGTCGCAGCTCGGCCAGATGATCTTCCGCGGCGAGGATCGCCTCGAACTGTACGTGCCACAATCATTCGAGGGGCGCACCGCCAAAGAGAAGCGCCGCTTCTTCGGCATCGAGCTGTTCGAGGGCATGCGCTTCGAGCGGCGCGAAAGCGACGTGCAATTGCGCGGCAGGTCGACCATCTTCGATTTCGAGGTCAAGCGCGATCGGTTCGATTACCAGATCCATACCTCGCGCGCCCGGCGCCCCGGCGCCAACGCCTGCATGGACTGCCACGGCGGCGAATTTCCCCGCACCACGCTGATCGTCGGCACTGAGATGGCCCATCTCGAACCCAAGCCGATCACCAAAGGGAACATCACCTTCACCATCGACGAGGCCAGTTTCGACGTGGCCCGCGCCCAGCTCAACCACTGGTTCACCAAGCGCCTGATGGCGCGCGGCGAAGTGCAGCGCGGCGTTTTCCGCCAGGATCGCCTCGATCTCGAGGTGGCGGCAGCCTCTCTCGGCCTGGCCGGCATGGTCGGTCACCGCCTGGTCTGGGAAGGCCGAGCCATCGTCTCGAAGATGGCCACCTTCACGGCCCGCCGCACCATCACCGGCGAACTGTCCTATCGGTTCGGCAAACGGCTCAAGCTGACCGTCGGCGGCGGCGCCTTCCTCGACGGCTACACGCAGTTCGGCACCGACATGTCCGACATGGGCGCTCTGACGGTGAACCTCGCGCGCAACGACCCGCAGTTGATGCCGACCCTCTTCCAGCGGCTGAAAGACGAGCGGTTCGGCTATCTCACCACCTCCCTGCGCTACGAATACCCGTTCTGACGGCCATCGCCTCCTCGCTGGTCCGAGGTGAAATTGCCGCCCTCGGCCATCAGCCCGTTCAAGTCCGGCATCCGGAGAAACTTGCCCAGATCTGGGCAACCGTGAACCAAGCCAACCCCGCGTGTGAGGGAGGAACTCAGCCCGTCCGCGCTGCTGCCCGGCGGGCGGCACTGACAGCGTGGTGAGCGAGGCGGGTCGGTTCTGGCAGGCGATATCCGCGCAGGCACTGCTGGACAAGGTCGAGCGCGCCAGCCAGATCGATGCGATGTCCAGGGGAAACATACAGCGGCCGGCAACGGGTGCGGGTGCGCAAGACGGCACCCACCGTCCGGCCTGACAGCTCGAGAGGCGACCAAGCTCCAGGCTCGTCAAGCGGGTCGACGGCTTCACCGCAAAGCCGGCTCTTGGCCACGCCCACGCTGGGCAGATCGAGCCACAGACCCAGATGGCTCGCCAGCCCTAGACCCCGGGGGTGAGCAATACCCTGTCCATCGAACAAAACAGCATCTGGCCAGTGCTGCAACCGTTCGAACGCCTGCAGCACCAGCGGCCCTTCACGAAAGGACAGAAACCCCGGCACATAGGGAAACGGCACCCGACCGGTCAGCGCGACCTGCTCGACGGTCTCGCCGGTCATGGCATCCCACACCACCACCGCCACCCACATGTCGGGGCAGAAGCGGCGGTACGACCCATCGACCCCCGCCACCCACCTGATCGGCCCGACAGGCCGGTCGAACACGAGGCGTGCCGCCAGTTCTTGCTGGAGGGCCGCGGCTTCGGTCAGAGGAATGTTCCACGGATGAAGGGGGTCAATGTGGTGCGGCATGATTCTTCTTCGGCACCCTACCTCCAAAACCGCGCGCTGACAAGCCTTCGCCAACCGCCCGACCACTGACCGCTGGAAGGGAGCCCACCATCCATTTCTTCTGCGAAACCACAGAATTTGGCAACAGGCGCTCTCCAGGCCTCCGCGCCCCGAGCCAAACCATTCCAGGAGGCAGAAACGCGCCGGGCCGACCTGGGTGCACTACCCCCTGCACTCTTGTGCTCAGGCGGATGAATGGCAGAATCCAGTTGAAAATTCAGCTGGGAGGCCGTATCATGGCCGCATTCCAATGCTGTGCCTGGAGGTTCCCATGAAAGTTTCCCACCTGTTCGTGATGATGGCCCTGATTGCCGCCCTGAGCCTTGTTGGTTGCGGAGGAGGAGGGGGCGGCGGTGATGTCGCGGCGATCCCGGTTGATGCCAACCAGGTCGTCATGGCGCAGAATGTCACCGTGCCGGCGGCCGATGTCGCAGTCCCCAACTTGAAAGCCAAAGCTCATTGGACGACCTTCACCCTGCAAATCCAAGGTGCCACCTTCACGTATGCCATCGCCCCAACCAGCTACGAGGAAAGCGGCACGAACCTCATCTTGAAGTTCCGCCACACCTTCCAGGTGACCGAACTGGGCACCACCTGGGATAAAACCAACCAAGTGATCACGGCCGCGAAACTGTTGATGGGCGGTCAGGTCATTGCCGAGCTTTCCAATCTCTATGCGAATGGCAAAGCGGCCACCGCGGATACCACCCCGACGGCCTACCCCAAAGACATGGTGGTCAGCTATGACACCACGACGGGGGCATTCACCGTGACCTTCCCCAATGGAGGCGGCACGGCGACAGGCAAGACCATCCCCTCCAACAGTTTCCTCTTCGTCGAAAAGATCATGTATTCGAACTCTCCCACCACGCTCGCCACCATGACCTACGACACCCGCAACGTGACCGCCCCGGTGGCCACGTTCACTTTGTTCTTCAACGCGCCGATCGCCAACGCCACCACGAACTGGACCATCCTGGTGAAAAACGTCAACACCGGTGCCGAATTCACCCTGACCAGCGCCAACGATGCCAGCCTGTTCGATGTTTCCCTGTCGTCCAACGAAAAAGAGCTGACCATCGTGGTGCGGGGGAATGAAACCAAATCCCTGCGGGCTGGCACGACCTATCAGGTGACATTGCAGAGTTCCGATCTCAGCCTCAAGTCGAACAATGCCGTCAAGCTGTCCAACGTGGTACGGCAGTTCACCACCGCCAGCGCTCAATAACCCCTATGAAGCCACGTGCCTTTCTCGCAATCCTTCTCGGTTCGGTTCTGCTGATGGCCACCGGCTGCGGCGGGGGTGGCGGCGGGGGCGGCGGGGGCAATCCCACCGGTTCAACCACCAATCCCGTGACCGTGAACGGCATCGTGCAGTTGCCCGAGACCAATGCCGCGCTCACCGCTCTGCGCGCGGCGGCAGCCGACCAGATCGACTATGCCAACCTGACCATCGAGGTCGACGGCGTCGATGGCACCAAGACCGCCCTGCAGGGCATCGGCAGCGCCGCGTTCCGACTGACCATCCAGACCCTGACACGAAGCACCCTGCAGTTGTCCGTTCGCAATCGCGCCGGTACCCGTCTGCTGGCTCGCCAACTGGAAGGACTGGCCCAAGGCGAAACCCGCCAAGGGGTCACCGTCGATGCGACCTCGACCGCCATCGTCGGCTTGATCGCCGCCAACGCCAGCTTCACCGCGCGCGATCTCGAAGCGCAGGTGGCCCGCCCCGAATTCCTCACCGTGGTTCAAGCGTTCCTGGCCTTCCTCAAGGATCAGACGAGCGGCAGCCCCCTCGACCACACCACCGTGCAAAACGCGATCCAGACCGCCAAGGCCGCATTCCGGCCGGGGGAGGCCGAAATCAAAGCCGCCTACGCCGCCATGAAGGCCGCCCTCGAGAATGCCAATCTCACCGACGAGCAGCGCCTGAACGCGTTCATGGACAATATCTCGCCCGATTTCAAAGACATCGCCGGCACCCCCAGCTACGAAGATCTGCGCACGACCACCGCCAGCCGGCTCGACCGCTACACCATCAACGCATACACCTTCACTCCGACGGGGTTCACCTACCTGGCCACTGATACCATCAAAGTCACCACCGACACCTACATCGATGTGACCCGGAAGCCTGGAAAAGAGGGCGGCGTATCAGGAGCGAAAATTCCCGTCAGTCCGACCCCTGAGATCACCTGGAAATGGTCAGCCACGCAGAACCGCTGGCTGATTCAGCAAGGCCTGCCCTACAAACCATCCGAAATCAATATCTGACCGCCGGCTGACCGTCCCCCCAGCCCACCAGCGGGGGGACGGTCGCTTGTTCGAGGAATCTGCGCCAGGAGTCGCTCTGCCCGACTGCCCCAGCACCGATCGGCTCGGGCAGAGGCATTCATGGCTGGGGCAAAAAGCCAGTTTTCCCGAACGCGTTTTCCTGCTACCCTGTTCCCAACACATCACCCAGGAGGTAACCCCAATGGCCAAGACATCCCGTGAAACCATGCGGAAGAACGTCATCGAAGTCCTGAACAAGGCGCGCGCCATGGAATTGCACGCCATTCACCAGTACATGAACCAGCACTACAATCTCGACAACGCCGACTATGGCGAGCTGGCCGCCAAGATGAAGCTGATCGCCATCGACGAGATGCGCCACGCCGAAGCCTTCGCCGAACGCATCAAGGAGATCGGCGGCGAGCCCACCACCGAGCCCGCCGCCCAGACCGTCAAAGCCCAGCCGGTCGAGGCCATCTACCCGTTCGACGCCGACCTCGAGGATGACACGCTCGCCCAGTACAACGCATTCCTCAAGATCTGCCAGGAGAACGGCGACGCCATCAGCGCCAAACTGTTCGAGACGATCATCGACGAAGAGCAGATCCACTTCAACTACTTCGATAACGTCGGCGGCCACCTCAAGAAGCTGGGCGCCGCCTTCCTCGCCCGCATCGCCGGCACTCCCGCCGAAGTGGGCGCGGTCAACCCCGGCTTCGTCGGCACCCAGGGCGGCGAACCCGGCGGCGCCGCCTGACCTCTCTTTCTCGAGTCACCGACCCCGACTGGATACAATGTCCGTCGGGGTTTTCCTTTTCCAGCGTTGCCCCAGGGAAACCCCTGGGCGGCAGCAGAAGCACCTTTCCGGCGGTGGCCGGCCATCGGCAAGGAGGTTGTTCTTCCGATGTCAGCGTGGGCCGAGCAGGCCTTGCAGGCGGCGGGTGCCCTCGATGTAGGCGTCGAGGACGTCGCGGTGGCGGAGGGCCTTGGCGGCGGCCGGCCCATTGACGCGCGGCGGCGGGCAGAGGTCGGCATAGTGCCGCCCGGGCAGCAGGAACGCCCGGATGGCCCCCACCGTGTAGTCTTGCTGCTCGTCGAAGGCGCCGTGGGCGGCCTGGTCGACCACCAGCAGCTGGCAGCCGTTACCGATGCCCCTCTGCATCTGCCGGGCATAGACCGGCGGGCAGACGAAGTCGCAGGCCCCCACGATGATCAGGGTCGGCGCCCGCACCTCATGCAAACGCGGCAGCATGTCGTAGCGCGGCACCCCTTCGAGCCCGGCCTCGCGCCGGAATTCGCCCCGCAACCGGAACATCTTCTCCTTGGCCCAGGCCAGATTCCAGGGGTCGTAGGCCGGCACGCCCTCGAGCTGGGCGATCGTCTCAGGGTCGTACATCTCGCTGGCCTGGATGATCAGCAGGGTCGGCGACGGCCCGGTCTCGGGGGCATCGTCGCGCGCCGGCGGCCGGGGGGCGACTTCGGCGGCCAGAATGCCATTGAGCACCTTGGATTGGCCGGTCTCGGCGATGTCCTGCACCATGCGAGCCAGCACCGTCAGCCCACGGAAGGAATAGGTGAAGGGCAGGCACTTCGACAGGAAATCGTTCGGCGTCAATGTGACGTTGCCCGGCGTGGTCACCGTCCCTTCGGCGAAGCGGCGCAGGCTCTTGCGGAAGTTCTGGCGAATCCCTGGAAATTCGCGCGCATCGAGATCGGCCAGGCTGTTCGAAAAATTCTGGTAGAGGTTGGTGAAATAGCGAAAGCTCGGCGAGGTGTCATGCAACACCAGCCGCGACACCGAATCGGGGAAATAGATGGCATAGGACAGCGCGACCATGCCACCATACGATTCGCCCAGGACGGCGATTTTCTCCTGGCCGATGACCCGGCGCCGCAGCTCCTCGAGATCGCGACAGATGTTCACCGTGCCATAGAGCCGCCCATCGACCTGCGACAGAGTCTTGAAAGAAAGACGTGACGACTGGCCATTGCCTCGCTGGTCGAACAGGTAGATCTCGAACTCGTCGCGCAGAGAGTGGAAATAGTCGCGCTCGAGGCCGCCCTGGGCGTTGTACTTATGGAAGGATTCGTGCGTGCCCCCCGGCCCGCCATTGATCAGCACGAGCGCCTGCGGACGGGGATTGGTCGAGGTCAGTTTCTCCCAGTAGATTTCGATCTGCCGGCCATCGGGGCGATCGTAATCTTCAGGCACCTCGAGCTTGCCCCACCGATAGATCGCCGGATCGGGAATGCCCGCCCCGGCGGGGCCCAGCAGAGCCACCACCATCAGCACGACCACGACGCCGAACCGTCGGCAGGCAGACATTCTCCAACACCGTCCCATCATCTTCTCAGGGGCTCCTTTCAAGCATACAGAGGGAACCCGGCCCCTCGCAAGGTCCCCGGCGCATCAGGTTTGGTCATGACAGGGGAAAAGGCCAGGGTTCATGCCGAAGATCCGTCAGCTTCCTCGCCTCAGGGAGTTCCATCCTGCCAATTGGCCGCCCCGTCTCCCCCCTCCCCCTCGGCAGCCTTGGCGGGAAAGTCATGCCAGAGAACGACTGAGCCTGACTTCGCGGCGCGTTTATAGTATGCTGGAACGGTCGGGCACGAGCGGCCTCGCCCTTCTGCCCCGGCGGTTCGCCAACCTTGCTTGAACGGAGGTCCGGCTGTGGCATACACGATCATCGCGGCACGCGAGGTACCATCGCAAGAAGTCATGGGCATCGTCGGCGGGAAGGGAGGCAACCTCCTGCGGCTGACCGAAGCCGGCGCCGACGTGCCGCCGTTCGTCATCCTGGCCAGCCCCTGCTTCGAGGCCTTCGTCGAGTCGTTCCGGGCCGAGTTCGACCGGGCGGTCGCCGCCCTCGACTGCTCCAGCCCGCAGACCATCGCCCGCACCGCCGGCGAGCTGCGCGCCCTGATGTGCCGGCAGCCCCTGCCGCCCGCCCTGGCCGACGAGCTGTTCGCCCGTCTGGCGCAGGCCGCCCCGGGGGCCGACTTCTTCGCCGTGCGTTCCAGCGCCCTGGGCGAGGATTCCAAGGAATTCTCGTATGCCGGCATGCTCGATACCTACCTGTTCCTCAAGACCCGGGAAGACATCGCTCGGGCCGTGGTCCGCTGCTGGTCGTCGATCTATTCCGACCGGGCCGTGGCCTATCGCCACCTGCGCGGTATCAGCCAGAGCGGCATCGCGATGGCGGTCGTCGTGCAGAAGATGATCGATGGGGTGGCCTCCGGCGTCACCTTCACCGTCAACCCGACCACCAAATATGAAGATGAGATCCTGATCACCAGCGTGTTCGGCCTGGGAGAAGGCCTGGTCTCGGGAGCGCTCAACGCCGACCAGTTCGTCTGCCTGAAACAAACCAGCTACCCCATCGTCGCGCGCGAGCTGGCCGACAAGGAATCGCGCCTCGTCTTCGACCGCGCCAAGGGCGCGGGCACCGTCGAAGAGAAGCTGCCCGACGCCGACCGCGCCCGCCCCTCGCTGACCGACGCCCAGGTGCAGAAGATCGCCGCGATCTGCCACCGTATCGAGACCTCCTTCGGCGGCGTCCCGCAAGACATCGAATGGACGATCGAGGCCGACGGCACGGTGCGCCTGCTGCAAGCGCGGCCGATCACCACCATCGACCAGCCCTGGCCCTCGGAACGAGCCTACAAAACCATCTGGGACAACTCCAACATCGTCGAGAGCTACAGCGGGGTCACCACCCCGCTCACCTTCAGCTTCGCCCTGCATGCCTACCACAGCGTCTACGTGCAGTTCTGCGAGGTGCTGGGCGTGCCCAAGGCCGACATCGCGGCCAACGATTTCGCGTTCGCCAACATGCTGGGCCTGCTCAACGGCCGCATCTACTACAACCTGAAGAACTGGTACCGCCTGATCTCGGTGCTGCCCGGGTACAAATGGAACAGCCGCTTCATGGAAGGCATGATGGGCGTCAAGGCGCGCTTCGAAGAAGACGTCAAGCCGGCGCCGACAGGGTTCTTCGCGCGCTGGTTCATCGAGCTGCCCAAGCTCGCCTGGTCGGGCCTCAACCTCGCCTGGAAGTTCTGGACCATCGACGCCGAAGTGAAGAAGTTCATGGCCATCTACCAGACCATGTACAACAAGTACAAGGACTTCGACTTCGCGCGCGCCCCGGCCCATCAGATCATCGGCATCTACAACGAACTCGAGATCACGGTGCTGAAGAACTGGAAAGCGCCGATCATCAACGATTTCATGGCCATGATCTTCTACGGCATCCTGCGCGCCCTGATCGCCGCCTGGAACCTCGACCGGGAAGGCGGGCCCCTGGCCAACGATCTGTGCGCCGGCCAGGGCAATGTCGAAAGCACCCTGCCGATGCGCGCCCTGCAGAAGATGGCCCGCTCCATCCATGGCCAGCCGGCGCTGCGCGAGCTGTTCCGGACGACCGACGCCGCCACCCTGAAAGGCATGTTCGCCCGCGCCCCGCGCGCCGAGGACGCCGCCGAGCACCGCGAGCTGTGCCGGCAGGTGCAGGCCTACCTCGCCGACTACGGCTACCGCGCCATGAACGAGCTGAAGCTCGAAGAGCCTTCCCTCAACGAGCGTCCCGAGTTCCTGTTCACCATGCTGAAGAACTACCTGGCCGGCCCGCTGCCTCCCGAAGAAGACGCCGGCGAAGCCGAGGCCCGCAAACGCGAAGCGGCCGAGGCGCGCGTGCGCGACGCCCTGCGCGGCCAGAAGCTCTACGGCCTCATTCCCAAGATCGATGTGCTGATGTTCGTCGCCCGCTACGCCAAGAAGGCGATGGCGGTGCGCGAGTACCAGCGGTTCGCCCGCACCAAGATGTACGGCCTGGTGCGCCGCATGTTCCTCGGCCTCGGCCATCGCTTCACCGAACGCGGGCTGCTCGACGATCCCAACGACATCTTCTACCTGACCACCCAGGAGGTCATCGGCTACGTGGTCGGCACCGCCACCAGCCAGAAGTTGCGCGAGCTGGCCGCCCTGCGCAAGGCTGAATTCGACGGCTACCGGCAGATGGACGAGCTGCCCGACCGCATCGAGACCCACGGCATCGTCTACACCAACGACCTGACCCGCAGCGCCCTGCCGTCGTCGATGCCCGACGATCCCAATGTGCTGAAGGGCATCGGCGGGTGCAGCGGCGTGGTGCGTGGCAAGGTCAAGGTGATTCTGTCGCCCAGCGATGACATGAGCTTGAACGGCGAGATTCTGGTGGCGGCCCGCACCGACCCCGGGTGGGTGCCCTTGTTCGCTTCGGCTTCGGCGCTGCTGATCGAGCGGGGAAGCATGCTCTCGCACTCGGTCATCGTCGCCCGCGAGCTGGGACTGCCCGCTGTGGTCGGCGTCACTGGCGCCACCAAGCGGCTGAAGACCGGCGACGTCGTCGAACTCGACGGCACCACCGGCGTGATCAAGATCCTCGAGCGAGCCCCGGCGTGACGCTCCCGCGCCTCGCTCGCCTGTCGAGAACCGTATGAGCCGCTCCGCCTCCGCGCCGACCGCACCCTCGGGCTTCTTCTACCGCCTGGCCACCTGGCTGGTCGACTGGCGCGGCCCGTGCTTCGCCGCCATGGTCGCGCTGCTGGTGGCCGGCCTGGCCTTCGCCGGTCGCATCAAGATCGACAACAGCCTGGAGGTCTGGTTCCTCGAGAACGATCCGACCCTGACCGCCTACCGCGCCTTCAAGCAGATCTACGGCAACGACGAGATCATCCTGGCCCTGGTCGACGGCGGCGAGAAGGGCATGTTCACCCGCGAGACCGTCAATGCCATCTACCTCGCCTCGCAGGAACTCGAAGCCGATGCCACCAACTTCAAGCGGGTGCTGAGCGTCGGGTTGGCGCCGTACATCGGCCTGCGCGACGACGACACGCTGGTCGTCGACGACCTGATGACGGCCACCGCCGCCACCGATCTCGAGGTCGAAGAGATCAAGCGCAAGTTCAACGAAGACCCCTTCAAGCGGAAGATCCTGGCCGACGTGACGCAGCGGTATGCCGTGCTGCTGATCGAGCCGGTCGCCACCACCGAGATGGATGCCCGCCGCCCGCTGCTGATCGAGGCCGTCAAGCAGCGTCTGACCGCGCATGGCTTGCGCTTCCAACTGGCCGGCATGGGCGTCATGTACGATGAGCTGAACCGGCTCAGCATGCGCGACGGGCTGGTCTTCACGACCGTCTCCTACGTGGTCATCTGCGTGGTCATCCTGCTCCTCTTCCGCTCCTGGCTGTATCTCGGGATGGTCATCGCCGTCATGATCCTGGGCACGCTCTGTTTCCTGGGGGTCTACGGCTTCTTCGAGCAGAACTTCAACATGGTCACCGTCGTTCTGCCGACGTTGATGCTGATCCTGTCGATCTCCGACGTCTCGTACATCTACAACAACTATTGCTACAACATCGACAAGGTCATCGCCGATCAGCGGCAGGGGCTGATCACCGTCTTCCATGAATGCCTGTCCCCCTGCCTGTTCACCTCGCTGACGAACTTCTTCGGGTTCATCTCGATCGTCACCAGCCCGATGCAGGTGCTGCGCGGCTTCGGCCTGTTCGCCGCCTTCGCCACCATGGGGGAATACGTCATCTCGATGATCAGCGCCGCCTTCATCCTGGGGCTGGTCACCCCGCAGGCCGGCGTTACCGTCCGCCGACCGTTCGCCCACCAGGTCGAGGCGTGGGTCACCTTGATGCCACGCCACTACAAGACCGTCATGGCGTTGCTCATCCTCAGCGCGGTCATCGGCTTCGCCGGGCTGACCCGCCTGGAGGTCGACACCTATTCGATGGGGTTCCTGCTCGAGAACAATCCGGTGCGCCAGCAGAGCGACCGCGTCGAAGCCACCTACGGCTACTACCTGCCGCTCGAATGCCGGCTGCGGACCGGCCGACCCGACGGCGTGAGGGATGTGCGGTTCCTGCAGACCCTGGCCCGGGTGCATGACGAACTCGAGGCCCTGCCCGAAGTGCAGAAAGCCGCCTCGCTGGTCGATGTCTTGCGCAAACTGAACGAGGTCTGGTCGACCCGGCCGGCCAGAGACGATGCTGGGAATCAAGAACCCGGCGCCGCCGCGCCCTCCTCACCTGCGACAGCCACAGAGAACGGGCTCCAGAGCGAGCCGGCGCATTCGCCAGCGACCAGCCCGCCCTCGCCGACCGTCGGCGCTCGCGATAACGCCACGCAGGCCTCGCTCCCCGGGGCGGCCGCCGCGGGCGTCTCCCCTGCCTATGTCGTGCCCGACTCGCCCGAGAAGATCGCCCAGTTGCTGATGATGTACGAGTCCGACCCCGACAACGATCTCAGCTCGATGACCGATCCGTCGTATACGGAAGCGCGGTTGACCGTGCGGGTTCCCATGGTGTCGGCCGCCACCCTGCATCGGATCGAGCAGACGGTCGAAGCCGTGCTGCGTCGCCACTTCGAGCCGCTGGGGGTCTCTGTCATTTTCGGAGGCTACGTGCCGCTCTATGCCCGGCTCATCTCGTACATCACCCAGAGCCAGCTCAGCAGCTTCGGGCTGGCGCTGTTCTTCATCTTCGGAGCGATGGCCCTGCTGTTCCGACGCTTCGCGGCCATCTGGCTGGGCGTCATCCCCAACGTCTATCCGATCGTCATGACGCTGGGCATGATGGGATGGCTGGGCATCCGGCTCGACGTCGCCACCGTCACCATCGCCTCCATCGCGCTCGGCGTCGCGGTCGACGACACCATCCACGAGCTGTTCCTGTTCTTCGAGCCGAGCCGCCGCCATCTCGATCCGGTCGAATCGATCAGCGAAAGCCTGATCGAGGCCGGGCCGGCCGTGGTCTCGACCTCGCTCATCTACGCCCTCGGCTTCTCGGCCCTCGCCCTGGCCAGCATCAAGTCGGTCATCTACTTCGGCGGCCTGCTGGCCCTGACGCTCGTTTTCGGCATGCTGTGCGAGATCACGGTGATGCCGGCCCTCGTCTGCCAGTTCCGGACCATTCTCGACCGGGCCCGTCAGGCCGCCCCCCCTGTGGCCGCCGCGACAGCCGACGGCTCAGGGAGCGGGACAATCCCTCCCGGGTCATGATCGTTTTCCCCCAGGTGATAGCCCAGAAGAACGGAGAAGCGCCATGTCGAATCGCCCATCGGTCGTCTACAGCAACGTCTGGGAAGACCCCGAACTGAACCGGGGCAGTCTTCTGGTCAAGCCCGGTGATCACGTGCTGTCGATCACCTCGGGCGGCTGCAACTCCCTCTGTCTGTTGCTCGAGAACCCCGAGCGGGTCGTCTCGATCGACCTCAACCCCGCTCAGCTTGCCATGCTCGAGTTCAAGCGAGCCGCCATCATCGAGCTCGATCATGAAGACTTTCTGACCGCGCTGGGCACGCCGTTCCATGGCCAGCCTCTGCCGCCGGCGGCCACGCGGGTCGCCCTCTACCGCAAGATCAGACGCCACCTGCCGGCCTATGCCCAGGAATTCTGGGACGCGCACCAGCCTCTCATCGAACAGGGCATCTTCCTGTGCGGCAAGGTCGAAGCCTTTTTCGCCTTGTACCGCCGCATTCTGAACTGGCTCTATGATGCCACGAGCCTCGAGCAGTTCTTCCGCCAACCCGATCTGGCCGCGCAGAAAGCCTATTATAAAGCGTTCCGCAAGAAGCGCTGGCGGTTCCTCAACAGCCTGCTGCTCAATCGCTTCGTACTCAGCCTGGTCAAAGGCGCGCACTCGTTCGCCCAGGTCGAAGACCCCGACCTCTCGCAGAACCTCAACCGCAAGATCGACCGCGCCATGACGACCTTCTACAACCCGGACAACTACTTCGTGGCGCTGATGCTGCTCGGAGGGCACTTCTCGCGCCGGGCCATGTCGCCCTACCTGCTGGCCGAGAATTTCCCCATCTTGAAACAGAACATCGGGCGTCTCGAGATCTTCCTGGGCACCGTCGGCGACTGCCTCAAGAAATGGGGCCCCCGCAGCTTCGACAAATTCAACCTGTCGAACATCTTCGAATGGATGGACCACGAGGTCTTCAACGGCGTCATCCGGGAGGTGCTCGCCCTCAGCCGGCCCGGCGCCCGCATGTGCTGGCGATATACCCTGGCCCGGCCGCGGCAGCTCGACGCCGAGAACACCCGCCGTCTCGTCGCCGAACCCGATCTGGCCGCCAGGCTGTTCGCGCAAGATCGCTCGTTCATCTACGAAAGCTTCCATGTCTACCACCTGGCGTCATGATGCTGCCCTCCAGCCGATGCTCAGGCTTACCAAACGCGGGAGGTTCCCGGTTCTCGCGCAGCCTGGCCCCCCTCTCTCACTTCGCGAAATCCTTCCTGTCCCGACCGGGACGATGGTGACATGAAAGGAGTCGAACCATGACGAAACAGCCACGTTCTCTGAAGATCCTCAGCGCCGTCCTGACGTTACTGACGATGACGATCATGGCCGCCGGCCGCCTGGACGCCATGACCGCCGACGAGGTACTGCAGGGGGTCGAGAACCGGTACATCGGGAAGACCTCGAAATCGGAATCCACGATGAAACTCGTCGCGCCCGACGGCAATACGCGCACCCGCAAGCTGGTGATCTACCGCCGCAAAACCGACAACGACAACAAGGACAACTTCATCCATTTCCTGTCGCCGGCCGACATCAAAGACACCACCTACCTGGTCAACGAACGGAACCGGCAGAAGGAGAAATGGATCTACCTGTCGGCCTTCAAGAACATCCGCAAGATCGTCGCCACCGATTACAACGTGGCTTTCGTCTCCAGCGACTTCACGTATGAAGACATGGACGATATCCATGCGTCCGATTACATCTGCTCCGATCTCAAGGAAGAGACCCTCGACGGAGAGGCTGTCTGGTCGATCGATTGCAAGAAAAAAGACGCCAACACCGATTATTCTCACACCGTGTTGAAAGTCAGCAAAGACAAGATGGTTATCTTGAAAGCCCTGATGTATGACAAGAAGGATCCTGCCAAGCAGGTGAAAGAGATGACCGCCACGCAGCTCGAAAAGATCCAGGATATCTGGACCCCGAAAGTGGTCACCATGAAAGACCTGCGCAAGAAGACCTCGACCATCCTCGAGGTGAACAAGATCGAATACGACCTGCCGTTGCCCGATGATACCTTCTCGCAGCGCAACATGAAGAAGGGGTAAGCGATCTACCGACAAGCGCTGGAGCGCTGCTCCAAGGCCTTACGACGGGCACGCGCCCAATGCTGCTCCCCGTTGCCGATGAACTGGCGACGATGGGTTGCCCAGGGGTTCCGCACCCGCAACTTCTCGAAGACAGCGCAAGCTTTCGCCCGTTCATGCCGATGAATTTCCTGGGGCAGGTCTGTCTCGGGGAATCCTTCCCTCAAGACAGCCATCCCAGAATCGGGTCGCTCCACCAGTCTTGGATAAGGGCGGCCCCTTAGGAGGCGGCATCCCATCACCGCGGCATGGCGGGTTCTTCGTGTCTGGCCCCCGCGTCGACACCAGCCCACCCTGGCAGGGCCGAGGCGTCGCCGGCCGGCCGTGTCGCCATGCGCCTGGCAGGCGCCTCTTCCCAGCGAGGTCGACTTAGGGGAGCCTCGGTCCGCACAGCCAGGTCGCCCAGCTCCTGCCCCGGGATCACGGTCACAGGCCGGTTGGGCGAACTCAGTCCGCCTCGTGGTGCTTCTGACGGTCTTGCTCCTCTTCCCCATGCAGATCAGGGCAGAGGAAGACCAGCCCGAACGACCGCAGATCTCAGGAGCTCATTCCTGGCGGTACAACAAGTTCAGCTCCTACGACCAATTGCGCGTCAATTTCGAACGCGAATACGGGAAGGGGCAGAAGGCGCTAGTCAGCGTGCATGGACTCTACTATCAGGAAGATGACAACAAGACTTGGAGTGCCTACCTCGGGGAAAGCTACTACAAATTTCGGGCGGGGCGGTTCGACTTCAAGCTGGGCCAGCTCGTCGAGACCCTGGGCAGCGGCGACAAGATCAGTTGGGTCGACAAGCTCAACTCGCGCCGCTACCACAACGGCCTGGCCAACGACTACAACCGCGACAAGCGCGAGCAGCCGTGCGCCAAAGTCACCTACAACGTCAACTCCCGCATGAGCCTCGATGTCCACTACCTGCCGGTCTTCCAGGCCAGCGAGCTGACCAGCATCTATAGCAAGTGGGCCACGGCCTTCCAGAAGTATCTGGCCACCGCGCTCTTCTTCGGCGCCCGTTTGCAGAGGGAAGACGACACCAGCTTGCGCGAGCAATTCCATGTCGGGTTCAACTCGAGCTTCAAGAAGTATGAACTCCGCTACCACTACTTCCGATTCAAAGAGCGGATCCCGGTCATCGAGGCCGTCGGCGAGCAGGATTTCCGCTGGACCTATCCGCTCGACGAGACGGTCGCCCTCGACGGCAACTGGCAGCTCGGCAAGGATTTCCTGTTGCGATTCGAGCTGGCGTACACACGCGACAAGTCCTATTCCATCTTCCACCAGGGCCGCATCGGATACCTTTTCCGCAGCGATCAGTACAACCTTCTGCTGGGCACCGACAAGACCTTCAAGAACAACCTGTATTTCAACATCCAGGGGCTGTTGTCGCACATTCCCGACATGAAGGGCCCCACGCCGGTGCAGATCCACGTCACCGAAGCGCTCACTACCATCCAACTACGCAAGGGCTTTCGCAGCGAGACTCTGTTCGTCGAATTCAATGGGCTGAGCAACCTGACGACCGGTGAATACCTGTTGACGCCCCAGATCTCGCTGCAGAAGACGGATTGGCTGAAGTTCGTCGGCGGGGTGCATCTCAACGGGCGCTCTACCGAGCGACTCGGGCCGATCGGCCAGTTCGACAAGAACAACACCCCATTCTTCGAGACTCACGTCATCTTCTGAGCAGTCCGCCCGGCCATCCCACCCCGTTGAACCAAGAGCTCATGAGAAACCACAAAGGATACCGTCAGGGGCCGATGGCCCCTGGACCCCTGGTCGCGGCCTGCCGACCGCATCGCGTTCGGCAGGCGGGTCGACCGCCAGGCCGGTGGCAGTTGGTGCGTCCTGATTGGCAGCGAGGGCTTCAGGTCGGTCTGGAACCTGAGCGGACCTGCCCCCTTGTACCTGCGCCTCGGGTGGGTTACCATGGAGCCATGGATGCCTGCTCCCCCGTGCCGCCGACCGCGCCACCCCAATCCCCCCGATCAAGGAAGCCGCAGGACAGCAACCGCTGGCCGGTCTTTGTCGTCGGTTGGACGTGCCTGGCCATGGTGGCGGGTTCCATGGTGGTGTGGGCGGCGACGAGCAGCAGTCTGCGCTTTTCGCACAAAACGCACTACGATCAGAACGTGCGCTGCGAGCGGTGCCATGTCTACGGCGGCGATCCGGCCAGCCGCGGCCCGGCTCCCCCTGGCTGGATGCCGCTGGTCCCCTCTCGCATCTTGCGCGATGCTCAACCGCGCATCACCATCGAGGGCGAGCCCGACGCCGACTCGGCCGACCTGCCAGGCCCGCCGAGCCTGGCGGCCAGACCAGCCAGCGCCTCCGCCAACGGGTCTTCCACCGCTTCGCCCACCCAGCCACTGGTTCCGACCTTCGGCCGCCCGCCCGAAAAAACCTGTCTGGAGTGCCACCCGCGCCAGCGCAACCGCAAGGAATGCGGCCTCTGCCACCTGGGGGTGCCAGCCCCCACCCAGCGCGTGCGACAGCGGTTGCCGCCGGGGGTGAAATTTCCCCACGAAGCCCACCAGTCGATCGACTGCCTCGATTGCCATCCTCGCGTCACCGATTGGGAGACGCTCGACGGCACGATGCAGGATCTGACCATGGCCGGCTGCCTGAAATGCCACACCGGCACCAAGGTGAAGAAGACCTGCACCCTGTGCCACGATCCGACGCCGTATCCGGCCGACCACGTGCGCAACTTCGCCGACAAGCACGGCCTCGCCTATCGCGCCGACCCGCACCGTTGCCGCACCTGCCATGAAGATTCGAGCTGCGTGGCCTGTCACGCCCAGCGCCCGCGCAGCCACACCCTGGCCTGGGTGAGCCGCCGACACGGCCTCACCGCCAGCTCCCGCCCCGAATCGTGCAAGGCCTGCCACACCGACCCCGGCGTCTGCCTTCGCTGCCACGCCGACCAAGGCAGATGAACCGGTCGCAGCATCCGTCTTCTCAGGTTTCGCTCCCCCCTGCCGAACGCGACGCGTTCGGCAGGCGGCAAGCTGGGGTCCAGGAGCCGACGGCCCCTGCCGGCGTCTTCGAGGGACAAGATGCTCTCCTCTCGCCGGGTGCAATTCCAGGATCGGCATGCGCCCTGGTCAGGGCCGCCAGCCGGTGGAACGGGCGATGGCTTTCTTGTATCATGAGGCTATGAGCCGATTGCTGTCATACCTGGGTCATCTCGTGGAGGAGCACCTGCCCCAGTTGCTGCTCCTGCTGGAGGACTGCCTGGCCATCCCATCGTTCAGCGGCCAGGAGGCGGGGGTGGCCGACCTCCTGCTGGGGTTCTTCCGGCGGCACCACCTGCCGGCCGCGCGCACCCCGCGCGGCAGCGTGGTCGCGGTGCTGGCGCCGCCCGAGCTGTCGCCGGGCGGCCTGCCCGCCACCCTGCCCGAAGGGGAAGCCCGACAACGCCTCGACGCCCTGCTGACCGCCATTCGCGGCCGCCACCTGCCGTTGCTGGCGTTCAACGCGCACATGGACGTCGTCGAACCCGGCGAAGGCACGGCCTGGGTCTACCCGCCGTTCGCCGCCACGGTACAGAACGACCGCGTCTACGGACGCGGCACCTGCGACATGAAAGGCGCCCTGGCCGCCATGGCCCAGGCCCTGGTTCTGGCCCACCAGGCCGCCGTCGAGCACCCGTTACAGCGGGCCGTCATGGCCTGCTTCGTGACCGAAGAGGAGGCCGGCGAAGGGCTGGCCTTCAAAGAGATTCTCCACGATCTGCAATGGCGACCCGATGCCGTCATCCTCGGCGAACCCTCCGAGATGCAGATCGCCCGCGGCCAGCGCGGCAAGCTCGAATTCTTCCTGCGGGCCCATGGCAAACGCGCTCACACCTCGGTTCCCGAAGTCGGAGAGAATGCCGCCTACAAGATCGCCCGTGCCATCCTGGCCGTCGAGGCGCTCGACCGCGGGGAATTCCGCACCGTCGGGCCCGACCCCGAGCGCATCCTCGAACGGTCCACCCTGGTCGCCACCTCGTTCCGCACCATTCCCTTCACCAAATCGAGCGTTCCCGACATGGCCGAGGCGCATGTCACCGTGCGGCTGGCCAGAGGCGAGACCCTCGACAGCATCAAGCAGAAGCTGTTCGATCGAGGCGGCTGGCCCGAAGTCACCATCGACCCCGTGGTCTACCGCGGGAAATCCTATACCGGCCTGCCCGCCGAATGGCCGGCCTGCCACCCCGCCTGGGAGATCCCACGCCACCACCCGTTCTTCGCCTTCCTGCGCACCGCCGTCCGCGATGCCCTCGGCCGCGAGCCCTCCGACCGCATCTGGCCCTTCTCGACCGACGGCGTCTACAGCGCCGGCCAGCTGGGCCTGCCCACCCTGGGCATCGGTCCCGGCCAGGAGGCGGTCGCCCACCTCGTCGACGAGTTCGTCGAGATCGGCCACCTGCGCGAAGCCCTGGCGCTCTACGCCTACCTGCCCTTCGCCCCCGCCCCCGATGACCATCCGCGCTTCGAGGTCCGCTCTCCCACTGCCCCTGACGCTCGCTGACCGCCCAGGCTCTCCCTATCGCCAGGCATCGCCGGCTGATCGGCCAGCCGGCGAGAGTTGACGCCGCGTCCGCTCCTTCATAGACTGGGATCATTCTTTTCGGAAGGAGCCTCGCCATGGCCACCACCATCCTCGGCATCAATGCCGCCTATCACGAATCCGCCGTCTGCCTCCTGCGCGATGGGGTCATCCTGAACGCCGTCGAAGAGGAGCGCTTCAACCGGATCAAGCACGCCAAGCACGCCCGCGTCGACAATGCCGACGAGCTGCCCGAGCAGGCTCTGGAATGGTCGTTGCGCGCCGCCGGCCTCACCCCCGATCAGATCGATCATATCGGGTTCTCGTTCGACCCCGAAGAGCGCCTGCGCTGCAACCGCAACCTCGGCGAGAAGGGCATCCCGCCTGGCGACTACGGCACCCCCGAAGGGGAAGAGACGTTCCATCGTTCCGTGTACAACGCCGCCGCCAAGCTCCGCCAGCGCTTTCCCAAGGCCCAGTTCCATTTCCTGCGCCACCACCTGTGCCACGCGGCCAGCACCTTCTACCCCTCGCGGCACGAACGGGCCGCCGTGCTGGCCATCGACGGCATCGGCGAGTTCACCACCACCTGGATGGGCATCGGCGACGGCCACACGCTCAAGCCCATCCACGAGATTTCCTACCCCCATTCCCTCGGGTTCGTCTGGGAAAAGATGTCGGAACACCTCGGCTTCGACGTCTACGGCGGGCCGGGCAAAGTGATGGGGTACGCCTGCCTGACCGATCCGGTCGGCGAGGCCAGCGGCATCGATTATGCCGAACGGTTCCGCCGGATCATCCAGCTCACCGACACCGGGTTCACCGTCGACAATTCCGTCATGCGCTTCCGCACCCGCGATTTCAGCGGGCTCGAACCGTTGTTCGGCCCGCGCCGCCCCAGCATCGTCGACCGCTACGAGGAGGCCAGCATCGCAGCCGGCCTGCAGACGGTGACCGAAGAGGTCTTCATCCACCTGGCTCGCCTCCTCTACCGCAAGACCGGCATGGAAGCCCTCTGCCTGGCCGGCGGCGTCGCCCTCAACTGCGTGGCCAACGCCCGCCTCCTGCGCGAGACGCCCTTCCGCGCCCTGCACGTGATGCCCGCCGCCAACGACGCCGGCACCGCCGTCGGCGCCGCCTGCCTGCTCTGGTGCCAGGTGCTCGGCAACCGGACCCGCCCTCGCCTCGACCACGCCTACCTCGGGCCCGAGTACAGCGAGACCGAGATCAAAGCCGCCCTCGACCAGGCCGGCCTCGCCGCCACCCGGCCCGACGACCTGCCCCGGGAGGTCGCCCGCCTGGTCTATGACGGCAAGATCGTCGCCTGGTTCCAGGGCCGTCTCGAGTTCGGCCCCCGCGCCCTCGGCCATCGCTCCATCCTGGGCGATCCGAGCCGGTTCGACATGCGCAGTCGGCTCAACCACAAGGTCAAGGAACGCGAGAGCTTCCGCCCCTTCGCGCCGAGCGTGCTGCCCGAGGATATCGGCCGCCACCTGCAGACGCCCGCCGATCTCGACGCCGCCGAATACATGCTGCTGGCCCTGCCGGTCGTCGAGCGGCGCGACATCCAGCGCATCCCGGCGGTGATCCAGGAGAACGGCACCACCGGCCACGCCACCGCCCGGCCGCATGTGGTGCGCCCCGCCGTCAACCCCCTCTACCACCGCCTGCTGCAGGAGATGAAAGCGATCTCCGGCCTCGGCATGATCCTGAACACCTCGTTCAACATCAGCGAACCGATCGTGGCCACCCCGGAACACGCCATCAACTGCTTCCAGCGCTCCAAGATGGATGCACTGGCGATCGGCCCGTTCCTGGTGAAGCGATGACCGGCGGCCCGCCGGCCGACCGAGCCCCGACCGCCCCCACCGACCTCAGCAGGCCAGCGGAGTCGCGGCCCCACCCGACGCCGCCCGAGCCCCGCCTCGCCCTGGGCGGCAGGTCCGGCCCTGGCGCCCTGGCCCCCGTGGCCGGCGCGGCCGATGATCTTCGCCGGCCGGCCTGGCTGGAGCGGGTTCCGACCAATATCGACGGCCAGCCGACGCACCGTCTGATCTTCATCTTCCGCGCCCCCGGCTGCACCTATGCCCGGCGTCCTGCCGGCGGCTGCACCATGTGCGGCTTCACCCCTCTCACCGGGCGCGCCCGGACCATCACCCCCGCCGATCTGATCGCGCAGTTCGATCACGTCTTCGGCGCCAATGCCAAGGGCGCCTCCCCTCCCACGCCGCCGCTGCCGACCGATCTCCTGACCGATCTGGGCGAAGTCGACCTGTACAACTCCGGCTCCTTCCTGGCTGACGAGGAGATGCCCCCGCCGGTGCGGGCCCACATCTTCCGCCGTCTGGCGGGCCGCGGCCTCCGCCGGGTGGTCGTCGAATCGCGCCCGGAGTTCGTCACCCCCGTCGCCCTGCGCGAGGCGGCAGCGTTACCGCCTGGCGTGCTCGACGTCGGCATCGGGCTGGAAAGCGCGGACGATCACATCCGCGAAGTCCTGATCCGGAAAGGGTTCGATCGACCCGCCTTCGAACGGGCGGCGGGCGTGCTGGCCGAGACCGGGCTCGGCCTGCTGGTCAACATCCTCCTCAAGCCGCCCGGGGTGCTCGACGACCGCGCGGCCCTCGCCGATGCGCTGGCCACCGGCCAGTATGTGGCCGCCCTGGCGCGTCGGCTGCGTCTGCGGGCCCGTCTCGCCCTGCAGCCCGTGTTCGTCGCCCCCGGCACCGCTCTCGAAGCCGATTTCCTCGCCGGTCGGTACCAGCCCCCCAGTCTCTGGACCGTCGTCGAAGCCGTGCGCGGGTTGCATGGCATCCTGGAGACCACGGTCGGTCTCAGCGACGAAGGGCTCGAACCCCACCGCAGCCCCGCCGGGTGCGGCCGCTGCGATGACGCCCTGCGGGCCGCTCTGCGCGACTACAACCGGACGCGCTGTCTGGCGGCCTTCGCCGACCTGGCCTGCTCCTGCCGCGCCAGCCCGTAGCGGCGCACCGAAGCCAGCCCTCTTTTTTTCCGCCTTCGCGCAGCCACAGCCCCTGCAGCAAGACGGCTCAAAGCCGGTCGTCAGGAACTCCGCTTCGCGCCGCCCCACCCCGGGGGCCTACTGGCCCTGGGCTCCCGATGCTTCGAGCCAGGAGTCCGTCTGGGCAAGGCCCCGGCAGAAATCCGAGGTTTCCAACACGCTCAGCTGGCAAGCCGATCATCAAGAAGCACAGCCCCCAGGCCAGCAGGCGAAGCAGGTCTGGGGGCTGCGAAGCGGGCTGGAAAAAGCGAACCGTTACTTCTCGGTGATGGTAACCTTCTGGATGACCGGCGGGTTCTTGGGTCGGCTGATTTCCCCGCTGGGGCTGGGGCCGACCTCGACATCGCTGATGGCCTGGACGACGTCCATGCCTTTGATGACCTTGCCGAACTGGGTGTAGTTGGGGCGACTGTCGAGGCGCTTGGCCCCGGGGCCATTGCAGATGAAGAACTGGCTGCCCTGGGTGTTGGGGCCGGCATTGGCCATGGCCACGATGCCGGGCTCATAGGAGTGCCTGGCGGGCAGTTCGTCGTCGAACCGGTAGCCCGGGCCGCCCATGCCGGTCCCTTCGGGATCGCCGCCCTGGATCATGAAGTCTTTGATGATGCGATGGAAGATGGTGCCATCATAGAACCCTTCGCGGGCCAGGAAGACGAAGTTGTTGACCGTGCGCGGCGCCTCTTTCACGAACAGTTCGATCTCGATCTCGCCGTGGCTGGTGTGCAAGGTCGCCACGTAGGTCTTCGACGAATCGATGTTCATGGGCGGGGGCGAGGCCCAGGATTTTTTCGCCGCCGCGGGGGCGGGCGCCATCGCCGCCGGTTCTTCGGCCAGGGCCGCCGATGCGGCGATGAACAGGACCAACCCAACAACCATCCACCATTTCGTCATGAGCACGTCTTTCTCCTTCGGCGAAGTTCACGGAAATCGACCGATCGCTCTCGGTCGTTTTCTATATGTCACAATCACCCCTCCTGGTGCAACCAGCCGGAACGCTGCGAGCGATCCAGCCCTCGCGGGCTTGTCCAGGGCACGGGGGTGGTCAGATTCGCCGGCCCCGCGGCCTTAAGCCGGAACCCCGCCGGGCTGGCGGCGGGGTTCGAGCTGGGAAAACGCCTGGGGATTCAGGCCGTCTGTTCGCTGGCGACGCGGTAGACGATCTGATAGGGCTCTTTCTTCTCGACGCAGCGTTCGTGGATGATGACCTTGGCGATATCGGGATTGGAAGGGATCTCGAACATCAGATCGAGCATCAGATCTTCGATGATGCGCCGCAGACCGCGGGCGCCGGTCTTCTGCCGGATCGCCTTGCGGGCGATGGCGTGCAGGGCCTTGGGCGTGATCTCGAGTTCGACCCCTTCCATGCGCAGCAGGCGTGCGAACTGCTTGACGAGCGCGTTCTTGGGCTCGGTCAGGATGCGCACGAGATCGTCGACGCCCAGCGGATCGAAGGTGGCGATGATCGGCACCCGTCCGACGAATTCGGGAATCATGCCGAAGCGCAGCAGATCTTCGGGCATGATCTCGGCGAGCAGCTCGCCGACCCGGCGATCGCGCTTCGACAGCGGATTGGTGCCGAAGCCCAGGGACTTCTGCCGGGTGCGCGCCTCGATGATCTTCTCGATACCCTCGAACGACCCGCCCAGGACGAACAGGATGTCCTTCGTGTTGACCTGGATGTAATCCTGATGCGGGTGTTTACGGCCGCCCTGCGGCGGCACATGGGCGATCTTGCCCTCGAGCATCTTGAGGAGGGCCTGCTGCACTCCCTCGCCGGATACATCGCGGGTGATTGAGAGGTTCTCGCTCTTGCGGGCGATCTTGTCGATCTCGTCGATGTAGACGATGCCTTTCTCGGCTTTCGAGACATCGTAGTCGGCATTGCGCAGCAGGTTCAACAGGATGCTTTCGACGTCCTCGCCGACGTAGCCGGCTTCGGTGAGGGTGGTCGCATCGGCGATGCAGAAGGGGACGTTGAGCAGCTTGGCCATGGTCTGGGCGACATAGGTCTTGCCCGAGCCGGTGGGACCCAGCAGCAGCACATTCGATTTCTGCACCTCGACATCGTCTTTCTTCGCCCCGGCCAGCGCGATGCGCTTGTAATGGTTGTAGACCGCCACGGCGACGATCTTCTTGGCGCGTTCCTGCCCGACGATGTACTGGTGCAGGAACTCGACGATCTCCTTCGGCTTGAGGACGTTCTTCATCTCGGAGGCCGTATCGCTGTCGACCTCGTCGAGCATGATCTCGTTGCACAGCCCGACACACTCGTCGCAGATGTAGACTTCGGGGCCGGCGATGAGGCGGCGAACCTGGTCCTGGCTCTTGCCGCAGAAGGAGCACCGGTATTGAGGGGCTTTGGCCAGCATGGTCACTCCTCGGCGGATTTGGCGGCAGCCGCGGCCGGGGCATTGCGCTGGACCACCTCATCGATGATGCCGTAGGCCTTGGCTTCCTGGGCCGACATGAAGAAGTCGCGATCGGTATCTTTCTTGATGCGCTTGAGGGGCTGCCCGGTGTGATGGGCCAGGATGTCGTTGAGCTTTTCCTTGTTGCGCAGGATCTCGGCGGCCTGGATCTCGATGTCGCTGGCCTGACCCTGGGCCCCGCCCCACGGTTGATGGATCATGATGCGGGCGTTGGGCAGGGCATAGCGCTTGCCGGGCGTGCCGGCCGCCAACAGGACCGCCCCCATGCTGGCGCACTGCCCGATGCAGATGGTACTGACGTCGGGCTTGATGTATTGCATGGTATCGTAGATGGCCAGGCCGGCGGTGATGACGCCGCCGGGGCTGTTGATGTAGACCGAGATGTCTTTCTCGGGATCTTCGGATTCGAGGAACAGGAGCTGGGCGATGATCAGATCGGCCAGGTGGTCCTCGATCGGCCCGCCGATGAAGACGATGCGATCTTTCAGGAGGCGGGAGTAGATGTCATACGCCCGTTCCCCGCGGCTGCTTTGCTCAATGACGATCGGAACCAGCGTCACCTGAAGCGTCCCCCTTGTTCAAATCGGCTTCTTTCACCATATCGTAATGAACGTCGTTGTTCTTTAGCAAAAACTCCCTGATTTTGCGGTTCCGGATGGTGTGGCGGAGTTCGTTTTCCGTCTCGGAGCCTTTCACGGAACTAAGGAGTTTCTCGACCGGCACATGGTAATCTTTCGCCCGCTGCTCGATCTCGGCGCGGAAGTCGGCGTCGGAGACTTCGATCTTCTCGCGCGCCGCGATGGCATCGAGGATCAGCAGGAGCTTGGTCTCATGGCTTGCCCGCTCACGGAAGCTCTCGCGGAACTCGCGGATACCTTTGTTCGCTTTCTTGAGATATTCCTCGAGGTTGGTGCCGAACTGTCGCCATCGCCGGTCGATGCGCTGCATGAAGAAGTCGATGGTGCGCTGGATCATGGCTTCGGGAATCTTGACATCCAGCTTCTCGGCCACTTTGTCGAGGATGGCCTCGAAGGCTCGCTCTTCGGCCGCGGCGCGGGACCGGGTCTCGAGATCGTTGCGGATCTTGGCTTTGAGGGCCTCGAGGTTCGGATAGTCGCCGACCTCCTTGGCGAATTCATCGGTCAAGTCGGGCATCATGGGCCGCGAGATGCGTTCCAGTTTGACCTGGAACTGGACGGTCTTCCCGAAGAATTTGGAGTCTTTTTCGGTCTCATGATCGAAGGTGTATTGATAGGACCGCGACTCGCCGATCTTCATGCCCTTCAGCGGAGCGAGCTTGCGATTGTCTTCGACCAACTTGTGGTAGCCCTTCTCCTCGGTCAGCTCCGGTTCGGGCTGACCATCGATGGAGGCCTGGATGTTGGCCAGGAAATAATCCCCCACCTGCAATTCGCCGCTCTCGAGGGGAGCGGTTTTGCTGAACTGCTCGCGCAGTTGCTGCAGCACACTCTGGAGGCTTTCGTCGTCCACAATGACCTGCGGCACGTGCACGTGGTGGCCCGTATAGGCTAGATCGCCCAGTTTCGGCTTCACCTCGAAGACCGCTTTGAACGTGAATGGCTCGCCCTCGCGGAGGTGCACCTCCTCGACGAGATACTGGCTGACCGGCTCGAGCCTGGCTTCTTTCACCGCCAGCGGAATCATTTCCTGGAGGAGTTCTTCCTGGATCTGGCTGCGCACCGCCTCGGGCCCGAGGAATTTGGCGATGATCGCCGGCGGGGCCTTGCCCGGGCGAAAGCCAGGAACCTTCACCGAGCGTGCCGCACGCTGATAGAAACTGCTGTAGGCGGCGGCCACTTTGTCCTTCCCCACTTCCACGGCGAGGGCGACTTTGTTGGGTTCCAGTTCGGTGACCTGGGTCTTCATGCGATTCCGGGACTCCTTGCAATGTTTTCAGCGATTGGGGATGGAAAAGGGGACGGGAAAAAGGAAAAAAGCGGGAGACGGGACTCGGACCCGCGACCTCCTGCTTGGAAGGCAGGAGCTCTACCAACTGAGCTACTCCCGCAGCAACTGTGTCCGGTGCGAGGAGCGGGACTTGAACCCGCACGGTGGGTACCACAAGATCCTAAGTCTTGCGCGTCTGCCAGTTTCGCCATCCTCGCAGCTTGAACGCACAGCAGAATACCAGATTCCTGGAGGAAAGACAAGAGAGGCGCACCGAACGACCACCAGCGCCATTCCTTCGGGAACGTCGGCGTCCTCCGGGCACCGCCAGCGAAAAGGCCGGTCGGGGACCGCTCCAGGCGCGCAGGCCCGCGCCCCCTGATGTTCTGCCATGCCGCCCAGGCACCGAACCGTTCCAGGCGCGCAGGCCCGCGCTCCCCCTGAAGGCGACGCCTGTCGAGGAGATGATGGTCCTGCCGGCGCTCCTGATCGCCCTAGGCCTCGGCCGATCGCCCTCGACGGACCACTCGCCAGCGCGGCCCATTCCTTCTCGCGGCGCGGGATGATACCATCAGGCGCGTGATGTCTCTCGCGCGCTTCGAACGGCTGGCCGCCCGGGAGGTCCGGCGCATCCCGCCCCGCTTCCGCCAAGGCATCGCCGCCTTTTTCGTCGAACCCCGGGCCTGTCGGCACCGGAAAGACCTCCCCGGCCTCTATGTCTTGGGCCACTACCACCGCCATTCCCACCTGCAGGGCCCGATCGTGACCCTGTATTACGGGTCTTTTCGCAAGGTGTTCCGGGGGGCTGGGCCCCGCGTCCTCCGCCGCGAGATCGCCCGCACCATCGCCCACGAACTCCTCCACCATTGGGAGGCAGAATCCGGCTACGACGCCCTCGGCGAGGAAGATCGCAAAAAACTGGCCCACTGGGCAGCGCGGATGGGGTATCATGACAGCGAGGTCGTGCGACATGACCTCGCCGAGGCCTTGCTGTTCCTCTTCCTTGTCCTCCTGGGGATCGCCGTGGCCAGCCGCATGATGGAGTGAACCACATGACACCAGACCACCGCAAGAGCCATCCTCCCGCGACCGCCCTCGCCGCCGAATCTGGCGACCCGGCCCTGGAGCGTCGCCTGCTCGAACTCGAGACCCGCCTGGCGCACCTGTCCCGGTTCGTCGAAGAGCTGAACGAGGTGGTCACCGAGCAGGCCACCCGGATCGAACGACTCGAACGCGAGTATGCCCACCTGCGCTGTCGAGCGGGCTTCACTCCCAGCGGGGGCTTCGGCACCCTGGGCACTCCCAGCGGCGCCGGCCCCGGCGACCCCCAGACCCCCTGATCGACCCTGTTCCACCCTGGAGGACCGCCATGAAACTCGCCACCTTGTGCTACCTGCGGCAGAACGGCAAGACCCTGATGCTGCACCGGATCAAGAAGCAGAATGACATCCACGAAGGCAAGTGGAACGGGCTGGGCGGCAAGTTCGAACCGGGCGAGACCCCCGAAGCCTGCGCCCGCCGGGAAATCTACGAAGAGTCGGGGCTCAAGGCCCGCCGTCTCGAGCTGAAGGGGTTCATCACCTTCCCCGAATTCGCGCGGCTCGAGGATTGGTATGTCTTCGTCTTCGTCGTTCCAGAATTCGAGGGCGACCTCAAGGTCTCCCCGGAGGGCGTCCTCCGATGGATTCCAGATGCCGAACTGTTCAACATCCCCCTCTGGGACGGCGACCGGATCTTCCTGCCCTGGCTCGACCGCCCCGGATTCTTCTCGGCCCGTTTCACCTACAAAGCGGGCCGCTTGATCGACCACACCGTCGAATTCTACCCACCGCCGCCGCTGGCGACCTCCGGCCAGACTCCCAGCGCCTCCCCACCGGCGATCGCCTCGCCCACGCTCGCCGGTGCGGGCCTCGCGGTCTCGCCCGCCCCGCCCGCGGCAGCGACCACTCCCCCGAACGAGGCGACGCCTTCTGCGGCGCCCCCCCAATTCCCGGGCCTGGGCAGCGCCAGTTACGTCGACTGGTAACGTGCACGTGCAAGCCGCCGAGATCATCAGCGTCGGCACCGAGCTGCTGCTGGGGGAGATCGTCGATACCAACGCCCCCTGGCTGGCCCGTGAACTGCGCGACCATGGCGTGCCGGTCTTCCACAAAGCGGTGGTGGGCGACAACCGCGGCCGCCTGCGCGAGGCGATCGCCCTCGCCCTCGGGCGCAGCGACCTGGTCATCATCGGCGGCGGCCTGGGGCCCACCGACGATGACCTGACAAGGGAAGCCATCGCCGACGCCCTGGGCGAGACCCCGCAGATCGACGGGCGCCTGCTGGCCCGCCTCGAAGAGCTGTTTCGCAGCCGCGGCCGGCCGATGCCCGCGATCAACCGCAAGCAGGCCTGGCTGATTCCGTCTGCCGAGCCGCTCGACAACCCGATCGGCACCGCCTACGGGTGGTTCGTGCGGTGGCGCGGCCGGAGCGTGGTGGCCCTGCCCGGCCCGCCCCACGAGCTGCAACGGATGTGGCGCGAGCAGGTCCTGCCTCGCCTACCCCGGGGGCAGGCCGGCTTCTGGCATCAGACGCTGCATACCCTGGGCATCGGCGAAGGCAGCGTCGGCGAAATGCTGGCCGACTTCACCAACCAGCGCAATCCCAGCGTCGCCACCTACGCCCGCCGCCACGGCGTCGACGTGCGGGTGGCCGCCAGCGCGCCCGATGCCGAAGCCGCCCGCCAGGCCGCCGCACCGGTGCTGGCCGAGGTCGAGCGCCGGCTGGCCCCGTTCATCTGGGGGCGGGACGAGGAGACGATCGGCCTCGTGCTGGGCCGCGCCTTGTCTGCACGCCAGCAGACCGTCGCCGTCGCCGAGTCGTTCACCGGCGGCCTGGTCGCCGACACCCTGACCGACACGCCCGGCGCCAGCGCCTGGTTCCGGGGCGGCATGATCGCCTACAGTCCTGCCGCCAAGATCGCCCTTGGCGTCCCCGCCGCCCTCATCGAACGCCATGGCGTCGTCTCCGAGGAAGTGGCCGGAGCGCTGGCCACTGCGGTCCGCGCTCGGTTCGAGACCGACTGGGGCCTGGCCACCACCGGCGTCGCCGGCCCTGCCCCGCTCGAAGGCCACCCGCCCGGCACCACGCTCGTGGCGGTGGCTGGTCCCGACGGGCTCGTCGTGCGTCGCCTCGGCTGGCCCGGCGAGCGTCGCCAGGTCAAGGAACGCGCGACCAACGGTCTGTTGATGCTCTTCCTGCGCCGCCTGCGCGGCGATCGTCAGGCATGAGCCAGCGCGCGCCCCGCCGTTCGCCCCGGCACCCCAGGCTCATCCAGCCGATCTTCTCGGCTCCCCGGCCGGGCGACCACGCGGGTCGGCCTCTTCCCTGCTCCAGATGCCACCACCGCCCCGTCTTCATGACGTCAGCGGCACACCCGAATGCTCTCGAGGATGCACCATGACAACCGAACCCCTTCGTCTGTTCTTCGCCGTCCCCGCTCCTGCCGCGGTGCGGGCCGATCTGGCCCGCGCGCTCGGCCGCCTGCATCGCGACTGGCGCCCGGTGCAGCCCCACCAGATGCATCTGACCCTGGCCTTCCTGGGTGCCGTGCCCGCCGACCGGCTCGCTGTCGTACTGGCCGCCGGCCAGCAGGCGGCGGCCCGCGTGGGCCCCTTCCCGCTGCGGTTGGGCGACACCGACTGCTTCCCCAACCAGCAGCAACCCCGCGTGCTCTACGTGCAGGTCGCCGCCCCGCCGCTGCTACGGCTGGCCAGCGACCTGCAAGCCGCCCTGGCCGAGTGGGCCGATGCCAAGCCCTTCCGCCCGCATCTGACCCTGGCCCGCCAGCGGGCCGCCGGGCGGCCGCCCCATCACGCCATGCGGTTCGACCACGCCTGGACAGTGGAATCCTTCGACCTGATCCGCAGCGACCTCGGCCACGGGAGGGCCGAGCATACCGTTCTGCAGACCTTCCGGCTGACCGGGCCAGCCCCCGCCCCAGCGGACTAGGCCTCGGCCCGTCATCAGGCCTACCTCGCGCGAGCTGAGTCACCCCGCACGATCAGCCACGTTTCCCCCTCGAGCCGTGCGGCACCGGACGGCTCCGAGCAGCCGTCCCGTCCATCCCGCGCGAGAAGCGCGCGCGCCGCCTGGCGCGGGAAAAGCCGACGGCCGGGAAACCCGGTGCGGGTTCCCCGGCCGTCAAACCAGCCGGTCAGGGCATCAGCGCATGCCGTAGACGGCTTCGTGGAGGGAGCGCATCAGTTCGAAGGCTTCCTTGGCGGCGGCCACCTTGGCTTTGTAGGGCGCGATGTAGTTTTCGATGATGCGCGTGCGGTTGCTGACGATCTCGTTGTAGCGCTCCATCGCTTCCTCCATCTCGCGGCGGGCCGGCCGGACATACTCCTCGATGAACCGGTTGCGGTTGTTGACCAGGTAGTAGTACTGGTCGCGGGTGTACTGCACGCGCTGGCGGGCCTGGGCGAGCAGCTCGGCCGAGGGCGAAGCCTGGGCCTCGAGCGCCCGCAGATCGCGTTCGGCTTTTTCCATGTCGCGGCGGGCCCATTCCAGGCGGCGGGCGTATTCGTCTTCGGCATCCCGCTGGGCTCGGCGATAGCGGTATTCGGCCTCATCATAGGCCGTCTTGGCCTCGCGCAGCTTGTTCTCGTAGTAGCGCTCGGCGGCCTCGCGCTGCTGATCGAGGATATCGAGGGCGACCTTGTACTCGTTCTGATAGCGAGCCAGGATGCCCAGCGACACGCTCTTCGGTTCGGCATTGCCGGCGATCAGGTTGATCGCCTTCTGGTAGTCGGCCCGGGCGACGGCGAAGTCCTTCTTGTAGTAGAAGACCGCCTTGGCCAGATAGACATCGGACAGCCGCTGGTTGAAGTTGGGGTAATCGAGCGGCCGGTTGGGGTAGTTGTAGCGCTCGATCAGGTCGAGGGCGGTCAGCTCGGCGGGGTTGCCGTCGATCGGCTCGAGGATCTGGAACAGCCAGTAGACGGCTTCCTTCATGCGCCCGTCGAGCTTGTAGCAATCGACGATCTCGAGAGCATTGGCATCGGTGCGGGCCATCTTCAGGATCCATTGGATGGCCAGTTCGTATTCCTTCAGGGCCTTGTAGCAGGAGGCGATGCGGAAGCGGACCTTGTCATCCTGGTTCTTGACCTTGAGGTAATACTCGATCGCCTTGCGGTAATCGCCGTTCTTCTCATAGGTCTGCCCGACGGCGAAGACCATGTCCTGGACCTGCTTCTGCAGAGCCGCCATCTCGCGGGCGAGCCGGTCGATCAACGCGGTCTGCTCGCCGATCTGCCGCTCCAGTTCCTTTTTCTTGCTGCCCTGGAACCACCCGCCGACGCCGTCGAGCTTGGCCCGCTCGACCAGCAGGGTGTCAAGGCGCAGTTCGGGCTCGAGCAGTTCGCTCTCTTTCTGGATCAGCTGCTTCTCGAGCTGCAGGATGTCGTTCTCGTCGGCCGCCCGGACCCCCCCGGGGACCAGCAGGATGACGCTCAGAACCAAACCGAGGACCCATGGCATGCGCTTCATGGTGATGTTCATCGCTTTCGTCCTTTCCTCGACTCCTCGTCCTCAGCGGGCCGCGATATAGACGTCGCCGAACTCGACGGTGTTGGCGTAGATCGCATCGAGCTTGGTGCCGGTGGAAGGAACCACCCAGATCTCAAGTTTGGCGTTCTTCAGCCGCAGCTTCTTCTCGCCCGCGAGATCCTCGACCTTGCCCAGGGTGGCCAGTTTGCCATAGTCGTTGTCGGCCATCCATTTCCAGGGATCCTTTTCGAGGACCGCCTGATACCAGGCCAGGCTGCCCGTTTCAGCCGCCTCGGGCTTCGGGGCGACGGTCACTTCGATGCTGGTCTTGCCCCAAAATCCGCCGGTGGTCAGGACCATGATCGCCTTCAGGTTGCTGGTAACCTCGACGCCCTTGAAATGACGCATCAGAGCTTCGAGCACGAACTTCTTGCCGGAAATGTAGAAATTGGTGCGATCATCCTGAGCGAACTCCGAGAGGAGGCGGCACTCGTGACGCTGCAAGAGGGCCCGGAAAGCCTCGATCCGGCGCTTTTCCTTGTTGTCGGTGATGGTAACGACGGCCTCGGCGATGGGCACCTGCAACATGACCAGCGAACGCTGGCGGCGATCGAGGAGCAGCTCGGGCTTCTCGGCCCGGCTGACCCCGGCGGCGGCCAGTTCCTGGCCAAGGGTCTGGAAGTCCGCGTCCAGCTGATCGCCATACTGCAGGAAGCTGGCCCGGTCTTTCAACATCCCCAGGGCGACCGCCCCGGTGTGCGACTGCAGCTGACCCTGCTCTCCGAATTTGCGGATCTCGTCGAGGGCGGCCTGCAGCTCTTCCGGGCTGTCGAGCCGATTGATCATCTCAGCCAACCGGCGCTGGTGGCGCTCGGTGCGTTCGATGGCCGACTCGTAGGCTTCGCGCTCGGCCGACCCGGCCTTCTCGCTGAGCGTGTAGACCGTCTGCGAAATCCCATCGGCCAGATCGGTCAGCGCCGCCTGCCAGGCTGCGCCATCCAGGGCGTAGGCCGGACCGGACAAGGTCAGGACCACCAAAAGACCCAAGATCAGGAATGGTTTCATGCTTCTCCCCCCCCCGCATGATGGAATGCACCAGTTTGTGCAAATCGTGTACCAACAAGAAACCGCTCTAGATCAAGGATTTCGTCCTATCCGGCTCGTTCTGCCAAAAATTCCGCGCTGCTGCTGCCGAGTTTCGGGCGGCCCGCTCGCCCACCGCTCAGGCGCCCGAGCCCCCCCCGGTCCGTCCTCCTTCTGAGGATTGCCTTTCCTTCCGCCGCACGGTATCATTCCCCCACCATCTGCGACTCCATTACGGAAGGGATGCTTATGAACCGCTATCTCCCTCTCATCCTCGTCCTGGCCTTGGGCACTCCCCTTCTGGCCCAGACCGGGTCTCCCTCAGGCCCCAAGCCGACCGCCCCTGCCGCCAAGACCACCAGCGCGACTGCGACCAAGGCAACGGCCGCCGAGCCCCAGGTGCCCAGCCAGCCGGTCAACCCCATCCTGCTCTCGAACCAGATGATGGTCACGGTCAGCGAGCGGATCAAGGCGGGCGCGCTGCCCGAGGCCCGCAAGATTGCCGAGGACATGATCTACGGCCATGAGAAGATCACCGATTCGGCCAAAGGGCTGGTTCGCACCTTCGCCTCGATGATGGGGAAGAAGCTGTTCGAGCGGCAGATGAAACGCGACGGCCATCAGGAACCGGTCATCTGGCTCCAACAGCCGATTGCCGACGGGTTCTACTTCCTGGCCATCATCGATTTCCAGGACAAGAAACCCAAGGAAGCCCTCGAGAACATCCAGCGCGCCATTCAATGGGATCCGACCCGGGCCGCGTTTTTCATCGAGCGTGGCTTCTTGATGATCAACCAGGAACAGCCGATTCCCCTCGCCGAGATCGCCGCCTCCTATCTGAAAGCCCTCGAACTGGCCGATGACCCGGTCGACTTCGCGGCGGCCCTGCGGGGTCTGGGGTATGTCTTCATCGAGCAGAACGACTGGGAGGGGGCCCTGGCCTGCTACCTGGTCTCCCTGCATTTCGACCCCCAGAGCGAGGCGGCCAAGAAGGAGATCGATTTCATCAAGTTCAACCAACCGGTCGTGTTCAAGAACCTCGACGGCGCCGCCGCCATCCAGGCCCTCAACCGGCGCAAGGTGCCGGTCAAGATCGACCCCGTCCACGTGGAGATCCTGCTGGAGATCGCCAATGAACTGCCGGCCTCCCAGACCCAGGAGTTGAAGGCGGTTCTCAAGCGGGCCCTCCTGCTGGACCCCAAGAACGAAACCATCAAGAAGCGATTGGCCGCCCTGAAGTGACGTGTCCAGCCGACCATTCAGCCATCGGCGCTGGAATTCCAGCAAGGACAGCCCCTCTGGCCCAGAGCGAGCGCCCATGCGACAGGTCTGATTTTTGCTTGTCAAAAGCCGTCGACGGGCTTGTCAAAAGACGCGAGGAGGAAAAGGAATGAACACCCGGCAGCGAGTTCTGGTCACACTTCTTCTGGGAGCCGCTCTCACCGTCGGATGGCCGACCCTGGCGGACCCCGTCGCCGAATATCTGGTCCTCGATGCAGCATGGCGGGCCACCTGCCCCGAATCCCCAGCTTTTATAAAGCTCGAGGCCACCGAACGCGCGCTGGCCACCCACCTCCTCGACCACCCCGCCGACCTGGCGCGCCTGCTCGAGACCGGCCTCGACCTGAGCCCCGATCTGCGTCAGCGCCTGCTCCAGCGCCTCCGGTTCGCCATCGCCCAGGACGGCCGCACCGACCTGCTGCCCCTGCTGGCCCGGCTCGAGACCGCACCATCGCGGCCAGCCACCGCGGGTCTCAGCACCGATCACTTGCTCGGCATCCCCATGCGCCCCGGCAAGCTGGAATTGACCGCTCTCTTTCAGAAACGCTACGGCCAGATCCTGCGGATCGATCGGCAAGCCTTCCATGCCGTGCTCGACACCTACCGGCTCGAAGTGACGCCTCACCCCTCCGGCCAGCCCGGCCGCATCCTGGCCACGATCTCCGGGGGTTCTTCCGACGATCAGCTTCCCCAGGAACCCGTGGCCGGCACGCTCACCACCGATGGCACTGTCGCCGACGTGGTCATGGATGATGGCACCACGTTGAAAGTGACCTGGCTGGGGAATGGAAAGTATATCTTCCAGAGCAGCCTCCTGCCGGTCAAGGTGACGGCCCGCTACATCGACTAAGACCGATCGCCGGGCTCGCTCCTCCTGGCTTCCCAAGCCTGAAGCCCCCCTCGGCTATCGAGCGGGGAAACCAGCGCTGACGGCACATGCCGTTGGCGGGGGTGACGATCGTCTGGCGATGGTGGGTGCCCCCATGCTGGGTCGACCGGTCGTCAACCGGCCTGGCCCCCCTCAGCCAACGCGAAGCAATTCCTGCACTGCTTTGGCATACCAGCCGGCTTCTGTCTCACAGTTCAAGAAATGAACCCGGCAAGCCAGCCGGCGGCGCCGTTCGTGGCTCTGGAAGCGTGAATGCTGGCTGAGGAGCGGCAGTTCGGGTACCGCCAACCAGCGGGGGTAGGGCCTGGCCCTCCCGCGGGGTTATTTCCCCTTGGCCGCCGCTTTCTTGGCTGCAGGGGCGGAAGCGGACACCGAGGTCTTTTTCCCCGCCGCAGAAGGGGCAGGCGCGTTCGAGGCAGCGGCCGCCTTGCCCGACGATGATGTGGCGGACGTCTTCGGCGGAGCCTTCGCAGCGGGCCTGGCGGCGGGAGCGGAGGCCGCCGGGGAAGTCGGCGAGGCTGTCGGCGTTCCCGTCGCCTGCTTCTTCTTTTTGGGTTGATAGGGCGGCGTCGGGGGCGGCTGGTGAACTTTCGCTTTTTCCGGACGCCAGACGTGTTCCTGGGCGAACCGCACCAGCTCTTCATCGGAGATCTCTCCGAAGGTGCGATAACCCGCGGTCGGCTCGACCCGCTCAACGACCTTCGGCACCCCCGGAGCGGCCGGAACAGGGGGAGCCGGCAGAGCTGGTGAAGACTGGGGAGGCAAGGACAACGGGGCCGAAGCCGCCACCGCAGCAGGGACGGTCACCGCTGGTTTGGTCGGTGCCTCGCTCGGTTTTCCTGGGGGCATGGCCGCTGCAGAGGGAACAGAGGTCTTTTCGCTGGAGGGAGGAGCCGACTCGGGAGAGCGCCGGCGGTGGCCTTTCCGGGGCGGTTCGGGAGCGGGCGGGGTGACAGCGGGTGGAGGCCCCGGGGGTGGTGGCGGCACGGTCACCACCTCTTCCGGGGGTGGAATGACCTTGGGTGGGGCCTCCAGGAGGGGGGCTTCCGTTTTGCGGCGAAGTTGTTCAAGCAGCTGTTTGCCCGCCTCGGTCAGACCGAACAGGGGCTGACTGGTCAGAAGGACCAGACTGAGCAGCAAGAGGGATTTCGAAATCTGGTGAGGCATGCGGTGATTCCTCCGAAATGGCAAAAAGCCGGGTCGGCCAACCCGGACGTGGCGTTGCGTTAAGATTTGCGGGCGAACTGGGTGGGCGTGAGCCGGAAGATCTTCAAGACGATCCGGCCGATGCCTCCGATGCCGAGGGCCTTGGCCCCGTGGGCGTCCAGGTCGATGATGCGACCCGGGATGAATGGTCCGCGGTCGATCACCCGGCACAGGATCTTGCGCCCGTTGGCAGGATTGATGACTTTGATGAGCGTGCCGAACGGCAGCGTCCGATGGGCCGCGGGATAGATGACATCTTTGATCTTGAGCCCTTTGTGGATGATCGGTTCGGGCTTGATGGGACAGTCATACCAGGAGGCGATCCCGAATTCGGCCAGGATCTGGATGTCGGCATTCAGCGCATACAGCGGGGAAATGCCACCCGTCGGCCGGATCCGGCGGGCGATCTCCTCCATGGGGAGGGGCCCTGCGAACGCTCCTGCTGCCAGACCCAGAACCAGGGACCATCCGAGGACAACCTTCGACCAACGCACCATCAAACCTCCTCGCGAGATAGGAGTCGAACCAGGAAACCGGAGCTGGACCTTTCCGACCTGACCGGCCCGCGATGTCCTACGCCACGGGGTTGAAACGGTCGGCCGGGATTGGGAACGTCTGCAGAATAGCATACCCCCCATTCCCTGTCGAGCCCAGGCTCGACTCTTTCACGCATCCCCGCCTGGCCATCTGGCCGTGGATGCAGGGAATGGGATCGTCGGCCCCCCGCCCGGAGCCTTCTAGCAAAGAAATGGCAGGCAGACGAAGCCGTCACATCTGACGAGCCGCGATGACCTGGACGTGGCCCACGTTCACGCTGGCCTGGGAGAAACGGGCCGAAAGGTTCAGCTCCGCTGGGCGGTGAAATCGATCATCACCATGGGCCACCGGGGGCCACACCCCCGTTGGCGAGCCCCTTCACTTCCGCGATTTGGGCAACCGGGGCTGGACGGCGGTGGCCGCCTTTCCTTCGGGGGTCAGAATTCCGTGCAAGACGAACTGGGTCAAGGCTTCGGCTTCGTCGACCAGCCCGGGGGGGCACCCGCGATGGATCCACCAGCCGATGGCCCCATGCATCGCCCCCAGGATCAGGAACAGCAGCTTTTCCGGATCCATGGGATTGGCCACGCCGGCCTGCATCATCGCATGCAGCTCATCCTTGCGCCGCAGCGCGATTTCGAGATAGCGAGTCAGGAAATCCTTCCGCAAGCCCTGACCCCACGGGGTGCTGGGCAGTCCCAGGAGGATCTTGCCGAAGAATGAGAAGATTTCGCGCTGGTCTTCGATCTGGCGCAGGTAGTTTTCGAAGATATACCGGACCCGGGCGCCGGGATCGCCATCGATCACCGGTGGATAGGCCTTTCCCGCGTTCTGGATCTGCTCGATGCTATCGGCGAAGACCGCGACCAGCAGGTCTTCTTTATTGCCGAAATAGCGATAGATGATGCCCTTGCCGATGCGTGCCTGCTTGGCGATCTGATCGAGGGTCGTCTCCTGATAGCCCTGCTGCGCGAAAAGTTCCCGGCTGATGCGCAGAACCCGTTGTCGGCGTTCGATCTGTCGGGGAGTAGGCATGGCTATCGACCTCCAGTCGGATGTAGGGAACCGTGAAAGCCATTTTGTACATCTGACGACCGAACGATGTCAAGGAGCGCACGCCTGTTTCAGAGGTCGGACGAACCTTCAAACAACCTGGCAGCGGGCGATCAGGCCTGCCGGGAACTTCCGGTATGGTCTTCGTTGCCTTCCGGTCTCAGAAGAGTTGGCGCGGATGGCTGAAGCGGTAGGGCAGGTTGCGATGAAGCTTCCAGACGCCGCCCTCGCGACGCCAGTCGACGACGGCATGGATGGGCCCGGTCTCGACATCGATGCCGGGGGCCAGACGGAAGACCACCACCTGCGCCGAGCAGTGCACCCGCGCATAGTTGTCATCGATGATGTCGATGAAGCGGATGGTGAACGAGGCGTTCTTCACATCGGCCGCATTGAAGCGCGCCCGTGCCGTGTTCAAGAGATCGGCGTAGGTGCTGGTGACGTCCCAGTCATTGCCGAAATTGGGCGAGACGTATCGCTCGAGCACCGTCAGATCTTCACGGAAGATGGCGGTCTGCAGGTCGGCATGCGCGCGGGCGATCTCTCCCCAGCGGCTATCAGCCATGACCTGGGTCGGATGCCCTCGCCGATACGGCAGATTGCGCCGGATCTTCCAGAAGGTTCCTTCCCTCCGCCAGAACACATCGGAGGTATAGACTCCGGTCTGGTACGGCTGATCGGAGATGATGTGGCGGGAGGAGATATCGCCGGCGATCCTGACGCGGGCCTGTTCGCCGGGCAGGAACTCCATATCGATGATGGTGTAGGACGCGGCCGTGATGTCGTAGGCGGTGAAATAGTCATCCATGGCCTCGAGGAAGTCCTGCCAGCTCGAGGTGGAATCCCAGTCATTGGTGAATTCGGGGGAGATGTAGTAGGCCAGCAGATCGTGATTCTTCTTCAGCAGCGCATTTTCCAGGACCGTCCAAGCTTCGCGCAAGGTCTCCTCGCGCGGCAGAATGCGATCGGCGAGGGCACGCGCCGGCGCCTCGACGGCGGGCAGGTCGAGGATGGTCTTCGGCACGCTGCTTTTGGGGAGCTGCAAGGCCAGACGCAGGGCGGTGGTCAGGCTGGCGAGGGCCTCGGTGTATTCACGAGCCGCGATGTCCCAAGCCGTCAATTCGGTCTTGCGCTCCCGAGCCTTCTTCCAGATGAGAGCCCGGGCGGTGGAATCGAGAGAGAGGGTCAGGCGCGACACATCGGTCAGCCGCAGGTCGCGCGGGTACAGCCGCTTCAGCAGCACGACCTTGCCGGCGGTGGCCGACAGCACCAGATCTTCGGCGAAGGGCACATCGGACAGGGTGAAGGAACCATCCTTGGCGGCGCGGGTCGATTTGCCGCCGGCCTCGATCGTAAAGACCGAGAAATCGGTGATGGGCTGGATGGCCGCAGCGGGGTCGCGCAGACCGGCCAGCAGGTCGGATTCGGCGACTTCGGGCAGCAGGAGGCGGCCAGCCAGGCGGTATTTTTCCCCGGGCGCCACTGGATTGAAGCGCAGGTCCCCTTCATTGACGCAACTGGTCGCCAGCACCAGCAGCACCAGGGCCGGGATCGCCAGCACCCGGGAACGCCCTCCCGAGTGGCCAGGGGCAGGGGCGGACACGAACAACGGCCTCCTCTTGATTCGTCTTCTCCTTATTCTTTCGTCCCAATCTCCCAAAGACCGAAGAGAGAGTCTTCACCTCGACTCGCCATGACATTGGGCAAGGCCGCCTTTTCACGCGCCCCCCGAGGGAGTAGAATGTCGCCGGGAGGACGACATGCATTCCTTGCCAGACCTGGCCGGTATCCGACCTTCGTGGGCTGCCCCTGACCGAGCCCAGCGCTCGCTTCATCATCAGCGGGGAGCGCCCTTGTCCTGCTCGAAGCGCGGGCCGAACCCCTCAGGCGGCAGGCGAGGCCGCATGGCCTGGTCGGTCCTGTGGCTCCTGGTTTCCCTCGCTTCCGCCGCCAGCGGAACCAGCCTTCCCGACCTGGTCGAGATGCAGGAGCGTTTCGCCCAGCTCTACCAATGCCCCGCCGACCGAGGGCTGGCCACCTTCTCGGCCACCATCGTCAGCGAGCAGATCACCTACCTGGCCGGCAGCCTCGGTCTGCCGGCTCCTGACCTGCGGTTGACCTTCGATGGCTTCAGCGGATTCGAGGTCGACTATGACCGCGAGGCGTTGCTCGCCCGCGAAAAAGGCTCTCTGCTGGCCGATGCCGCCGATGCGATCAAGAATGCGGCGGAAGGCTTCTTTCAAGCCTATGAAAGCCTGGCCTTCCGCAACCTCTGCACGCACCTGCCCGCCACCCCCACCATCAGCCTGGCCGGGGAAAACGTCGTTCTGGCCTACCCTGATCGCACCCCCGGACAGACGGTCCACCTGACCTTCAGCCCCGAGTTCCGTCTTCTGGTCATGGAAGCCCGCGACGCCCCGACCAACGCCGCCCACCGCATGATGCCTCGCTGGGTGATGGCCGACGGCCGGTTCGTGCTGGTGGCCGTCGAGGTCGAATTCATCCAGGACGGCGCCTCCGCCTTCCACAGTCTGTTCAAGGTCGAGAACCAATCCATCGACGGCATTTTCCTCCCCTCCCGCGTCACCATGCACGCGCGGGATGGCGGTCTGGCCTCCACGAAAAACGCGTTGATGGAATTCCAGGTGACCGGGTATGCTCTCGGTCGCTCCCGCCGCTGAGGTCTGCGCCGCGGCTGCTCGGTCCGGTCACCGGTCGCGACCGACCTCCGGATCCCGTTGTCCAGTCTCATGCCCAGGAGGAACCCCATGGAACCCATGAACGACCCCACCACCCCTGCCTCGCCAGCCCCGACCGACGAGGGGACGGCGGCCGAGACCCCCAGGCGACGGCCGATCCTGCGGATCATCGGTTTTCTGCTGCTCGCCGGTCTGGTGACGACCGCGGCGGGGGGCTACTATCTCTACACGCGGTTCCTCGGCCTGGGCAGCCTCAAGGATGTCTTCGCCAGCAAGGCCGCCGCCTATCTCGGGCAGCCGGTCACGATCGAAGAGCTGGCTTTGCAGTTTCCGACCATCCGGCTGACCGGTCTCAAGATCGGCGACGAACAGGCCAGCCCTGGACTGCCCGTCGCCACCGTGGCCCTGGTCAGCGTCACCCCCGACTTCTGGGAGCTGGTGCGCGGGAATGTGCGCATCGAAGGGTTGACGGTCTCATCGGCCGCGCTGCGACTGACCCGCTCTTCCTCTGGCGACCTGGCACTGCCCCCCGGCCTGGCGACCGTCGGCAGCTCGAGCCCGGCCGTACCCAGCGCTGACCCCGGCCTGGCCTTCGACCCGACGACGCTGCCGCTCGAACAGCTCGATCTCGACGGTCTGACGCTGACCTTCGACGACCAACCGGCCGGTCGGGTCTTGCGCGCCCGCCTGCCCAAGGGTTCGCTGGCCAAGAACCGCCTGCGCCAGGCCCTGACCTTCGCCGCCAGCCTCGCCGCCGAGCATCTCGTCGACCTCGAACTGTCAGGAACCATCCAGGCCGACGGCACGCTGGAAGCCACCGTCAAGTCCAGCCCCCTGGCCATCGCCGGCCTGCGCACCTGGGCTCCCGACCTGCCCCCCCTGCCCGCAGGCCTCGCTTCCCCGGCCGTGGAGGCGCAGCTGCACCGCCTGCCCACCGGCGGCCTGCGCGTGGCGCGCCTGGTCCTGACCAGCCAACCTGGCCTCAAGCTCGAGGGCCAGATCGACCTGCCCACCTTGTCCCCGCTCACCGCTTCGGGCACCGTGACCGCCGCGCCCATGGCGGTCGGTCTGCTCCTGCCGCTCATCAAGCCCTACCTGCCCGATCTGGGCGGACTCGAGCTGCCGGCCGGCGAGATCGGCGGCGGCGCCCGGTTCACCCTGGCGGCCGAGGGGCCGCCCCAGGTGACCGCCTGGGTTCGTCCCAAGGGCCTGGTGGTCAAGCATCCGGCCGCCCCCGGGCCGGTTTCGCTGGCAGAGGGCCAGGTGCAGTATGTCGACGGCACGGTCCAGTGGGAAGGTCTGCGCGCCGCGGTGTCGGCTCTGACGATCGCCAGCCCCCGCGGCCGAGCGACGCTCGGTAGTGCCCCCACGCTCGAAGCCGACCTGAAAGCCTCCTTGCAAGCGGCACCTCTCTTCAAAGATCTCCAGGACAAGGTCCCGAAAGATCTGCGCCACCTCAGTCCGAGCGGCACCCTCGAGTTCGAGGGGAAGGCCCGCTGGGCCGCCGGGCGGCCCGTCCTCGACGGCACGTTGCGCGTGACCGCGGCATCCTTCGTGCCGCAATCCGGCATGGCGCCTGTGGGGCTCGAGCAGGCGGTCCTGCGGGCCGAAGGTCTCGGCCCCGCCGCGGGGCGGCTGGTGGTCGCCACCTGCCGGGCTCGTCTGCTCGACACACCTGTCGATCTGAGCGGCGAGATCGCCAACGCCGCTGACCCCAAGCTGGCCTTGCAGGCGAGCGGGGTGGCCGACCTCGCTCGCCTGCAAGCCGCCCTGCCCATCGAGAACGAGGTGTTCAAGAAGAAATCCCGGCTGGCCGGCCGCGCCCAGGTGACCGCCACGATCGGCGGCACGCTGGGCCAGCCTGATCCCCAAGCGGTCCTCACTCTGAGCGGGGCGGAGTTCCACCTCGAAGAACGCCGAGTCCATCTCACCGGCCTGCAAGGCACAGCCCGCGGCAGTTTGCAGCGCCTGCACCTGGACAAGATCGCTGCCACGCTCGCCGGGGCGCGCATCCAGCTCGAGGGGACCCTCGACAATCTGCTCAAGCCGGTGATTTCCGGCAAAGCGACGATCGCCGGGCTCGACCTCGCCGAAGTGCGGGCGTTCCTGGCCCACAACTTCCCGACCTTCCCGGCCGACCTCGGGTTCGACGGCCGGGTCAACCTCGACCTCAAGCTCTCGGGACCGGCCGACACCCCGCGGCTCGACGGCACCGCCATCCTGGCGGGAGTCAACCTGCAGCATCCGGCCATGATGCGACCGTTGGTGCGTATCACCGGCCCGGTCGGCTTCGACAACACCGGCCTGCGGACCGAAGGCCTGCGAGCCGACTGGGGCAGCTCATCGCTGCTGCTGAAGGGGAAGATCGACTCCTGGGCCTCGTTCGGCCTCGATTTCCACTACGAGATCAAACCGCTCGATCTCACCGACCTGGGCCAGTTCTTCCTGTCAGGGACCAGCTATGGGCTGACCGGCAGCGGCGCGGCCCAGGGCCGCCTGACCGGCCCCATCGCCCGTTTCGTGCTGGCAGGCACGGCCAACGTCCCGGCCGGGATGATCGAAGCTGCCACCACCAAGGGCGCGGCCGGATTCAAATTTCCCTTCACCGATCTGACCGCGCCGTTCACCTTCACCGACAAAGTGCTCGACGTCAAGAATGCGCAGTTGAAGATGTTCGACGGCGGCCTGCAGGCCTCTGGCAAGGTCTGGGTCGGGGAAGAGGCCATTCGGTTCGCCTTCGACACCAAGGGCGCCGGGTTGCGCGCCGAAAGCTTCCTGGCGCTCAATTCCCGGTTCAAGAATGTCCTGACCGGACCGGTCGACCTGACTTTCAACGCCCAGGGCAACTCGACCGGCTTGTCTTCTCTCGACGGCGGCTGGTCGGTCGGCATGAAGAGCGGGTCCTATCAGGCCCCCCCGGTGGCCGCCCAGATCTTCAACGCCCTCAATGCGCCGCAACTGGCCAGTGGCGCCATCAGCAACGTCGGGGGGCACTTCGTGTTCAAGGCCGGGCAGATGCATTCCGATGACCTGCTGTTCAAAAGCCCGGTCGGTCAGCTCACCTACAAGGGGACGGTCGGCCTCGACACCTCCCTCAACGGCACCGCGAATCTGTCGCTGCCCCGCTCCGTCTGCCAGGGCAGTCCGATTCTGGCGCAGCTGGTCGGCAACCGCCCGACCCTCGAACTGCCCGTCGGGGTCAGAGGGACTCTGGTGTCGCCCGCCATCGATCTGGCCCTCGACCGGCTGTTGAAGAAAGCGGTCGAGGAGCAAGCCAAGGCCAAGGCCCAGGACCTGCTGCTCAACGCCCTCGGCGGCGGCAAGGGCCCGCCGGCCGAAGTGGCCAGCGGCACGACGGGCAGTGCCACCGCTCCCGCCGGCACTGCCAAGGTCGATCCGAAACAGGCCCTGCAGAAAGAACTGGGCAAACTCCTGGGTCTTGAACCCAAGCAGCCCCCGCCGCCCCCTCCGGCGCCACATCCGGCACCGACGCCCTCGCCCACCCCGACCGCGCCCCCGACTCCCACCCCGGTGGCCAGCCCCACCCTTCCTGCCGGACCGGCCACCGCCACCGTACCGGCCCAGCCCAGGAATCCTGTCAAGAAGATCGAACAGGACCTGAAGAACGTCGGCAAGGATCTGAAGAAGATCTTCAAATGGTAGGGGGGCAGTGGAAATTTCCAGAAAGTTGGGGTAGAGTGAAGCCATCTTCCGCACTGAGGACGCGCGATGCATACCAAAGACGCCTTTTCCATCAAAGTTGAAACCAAGGGCGAGGTCACCATCGTCCACATCAAAGGATCATTGATCGAAGAAGCCGGCATCGCCCTGAGCACGGAAGTCACCAAGAAGATCGACGAGGGGTGCCGACGGTTCATCTTCGACTTCGGGCATTCCCTCACCATCAGCAGTCCAACGGTCGCCACCATTCTCGATCTGGCCGAACGGATCGTGGACGGCAAGGGCGGCAAGCTGATCGTCTCAAGCCTCACCGATCTCAACATGAAAGTGTTCGAGATGGTCGGCATCTTCCTGTATGCTGAAGCCTGCCCCACCGTCCAGGAGGCAGAAGTCCAGGTGATGCTCTGACCTGGGCCATCCCATCTTCCCCCACTGCTTCGAGGGCGCCCAGGCCCCCTTGGGCCCCAGGATGGGGTACGTTGCCCGCCGAGCAGATCCGGGCGCGCCACGCCTCGTGAACGAAGCTGGCCGAACCGATTGAATTTCACCACCTCGATGCCGGTTTTCTGGCGCCCGACGGCCCGACGGTTCGCCATTCCGCGCTCCTGGCTCATACCGCCCTGGTACATACCTTGCGTAGATTCAGGCATCATTGCTACGAGTTCATGATGAGATCATAAGGAGGCCCTCGTGATCAAGCGGATGTGTTCCAAGGTCCTACCGGTCGTCCTGGCGTTGGGTCTGCTCTGCGGCGGAACGGCGTGGGCAGGCAAAGAAGATGGCCACGGTCACTGCCATAAGAAGAAGGTTGGTTTCTTCCAGAGGCTCGGGCGTGCCATTCGTCACCTGGGCGACCATATCAAAAATGGCATCATGGATTTCGGCGTGAAGGTGAAGTACTTCTTCACTGGCCGCAAATGCCGGGTCTGGGTGTGCGGCTACTATGACCACAACGGTCGCCATGTGAAAGGCCACTGGCGCTACCTGAACAACTGCCACGGCAAACCCGGGCAGGGCAATCCCGGGCAGGGCAACAACCCCGGTCAGGGCAGCAATCCTGGACAGGGCAGCAACCCCGGACAAGGCGGCGGCAGCCTGCCTCCTCTCCCGCCTGACAATCCTCCGGCGGAATCTCCTGCTCAACCCCCATCCGACCTGCCACCCACCGGTGAACCCCCGGCCAGCGATCAGGGCCAGGGCGATCAAGGGCAAGGCGACCAGGGTCAGGGGAATCCTGGGCAGGGCAAGCGCACCCTCGGCATGCTGATGAACGACCTGGTGACCGCCTCCGCCGATCTCGACCAGCTCAAGCGGCAGGCCGTGCAAGCCCGGAAAGGCAAGGCCAAGCCCGAGGTCATGATGTCGATGGCCGAAGATTACACCCTGATCGGCAATGACCGCGAGGCCGACGGCAAGCGCCTGGTGCGGGTCATCACCCAGGATCTCGAGCAGAACCAGGGCCGCCCCGGCATCTACTACAGCGCCTACCTGCGCAACCTCTCGAGAATGACCAAGGCTGACCGCGATTCCATCCGCGATATTCTCGAGTCCATCGAGAAATTCGTGAAAGCCGAAGCGCTCGAGGAAGGCAAGAACAGCCCCTATCACGCCCGCCTCGCCGAGCTGAGCAAGTTCTAAATCCCTCTCGATTGTCGTCTCCCCCCCGGTTCCCGGGGGGGATTCCTTTTTGCCGCCCTCCCGCTTTTCGCCAGGCTCGGCGCGCTGAACCCGCCTGCGAGATCGCGGCTCAGAGAACCCCCGCGACCGTTCTCGACGTGAGCCGTGAAGAGGAAGAGCACCTCCCGGCAGCCGCGCCCTCCACCCCCTCATCTTTTGGTCGAGCTTCGATTCCAGGCGAGGCATCGAGAAACTTGCGTCTGCCTTCCCGGCAGCATAGAATGTGGCCCATGCACCCGAGATCAGGAGGCATCGTTGGGCGGTTGTTGCTGCTCGCCGGCTTCATCGCCCTGGTGACGGCGATCGCCATCGTGCTCCTGCCGCGAGGCCAGCGCCGGTACCATCTGTTCTTCCTCGGGGTGTCCAAAGGCCGGGTCAAGCCCATAACTGCCAAGTTCCCCCCCTATCGCGGCAACCGGATGGGCGGAGCCGCCTACGTGAAACGACAGCTCGACACGCTCATCGCGTCCCTCAGCGGGGAACCCTACAACATCCTGTCGATCGGCAGCGAGATTTCCGGCACGGCGGAAGCCTATTTCTCGCGCGGCGCCATTCCGGTCGAGGTGCTCAACCGGTTGAAGGTCGATGCCATGCTGGTCGGGAACATCGAGTTCACCTTCGGTCGACAACGCCTCGAAGAGCTGGCCGGCCTGGCGCACTTCCCCTTCCTGGGAACGAATGTCACCGTCATGGGCAGCGATGAACCGCCGCCCTTCTTGCAGAAAGAACAGATTCTCAGCCCCGGTGGCGGGCTCAAGATCGGCGTGGTGGGGGTGACCCCGCCGCAGACCCCGACCCTGACCTCGGCCGGCAATGTGGCAGGTCTGCAATTCCTTCCCCCTGGCCCGGAACTCGTCGAGCGCGTCAAATCGCTGCGGAACCGTGGGGTCGATCTGGTGGTCATGCTGTCGCTCTATGATGATTCCCGTCTGAGCGATGAGGAATGGGCGCAGATCGTCGCCGCCCGCCCCGATGTGCTGGCCATGGTCGATTTCGAGGTCGATCCGCCGTTGCCCGTCGAGAAGGACGGCATCATCATCAAGACCATCAGCGGCTACAACCAGTCCAAGGAGATCGACCTTTTGACGCTCGAGCTGCCGGCCTTCGGCGGGCGCCCGACCGCCTGGCACGGTCGACGGATCCCGGTCTACTGCGATGAACTCGAGCCTGATTCCGCCATGGAGGACTACCTCACCACGGCCGCCAGCGACATCGAAAAACTGAAAGGGGAGGTGATCGGCCAGTTCGCGGCCGATTCCAGCCGCCAATATGACCGGGAATGCCCGATCGGCAATCTGGTGGCCGACGCCATGCGCGACCTCTTCCAATCCGATGTGGCCCTGATGAATAGCGGCGGCATCCAGAGCGACATCAAGGAGGGCCCGTTCACGGTGGGCGATCTGTTCTCGCTGCTGCCGTTCGACAACCAGGTGGTGAACATGACCCTCACCGGCCAGGACCTCCTGGAAGTGCTGTCGATCTCGGTTTCCCTGAAACGCGGGCTGCTGCAGATCTCCGGAGGGCGGTACACCTTCGCCCATCGCACCGAAGAGGATTTCGAGTTGAAAGAGGTGGTCATCGGCAGCGAGATGCTCGACCCGACCCGCACCTACCGGGTGACCACCAACAGCTTCCTGGCCGAGGGCGGCGACGGCTTCTGGGCCTTCAAACGCGGGAAGGAGGTCCAGAATGGCCCGCTGCACCGCGAGGCGGTCCGAACCTACCTGCAGCGCCTGACAGCGTCGGGGCCGCTCCGGCTGGCGACCGAGGGACGGATCATCCGCGAATGAACCGCCCTTGCCATCGCTCCCGCCATTGATCGGGGGACGGGAGGCTCCTGATGGATCCGACTCGGCAACGGCTGGTGGACCGCCTGCCCCCGATCGACGAACGGGCCCGGCAGAGCAACCTGGCCATGACCAACGCCAACTTCGTGTTCATCGGCAACGAGGTGTCCTGGGCCCGCTCGGCCCGCTTCAGCCACTTCTACCGGATGGCGCTGCCGGCCGGCACCATCCTGCGGGTGACCTACCACGAAGGCGTCTTCTGCGGGCGACTGGCCACGCGCCTCTGCCTGTGGGGAGACGAGGAATATCTGGAATGCCCTCTGCCCCGCGATTTCGCGTCCCTGGTCGCCGGGCCGTTCCGTCGGGCGGTCGATGTCGCCACCAACATCGACGGCCAACTGGTCATGACCTTTACCCCGGGCGCCGACTATGTCTGCCATGGCGAGACCTCGCTCGACCGGCTGGCGCTGGCTCGCGATCTCGAGATCCTGACCGCCTGGCCGGCCAGCGATCCGACCCCGCAACGCGCCATGAATGCCTGTGCCCATGGCCAGATCGCCGAGATCACGCCCGACCCCTCCTCCTCGTTCCTCGAACGCACGTTCACCGTCTGCGTGGCCTGCGGCCGCGTGCTGGCCCGGCGAGGCCGGTGCGCCCGCGACGCCTGCGATTGCCGACGCCACGACGCCGATTTCCGCACCGTGCCCGTCGCGGTCGGGGGATGAGGGCTCCACCGCGCTCGATTCGCCCATCTTCCCTTTCGTACCGGTCGCCCCTGCTGCCCCGACGGCGGCTTCGCCGCTGGCGCCGGGTCGGCGCGTTGTCATTTTTCCGCTGGCCATGCTAGAATGGCGCCACCCATGTTTGACACCTCTTGGTTCCTGCCCAAGGCCACCCCTGCCCCGGATGCCCTGTTCCGGGAGAATGAACTCCTCAAGAACCAGATCCAGGAACTGCTGTCTCTCGAGGAGACGGGGTTTTTCATCGAACTCGATTCGCTGCTCAAGGCCATCCTCAAAAAGGCCTTGATCCTGTGCAAGGCGGAGGCTTCGTTCTTCGCGCTCTGTCAGGCCGATCCGAGCCAGCTCGAGGTGCGCATCAGCAACCTCATCCTGGAAGAGAAGATGGCCAGTCTGCTGGCTCGATTCCGAGAGAAATACCCGCAGTGGCAGGAATCGGAAAGCGAACTGATCCCCATCGACGATTTCCTGTTGCTGCCGCTGATCCGGCGCCACCGCATGCTCGGCGTCATCGGCCTGAAATTGAACTCCCAGGCCCCCGAGAACGTCTGCGAGATCCTGCCCATCCTGGCCCGGCAAGCCGCCGTCTCCTTGGAAAGCGCCATCCTCTACGAGCGCATGTTCAAGCGCCTGCTCGTGCTGAGCAACGTGTTCATCCTCGGCAAGGAGATCATCTCGAACATCGACCTGACCAGCCTGGTCGACAAGTTCCTGTCGGTGGCCCGCGACGGCACCGCCAGCGAGCTGGCCAGCCTGTTGTTGGTACGGGCCGGCGAGAGCCGGCCCTCCTTCGCCCGGGTCCAGACGCCGAACGGCCCCGGCCGGTTCGCAGAGGACGGTCTCGTGCTTTCCCCGGCCATTCGTCAGGTCCTCGAGAAACGTCAGCCGCTCACGATCGAGAATCTCGGTCAAAGCGAGTTCGCCCGCACCGACACCACCCGGATCGCCGGACACACCCTGCGCGACACCCTGCTTCTGCCGCTGGCCGCCCAAGACCAGCTTTTGGGCATCATCCAGGTGGCCAACAAGGTGGGGCGCTATTCCTACTCGTCGGAAGACGTCGATCTGCTGAAGATCCTGGGCAGCCAGATCGCGTTCGTCATCCAGAACGCCGATCTGTTCCGCAACCTGCAGCAGGCCTATTTTTCGACGCTCTCGGCCCTGACCTCGGCCATCGACGCCAAAGACAGCTACACGCATGGGCATTCCGAACGGGTCACCCAGCTCTCGCTCGAACTCGGCCAGGCGATCGGCCTCTCGCCGAGTCGTCTCGAACACCTGCGGCTGGCCGGACTCCTGCACGACATCGGCAAGATCGGCATTCCCGAAACCATTCTCAACAAGCCGGGCCGGTTGACCGACGAAGAATTCGAGATCATCAAGTCGCATCCCGATCTCGGCGTGCGCATCCTGGCCAAGGTCGAATTCCTCGCCCACGTCATCCCGTTCATTCGCCACCACCACGAGCGGTTCGACGGGCGCGGCTACCCGGGCGGCCTCAAAGGCGAGGACATCCCGGCCGAGGCCCGCATTCTGACCATCGCCGACACCTGGGATGCCATGACCTCCGATCGCCCCTATCGCAAAGCCATGGACAGTCGCAGAGCCCTCGAAGAGATTCTCCGGTGCAAGGGCAGCCAGTTCGACCCGGGAATGGCCGACGCCTTCGCTCGCTTGATCGAGCGCCAGCACGATCCGACGCCCTGAACCCATGCTTTTCACGGCCGAGAATCGGTACCTCGAGCGGGTCTTCCTGCTCGTCATCCTGCTCACCCTGTCGAGCTTCGCCTACTACTTCACGATGGCCGACCGCGAAGAGGTGCAGGGCCGCTTCGCCAACCGCCGCGAAGTCATCGTCAAGCTGCTCGGCCGCGAGCTGCACAGCCTGCTCAAGCGGCGGGCCGACCTGACCCCGCGCCTGACCAACCTGCTGGCCGAAGAGGGGGTCGCCTACGCGCTGGTCCAGCAACCCACGGGGGAAGTGCTCGCCAAGGCCGAAACCCCGATGCTGTCGGTGGGCGCGCTGACCGAGGTCGAAAGCGAAGCCTTGCGCACCCCCTATCTTGCGTTCTTCCCTCTGACCGACCCCAGCGGGACGATCCCTCTCGTCGAGGCCGCGCTGCCCATCGTCACCGAGACCGGGCGCAAGCTGGTGCTGCGGGTGGGCTTCTTCGCCATGGCCGAAGAAGAACGCCTGCGGGCGGTGCGGTTCCGCAACGTCCTCTTGTTTTCGGTACTGCTGCTGGGCCTGTTCACCTATTGGTTCATCCGGCGCCGGCATGCCTCCGACTTCCAGACCACCTTGATGGGCGGCATCGGCCTGGTGATCCTGCTGCTGTTCCTGGTCACGCGCTTCGCCCTGCAGCACTGGTACGACACCCACTGGCGCCAGAGCTTCGTCCAGCACGGCATGTCGATGGCCAAGGTGGCCGCGCTGCCGGCCAAGCGGTTCCTGGCCACGGGCGATGACAGCGACCTGCGCGAGTTGCAGTCGCTGTTCGAACTCGACGACAACTACGCCTTCTTGAGCATCGCCAAGGACGAGCAATACCTCTACCATTCCGACCCCTCCTACAAGAACACCACCTTCACGCCCGACGCCAACTACGCCAAGAGCCAGAATTCGCCCAAACCTCAGGTCTTCCCGCTGCCCGAAGGCGATCTCTATGAGGTGTTGATCCCGTTGATGGAGGGCCAGCATCGGCTGGGCACCATGCGTCTGGGCTTCCGCAACGCCCTGGGCGCCGGGCCCCTCAGCGTGATCCGCAATCAGTTGATCCTGATCTTCCTGGCCGGGTTGTCGACCGCCCTGTTTCTGGCCTACCTGCTGGCTCGGCGGGTAGCGAAAGACCTCGCCGGATTCATCAAAGCCATGGATCAGGTCACGGCGGGCGACCTGCGCCAACAGGTCTACATCGACCGCGACGATGAGTTCGGCCAGTTCGCCCAGGCCTTCAATTTCATGCTGATGAGCTTGCGCGAGCGCGATTTGCTGGGCAAGGGTCTGCAGAACTACGTCAGCAAGAGCATCGTCGACAAGACCCTGAAAGCCCTGGCGGCCGAAGAGAAGAACGGCGAAAAGGTGTTCGCGGTGGCCGTCTTCATGTATTTCCATGGCCTCGGCGACGCGATGGGGCGGGTGAGCGCCCCCCAGCTGCTGGCGGAGGTGCGCGATCTCTATCAGGCGGCCCGGCAGATCTGTCCGACCGGGATGTCCAGCACCCTCCAGGTGACCCCGGTGGGCATCCTGACCGTGCTGTCGCACGCCAATCGGCACGAGACCCTGATGAGCGGCATCCAGACGGCCCAGTTGCTCGGGCAGGCCCTGGCCAGACGGCCCGAGATCAGCATCGCCCCCAAGCTGACCCTGCATGCCCTCGAAGTGGTCTACGGCGCCATCGACGATCACGGGCCGCAGGTCGCCTTCCTGGGCGAGACCATGCTCGATTTCCGCTCGTTCGGCCAGGTGCAGGACAGCGACGAGATCATCTTCAGCCAGGAGACCTACTACCTGCTGAAGGAGGTGGCGCAGTTCGACGAACTCGAAGTCAGCACCGCCGACCAGGGCCGGGTCAAAGGGTTCATCTTCCGCGGCTTCAAACCGCTCGACGCGCTGACCCGCATCTTCTCCGAGAGTTCGGTCTGGGTCAAGATTCTCATTCTGAAGGTCCTGCGCGGGGCCACCACCCCGATCCCGGCCGAGACGCTGATCGAATGGTTCAAAGATCCGGAATGGGGCGTGCGCTATCACGTGCTCGACCTCCTCGAGCGGATGCGGCCGCCCGGGCTCCTCGATTTCATCATCGGGGTCGTGCAGTCCGAAACCGAGCCCCGGGTGCTGTCGAAGGCGGTGTCGGTGCTGGGCAAGGTCGGCAATGAATCGCACATTCCGATCCTGGCGGAGCGCCTGCGCTCGTCCGACCGGCGCGTCAAGGCCAATACCATCGAAGCGCTGGAATCGATCGGCGGCAAGAAGGTCTACGAGTTCCTCAACCTGCTGGTCGACGAACAGGACAACCGGGTCAAGGCCAACATCCTCATCGCCCTCGGCAAATACGGCGATCTGCGCGTGTTCGATCTGCTGACCCGAATGATCAAGGATCCCGACAAGAACATCCGGGCCTCGGCCGCCTACGCGCTCGGCAAGCTGGGCATGGCCCAGGGGGTCGAGCCCCTCATCTCCGCCCTGTCCGACAAAGATCTGGGGGTGCGGCGGCAGGTCGTGGCCTCCTTGACCGCCCTGAAGGCCGATCTCGAGATCGACCTGTGAAATTTCCCGACCGCGGCGGCGCCCCCTCTTGCTTCCAGTGGGCCTCCAGGGTAATCTGAAGGTGACCGGGGCCTGATTCTGGCCCTGGCCGGAATCCTATTCAAGCGAGGAAGAACGCCGGCCAGGCGTTCCCGCGTGGCAGGTCTCCCGACCGCCCCCAGGGCCGACGGGAGCGACCCGATCCAGGAGGCAGCACATGGATTTCCAGGAAGCGTATGCCAAAGGCAACGAAGCGCTGAAGGAAAAGCGGACGGCCGAGGCGAAGGAGTTTTTCAAGAAGGCGCTCGAGCTGAAGCCGAACGACATCTACACCCTCAACAAGCTCGCCATGATCCTCAAAGAGGAAGGCGACTTCGCCCAGGCCATGGACCTGCTCGAACGCTCGCTCAAGCTCAAGCAGGAAGACCTCTACACCAACTACCTCCTGGGCAACGCCTACCTTGAACAAGGCGATATCGAAAAAGCCATCGAAACCCTCGAGAACACCGTTCGCCTCAACCCCAAAGACAAGTACGCCCGCAACTCGCTCGCGCTGGCCTATCGCATGAAGGGCGACTACCCCCAGTGCATCGCCACCCTCAACGAAGCCCTCCGGGTCTCTCCCGATGATCTCTACAACAAGCTCAGCCTGGCCACCGTCATCTTCGAGCAGGGCGATGCCGCGCAGGCCGAAAAGATCGCCAATGAGATCATCAAGAAAGACCCGCAGAACGTCACCGCCATGGTCCTGATCGGCCGCATCCATCTCGAAACCGGCGATTTGACCGGCGCCATCGGCCATTTCCAACGGGTGCTCTCCCTCGATGCCAAGAGCAGCGAGGCGCATTACTACCTGGGCCGCATCTACCTCGAGCAGAATGAATCCGCCAAAGCGGCCGAGCACTTCAACCGGGCCATGCAGTCAGGGTCCGACAAGCTCAGCCTCAGCAAGAATCTCGGCGTCATCTTCATGGACAAAGGCATGCTGGCCGAAGCCCAGGTCGAGTTCGAACGGGCTCTCGCCCTCGCCCCCGAAGACCCCTTCACCCTCAACAATCTCGGGAAACTGCTCGTCCTGCAGGGAAAGTATGACCTGGGAGTGGCCCACCTGAAGAAGGCCCTGGAAGTCCAGCCCGACTACGCCTTCGCCCACTACAATCTGGGCCAGGCCTTCCGCAGTCTCAAGGATTACGCCCACGCCATCTACCATTTCCTGTTCTGCCTGAAATATGAACCTGACGACATCTACGCCATGAATCGACTGGGCCGCACCTACCTGGAGGCCGGCCTGCCCAACAATGCCCTCGAGGTATTCCGCAAGGTCATCGAAGGGCTCGACCCCAACGAGGCCTATGCCCACTTCGGCAAGGCCGAGACGCACGAAGCCCTGGGGGAATATGAGGCGGCCATCGAATGCTACCGGCGCACCATCGCGGTGGCTGGCGAGAACAAGGTGCTCAAGGACCGCGCGGCCGCCCGCATCAAAGATCTGCAGAAACGCTGACCCGCCGGGCCGCCCGTTCTCTGCTGCACGTGGACATCGGCGTCGTGGCCCCGGCCCACCTCGCCCCGCTCTGCCGCCAGGTCCCCTTTGGTTGGCGCTGGCCCATAGCCCGCCTGCCGCTCCGTTTACACTCTTGCCAAGGAGGTCTCTCAGCCTATGCTGCGCCGTCTTGACATCAAAGTCCCCGAGGAGGCCGAAGAGCCCTTGCTCGGCCTGGCCGAACGGCTCGGCGTGATGGTTTTTTCCAGCCCTTGCCTGGTCACGGAAATTCAGGGGGGGGAAGAAGATATCGCCTTCACTGGAGAGACCGTGGTCAGCTTCTTGTTCTCGACGGTCGAACAGCCAGCGGATGAGATCCACCGTCAGGTGCAGGAATGGGTACAGCGAGAAGGGTATGCCGACGCCACCATCACCATCCTTGAGTATCCCGACCAGACCGATTGGATGGCCGGATTCCGCCAGTATTTCCAGCCTCTGCGGGTAGGAAAGGGGATCCTGGTCTGCCCCCCATGGAACGTGCCGGACGACCAGACCCGGCTGAAATTGCTGATCGATCCGGGCATGGCCTTCGGCACGGGTACGCACGAAACCACTCGTCTCTGCCTCATGCTCCTCGAGGAAACCGCCCCGCCAGGGGGCCGCTTCCTCGATCTGGGGTCAGGCAGCGGCATTCTGGCGTTCTACCTGCTGCGGCGCGGGGCAGCCGCCGTCATCGCCGTCGAGAAGGAAGGGCCGGCGGTCGAAAACCTGCGCAAAAATGCGGAATTGAATCAGATCACGACCGGGCTCGAGGTGCGATGCGCCGACCTGAGCGGCTTTTCCCCGCCGTGGCCCGCCGACGGCCTGGTGGCCAACCTGACTTCGCCTCTCCTCCGCGAGTTCCTGCCGCGCTTCGCCGAATGGGTGAAGCCCGAAGGCTGGGGCATCTTCTCCGGGGTCAACACCGCCAACGCCGGCTTGGTGCGCAGCTCCTTCGAGCCGGCGGGCTGGCGCCTGGACCGGGAAATCACCGAAGGGGAGTGGCATGGCTTCCTGGCCCGCCGGCACCCTCCTCGTCCGAGCCGCGCCGCCGTGCCTCAGCGCTAGAATCGGGGATCCTGCCAGACCGTCTGCTGGGCCGCTGCCCCGTACCCTTGCCCCGCCGCCGTCGGCAGGGTGGTGGTTGAGACCCCCCGCAGGACCGCGGAGGCCGATCAAGACAAAAAAAGGAAAAACCCCGAGCGCGAGGCCCGGGGTTCGATCACGCCGCTACTTCGAATTGCTCTGGCGAAGGAGAGTGATGTATTCGTTGTAGGCGTTGCGGTACTCGTTGAGCGCCGCCTGGGTATCGGACCGCAGCATGTTGGTGCGCAATTCCTCGTCGGGATTCTCGCTGCCACCGATGTTGGTCACGATATTGATGTACCGGTTGTAGGCCTTGATGTATCGGGCGTGGGCGGCTTTCAGGGCATCGGACGCGGCAGCCGGAACGACTTCCGGGGCCACTTGCGTCGAGGCCGGCGTGGTGTTGGCCGAGACCGGAATTTCGTTGGCGGGAGCCGCCACCGGAGCGGGGCCCGTCGGTTTGCCGACATCGCCGCTGACCACGATCTCACCGCTGGGAATGGTCACGGACGGAGCGGCGGAGGGCAGGTTGCTGCCGTTGCTGATGGTCTGCTTCTGGCGTTTGTAGTTCTTCCAGAGCAGGTAGCCGACGACGGCGGCACCGATCACCACAAGGGCGGGAATGAACAGGGGGCTGCCGATGATGCCACCGATGAAGCCGGCGATGCCAGAGAACATGCTACCGATCGCGGCACCCACAGCGCCCAGGGCTCCGGTCACGAAGCCACCGGCCGCGACCAGGCCACCCCAGATGGCGGAGCCGATGCCAGCGATCCCGGCGCCCAGACCTCCGATGGCCGTCGCTGCTCCGGCGCCGGCGGCAACCGTTGCGCCCGAAGCGAAGCCGAGGGCAGAGGCGATGTAGGGCCCGGCGATGATGGCCCCGGCCCCCACGGCGACCGTGGCCAGCGCGGTCTTGACCGGATTCTGCTTGGCCTTGTTCACCAGATTGGAGAACAACCCGGCGTGCGCGCTGTGCGTGAATGCGGCCAGCATCATGACCACAGCCAGGGTTGTCGCCAGGGAACGGGTCAGAGTGCGATTCAACCTCATAGACTTTCCTCCTGATGGGATACACAAGACGCGGGGTTCAGGTTTGGGGTCTGTGGCAGTTCCTCCTTTCGAGTGAAGGTTTGGATTGGGATTGGGTTTGGGTTGGGTTTGGGGTATGAAGAAGGACCCCGCCTCGGGTTAAAGCGGGGTCCCTGCTTCCGGTGGAGAACCCTGACAGGTCGTCAGAGGAGCCTGCCGCCAGGCTCGGAATCGGGTACCGATCGTATTGTCAAGGACCGGCAGGAACCTTGTCTCAAATTATACGAGCGGTACCCAAGAGCGTCAAGGTCGAGGGGGCTTTACTTCACGATTCCCATCTTGAGGGTGAGATTCATGCGGGTGTCGATCTTTTCCTTCTTGCCGCCACCCATGTCGCTTTCCATGACCATCATCATGTTCGAGGTGACTTCGTTCTTGACCATGATGCCGGCCTTGTAGGCGAACCAGATCTTGCCGTTGGCCTTGACATTGAGGTTGATCGAGCCCGCCTGCCCCTGTTCGCTGGAGACATCGGACTGCAGCTTCACGCATTCATAGCCGTCGACGGTCTCGAATCCCAGGACGGTGTATTTGACCTTGAGAGGAATGGGGAGCTGGGGATTGGGCTGGATGTTGGAATCCCAGGAGTCGCCCACCTTGAGAGGCTTCTGGGGGAAGCGGATCTGCATCTGGTTGAAGTTGCCCTGATCCATGCCCTCGGACTCGAGGACTTCGCCGTCTTTGGCCATTTTGACTCTGATGATCTGACCGATGGCGGGAAGGGGGGTCGGGGTATTGTTGACGGTGATGGTCCCTTCCTGGATGGTGGTGGTCATTTCGATGTTGCCCTGCTTGTCGACGCCGGTGACCTTCTGCTCGAGCTTCATGTTGGTCTCCAGGTCGGTCTTCTGGGCTTTCTGCATGGCGGTGACGACGGTGGTCCCACGGATGTTCATCTGGTATTTGACCGTGGTGCCGGGCGCGGGATTGTACTGCAGCAGAACAGGCTCTTGGGCAGTGGCGGCCAGCGCCACGGAGAGCAGGACCAACACACTCGCGATCACGGCGAAACGCTTCAACATCGACCAAAGTCTCCTTTCGCTTTCCCAGGGTTCGCCTGGATGGTACCGAAGTCACGGCGGGAAACCCGCTCAGTCAGGGGGGAGAATAGCATAGGGGTCAGGGGGTGTCAAGCAGAATCCATTGCCTTGTCAGCCCCTGTCCGATCCGCTATAATGGCCATCGACCTTCGTTTTCCATTTTTCCGATGGAAGGCCCTCGCCTCTGAGCCCGCGCAACGATCTAAGCTACCGGTCATTCGAAGACGTGTATTTCGAAAAACGCGTCTGGATGCCGTCGGCCAACGTCGCCAACTATGTCATGCTGTTCACCCGCCTGTACATCGGGGAACGGACCCCCCTCGGCCGGCGCTCTCTGAGGAATCTTCTGGTGACTCTGGCCGAGAGCGAAATCGTACCCCGGGTCCTGGTCTTCTGGAACAATGCGGTCAAAATCTGCCTGGAAGGCAGCCCGCTGCTGGCCACCCTGGCCAAGATCGAGCGAACCGGGGTCAAGATCCTGGTTTCCGGCTTCGCCCTCGAGCGCCTGCAGGCCAAGAGCAAGCTGCGGATCGGCAAGCTGGCCAACAACTTCGATCTGCTCGAGGCCATCCACAAGGCCACCAAGGTCGTTTCATTTTGAGGGGTTGACATCTCTCCTCGCCCGTGCTAGCATACAGATGTAGTTCGGTAGAGGGCGGTTAGCTCAGTTGGCAGAGCGCTTGCCTTACACGCAAGTGGTCGGCGGTTCGAACCCGTCATCGCCCACCGATCCGCATCACGGGGTCGTAGTTCAGTTCGGTTAGAACGCATGCCTGTCACGCATGAGGCCGCGAGTTCGAGTCTCGTCGACCCCGCTCTTTTCATCCCGGCCAGATAGCTCAGTTGGTAGAGCAACGGACTGAAAATCCGTGTGTCGTTGGTTCGATTCCGACTCTGGCCATTGTTTTTTCTTGGCGGCATAGCCAAGTGGTAAGGCGAAGGTCTGCAAAACCTTTATACATCGGTTCGAATCCGATTGCCGCCTTTCAGCGTGCAGCGCTCGCCGAAAACCCCGGGGTCTTCCCCGGGGTTTTGCGTTTCTCCTCCGCTTTTTCCCGACGCCGGCGCCCTTGCCCGAGCCTGCCGAGCCGTCTTCCCCCGCTGCCCCCGCCTCCTTCGAGATTCTTCTGCTCATGCCGATAGAACTGAAAAAAGCGTTCTCTCGAAGGAGGCCTCATGCATCGCCCCTTGCTGCCATCGGGTCCGCTCGTCTTCCCCCTTCCCCCGGACCGGCGGCCTGCCGCATCCGCCCGCCCGCTCACGGTCCTGCCCTGGGTCTGGCGCCAGGGGCTTCCTCTGGCCTTGAGCCTGGGGCTGCTCTGGACGGGCACGCCAGCCCAGGCCTCACCTCTGGACTGGCTGGGAACCAAACGCCCCCCCGCCAGGCGCGCCGCGGATACCACCGGAACGCCCCTCAAACGGAACGCTCCCTCGTCCACCGCCGACCTGCCTGACTTCTTCGCCACCCAGGGTCCCGGCCCGGATCTCGACGGCTCTTCGCTCAGCCCTCTCAAGTTCGCCGAAACCCACTGGCTGACCGCCAAGGGGCATCTGGAAAAAGCGACGCGAGGCATCCAGGCCAAGATCCAAGAGAGGAAAATCCAGGATCTCGTGGCCAAACTGTTCGTCATCGACAGTCAGACCTACAAGGAGATCCTGAAGAATGCCGCCAGCGGCCTGCAGAACCTGGGCGGCAGCGTGCGCACGATGAACGGCCTGCTGATCGAACTCAATCGGATCGTCACCGCGCCACGCGAAGAGACCCTCGATACCCTCGAGCGCACCCTCGCCCGACTCAAAACCCAGAACGACGCCATGCTGGCCGAGGTCCGAGCCCACATCGCGGGGGTCGAGCGCATGATCACCCTGGCTCAGGAGGCCTACCAGACGCTGGAATTGATCCCCAGCCTGTCTTTGCCCCCCATCGACCTCTACGTGCAGGCCTCCAAGCAGGTGATGAAGCTCGCCCAATCATCGAGCGAAGCCCAGAAAGGGCTGCTGTTCAATGTCCAGACCGGGGCCGAGCAGGTCACCGCCACCATCGAGAGCATGGTCTCCACCATTCGCACCACGCTGCGATTTTCGGATCATTTCGCCTTCCGGCAGTTCCCTTTGATCAACCTGCCGGTGCCGAGCCGGGAGAAACTGTTCGCCCAGCTGTCCACCCTCAAGAACGCCGCCAAGGGCATTCAAAATACCCTTTCCATCGGCGATTCACATTTGAAGAATTCCGCCCAGCAGTTTACCCACCTCTCGCAGAGCGTCTGGACGAAAATCGCTGATGCCCTGAAGTATCAGGGGCAGAGCGAATACGGGGTGGAAAACCTGCCTCAGATCTCCGGGTATTCCTACAATCAGGTGTGCGGGCTCTTCCAGCGCATCAAAGATGGGATCAACGACATGAAAATGGCGATGGCCAAAGAAGGACGCAGCGCACCGGCCCGGTCCAGCCGGCCGACGGTGGCCATCGAGACCGAAGACCAGTTCCTGGCCCGGAAGTCGCAGGTGGCCAACGGCAAGCTGCCCCTGTTCCTGCTCGGCGGCTCGCGAGAAGCTCCAGCCGAGGATGCGAGCGCGCCGTCAGGCAAAGCCCCCCGGTCCCTGGATGAAGGCGAGATGACCGTTTTGTACTCCGAACGGGAAGCTCCCACCGTGGTCAAGGAGCAGTTACTGCCCGACGAAGTCGACATCCTGCAACAGGAGCTGGGCAATCTGATGACCAGCGCCGACCCACAGGGCTTCGCCCCCGAACCAGGGAGGGCCTCCCAGCGTCAGACCGCCTCGCGGCCTTCGCGTGACCGTCCCAGGCCCAAGCAGGCCCTGGATTTGATTCCTCCGACCAGCGACCTGGATGCGACCGACAAAGGCATCGCCCAGGCGGCTCTGCCGCCGGATGCCGGCGATTTCCGGCCCACCGAGCTGTTGCGCATGGAATCGACCGGGGCACCCGGCGAAACGGCCGATCTGATCCCGATGTTCCGGCTCGAGGATTTCTCGCCACCGCCGGACAAAGACTGACCAATTACCAGAAAGACCGATGGGCGGGATGGCTCAGACCATTCCGCCCATCGGGTGTTTTTGGCGGGAATCAGGCGAAGCGATCGATGAGCTGTCCGATCTGGACCGCGGGCTGCCCCCCATTCATGGGAGAAGCGATGAGAGCGGCCATCACTTTGTTGACCTCGGCATTGGACTGGCGCAGCACCTGCCCGAACTGGAGGGAAGCCGTACTGACCTGCTGCTGACGCGATTCGACGCGAGTCTGCTCCGCCGCCCGGACATCGCGCGCGGAACGGACATAGGCATCGCTGACCCGGGCCCGTTCACCCGCACCTGCTTTGACCAGCGATTCGCGAACGCGATTGATCTCTTGGGTGCGCTGGATGGTCGCTCGGCTCTGGTCAAGCGTGCCAGTGCCGAAACTCAAGGCTTTCATGAGCTCCATCTTCATGTGTTCCCCTCCGTGGGATCCGCCTTCACTTAAAATGTACTCGAATTCCCTACAAATTGCAACTGCCAAAGCCTTCCAGTATCTCTTGACCATTGAAGGAGTTCGGGGAAGGCTTCTGGGGGAAAGCTTCATCTCCCTTGCTAGGAGGCCCCGAGAATGGTACACTCCTCGCCATCTGATGGTCGAAGGAGCCAAGGAGTGCCGTTTCCTGTCCACCGCCCCCGACGATTGCGCCAGGATCTGCGATCCCGCCGGATGCTGCGAGAAACCAGGCTGCACCCGCAGCAATTGATCCTCCCGTTGTTCGTGCAAGAAGATCTCGCCGCTCCCCAGCCCATTCAGGCCATGCCTGGCCACTGTCAGTGGCCGATCGAGATGATCGAACGGCCCGTTCGCGAGGCGATGGCCAGCGGGGTCGGAGCGTTCCTGCTGTTCGGGCTGCCGGCCCGGAAAGACTCCCAGGGGAGTGCCGCGCACGATCCGGAGGGGGTGGTCCCTCGGGCGGTGCGCCGGCTGCGCCAGATCTGCCCTGACGCCTGGCTGATCACCGACGTCTGCCTGTGCGCCTACACCGACCACGGCCATTGCGGACTCCTCGACCCGGACGGGCGGGTCCGCAACGATGAGACCCTGCCGATCCTGGCCGAGATGGCGCTCGCCCACGTGCGCGCCGGAGCGGACATGGTGGCGCCCTCCGACATGATGGACGGCCGGATCGCCGCGCTGCGCCGCCATCTCGATGCGCACGGGCACACCCAGACGCCCATCATGGCCTACGCTGCGAAGTTCGCTTCTTCCTTGTACGGCCCCTTCCGGGAGGCCGCGCATTCGGCCCCGCAGACGGGCGACCGCCGAGGCTACCAGATGGACCCGGCCAATCCGCGGGAGGCCCTGCTCGAGCTGCAGCTCGACTTCGAAGAAGGGGCCGATGTGCTGATGGTGAAGCCGGGCTTGGCCTACCTCGACATCATCGCCGCCGCGCGTCGGCGGTTCCCCTGTCCCATCGCCGCCTATCAGGTCTCGGGCGAGTATGCCATGATCAAGGCGGCGGCCGAGAAGGGCTGGCTCGATGAACGGGCCGCCGCCCTGGAGACCTTGCTTGCCCTGCACCGCGCCGGCGCCGATTGGTTGATCACGTATTTCGCCGTCGAAGCCGCGCGCTGGCTGCGCGACGAACCATGAACCGCCAGGGCCAGGGAAGCGGCCATCCCGGCGGGGTCACTCCAGGCCACCCGGGCGAGCATCCTGGGAGGGATGGTGGCGGCCTGCTCCCCGATGGGGGGCGGCGGCTGCAATTGCTGGCCTGGGAGACCACGCAGGCCTGCACCCTGGCCTGCCCGCATTGCCGCGCCGATGCCTGCCTCGAACGGCCCGCCGGCGAACTGACCACCGACGAAGGCCGACGACTTCTGCGCGAGGCGGCCCGGGTCGGCCCCGGCATCATCATTTTGAGCGGGGGCGAACCCCTGCTGCGCGATGACCTCGAAGACCTCGCCGCGGCCGGTACGGCGGCCGGGCACACCGTGGTGGTCGCCACCAACGACGGCCGGTTGCTGACCCGCGAGCGGATCGCTTCCCTGCGGGAGGCTGGCGTGCGACGCTACAGCTTCAGCGTCCACTTTCCCGACGAGGAGGGGCAGGATGCGTTCACCGGCCGTCCCGGCACCCTGCAAGCCACGCGAGAAGCGTTCGCCCGGCTGCGCGCCGCGGGCATCGGTTTCCAGATCAACACCACCGTCATGCGCGGCAACGCTGAACGGCTCGAGGAGATCAGGCGCCTGGCGCTCGACCTCGGGGCGGCCGCGTGGCACCTGTTCTTCGTCGTGCCGACCGGGCGGGCGGCCGCTCCGCCCCGCTCGGCCCCGCTGACCGACTCGGAGATCGAGAAGGTTCTGCGTTGGGCGGCGGGCATCGAGGCGACCGCCGGCCTGCCGATGAAGATCACCTGCGCGCCGCACTATGCCAGGATCAAAGCCGAGATGGGGCTGAAGAACACCCAGCGCGGCCGCGGCTGCATGGCCGGCGACGGCTTCGCCTTCGTCAGCAGCCGAGGCGAGGTGAAACCCTGCGGCTATTTCGACCTGAGCGTCGGCAACGTCCGGCAGACTCCCTTCGACGTCATCTATCGGGAAGCGCCCGTCTTTCGCGATCTCCGGCAGCCCGACCGCTTGGAAGGCGCCTGCGGCGCCTGTGCCTACCGCAAGGTCTGCGGGGGCTGTCGGGCTCGCGCCCTGGCCGTCAGCGGCCGCTACCTCGGCGACGACCCGCACTGCCCGCGCGCGCACGCTTCGCGTTCGGCCCCCTAGCGACTCCGTTTGTTCCTGGCCACAGCATGCGCGAGCGCGAGCGCGCGCCAGGTCGCCCGCCCGGCATCGCTCTTTCCCAACTCCGCCGCGGTCGTTTCGCAGCCCCCAGGAGGGCATTCCCAGGCCGGGGCGTCTGGCTTCCCCTCAAGATGCCCCAGGCGATCCGAAATAGTGGTATATTTCCGAATGTGCTCGAGGGGTGAGCCCCACCCACCTCTACGACCAGAAAGGAACTTGGACGCATGGACGAAAAAGATCGCGAGATCATCCGCCTGCTGCAGGGCGATTTCCCCCTGACCCCCGAGCCCTATCGGGCCATCGGCGACAAGCTCTGGCTGGACGAGATGTCGGTCATTTCGCGGATCGCCAACTTGATCCAGACGGGCGTCATCCGGCATTTCGGGCCCTTCTTCGACAGCCGCAAACTGGGGTACACCGGCGCGCTGATGGCCATGGACGTTCCCGCCGACCAGATCGAAGACGTCGCCGAGCTGGTCAACAGCTATGCCGAGATCACCCACAACTACCTGCGCGACGGTACCCCGAACATGTGGTTCACCGTCATCGCCCGTGACGCCGCCCGCCGCGACCAGATCCTCAAGGAGATCCGAGCCAGGTCAGGCATCCGCGACATCCTGATGTTTCCGGCCCGGCGGCTGTTCAAGGTCCGCGTCGACCTCGACTGAAGGAGACAAGCCATGGTTGAGATGAGCCTCAAGGAACGGAACCTGTTGAAAGAGCTGGAAGGCGGTTTCAAGCTGGAGCGCAGTCCCTTCAAGCGCATCGCCCGCGAACTCGGCTACACCGAGCAGGAAGTCATCGAGACCATCAAGAAATTCCGTGACAATGGGGTGATCCGGCGCATCGGCATCGCCGTGCGGCCCGAACGGCTCGGGCAGACCTGCAACGCCCTCGTCGTCTGGGATGTTCCCCAAGCGCGGGTCGAGGAAGTGGGCACGCTGATGGCGGCCCGCCCCGAGATCTCGCACTGCTACGACCGGGAAACCCCCGCCGGCTGGACCGGCAACCTGTTCACCATGATCCATGCCAAGGATGAACTCCATCTGGCCAAGATCCTGAGCGAACTGACCGAGGCCACCGGCCTGCACCCGGTCAAGATCCTGCGCACCGTTCGCGAACTGAAGAAGACTTCGATGCGCTATTTCACTCAGGAGGCAGATGAATCATGACCACCAATCGCCAGGCCCTCGAGGCCGCCACCCGCGTCTTCCCCGGTGGGGTCAACAGCCCCGTGCGCGCCTTCGGCGCGGTTGGCGGCGATCCCCTTTTCATGGTCCGCGGCGCGGGCGCCCGCGTCACCGACCTCGAGGGGAAGACCTACCTCGATTACGTAGGCTCCTGGGGCCCGCTGATCCTCGGCCATGCCGACCCCGACGTGGTCAAGGCCGTCAGCGCGGCGGCCGAGCGCGGCACCACCTTCGGCGCCCCGACCCTGGCCGAAACCGAGCTGGCCGAGGAGATCCGCGAGGCCTTCCCCGCCATGGAGAAGATGCGCCTGGTCAGCAGCGGCACCGAGGCGACGATGTCGGCCATCCGGCTGGCCCGCGGCGTCACCGGTCGCCCGCTGATCGTCAAGTTCGACGGCTGCTACCACGGGCACGCCGACTCGCTGCTGGTGGCCGCGGGTTCGGGCGTCGCCACGCTGGGCCTTCCCGGCTGCCCCGGCGTCCCCGAGAGCATCGCGGCCAACACGCTGGTGGTGCCGTTCAACGATCGCAAAGCGGTCGAGAAGGTCTTCGAAACCCATGGGACCAAGATCGCCGCGGTCATCGTCGAGCCGGTCTGCGGCAACATGGGGGTCGTCACGCCGCTGAAGGGCTATCTGGCCGACCTGCGCAAGCTGACGCGCGACGCCGGCGCCCTGTTGATCTTCGATGAGGTCATGACCGGCTTCCGGGCCTGTTTCGGCGGCGTCTCGCAGCTCGAAGGGGTGACCCCTGATCTGACCTGTCTGGGCAAGGTGGTCGGCGGCGGCCTGCCGCTGGCCGTCTACGGCGGCAAGGCGAAGATCATGGCCCACGTCGCCCCCGAAGGGAAGGTCTACCAGGCCGGCACGCTATCCGGGAACCCGGTGGCGGTGGCCGCCGGCCTGGCCACGCTGCGCAAGATCCGGGGCAACCCCGCCTTCTATCCGACGTTGTTGAAAACCACCGAGAAGCTCTGCGCCGGCCTCGAAGAAGCGGCCCGCAAATACCGGATCGCCATCCATCTCAACCGCTTCGGGTCGATGTTCACGGTATTCTTCGCCAAAGAGACGGTCATCGATTTCAAGACGGCCAAGACCGCCGACACCCGGATGTTCGCGCGCTTCTTCCGCGGCATGCTCGAGAAGGGCGTCTACCTGCCGCCGTCGCAGTTCGAGGCGGCCTTCGTCTCGGCCGCCCATACCGACGAAGACGTGGCCTACACCATCGGTGCCGCGCAACAGGTCTTCGAAACCATGCGCTGATCCAGGTTTTCTCCAAACGAGACATCGGCGGCGTCCATCTGATGGACGCCGCCGATGTCCTGGAAGAGCTCCGTCAGCCGGCAATCATCAGCGCCGGCAGACCGCCGAGCGGACGATCAGTTCTTCGGGGTGATCTTGACCGGGGCGGTGCGGACGGCATAGCGCAAGGGGCGATTGGGATCGGTTGAGCTGCGTTCCCATTTGACGTACAGGATGTTCCGATTGAGGCGCTCGCGATCGACGACGACCTCTTTGTAGTTCTGCAGGATGGCCACATCATCCTTCAACGCGATGCTATGCACACCGACTTTGGGCATGTTCAAAGTGCTGGTCACCCGGCAGATGATCGTCGTATGGGTGGCGGTATCATCGGTGTACCCCGGTTCGAGCGTAGGCTCGGACATAATGTTGAACGTCAGGGTAGAAACCACCTGATTGTTTTCATAGACGTCGAAATGCGTTGGCGAAACGGCATTCCCGAGCACCAGGACCGATTTGTTGAAGTGGAGGTAGATGAGGTCGTCGACATCGAGGGCGCGGTTGTTGTTGGAGTCTTCCCACTCGATCTTCCGAAGGGCGAGTTCCTTGACATAGTATTCGCGAATGTCGTCTTTTTCGGATCGGGAATCGGGTCCTTCGCTGTAGACGAAACAGCCGTAGGGATCGAGCTTGTAATTCTTGCTCCAGGGATCGAGGGGAATATTGGTCAGATACTGGCCCTGAAGACCGACGAAGTCGTTCTCGCCCAGCAGCGGAATGAACGGGCTGGTGGAGGCGAGAGGCCCTTGATAGGGGATGTCTTCCCGGGAATTGTACAGGATGACGGCCTGCCGAAGGACATCGAGGTCGGCCTTGGCTTTGCTGATCTTGGATTCCCTGACGTAATCGGAATAGTAGGGGGCGGCCACCCCCACGAGGATAGCGATGATGGTAATGACGACCAGCAGTTCGATCAGTGAGAAACCTCGTTTCATGACTACGCTCCTGGCGGGAGTGGCATTCCTGGAGTTCTGGGACGAGACATCGCTTCCATCGGCATGAATGGCACGATCATGAATGTTCCAAGCCGAAAAAAGTATCCATTCTCGGAAAATTGTCAACACCTCATTTCGGCACCGCAACCGTGGCCCGAATACCAAATAACCTCCCCCGGTCCTTGCCGACGGATCGGGCGTCAGGCCCCAGGAGCCAACGCCGGAGGAGAGACCCGATCCTCCGCAGAGCGAGGATGACCACCCCGGATGGGGCTATTTGAAACGGTTCTTGGCCGCCTTGATGTCTTTGATCATCTCGGCGATGGTCTGCAGACGGGCTTGGGTCGCTCGCACCATTTCCGCCTTCAGATCCTTGTCGCCCGAGAACTTCTTCCAGTATTCGAGCTGAGCCCGGTTGTAGGCTTTGATCTTCTCGGCTTCGGCCAGGGCTTTGTCCCATTCGCCCTTGCGTTTGAATTCTTCCAGCCGATTCTCCCAGGCGGCGAGGTCTTCGCCAGCTTCCTGTCGATAGCTCAACTCATTGAGTTTCTGGGCGAGCTGATCTTTCGTCAGCAGCCCGACTTTCTTCATCTCCTTGTAGTAGAACTCGACCTGGGCCAGATCGCCCCGCGCCCGGGCCAGTTCGATCAAACCCTCGTAGGCCTCCTGATCGGCCTTGTCGAGGGCGAGCATCTGCCGGTAGGCCTTTTCCCGCTGATCTTCCGAGCCGGTGGCCGCCAGATCGGCCAGCTCGGCGCGCCGCCCTTCACGCTTTTCCGTCTCGATCTCCTCGATCTCGATCCTGGCCAGCTCGCCGACATCGGAACGACGTTCGAGGCCCCTGAAGACGGTCAGGGCCTTGTCGAGATCTCCGGCGGCCCGATAGATCCGACCGATGCGCAAAGGCGCTTCACCCCGCCTGGCATCGAGCGAGAACGCCTTGTCATACGCCTTGATCGCCTTGTCGTCGTCGCCCCGCGCTTCGTAGATCTCGGCCAGCTCGAACCATCCGGTGGCGGGGTCTTCGGACGTGCGGATGGCCTTCTGGTATTCGGCGATGGCTTCTTCGACCTTGCCGGTGTCGTTGAGGGCCCGGGCCAGATCATAGCCGATCAGCTTCTTGAGGTCTTTTTCCTTGCGCCCGAGCTGGCGGGCCTTTTCGAACGCGGCGGCCGCCTCGGCCGGTTTGTTGGTGGCCTCGTAGGCCTTCCCCAGCAACCAATGGGCGTCGCCTGATGATTCATCCAGCCGCAAGGCGGCCTGCAAGACCTCGATCGCTTCGGTGTTCCGTTGCTGAGCCAGGAGCGCCGCCCCGAGCGACTCCAGGATCTGCCGGTCTTCGGGGGCCCCGGCGCGGGCCTGGGTCAGCAGGGCGATCGCCTCGTCGTACCGCTCTTCCTGGAGAGCCTTGTAGCCCAATTGGGCGAGGGCTCCGGCGTGCCGGGGTTCGATCTGGCGGACCTTCTCATAGAGAGCGAACGCTTCGTCGGGCTGCCGGCGGTCCATCAGCACCTCGGCCAGCCGGAACATGACGTCGGCCGATTCGGGCCAGACCTGCAACGCGGCGCGAAGGTGCTCCTCGGCCTGCTTGAGCGGGCCTTCCTGGGCCTGCATGATCCCGAGGTAATAGTGGGCCAACCCGTCGGAGGGATCTTTTTTGAGGATCTTGCGCAGGGCGGCCATGACCGCCTTTTTTTCCTTGGCCGAGCCCATTTCGAACTCGCGCCAGGCGTTCTCATACCAGGAATCAGGACGGTCGCGCAGGGACTCCTCTTCCTTGGCCTTCTTCCCTTTCGGCGCACGCCGAGACGCTTTCGGCGCGCTGGCCGTCGTCGTCGTCTTCTTCTTGCGGGGGGCGGCCGCGGCGACGTCGGTCAACATCCCCGCCAGAACGAGGCCGACCAGGGCCAGAAAAAGACAAGGCCGCCCGATCAGGGCGGCAGGGCGAGAGCGAGGCAAAGCAACCGACATGGGGCACCTCCTTGTCGTTCGGACCTGTCCGTGAACCGGCCGGGCCACGGTCGCGCGGCCGGCCGAGCCCCCTCAGTTCAAGGGACTCAACCCCCAGATCAAGATGGCCAGACCGGTTCCGGCCGAGAGGAGACCGAAAGCGGCGATGACATAGACCATATTCATATGGAACGTCAGGAACCGTTCACGAATGCGCGGTTTCACCACGTTCTTGATGCTGAGCCCCAGCAGCAACGACATCACCAGACATCCCAGGATGACGCTACCGATGAAGCCATGGCCGTAGGTCTGCAGGAAGGGTTGCTGGGCCCCGAGCACCGAAGAGGTGATGAAGATGCCACCGAACAGTCCGGCCAGGCACAGACCGGTCAGGGCATAGCCCCAGGTGCGATGCTGCTCGAGCAGCCCAGGCCGCTTGACGAACTCTGGAGACTTTTCCTTCATCTCGGCGATCTTCTGCCCGAGGGCTCTTTGCCAGTAGAGGAAGACGAAGAAGCCGATCATCACCAGCGGATGGATGAACTTCACAGCACACGCCTCCGTCAGATCGAGAATTTCGTGATATCGAAGTCGTCGTTGGAACCGGAACCTTTTTTATCCTTGCCCCCGCCCTTGTCTTTGCTGGGGCCAGCCCCTTTCTTGGGGGGAAGGTCGGGCTCGTCGAGGTTGAGGATGCCGTCAAGGTTGAGCGGATCATCGGCCGGCGGCGGGGCAGGGGCTTTGGGCGCGGCGGGCTTCGCCCCCGCCGGAGGTTTGCTCCCGCTCGGTGGCTTCGTGCCGGGGAACAGGTCGAGCACGCCCAGGTCGAGGGAAAGTTCACCGAGCTCGTCGAGCTGGTCCTTGCCTTCTTTGGCCGCCCCTCCTGGACCGCCAGCCGGCGGTTTCCCAGCTGGGGGCTTGGGCGCAGGCTTGCCCCCCGCTCCTGGTTTGCCCCCCGCGCCATCGTCGGCGAACAGAGAGGCGAACAGATCGTCAGCGACCGGCTTCTTGGGGGCCGCTTTGCTGCCGGCCGGCGGGGTCGAGGCCGAGCGCAGCGGGGGCAGCGGGGTTTCTTCATCCGTATCCCCTCCGCTGGAGGGCTTCAGCGGCGGCAGCGGGGTATCATCTCCTGCCGGGAAGCCTTCCAGCTTCTTGCGGGCCGGAGCGGCGGGAGCGGCCGGTTTGGGTGGAGCCTTGGGTTTCAGAGGAGGCAGAAGGGCTTCATCGAGATCGAGGACACCCGGTCCAGGAATGAGGATGTCTTCTTCGGGGGGAGGGGGGGCTGCCGGCTTGGCTGGGGCTTTGGGCTTCAGCGGCGGCAGCAGAGGTTCTTCTTCGGAAGGAGGGGCAGCCGGCTTGAGCGGCGGCAGCAGGTCTTCGTCGAGCGGCGGGGCCGGCGGCAATTTCGCTTTGGCGGCGGGAGGAGTGCCCGCGGCAGGCCCAGAAGCCTTGGCGCCATCGGGGCGAGCGGGGGCGGAGGGAGGCCCACCAGCCGAAGGAGCGGGAGTGCCGGAAGGGGTCGGCGGCCGCCCTGGTGCCGCCGGAGCGGCAGGTGAGGCCGGAGATGCCGGCGACGCAGCGGGCGGTTTGACCGGCGCCGCAGGGGGAGGTGCCGCTTTGGGGGCAAGCGGCGGGAGAGGCGTCTCGTCAAGCCCCAGATCGAGTCCTCCGAACAGGGAATCAAGGGCATCTCCGGCGGCCGCCGGCTTGGAAGCCGCAGGCGTGCTGCCGGGGGCAGGAGCGGCGGGAGCCGCCGCTGGCTTTTCTTCCACCAGGTCAGCCAGAGGGGGCAGAGCCCCCTCGCCGGCAGCGCCGGCACCCGGCGCGGGAGCGCGCGGCAAGTCGGCCGGCCGGGCGGGAGGCTCCGGCACCGAGCTGGCAGGCGGCGGTGAGGGGGGAATCGGAGCGGGAGAGGCTGGAGCGGGAGATTCCGGTCCCGGCGGCACCGGGGCGGCCGGAGGCGGGACAGGCGCCGGAGGCGGGGGCGGCGTTGGAGCGGGCGCGGAAACCGGAGCGGGAGCTGGCTTCGAATGGGCCCCAGGCGCCGCGACCGGTTTAGGCATGACGGGAACGGGACGGGGCGGCGGCGCCGGAGCAGCCGGAGCTTTCGGGACCGGCTTCGACTCGGCCGACGGCCCCGGCCGGACTGGACTGACCGGCGAGGGAGCACCCGCCGGCGGGGTCACCGGCGGCATCGCGCCGGCAGAGGGAGGCGGAGCCCCCGGTTTCATCGGCGCGGTCGACCCCGCCGGAGTGGCAGGTGAGCCGGTGGCAGGCTGATCCAGAGACGGCAGGCCTTCTTTGGGGCTTCCCTGGTCAGGGGGCGCAACGGGCTTGAGAGGAACCGGAGCCGCCGGCCCCTTCCCGGGCTCGAGGCGCGGCAGGGGCCGGGATTCGGGCGGTTTGCCCTTGAGACCGATCAGCGCCGGGGCCAGCGGTTTCCCCACCCCGGGCCGGGGAGGCTCCGGTTTTTTGGGGAAGGGACGGACCGCCGCTCCCGCCACGACGGCCGCCTTGCCCGCGACTTCGCCGCCGGCCAGAGGTTTGCCGCAACATGGACAGAACCGGATGATGGCATCGCATTCGGGGCAGTGCACGCCTTCGCCGGCGATCACCGCTCCGCCCGCAGGCTTTCCCACCGCCTTCGGTTCCCAGGAGCCGAGTTCGTTGCGAACCCAGTTGGCGAGCTCGAACCGCACATCCTTGACCCCGCGGATGGCCCGCAGGCTGCTCTCGAGGAATTTCAGCTCCACGGCCACTTCTTCGGGCGTTTTCTCGAGCCCGATGAAGGCGAGATCTCCGGTAATGCTGACCTGGCCGCCCGTCACCTGGAATTTCAGCTTGACGAGATCGACCCGCCGGCTGGAAAGTTCCTTCCTGACACCAGCGCTGATCTCCAGATCGGTGGGTTCCCTCAAGCGTTCACCTCCGAAGCGGCGGAAAAGCGCACCGGACGCGCTCTTCCTTTCCTTGTTCTCCCTCCGGTCGAACCGAAGAGAATAAGACTCATTCCAGCTTTCGGCATGTCGGGGAACTTCTCTTAGGCAGTATATCACGCCGCGCAGGAAGGACGCCAAAATCGGCGGCGACAGCGGCGCGGCACGGCCTCAACCGGTTTCCCGCACGAACCTCGCGGCGATGGATCCTGGTTTGCTTTGCCCGGTAGGCGCCGGCCCGCCGCGCCCGGCCCGTGCCCTTGGCGGCACAGGCGGTTGCGGGTTCTCTGGGGGGCCTTCCCGGAGACCCTGCGTGCTCAACCAGCCTGGCCGGAACCCCGGCTGGCCTCCTCGTCATGCGGAATGGCTGGCGGCAGGAACAGGTAGCGCCGACCGCCCAGCAGGATGGCGAACGCCACCACGCTCAAGAAGATGTCATACACCGACAGGTCGGGTTTGAGCGTCTTGCGGGCCACCACGAAGGCCAGCAGCTCGAGCACCGATTGCAATTCATGGGTCACCAGCGTCCGGATCAGTTCGAGCGCGATGACCGCCAGCAACACCCGATAGATCAGTTCATAGATCGTTTCGGTCTGCCCCCAGTCGGCCGACAAAAAGTTCCAGGCGGAATGCAAGGTGAAGACCACCACTCCCAGGAAAATGCAGACGGCCAGCAACCGTTCGAACCACTCGGTGCCTCGCTGCAAAAGCCGGGAAACCAGATCCAGATGGGCCATGCCGGTACTATACCCCAGGCGGGGTCGATTCGCCTACCGGTACGCGGCGAGAAAGCTCGCCACTTCTTCTCGCAGCCGCGCCAGCAGCCCCGGATCGGAGAAATCCCGCAGGGGCGCTCCCGGGCGTTTGCGGAACCAGGTTTCCTGCCGCTTGGCATACTGCCGGGAATGGACGATGATCTCCCGTTTCACGGCGTCTTCCCCGACCTGACCGGCCATGTACGGCCGCCACTCGGCGTAGCCGATGGTCTGCAAGCCGGGAGCATCGGGCGGATAGGTCGCGAACAACCACTCGGCTTCAGCTCGCAAGCCGGCCGCGCACATGGCTTCGGTGCGGGCGCGGATCCGTTCCCAGAGATCGTGCCGGGGGCGCGACCCGACGATGACCAGCAGATCGGCCTCGAGGCCGCCGACCCGCCGCCGGGATTCGGCCAGCGGTCGCCCCGTCGCTTCGACGATCTCCAGCGCCCGCACCACCCGACGGGGATTGGCCAGATCGACCTGGCTGGCCGCGTCGGGATCGCGGCGTCGCAGCTCGGCCACGAGGGCTGGCAGACCTTGGGTCGCCAGCAGGTCGTTCCAGCGAGAGGGGCCGCTGGCCGGGGCCGGCAGCTCGGGCAGCCCGTGCACCAGCGCCTCGAAGTAGAAGCCCGTGCCGCCGACCACCAAAGGAATCCGTCCCGCTCGCCACAGCCCTTCGAGGCAGGCCCGGGCCGCTCGCCGGTAGTCGCCGGCGCTGAACGGCTGGTCGGGCTCGACCAGATCGAGCAGATGGTGGGGCACGCGGGCCCGTTCGGCGGGGGTAGGCTTGGCGGTGCCGATCTCCATGCCGCGATAGATCTGGCGAGAATCGCAGTTGACGATCTCGAGACCGAGAGCGGCAGCCAGCTCGAGGGCGAGGCTGCTCTTGCCGCTGGCGGTGGGCCCCAGCAAAGCGATCAAAGGCGGGCGGGCGGACGTCATCAGGCGTTCGCGGCCAGGGGCCAGGCCATCAGCAACGCAAAAAGCCGTGCTCGATCTGCCGACGCGACAGGCGCAGCACGACCGGCCGCCCATGCGGGCAGGTGAACGGGTTGTCGGTCTTGAGCAGCTGGTCGAGCAGCGACCGCATCTCCGGCTCCTTGAGCGGATCGCCGGCCTTGACCGCCGCCTTGCAGGCCATCGTCTTCAGCAGGTCGATCTTGATCTCCGCCAGCGAGCGGTTTTCCATGCCGCCGAGCACCTGCCCCAGGATCTCCTGGATGACCCCATCGTGGGCGGCCCGGTCGCCCAGGATCGGCACCGCCGTGGCATAGAACTGGCCATCCTCCTCCTGCTGGATGCCGAATCCCAGGGCGGCCAGTTCCGCCCCTCGCTCCTTCAGCGTCAGGCGTTCGGAGGGCAGCAGCTTGAGGGGAATGGGGAACAGGAGCGGTTGCGACGTGACCGGCGCCTCGCGGTAGGCCCGCACGTAGGTATCGAACAGAATGCGTTCATGGGCGGCATGCTGGTCGATGACGAACATGCCGTCCTGGTCTTCCCCGAGCAGGTAGGCGTTCATCATCTGCGCCAGGAGACGCGGCGCGGTCAGCGTCACCACCCGTTCGAAGGGCGAGGCCGACGGCACCGAGGCGGGGCCGTGGTGCTCGGCATCCTTGAGATCGTAGAGCTTGCCACCGCCCGCCATCGTGATCGGCGCGCCGAACTCGGGAAACAGCGTAGGCCCCGCCGGCGCCGGGCGAGAGGCGAAGTCGCGGCTGCGGCCGCCCGCCGCTCCCGGGGGTGGCGGAGGCGGGGGAAAGGCCCCGTCGATCGGGGCCGGGGCCTCGTCTTCTGGCGGATCTTCGCCGGGCTCGAGCCCGGCGCCAGTCGCCGGGCTCCACCCCTGGCCGGCCATCGCTCGACCGGATGGACCGGCCGCCCCGGCCGCGGTCACCGCGGGTTCGGCACCCGGAGTCGGGGCGGCCGCGGGGGCCGGGGCCCCGGTGGCCAGCCGCAAGCCCGACAGGCTGCTTTGGATGGTCTCCCAGACGAGGGCGAAGACCCAGCGTTCGTCCCGGAACCGGACTTCCGTTTTCTGGGGATGGACGTTGACGTCGACGGCGTCGGGCGGCAGGCGCAGGTCGAAGATGAGCACCGGATACCGTCCGCGCGGGAAGAAGGCGGCGATGGCCTTGCTGATCGCCTGCGAGATCAGCTTCGATCGCACGTAGCGCCGATTGATCAGGGTCGTCATGTAGCGAGGCGAGGGCCGGGCATCGTTGGGCTTGCTGATGAACCCCCGCACCGAAGCGCCCGTGCCGGCCAGCATGCCGGGCTCCTGCAAAGGCACCAGCCCACGAGCCACCTCGGGGCCATAGACGGCGAGCACCGCATCGAGCAGTTGCCCCGAGCCGGTGGTGTGCGCCAGCGGGATGTTGTTCTTGGTAAAGCGGAAGGCGACCTCCGGGTAGGCCATCATGTAGTGGCAGACGATGTCGGAGATCTGAGCCATCTCGCTCTGCACCGACTTGAGGAACTTGCGGCGCGCCGGCACGTTGTAGAAGAGGTTCTTGACCTGCAGGCGAGTGCCGCGCGGAAACGGGGCCGGCTCGACCTGCAGGATGCGCCCGCCCTCGACCTGCACGCGGGTGCCGGCCGGGGCGGTCTCGTGCCGGGTGATCAGCGAAACCCGGGAAACCGCCGCGATGGTGGCCAGCGCTTCCCCGCGAAACCCCAGCGTGGTCAGGCGATCGAGGTCTTCCTCGCTGCCGATCTTGCTGGTGGCATGCGGAGTGAACGCCATCACCGCATCGGCCTGGGTCATGCCGATCCCGTCGTCGGTGATCTCGATCAGCTTCTGCCCGCCCTCCTTGATCTCGATGTCGATGGTGCGGGCGTTCGCATCGAGGGCGTTCTCGATCAGTTCCTTCACCACCGAGGCAGGGCGTTCGACCACTTCGCCGGCGGCGATCTTGTTGACGACCTCGGGCGGCAGGACGCGGATGATGCCGGCTTCCATGATCACCTCACAGCACGGGGAAGGGATCGCCCATCGCCCAATCGGCGCAGGCATTGGCCCGCCACGGGTCGGGGCCGGACAGAGACGCCGTGTGGAAGCCCTGCGCGGCGACCATGGCCGCGTTGTCGGTGCAGAGCGCGATGGGCGGAATGAGCAGGTCGATCGCGCGACGGCCGGCCAGCTCATCGAGCCCGGCACGCAGCACGGCATTGGCGGCGACCCCGCCGGCCACCACGGCCCGACGCACCCCGGTCTCGACGAGGGCGGCCTCCAGCTTGCCGCACAGGGTGTCGCGCACCGCCGCCTGCAGACTGGCGCAGAGGTCGGGCAGAACCAGGCGGTCGCCTTCGTCCCGCACCACGTGCAGGACGGCGGTCTTCAGCCCGCTGAAGCTGAACCCGTAGCCGCGGCCGGCCAGCGGCCGGGGCAGGGGGTAGCGAGCCGGGTCGCCCCCAGCGCCGGTCTTCTGGATGACCGGACCGCCCGGATAGCCGAGACCGAGGTGCCGGGCGATCTTGTCGAGCAGCTCGCCTGGCGCGTCATCGGCGGTGCGGCCCAGCGTCGTGAACTGGCGCGGCCCCGTCGCCAGCACCAGGGTGGCGTGGCCCCCCGAGACGATCAGGCCGACGTACGGGTAGGCCGGTTCCTGTTCGCGGGCCAGGAAGGCGGCGGCCAGGTGGGCTTCGAGATGATGGACCGGAATGAACGGCAGCTCGAGCGCCAGGGCCAGCCCCTTGGCGGTCGACAGGCCTACCAGCAGGGGGCCCAGCAGCCCCGGCCCGACGGTGCAGGCGATCTGCCCCAGATCGCCCAGGCCCAGACCGGCCGTTCCCAGCGCCTCGCGCAGTACGGGCAGGATCGCCTCGTAGTGCTTGCGCGCCGCCACTTCCGGCACCACGCCACCGAACCGGCGGTGGACCTCGATCTGCGACGAGATCAGGCTGGCGCGCACCCGCCATCCGTCTTCGACCAGAGCGATGGAGGTATCGTCGCAGGAAGATTCAATTCCCAGGGTGATCATGCGTCTGCGCCCATTTCAATTCGGCCTGGGATGGCACCACGTAGAGCGGCGCCACCCGGAGAAGGGCTTCCCACCCGGTGTGGGCAGGTGCCCCGAGCATCAGTTCATGGAGGACGGCCGGCTCCGGATCGAGCCGCGCCATCCCTTCGGCCGCGAATCGCAGGCCGAAGGTCGGACGGCCGTCGGGCGCTCCGGCCCGCGGCCCCAGCCGCGGATGCTGGGAAAGCGTCGCCCCCGCGCCGGTCGGGCCTGTTCCCGCTGGCGCCCCGTCGGACTCGCTCGTTCCCGCCAGAGGGCGGTCGGCGGAGCCAAGGCCGGAGTCGCCGCTCGACGGCAGCGGCAGGTCGAGGTCGACCAGGAACGCCTGGCCGAGGAAGGCCGGCGCCAGCAGCCGCACCGGCCCGCGCACGCCGCGCGCCTCCAGGGTGCGCGCGCCCCAGGTGAAGAGATCGATGCCGACCACCGGCAGCTCGCGCACCAGCGCCAGGGCTCGCACGAAGGACAACGCCACCCGCAACCCGGTCAGACTGCCCGGACCGGTGCAGACGCCCAGGCGATCGCCAGCCGCGAGCCGGAAACCGCCCCCCGCCGGGGCCTTGGCCCCCGCGGCCGGTTCGGCGAGCGCGCCCCAGGCGGCCAGGGCGGCTTGCATCTCAGCCACCATGGCCGGCAGGCGAGCCGCCAGGTTCATCTGGGTCGACCAGGTGAACGGCTGATGGTGCGAGGCATCGCCGGCCTGACCGAAGGCCAGCGGCGAAGACGCATCGAGGAAGAAGTAGCGCATTCAGACCCCCTTCGGCCGCCAGGCCCAGGTGATGACCCGTCCCTCGCCGTCACCGGCATAGGCCAGAGAGACGTGCAGATGCGGCAGCGCGGCCAGCGACGGGACCCGTTCGGGCCATTCGATCAGGCAGGGCAGACCGGCATCGAGGATGTCGAACAACCCGATGTCGTGCAACTCTTCGAGGCTGCCGATGCGGTAGAGATCGAGATGGAACAGCGACCGGTCGCCTTCGGCATAGTGGTTCAGCAAGGTGAAAGTGGGACTGTAGACCGGTCGTTGCAAGCCGAGCCCGGCCGCGAACCCCTTGACCCAGAGGGTCTTGCCGGCCCCAAGCGGCCCTTCCAGCAGGACCAGGGCTCGCGCGAAGCGCGGCGCCAGCGCGCGCGCGTGCGCCAGGGTCTCTTCCGGCGAACCGCTCTGGCAGACCCCGCTATCGGCGAATGTAACGGCCTCCCCCGCGGCCAGCGCCCCAGCCTGGCCGCGGCCGTCCCGTCCGACGGGGCCGGCCGCGCTCTCGGCCCCCTGGCCTTCCTGCGGCACCCAACCCGGGCGCCGCTCATCGGTCATACTCATCGGATTCCCCCTTCCTGGTTCGGCCTCGCCTCGGCCAGTCCCCGCCGCGTCAATCGCGCAGCTCCGTGGCCAGCACGATATCCCGGTTGATGTAGTGGAGACATTCGTCGAGCTTGTCGCGCAGGCTGCGGTCCTCGGCCGCATCGCGAATCTGCCGGAGCAGATCGATGGCCTGCCGGAAATTGCGGATCAGATCGCCTTCGGAGACGTCGGTCATGGCCATGATCTCTTCGAAGGTGGCTCCCCGGCTCCATTCGTACATCACCATGGCCAGGGCGGGTTCGAGCGGCCGTACGAAGGGATAGCGGCGCGACAGCGCCCCGATGAACGAGCGCGCCTCGCGCAAGCACCGCAGCAGAGGCTGGCGGGGCCGGAATTCGCCCGCGCTGCCCCGGCGCCGGTATTCGTGCACGAGACTGACCGCCAGGGCATTGATCTCGTGGGGCGACCATTCATGGAAGTAGCCTTTGAAGTAGAGTTCGGTGACGGCGATCTCCTCGGTGTGGATGCGCGAAGCGAATTCCCCGCGCGCCAGCAGGCCCTTGTCATCGATGTAGCCGAGCTGCCGCAGGATGCCCAGCTTCTTCTCGTAGATCGGCAGTTGCAGTTCTTCCTGCTCTTCGAGCCGGGCCCGCCAGTAATCGAGCTTCTTACGCAGGCGGGCGGCCCGCTCGTACTGGGCCACGCACTTGTTGCGGGTCTTGCAGGCGCCGCACAGGTACCGCGCTTCTTCGGCTTTCAGCTCTTCGAACTTGGCGGCGAACTGCTGCTTGATCCGTTCCTGGTGGGGGCGGTTGCGGCGGCCGCGCAGGCCCGATCGCAGGGCCCCCGCCTGCCGATGCAGGGCCTGGATGATCTCCTGGCGCCGCCGATGGAAGGCCATGAACTCTTCGAGATCGTTCTGCTTCTCGATGCAGCGCGGCATCACCCGATCGATCTCGGTGCGGATCTCGGCCACCTTCTGGGCCAGGTACGGCAGGTGCCGATTGGCCTGGAACTGCGCGAAGTTCTTGCGCAGGATGGTGCGGACCTCGTCGGTCTTGTGCCCGCTGTACAGGTTCAGCACGCTGTTGAAGGACAGGTCGAACTGGCTGGTCAGCGGCTCGATATCGCCGTAGACCAGTTTCTCGAGCTCTTCGAGCGTCAGGTCGCGGGGCAGATAGGGCACGACGACCCAGCCCATCGGATCGATGCCCCGCCGGCCGGCCCGCCCCGAGATCTGCGTGAACTCGAGCGATTTCATCGGCCGGAAGCTCCGCCCGTCGAACTTCTTGAGGGCATCGTAGGCCACGGTGCGGGCCGGCATGTTGACGCCGACGGCAAACGTCTCGGTGACGAACAGCACCTTCAGCAGGCGTTCGGCGAACAGCACTTCGACCAGTTCCTTCAACTGCGGCAACAGGCCGGCATGGTGCTTGCCGATGCCGCATTCCAGGATCTCGGCCAGCTCGTTGGCGCTCTCGAGATTCCAGAGCTGGTATTTCTCGAGACAGGCTTCGGTCATCTCGCGAATGCGGTCTTTTTCGGCCGGGGTGGTGAAATCGAACTGCCGGGCCGCCTCGCGCGCCATGCGATCGGCGGTGGCCCGCGAGAACACGAAATACAGCAGAGGCAGGCGGTCCTGGTCGTGGAGGGCCTTGATGATGGTGAAATGCCGGTGCTCTTCGTCTTTGGCGCGATCGCCCCCGCGCCGGCGGCGCCCTGCTTCGGCCGCGGCCTCGTCGCCCTCGCGCCCTTTGAGGCGACGGCGCAGATCTTTGTACGACATCAGCCGCTTCTGGTAGTAGAACAGGTAGGACAACGGCACCGCCCGTTCGGTGTGGGTGATGATCGAGACCTTCTGGTCGGCCACCGATTCGATCCAATGGGCGAGTTCTTCGGCGTTCGGCACCGTCGCCGACAGGGCGAGGAACCGCACCGTCTTGGGCGCGAAGATGATCGATTCTTCCCAGACCGTGCCCCGCTCAATATCGCCGAGGAAATGGATCTCGTCGAAGATGACATAGGCGATGTCGGCCAGCAGCGCCGGGTCTTCGATCGCCATGTTGCGGAAGACCTCGGTGGTCATGATCAGGGCCTGGGCCCCGGGATTGATCACCACATCGCCGGTCAGGATGCCGACCTTGTCGCCATACAGCCGCGAGAAATCACGGAATTTCTGGTTCGACAGCGCTTTGATGGGCGAGGTGTAGACGATGCGCTGGTCGGTCTTGAGCACCTTCTCGATGAGGTATTCGGCGACCAGGGTCTTGCCTGACCCGGTGGGCGCGGCCAGGACCAGGGAATGCCCGTTCTCGATCTCGGTGATGGCACGGGTCTGGAAGGAATCGAGCGTGAAACCGCGATAGGTGACGTTCAGGGTCATATCATTCCGATTGCATGGCCTTGGTATCGGTGCGGTATTCGATCCGCTGGCCATCGATGATGCGTTTCTCCATGCGTTTGTTCTTCTCGCTCCATTCTTCGGTCTCGACCCGGGCATCGCCCGAGAGGACCACGGTGGAGCTGGCTTTGTAGTAGTCGAGGTGGCGGCCCTGGCCGAACCGCTTCTGATCGTTGATCTTGACGTTGCCGTCGAAGGTCAGGGTGTTCTGCCCACGGAACCCGCGCAGGCGGTCGGCCGAGATGATGATGCAGGTATAAGTACCCAGATCCCAGGTCCGTTCTTCCACTTTGAGCACGACGGAATCGGAGGCATCGATCTCGCCCGAGGCGCTGTCCCAGCGGATGTTCGTGGCATCGAGCGTGGTTTCGCGGGTCAATTGCTGCGACGCGATGCTTTCCTTGCGGAACAGGCGCGGGGTCAGCGTGGCCAGCATCCAGTCGGGGTTCTGCCCGAGGATCACCTTCCCGGCCGTCAGCAGGTCGCCTTCCCGCACGGCCTTGACGCGGCCGATCAAGGTCGCGACTCCGCTCGCCACTTCGAGGCGTTCGGCGGTGATGATCGTCTCCGGCTGCTCGGTCGGGATCAGGAAGAGTTCGGCGGGTAGCGACGCGCCAGGGGGAAACGCCACGGGCGGTTGTACACCCCGAGCCTGGGGCGGAACCGCTAGAACCGATGCCAGACCTAGCAGAACGGAGAGAACGTGGCCAAAAGGGAGAATAATGCAGCGACGACAAGCCATGGATGATTCCTGTTCAGTATACCGGATCAATTGGGAAAATTCCATGGCAAGAGAGGAAGGACCTCGCTCTGAGGGTTCCACCGGTACCAGGCGGGCGTGGCCCGCGCGTTCGCAGCGACCTACGACGGTGGTTGCAGCAGTTCGCGCAACCAGCGGGCATCCTGTCGGATCAGCTCGGCCAGAGGGGCCGGATCAGTGGCGAGATAGGCTCGCACCAGGGGTTCATCGAGGGCGAAATCGTTGCGCATGGTCACCACCCACTCGAGGCGGCCGCGCCCATCGAGATCGAACAGCGACATGCGGGCCGGCGACCGGACGATGAGGCGCCGATCGGCCGAGAAGTCGAACGAGAGCACCGCGCGGCGACTGCCGACGCGGACATCCTGCCCGACCAACCCGGTCGCCTCGATGCCCAGCAGATTCGCCAGGGTCGGGATGAGATCGACATGCTGGGTCGGTCGATCGATGGCCTGCGGAGTCAGACCGGGCCCGAAGATCAGGCAGGGCACGTGGAACTGGCTGATGTGCGGCCCGGTGGCATGGGCGAAGAACCCGGCATCCCCGAGGGATTCCCCATGGTCGCCGACCAGAACGACCCAGGTACGCGACGCCACCCCGCTGGCCTCGAGCTGCTGGAAGAACCGTTCGAGACGGTCGTCGAGGAAGGCGAGAGCGTTCTTGTACCGATTGACGATGCCGGTCACGGTTTCCGGCGTGGGGCTCAGCGACAGCACTTCGGTGCCTTCGGGCAGCGCCGGCCGGAACCGCTCAAAGTCTGCAGGGTAGCGATAATCGAAGTGGGTGTGATAGAGATACGCGATCGCCAGGGTCGGGGTCGAAGCCGTTGCCAGCAAGGGCGGGATGGCGTCGAGAGCGGCCATGGTCAAGGCCGGCCAATCGGAGGCAGAGGCCCCGGGCGGATGGATGGTAAAGCCTGCGAACAAGCGGTCGAGACCCTCCAGGCCATCGCCCGGAGGGTTCCCCTGGACAAGATGACAGGCATAGCCCGAATCGCGCAGGAAGCGGAAGAACGCCACTTCGCCCAGCCGATGGGCCTGAAACAGGTAATCGACGGGCAAGCACCCATGGAAGAGGGCCGTCACCGCCGCGGGGGTCGAATTGGCCTGCGCCTGGTGCCAGCGCAGCCAGAGGCCGCTGGCGGCCCGTTCGGCCAGGAACGGCATGCCGCCCGCCAGCGCATCGGCCCGCCAGCTTTCCACGAGCAGCCAGACGAGATGAGGCCTGGTCGATGCCAAGGCGAAATCCCCGCGTGCCTTATGCACCGCTGACTCCGTGGAAGATCGCCATGTGAACTGCCCAGAGCGATAGTAGGAGGGTGGGTCCAAAACCGGCAGGTCGGACCAGGCCCGACGGAATTCGGGATGCCGATAGCGCGAGAGCTGAGGAACCAGGCCGGTTCCAAACTGCAACCGAAAGTTCAGATAGGCAGGCAGGGGAATCACCCCAGCCAGCCTCTCAAATTGTCCAATATGGCTTCCCAGCAAGATCGCCACCAGCCCCAACCGGAGGCTGGCCCGATCAGGCGCCGGCAGGCGATCGCGCAGCAGATACCCGAGCAGGCCGGTTAGCACAACATACCCTGCCGCGGTCCTTTGCAGAATTTGGAGGGTGGCAGGAGGAATGCCAGCGGCAGCGAAGACCCCCCGAAACTGGAGGAACCAGACATGGGTCAGGCTCAAATGCGCATTGGTCGCCGCAAAAAAGCGGGAATCGAGGTAGAGAAAAGCAAGCAAGGCATGCTGGACGAGGATCGAGCCCACCATCACCAGGGGCCGACCCTGACCGGCGGCCAGCTGAGCCACCCACCCACCCCAGGCGAGGAGCCCCGCTGTGATGATCACCCACCAAGCCAGGCTATGAACCCAGACGAGATTGATGGCCATGGCCAGAGCCAACGCCACAGGAGGTCCAGCTCGGCTGGCCAACCGAACCCCGTCGGGCCACACCACCAGCAGCCCGGCGAGTCCTGCGAACAGGGCCATGAGCAGGGTTCTTCCCTCTGTCCAGATGAACGATTCCGGCAACCAGAGGAACTCGGTCGGGGCGGTCAGGCGAACCAGCTCGGCCACCAGCAGCCAGGTGGTCAACCAATGGAAGCCGAGGTAGACGGCCCACGATGGTCGGGGGGCCGCCCCGAGCGAAACGGGCGGTGACATGCGGGCATTCTACCGCGAATTTCCCCCTCAGGGCGAATCATGGTATATAGTGACGTCTGCCAACCCATCGCCCAGGAGGAACGCATGAAACCGATCCGGACCTTCGTCGTGAGCCCGAGTCTGCCGGGGCCGCTGGCCCGTCTCAAGGACCTGGCCTACAACCTCTGGTGGTGCTGGAACCCCGAAGCCATCGGGCTGTTCCGCCGCCTCGACCCCGAGCAGTGGGAGAAGACCTACCACAACCCGGTCCGGATGCTGGGCACCGTCTCGCAGGAACGCCTCCAGGCCAAGGCCCAGGATGATGGCTTCCTGGCCCATCTCGAGCGCTGCTGGAATTCCTTCCAGGAATACATGAACGACCGCCAGACCTGGTATGCCAAGACCTACGGCTATTCCGAGAAGCCTCTGATCGCCTACTTCTCGGCCGAGTTCGGCCTCAATGAGAGTCTGCCCCTCTATTCCGGCGGCCTGGGCATGCTGGCCGGCGATCACCTGAAATCGGCTTCCGATCTGGGTCTGCCCCTGGTCGGGGTCGGCCTGCTCTATCGGGTGGGCTATTTCCAGCAGTATCTGACCGCCGACGGTCAGCAGCAGGAACGCTACCCCGAGAACGACTTCCACAACATGGCCATCACGATCTGCCGCAATCCGGCGGGCAAACCGTTGACCGTCCAGATCCCGCTGCCGGGTCGCATCGTCACCGCCCAGCTCTGGAAGATCGCGGTCGGGCGCATCACGCTGCTCCTGCTCGACACCGACGTGCCCGAGAACCAGCCCCACGATCGGCGCATCACTCGCGAACTCTACGGCGGCGACACCGAAACCCGCATCCAGCAGGAGATCCTGCTGGGCATCGGCGGTTTGCGCGCCCTCCACGCCATGAACTTCCATCCGACCGTCTACCACATGAACGAGGGCCACTCCGCCTTCCTCGCCCTGGAGCGGATCGCCGTGGCCATGGAACGCCACCAGATGACCTTCCGCGAAGCGCTCGAACTGACCCGCCAGAGCAATGTCTTCACCACCCATACCCCTGTCCCCGCCGGCATCGACGTGTTCAGCCGCGAATTGATGGAAAAATACTTCTCCCAGTATTTCCCCAAGCTGGGCATCAGTTGGAAGGAATTCCTCGATCTGGGCTGGCAGAACGGCACTCCCAAAGGCGACGGGTTCTCGATGGCGGTGCTCGCCCTCAACCTCTGCGGGTATGCCAACGGCGTCAGCAAGCTGCACGGCGAAGTCTCGCGACGCATGTGGGCCAGCCTCTATCCTCGGGTTCCGGCCCACGAGATCCCCATCGAGTCGATCACCAACGGGGTCCACGTGCGGTCCTACATCTCCCAGGAATTCTCGACCCTCTACGATCGCTACCTCGGTCCGCGCTGGATCCACTCGCCCTGGGATCACACCGTCTGGCAGAAGGTCGATCAGATCCCGCCCGAAGAGCTGTGGCGCACCCACGAACGCCGGCGTGAACGGCTGGTCGCGTTCGCCCGCCAGCGCTTGCAGCAGCAGCTGCAGGCCCGCGGCGCCCCCCCGTCCGAGATCGAGCACGCCAAGGAAGTGCTCGACCCCGAGACGCTGACGATCGGATTCGCACGCCGGTTCGCCACCTACAAACGCGCCACCCTCCTGTTCCGTGACAAGGAGCGGCTGGTGCGCATCCTGACCAACAAAGAGCGACCGGTCCAGTTGATCATCGCCGGCAAGGCGCACCCCAAGGACGAACCCGGCAAGGCCTTCATCAAAGAGATCATCCAGCACTGCAAGGACGAACGGATCCGGCGCCACATCACCTTCATCGAGAACTACGACGTGGTGGTCGCCCGCTACCTCGTCCAGGGCGTCGACGTCTGGCTGAACAACCCCCGCCGCCCGCAGGAGGCCAGCGGCACCAGCGGCATGAAGGCGGCCGCCAACGGCGCCCTCAACCTGTCGATCCTCGACGGCTGGTGGGATGAAGCCTACACCCCCGAGGTCGGCTGGGCCATCGGCAACCGCGACGAGCACCCCGACCCCACCTACCAGGATGACGTGGAAGCCAACTCCCTCTACGAGCTCCTCGAGAAAGAGGTCGTTCCCACCTTCTACGACCGCGGCCGGGACAACCTCCCCCGTCGCTGGATCAACATGATGCGCGCCTCCATGCGGCAACTGATCCCGGTCTTCAATACCAACCGCATGGTGGCGGAATACACCGACATGTACTACCAGCCCGGCAATCTGCGGTACCGGGCACTGTCGGAGAATGACCGGGCCCGGGCCCGCGCCCTCGCCCGCTGGCTCGAGGAAGTGCGCACCTGCTGGGGCAATGTCCGGATCGAGTCGGTCGAAGCCGAAGGCGGGGAGGAACACCGGGTCGGCGAGAACCTCCGCATCAAGATCCGCCTCTACCTCGATCGCCTGAAGGCCAATGATGTGGCGGTCGAGGTCTTCCACGGCTTCGTGTCGGCCAACGATCAAATCGAAACCGGCCAGGCGGTGCGCGCCCAGGTCGTCCATGAAGAGGCCGGCCGCGCCACCTTCGAAGGCAACATCACCTTCGCCAGTTCGGGCCGCATGGGATTCGCCGTGCGGGTGCTGCCCAGCCATCCCGACCTCATCCACCCGATCCTGACCGGCCACATTCTCTGGTCGTAGGCTGCTGTCCAGGGGTTCGCTGCACCTGGCCTCGCCCTCGCCCCAGGATTCCCTGTCCTGCCGGCGAGGGCGAGATCGATTTATCGCTCCTTCGGGGATGCGATCCAGCCTTGTTCGGACCATCCCCGCCGCCAGATCGGGGTTCGCGTTGTCGACCAGAGAAGTCGCTCCCATTCAGGAAAGGCGGTTGCCCGAAGCGGTGCCATCACGGTAGAATCGGGCGCCATGCGCACCCTGGGCTCGAGCATCAATCGGTTTTTCGAGGCGCACCTGTTCGCCTGCCTCCTCGCCGGATCGACGGTGGGCTGGCTGCTGGACAACCTCCTGGCGCAGGGACGGTTCCTCGTTCCGGGCATGTTCGCGTTCATGACCTTCGTCGCCTCTTTGCGCTGCAGCTGGTCGGACGTGCGTCGGGTGCTCGCCCATCCTGGTCCGCTGCTGGTCACCCTTCTGCTGCTGCATCTGGCGGTCCCGCTGCTGGTCAAGCTGGCGGCGCGCTTCGTGCCGCCGGCCTCGCCCGAGATCCTGGCCGGGTTCATCCTGGTCGGGGCGGTGCCGATCGGCGTCACTTCCGCCATCTGGACCGGACTGGCCGGCGGCGATGTGCCGCTGGCCCTGACCGCCGCCACGCTCGACACCATGCTGTCCCCCCTGGTGACCCCGGCGGTCATTTCCCTCTTCCTGGGCCTGGAGGTACAGATCGACCTGTGGGGGCTGCAGCTCGCTCTGCTGCAGATGCTGGTCATCCCGGCGGCCATCGGGCTTACCGTCCGCGACATGTCAGGAGGAGCCGCCCATGAGCGGGCGGCTCCCTTCCTGGGGCCCCCGGCCCACGCCATGCTGGTGGCGGTCATCGCCATCAACGTCGCCACCGTGCGCGGCGCCCTGGAGGCCCGCAGCGTCGACCTCGGCTGGTGGGTGCTGGGCGCTTTCCTGCTGGTGGCGGCCGATTACCTTCTGGGCCTGGCGGTGCCGCGCGGGCTGGGCTATCCTCCCCCGGTCGCCACCGCCCTCGCCTACTCGGTCGGCATCCGCAATCTCAGCGCCGGCCTGGTCATCGCCATGGCGCATTTCCCGCCCGCCACCGGCATTCCTGTGGTGCTTTCGATGCTGTTCCAGCAGCCCCTGGCCGCCCTGCTGCGCCACTGGCTCCAGCCGCGAACAGCCCGCCCCACCGAAACCCCCGATTTCCCTTTATCGCCTCCGACCCCGGACCAGGCCGCGACAAACGAAGCAAGAACGCCATGATCGAAGGGTGCCCCCGGCCAGGAGGTGACGCCTCAAGGCGAAGGGCCCGCCGTGGCTTCAGGGAAAAGCCTCACCATGAGCGGCATTCGGATGATTCAGACCGCATGCCGCCCGGCGGGCCGGGGCGTTTCCTTGCCCTATTCTGGCTGACCGAGGCTCACCAGGTAGGCGATCAGCGCGGTCATCCGCTCGTCATCGGCCGCCAGGGCCTGCCCCTTCATCGGTTTGGTGAGGCAGAGGTTGATCTGATGCACCTGATTGATGATGGTCTTGGCCACTTTCGAATACTTGGGATAGGTCTGGATCTTGCCGCCAAGGCTGGCCACCGGATCGGAATGACAGGACAGGCAGGATTTTTCACCGTTGCCAAGGTTGGGGTCGGCGAAGAGCGCGCGGCCCTTGGCGATGAATTCCTGCAGCCGCGGGTCGATCGGCGATTCCGGCTTGCCTTCTCCTTCCGAAGCGGGCGACGTCGTGGTCGCCACCAACGGCTGAGCGAGGTTGTCGAGATTGACCTGATCGGGCTGGATGTCATCACCAGGGGTCTTTTCCGCCCAGACCGGGATCAGGCAAAGCCCGCACCACCCAAGCAACAGCACTCCAAGCCACCTTTTCATGATGATTCCCTCCTTGACACAGTTCGTCCGGAATTCACCGAGACCCAGTCGCTGGGCCACCGGATCGCCTCTAAGATACTCGAAGCCTTTTTCAGAATCCAGGAAGCCGCGATTCGCCAGCAGCCAAGGCTGGTTCCCATCATCAGCGGCAGACAAGAGACCCGCCGGCGATCACCATCGGACGGCTGGCCTGGAAGCAGCGGCGGCGCTCGCGGCTTCGCCTGCCCAGCCCGCGAAGGGCAGAGCAGGCGAAGGGCAGAGCGAGGCGCGCCGACCGTCAAGGCGAAGGGCAGAGCGAGGCACGCGGACCGTCAGAACGGGATGACGCCTTCCTCGGGGGGAAGTTCGTCGTCATCGGAGTCGTGCTGCCCCTGCTCTTCATCAGACGTGTCAGGGCTGATGCCGTCCGTTTCGGGGGTCTGGGCAGGCGGCTGATAGCCCGTCTGATCGCGCCGACCACCCAGGAAGGAGACCGCATCGCCGATGATCTCGGTGATGAACCGCTTGTTGCCATCGCGTCCGACGAACGAATCGGTGCGCAGTCGGCCCTCGACCAGCACCGGGGCCCCCTTGCTCAGGTATTTGTGGCAGTTCTCGGCGGTCTGGTTCCAGACTACGACGGGGAAGAACCCCGTCTCTGACTTCAGTTGCCCATCCTTGCCGCGCCATTTCTTGGATACGGCGACCCGGAAGCGCGCCACCGGCGCCCCGCCAGGGGTATGCCGCAATTCAGGATCACGGGTCAGATTGCCGGCCAGAATCACTCGATTCACGTTCAACATGGGTTCCTCCTGCATCATGTGGGTTCGTCAACGGGGGTCACACCCCCTTCCACCTAGGAGTCACCGCAGCCCCCCGGTCGGGGAAACTTTTTTTCTTCAGGGTGTTTCATGGCCACACCATGCGGCTGCAGCCTTCACCTCACCAGGGCCCGCATGCTGGGCTTTCCTTCTTGATCCGGGTTGCGTCCTGGGCCAAGCCCGAACGGCGTGCCAGCCGGGGTCGCCTGGCTGGCAGGGTTCACGGCACAGAAGGAACAGGGCCACCCTTCAAGGGCGGATCGAAATCGCCGCGCAGCCAGTACCAGAGCAAGCCCAGCCATTCGTGCACCGCGGCGTCGGTCAACTTCAAGCGGGATTCATTGGCGCTGGCGATCGTTCGTTCATCCTGAACGGGAGCCGGCAGCACCTCCAGACCGGTGGCGGCGAACACCAGGCTGGCCCGCCGAATATGCGGCCCGTTGGTGACCAGCAAGATGCGGTTCAGCCCCCGTTCGCGCAAGAAACGACGAATGACTTGAGCTTCCGTCCGAGTGGTCAGAACGCCCTCGCTGATGATGACGCAGTGTTCGGCAGGCAACCCGAGAAACGCCGCCAGCGAGGCGGTCGCCGCCCGGTCATCGAATCCCAGCGGGTTGCGCTCGGCCGCATTCAGGATCAGCAAAGGCGCCCGCCCTTCCCGCCAGAGCCGGGCCCCGTACAAGATGCGCTGCAATTGACTGAATGAAGGCTGCCCCCCGTCACTCAGGCCGGCCGCCAACACGACGATGGCGTCGGCCGTCCCGGCAGCGGCCGGCAGCAGCAATGGCCGCGCCAGCCAGAGGCCGATCGGCAGGTGGAGGCAGGCGCACCAGACTGTCCCGGCCACGGCGGTCGCCCGCCCGACCCCACACACCCACCGCGGAAGGGCCGCCGTCTCGCCCTGCCAACGTCGGCGCAGCCAGATCATCCCAGCCAGGCAGGCCAGGGCCACCCAGCCAGCGCCCAGGCGCCGCTGCCACCAGAGCGGCAGTTGCGGCAGCGCCAGCACGAGAGCCAAACCCAGCACCACGGCCACCGGCAGCTCCCATCGATGCTCGACCTGACCAGTCGCCGGTTGGTTCTCCAGCAGAGGCGTCCTCACCTGATCATTTCGCTTTCCTTCATCGGCCATCACAGTCTTTTCCTCAGCCTGTCGTCTCTCCCAGCCCGATTCCATCGACGGAAGCCAACGCGCCACCGGCCGGTCGACCTGACCACCTTGGCCACCCGGATACGACCATGCCTTGGGCGCTGATGTCCGCCCTCCTCCACGCGCAACGGTTGGCTCATGCCGGTCATCTCGGGGGAGGCACAGGCCCGCTCGACGATCGCCGCGGCTCGAGCGACGGCGCCAGATCGCCGGTGGCGCGCAGCCAGGCGAGCACCTGCTGACGCCCGTCCAGGAAATCCGCGACGTCGGCGGGGGTTCGGTGGGTGAGATAGCGATACAATCGTCGGCGACCGGCCAGAAATACGGCTTGCGCTTCCGCCACCGCCTGCACGACCCGCGGTTCATCGGTACGAGCCGGCAGGGGGGAATGAAAGAACGCGTCGGCCAACATAGCCATCGCCAGATACCGGTTCCGCACCTTTGTCTTCGGGGTGAGCTCCGCGGGGGTCGGGACGGGGCGCAACCGTGGGACGACGCGCGCCATCAATTCTCCTCCCAGAAGGGCCAGGGCATAGATCTGGGCCTGCAGCAGGCGGTCGGGCTGCTGGCACAGCACCTCGGCGCCGAGATCGTCGAGCCGATGGAACAGGGTCTGCCCCTCGACCGTCAACTGCCGCACGGGGAAGGTGATCGCCTCCAAATGCCCGCCGCCCTTGAGCGACCGCTTGGGGAAGACGGCCAACTGCTGGTCGATCGCCTCGACCAGATCAGGAATGTCGAAGGGATTGGGAACGGCCTCCTCCGGCGGCGAGGCAGGCGACGGTCGAGCGACACGACCATCGCCCGCCGCGACATGGCCACCGGGCTGCCTTTCGAGGCCATCGGTCGCTCGGAGGCCGGGGCGGGCCCCCGGCTCGACCCACGCTCGGCCGGACCACGCCGCGACCGCCGCGCCGTCCTTGCCGACCGAGACAGCCCGGCTGGCCCCCCCCTCGTCGGCGGCGGCCCCGGACTCATCATGGCTCCCCCAGAAGGTTCGCGGCGTGAGGAAGACCAGCATGGCGGCATAGAGGACCGCCACCGCCGTCCCCGGGATTTCCCCCACTTCGATCTGGGCCAGCGGCAGGGCAGCGCACCGTTCCAGCACCCAGAAAAACAGGTCGAGGATCAAAGCCAGCCCTGACGCCACCAACAGCCCGGTCGATTCGAGGAAGGCCCCCAGCAGGGGCAAGGCCATGCCCACCGGCAGGATGATCGCGAACATCCAGACCAGCAACGGATTGGCGACGAAGGAGGCCAGCGAGACCGTGCCGTAGTGGCGGGCCACCAGCGGGGCGGTGCCGAGGTTGGCCGCGACGCTGACCGCCAGATACCGGGCGAGGGGGACCGGCACCCCCCACCGGACCAGCGGTTTCTCGATGGCCCGCCGCCCCAGCACGATCCCCAGCACCGCGGCGAAGGACAGCAGGAACCCGATGTGCAGCAACCATCCCGGGCGGAGCAGCAGCAAGATCAGGGCGGTCAGGGCCACTGGCCGCACCGGCCCGGGGCTGGCCTCCAGGTGGACAGCGGTCACCGCCGCCAGGTACATGGCGATGGCCCGCCAGACGGATGGCTGGCCGACGGTCAGACCGCCGTAGACCAGCAGCGCGGCGAGCACGAGGCCGGCCCGCGACAGGGGCGGCACGCCGATCCAGGTCAGCACCGCCGCGAGGGAACAGGCCAGCACCAGCACGTGCTGCCCCGACACGGCCATCAGATGCGACACTCCGGTAACGCGGAACAGGCGACGGTCGGCCGGGGCGAGCGTACTCGAATCTCCGAGCAGGAAGGCCAGCATCACCGTCTGCTGCCGAGGCGGCATCAAGGTCGCCACCCGCTCGCGCATCATCTGCTGCAGCCAGCCCAGCCAGCGACCGGGAGCCACCATGGTTCCCACCGGGGCGATCTCTTCGCACCGAAACAGCGGCAGGTCACGACCTTCCGGGGCCAGGAAGGTTCCTGAGGCCTGATACCATTGTCCCGGCTCGGGGCGGATTTCATCAGACTGAACCTGGCAGCGGACCCGCCCCGGCAGCTCGACCGCCTGAGAGGCGACATGCAGTCGGGCCTGTTCCATGACGAACGACAGGCCCCCTCGTTTCAGGAACCGGAACTCGTCGACGAACACCCCCTCCAGCACGGCTGCCGAGCGGTCGAAGCGCTGCACCGCTTCGAGCGGGACCGCTCGAGGAGCTCGCCAGGCCCCGTTCAGCCCCCCCACGCCCACGGCCAGCAGCACCAGCGGCGCCCAGGCCCCCCACCCCCGCAACCGCAGCAGGAGCGACAACCCCAACCCGGCGCCCACCATCGCCACGAACAAGGGCCCCCAAGACCCTTCCCAGGCCAGACCGGCCTGCGTCCCCAGCACGAACAAGGCCACGAACAGGGGCAGGATCTCGGGCCGCGAGGCGTCGGCCGGCAGGCGGGGCATCGCATCGCGTCTCATGGATCGAGCCGCACCCCGGCATCCTGCAAGCGCTTGATCAGCGCGGGCCCGATCCCGGTCACCCGACGACGAAGATCCTCCCAATCACGGAAAGGACCGCGCGCCCGCTCGGCCAGGATGCGCTCGGCCAGCGCTGCCCCGATCCCTGGACAAGCGATCAGCCCTTCCCGGTCGGCGGTGTTGAGACGGACCAGTTTCGGCGAAACCGGCCCCCGCTCCTCGAGTGGCGCCCCCCACAGGCGGCCTTGCCCGTCGGGCGTGGCCAGAATGGTCATCTCGCCCGGCGGCACGGCATCGAGCACCGATCGCCCACGCGATTCCCCCAGGGCGGCCAGGAGGATCCAGGCTAGGCAGAGCAGGCTCAGGACCAGGAATTGCCGGCGTTCGCCGTCGGTCGGCTCAGACACACCTTCCATCCTTCCGGAACGGCCTGCAGAGACCAGGACCGGCCCGCCACGACCTGCTTCACCCAGGGAATCATCGCCACCACCGCAGCCGGATCAGCCGCGAACCTGCCGGCATCGACCGCTACCCAGGCCCACCCGCCCCGTTCGAGGGCGATCCGCACCGCCTGCCGGCCGGTGGCGACGCGCAGGTCGGCGCTCAACCTCGCCACCGCCGGCGGCGGCCAGGCCTCCAGCCGCTCCAGCCACCACCGGGCCAGCACAGGCGCGAACGGGAAGAGCAGGGTCAGCCGCAGCATCTCGAGGTCGGGCCACGGCGCGGCGACCGACGGGGCCCGCTTCCAGGCTTTCCGCAAGGCGGCCAGGGCCGGATACCAACGGCCGCGCCCAGGCCCGTGGTCGGCCATTTCCCCCGCTGCCACCAGCCAGGGATCGATCACTCGCGGCGCCATCGACTCAGGCTGATCGGAGGCGAGAGTACGCGGAGTGACGATCGGCCCGCTGGTCGAAGCGCCCGACTTCGCCCAGACCTGCGCCAGGCTCTCGTCGACCCCGGCCAGCCACCGCCAGGCCGATTCCAGCAGGTCCAGGCCTGGCGCCCCCCCACCGGCCGTCAAGACCGCGAGGCGCGCCGCATCGATGCCATATTCGTCCAGGAGCGAGGACGGCACCGGCAGGGGCACTGCATACGGATCACGCCAGACCGCCGCCGGGTCGGCCGCCGCTGCTCCATCCCGGCCCTGGCGCCCGTCCTCGCTCCAGAGGCGGGCCCGCCACGCCAGATCCGCTTCCAGAGGAGAGTGCTGCGGCTCGCCCGCCGCCCCGCCCCCCGCCTCTCCGTGCAAATGGCTCAGGGCCGCCAAGACCGTGCCGCCGAACAGACCGTTCGCCCCGTCCACGCCCGCTCCCGCCCCCGCCGCCGGCCCAATCGCCACGGCCTCGCCGCCGGCCGACCGCCGCCCGGCCGGGGCGCTCCCTTCGGGGCTGCTCGCCCAGGCGCGGGCCGCCCGCGCCATGGCATGCGGATGGTACCGAAAGTTCATGGTGGCCGCTACCAGGCGCGGAACTTCCCGACCCATTTTCGACCGCGACGCAGGGGCTGTTCCTCCCGCAACGGCGGAAGAACGGCCTGCACGGCTTCGGGAACCTCGGACACCGGCAACCACCATTGAAAGAACCGGCACCGATCGTACCATCGCTCGATCCCATCTTCGGGCCCCCCCTGCTGAACCCACCAGCCACACCCTTCATGGTCGGGATAGAGGCGGATCGGTTCCTCGGGATCCATCCAGGCGAATCCAAGATGGCGCTGCAACCACAGCACGGCCACTGGCCATCGGCCCCGCCCTCGAGGGTGGATCGAACGCCAAGCGGTTGTCAGGATCGGCATCGGGACCTCATGGCCAGGCCGCTTCACCCAGGAACTGTAAAAATCAACCCCTCCTGCGAATTCCATTCCCAGGAGTATGGAGAACCCTTGCGCGAGGGTCAACCGTTCTCGCTCGGGTCGTCCTGGGGCAGGTCGCTGCCGCTGCTGCTCCCGCTGGAGATCGTCTCGGACCGCATTTCCCGGGCCTGTTTGACGAACCACAGCATGACCCCCTGCGCGCTGCCCCCACCATAGATGATCTGTTCGAGGTAGTGGTTGCTCTCTTCGATATTCCCCAGGAGGCGATGGGCACCGGCGAGGATGTACATGATCTCGTAGATGCGCGACTCGGGGAGATTCTCTTTGGGAATCTTGGTTCCGTCGGGCATGTACTGATCTTCGATGCTGGTCGCCTTGTTGGTGATGGTCAGGAACGAGACGGCTTCCCGCAGGAAGGCGACGTCGAACGCTTTGTAGTCTTCTCGTTTCGCCTCGTCGGTGGTGATCTCGGCGCAGTCGCGGGCCGTCCATGCCCCTGACAGGTAGGTGTAGCCGAGGATGCGATGATTGGCCCGTCGGGCTTTGTAGCAGATGGCGGCCAGCTCCCAGGCTCGAATGGCCGTGTCGAGATCCATTTCCTTCTGCAGCTCGTTGACCGGCTTGCCCTTGGCGATGATATCGGCCGCCGCTTTCTGCAGCAGGGGGTTGATCTTGCGCAGGATGGCCAGCTCTTCCGGACTGATTTCCTTGAGCTTTTCGGCGGCCTGATCTTTCCAGATCTGTTGACCCGTCGAGGCGGCTTTGACCCGGTTCTGGGCTTCCCATTGGGCTTTGTGGGCAGCGAAGTAGTCCTTCCGGCGACGGTCGTCCTCGCTCATGTGGGGGCAGAAGAATTTGTCTTCACCGGCATAGAAACAATGCGGGCAGACCGCGACCGCGAACAGGCGAGGTTTGATTTCTCCGAGGTAGGTCGGGCGATAGTCGATGTCACGTTTGTCGAGACTGAACTGCGTCTTGCGCAGGGCATACCGAATGAAGGTCTTGGTACACACCGGGCAGCAGATTTCTTTGGGGAAGAACAGTTTTTCGTTGAGTGGCATGATCGACCTCGGGCGTGAACTTCCACCAACCCGTCAGAACTGACGAGTCACCTTTCAGAATACACCCCTGTCACGGGATGCGCAAGAGTTTGTGGACCTGGGGAATCCAGCGAACTTCGCGGAAGAAGGGCCGCAGCAGCCGCATCCACTCGAGGATGGAGAAGCTGTCCCAGTCCATGAGCGTGGATTGGGCGGTGGCCAGGGGCTGGATCACGAGGGGAAAGGCGCGGAACCTGCCGTCCCCGAGATGGCGGCAGACGTCCTCGGGATCGTCGTTGGCATCGATGACCAGCTTGAGATAGGTCTTCTCGGGAGGCAGGGCGGCCAGGAATCGCCGGTGCTTGCCCAGGATGGTGCCAGGCAGCCCCCACCCCTTCGACAGCTTGAGATCGACGCTCCAGTAGGAGACATACGGCACCAGCTCGGGAACCGGGTCGGGCAGCGTGCCGTTGGTCTCGATGAAGACCGCCCGCCGCTTTTCCTGCAACCGTCGCACCAGCCGCAGCAAGAAGGCAGGCTGCCCGAGCGGTTCGCCCCCCGTCATCGAGATGCTATGGAAATCGTCGAGGGGATACGCTTCTTCGAGAGCGGCGACCAGCTCATCCACGCCCACCGGATTGGGCAGAGGTCGCGGCCGATGCCCTGGCCACGGCTGCAGCGGAAACGTCGCTCCCGCTTCTCGCAAATGGACGGTGTCGCAATGCCGGCAGGCCAGATTGCATCCGGCGAAGCGGATGAACAACTGCATCACGCCGACCTGGAGACCTTCGCCTTGAATCGAGGGGAAGACCTCGACCAGCCGACCGGTCACCTTAGCCACGGGGCGATTCCCCGCGGGCCATGGCTTGCAGGGCCATCTCGTCGATGATCGGGATGCCCAGGGCCTCGGCCCGCGTCTTCTTGCTCGAGGTGTACCCCGGCCCCTCGAGGGAACCGACGACCAGGTAATCGGTCTTGGGCGATACCGACGAACTGACCCGCCCTCCGTGCGCCTTGACCAGGGCTTCCAGCTCGCGACGAGGCACGGTCGCCTCGCCGGTGATGACGAAGGTCTTGCCTTGCAGGGTGGGGCTGGCCGGCCCCGCCGCCTCGCCGGCCGGCGGCCCGACCCACCACTCCTGCAGCTGGTCCAGCCAGGCCTGGTGCGCGGGCGCGGCCAGGAACCCCCGCACCGCCGCCGCCAGCTTGCGATCGAACCCATGCAAGCCCAGCAGCGTCTCTTCGGTGATGGCCCGGAAGGCGGCGAACGAGAACCCGCAGGCCGCGGCCAGATGCTCGGCCGCCACCGTCCCGATGCCGGGAATGCCCAGCGCCGCGATCAACCGGGCCAGCGGCGCCTGCCGGGCCGCCGCCAGGTTGGCCAGGATCTTCTCCCCCAGCTTCTGACCCATGCGTTCGACCTGCAACAGGTCGTCGAGGCGCAACCGCAACAGGTCGCCCAGTTCGCGCAGCACCCCGGCCTCGATCAAGCGCTCGACCAGCTGCGGCCCGATGTTCTCGATGCCCATCTGCGAGGTGAACCAGATCACCCGCCGGGCGAAGACGCCCCCGCAGGCCGGATTGACGCATCGCACCACGGTCGCCGACTCGCCGGGCGCCGCGCCCACCTCGACCGGCTGCTCGCAGGCCGGGCAGACCGCCGGCGGCTCGATCGGCTGTTCGGCCCCGGTACGGGACTCGGGCCGCGCCGCCACCACGTACGGAATGATGTAGCCCGCCTTTTCGACGAGCACCTCATCGCCGATCCGGATATCTTTTTCCCTGATCTGGTCGAGGTTGTGCAGGGAAGCCCGCGCGACGGTGGTCCCGCCCAGTTCGACCGGTTCGAGCACCGCCACCGGCGTGATCTGGGCCCGGCCCACCTGCCAGACCACGTCGCGCACGCGCGTCACGGCCTGGGGCTGCGCGAACTTGTAGGCCATCGCCCACCGCGGCGCCTTGGCGGTGGCCCCCAGCTCGAGCTGGGTGGCCAGATCGTCGACTTTCAAAACGATGCCGTCGATATCGAAATCGAGCGTCTCGCGCGTGCGGTCGACCTCGGCGACGAACGCCCGGATCTCGTCGAGCGAATGGCAGACCCGCACCAGCCGGTTGACCACGAAGCCCTGGTCGGCCAGGAAGGCCAGCACCTCGGAATGACGCGTGAACCCCAGTTCCCGGGCCTGGGCGATGCCATAGACCATGAGCTGCAACCCGCGCCCGGCCGCCACCTGCGGGTCGAGGCTCTTCAGCGTCCCGGCCGCGAGGTTGCGGCAGTTCTTGAACGGCTCTTCGCCCGCCGCCCGCCGTTCGGCATTGATCCGCTCGAGTTGCGCCCGCGGCACGTAGACCTCGCCCCGGATGTCCATGTCGCGCCGATCGGCGATGGCCAGCGGCAACGACCGGATGGTGCGAAGGTTGCCTGTGATCACATCGCCGGTCACGCCATCCCCGCGGGTGGCTCCCTCGACGAACACTCCGTCGGCGTACCGCAAGGTGGCCGACACCCCGTCGATCTTCAGCTCGGCCACGATCGGGAACACCCGGGGCGAGATCTTCGCCATGCGCACGATCCAGTCCTGCAGGTCGCCGAACGAGTACGAGTTCTCGAGGCTCATCATCGGCACCCGGTGCTGCACGGTGGCGAACGAGGTCGCCGCTCCGCCCACCCGTTGCGTTGGCGAGTCGGGCGTGATCAGCTCGGGATGCTGCGCCTCGAGCCGCCGCAGCTCGTCGAGCAGGGCATCGAACTCGCGATCGGAGATCTCGGGCCGCGCCTCGACGAAGTACAGCCGCTCGTGGCGCCGGATGATCCGGCGCAGGTCTTCGATCCGGCGACGAACGTCGTGGCTCACCGGTCGAGCAGCGCCGGGTTCAGGGCCTGCAGGCCGGCCGACGACCCGACCCACAGCAGGTCGCCGCCCGCCGCCAGGGCCCGCACGTCGCTGGCCAGCAGCCCATCGGCCATCGCGATCGCCCGCACGGCGCCGCTCCGCAAGCGGGCCAGGCCGTCATGGGTGCCGATCCAGAGGGTGTCGCCCAGGCCGGCCAGGGCGTTGACCCGGTCGCCCGGCAGACCGCGGCTGCGGGTCCAGACTTCCCAGGCGGGGGCAGACCCGCTGAACAACCGATCGATCGGCGTGTCGAGCCGACACAGCCCATGGGGGGTTCCGACATAGATCCGGTCCTGGAAGTGGGTGAGCGCCAGGATCCAGTTGTGGACCAGCCCCGAACTGAACATATCGAGCGTGATCCAGGCCGCCGGGTTGGCCGCGAACGAGCCCGTGTCCCAGATGCTGAGGCCGTCATCATTGCCGGCCAGCACCCAGCGCCCGATCTTGCGCAGGGCCCCGATCCAGAGGTCGGCCAGGCCGCCATTGGAGATCTGCTTGTCGACCTTCTCGAACCGGCCGTTGGGCAGAAGGAAGGAGAACCCGTTCTGCGTGCCGACCCACAGGACCATGCCATCCCAATCGAGCGACCAGACCATCTCGTGGGCCAACCCGTCAGCCTGACCGAAGCGTTGGAACCGCCGACCGTCCTCGGTGCGGTACAATCCTTCGAAGGTGCCGATCCAGAGGGCCCGACCATCGTGCGCCAGACAGGTGGCCTGGGCGGCGGGGAAGCTGCCGCCCTCGCGGCTGTGGAAGGTGATCTGCTCGCCGGCCAGCTCGGCCAGACCGCGGTCGGTGGCCACCCATAGCCGTCCGTCGGGCGCCGCCAGGATGGCATTGACCGGCGGCATCTGCACCGTCAGCACCCACCAGGCGGGAATCACCCGCGGGACACCCGCCGCGCCGGGCGCGCCGGCCAGTTGGCCAGGAGTGACGACCGGCGGCTTGCCGGTAGGAAGGATGGTCACGCCGGGCGCCGGCGCGGCCACCTGGGGAACCGGCGCCGCCGAGGGGGCGGGAGCCGGGGCGACGGCCGGCAGGCCGGGAATGGCCACGCTCTGCTGCCCGGGCCCCACTTGCGGAATCACCGGCGGGGCGACCGCGGGGGCCGCTTCGGATGGCGCCACCGCCGGCACCCCCACCGGCGCCCCCACCGGCCCAGCCGGGGAGGGGGCCACCGCCGGAACCTGGCCCACGCCTGGCCCGACCGCGGGGACCGCGACCGGCGCTCGCACCCCGGGCCCGGCCGTCAGCCCTTCTCCCGTCGGGGTCGGCCCCGCCAATGGCCCGCCAGGGCCGCTGACGGTCGGCGCATACGGCGTCGAGCCGGAGGTCAGGTCGGCGGGGGCGGGGCCCCGCGTCCAGCGAATGGTGACGACCAGCAGCACGAGCACCGCCAGACCGCCCCAGAAGGCCAGGCTGCGGTCGGGCGACCCGGCAGACAACGGATGTCGAGGACTCACTGGACACCCCCTTGCGCCATCGGAATGAATCGGCCATCCTGCACCCGCGCCAGCTCCACCGGCCGCGTCTCATTGCCGGTGGCATCGAACCCGCCTCGCCCGGTCACCCCTTCGTAGGCGGCGAAGGAGGCCAGGGCATCGCGCACCCGGCGCGGATCGGTCCCGCCCAGGCGGATGGCCTCGGCCAGCAGCATCAGGCCGTCGTAGGCATGGGCGGCGAACGAGTCGGCCTCCTGCTCGAACCGTTGGCGATAGGCCTCGAGGAAGGCCCGGGTCTTGTCGCCCCCGCGCAGCGGATTGAACGGATAGGTCAGGATCACGCCTTCGGCCGCCGGGCCGGCCAGATCGAGGAAGTTGGCCGGGGCCAGCCCATCGCCCCCGAACATGGTGGCGGCGATCCCCATTTCGCGGGCTTGCCGGGCCACCAGGGCCGATTCGCGGGCCAGCCCCCAGATCAGCAGCCCATCGGGATTGGCCTGGCGAATGCGGGCCAGCTGGGCCTGGAAATTGGTCGCCCCGCCATCGTAGACCTCGTTAGCCACGATGGTCTGCCCCATCCGCTGGGCGATGGCTTGATAGGTGCGGGCGCCCTGCGAGCCGTACTTGTTGCTGTCGTGAATGATGGCCACCCGCCGCAAGCGCAGGGTCGTGGCGGTATGCTGGGCCAGCGCCATCGCCTGGATGTCATCATCGCTCAGGCATCGGAACGAATAGCGGAAATTGACCCGCGTGATGAACGGATTGGTGCTGACCGCCGTCAGCAGCGGCACCTCCGCTTTCTCGCAGATCCGTTGGATGTTCATCGTGTTGTCGGAGGTGATGGCGCCGAGAATGGCCACGGCGCCGCGATCGTAGATCAGCGTGCGCGCCTCTTCGGCGGCTTTGACCTTATCGTTGGCGTCGTCGGCGAAGATCACCTCGAGCATCTGGCCGTGCAGGCCCCCGGCCGCATTGATCTGCTCGGCCGCCAGGCGGGCCCCGTTGCGATGCGCCAGGCCATACGGAGCGGCCGGCCCCGTCAGCGGGCCGATCACACCGATGACCAGCCCGGGCCGGGTGCCGCCCAGGCCGAACCAGAGGGCGGCGGCCACCACCACCACGGCCAGGATCTGGTAAAGGGCGCCTCGTCGTCTCATCATCGGTTCCTCCCCGTCACATCGACGCGTTGCGAATATACGACAGCATCAACAGGAAGATGCCCATGAACAGGGCCAGCGAGAAGAAGTAGATCAGCGAGAAGAAGAAGAAGGGCATCTCATTGACCACCTTCTTGAACAGCTCGCTTTCCGGCTCTTCTTTCTTCACCTTGGTCTTGCGAGACAGCTTGTCGAAGAAGATCAAACAGAGCGCCCCCAGCCCGAGGAAGCCGAAGGCGAATCCGAACCCGGCGGCGAAGATCGGGGTGTGGGGGTTGAGCGGGGCGGTCGAATACAGCGCATAGGCGGTCAGCAGGCTGGCCACCAGCAGCCCGCAGAAGACCAGCGACCCCAGGAACAACCACCCCCACAGGAACTCCTTCATTCCACCCCTGCCCCGCCTTCCGGGTTCTTGGGTTTTTCCCAATGGCCAAGACACCGCTCGACCGGGTACTTCCGGCGGTTTTTGCGCATCTTCGCGTCGAGCGCGGCCGCCAGGTCGAGATCGAGCACATTGGCCAGGCTGAGCAGATACGCTAGCACATCCGCCATCTCCTCGCCAATCTGCTGGCGGCGCTCGGGCGTCATCTCATCGGGCGCCGGCGGCGACCACTGGAAATGCTCGAGCAGCTCTCCCGCCTCGAGCACGATCGAAACCGCGACATTGCGGGGAGTATGGTACGGTTGCCAGTCCCGTTCGGCGATGAACCGGGCCACCAGGGCCTTCAGGTCGGCGAGGGTCGCCCGGCCATCGGTCAGGGCGGCCCCTGCCCCCGGCGCACCTTGCGGAGTCATCGGTGGCGCGCCGCCCCCTCGCCAGGGGTCGGCCCCGGTGCGGGCGCCTGCGCCCCGGCGTATTCGGCCAGCAGAGCCGCATTGAGCCGCAAGATCTGGTAGCACAGATCGAGGTTCATGGCCCCGACCAGATCGGTGGTGCGATGGTAATTCGGATTGTCATCGAATTCGGACTCGATGGTCAGGAGGGTGGGAACCTTCTTATTCAAGAAGGGAACATGGTCAGAGCCCCACGGCCGATAGCTGATCTGCGTGGCCAGCGTCGTATGCCGACCGGCCAGTTCGGCGGCCTTCTCGGCCATGGCGGCATTGAAGGAAGCGGTTTCGATCAGCAGCGACAACGGCGGCTTGCGGTCGAACCCGATCATGTCCATGTTGATGACGGCGCGGATCCGCGAGAGGTCTTCGGGCTTGAGCCCGGCCACGTAGGCCTTCGAGCCGAGCAGCCCCTGCTCCTCGCCCAGCACCAGCAGGAAACGGAGGTTGGCCCGGCTGGTCACCCCCGGTTTCGTCATCAGGCGGGCCAGGGCCAGCACCCCCGCCGCCCCAGAGCCGTTGTCATCAGCGCCTGGGGCCAGCGTGGCGGCTTTCTCGGACGTGCTGTCGAGATGGCCGAGCACCACCACCTCGCCGGCGGCCGCCGCGTCGGTGCCGGGCAGGAAGGCCTCGAGATTGTCGCGCGGCGTCGCCCCGCTGGTGAAGGGCAGGCGCCGCGTCGCCAGCCCAAGATCGCGGAAGACCTTCTCGCAATGCTCGAGCGCCCGGTTCGCCCCTTCCGCATACGTATAACGGGTCTTGAGATCGACCAGGGCTTGCAGGTCGGCCACGAAGGCGTCGCGGTCGAGGCGCCCCAGCAGATCGTCGATCGGTTCGCGCGGCCGCGATTTCCAGGCCGCTCGCCGCAGCGGCGTCAGGATCGTCTCGTTGGCCGGCAGCGGTTCGAGCCGGCTGAAATCGGACATTTTGGCCGCCAGGCCCATCTGCCCGGTCTCGGTGGCCGCCAGCACCCGAAAGCCTGAACCCTTCCACAGCACCCGCACACCGGGGAATTTGATCTCTCGAAAGGCAGGATCTTTGGTCGTGAGCAACCAAAGCCGCTCGCCCGGCTGGAGTTCGGTCATGACGGGCGAGGGGGTCTTCTTCTTGAGTTTTTCGATGAACCCCGCCCCGCACTGCACGATGGTCGCGTCGCCCAGCCCGGTGTAGGCCTCGTGGCCGGTGCCGAGCGTGGCGAGAATCTCGCGCGCCTCGCTAGTCGGCAGGATGGTCATCCAGCCAGGGGCCGCAGGGTCGGCCGCGCAGGCGGTTCCAGAGAAGATCAATCCTAAGAGGGCCACCAGGCCGATCATCGCGATCCATTTCATGCTCTCTCCTCCAACCCATGGGGATCAGCGTTCGACCTTTCATTATAAGGGAAAAAACCCCAGGAAAAAAGCGGCACGTTGTGCTAATGTACCGTCGGATCGGGGACAGGTTGCAGGGGATCGCCCCGAGGGATCTGACCGCTTCGCAAGGAGGCATGTCGGCATGGCCGGGATCGTCGTCTGTGGCTTGATCAACTACGAGACCACCCTCCGGATCGGCGGGTTCCCGCTGGAGTACAATCCGGTCAACTACCCTTTCCATGGCATCGCCAGCTCGGTCTCGGGCGTCGGCTTCAACGTGGCCACCGCCCTGGCCCGCCTCGGCAACGACGTCCGCTTCCTGTCCTTCCTCGGCGACGACCCGCTCGGTCGTCACATGCGCGAACGGCTGCGCGACCACCGCCTCGCCGATCAGGTGGTCGAGGTCCGCAAGATGGCCAGCCCCCAGTCGGTCATCCTGTACGACCCCGCCGGGCGCCGCCAGATCCATGTCGATCTGAAGAGCGTGCAGGAGCTGGCCTATCCGGTCGACCGCTTCCTCGCCGCCGCGCAGGGCTGCACGGCCGCCGCCCTCTGCAACATCAACTTCTCCCGGCCGCTGCTGCGCGAGGCCCGCCGGCTCGGCCTGCTGGTCGCCACCGACGTCCACGCCATCAGCAGCCTGGAGGATGAGTACAACCGCGACTATATGCAATCGGCCGACCTCCTGTTCCTCAGCCATGAAGGGCTGCCCTGCTCCCCCGAAGAGGCGGCTCGCCTCATCCTGGGCACCTTCGCCACTCCCCGGCTGGTGGTCATCGGCCTGGGGCACGACGGCGCGGTCCTGGGGCGCCGCGATGACGGCTCCATCCGCCGTTTCCCGGCAGCGCCGCCCCCGCGGGTCACCAACACCATCGGCGCCGGCGACGCGTTGTTCTCCTCCTTCCTCCATTGGTACTTGCGAGACGGCGACCCCGACCGGGCCCTGATCCGGGCCCAGGTCTTCGCTTCGCTCAAGATCGCCGGCGCGGGCGGCGCCGACGCCCTGCCCACCGAGGCCGAGGTCGAAGCCCGCCTCGAGACCCTGGCCGGTCTGAACTGCCGGCTCACTCCTTGACCGAGAGGCCCTGCCCATGAACAAAGAAATCGGGGAGCTCTTCCAGCAGAATACAAAATACTTCCGGCACCGCATGCCCACCGGGCTTCTCAATCTCGAAGCCCGGCCGGCCCCGTACAAGGAATACCCCGGTGCCAGAATGATCAACCTGCCTGATCCCGCCCACCGCCGCACGCCCACGTTGACCCGGCTTCTGAAGGAACGACGCAGCATCCGCCGCTATGCGCCCACGCCCCTGGCCCTCGCCGATCTCTCCTTCCTGCTCTGGGCCAGCGGAGGCCGCCAGCGGGTGGAGCATGGCCACCAGTTCCGCACCGCGCCCTCGGCCGGAGCGCTCTACCCCATCGAAACCTACGTTCTGGCCCACGAGGTCGAAGATCTTGAAGCCGGGCTGTACCATTATGGCGTGCGTGAACATCGGCTCGAACTGGTGGCCACCGGCGATTTCCGCCGCGAGATCACCCAGGCCGCCCTGGAACAGGCGATGTGCCGGGAGGCGCCCGCCATCCTGCTCTGGACCGCCGTCTTCGACCGCTGCGCCTGGAAATACGGCCAGCGGGCGTGGCGCTACATCTACCTCGATGCCGGTCATATCGCCCAGAATCTAGCGCTGGCGGCCACCGCCCTCGGCCTGGGCAGCTGCCAGATCGCCGCCCTGTTCGACGACGAGGTCAACGCCCTGCTCCGGATCGACGGCACGACCGAGGGCATTCTGTACATGAGCGTGGTCGGGCATCCGGGGTGAGTCGGCGACCGAACCGCTGCCGAAGCGGTCGTCTCGCCATCGCCCTGGTGCCTCTTCGGCGCCCTTCCCGCCCTTCCCTGATCAGCGGCCGCGCCTTTCCTCCCCCGGGCCCGTGTGGTATCCTTGATGTATGCAGAGGGGAATGAGGACACCGGTTCGCGGGTTCACCCTGCCCGAGGTGTTGATCACCATCATCCTCATCTCCATCCTGTTCCTGCTCGGGGTCATCTTTTCGAGCGGACTGCGCCACACCCGCAAGCAGCGCACATTCGAGATCGCCATCGGCCTCGCCCAGCAGGCCGTCGAAGCTCTGCGGGCCGCTCCCTTCGAACTGATCGACGATGCCGACGCCCCCGGCCACAGCGTCGAAGAAGACCTCAACACCGCCAACGGCGGCACCGACCTGTATGAACCGGTGTTCATCTCGAACAACGTCCGCTATGAGCGCAAGGTCGAAGTGGAGAACGTGCCCCCGGCCAACGATGTCAAAGGCGCCACGCCGGTGGGCTTGAAAGCCGTCCGGGTCACGGTGAAATGGAAGGGCCCCGAAGACGATGCCCCCGAGCCCTTCGTCATCACCACGACCATCGCCAATCTGAATTGACCATGCGCCCCGCCTGCCTGCCATCGCCCGCTCGACGCCCCGGCCGCCCCCGGCGGGCCGCCATGACCATCCCCGAACTGCTCATCGTCCTGGTGCTGGTGACGATCATCGTCTTCGTCGCCTACAAGGTGTTCTTCTCCCAGGCCCGCATGGTGCAACAGTCGATCGAGTTCATGCAGGTCAACGACAACTTCCGCAAGATCGTCATGTTCCTGGGCAACGACATCCGCGAGGCCACCCGCATCATCCTGCCCAACCCCATCAAGCACGAAGAGATCGGCAAGCAGGACACCACCGCCGGCGTCGTCCTGCAACTGCTGAAACAGGAAATCGATCCCCGGGTGAAGCCCGCCGGGCCCCTCGGCCAGGTCGCCGTGCTGCGCGAGGTCATCTACGAACTCGAGAACAACCCGAATCCGAACGCCAAGACCATTCCCCGCTACCGTCTGATCCGCACCGAATTCATCACCGACCGCACCGGCGAGAAACAGAAGCAGCGCCACGAGATCGTCGACAGCGTGCGCGAGTTCGTCCTGTTCCGAACCATCCGCAAGCCCTTCAAGCCCCAGAACGTCGACGCGCTCAAAGATCGTCTGCTGGTCCCCCTCCCCTCGCAGGACAGCGGCACCGGCAACAGCCTGCTGCACCTGCGCGTCACCCTCGAACGCACCCGCCAGCAGGACGTCGGTTCGGTCTATCAGATCTCGATGGCCACCTCCTTCTACAAGCGCGGCAAGGAGGTCTACCCCAACCCATGATGCCCTTGCGCCGCTTCCGCCGCGGGTCCGGCTACGTCCTCGTCATCACCTTCGCCGCCCTGCTGGGCCTGTTCCTGGTGATCCTGGGACGTCTGCGCAAAGGGCACCACACCCTGCTGTCGAAGAGCGCCCGCGACTTCCTCGCCACGACCGTGGCCGAGGCCGGCCTCAACTGCCTGCTGGCCGAACTGCGGGTGGAACCGAGCTATCGCACCGCGTGGTACTTCAAGGAGAGGGACAACGGCAAGAAAGAATGGACCAGCCCGGTCGCCAAGCGCGCCACCAACCTCGGCGAAGCCCTCGACCTCGAGGTGGACGGCGTTGCCCAGGGCCTGTATACCGGCCGCACCTCCTTGGGCGATTTCAAGGTCCGCGCCGCGCCCGTCTATGGCGCCAAGGAAAACCCCGCCACCTTGGGGCTGGTGGAAAAAGAAATGTATTACTACGTCGAGGTGGTCGCGCGGGTCGGCGACGGCAAGACCGATGACGGCACCTCCTATCGCCGGATCAAGGCCCTGCTCGAGCGGCGCAGCCCGATCACCGAGCACAACCTGTTCGACGGCGAAATGCTCGATCTCGGCGCCTACGGCCCCTTTCCCACCGCGCCTCAGCAGCTGCGGAAAGGCCGTTATTACGGGTACCAGTACATCCTCTTCAACTCTTTGGGGGGCCTCGACCAGGGCTCCGAACTGTTCGAGGTCGAGAAGATCGAGACCCCGGGCATGATCCGGGCTCTCAAGCCCACCCGCATCGAGTTCGCCAACAAGAAGACGGTGACCCTGAACAGCACCAACGATTCCGCCAACGACAAGAAATTCTCCACCTTCGACGGCTTCCTGCTCGATGGCGCCAATGGCGCCCACCCCATCAAATTCACCCGCCTGCCCATGGAAACCTTGTACGAGAAGGCGAAGAAACCCCGCAAATACGGCGGCTTCGTGATCGAGAAGGGCACCTTCCCCGTCAGCACCTATCGCAATCCCTACGACCCCAAGACCGAGTACGTCGATCTCAACTTCGGGGAATACCGGGTCAGCCTCTCCACCAATGAGAACACCAGCGACAGCACCGACGATGAGAACCAGCCCGACGACGATGCGGCCCCACCCTACAATGGCGACGATCCAGGTCCGTTGGCCAAGCTCCGAGGGAAGTCCCTGCTGATCTATTCCAAGATGCCTCTGCGCATCTGGGGCTGCCCCGACCGCAACGTCACCATCGTCTGCGAGGGCGACATCGTGATCGCCGGAGATTTCAACCAGAACCCCGACGCCTCCCAGGAGTATACCGACGACAGTTACACCATCTACCGGGCCCAGTTGAAGAGCAAATACGGCGCCCTGCCCAACGGCAAAGATGGGTACAAGGTCGGCGCCCTGCTGATGAGCAGAGGGCGCATCCTCATCGACGTCTCCCGGCCCTCGCTGTTCCTGGCCAATGAGATGAAGCCCTACCTCCTGTATGCCTTCGGCATGACCCTGCACCCGGCCACCCCCGAGATCGAGAAGGAGATGCGGGAAGCGCTCTGCCCCGTCGATCCGACCAAACGGAAGGACCTGGTCGGCCTCGGTCCCCCGGGCCCGGATGGCGTGCCGGTCGCCCGCTACGGCACCCTGGCCTGGCTGTTCAACAATCCCCATACCGAATCGGGGCCCGGCTACGACGCCAACCTCGCCGACCTCATCGATTTCTTCACGCCCGGCAGCGGGCCCACGCCCCGCTTCGGCATCCGCGACCCGGCCGCCCGCACCGCCATCATCGATGAGATCAAGCAGGCCTGCCGCATGGATGGCATTCTCACCGTCAAAGAGCTCGACCGCATCTACGCCATGGCCTGGGCCCAGGCCGTCAAGGAAGAGAACGAGAAACCCGAGGCCGGATGCGGCCCGATGGCCCTCGTCCCCGGCCTGTTCGCCGAAGCGAAGAAGAGTCCGACCGACGGCATCTTCCTGCCCGAGATCACCATCAATGCCGCCCTGGTCTCTTCGACCCGCCGCGCCGCCCCCTTCCGGGTCGGGCTGGCCGGTCCCAAGACCCTGGACGAGATCGGCAACGCTCCCGGCGGCGAGTCGATGGGCATCTACCAGTACCTCAAAGAACCGGCCTTCATCATTCAGCGCGTCTACGGCAGCGAAATCCGGCTCGGCACCGCGGAACCCACCTACTTCATCACCGGCAAATACACTGGCGCCAATACCTTCCTGCGCCGCCGGGTCTGGGACCCCCGCCTGCTGGTCAACGCCGATTTCAAACCCCCGGAGATCCCTCTCGTCCACAACCTGCTGACCTATTCGGAAGAAACGATCAGCAAAAGCGACTTCGACAAGTTCTGATCTCGTGACCTCGCCATCCCTCCCTCCCCTCCTGGCCCCCGAGGCGCCGCGGCGCTGGCCCTGGGGCGAGGCCGCGTTGTCCATCGTCCTGGTCCTCCTGTTCTCGCTGGTCAGCTGGTTCGACCTGCTCGACGCCTTCGAGGTCAAGACCCTCGATGCCCGTTTCCGGCATCGCCGCCTCGAGCACATCGACGATCGGATCGTCCTGCTCTACATCACCGACGAGTGCATCGAGAAGCTGGGCAACTGGCCGTGGCCGCGGAGCCTGCACGCCAAAGCGGTCGACCTGCTGGCCAGCGCCGGCGCCCGCATGGTGGTCTTCGACGTCATCTTCCGCGACCCCGACCGGACCAACCCGCAGGAAGACGAGTCCTTCATTCAGGCTTGTACAAAATTCGGCAAAGTGGTCTTCCCGCTGCTCATCGAGCAGATCCGGCTCCTCGACCCTGATTCCCTCGACCTGCGCACCGAGTACGAAGTGGCCCGCCCCTTCGACCGGCTAGCCTCGACCGCGCTCGACAGCGGGTTCATCAACGTCGACTACCAGCATCTCAACCCCGATGGCATCATCCGACGTCTGCCTCTGCTCATGCGCGATCGACCGGGCGGTCCGGCTCACCCGGCTCTCGATCTGGCCGTGGCCCGCGCCGCCCTGGGGCAGCCCCTTCGCCTGGAGGGGGAACGCCTCTGGGTGGGCGAGACCGAAGTGCCCCAGGTCGACATTCCAGGCCTGCATCTGCCCTGGGCCCCACCCTCCCTGCCCTTCACGCGCGCCCTTCTGATCAATTACCTCGGGCCGAGCACCGCCGGGTTCTTTCCGACGGTCTTCTTCTCCGATCTGGTGCTGGGAGAGGTCGATCCCGGCATCTTCCGCGATAAGATCGTCCTGATCGGCCCCAGCGCCGTGGGGTTGTCCGACATCAAGCTGACCCCCTACGGCGAGATGCCCGGGGTTCTCATCCACGCCAATGTCTTGCAGAACCTCCTCACCGGCAACTTCCTCCGCGAGCCGGCCCCCCGGGTTCAAGCGCTGCTGCTGGTGCTGCTGGGAACGGCGACGTTCGTGTTCCTCGCCGCCCTGCCGCCGCTCGCCGGGGCGGCCTCCACCCTGGGCCTGATCGTCCTCTACAACGGCGCCGCGATCTGGTTGTTCCTGCGGGCATCGATCGTGCTCGAGATGGTGGCGCCGACCCTCCTGATCATCCTCCAGTATCTGGGAGGCAGGTTCTGGCAGCTGGTCCGGCACCTGCGACTGGCCTACCAGTCGCTCGAACGGCGCCGTCAGGAACTCGAGCAATCCAACCTTCGTCTCGATCAACAGGTTCGCCAGCTATGGAATCTCAACGAAGCCAGCCGTCGCTTCGCCTCCACCCTCGATATGGAGCTGCTGAGCCGCGAGGTGCTGACGACCTTCCTCACCATCTGGGAGGCCGACGATGGCCTCCTCGCCATGGTCGACACCGAGAGCGACGCCTTGACCGCCCTCCAGCAGAGCGGATTTTCCGGAGAAGACGCCAGCCTGTTCCTGTTCGATCCTGCCGTCGCCCCCCTGGTGGGGCGGCTGCTGGAAGAGCGCCGCATCATCAGCGATCCGACCGGGCGCTGGTTCACCAAATACATTCCCCTGCTCATGGGCCCCAAACTCTGGGGAACCGTCCTCCTGCGCGAGCGCAACCCGCAGACCCGCCCTGAAGAACAGGGCGATTTCTGGTCGACCCTGGCGGGGCTCGCCTCGACCGCCCTCGAGAACGCCCGTCTCTACAATCTCGCCACCGTCGATGCCCTGACCCGCCTGTTCGTCCGCCGGTACTTCCAGGTGCAGATCGACCAGGAATTCAAGCGGGCCCGCCGTTACCACCACCGCCTGGCCCTGCTGATGACCGACATCGACCATTTCAAGCGGTTCAACGACACCTACGGCCATCAACAGGGCGATATCGTGCTGCGGGAGGTGGCAGGGGCGGTCAAGCGATCGCTGCGGGAGATCGACATCGCCGCCCGCTTCGGTGGCGAGGAATTCGGGATCGTCCTGCCCGAGACCGACCTCAACGGGGCCCTGATCGTCGGGGAGCGGATCCGCCGCAACGTCGAAACCCTGATGGTTCCCCGCGCCGGCGGTCTGGGCGATCCGTTGCGGGTCACCATCAGCATCGGCGCGGCCAGCTTCCCCGACCATGCCGTGACCAATCCCGAAGAGCTGGTCAAACTGGCCGACGACGCCCTCTACCGCGCCAAGCAAGGCGGGCGCAACCGGGTCGAGGTCGCCCCCCGCACCGAGACCAGCCCCGCCGACTGACTCCCGCGACCTCGCCGCTCGGCTGGCCCCGTCCTGGCCCGGCCTTGCCGCGTTCGCCCGACGCGGGGAGGCCGCTGAACCCTGGACGTGCCATGTCGGAGGAGGCGGCCCCTGCGCCCCGCGCGGGCAGACGGATGAGCCAGTACGGGCCGCGCGACGCGCGACGCGCGCGCCGCTTCCGGCTCAGGGCGCGGCCGGATACCCGGCCGGCGCACTCCCCAGGGCAGCCCGCCCCGGGGTCCCGATGGTGAACAGCCAGCCGTGCTGCGCGGTCACGCCGGTCCGCTGGTCGCGCAGGTAGATGTCGATGAAATGCTGGCCCTCTTTCAGCTTGCCTTTGACCGTGGCCGTCAAGCGCCGGGTCGCCGGATCGAACCCGAACGCCAGTCCGCCCCCGGTGATCTTGGCGTTGAGGACATACCGCCCGGGAGCATAGTCGGCCAGCGCCGGCAGGCGGCAGGTCACGGTGGCCAGGGCGGCCAGCACCTGCCCGGGGCGCGGGTCCCAGTCGGTGACTTCGAGCGGGCCCATCCCCAGGCGGATCAGGAACTTCTCGCGCGTATCGGTGCGATAGACCACCTGTCGCTTGATCCGGAAGGGGTCGAGACCCGGGTAGCTGGCGCCGCCATCGACGGTCAGGGCGCCAGCATAGCCGGCCTGCCGGGCGATGGCTTCCGTCTCTTCGGTGTAGATGCCGTACGGCCAGGTGAAGACCCGCACCGGTCGACCGAGCTTCTCTTCGATGATCTGCTTGGGCCGGATGATCTCCCGTTCGAAGAACGCCTGGCGCGCCCCAGGCACGGTCGGCGCCTTCCAGAGATTGGCATGCGTCATCGAGTGGGGCTCGATCGACCACCCGGCGGCCGCCAGCTCGCGGAGCTGCGCCCAGCTCATCCCCCCCTGGGAATCGATAAACTGCGGGTAGATGCACGCCACCCCGACGAAGCCGAATTCCTTCATGATCGGAAACGCATGGTCATAAACCGAGCGGTATCCATCATCGAAGGTCAGCAGGACCGGTTTTTTCAGCGGCTGGAAGCGGCCGGCCAGGATGTCCAGCAATTGCTGGGTCGTGATCGATTCGTAGCCTTGCGCCTTCAGAAGGGCGAGCTGTTCGCGGAAATCCTCCACCGACAGCTCGAACAGCCCCGTCGCCTTCGGCACGATCTGATGGTAGCAGAGAGCGGCGATGCCGGAAGCGAGGGCAGGCAGGGCGCTCCACCCCCAGAGAAAGATGATGACCCCGAGGAGGCCGGCTATCCGCCAGCGGTCGGGCCTTCGCGATGCAACACGGAACATCGAGGTTCAGTCTCCTGAAAAAAAATGACCGCCGACATTCGGCGGTCGAATCAAGGAAAGGAATGATTGAAGACAACTGACGAACAGATCGTGCAGTGCTCGGGCCCTTTAGAGCAAGGACCGTGCCAGGTCAGCCGGGGGCAATTCTGATCACATTTTGCGCATTCTTTGGCTTCTCGAGCCGTGGATGGCAGGAAAGTCAACACCGCGGCCCCCTGGTGCGCACGAACTGGGCACCTCCATGCGAAGAAGATCGCCCGACCGCCCATAGCATCGGGCGAAAAGACAAACCCCGGTTCCAATGCAGAAGCTGGAAGCCGGGGTAGGATGGAGGCGGAGGAAGGGGCGAACCGAGGATCACTCGGCGGCAGTCGCTGCCTTCAGCGAGAAATCATCGGGGAGCTGGATCGTGGAGATGGCGTGCTTGTAGATCAACTGCTTCTTGCCCTCGGATTCGAGGAGGATGACGAAGGTATCGAAATCCAGGACCGTCCCCTGGATCTGGAAGCCCTTCATCAGGAAGATCTTGACCGGTTCGGCCTTCCCTTTGAGGACCTGGAGAATGGTGTCCTGGATGTTGATCGCTGGCATGACGTCCCTCCTATCGTTCCTGTTCGGTCTTGTTCTGATCGTCCTTCGGTGGGGCCGAAGCCGGTAGACCGGTCTTGTGGTCCCCATCCTGATGAATGGTGCACCGCACCCTGGACTGCTCGTCAAAGAAGAATTCGCCCCCGGCGGGGCAGGGAGGGATATTGTAATCCATCTGGAACCTCTTGCGCAACTCGTCAGGGGAAAGTTCCTTCAGAATCCGTGGCGAGAGGCGCTGGAACATCTCGGTCAACCGCCGCCGCGAGTAGGCGCAACGATCCCGGGCCAGGCCAGGCAGGGGAAACAGGGCGAAGCCCTGATGGATCGAGCACTCGAGAGCTCCGGTCGGCCCATTGACGCTGATCTGGCCTCCCGCGGGACAGATCTTGTCGAGGTCTTCGAGCGGCCCGCCGAAGAACACGCGACGCAGGGCGCAGGCCCAGGCATCCAATCGACTCTTCAGCAGCAACCGCAGGGGTTGCACCGCCGTCCACCATGCCTGCCACCGCGACGGCAGGCCGCCGTACCCGGCTTCGAGCTGGATGAGGCCATCTCGGGCCTTGACCTGGATGGAGGGGTTGAAGCCCAGGCGCAGGAGCATCACCTTATAGGCGAACAGATCGCGGGCCAGACTCTGGAGGAACCCGGGGGTGACGTCCATCCCCGGCACCAGCAGCGAGCTTTCGCGAAATCCTTCGTTCGTCCAGAAGAACCGCGACAGGACGACCTGGAAGGGAGCCACCGGATTGGGGAGGAACGGGCGAACCAGCCGCGGCAGCGCGTCCAGGCAGGTCGGCCAGTCGAGGAACAGCCCTATCAGGCAATCGGCGGCATACGGGAAGGTGGCCTCGAGCGCCGCCACATCGATCGCCGGCACCGTCGGCCCGAACCCCATCATCAGATGGCCAGCCTGCTGGATCGCCCAGACCTCGAGCCGCCCCAGGCGAGCCTGCAGACGACGCCCCTCCGATGCCACCGAGATCGGCACCTCCTCGGCACCCAGCAGCCGGAGCGCATAGCTCACCACCCCGAGGGGATCGCGGTTGGCCAGGCCCGGCATCTGCAGGTCGAACCAGGCCGACGCAGCCGGGGCGCCCAGGTCGGGAACGACCAGCGTCAGGGCCAGTTGCTCGAAGCCAGGGAACGCCAGCAAGTGGGCGGCGATCTGCTCGAACAGGACCGGACCGAGATGCACGGCCAGCCCGGCTTTCACCACCGGCGGCAGCGCGATCGGCATCGGCGGCTCGGCTTCCTCTTCCCCGCCGCGGGCGACCGCCTCGTCAGCCCCGGCTCCCTCGGTCGGCCGGTCGGCGGGGCGCGCCGTCGGGGCCGCTGTCTGGCTGCCCACCGCGACCGCGGCCGACGCCGGATCCAATCGGTAGAAATCGAACAGCGGCCGGGCCAGATCGATTTCCCGTCGCTGAATGGCTTCGCAGAGTTTGGTCAGCCGAATGGCATGCGCATAGAGCCCTTCGCCCTGGTAGACCCCGACGAGGGTCAACAGGATGCGCTTGATCTTGTCGGGATCGACCTGGGCCCCGAACAGGCGATGGTATTCCTCGAGCGCCCCATACTGGGCTTTGAGGGTGATGGCGAGGTAGAGATCCTGCTCGATGTTGTCGAGCCGCGGATCGACCCGGTGGGCCTGCTTGATGTAGTCGAGGGCCTGCCCGAACTTGCCCTGTTCGAGGAAGACCTTGCCCAGATGGACCAGGATCTCGCCGACCTCGGGGGTAAGCTGCAACGCTTTCTGCAGATAGCGCTGGGCTTCATCATAGCGACCTAGCCGGTAATAGACCCAGCCCAGGGTATCGAGGTAGCTGGCATTGGCGGGTTCCAGCTTGACCGCTTTGGTGGCCATGGCGAGCGCCTTGTCGATGTCCCGATCCAGCTCGGCCAGCAGGTAGGCGAAGTTGTTGAGCGTCTCGGGAGCGTCGGGCTTGATCTGCAAGGCCTTCTCATAATTGGCGATGGCCAGCTCATACTTCCGGGTCACGTAGTACAAGGTTCCGAGGTGGTAGTAGGGCTCGTAGGCGTCGGGATTGAGTTCGATCGATTTGCGCAGTTCGGTCTCGGCCTTCTCGTACTGCTGGTTCTTGAAGGCGGCCCAGCCCAGGCTGTCCCGGAAGGAGGCATTGTCGGGCATGCGGTCGACGGCGCGCTGGCAGAGACTCTGGGCCAGCTCGCGGTGCAGGCCGTACTCGGCGTAGAGGAACCCCAGGTTGTTGAGGGCATGCGGGTTGTTGGGGAACAGGGTCAAAATCTTCTTGTAGACCGCTTCTTCGAGCCAGAACGGCTCGGGCTTCTTCATCGCCTGATAGCTCTCGTGCAGGCCCATGTAGATGCCCAGCAGGGTATTCTGCAGCCGGCCATTGGTCGGCATGAGGGACGCCGCTTTTTCATAGGCGCCAATGGCCAGGTAGAGGCTGTTTTCCTGCGTGCCCAGCAGCCGCAGCGCCTGCCCGACGACGAAGAAGAAGTGCGCGTCCTGGGCGGGCGCGAGCCCCAGAGCCTTCTTCAGGTCTTCCAGCGGGCGCATCGGGCTGAAGAACCCGTTGGGCCGGTGGCGCAGCGCATGGAAGAGCACCCCTTTGACCAGGAAGTATTCCGGCTGCCCCGCCAGGATATCCTCGGCTTTCAGCAGGAAGTCCTCGAACTCGTGGTCTTTCAGATTCTTGGGATCGGGCTCTTTGTCGGCCGCGAGCAGCAGTCCGCGGATCCAGAGTTCGTTCAACACCTCCTGGCGGGGGCGCTTGGTCAGATCGCCATTCTTGAAGAGGTCGAGCACGAGCCGACGCAGCGTGGCCGCCTTCTGTTCGTCCGACAGCCGGATCAAGGCCATCCAGCGCATCAGAGCGGCCAATGGCGCCAGGGTGTTGTTCTCGTTCTCGGACAGATACTTCTTCAGCAAGACGAGGTTGAAATCGGGCGCCTTCTCTCGCTCGAGCCGGATTTCCTCGAGCCCGAACAGGGGAAGCCCGAAATCGAGGTCGATCGTCTCGGCCCGCGCGGGAACCGACCAGAGGCATCCCCACGATGCCAGCAACACCACCAGCAGACCCACCCAACGCCATCCAGCTTTCATCTCATCCCTCCAGACCGGGAAGCCCTGGCGGGGCTCCCTCGACAACCGTTCGCGATTTCCCCTTGGGGCGACCAAACGCCCCGCCACCATCGTCTCTTTCATGTTCATGCCGCCGAGCCACCCGCGGCCGGCGGGAGCGGCGGCGGGATCTTCCCCACTTCTTCGGCCCAGGCTCGCACCGGCTCGACCATGCCACGTCGCACTTCCTGGACGAACAGATCGGCGATCGTGCGGATGGCCGGCTCGAGCGAGCCGCCCTTCCGCGGCAGCCAGAAGGTGGCCTGCACGTGGCAGACCACCCACAGGAGCACCGCCCCGCCCAGGAAGATGCCAGCCCCGGGCTCCTGCGCGGCCAGCAGCGACCAGACGAAATACCGCAGCAGCAGCAGGATGATGACCAGGGGCCCCAGGTTGAGCAGGAAGCCTTCGGCTCCCGAGGTGCGGGGCTCGAAGACGAATTCGCTGATCTGCTCCTGGATGCGGCAGCGCACCGCCGGCGCCAGGGCGTCGTCCTGACCCAGCCGCGCCAGCAACGGGCCGCCATCGAGGTCGGCCCGGTCGGCCCGTTCGGCGAGGGCCCGCCGGAACCGCTGCCGGTGCTCATCGACCACCGGCTGCAGATCGGTCAGCAACCGCTGGGCCATGACTCCCTCCAGGTCGGAACCGGCCCCCGACAGGAACATCTGGAACCGCCCGGCCAGGGCATCGACCGCCAGCAGCAACCGCACGTACAGCCCGAACGGCCCGCTCAGCCCTTCGGCCGCGGCCGCTTCGCGCCGGCGCCGGATCTCGGGCGTCAGGCCCCGGAAGGCCTTGCCCATGGCCCGTTCGAGGTCGGCCTGGCACTCCCTGACCCGCTCTTCGGCCCAGACGACGAGGCCGGCGGCCAGGTCGCGGGCGGCGGCCAGACGACAGGCGGCGGCCACGTGCTCGGCCGTCTCCCGCCGCATGGCGGCGATGTTCTCTTCGCTGATGCGCCGCACCAGGGCCTGGTCGAGCCGTTCCCGCAAGAAGGCCTCGAGCGCCGCGAACTGCCCGACCGGCCCGCTGACCGGGCCGCCGGTCTTCTGCAGGAGGGCATTGCGGGCCGAGACGGTGAACAGCGGCAGGGTCTCGCCGTCGGGGGGGCGCAAGCCCAGAGGAGCGATCTTGGCCAGCAGATCCCGGCGGATCTTCTCGGAGAAGGGAATGCCTTCATCGATGCGGTTGAACACGAAGACGACCCGCCGGAAGCCCATCTCGCGCCCCAGGATCTCGTACAGGATCTGCGAATCGTATTTCTGGGTGGTGACCACGGCCAGGGCGAGGTCGGCCCGCTCCAGCACCTGGCGGAAGACCTCGCGGTGCTCGAGTTCGATGCCGTCGAGATCGGGGGTATCGACCAGGATGATCCGTTCGAGGGCGGGTTCGGCATGCACCACGACGAGGTCGTCGTCGCGCAGCACCCCGGCCAGGCGCGTGCGCGCCAGCCCTTCCCGGCGCTGATGGACGAAGACGGCCGGCCGCCTGGTGTAGCAGGCCCGCGCCGAGGCTTCCCCGATCTCGCGGCCGGCCAGGGCGTTGACCAGGGTGGTCTTGCCGACTTTGGTACCGCCCAGCATGACCACGATCAGACAGTCGGCGATCGCTTTCTCGCGCTGCCGCAGCAGGCCGAGGCGCCGCTCGACCTCGGCGTCGAGACCGGCGGCCGGCCGCCCCCACAGGCGCCGGGCCTCCCGGACCAGCCGCGCCAGGTCGGCCGCCAGCGACAGCTCCGACGGCAGTTCGCCGGCCGGTTCGCCAGCCCCGCCCGGTCCCTCGCCTGCCGGGTCGGAGCCCGCTGGGGGAAAGGCCGGCAACCCGTCGGGCGGGCGGCCCGCTGCGGCCACCCGTGGCACGACCGGCGGCTCCGGCGGCGGCGCGAGGGCTCCCGGCCCTGGCGCTGAGCGGCCTTCCACACCCGAAGGCCCGCCGGCTCCCGCCCCCGGCTCGCGCCGCAGGACGGCCCCCGCGGCCGTTCGCCCGTTCTCACAGGTCATGCCGGAAGACCTCCTTCCAGAGATCCTGCAGGCGGGCGATTTCGAGGCCGACATCCTTCACGCGCAGATCGATCGGGGTGAGCAGGGGGGCGACCGGCGCGTACAGCCAATCGGCCGCCGCCAGGAAGATGGCCCGCCGGGTCTTGGCGAAATCCTCGCGGGCCCGCTGGATGAAGGGCTCGCGGGCCAGCGATTCGCCGATCTCCAGCAGGTTGGCGGGCAGGATGCTCTTGAGCCGATCGAAGACGGGCAGGGCCAGACCGCCCAGCAGATACTCGGTGGCGCCGGGCAGGAAGGTCATGGTCTGGATCGACAGCACGGCGGCGGCCAGGCCGGCCAGGGCGGCGAACCCCGGCACGACCGCCTTCATGGCGGTGATCAGCGCCGGATTGTCGTCGCAGAATCGTTCGAGGTCGGTCTCGAACCGCACGATGACGGGCAGCAGCTGCCGTTGCACCGCTTCCCGGAAGTGGCGGTCCAGGCGCTCGGCCAGTTGCTCCGGGGTCGGCAGGTCGATCGCCTTCAGCTCTTGATGGAATTTGACCAGCAGCGGATGCCCGCTCTCGGCCCGCTCCCGGGCGAACTCCAACAGGTCGTAGCGGGCGTTCTCGAGAATCTGCCGCGCCTGCTGCAGATCGCTGTCATCGCGCCGGGCCACCGGGTCGGGGGGCGCTTCGCTCGCCCCGAACAGCCCGCCGATGGACAGCTTCCGGAACGTCCAGGCGAGGGCATCGCCGGCCGACCGGTTGAGCTGGCTGACCAGATCGCCGACCGGCGTCTGGATCCGCGGCCCCAGCACCCGCATGATCGCCCCCTGCAGCTCGAACGGCGCCTCGTGTCCGGGCAGCCGCCGCAGCGGATCGAACAACTGCTGTTCGAAGCGCTGCTGGGTGGCGGCGATGACCCGGCGCCATTCCCGCTGGCGATGGACCAGCGACCGGGCCGCCGTCGCCAGCCGCCCGCCCGCCTGATGGAGGGCGTGCCAGATCCCCTGGGATTTGACCCGGCGCCGGGCGGCCTGCATCTCGACCAGCTTCTGCCGCAGGCTGGCGAGCTCGGCCGGCGGCAGCAAGCCTTCGCCGTCGCTGAGATCGGGATGCTCGGCGACCCGGAAGATGGTCCGCTCGTTCTCGGGCCAGCGCTCGCCATACTCGCGCACCATGTCCTCGAGCGCTTCGGTGTGACGGGGCAGGGCCTGGTTGAAGACGTCGAAGCGGCACCGCATCAGGGCCATGGCCTCGTTCAGGAAGCGGATGCCGGATTCGTCTTTGTACTTCTGCTGGGTGGTCACCCAGATGGCGAAGTCGGCCAGACGCAGCCCGAAGCGGGTCGCCTCGCGGCAGCGGGTATCGGAGCTGTCGATATCGGGGGTGTCGAGCAGCAGGGGGAGGTCATCGGGCCACTCGCCATGCTCGGTGCGGTAGACGGCGTGCCGCGGGGAATCGGGCCGCGCCAGGTCGGTGGCCGGCCGCAGAGTGAACGCCGGATGGGCCTGCACCAGCGCTTGGAGCCGCTCGACCGACCCCAGCCCGATCAACCGCTTGGTCTTGCTGGCGGTGCTGCCCGATTCGCTGACCACCCGTCCGGCCAGCGAGTTGACCAGCGTCGATTTGCCGACATTGGTGCCGCCGCACAGCAACCCGACCAGCGGCAGCTCGAGGCCGGCCCGCGCTTCGGGGATCAGCCGATCGCGCAGCAGGATCAGCCCCAGTTCGAGCCCGGACAGATCGAGATCGGCGAAGCGGGCCGGGAACGACTGCACGGTGGCGATCGCCACCTCGACCCAGCGGGCCAGGTCGTCGGCGCGGCTGAGCAGCTCTTCGACCCCGCCCGGGCCAGGGAACTCAGGCAGATCGGCGCCGCCCCCCTCGCCGGCGTCGCGCTCCTCGGGGCCGTCGCCCATCCCCTTCCCCTTCGCCCATTCTTCGGCCGACCGTGCCGGTGCCTGTGTCATGCTCGTCTTCCGCCCTCCCGGGCCCGTCAGCGACGGCGCTTGAGGGAGGCCGCCCCGGCCCGCACGGTCAGCTCGAGGCCGCCCGGGCGGGCGAGATCGAAGGGGGCGCTCACCTCGGCCACCTGGACATTGTTGACGATGCCGGCCAGCCGGGTGAACCAGGTGGCCAGATCGCGACTGTCGGGCACATAGACGTAGTAGCCGTCGGTCTCTTCGGCGAGACGCTCGAGCACATCGACCTGGACCCACCCGAACCCCAGCACGAAGAGCGAGACCTCATGCAGGCGGGCGCGCTTGATGACATCTTCGAGCGTGGCCCCGCCGACATTGTCCATACCATCGGTGGTGACCATCTGGAACCGCAGCCAGGGAGCTTTCTGGATCGGCTGCAGGGCGGTGTCGATGGCGGCATAGAGGGCGGTGCTGCCCTGGGGGATGTCTTGCCGAACGGCATTCTCGAGCGCCACCGCATCGGAGGACAGCCCGATGATCTGCCGCACGTCGGTCTGGAATTTGTACACCGCGCCGGCGTACGGCAGGGTGAGGGCTTTCAGGAAGCTGCTGTAGTTGTCTTTCAGCGCCTGCAGGTCGTCGGCGAACATGCTGCCCGACCAGTCGAGCACGCAGGAGAAGTGGGCCCGCTCGCCCCAGGAGGCCATCTGGTGCAACGGCGTGACCCGCTCGACCGTGACCGGTTGCAGCCGCCCGGTGGGATCGGCCAGGGCGACCTGCACATCGCCCGGCGGCACCACGACGAGGGGCGCGCCCTGGGCATCGGTGACCGAGAACAGCACGGCGAACCGCTTCTCGGCCAGCCGCAACACCCGATGGAGACGCAGCGTCTGATTCAGGTTGTCGACCGGCTTGGCGCCGCTCGGAGCCCGGGCCCCGCCAGCCAGGTAGGGGCGCCAGGATTCGATCGTGCTGTTCCCCGCCCCCCATGGCGACCGCAGCGCCCACCACAGCCAGAGCAGGCCCGCCCCCCCCACCACGGCCAGGAAGGCGAGGTAATGCCAGTAGCGGATCGAGATGGGCGCGCTGCGCGGCGGAACCTCAACCATGGCAGGCCCCCTGGCCCGGCCGCCCGACGCTCAACCCGGCGACGGGCCGCCGCGCCGCCCACCGGCGCGCTCGCCATCGCCGCCGGCCAGCGATCCCGGGAAAGGCAAGGCGGAAGCGCATCGCTCGGGCTCCGCTCACGCCGGGCCGGCGGGCCGCTGGCTGAGGATGCGATCGAACGATTCGTCGAGATCGGTCAGGATGCGCAGGATGCCGCTCTTGATCGACAGCAGCTCGTCGCTGGCCGGCGACACCTCATGGTTGGCGCGGATCTCCTGCTCGATGGCGGCCTCGATGGCGCGCACCTTGTCGACGAACATCGGCCGGTATTTCTTGACGATGGCGCTCTGCTGCGGCAGGGGCAGGCCGAGCCAGAATTCCTTGTAGACGGTGTTGATCAGGTAGATGCCCATCGTGTTGTTCTTCAGGTAGTCGAACAGCTCGGCGACGGTGCGCCCGATCGGTTGCGGCTTGTCCTGCTGGTAATGCAATTCGAACTGGACCAGTTCGTCGTTGTACTCGATGCCATGGCGCGTCTTCTCGGCATCGGCGAACAGCTCGTAGCGCAGCAGCACATAGACGAGGTAGAGCTGTTCGAGGGTCTTGGCCGGAATCAGCCCGTAGCTCGACCACAGGATCGGATAGGCGTCATTGGCCAGCACGGCATGGCAGTTGATGCGGGCGTTGTTCTTGCGATAGAGCCCGTGCCATTGCGTGATGGCGCTGAGGTTGTAGGGGCAGATGCCATGCAGGGTCTGCATCAGCGTGATCGAGAAGGGGTTGCGGGTCGGGGCGATGGTCACGCCGAGGCCGGCCTTGAGCAGGGTCTCCTTGATCTCGGCGGCCAGCGGACTGGTCTCGTCGGCGATGCCGAGGGTGATGATGTTCATGCGGGCCGGCTGATTGTTGCCGCGATCGTTGATGGTCAGCAGCGGCGCCGACTGGTTCATCATGCTCTCGATCAGGCTCTTCTTGAACCCCTTGCGGACCGAGTCCTTCCATTGGATGAACTCTTCGATGCCGCCGAACATGCGGCGGGCCACCACCTTGCGGCAGTAGGTGACGATGTCGTTCTCGAGGGAATCGCTCTCGGGGTTGGTGTAGGCGTCCCAGTTGCGGCCCAGGTTGATCTCGACCAGGAAGGCCCGCTCGATGTCATTGTTGGTCAGTTCGCCGAGCAGATACTTGTAGAACGGATCGATGTCGCGCTCTTCGAAGATGAAGGTGCCGACGAACTTCTGGATGTTGGAATAGGGCTTGATGCGGTCGAGACAGGCTTCATAGGACCGTTCGATGAAGCCGTTCTTGCTGATGGTATCGAGCTTGCGCGCGAACTCCTCGACCTGCCGTTTGATGTTGCCCACCTGCACGCCGAGGAACTTCAGGAAATCGGACGTCGCGCCCAGGCAGAACCGCTCGTATTCGAGCTCGACCGCCTCGAGGGCCTTCTTCTCGAGCTTCTTGAATTCTTCATGGATGTTGGTCAGCGAGAACAGGGTGCCCAGCTCGAGCAGCTTGCCGCCCAGCCCGTACATCGAGCTGAGGCGGGCCACCAGCGCATCCTTCATCACGGTGAATTCGCGCTGCTCTTTGAGCAGCCGGTTCTTGATCTCTTCTTCCTTGCGGAAGGCGACCTCGCGCGGGAAGCGGTTGAGGAACTTCTCGAAGGCGGCCAGGAAGTCGATGGCGATCAGCGCCCCCATGTCGGGATCGTTGATGATCTCGAGCACCCGCTCCTTGAGGAACTTGCCGGCTTCGATGGCCGCCTTCTCGAACCCGACCTTGACCCGGGCCCGGATGTCGTCCTTCTTGACCTTGTTGCGCTCCATCTCGTCGATCTTGCGCAGGATGTAGGCGGTGGCCGACTCGCCGGGCAGCTGGGCCGCTTCGGTGCGCATCGTATGGAACTGGGGGTTGTCCCAGTACTGGGCCCGCGGGATCGTCTTCTTGGCCAGTTCGAGCAGGCCTTCCGGGGTGAGATCGAGCCGGTTGGGATCGCTCTCGACGAACGTGTTGACCAGCTGGTCGATGCTGATCTTGCCGGCCGACAGCTTCAGCCAGTAGGTGAGATCCATCGACAGCTTGTAGGTATAGAGGTCGAGAATGACGTCGAGCGGGTAGTGGAAGCTCTTGAGACCGGCGGTCGAGAAGCACTTCAACTGCTTGCCTTCCAGGTCGGAGCTGACCTGGCCGAGGATCTGGCTGGCGTTGTCGAGCATCGAGTTCTGGGCCTGGCGCAGGTTGGTGGCCAGCTTGGTGAAGATGAACTCGGCGGCGATCGCATTGTAGGTCGGGATGTCATCGAGGCCGGTCGTGCCCAGCAGGTAGCACTGATCGAAGGGCGGCTCTTCGCAGACGGTGCCGAAGGTGGTGGGATCATGGCTCTTGCCCAGGGGGCCGTAGTTGACCATGAACTTGTTGCGGCGATCCTGGGCCAGGATGTCTTTGGCGCTGCGCGACGGCGGGAACTTCTCTTTCGACATGAAATAGAAGATCTCGACCAGCGACGCGTAGCCGTTGGCCTCGAGCCGGCCGGTGGCGTTGACGTTGGGATCGATGGCGATCTGGTTGAAGGCTTCGGGGGTCAGCTGGATGCCGACCATGACCGGCTTGCCCTTGCCGCCCGACAACTGGTAGTAGGCCATCTTGGCCAGATAGGCGACGTCGAGGACCATGCCCGCCCCGGAGCCGCCGCACAGCGAGCCGACCACGTAGAATTCGGGGGTCAGGATCTGGCCCTGCTTGTTGGTCAACGGCACGATCAGATCGTCCTGGTTGACGTTCTTGCGTGCCATGATCTTGCTGACCTTCGACTTGATCAGCTGGTAGATCTTCTGGATATCGACGAACAGCCCGAATCGGCCCGTGAAGCGAAACTGGTGGGCCCCCTGACTGATCTGGCCGATGTGGTGCTTCAGTTTCACGGGGAACCACTCCTGGAGATAGGAGTAGGTATCGGTGTCGAGGTTGCCCGTGATCTGATTGGCGTTCTGGATGTTGATCTGGTGGTATTCCTCTTCGCGCAGGCGCGCCCCTTCGACCTTTTCGTGCTCGCGCGCGTCGAACAGATCGGTATCGATGCAGAGCAGATCGATGAAATCGGGGAGGGCCGGCGTCTGATTGACCTGGGCGAAGGCCCGGCGAATCTGCGGACTGTTGAGGAAGGTCTCCTTGAAATTCATCAGGACCTTCTTGCCCGTGCCGCCCAGACCGATGATCAAGGCCGGATTCAGCGCAATGCGTTGCTCGAAATTGATGCTCATGGCGTCCCCCGATTCCTGGTGGGTAGTGGGGGAAGTATAGTCAGGCCCGGAAAAGGGTGTCAAGGAAAACCCCCGGGTCACCGCCCACCCACCGCCGACCCACCGACCACCCGAGCCTCTTCGCCGGGCCACCATGACGCATCGGTTTGGGCGCCGCGACACCGCCGAACGGCCCGCCCTGTCCGCACGGTTGCGGAACGCAGACGGGCAGGCTAGACTGGAGCGACCATGACCAGCCCCCCTGGCCCCTCTCTGACGGGGCCGACCGCTCCCCCACCCCGCCCGTGGGGAATGGTGATATTGCTGGCGATCCCGGCCCTGCTGGCCGTGGGGGGGCTGTCCATCCTGCGGCAGGGCCGCCCTGATCCCCGCCGCCAGGCGGCCGAACTGGCGATGGAGGCCGCTCTGAACCAGGTCGAAGCCGGCAAAGAGCCCCTGACCCATTTCTCCACCGTGTTCCGGCGCGTCGAAGCCCGGGTCTTCCGCCGCGTGGGCAGCCCCGCGACGGCCTGGCCGCAGGAGAAAGCCCGGCTCGATCGCCGGTATCCCGGCCTGATCGACGGCTTGCTGCTGGATGCCGACGGCCTGCCCGTCGCGGCCGCCGACGGGTCGGCCCTGCCCCGCCGCCTGACCCAGAAGTTCGCCCAGGCCATCCGGGATCTGCATGAGCGCCGGCAGCCCCTCCCACCGGTGGTGACCTCGTTCATCCGCTCGACCTTCGGCCCGGCGGTGGCCACCGACCTGCTGGTCCCCGGGCAACTGGTCTACGCCGCCCCGCCCCCCGCCGCTCGCTACCTCTACATCTCCCGGCCGCGCCCGGCCGGTCTGCTGGTGCTGCGGCTGTCGCCGCCCGGCCATCTCCACGATCTCGCCTTGCGCGATGTGGTGGCCGCCGTGAACCGGAACCTCGCGGCCGCCTCGCCGCCAGAGCCCTCTCACGCTGGCCCCCTGCGCCTGGCCATCGCCTGGGCCGGCCACAGCGGCCGGGCCCTGCTGCACCGGCTGCAGATGCCGGCGGAACGGTTCGGCGAGGTCTGGCCGGCGATGATCCGCTCGCCGACCGGCATGGTCTGGATCGGCTCGCGGCTGCTCGCCCGCCGCCTCCTCCATCCTTCGGCCTGGGTCGTCGGCCGTCTCGATCTGCCGCCGGCCAGCGACCTGCCGCTCGCCTGGCCCCTGGCAGCCTATCTGGGCCTGCTCGCGATCCTCGGCTGGCTCCGCCATCCCTGGCTGACCGGCCTGTCCGCCGCGCTGACCGGCTCGGTCCGGATCCGCCTGGCGGCCACCTTCCTGTATGCGCTGCTGGTCCCCGTCCTGGGCATGGGGCTGATCGCCGGAGCGTTCGTGGCGAATCGCCGCGACGCCCTGGAAGCGGCCGTGCACGAACAGCGGGAGCGGGCCCTCCGCAGCTTCGACCTGCGCTTCCGCACCCACCTGCACCACCTGGGCGCCCGTCTCCGCCGCCGCCTCTTCCCGCCGGGAGACCCGCCCCCCGATGGCCTGCAGGCCTTCCTCGACCGTTTCGCCAGCTGGCGCGACGAGTTCCGCTTCGATTTCTGCCGGGTCTACGACCGCCACGGGATGCGGGTGTTCGGCTATGACGACCCCGCCGCGTCCTTCCTGCCGCGCAACGCCGAGATCTTCTTCGGACGGCTGGCCAGAAGCATCCTGCTGCAGACCGAGGTCGAAGCCGCCCGGCCCGGGCAGCCGCCCCGCCGCCGCGCCGAACTCCCCATCCCCCTGGAGGCGGTCTATTTCGACGAACTGGAGACCGGGCCCTTCCACAATTTCCTTTTCTACTGGCCGCTGGGCACCCAGGCCGACCAGCCCACCCACATGGCGTTCCTGGTCTGGAACCGCAAGCGCATGGAACGCAACTACGTGCAGAGCGAACTGCCTCGCCTGGCCCGTCAGCTCGGAGAGGGCGAGATCTTCGCCTGGTCGCCGACCGGGAAAGGCCCGAGCTGGCCGCCCGCCTTCCGGCAGGCGCGTCTGGTGGCGCCGTTCCTGCGCGAGGTCACCACCAGCTCGCCCAGCTACCGGCGGCGGGTGCCGGGCGGCGAAGGGCAGAGCTGGCTCTTGACCGGAGTGCGCGGCACCAACCTCGCCAACTATTCCCTGCTCAGCCTGATCACCGACCGGGAAATCCAGGCCACGCTCGCCGATCTGGCCTGGTATTTCCGGTTCGTGGCGGGATCGCTGCTGCTGCTGGGGGCGCTGATCGCCTCGCTGGTGGCCAGAACGTTCCTGGTCCCGCTGCAGCGCCTGACCGGAGCGGTGACCGCCGTCGCCGCCCGTCGCTTCGACCATCGCCTGCCCCCGGGCGGGGATGACGAGCTGGGCCGGCTGGGCGAGCTGTTCAATACCGCGCTCGCCAGCCTGTCCGACCTGGAGGTGGCGCGGACCGTCCAGGCCCATCTGTTCCCCGCCGCGCCGCTGGCTCGCCCCCACTTCGTGGTGGTCGGCTCGACCCGCACGGCGGCCCAGGTCGGCGGCGATTTCTACGACTACGGCCCCGACCGCGCGGGAACGGGGTGGCGTCTGTTGATCGGCGATGTGGCGGGTCACGGCGTCGGGGCGGCTCTGGTGGTGGCCCTGGCCAAGACCGTGCTGGGGCATCCGGGCACCCCGCCCGAACCGACCGCGGCCCTGCGCTGCCTGCACGAGCGACTGCTGGCCATCCTGCAGCGCCGCAAGATGCTGACCTGCCTGCTCGGCTGGCTGTCGGCCGAAGGCGACCGCCTGCATCTGGCGGCCGCCGGCCAGACCTGGCCGCTGGTGGTCCGGGCGGGAACGGCGAACTACCTTCCCCTCTCCAGCCTGCCGCTCGGCAGCCGGGCCCGCTGGACCCCGGGCACCGCCACGCTCGACCTCCAGCCTGGCGATGCCGTCGTCCTGTATTCGGACGGCCTGGTGGAAGCGGCCGACCAGAACGGGAACCCGATCGGATATGAACGGTGGCGACGGGACCTGCCCGGCCTGCTCCGCGAGAACGCCGTCGCCACCGAAGCCGCCATCAGCGCCTGGCATCGCGCCCTGGCCCCGGCCGATCCGCCGGCCGACGACGTGACGGTGGTCGTGCTGCAACGGCCGGCCGCGCCCACGCCAGCAGCTGATTCCCAGCCGGCCGGCAGCCCGGGTGACCAGCCGACCGCCACGGCGGGCCCCCGGCCTGAGCCGCCTGCCCAGGAGCGCCGATGAACCAGCCTCATCCGGATGGCAGGGCGTTCTGGCTCGAGGCGGTCGGCGCGAGCCGGCTGGCCCGCCTGGCACGGGAGGCGGGACGCTGGCTGGCGGCGGCCATCCTGGCGGGCATTCCGCTGCTCTTCCTCAATCTCGGCTGGCAGCGGGAAGCCGACCGCCTCCGCCAGCGCGAACAGGAGGAGGGCGAGCGGGTCCTGCGCCTCCTGCACAACCGGCTTCTCACCCAGGCCGGCCTGGAAGGCACGCTCTCGCTGGCGCTCGACACGCTGCATTGCCTTTGTCGGGGCAGGCCGGACGGCACCGCCATCCTGACCACCTGGCTGGACCGGCTGCGCCAGGACTTTCCGGGGGTCTTCGAGACGGCCATCTTCGCCCCTGATGGCCAACTGCTGATCGACCGATCCGATCTTCCCGAGTTCCATCCCGCGCTGGCCTCGTTCGGACGCGACATGCGCACCTTCCTGGACGGAGACAGCCAGCCGCTGGAGCGGAACCTCCCCGCCTATCGACCGTTTCTGGGCCCGTTCCGGAAGGGGCAGGCCCGGCATCTGCAGAGCCTCGCCACCGTCCTGTCCTCCCTGTCGCGACGGCGGGCCCTGTCGTATGCCCAGGGCTGCCAGAAAGGCGATCCGTGGTTCCTGGCCTGGGTGACCATTCCCGAGGATCCCATCGCTCTGGATCTACGCCTGCGGCAATGGTGGCTGCTCCTCGAGCGCCCCGACGGCTCGACCCGCGCCGCCGCGCTCGACCTGCGCCAGCCCCTCCTGCCCCAGCTGGCCTCCCTGGGACCGGCTGCCCGCGGCGCCGAACGGGCGTTGGCCGTGCTGGGCGACGATGAAGACCGGATCATCGCCCTCGATGATCACCTCTGGACCCAGGTGCTCGGCTCACGGCAGCATCGTCTGCTGCTGTGCCATCCGGACCCGGGCGGGGTCGCCTGGCGCCAGACCGTCGCCCGGGTCCGGGGGTGGCTGCTCATCGCCTTCCTGGTCAGCTTGAGCGGGGTGCGCTGGCTGCTGGGGCGAGGGGCGGGCCTGTCGCTGCGGTGGCGGCTCACCGCGCTGTTCCTGTACTGCGCCGCCATTCCGCTCGGTCTGCTGGGCCTGGCGGCGCAGAGCCTGCTGAGCGACCGCGAGGCCGCCCTGGTCCGACAGCGCTTCCTGATCCAGGAGGCGATCCTGCAGGAAACGGCGCGCCGTCATGTCGAACAACTGGGCGTGATCGAGACCCGATTGCGGCGCACCTTCCAGCCGGCGGTGCCGGCCGGCGAAGCGGGGCCGCGGCGGGCCGCCGCGCTGATGCAGGCGCTGACCCGCCGCCTGCTGCCCAGCTACGCCGCCGTCATCGACACCGAGGGCCGGGTGCTCTTCCAGCGGCTGGAAGGCTTTCAAGACACCCTCGGCCCGCTGATCCCCTATCTGGCGCTGCAGTCGCGCCGCCGGCTGGCCGAGATCAACGGCGAGACCATCCCGCCCGCCCTGGCCACCCGCGAACAGGCCGTGCTGGCTTCCATGGAGACCTTCGGCCTCAATCTGGCCGAAGTGGGAGCCATGCTGGAAGGGAGCGGCGAGCGGTTCGTCCCGTTCCGCATGGGCAAGTCGGCTGCCTACATCTTGCTGGCCCTCGTCCGGAACGTGACCGGACGGGCGGTCGCCAGCGCCCAGTTCCTGCTGGGCCGCGACCGCTTCCGCGATCGGCTGCCCGCGCTGCTGCGCGCCCTGCAGCAACGGCTGCCCGAGGGGCAACTCGTCGGCGGCTACCCCTGGGGCCCGCCGGGGGCGACCGAAGCCGCGCTGCTGCCGCTGACCGACGAGGTGAGCAGCGCCATCGACCGCTGGGGCGTGCCCGCCCACCGGGTTCTCGGAGCCCGGGACCGCGTCTATCTGATCTCGGGCCTGTTCAGCCCCGCATTGCACAGCCAGAAGGTCTTCATCGTCTCCGATGATGCGCGGCTGCGAGCCGATCTGGCCGCCACCCGCCGGCGACTGGCCCTGCTGGGCGCCGCGCTGGCCCTGCTGGGCGCCGCGCTCGGCTGGCTGGTCGGCGGCACCTTCCTGCGGCCGATCGCCGAATTCACCACCGGCCTGGCGGCCATCCAGGAGCGACGATTCGATCACCGGCTGGCGATCGAAGGGAACGACGAGTTCGGACAGCTCGGCGGCCTGTTCAACGACGTGATCGCCGGCCTGGCCGACCTCGAAGTGGCCAGCATCGTCCAGGATACCTTCTTGCCGCAGAGCCCGTTGTCCGATGCCGGCTGGGAGATCAGCGGCGCCACCCGGTGCGCCAGCCGGGTCGGCGGCGATTACTACGACTATTTCCCCCGGCCTGACGGCCGGTGGGTCCTGGTCGTCGGCGATGTCACCGGGCACGGGGTCGCCGCCGCCCTGGGGGTGGCCGTGGCCAAGGCCGCCTTCACCCACCCCGCCAACCCCGCCTCGCCCGCCGCCCTCCTCGATTTGATGAACCGGCTCGTGGGCAGCACCCTGGCCGGATCGCGGGCGATCACCTGCTTCCTGGCGGTGTTCGATCCGCGCGACGGCCGGTTGGTGGCGGCCAACGCCGGTCACCCCTTCCCGTTCCTGATCCGGCGGTCTCCGCCCCGGCCGTCGGCGACCGCCAACACCGGCACTCTCACGGGCGCCATCGATCCGGACCATCACATCGAAGAACTCCAATTGCGGCATCCGCCGTTGGGCTTCGCCACCCGCCGCCCCTTCGAGGAGCGGGAATGGCGCCTGGGTCCCGAAGATTGGGTATGCTTCTATACCGATGGCCTCATCGAAGCTCCCGATCCATACGGCCTGCCCCTGGGCTTCGACCGCTGCCGGGCGATCCTGCCCGGCTGCCGACGCGCGTCGGCCGTGGCCACCCGCGAGGCCATCGCCGCGTGGCATCGGCAGGCCATGGGGCCGGCCGGCCCCACCGACGACATCACCCTGCTGGTGCTGCAGGGGTCCCAGCGGCCTTCCCCGCCCTCGGCGTGACCTCCGGGTGGGGGCGGGCCGCCGACCGCTGGCCGTAGAACGCGCCCCCCCGCCCCCGCGCGTCAGGCGGAACGGAACCGCCGACGAAAGGAGGCCCGGCCCCGCCACCGCCTGATCTGAGCGGCGCATGGCGGCCGGCGACTGCCAGCGGCGCGCCGCGAAGGGATGCGCGAGCGCGCCGAATCCTGTACACTGGGGCCACGGTGGTCTGCCATGCCCCGGGAGCGACCCGGGCGCGCCGGCAGGCGTCACCGCAGACGAAGGAACGACCAGAGGGGCGATGACCCAGCGACGCTCAGACGAACCGCAGATCGCCGCAGCAGGCCCACCGCGAACGACGCGCGCCATCCTGGTGGGCCTGGTCCTGTTCCCCTTTCTGCTGGCGGTGGCCGGGCGCGCCATCCTGTCGACCGGGGCCGACGAACAAGCCCGGGTCGATCTCCTCGCCCGCCTCGAGACCACCCTGAGCACGATCGAGGCCGGCAAGAGCCACCAGGAGCATTTTTCCCGCTTCTTCCAGCGCCTCGAGCGCCAGGTCTTCGCGGCCTCCGCCCCTGTCGCGGTCTGGAGCCGGATCATGCCCGCCCTCAAGGCCCGCTACCCGGGCCAGATCCAGGGGGTGCTGCTCGACGGCGAAGGGAATCCCCTCCCCGATTGGACCGATCGTCCGACCGCGCGCGCCCTGACCCGCAAGTTCGTCGCGGCCTACCGGCGGTTCCTCGACACGCAAGAGCCCATGCCCAGCCTGGTGGAGGGCTTCCTCAAGACGTACTTCGGCCCCTTCACCGTGCCGGGCGTCCGCATCCACCGCCGTCTGTTCTTCGCCGCCGGTCAGCCGAACCGACGCTTCGTCTACCTGTCGGCGCCCCATCCCCAGGGGATGTTCTTCCTGTTCTTCAACCCGCGCGACGACATCCGGGTCCTGGCGCTCGAAGAGGCCGCGGCCGCCCTGCGCCGCCGGGGCGAACCGGGGCGGCTGGCGGTGGCGCGGCGGGGCGAGCGCGGCGCGCGGGTCTGGCGCCGCCTGGGGCTGTCGCCGCACGACTTCGCCCGGCATTGGCAGGCGCTCCACCAGGCGACCGAAGGGCATATCTGGATCGGCTCGACCCTGCTGGCCCGCCGCCTGCTCTTTCCCGACCTGTGGATCGTCGGTCGGGCCGACCTGCCGACCAGCGCCGCCCCCTATGAGCTGGTCCGGCCTCTGCTGTGGGGCCTGGCCGCTCTGCTGCTCGTCCTGGGCCGTCCGGGGCCGCTGGGCACCCTGCTCGACTGGCTGGGCGGGTCGGTGCGCGGCAAGCTGATGGCCGCCTTCCTGTACTCGGCCGCCGTGCCATTGCTGGTCATGGGGTTGACCGCCCAGACCTACCTGCACAACCGGCGGGCCGTCCTCGAAGCCGAGTCGCACCAGGCCATGGAGGAGACGCTGCAAGGCTTCGACCGCCGGTTCCGGGTGCATATCGCCGAGCTGGAAGGCGATCTGCGCCAGTTCGTGTTCTCGCGCGAGCGCGCCCCCGCCGATGGGTTCCGCGACTTCCTCGATCGCTTCGCGGAGATGCGGACCCGCTTCGGCTTCAACACCTGCCGGATCTACGACCGCACCGGCGAACCCGTCTACGTCTGGAACGATCCGGCCGCTCCCGGCATCGGCCCCGCCACCGTCCGGGCGCTGGGCCGCATGGTCCGCCAGTTCTTCGTCCAGCTCGAGCGGGAGCGGCTGGCGGGCACCGCCAGCGAGGCCCGGCCGGTGGTCGTCAAGGGCGCCGATGAATTCGCCGAGACCAGCATCAACATTCAAATGCTGTTCTTCAACGAGATGGAATCGGGACCCTTCCGCTATTTCCTGTTCACCGCCCCCCTCGGCACCGCCGAGCACCGCATCACCCATTTCGTGACCCTGGTCTGGGACAGCCGGCACATGGAGGTCAACTACCTGCGCCGCCACCTGCCGCGCCTGGCCCGACGGGCCGGTCGCGGCGAGTATTTCGTCTGGTCGCCCCTCGAGCCCGATCTCGCCTTCCCGCCCGATTTCCCCCATCGCCGCCTGGTCGCCACCACCCTGCGCCGGGTGTCATCGGCGACGCGCAGCCACCGGGCCACCCTGACGGGGCCGCGCGGTACCTGGCTGGTCACGGGGTTGCGCGGCACCGCCCTGCGGGGGTTCTCGCTGCTGGGCATGGTTTCGGATCAGCCCCTGGTCGCTGAGATCTCCAGCCTGCGCTGGAACCTGGGGTTCATCGCCCTGGTGATCGTCGGCGCCTGCATCATCATCGGCGTGCTCCTGGCCGGGTTCTTCCTGGTGCCGGTGCGCACCCTGGCGGCCGGCATGACCGCCCTGGCCGACCGCCGCTTCGACACCCGCCTGCCGGTGGTCTCGAACGACGAGCTGGGAGGTCTGGCCAGCCTGCTCAACGACGCCCTGGGCGACCTGCAGGACCTGGAGGTGGCGCGCGCGGTGCAGGAGCTGCTCTTTCCCGGGCAGCCCCTGACAGCGGGGGCCTGGGGCATCGCCGGGCGCTGCCGCACCGCCAGCCAGGTCGGCGGCGATTTCCACGATTACAGCCGGCAGGGTGACGGCACGCTGCGGGTGGTGCTGGGCGATGTGGCTGGCCACGGCGTCGGCGCCGCCCTGGTGGTGGGGTTGGTCAAGGCGGCGCTCGGCCACCCGGGCTGCCCGACCGCCCCGGACGGCGCGCTGTCTTGCTTGAACAGTCTGCTGGGGTCGATTTTGCAACGCAAAAAGATGATGGGATGCAACCTGGCCGCCTTCGACCCTGAAACCGCCATCCTGACCCTGGCCAACGCTGGGCAGACCTTCCCCATCCTGGTGCGGGGCGGGCGGGCCAGCTTCCTCGAACTCAAGGGGTATCCCCTGGGAAGCACCCGGAGATGGCAGGCCGCCTGCCGCCAGGAGAAGCTGCACGAGCACGATGCGGTGATCTTCTATACCGACGGCCTAGTGGAGGCCCTCGATGCTGATGGTCAGCCGATCGGATTCGATCGGCTGCTGGCCGTTCTGCCGGCTTTGTGTCGCCCGACGGCCGAGGCCACAGTGGAAGCCATCGAAGCTTGGCATCACGCCATGTCGCCGCAAGAACCGCCGGCAGATGACATCACGGTGGTCGTCCTGCAATGGCAGGGACTCGCCGCCACCGCCCTTCCCGCCTCCTGCCAGCTACCGGCAGCCGATTCCGACCAGCCGGGCCTGCCCGGCCCCGCCGAGCAGCCATGAACGACGCCTCGCCGGTGCTTCCGACTCGTCCAGGCTGGCAGCTTTGGCTCACCGACCGCCGGTGGCACGGGGTGGGGCACCGGCTGCCGCTCTGGCTGGCCGCCGCATTGCTGGCCGGTCTGCCGGTGGTCCTGCTGTTCCTGGCCGGCGACCGGACGCTCGCCCGCGAGTTCCAGCGCGCCCGGGACGAGGCGGTCGTTCCCCTCGAGGAATTCCGCAGCCATCTCCAGATCGGCACCCGCTTCGAACCGATCCTCGAGGGTCTCGGCGAGAAGATCATGACCGGGGCCCGCCACAGCCGCGACCCCCTGATGCACCTCCATCAGGAGCTGACCGCCCTCCAGCGCGCGATCCCCGACACGTTCGAATTCGTGCTTTTCGACCACGACAGCCGTCTGGTCGCCAGCCTGTCCGATCTCCCCGAGCACCACGACGCCCTGGCCCGCTTCGGGCTCGCCCGCCGGCAGCTCTGGGAAAACGTGCCCGAGCCCATGGCCCGGCAGTTCCATGCATTTCGCGCCTTCCTCGGGCCTTTCATGAGCTACCGGCTCGACCTCTTCCATCGGCACCACGGCACGCCCAGCGCCTTCGAACGTCGGCGCGGGTTCGTCTACCTGAGCAGCCCGCGGCTGGACGGCCCCTGGTTCATGCTGTGGGTCAGCTTCCCGAACGACGTGCGCGAACTCAGCTTCCGTCTGCGCACGCTCCTGCGCGATCTGCCCACCCCCGATGCCGTGCTCGGCAGCATCGATCTGCGACAGCCGCTCGACCGCCAGATCGCCGCCATGGCGAGCGCCCCGCCTTCGCTCGAACGGGCTCTGCGGCTGATGGGCAATGAAGAAGACGACTGCCTATTCCACGAGGGTTGGATCTGGACCCAGGCCGCGATGTCACCGACCCGCCGGCTGGTGATCGGACGTCCCGATCACGCGCTGGCCGCCTGGGAACGCGGCCGGCGCCGCCTGATGGCCGCGCTGCTCGCCCTTTTCGGGGCGGTCACCATCCTGTGGCGTTGGTGGCTGGCCCAGGCCGGGGCCTGGTCGCTGCGCACCAAGCTGATCGTGCTGTTCCTCTATACTTCGGGGATGCCCCTCGGCCTGCTCGCCGTGGCGGCCCGCGGCTTGCTGGAAGATCGACAGGCCCTGCTCGTCCGGCAACGGTTCGAACGCCACGAGGCGACCCTGCGCGAGTTCCCCCGCACCGTCGCCCACCGTCTCAGCCTCTATGAAGCGGTCATCGACCGCTCCCTGGCCGGCCCCCTCCCCGCCGGACCGGCCGCCCACGCGACGGCGGTCCGGCGCGCCCGCCGGCTGCTGCGTCGAGTCCAGCCCGACCTGTGCGCCCTGTTCGACGATCGCGGCCACAACCTGGTCCGCCACGTGAGCGGCTACGACCGGGAGGTGGAACCGATCATCCCCATATTCGGCATGCACGCCCGGCGGCGGGCGGCCCAGATCAACGGCGTGGAGCCCGATCTGCAGGATTCGACCCGCGACCAGGCCATGCGTGCCACCCTCGAAGCGATGGGCATCGATCTGGAGCCGTTCACCGCCAGCCTCGAGGAGCATCCGGGCCATTTCACCTGGACCGCGTTCGCCAAATCGGTCGCCTACTACCTGGGCTTCCCCCTCTGGGACCAGGCCGGCAAGCTGCGCGGCAGCGTCTTCGTGCTGTGGGGCCGCGATTACATCTTCAAGCGGCTGCCGCAGATGCTGGCCGCTTTCGCCCGCCGGACGCGGGAGATCACCATCGGCACCTACTACTTCAAAGGGTGGCTGCCGCCGGACTTTCCGTGTCAAAGCAAGGCCGAATCGCTGACGCCCCTGGCCTGGCGCCAGTCGACCGCGGTTCATGGCGCCCAGCCGACGGGCAGTGCCACGGTGCTGCTGACGGCCATCCTGGTTCCTGAACTGGAAGACCAGATCATGCTGGCGGCGTCGGACGACACCGGTATCCGGGCCGGGCTGCGCCGGCTGGCCGGCCGGTTCGGGCTGGCCGCGCTGGCCATGGCCCTGCTGGGCCTGGGCCTGGGGCTCTGGCTCACCCAGCACTTCCTGCGCCCGCTCGGCCGGTTCGGGGAAGGCCTGGCGGCCATCCGCCGTCGCGATTTCCGGATCCGGCTGCCGGTCGAGAGCGACGATGAATTCGGTCGCCTGGCCAGCACCTTCAACACCGTGCTGGAGGGGATGGCGGACCTCGAGGTGGCCCGCATCGTGCAGGAGACGTTCTTCCCGCGCACCGGCCTGCTCGCCCACGGCTGCTCGGTCTTCGGATCGACCCTCTCGGCCAGCCGGGTCGGGGGCGATTACTTCGACTACCTGGCCCTGCCCGACGGACGCTGGCTGCTGGTCATCGGCGACGTCACCGGGCACGGCGTCGCGGCGTCGCTGGGAGTGGCCATGGCCAAGGCGATCATCTGCCACCCGGCCACCCCCCTCGAACGCCCCTCGGCCATGCTGGCCCTCCTCAACGACATGGTGATCCGTACCATCGCCGCCAAGCGCATGATGACCTGCTTCCTGGCCATCTTCGATCCCGCCACCCGCCGCCTGATCGCCAGCAACGCCGCGCACAACTTCCCCTGGCTCGTGCGCGCCGGGGCCGGCGCCGAGCATCTCGCCATCCGCCACCCCATGCTCGGCATCAAGACCCGCCTCCCCTTCGAAGACCGGGAGATCGTGCTCGACCCCGGGGACTGGCTCTGCCTCTATACGGACGGCCTGATCGAAGCCGCCGGCCACGACGGGCAGCCGATCGGCTATGAGGCCTTCCGCGACGCCCTGCCTGGCCTGTGGCGAGGCGACGCCCGCGCCACCCACGACGCCATTCGGGCCTGGCATGCCGCCCGCCGCGCCGACCCCGCCCTCGCCGACGACGCCACCCTGGTCGTCCTGGCCGTTCCCCCGGCGTGAGCGGCCGGTTGGATGCGTGGCGTCAGTCGAGGTGACCCCGCGACCTGGCGCCTGCCTTGATCAGGTTTTGCGCTTCTTGACCTTGGCCGAGGGGAACAGGACGTTGTTGAGGATGAGGCGGAAGCCGGGCGCTTCGCGGCGGTAATCTTCGACCGTGCGGCCGGGGGTGTGGCCGCCGTAGAACGAGAAGAACCCCTTGCCGAGGTAGCCCATCAGATACCTGACCGAGACTCCATCGTTGTTCTCGGCCAGGATGACCACGCTCTTCTTGATCAACGATCGCCGGAAGGACGTGGTTTCCCCGTCGAACCCGGGCAGGGTGCGCACATGGTTCTGATTGAGCAGACAGGGGATGGGATCGACCTGGGCCGAGAAATCGAACAGCGAGAAGGTAGTGCCGCGACCGGCCCCTGGCACATCGATGTCGGAATATTCGGAGAGGGCGCCGGTCATCACGGTGAAATCGGTGAAGGCGAAGGTATTGGCGTAGTTCAGCTTCTGGTTGGCCTGCGGATCGGCCGCATCGCCGTCGAAGAGGCTGGGCACGATGTCGATCCCTTGGGCGGCCAGGGCGATATCGACCGTCTCGGCCGCCGAGCACATGGCGAAGACGAAACCCCCGCCCTCGACGAACTCCCGCAGCGTTTGGGCGACCCGCTGTTTCATCATCCAGGTCTTGGCGAATCCGAGCTGCCGGGCCAGCTCGCGATCGTCGTCGCCGCCGGCCTGCTTGTGCCCCTGGCCGGTGAAATCCTTGTGGTGGATGTGGATCCAATCGAAGGCGGACAGGCCGCCCCGCAGGATGCCATCATCATAGATCACTTGGAACGGGATGCCGGCATAGCGCAGCACCCCGGCCACCACGTCGGGGCTGTGCGGCGACGGCAGGTAGAGGCCGATGCGAGGCGCCATCTCGAGAGGAACCACATCCATGTTCTCTTCGGTGATCAAGGCCAGGATGGCCCCGACCTCGTCGGCCGACAGCCGTTCGACGGCGACGCCGGCCTGCCGTGCGCCATCGATGATGCCTTCGTCGTCAGGCAGCAGGAAGCTGCCGCCGCGATAGTTCAACAGCCAGAAGATGTTGGGGGTCGATTTCTCGAGCAGCCGATAGACCAGCCCGTAGGCCCGGCAATGGTCGGTCTGCACGTTGTCCATCGGCACCAGGAGGGCGGGGGCCCCGCCCTGGGCCCCGACCGGGCCAGAACCGCTCGCCAGCAGCGACCAGAGCAGACCAGCGACCAGCAGCCCCAGCCGCAGCCGCGGCGCAGCCCCCTGCCCACCAGGCAGGTGGCGCGTTCGTGGTTCCATGCCCTGCCTCCCTTCGGTGGTTCGTGCGAACCCGCTGGCCCGCTCGTGAACCGCCCGACCGCCCCCTGGCGCGTCGATCTGGCGAGGATCACCACCGACGCCACGTCCTCACGGTACCCCGCCTCCTGCTTCTTGTCAATCGCCCGCAGTTCGACTCGCCAGCTGGCTGGCTCGCATTGACTCTTCTCGGAAGGAACGGTAGCATGAACCAGGAGATCCGGCTTTCCAGGCCCGAGGGAGCCTTATTTCCGGCGACAGCCCTGGGCCGATAGGGCTCGATCGCGTGGTTTCCCAACTTTCCAGGAGAGGAGCGCTATGGCCGAAGCCCGCGTGCTCATCGTCTCGAACCGACTGCCCGTGACCGTCCGGCTGGAACACGGCAAAGTGCAGGTCTCGCCGTCGGCGGGCGGCCTGGCCACGGCCATGCGCGGCCCGCACTCCCAGGCCGACTCGCTGTGGATCGGCTGGCCGGGCGATACCTCACGCTTCGGACCAGCCGAGCGGCAGGCCACCGAGCGGCGCCTGGCCGAGCTGCGGTGCCGTCCGCTCTACCTGACCCCCGGCGAAGTGGCCCATTTCTATGACGGGTTTTCCAACGGGGTGCTGTGGCCGCTCTACCACTACCTGACCGACAAGGTCGAACGCGAGGCCTGGACCAACTGGAAGACCTTCGTCGAGGTCAACCAGAAGTTCGCCGATGCGGTGCTGCAAGCCTACCAGCCGGGCGACCTCATCTGGATCCACGACTATCAGCTGTCGCTGGTGCCGGGCATGATCCGCAAGCGGGCGCCCGAGGCCACCATCGGGTTCTTCCTGCACATTCCCTTCCCCTCGTCGGAGGTCTTCCGCATCCTGCCCTGGCGGGTCGAGATCCTGCAGGGCATGATCGGCGCCGATCTGATCGGGTTCCACACCTATTCGTATCTGCACCATTTCTCGCGAGCCCTGCTCCATCTGCTCGAACTTCCGACCGTCGACGGCGTGGTGGCCTTGGGCCATCGGCAGGCCATGCTGGGGGTGTTCCCGATCGGCATCGACACCCCGGCCTTCGAGAAGCTGGCCGCCCAGCCGGAGATCCAGCAGGAGGCCGCCCAGATCAAAGCCGAAAGCGGCGGCCGCCACCTGATCCTGGGCGTCGATCGACTGGACTACACCAAGGGGCTGCCCCGCCGCCTGCTGGCCATCGAGCGCTTGCTCGAACGCGAGCCCGCCCTGCGCGACCGCATCCGGTTCGTGCAATTGATCGTTCCCTCGCGCGAAAAGGTCGACACCTACGCGGCCCTGCGCCGGGAACTCGACGAACTGGCCGGCCGCATCAACGCCACCTGGGGCACCCTGTCGGCGGTGCCGGTCCATTACCTGTACCGGGGCGTGCCGCTCGAGAAGCTGGTGGCGATATATGCCGCCGCGGATGTCATGCTGGTCACGCCCTTGCGCGACGGCATGAACCTCGTCGCCAAGGAATTCATCGCCTGCCAGCCCCACGCGTCGGGCGTGCTCATCCTCAGCGAGTTCGCGGGGGCGGCCGCCGAGCTGGTCGAGGCCCTGCTGGTCAACCCCTATGACGTCGACCGGCTCGCCTTGCAGATCAAACGGGCCATCCAGATGCCGGCCGAGGAACGGCAGACCCGCATGGCCAGCCTGCGAGCCCGGGTGCGCGGCTTCGACGCGCACGTCTGGGCGGCCGCCTTCCTCGAGGCGCTGCAGGCCGCGGCCCACCGCCGGGTGATCCCCGGCGCCGCTCCGCGGGTTTCTGATGAGGCCGAGGTCGAGCGGCTGCTGGGCCGCGTCAGCGGCTTCGACCCGCTGCATGTCGTCCTCGATTACGACGGCACCCTGGTGCCTTTCGCACCCACGCCCGACCTCGCCCGCCCCGACCCCGAGCTGCTCGATCTGCTCCGCGCCCTGGCCGCCCGTCCCCGCACCCAGGTCCATCTGCTCAGCGGCCGCACCCGCGACAGCCTGGAGCGCTGGTTCGGCCAGCTCCCGATCCACCTCCACGCCGAGCATGGCTTCTGGTCCCGCGTGGCTGGCGGCACCGGCGCCTGGCGGGCCTTGTTGCCGACCACGCCCGCCTGGCTGCCGCGGGTTCGCGCCTTCCTCGAGCAATGGACCCGCGATACCCCCGGCTCGATGATCGAAGAGAAGACCAACGGCATCGTCTGGCATTACCGGCTGGTGGTTGCCGATTTCGGACCGCTGCGGGCCCGCGCCCTGCTGCAGGCCTTGCGCGACAACTTCGCCGAGCCCGATCTCGAAGTGCTCGAGGGGGAAAAAGCCGTCGAGATCCGGCGGCGCGGCGTCCACAAAGGCGTGGTCATCCAGCGCCTGATCGAAGAATCGGCTGGCGCCGCCCAGTTCCTGGCCATGGGCGACGACCGCACCGACGAGGACATGTTCCAGACCATCGGGGCCGCCGGCGTGGCCATCCATGTCGGTCCGGGCCCCTCGCTGGCCACGCACCGCCTCGAAGACCACGACGCCGCCCGTCGCTTCCTGCAAGCCCTGCTGGCTCGCGAACCGGCCAGACCTGCCGATCGTCACCCGGCCCTTTCTTCTCCAGCGCCCGGCCACCACGACCCCGGGGCGGCGACGGTTCATTCCCGCCAGGAGGTCTCTCCGAACGATGAACGGTGATCCGCTCTGGTACAAGGACGCCATTTTCTATGAACTGCACGTGCGGGCCTTCTTCGACGGCAACGACGACGGGATCGGCGATTTCCTCGGGCTGCGGCAGAAGCTGCCCTACCTCAAAGACCTCGGCGTCAATTGCCTCTGGCTGCTGCCCTTCTACCCGAGCCCGCTCAAAGACGACGGCTACGACATCGCCGATTTCTTCAACGTCCATCCCCAGTACGGCACCCTCGAAGACTTCAAGGCCTTCCTCAATGAGGCGCACGCCCTGGGCCTGCGCGTGCTGGCCGATCTCGTGATCAACCACACCTCCGACCAGCACAAGTGGTTCCGCAAAGCCCGGACCGATCCCGATTCCCCTTACCGCGACTGGTACGTCTGGAGCGACACCGACACCAAATATCAAGGCGTGCGCATCATCTTCCAGGACACCGAAACCAGCAACTGGACCTGGGACCCGATGGCCAAGGCCTACTACTGGCACCGGTTCTTCAGCCACCAGCCCGACCTCAACTACGACAACCCCGCCGTGCAACTGGCCATGTTCGAGGTCGTCGAATTCTGGCTGGACCTCGGACTCGACGGCTTCCGAGTCGATGCCGTGCCGTACCTGTTCGAACGGGAAGGGACATCCTGCGAGAACCTGCCCGAGACCCACCAGTTCTGCAAGGCCCTGCGCCGGTTCATCGATGAGCGTTTCCCGGGACGGGTGCTGCTGGCCGAGGCCAACCAATGGCCGGCCGACTTGTTGCCGTACTTCGGCCAGGGCGACGAGTTCCACATGTGCTTCCATTTCCCGCTGATGCCGCGTCTGTTCATGGCCCTGCGAAAAGAGCAGAAGGAGCCCGTCGAGGAGGTCATCCGCAACACCCCGCCCATCCCCGAGAACTGCCAGTGGGGCATCTTCCTGCGCAACCACGACGAACTGACCCTCGAAATGGTCACCAACACCGAACGCGACTACCTGTGGCGGGAGTACGCGGCCGACCCGCAGATGCGGCTGAACCAGGGCATCCGGCGCCGCCTGGCCCCGCTGATGTCGAACGGCCGTCGCCAGATCGAGCTGCTCTATTCCCTGCTGTTCTCGTTGCCGGGCGCCCCCATCATCTACTACGGCGACGAGATCGGCATGGGCGACAACATCTACCTCGGCGACCGCAACGGGGTGCGCACCCCGATGCAATGGTCGATGGACCGCAACGCCGGCTTCTCGCGGGCCGATACGGCCCGGTTGTACAGCCCCGTCATCGTCGACCCCGTCTACGACTACCGCCATCTCAACGTCGAGTCGCAGAGCCGGGTGCCCACCTCGCTGCTGAACTGGGTGAAGCGGCTGATCCGCATCCGCCAGCGGCGGCCCGCCTTGCGACGCGGCACGATCCGGTTCCTGCCCAATGCGAATCCGGCGGTGATGACCTTCCTGCGCGAATATGAGGGGCAGAAGGTGCTGGTCGCCGCCAACCTGTCCCGCTTCGCGCAGCCCTGCGAGCTGGGGCTCGGCGAACTCAACGGCTGGCAGCCGCGCGAGGTGTTCGGCGGCGTCGTCTTCCCCCGCATCGGCGAGTGGCCGTATTTCCTGACCCTGGGGCCGCATGGGTTCTACTGGTTCGACCTCACCCGCTGACCGCCCTGACCGGCCGCCAGACGAGGTCGATCAGACCGTCCGCGGGGGTTTGATGCCGCGGCCCGCGCGGGCCGACCGGCCCTTTCCGGCTCCTCGGCCGCAGGACAGGCGGGCGCCCCCCCGGCCAGCCCGCCAGCCGTCCATCGCTGACTGCCGCCGACCGAGGCCGCCGCCCGGTCACCGCATGAGTGGCGAGGGGAGCAGAAGCGGAGGCGGGAAGGTGCGGGCGAACCCGCGCCAGGCGTGCTGCCACGCCGACCGCCCGAGACGGGCCCAGACGAGCGACAGATCGAGGTTCGACAGCAGGGTCCGGTAGCGGGCGGGGCGATCCCACCAGGGGGTGGCCAGGTCGAGCCAGCGCCCAGGCAGCTCGTCGAGCAGCAGACCGGCGAGGAAACGCCCCAGCTCGACATCGGCATCGAAAGCGGGGTCGAGATCGAGCAGCACGCCGTCGAGCGTGAACAAGGCCTTGCGGAACAGGAGCAGGTCGCGGGGGAAGACCACGCCGCGGCGCAGCAGCCCATCGACCAGCTCGACGGCCCGCCCCAGCCACGACATCCGCCGTGCTCCCGCCTCCGCCGGGATTGCGCCGCCCGATTCCCCGCTGCTTTCGGCCATGAGCGCGGCGACCAGCTCGGCCGCCAGGGCGGGCGCGCCCGCGGTCGGCCGGGCCAGACGCTGCAGGCAGACCGTGGCCCGGCTGGCATCTTCGGTCATCACCGCCAAAGCGAGCTGCACCAGGGCTTCCCGCTGGGGGCGGGTCAGCCGACCGGTCTGGCTCCAATCGAGGAAGCCCCACCGCCCGTGGCCGTCGACCGACTCGTGCCAGAGCATGTTCCCCGCATGCGGATCGCCATGGAACACCGTCGCCTCGCCTTCGTCGAACAGCGGCTCCAGAATCAGCAAACGGAAGAGTTGTCGTGCCTGATCAGCGCGGAGCCGGCTGGAGAACTGACCCGGATCGGCCTCGGAGTCTTCGGGGTGGACTGATCCCGGCGCTCCTTTGGGCCCCGGCAGACGGGACATGACGGTCATCTCGGCGGTCGAGAACGGCAGAACGACGGGCACCGCCCCCGGGGCGCGGCCGGCATAGAAGGCGGCCGCCTCGCGCAGATGGCCTTGCTCGCCAGCCAGATCGAGTTCGCGCGCCAGGCCGTCGCGCACCTCGCCGAACAGCGCGGGGAAATCCACGCGGCCGATGGCATAGCCGGTCTGGCGCGCCTGCAGGCGGCGGGCCACCTCGGCGAGCAGCGCCATCTCTTCAGGCAGGCGGCGGGCGGCTTCCGGCTTGACCAGCTTGGCCACCGCCTCGTGCCAGGGTTCAGCGCGCCCGCGCCGGCGCCAGCGCAACGGCATCACCAGACCGACGCTGCCTTCGGCCAACACGGTCTCGGCGATCTCGAACTCATACTGGTCGCGCCAAGGGGCGAGACCGGCCTCGACCCGGCGCCGGCCGACCGCAGCCTCGGTCTGGCGGATGCCGTCCTCGAGCCGCCGCAGCAGCCGGCTCAGCGCGGGATCGAGCCCCGACCGCCGGGCGATCATCTGGCCCAGCTTCCACAGGGTGGGCAGCCCGGTCGCCAGCGCGACCAGCCGCTCCCCGGGCGGGATGTCGGGAGGCAGCAGCCATTGCGCCACCAGCAGATCATGCAGTCGCTCTTGGGGCAACCGCTCGAGCAGGAAGGTCACGCCGTCGGCGACCACCGGCCGGAAGGCGGCATGCCGCTCGGGAATCGCCTGGTCCAGACGGCATTCGCGCAACAGGCCGGCGATGATCCGGGCCCGCCAGGGGTCGAGGTCGACCTGGGCGAGCTGCGCGCGCAGACGGGCCTCCTGCTCGGCGGGCGACTCCTCCCACAGGCCGGGAAGGGCGATGGCCATCCAGGTGCGTTGCGTCGCCAGCGGCAGATCGGCCAGCATTTCAAGCAGAGCAGAATCCATCGGGCGTCCTCCGGCCGCAGGATACCAGATTCGCCGCCCGGTCGCAAGCCCTGATTTTGCGACGCAAAATGCGCGCCCTTCGATCGCCGTCGTCGCAAAGATGATACTTTCCCAGCGACCTCAGCCCTTCGCCCGCGGCGTAGTTTTTTGCGACACAAAACCGGTCGAATCCGCCTGAGTGGGCGGGCCCGCGGGTCACCAGAACAGCAGCAGGCTGCCCAGGAAGATGAGGCCGCCGCCCAGGCCGGCCCGCCAGCCGATCGGCTCGCCGAGGATGGCCCAGGCCAGGCCCATGGTCAGCACCGGCGCTCCGCCGAACAGGAAGGGGAACAGGGTCGCCACCGACCGGTCGCGCAACGCCACGTAGTAGCAGTATTGCGCCAGAAGCAGGGAAATGACGCCGCTGACCCCAAACGCCAGCCACTCCCGGCCCCCCAGCTCGGCCAGCCCTTCCCGCAGGGCCGGCGAGCAGGCCAGCCCCGGCAGCAGGACGACCGCCGCCACCAGCAGGCGTGCGACCACTCCGGCCGGAGGGGCCGGCCGCCCGGCCAGGGCGAGCTTGTCGACGATCGGAATGATCGCCCACAGCACGAACGTCACCCCGACGGCCAGCCGCCCGCTCATGGCCTCACCAGAGCTGGGTCAGCAGGTGCTCGATCTCTTCGACGGCGGCCGTCGCCTGCTTCTGCCGGATGGCATCGCCGATGCAATGGTGGACGTGATCCATCAGCACGATCCGCCGGGTGTTCTCGAGGGCGACGAGCACCGCCTTCATCTGCTGCAGGATCTCGTGGCAGGGCTTCTCGGCGGCCAGCATCCGCCGGATGGCCTCGACGTGCCCGGCGATCCGCGCCAGTCGTCGATCGACATCGGGATGGGATGGGTGCGCGGGACGGGTCGGCTGCGACATGGGCCACCTCCTGATATGGCATCTCCTGATTCGGCATATCCCCCCCCCGCCATGGTTCGGTGGCACAGACACTTCCAGAGACATATTGCGCCATGCCGAAGCTAACTATGCCCATGGAATGGTAGTTCCGATGAGAGGGCGATGCGCCTTATCCTATCCCCCAGGATAGCATAGAACATCCCAGCTGCCAACCCGGCCGGCCGATGCCCCGTGGCCAACACCGAGCGCCTGGCAGAGACCCCCAAACAGGAAGAGCCCCCCGGTGTCCGCTGGGATCGCCCAGGGCCGCCGCCCCCGGACCTCCTCAGCCCCTTTGCCACGGCGAGGCGAGCCGGCCCGAGCGCGTTTCCCGCCTCACAAGCCGCCCCCAAGACCCCAGCCCCGGCCTGACGTGGCGGCATTCCGCCCCGACGGGAAAATTCTGGTATAGTACCGGGGAACGCGGACAAAGGAGGATGCCATGAAACCATTGGAGCTGAGTTCCATCGCCGAGGTCTGGCGATCCGCCCTGACCATCCTCGAGGACAGCCTCCGGCCCTATGGCAGCGACCTCCAGATCTGGTTCCCCTGGGGAAAGACCTGGCGTGGCCACGACCGCAAAGGCATGCTCCCGCCCACCGACCTTCCCCACGACCTGGGCCAGGCCAAGGGCGCCCGCTTCGGCGGCCGCCTCTGGACCTGTCTGCCCGCCGGCCAGGTGAGCTGGCTGCTCTGCCTGAAACCGGCCTCGCCCCCCGGCCCCGATCTGGCGGGCTGGACCCCCGGCCCGCGCGAGTCGGCTCCCCTGGCCCTCCTTGCCGAATTCCTGCGCCTGGAAGGGTTGCTCGGCCTCACCATCAAGGTGCTGGAGCACCGCGCCAGCGAACGCGCCGGCCACTGGGATCGCGTCCGCCACCTGGCGGTCGCCGTCGGCCGCCAGCTCGGCCTTTCCCCGGCCGAACTGGTCGATCTCGAGCTGACCGCCCTCCTGCACGATCTGGGCAAAGTGGCCCTGCCCGCCGACATCCTCGAAGAGACCCGGCCCCTGACACCCGCCGAACGCCGCCAGGTCGAGAGCCATTCCCTGGTCGGGGCCGGCATGATCCGCGAGATTCCAGGCCTGGAGCGGGTGGCCGACTACGTCCAGTCCCACCATGAAGCCCCCGATGGCTCTGGGTATCCCCGCGGTCTCGCCGGCGCCGATATTCCCCTGATCTCCCTGATCGTCGGCGCCGTCGATGCGTTCGACGCCATGACGCATTACCGGCCGTACGCCTCGGAACGCACGTACAAGGAATCGATCCAGGAGATGATCGCCCAGACCGGCAAGTACGACGACCGGGTGCTCTGGGCCCTGCAGGATGTGCTGCGCCGCCTGGGCATCCTCGATACCCATCCGATGGTCAATCCGCCGGCGGCCGACCAGGAAGCCCGCCCATGACCGCGCCTGGCCTGGGCCGCGCCAGCCCGCCCCGCTGGACCGCCCCATGTCTCCCGTTTGCCGCATTCGACGCCATCGTCTTAGCCACCAGCCTCTGGCGGCGCCCCCGCTCACGCCCCGCGGGGCGAGCCGCCCCTTCCCGCCTCGACACCACCCCCGGAGGTCTCCCTGCATGATGCCTCGCTCCCGCGCTTCGCTCCTGGTGACCGTTCTCGCCCTGGCCATCGCCGTCCTGCCGGCCGGGTCCATCGCCCGGGCCGAACCCCGGACCGAACCCCGGCCCGCTCTCCGGATCGGTGTCGTGCTGTCGATCGGCGGGCTCCAGGACCATGCCTACAACGACGCCACCTATGCGGGCGTCCAGAACCTCCGGCAGCGGCCGGGCTGTCTGGTCGACGTGATCGAACCCGGCGATGCCGCGGCCATCGAACCCGCGCTCGAGCATTTCGCCCGCCAGGGCCACGACCTCATCGTCGGGGTGGGCATCTTCGCCAACGAGCCCATCCGCCGCGTGGCCGAACGCCATCCCGATCGCGCGTTCGCCCTCTTCGACTCGGTCGTCACCCTGCCCAATGTCCTGTCGATCCTGTTCAACGAAGAAGAGGGCTCGTTCTACGCCGGTGCGGTCGCCGGCCTGCTCACGCGCAGCCAGACCGTCGGGTTCCTCGGCGGCATGGTATCGCCCATCATCAAATGCTTCGAGAGCGGATTCCAGAAGGGGGTGACCTTCGTCAATCCCAAAGCCCGAGTGCTCGTCCGCTACGCCGGCGACACCCCCGCCGCCTTCCACTCCCCCGAGATCGGCAGCCGCCTGGGCCGCGAACTGGCCGAGGCCGGCGCCGACCTGATCTTCCACGCCGCCGGGCGCACCGGATTGGGACTGATCCAGGCCGCCCGCCAGGGCCGCTTCCTGGTGATCGGCGTCGATGGCGACCAGACGACCCTGGCCCCCGGCAAAATCGTGGCCAGCCTGGTCAAACGGCTCGATGTGGCCCTCGACCGCGCCTTCCGCACGGTGGCCGAAGGTCGATTCAAAGGCGGAGTGCTGACGCTCGGCCTGGCCGACGCCGGGATCGAACTGGTGCTCTCCCGGTTCAATAAAGACCGATTCACCTCGCTGGTGCAGGACCGCCTGCGCGAGGTGGAAGCCTTCCTGCTGCACAAGTGATGATCCGATCCACCCTGGAGGTGCTCGCGATGTCCAAGATCCGCTCGCTGCTCGTCCTGGTCCTGCTGTCGACCTGGCCGGCCCTGGTCGGCGCCGCCGACCTCAACGCCCGCATCAGCCTCGATTTCCGCGATGCCGACATCCGCGACCTCTTCAAGATCGCCGCCGAAAAGGGCGGGTTCGGCCTCGTCGTCGACAAGAACGTGCGCGGCACCATCACCCTCCGACTCCTCGACGTTCCCCTGATCAAGGCGTTCGACACCGTGGCCATGGCGGCCGGCTATGAGTGGTATCTGGTCAATGACAACATCGTCCTCACCGATGCCGCCCGCCTGCCGGTCAGCTCGACGGTGCGACCGCTCGCCCATCTCGCCGCCGCCGAGGCGGCCCGCATCCTGCTCCAGACCCTCAAGAAGGACATCCGGATCGCCACGACCGAGACCGGCAACGCCCTGGTCATGACCGCCCGCCAGCCCACGCTGAAGGAAGCCGAGCGGATCCTGGCCGGCCTCGACCAGCCTCGCCGCTCCTTCACCCTGACCCTCCAGGTCATGGAAGGAGGCAAACCCAGCCAGACCATCGAAAGCAAAGGACGGCCCGGGAGCCCCATCAAATTCCAGCAAGGCCGCCAGATCCTGTCGCCGGGCGGGGCCGATCAGCCCCCTCGCCCCCACGAGGTCGGCTTGTGCGGGGTGGTGGAGACCGCCGACCGCCCCGGCTCCGACCGCCTGGAAGGTCGGATCGACCTCGACCTGACCTGGCTCGAGACCACCGATGGCCCCCTCCCCCTCCTGGGCCGCCAGAAGCTGGAGACCTCCTGGCAGGCCGCCCCCGGCAAGACCGTCAAGATCGGCAGCCTGGGCGGCGGCCAGCGCGACATCCTGCTGACCTTCACCTGGGATTCCTGAACCCGCCAGCATCTTTCCCGGCGCCGATCCCGCGTCTGGCCCCGGTCCGTCCGAAGAGGGGCCGGCGAGGGTACCCCGGCCTTGCGGGGGGCCAGGGCCGATGCGTATAATTGGAGTAACTTGATCGATGCACGTGCGTCCGCACAGGAGGGACCGACCATGAAGACTCTGACCTTCCGCCACCGCCGGGAACTCTCTGTCTTCCTCGTCCTGGGCATGGTCCTGTCGCTGTCGACCGTGACGGTGCCCAAGGTCCAGGCCGGCATCCTGCAGACCGCCGGCTCGCTGCTCAAGACCGTCGTCATCAACGGCGGCGCGCTGGCCGCCGGTTATATGGGCGGCGTGCTCGGCATCGCCCTCGGCGGCGGGCCCATCGGCATGGTGGCCGGCGCCGTCGGCGGCTTCATCATCGGCAAGAAAGTCCTGACCTGGACGACCGCCAGCGTCGCCAACGCCGCCACCGTGGGCGGCGCCATCGCCGGCGGCCTGCTGTGCGCCGGCATGGGCTTCCCCCTGCTGGCGGCCGGTGTGGTCGGCGGCGCCCTCGTGGCCCGCTTCGGCGCCCAGATGATCAGCAAGCTGTTCCAGAAGGTCACCGGCAAACCCGCGCCGGTGGTCGACCTCAAGGCCCAGGATGCCAAAGCCCAGGCCTTCATCGACCAGCTCACCAAGCCCGCGCCCGCCGCGGCCGCCCCGGCCCCGGCGCCGGTCGCCAAGGCCATCGAGCCCGATCGGGTCGATCCCTCGCAGGGGGCCTACGAAAAATACCTGGCCGCCTACAAAGCCTACATGACCGCCACCCAGAACGGCAACGCCGCCGAGGCGCAGAAGGCCTACGCCGAATACAAGAAATACCTCGACCTCTACAACGCCTCCCTCGGCAAGAAGTAAGCTCTCTCCCCTCGCGCCCAGCACCAAGATCCTCCCATCCCCCGCCGCACCGGCGGGGGATCGCTTTTCTGGCAGATCCTGGCCAGGGGGGCCGGGGCGGCCGGCGGCCCCAGTGCGATCATCGAAGGTTCTTCCGCTCCAGCGGCCCGGCCGGGGGTGGCGACACCCCTGACCCCGCTTTCTCCTGGGGGCGGCATCGGGTAGAATGGGTCCATCACCCCATCCAGGAGGCAGACCCATGCACCAGACCACCCATCGCGCCGACATCGGCGTGTTCGGCGGCAGCGGCTTCTACTCGTTCGTCACCAAGACCGAGGAAGTCAAGATCAACACTCCCTACGGTCCTCCCAGCGACAGCGTCTCGATCGGCGAGGTCGACGGGGTACGGGTCGCGTTCATTCCGCGCCATGGTCGAGGTCACGGGATTCCACCGCATCGCATCAACTACCGGGCCAACCTCTGGGCCATGCACGCCCTCGGCGTCACCCGCATCATTTCGCCGTGCGCCTGCGGGTCGCTGCAAGCCCACATCAAACCCGGCGATTTCGTGGTATCCGATCAGTTCGTCGACCGGACGCACGGCCGCCCCGACACCTTCTTCGACGGCCCGTCGGTCGCCCACATCGCCGCCGCCGACCCCTACTGCCCGGAGCTGCGCCGGCTGGCCTGCGAGGTCATCCGGGAGCACGGCATCACGGTCCATGACGGCGGCACCATCGTGGTCATCCAGGGGCCCCGCTTCTCGAGCCGGGCCGAGAGCCAGTGGTTCACCAAGATGGGCTGGCACACCATCAACATGACCCAGTATCCCGAAGTGGTGCTGGCCCAGGAGCTGGGCATCTGCATCGTCAATATCGCCCTGGTCACCGATTTCGACTGCGGGCTGGTCGGCAACGTGCCGGAGGTGACCGCCGCCGAGGTCATCGCCACCTTCGGCCGCAACGCCGAGAACCTGCGCCGCATCATGCAGCCGCTGCTGACCAGGATTCCCCGCCAACGGCAGGCCTGCCGCTGCGGCGAGAAGATCAAAGAGGCCATCATCAGCTGAAGGGTTCGCCAACGCCAGAGACCGTCGGCCGATCTCTGGTCCGTAAGACTGGCCAGCGGTCCAGCCGATCGCGGGCTAGCGAGCCAGCGCCCCCATCCTTGAGCGCAGGCAGGGAATTCGTCTCGAACGATCGCCCCGCCGCCGTGTGACGCCCGGCGCCACATCGCAGCCGCCCGCCAACGCCGGCTCGCCCGTTCGGCCAGCGGGGCCCCGCCCCGGCCCCCGGCGATGCCCCGCCCGCCGCGGCCCCCGCCGAACCCTCGCCGGTCGCCCCCCCGTCGACGTCAGACCACCTTCAGCATCGCCTTGAGGGCTTTGAACCGGGCCTCGATCTTGGCTCTGGTCAAGGTCTTGTAGGTGTCGAGGCTGAATTTCTCGCAGGTGAAGGCCCCCATCGCGCTGCCGTAGAGCATGGCCCGCCGGAAGCCGTTCTCGGTGAGGTCCCCCGTTCTGGCCAGGGTCCCCATGAACCCGCCGGCGAAGCTGTCGCCGGCCCCGGTCGGATCGGTGATCGAAGACAACGGGAAGGCGGGCGTGAAGAACCGGGTCCTGGCGGTGGCAGTGAGGGCGCCCAGTTCCCCCATCTTGATGACGAGCCGCTGGGGCCCCATCTTCAGCAGCGCCGGCACCGCCGAATTGAGCTTCTTCTCGCCGCTCAGCATCAGTGCTTCCTGGTGGTTGAGGAACAGGACGTCGACCTTCTTGAGCACCTTCTTCAGCGCCGGCAGGGCGCTGGTGATCCAGAAATTCATGGTGTCGAGGCCGATCAGACGCGGCTTCTTGACCCGCTGGATGACCTTCATCTGCAACGCCGGATGGATGTTGGCCAGGAACAGGAACTCGACCTGCTGGTAGGCGGGCGGCAGCTTGGGATCGAACGATTCGAACACGTTCAGACAGGTGCTGTGGGTCGTGGCGTCGCCGAAATCCTCGCCATAGGAGCCGCTCCAGTGGAAGGTCTGGCCGGGCACCTGCTCGAAACCCGCCAGATCGACCCCGTGCTTTTTCAGGAAATTGATATGGGCGGCCTCGAAATCCTCCCCGGCCACCCCGACGAGCCCGACCTTGGTGAAGTAGCTGGCCACCGTCGCGAAATAGGTCGCCGAACCACCGAGCGCCCGTTCCCGAGTGCCTTTCGGAGTCTTGAGGGTATCATAGGCCACCGAACCAACCACGATCATCTTGACGGTCATCGTCGCGCACGTCTCCTTGCGGATGCATGTCTCGGGTCTCCGACCCGGCAGCATGATACCAGGGAACACACATGAAGCGATACGCTTTTCTTCACCAGCGGCGTTGTTCCTGCAGGCGTTCCCCCGAAGGTGCGATCGCCATTTCCGCTCCGATCAGGGTTCTGTTATCATGGAGCCGGGGAGGAGAAACACCATGGAACGCGCGCCGGTGCTGCGCAAGATCAGACGCCTGGGCCAGGGCGGCTACGCCGAGACCTGGCTGGCCGAGGTGCTCGATCGCGATCTGGCGGCCGAATGGCAGACGGCGCGCGTGGCCATCAAGATTCCCTACCCTGAATACGAGCGCACCTTCAAGAAGGAGATTCAGCTGGCGGGGGCGCTGTTGCTGCAACTGACCGAGGCCGAACAGCGGAATGTCGTGCGCTACCTCGGCTTCGAGCTGCTGGATGGGGTCCATGTCATGGTCATGGAATACGTCCCCGATGGCAGCCTGCGCGACCGGTTGGGTCTTTCTCCCCACGCCCGACCGCTCCCCGTGCCCGACGCCCTGGCCCTTGCCTTCGGCGTGCTCAACGGGCTGGCGGTGGTGCATGCCCACCGCATCCACCATCGCGACATCAAACCCGAGAACATCCTGCTCGATGGGCCGGTGCCCAAGTTGTCCGATCTCGGCCTGGCCCGGATGGCGCGCACCCATGAACTGTCCTCGACCCGAGCCGGAACCCCCTGGTATGCGGCTCCCGAAGTGGTGGCCGGCACCGGCGCCGACACCCGAGCCGATCTGTGGTCGTTCGGCATGACCCTCTACGAATGCCTCTACGGACGATTGCCGTTCGACCTGCAGGCCCTCGGCTCGCCGCTGGCAGTGGCCCGCCGTCTGGCCGACGGCACCGACCCCGTCGCCTTCCCGGCGCCCGGCCCCGGCCTGCCCGAGATCCCGGCCGGGCTGCGGTCCATCCTGGCGCGCTGCCTGAGCCGCGACCCGGCCGCCCGCTACCCCGAAGCCGCCGCCATCCGGGCCGATCTGCGCGCCTTGCTGCAGCCCGACGACACCGTGGTGGCCGGTCTCGCCCGCAAGCTCCTCGCCCAGGGGCGGCACCCGGCCGAGCGGCCGGCGGTGCTGACCGGGCTGCAAGACCTGGTGCGTCGATATCCGTACTCCCCGCTCAGCCACTACCACCTCGGCGAGTTCCTGCAGGCGGCCGGCGAGCCGGCCGCGGCGTTCGCGGCCTTCCAGCGCGGCCTCGGCCTGCATCCCGACGACCCCCACCTGAACTGGGGCCTGGGCGTGGCCCTGCACCAGCGCGGCGAGCCGCGGGCCGCCGCCGCCGCGCTCGACCGCGCCCTGCGGGCCGGGCTGCCCCCCGACCTCGCGCGCGGCGCCCGGCTGCTGCTGGCCCGACTGGCCGTGCCCGCCGGCCGGCCGACTCCCACCTGACGGAGACTCACCGCCATGGCCGATCTGCCTCCTTCTCCTCTCGCCGCCCTCGAGGCCGACCTGCGCACCCTGATCGCCCGCGCCGCCACCCTCGAGAAAGAGAAGGCCGCCGCCCTCGATGAGGGGAAGACCCGCACGCGCCGTTTGCTGCTCGAATTCATCGAGGTGGCCGACACCTTCGAGACGCTGTTCCGCCAGTTCGAGGCCGAACCCGCCCCCGCCCCCGAGACGGCGGCCTGGGTAGCCAACTTCCGCACCCTGTACAAGATTCATCTGCGCGCTCTCAAGCGGCACGGCGCCACCCCGCTGCCTTCGCCGGTCGGCCAGAAGGTCGACCCCCATCGGCACCAGGTGGCCGAAGCGGTCGCCGCTCCCGGCCACCCGCCGGAAACCATCATCGAACAGCTCAAACCCGGCTGGGTGTGGCATGACGAACTGCTGCGCCCCGCCGAAGTCAAAGCGACACCGGCCGGGTGACACCGGCCGACCGACCACAGCGACCGGGCCAAGCCCGGCCAAGGAGGGATCCATGGGAAGAGTCGTCGGCATCGACCTGGGCACCACCAACTCGGTGGTCGCCGTCCTCGAGATGAAGGGCTGCCAGATCCTGCACAATGCCGAGAACGAGCTGCAGACCCGCTCGGTCGTCGGCTACCACAACGGCGGCTTTCTGGTCGGCACCCCGGCCATGCGCCGCTGGCCGCTGGCGCCCAAGGAGACCATCATCTCGATCAAGCGCCTGATGGGGCGCGCTGTCTCTGACCCCGAGGTGACCAAGGTCAAGGGCCGGTATCTCTACGAGATCGTCGAGCCCTCCGACGGCACCCAGGACAGCGTCCGGGTCAAGCTCGGCGGCAAGGAACTGTCGCCCATCGACGTCTCGGCGAAGATCTTGAGCAAGTTGAAGGCCGACGCGGAAAAAGTGCTGGGCGAGCCGGTGACCCACGCCGTCATCACCGTTCCCGCCTATTTCAGCGACAAGCAGCGGCACGCCACTCGTACCGCCGGCCAGCTGGCCGGGCTGCAGGTGATGAAGATCCTCGACGAGCCGACCGCCGCCGCCATCGCTTACGGGCTCACCACCACCGATACCGAGGCTCGCACCATCCTGGTCTACGACCTGGGCGGCGGCACCTTCGACGTTTCGGTGCTGATGAAGGCCGCCGGTACCTTCGCTCAGCTCAACCTCGAGGGCGACATGTGGCTGGGCGGCGACGACTTCGACAACGTCCTGGTCGAAGAGGTCTGCACCCAGATCATGAGCGCCCACGGCGTCGACCCCAAGGCCAGCCCCGCCTTCATGGCCGTGCTCAAGACCGAGGCCCAGAAAGCGAAAGAGGCGCTGAGTTCCAGCGACAGCGCCGACATTCTGATCACCGGCCAGCTCAAAGACAAGCGGGGCCAGTTCATCAACGTCGAGGCCGAGATCACCCGGGCCCGTTTCGAGGAGCTGATCCGGCCCCTGGTCGACCGCTCGCTCGAACTGGTGCGCAAGGCGGTCGCCAACGCCAACCTCACCATCGCCGAGATCGATCACGTGCTGCTGGCCGGCAACGCCACCGCCGTTCCCCTCGTCCAGCGGGCCCTCGAAGGCGTATTCGGGAAGGAGAAGATCCTGCGCTCGATCCATCCCAAGCATGCGGTGGCCATCGGCGCCGCCATCGCCGGCGCCTCGCTGAAGGGCCCCGAATGCCCCAAATGCCTGCACGTCAACGACTTCGCCGCCACCGTCTGCGAACGCTGCCAGACCGAGCTGGCCAACGAGGTCAGAACCCGCCGCTGCTCGTCGTGCGGGCAGGAGAGCGACCTCGAAGCCGAAGTCTGCGCCCACTGCCAGCTGCCGTTCCTCAACGTGGCCAGCATCAAGGGCGGTATCGCCCCGTTCTCCTATGGCATCCAGACCGCCGGCGACAAATTCCACGTCTTCATCAACAAGGGCGACGGCTTCCCCACCATTCCCGACCGGATCCTCGTGCAGACCTTCTACACCTCCCGGCCCAACCAGCGCATGATCGCCATTCCCGTCTACGGCGGCGACCGCTACGAAGCCGCCAGCCGCAACGACAAGCAGGGCGACGTGCTGGCCGTGCTGCCCGCCGACTGTCCCGAAGGCACCCCGATCAAGCTCAAGCTGTTCCTCGATCGCGACGGCGCCTTCCTGGTCCAGGCCTTCCTCGAGAATGGCACCAGCCTTCACCCCCTGATCCTGCGCGGCGAAACCGACCAGAAGGCCGTCAATCTCTTCATCCGGGCCGAAGAGGAGCTGGCCCGCAAGAAGCTGGCCCTCAAGCCCGACGACCTCGGCCAGGTCGAGGAATACCGTGAAAAAGCGCTGCTGGCCATCGCCGGCAAGGATTTCGATGCGGCGGTGCGCGCGTCCCGCGACTACCTCAACCTGGTCGAAAACGTCGAGAAGGGCGGCGACCCCGTGCTGATGAAAGCCGAAGCCGTGCTGAGCTGGTCGGAGTTCGTCGCCTCGCACTACGACTGGCTGATCTCGGATGACCACCTCCGGCGCCTCCATACCATGTGCCAGGAGCTGAAAGCCGCCCTGGCCCGCCGCGATCTGCCCGAGATCAAGCGGCTCAGCGAGCAGCTCGACATCCTGGGCGATCAGCTCTGCGAGGTCCGGAAGGGGAAAGAGCGCGACCTGACCCTGCTGGGCCTGTTCATGGGACTGCGCAACATCATCTGGCGCATCTCGCAGAAGGATCTCACCGCCAGCGACCAGCTCAAAACCGAGCTGGCCCGCGTCGAAGAGGCGGTCCGCACCGATCCCCGCCACTCGCACGACCTGTTCAACCGCTTCGTCGACCAGGTGCTCGCAGCCCGCGACCGGATCCTCGGCGCCGGCCTCCGCTGCCACGCCTGCGGCGCGTCCAACCCGCCCGACGTCGCGCGCTGCACCTCGTGCGGCGCCAGCCTGCTGGTGCTGAGCGCCGACCGCCGTTCGATCCCCTCGAAATTCTGAGGGAGCTGTGCGCGATCCGCTGCTGGCGGGCGACAGCCCGTATCAGGTGCTGAGGGTGCCGGAGAACGCCACCAAGCAGGCCATCGATGCCGCCTTCAAGAAGCTCCTGGCCAAGGGCAAACAGGTGGCCCGCCTGCGGGAGGCCTGGAACACCCTCAGCAAGCCGGTCGACCGCACGTTCGAGAACATCTTCCTCTACAACGACCACTTCGCCAAGGTCCAGCCCCGCAAGCTGCTGCAACAACGGCTCGAAACCGCCGACGCCTTCGGCCGGATCGAACGGCAGCTGTTCCCGCACATCCCGTCGATCCACTCCCTGGCCATCCTCTGGCTGCGCTGGGCCACCTACGGCGAGGACGAGCGCCTGGCCGGCCTGACCGGGGCGACGTTCACCCGAGTCGCCGAGTTCCCGCCCGAGACCCCACCGGTCGAAACGCGCTGGCACCAGGCCATCATCCGCTGGGCGATGCTCTTCCCTTCTCCCCAGTTCTGGGCCGACTGGCTCGAGTTCGGCCGCCAGACCGGCCTCGAACTGTCGCCCGAGGAGCTCGAGAGCCTTAAACAGCGACTCCGTGGCTATTTCACCAGCCTCCTGTACGGCTACCAGGAGAAGTATCGCCGCCTCGACCGCGCCTCGGAAGCGGCCGCCTTCCAGAACTACGAAGCCCTCTTCGCGTCGGAGCTGAAGCTGACCGAGCTGATGGACCGGATCGGCGTGACGGTGACCATCGGGAAGCGGACGGCCCGGGTGGCCGCCGGCAAGGCCTTCCTGGCCCATCTCGGTCTGCTCGAGGCGGTCCAGGCCACCGTGGCCGAGCGCCGCCGGGCCGACCCCGCGAATGCCGAGGTGCAGGCGCTGCAGACCGCCCTCTCCCCCCTCGGCGAGGTCCAGGAGCTGCTCGATCACAAGAAGTTCGCCGCCGTGCTGACCGCCTGCGAGGCCCTGCCCGCTCCCCAGCGGCAGACGCCGGAAGTCCGCCGTTTGCAGGGCCAGGCCCTGCTGGGCCTGGGTCACGAGAAGGCCCAGGCCGGTCAGCTCGAAGAGGCCTTCGCCCTGTGGCAGAAGGGCATGGTTGGGGGTGGCCCCCTCGCCGCCGATTGCCAGGCCGCCATCGTCGCCGCCACGCGCGAGCGGGCCAGCGCCCTGCAGCAGCACGACCTGGAAGGCGCCCTGCGGCTGGTCGAACGCAGCCTCGCCCTGGTCAAGAGCCCCGAGCTCGACGAAGTCCGATCTTCGCTGCTCGCCGCTCGCGGCATCCGGCTCGTCGACGAGGGCTTCACCAAAACCAAGGAGGCGCGCGGCCCGACGGGCGAGGCCTTGCGGCGCGAAGGCAAGGCCCTGATCGAACGCGGTCTGAACGATCTGAAACTCGCTCTCGAGGCCAATCCGAAGAACGAGCGGGCGCGCGAACAGTTCGAACTAGCCCGCCACCTGCTCGCCGACCTCGATCTCTTCCCCATCATCGACGATCTCGAAGCCAAGCGCTACGATCAGGCCGTGCCCAAGCTCAAGGCCTTCCTGTTGAAGAACCCGCAGCACCAGAAGGCCCGCGAGATGCTCGAATTCTGCCGCCAGTTCCAGTGCTGGTTCTGCGACAGTCCTACCGCCACCGATGCCTCCGCCGCCGAACAGCCGATGCACCTGGTCGAGGGGCGCGAAGGCAACACCGTCTACATCAAAGTCGTCAAAGTCCCCATCCCACGCTGTGCCACCTGTCAGGCGATCCATGCCAAGGTCACGTGGGTGACCATCGGTTCCTTCCTGGTCTTCGCCGCCCTCTGGCTGGCCGGCGTTTTCCACGCCAGTTGGGCCTCCCGCGAGCCTGGCCCCTTCATGGCGATGGCCGGCGTTATCGCCCTCGCCCTCTGGTTCCTGACCAGTTACACCTTCGAGCAGATGATCACCTCGAAAGCCGGTATCAAGCCTGAAAGCGAAGGGAAGGAGCATCCCCGCTGCCTTGCCCTCGTCAGCCAGGGCTGGGCCTACGGCGAAAAGCCACCCAATACCCGCTGAGGTTGCCCATGGCCGACTGCCGCCGACCGCGCCGCACCGACCATCGCCCCGTCGTTGCGCCAACCCGCCACCCCCGCCGGGAGGCCGGAACCGCGCGTCCTGCCCCCGATCGTTGATGACGAGAGGAGAACCACCCGCCATGCCCCCCACCGTCGACTGCCCCTGTGGGTTCGGAAAGGACATCCCCCCCGAAGCAGGCCGCTGCCATGCCTGCGGCGCCGATCTCGGCCCGCTCCACCGCCTGGCCGGACTGCCGGCTCGCCTGCTGGCCGACGGCGAGCGCCTGGCCGCCGAGCACCGGCCGGAAGCGCTGCTGCCCCTCGCCATGGCCGCGGCTTGCACCCCGGGGTCCCCGCCGGCCTGCCTCGCCCTCGGCCGCTTCCTCGAAGCGATGGACCCCGCGGCCCTGGCCCGCGCCTGCTATGAATGCGTCCTGGCCCGCGACCCCGAGAACGCCGAGGCCCGGGAAGCCGTCGCCCGCCTGGCCGGACGCCACCGGGCCCGCCGCCGCCACCGGCTGACCCGCGGCATGATCCGCCGCTACAAGATCCGCCAGACCTTCTTCGCCTGGACCATCTACGGCCTGCTGCTCGGCCTGCTGCTCGGCTTCGCCATCGCCGCCATCTCCTGAATGCGACCACCTCGACGCCCACGCCACGCCTCGGCCCTTTACCCGAGGACGAACGCCCCCCCATTAACAGCAACCCTCGCCAGGGGCCACCGGCCCCTGGACCCCCTTGTTCCTGTCCACCGAACCTCTTGGGTTCGCCCGCCCTGGAACCGCGACGCGGTTCCAGGGCCAGTCCGAGGGTCCAGGGCCTTCGGCCCTGGTGGGGTCAAGGGGCGACGCCCCTGGCCTTGCCTTGCCTAGACGTTCCTGGCCATTCAGAGCCGGTCCTGGCCTGACCGCGGCTTGCCTTGCCTGGGCCGGTCCTGGCCTGGTTTGGCCAGGCGTTGGCTTGGCTTGGGCGTTTCTGGGCTGGGCGCGCGCAGCAGCAGCCTCAGAACACTGCCAGCAGACCCCCGAGCAGGATCGCCGCCAACAGAGCTTCGAGGGCGAAGAGCAGCCGCGCCACCCCCGGCGGACGGCCGGCCGCCCACCGCTGCACGAAGGCCTGCCCCGCCTCGCCGCTCAGGAATTCGGCGGGGGCGATGGCCAGCAGGCCGCAGGTGGTCATCAGCCAGGCCAGCAGGCCCATGACGAGGGCCCCCAGGCCCGCCAGCGCGAGGGCGCCGACGGTCGCCCCGCGTTGGGCGAGGCGAACCGCCAGCCCGAGACCGACCAGGATTCCGACCCCGCCCATGAGCCAGCGCAGCCGCTGCAGGCGCGTCAGCACCGGGTGATCGGCCAGCTTGCCGCGCAAGGCCTGCATCCAGCGGGTCATGCCCACGGCGGGGCGAGGCGTTCCCCCCGCCGCCCCGCCGGCGGCCGCGCCCGCCGAAACCGAAGGCACCGGCGGCACCGCGGAAAGGTCAGGGGTGGCGCCCGGGGCGCCCTCTTTCGTCAAGCGGCCCATGTGAACTCCAAGCGCCCCTCGCGGACATCGAGATGGATGGCCCGTGCCGCCGCGCCGGCCTCCCCCCGAGCGGCGCCCTGCTCCGGCGCCTGCAGCAGCAGACGGGCCAGGGGCTCATTGACCAGCCGCATGAAGGTTCGCTCCAGCTCGCGGGCCCCGTAGCGGGCGCTGAACCCCTGGTCGAGCAGCAGGTCGAGCGCGGCGGCGGTCGGCACCAGCTCCAGCCGACGCTCGGCCAGCCGGCGATTGGCCCCGGCCACGATCCGGTCCAGGATGCGGCGGGCGGTCTCGCGCCCCAGCGCATGGAAGAGCACGATCTTGCCCAGCCGGTTGAGGAACTCCGGTCGGAAATGCTTGCGCAGGGCCTCCTGCACCTGCCGGGCCAGCGCCTGCCGGGCCGACGGCGAATCGGGCGCCGGCGCCGCTCCGACCTTCAGCCCGATCTGCCGTTCGGGGTCGGGCAGGTCGGCACCGAGGTTGCTGGTGAACACGAGAATCGCCTCGCTGAACGAGACCGTCCGCCCCTGGGCATCGGTCAGCCGGCCGTCGTCGAGCACTTGCAGCAGCAGATCGAACACGGCCGGGTGGGCCTTCTCGAGCTCGTCGAACAGCACCACCGCATAGGGCTGGCTCCGCACGCGACCGGTGAGCTGCCCTTCCTCGTGGTAGCCGACGTAGCCGGGCGGCGAACCGACCAGACGGGCGATGGCATGCGCCTCCTGGTATTCCGACATGTCGAACCGCAGCAGCCGCCGCGGGTCATGGAACAGCAGCTCGGCCAGCACCCGCGCCGTCTCGGTCTTGCCGGTGCCGGTCGGCCCGGCGAACAGGAAGACGGCGGCCGGCCGCCGCGGGTCGCGCAAGCCGAGCCGGGCGGCCCGGATGGCCTCGGCCACCGCCTGCATCGCCTCGTCCTGGCCGATGATGCGTTCGCGCAGATCGGTTTCGAGCCGCAGCAACCGTTCGTTCTCGTCGACAGTCAGATCGGCGACCGGAAGGCGGCACCGCGCCGCGACCACGGCCGCCAGATCGGCGGCCGCCAGTTCCGGTCGATCGCCGGCCGGCCCACCACCCCCGCCGCCCCCCGCCCCGCGCAGGGCCAGGTTCGACAAGGCCTGCTCGAGCAGGTCGATCGCCTTGTCGGGAAATCGAGCGTCGGGCAGATGGCGCGCCGCCAGGTGCACCGCCTGCTCGAGCCGGGCATCGGGGATCCTGGCCCCGTAGTGCCGTTCGAGCCGGGGCCGCAGCCCCTGCAGAATCTGCAGGGTCAGGGCGGGCGAAGGCTCTTCGACCCAGATCACCTGGAACCGCCGCTCCAACGCCGCATCCTTCTCGAGGTAGCGTCGGTATTCGGCCGTCGTCGTCGCCCCGATGCAGCGCACCTCGCCCCGGGCCAGCGCCGGCTTCAGCAGGTTCGCCGCGTCCATCGCCTCGCCGCTGCCCCCGCTGCCGGCGCCCATCACCGTATGAATTTCGTCGATGAACAAAACGATCCGCGGGTCGGCGGCCGCCTCGCGCAGAATGCCCTGCAGCCGTTCCTCGAAGTCGCCCCGGAAGCGCGTGCCCGCCACCAACGCCCCCATCCGGATCTCGACAATCCGCAGGTCAGCCAGCCGTTCGGGCAGCTGCCCGCCCACCACCGCCTGGGCCAGCCCCTCGACGAGGCAGGTCTTGCCCACCCCGGCGTCGCCGACCAGCAACGGATTGCTCTTCTTCTGCCGCAGCAGCACCCCCGCCAGTTGCCGGATCTCGTCGTCGCGCCCGAAGACCGGATCGAGGCGCCCCTGCCCCGCCAGCCAGGTCAGATCGCGACCCAACTGATCGAGGAAGGGGGTCCGCCCCGTCGCGGGCGGCGAGCCGACCGGCCGCGCCTCCCGCCCCGCTCGCTCGTCGCCCCGGCCCTCCGGGCCGTCGGGACGGGTCAGCTGCCCGACCTGCGTCTCCCGCTGCGGCGCCGCCGGGCCGCCCCGCGCCCCTCCGTCGGTGGCATCCCGGCGCTGCTCGCGACACAGCTGCTCGATGGCCGGAATGTCGGCAGCGAGCAGCGCCTCCAGCAGGTGCCGCAGGCGCGGGGCCGGGGCGCCTTCGCTCTCGGCCAGGGCGCGGGCCCGCCCCAACGCTGCCGTCGCCCGCGCCGTCCGCTCGCCGGTGAACGGCTGCGGGCCGCCCCCCAGATCGAGGATCAGCCGGCGCAGCCGCCGCCGGGCCGCCACCGGCTCGAGGCCCTGCCGCCCCAGCCGCTCGAGCAGTTCCTCGATCTCTTCGCGCACTGCCGGCCACTGCGCCGCCGTCACCGGCAGGCTGGCGTCGCCCGCCGCGGGACGACGCAGCGCCTCGCACTTGCACAGGGCCACGAACAGATGGGTCGCATCGAGCCGGGCGCTGGGCAGGTCCCGCGCCTCCGACTCGGCCAGCGCCACCACCAGACTGAGGCCCGGCGGCCACTCCGCCATCGCCTTCTCCCTTCCCGTCAGGGTTCGGCGGCGACCGCCACCAGGTCGAACCGCCAGACCGGCACCTTCTCGTAGGTGTTGCGATGAAGGGCGGTCAGGAAGACCTCCCGGACGGCCCCGGTCTTGTACAGGCTCTCGCCCAGCGCCGTCGCCCCCTTGAACGACAGGGCATACCCCGTGAGCTGCAGCCGCCCATCGCTGTCGACCCGCACGTTGGTGATCCAGGTCTCCCGGCCCGGCTCCGTCACGGCTTTCCGCTCTTTGACCAGCGGCTCGAAGCCGGTCGCCTTCGCCAAAGCCTCCCAGACCCTGATCAGACGGCGATTCCAGGCATCGACATGGGGCCGGCCGGCCGGCTCCCCGACCACCAGGGCCTGGTTGAGCGTCACCACCAGCAACGGCCCGCCATCGACCCGCTCGGCCGAGACCGAGACCGCTAACGCTCGGTTGACCAGACGGGCCTCGGCGAATCGGAACTCCTGGATCTTCTTCAGCAACGGCGCCAGGTGCTCCCCCAGCGCCATGACCCCGACCTCGAGCGGCAGCTCATACCCGTTCTCCCAGCGCACGATCGGCGACATCCGCAGCTCCTGGAAATGCACCCCCGGCGCGGCGAACGTCTCATCGAGGAAATCCAGGCCGGCCTTGATGATCTTGTAGGTTCCCGCCCCGCTCTCGGACGAAACCTCGGCCACCGCCGGCAGAACCAGACATAGCGCCCCCAAGAGCACCGCCGCTCCCGCCAGCCACCACCATCGTTCGACGCATCTTCGGTTCATGGGCCATCCCCTCCTGATTATCTGCTCGCCAGGATTCTACCACGGCCTCGTTCCGTCTCTCATCCCCGAGGCCAGCGCCTGTCTGACAGCCCCCCGCGTCCGCCAGGATGCCTCGGCCTGACCACCCTCGCCACCGGCGATCCAGCCTGCGAACCGCCCCATCGTCGGCTGGCCTCTCCCAGACATCCAGGGGTCCAGGGGCCTGTGGTATCTGGAAGGGCCACCAGGTATCTGGGCTCTCCTCACCCTCCTGGGCGGTCCTGGCGTCGCCCGGCCCTCCATTATCCGGGCCCGCAGGTGATGGTATCATGGTCTCATGACCAAAACCGTCGCCGACCTGCTGGGATCCCCGCTCGAACCGGAGCGCCGCGAGGGACTGCTGTTCGCCGCGCGCGAGCCCTCCCGCGACATCATGCGGCGCGTCGCCGAGCTCGCCGACAGCGACGAATCGCTCGAGATCCGGTTCCTCGCCCGCAAATGCCTGCACCAATGGAAGCGGGACCAGGGCGCCGCCCCGCCCACCCCAGGCGGGCTCGGCAAGGTCACCGCCGACCAGATCCGGGCCTACTTCCAAGGCCCCGAAGAGAACAAGACCGCCATCATCGACTTCGCCGTCAGCCACCAATGCCTGGTGGCGCTCCCCGTCTTCGTCGAACAGGTCTTCCAGGAGACCGAACCCCATCTCATCGCCTCGCTCCTGATCGCCATCGGGCGCCTGGGCAGCGAACCCGAGATCCGCACGCTCGTCCCCTTCCTGAGCCACGAGTCGCCCCGCGTCCGCGCCAATGCCGTCGAAGCCCTCGAATACCTGGGCACCGTCAAGGCCTACCCCTTCATCCTGTCGATGCTCAAGGATCCCGACAACCGGGTCAAGGCCAATGCCGTCAAGGCCGTGCGCGGCCTCAGCCCGACCAGCACCATCCGCATCCTCCGACAGATGGTGGCCTCGAACTACCACAGCATGCAGGCTTCGGCCGCCTTCGCCCTGGCCTATTTCCCGGCCGAAGAGAACGTCGATCTGCTGGCCGGCCTGCTCGCCTCCCCCGAAGAGGCGGTGCGCGACAATGCCGCCCGCACCCTGGCCCTCTACGCGCAGAAGCAGGTGCCCGGCGCCCGCGAACGGCTGGCCGAACTGGCCCCCCAGGTGCTGGCCCACCTCGACGCGCTGGCCCGCCCGGCCGAGGCCGCCGAACCCCCCGCCAAGCCCTCGCTCTTGGCGGAGGCCCTGGCCGACGCCGACCCGCAACGCCGCCTAGCCGCGGTGCAAGAGGCGGTGGCCGCCGGCGACCAGTCGGTGGCCCGCCTGCTGCTGCGACACCTGCAACAGGGCGAACCCGACAAACGGGTGGTCGCCACCATCCTGCTCGGCTTCGGCCGCCTGCAGATCCGCTCGGCCGCCCCGCTTTTGATCAAAGGCCTGGGCTCGGCCGATGCCCGCACCCGCGCCAACTGCGTCGAAGCCCTTCGCCTGCTGAACCTGCCCGAAACCCTCGACCACCTCGTTCCCCTCCTGGAAGATCCCAACAACCGCGTGCGCGCCAACGCCATCATCGCCCTCAAGGAGCGCTCCGACGTCGACGTGCTGACGCCGTTGCGCGCGCTGCTGGCCGATCCCGATCCCCGTCCCCAGAAATCGGCGATCTACGCCATCATGGAGGTGAAGACCGCCGCCGCCTGGCGCCTGCTGCACGACGCCGCCGCCTCGCCGCTGCCCGAGATCGCCGACCTGGCCCGCCACTGCCTGGACGAACTGGCCGCGCAAGGACACAAGGTCCCACCGCCGCGCCACCCCGCCGCGCCACCGCCATCAGCGCCCCCCGATGCCGCCCCACCGGCTCGGCCTTCGACACCCCCTGAGGCTCTGGAGCCGGCCACGCCCACCACCACGCCCTCGCCCCGGCCCGCCCCCCCTGCGCCACCGCTTCCGGCCTCGGCCGAGGCGCCCGCACCCATCCCCGAGGCTACGCCCTCCGATCTCGTGGCCAGCCTGCCGGCCGACCCTGCCCTGCGAGGCTGGCAGGCGTTCGCCATCGAGCATCTGGTCCTGCCCTTGCCCGCCGGCTGGGTAGCCCGGCCTGGCAAGCCCTCCCTGCAGTTCCTGCCACCCGATGGTGGCGAGATCCGCCTGGCCGGCTCGCAACGAGCTGTCCCCGAGGCCAGCCTGACCGTGACCTTCGGTACCACCCCCAACCCCACCGTCGATGCGGTGGCCGTTCTGGAACGCCGCCTGCAGGACATCCCCCGCTTTTTCGAAGGCTACGCCCTCCGCGCCCGGCGGGATGGCCCACTGCCCGACGGCGGGCGGTTCCTGGCGCTCACCTTCGACCACCGGCTGGAAGGCCAGCCGTTCACCACCACCGCCGTGGCCTTGCTCATGGGAAACACGCTGATCGCCCTCGATGCCATCGTCGCCCGGCCCCGGGTCGACCTCCTGCGCCCTATCCTCCAGATCGCGTTGGGGCGACTCCATCTGGGGCCCCGCCCGTGCGACCCCGACCTGGCTCAGATCGCGCTGGCCCCTCACGCCGACTCGGGCGAGGCGCCACCCCAGGGCCAAAGCAGCCGGGCGCCTTCCGACCGCCCTCTCACGGCGACCGCCGGCCCCTCCTCTCCAACCGGCGACGTCGGTCGCGGCTCATCCTCCCCCTCCGATGCGGCGGCTTCCCTCGAGCCGTTCGCCCAAGATGGCCGGTGGGGCTACCGCCAGCGCAACAACGGCGCCATCGTCATCCCGCCGACCTTCGACGAGGCCTCCCCCTTCCGCGGCGGGTGGGCCCGCGTCGTCGATGCCGACGGCCCCCGCTACCTCGACGCCCGCGGCCGCCTCGCGCTCGCCCCGACCTTCACCCTGGCCGGCGAGTTCACCGAAAGCCTGGCCATGGTCCGCATCGGCGACGAGTGGGGCTACATCGACCTCGACGGCAATATCGTGGTCAAGCCGCTCTTCCCCCAGATCGCCCTGATGCTCTTCCTGTTCGATGCCGAAATGAACTGGGAGATCCGCTGCCTCGAGCCCCGCCCCGCCCGCCCCTGAGCACCAGAGTCGTCGACAATCCTGGCCTTGCGTCCGAATCAGGCCAGAGGTTCGCGCAGATCGTGGGCCAGAGCGGAAAACCTGTTCAGATCCAAAACTCCGCCATCGTCCTCCGGCGTCACTTCACCCGAAAGATCTTTTTGGGATCGGGAACCCCAAGATCCTGGCAGATTTTCCTGGCCAGGTCATCGTCGATTTCTCCATGGCGAGGCACGGCGCTGCGACGATGAAGGGAGGGATTTTCCCACCAGGAGTGCCGCGCTCCTTCCCTGAGAAGATGGCACCCCAACGCCTTCAAGTGGCGCAGCAGGGCGCCTCGTTTCATACGGCGATCTTCTCTTCCTGGTAGCCTTCTCCTGCCGCCGCGACCGCCGCCCGACGATTGTCCTCCAGCGCCTCGCGCAGGGTGATCCGCAAGGTCTCGAGCAATTCCTCACGGGTGGCCTCCTGACAGTTCACGCCCGGAACCTCCGCAATCCACCCGATCCACCATTTCGGCGTCTGTTTGACAATGGCCGTGTATTTCGCTGGCACGGTGCCCTCCTCCTCGATACTTTCCAACCTCGATTATACCATCCGTTGTTCTTCGCCATCCCACCCACCACAGGGCTGATCCGCTGCCTCGAGCCCCGCCTCGCCCGTTTGTGAGGGCGTTTTCGGAATCTGTAACGCGGAACCACGGTTGTTCGTATTCAAGGTGGAAAGCGATCCGAACCTTGGTTCTTCCGGCTGGCGGGCGGCCGACCCCGCCCCTCAGCCTCCCCCCCTCCCTCTGACGCCTCAGGAACCCCGCCCCGACGCCTCCCCCCCCCGGCCTCGGAGCGGGGTTCCCATTTATGGCCGGTGGCGGTCACTCGGCGGCCGACACCTGCAACGAGGCCTTGAACCGAATCGCCAGAGCGACGATCGCCCCCGCCGACACGGCCATCACGCCGATGATCGTGGCGTCGATCCAGCCGCCGGGGCCGTAGCCGTGCAGCCCCCAGAGCAGGAAGCCCGAAGCCAGCCCATCGCCCGCCCGGAACACCAGCGTATCGATGAACCCCTTCCCCTGGTATTTCTCTTCGCGCGTGACCAGGGTGAACATCAGCTCGCGCAGGGCCCGCCCGGTCGAATAATTGGTCGCATAGCGGAAGACGACCACGGTCGCCGCCACCACCAGAGAGGCCTCGGTGCTCAGCCACAGCGAGCCGAGGATCTGGCTGACCGGCAGCACCAGCAAACCCCAGACCGGCACCGTCAGCCGCATGAACCCCCAGGTCAGGGTGAACTGGGTCAGCAGCGACACGCCATTGATGGCGTTGTAGAGGTTGGCCCAGTAGACGGTGCGCAGATCGCGCGAGGGCAGGGTCTCCTCGACCAGGGCGTTGACCTGATACGAGAACAGGCTGCTGGCGAACGTGTAGCAGAACATCTCCAGCGCCAGCAGCAGCAGCAGGGAAGACCTGAACGTGCAGGTCAGTCCGTCCCAGGGGCGCGGCTCCGCCGGCCGAGAATGGGCGACGGTTGTTCCGTCCTCATCTCTCGGGCGAGGCAGCCACGCCGGCAGCCAGGCCGTCGGCATCAGCAGGGCGGCCGCCACCAGCAATAGATGGGTCGTCCCGACCGCCGACGCCAGCCAGGCCGTCAACAGCCCGCCGGCCAATCCGCCGACCAACCCCCCATAGCCGATCATGCCGTAGAGTCGTTTGCCCTGAGCCGTCGTGAAGACATCGTTCACGTATGACCAGAACATGCTGATCGAAAACAACGCGAACAGGTTGACCCAGACGAAATACCCGGCGATCATCACCACCCCCGCCCAGGTCACCAGCCGCCCCGACCCCGGCATGACCGGCGCCGGCTCGGCCCGGGCGGCAGGTCTGCCACCTTCCTCGAGGCGCATCACCTCGACCGCCTCCCGAACGGTGGGGGAAGCCAGCCTCGCCTCGCTCCGACCAGCCGAGGCCGCCTCCCCCTCCAGTCGCCCCCCGGCGCCCCCGGCTTCCGCCGAGGCGACCGCCGGAACCGCGGCCGGGAGCGACGACGATGCCTTCTCCATCCTGCTTTCCCCGCCCGCGCGGTGCAGCGATATGACCTGGAACCCGCCCCAGAAGCCCAGCAAGCAGACCACGAACACCCAGGTGATGCCAGGGATGAACCGTTCAGGCCGGAACCGCCCGACGATCCAGGTGTAGAGCGCATTGCCGCCGATCAGCGAGAGCATCGACAGAATGTTCAAGGCCGGGATCGTCTGCGATCCCAGCTCGATCGCCAGGCTTTCCCGGATCGGTTTCAGCACATAGTAGGTCATGATCAGGAAGCCGAACCCGACCACGGCCACCCAGGCCATCCGGCGCTCGCCGACAGGTCGATCCGCCATGACGGCGACCGCGTGCTCTGACGTTCCTTCCGGCATTATCCCTCCATCTGCCTTGGCACGGTCTCGCCGGGGCACCGGCGCCGCCGACGTGCGCCCATGGTATCATGGAATGGCATGAGCCTTCTCGATCTGACATCCCTGGAGAAAGCCCTCGCTGCCCTGCACAGGGGGCTGCAGCGCGCCCAGGGCGCCCCCGACGATGAAGAACTCAGAGATGCCGTCATTCAGCGCTTCGAGTTCACCATGGACCTCTGCTGGAAGATGATCCAACGATGGACCGCCTAAACCGGTGATAAGCTTCCACCTCTCAGAGCATCTGCCAAGGAATGGCCAAAATGTTCTCCGCCAGACGCAAGGGACGCGGACATCGACAGATCACCCACCCCGTCTCCGCGCGACCTGGATGATCGGCCAGGAACCGCCGCAGATGACGGGTATCGCTGCCCCCTGGCCGCTCGGTCCATTTCACTTCGATCGGAATCAGGCGCTCTCCATCCTCGATCACGTAATCGATCTCGGCCCCATCGGCTGAGCGCAGAAACAACAGCCGCCCTCGCCCGAGGTACTGGAGACGGCGCCACAGTTCAAGGCCCACGAACTGCTCGAACAGGGGGCCTGGGTTGGCCAGAACGGTTTCTCGCGAGGGCGGCAGTCCGGCCGCTGCATGCCGAACTCCCAGATCGAAGAACAAGAAGCGCGGCGATGTCAAAAGGTTCTTGCGAGGAGAAGAAGTGAACGCCGGGAGATGGATGCCGATGAACATGTCTTCGAGCAGTTGATAGTAGTTTTTGACCGTCGGCACCGAGACGCCGGCCTCGCGCGCGATGGATGAATGGTTGATGATCTCACCTGAAGCTTGAGCAGCGAACTGCAAGAACCGGAGAAAGGCTCCCCAGTCTTTGACCGCCGCCTCACGACGGATTTCCTCTTCCAGATAGGCGGTGACATACGAGGCCAATAGCTCGGCCCGATCCTCGGCCTCGGCCAGGACGATTCCTGGCAGCGCCCCAACCGCCAGCCTGGTTTCAAGATCGAAGGACGGAAAAGGGCCACGCCCCTCTGCATCATGCGTTGGTGGAAAGGGCAGCGGCGTCAAGACAGCCCCCTTGGTCTCCCCCATCCGTGGTGCGGGAGGCTGTTCCGACAAGGTCAGAGGCCATAATCGGTGCAAGAAACTTCGGCCTGGCAGCAGGTTGGCCCCCGAACGCCGCAGCTTGCGAGCCGAGCTGCCGCACAGGATGAATCGCCATCTGGTTCGGTCGCGATCGAACAAATGCTGGACCGCATCGAACAGGGCCGGCACCGCCTGAGCTTCGTCGACGATGATCGTCCAGGCGGAAGAGCGAGCGGGCAACGCTTCGCACAGGTCGACGAACTCTTCGGGGCGGGCGGCCAGGCGAGCCCGCTCCCCAGGATGGGAAAGATCGAGGCGAATGGCATCCGGCGGCGCGACCAGATCGATCAGGGTCGATTTCCCGGTCTGGCGAGCCCCGAACAAGATATGCACCCAAGGCCGGGCGAGCTTGGCCCGAAATTCTGGGAGGTACCACCGATGGCAGGACATGATTTTCTAAACACTACTTTAAATTTTCGGCTATATTTTAATCTATTCGCCCGTATTAGACAAGACACCTTCCATCCCCTCGAGATCGAACCCTGAAACCGAGTCGACCTGGTCGACTGGGCGACCATCGATCCTGCCTTTCGCGCCATCATCGCCGCCCAGAGCGTCCCCCTCGCCTGACCGCCCGATCGCCTCCCCCTCGCTTCGCCAGGGGGCAGACCTTCCCGAAGACGAAAACTCCTCCCTTTTCCGAGGGAGGAGATATCGAACGACCGTGGTTGGATTCAGCGGCGAGAGCGCTTCACCCGGCGCTTGTAGGATTTGGATTGCGCGGGCAACGTCGGATCGACGGGAGGCAGCGGAGCACCGCCCGCGATGGCCCCCGGATTGTCGGCCGGCAGCGGGGCGAAGCCCTGGGACGGCCCCTGGCCGGGAGCCTGCCCACCGCCCTGACCGGGATTGGCGCCGCCCTTGCCGCCCTTCTTGCGGGTGTTGCGCCGCCAGTGCCCATTGGTCAGGGTCTTGTTGCCCTTCTTGTAGTGGCCGCAGACCCAGACGCGCTTGGGCCGCTTGCCGGTGATCCGCGATTTGATCTTCACGCCGGTATCCATGATGCGGTTCTGGATGCGCGCCCCCGTGAGCACGATGCCGCGCTTGATCTTCTTGCAGACGCGCTTGATCTTGCGCTTGATCTTGCGATAGGTGCGCGTGAAGAAGCCGACTTTCTTGTAGTGCTTGTGCTTGCCCTTGGCTTCGGCCTGACGGCTCTCACCACCCGCGAGGAACAGGCTCAGGGCCAGCATGACCACCATCACCCACCGGTAGCTGCGAACCAACATATCGGGACCTCCGCATTGCATTTCAGACGTATGCAATTATTTTATCCGCCAACCCCACCCCCCCGGAAGGGGTACCCCCAAAAAAGATCCAGCAGCGTCCTTTCCGTAAGTATGACCAACTTGTGTGAGGTAAACGCGGGACCTTTTCTCCATCATGATAATGGAAGTGACAATTGTGACCCGCATCCCCCCCTCCCTCACCTCAGGGCCCCTTGCCCGAGAAGGTGAGAACCGCGTTCGATCGTTGCCGGGCGACCACTCCGATCCATCTGCGCCGCATCCCTGAAGACTGTGGCAGATGGCTGCCGAACTGGCCGCAGCGACTTCGGTGACGGCCACGGCTCGGTGGTGAGGTTTGGCATCCAAGAAACTGACCAAGCAGGTGGTTCGCCGGTATGGACGGTTTGGTTGGAATCCTAGTGTTCAGGTTGGGAAGCCTTCCTCGACGGGATCAATGTACCAATCCATCGTGCTAACACCGTTTTCATGGCACTGGCCCTCCCTCCCGGAGCACATCTGATGGAATGGCGGTATCGCCCATGCGGGTATCCTTGGCTCCTTTTACCTTCTGCCTTGGCGGCATTGGCCTTGCTTGGCATCCTCAGCTTCCGAGCCGTTGGTCGACTCTTTACAGGTCCGGGCCCGGTGGGTTATAATGGTGAAGGGGAAAGGATCTTCCAAATGACGAAACGTGGGTTTACTCTAGTCGAGGCCATGGTCATGATCCTCATGGCTGCCATCTTGATCGTTCCAGTGGTCGGGGTCATGACCAATACTGGCACCAGCATTCGGGCAGCTGAACTGCGCAACTTTATGCAGAACCTCGCCGAGGCGAAAATGGCTCAGCTCTTCCATGATGCCATGTTCTCCCAGCAAATGCCGGTCTCTCAGACGGCTTATCCTGTTCCCTATCCCAGTGTTGATCCCGAATTCAACATCATGGTTTCCACCGAAGTTTCCGAACCGATCACCATCAGCGGCCAAACCTCATCCACCTACGACTTCCTCGAGGGACCGCAGCCCGCAGGGCTCATGGCGGTTTCTGTCCAAGTCTGGCTGGCCGAACCTGAACCCGAAATCGCCACCATCACCCTCTTTTCGCTCATCAGCCCTCCCACTCCTCCTCCCGACCTGATCTACCTGTGCGCTCCTGTCGCCAAGCAGATTCTGGTTGTCCACCCCATCAGCCACGAGACACTCAAAACTTACGATCTGCCTTTTCCTCCGATGTATGCCGCCGTCCACCCCAATCGAGAGTATCTTGCGGTTAAATGCCCTAAACACATCCTTCTTGTTAAAATTCAAGAACCCAACGAAGGAACCGTCTATATCGCGTATGATGCCGGCGCAGGCGACATCTGCCTGTCGAATGTCGCCGCCACCGGAGACAATAATGCCCGCCTAGACCGCGGTCTTGTTTTCCGCTCCGACGGAAAATATCTGTATTTCACGCACGCCAGTCTCAACTGTTTAATGATGCTCACTGTCCCCTCAAACCTCCCAGGATGCCCCTGGTCTTCCACCCCTCTCTCCCCCGTTCTTAGCTCCAATCGCACCACCGACATGGAGCTTTTGCAAAACGGCATGATCGCCATTACCAGCAAACCTGGCGTCACCAACAACGAAGTACGATTTTTCAACACCCATAACCATACTATGGTTTCCAAGTTTATTGGGGCAACCACCGCCAAAGAAACCGTCACTGGGTCCCGCGACGGGCGCTATGTCTACTATCGGGAAGGGTCTGACACAATAACCGAAGGGCTGTACGACGCCCCTACCCTTCAATATTCTGGCGATTTCACTGGATCAACTTTCGGAGGCGCCAACGAAAAATTCGACATGGTCGTCACCCCCGACAACATGTGGTTGGTTATCGCCGGCATCAGATCTGGCAATCAAGAGCACCTGTTCGCTTTCAAGCGGCCACTTGAGGCATTTCAAAATCCAATCAACCTAGCCCTGCTAGGTGGTAGTGCCACCCCTGGCTCACGACGCTTTGCCAAATCAAAAAACCTGGACGGCATCATAACCCTCTATGTTTCCCCTTATTCTAAGGAACTCGTGGGCATTAGCCAATCCTCAAAGGTTTTCTACCCCAATATCGAAAAACTGGCCAAAGGCTCCTACGAATCCACCCTTATGCCTTACAAGGAATATTCCGAAACCATGTCCGACGCTGCTTGCCGCGAACCAGAGCTGGTCTGGATCGCCTGCTCTGATGGGTCCACCAAACACCAGGTTGAATGTGTCGACATTTATCGATCTCCAGGAATGTTCCTCGATAAGAACCGTCAAATTCCCCTGACTGCCAGGCCTCGCTTCATCTATCCTACTGCCGGCGCCGACCAGATAGAAATCTGCCTCGATGGCACCAATGCCCCCCGACCGCTTGACCCCGTCACCTGCTACCTAGCCGATCATACTCCCGCACTGGTTATGCCCACTTCGGGCAACCCCGTCAAAGCGTACCGCCTTCTCGACCGCAGCATGCTGGTGCTGCTCGAGAACAGCGCCAGCACCTGGAACGGCGACTTTCCCGGCACCATTACAAATGTCAACAACATCACCAATGGATTTTTGCTTTTCCGAGCCGACAGCACGGGCAACCTCGAGTCGACCGCCTGGCTAGGGTACAATCTTCCTGGCACGGAAGGGTATAAAATCCGCCATGCGGAGCCCCTGCGACGCCACGACGGTGCTTATGTCCTGATCAGCAAAGACGCCAATGCCCAAGACGGAGTGCTGTTTTGGATCGAAAAAAGCGCGAGCGGCGGCTTGACCGGCGCCGAAGGAACCAACGTCTACCGCATCATGAATATGTGGCAGACCAAATTTGACGGCTTTCCCGAAGGCAATCCGACCCATTTTGCCTTATCATATGACGACGGCTTGATGGTGATTCACGACAACTACGGAAACGGCACCAAACAGATGTTCCGCCTCTACGACCTGCAAAATCAGCGGTTCCCCATGCAGCATGGGTTGATCTTCGCCAACTATGTCGATTCGACTGGCGGGTTCCAACCCGAGAATACCTCTCCCGAACCCATTCGCCACATCAAACGACGCATGACACGGTATATGGATACGGCCCCTGATGTGATCGACCAACAGCACCTCGAACCAATCAACCTCACTGGCACTGCGAACTTGGCGTTCATCAAACCACGGACTTCACGTTTCTTCGGTCATTGGTTTCTCGAAACAACCACACAAGCTCTCGGGGTTTTTGGCGCCGATGGGTTCCGATTTATTATCGATAATACCATCAAACAAGCTCAAGCCGCAGCAGATCACACCGATACCTGGGTCAATTTGAACAATCGCAATGCAGCCAAATTTGATTGGACATTAGCTCCAGGCAGCAGGAATTTTGAATACCAGCATCTGGTAACCGCTGGAACCACTTTTTCCATCTCGGGGTATAGCCCAACCTCGGTGAGCGGCTATCCAACAGGCTACACAGGCAGTCCGGGGAATCGGGTCCCCGTGGGAGGAGCGGGCGCTTCCTGGAAGGCCATGACCAGCAAGAAGTTCCGGGCCTTCCGATTCCGACCACAATTGCTGATGGAGCAATTGCTGACTGGTGGCCCTGTTCCCGACGCCTCCTCCGGTTATCAAAGCCCGGAATATTGTTTCCATCGCGACTTGTCACGCGCAACTTTGTTCATTTTCGACGATTTGAATGAAAAGCTTTATGGGTTGGGCCTGTTTGGAAACCCCAACTGGGCAACCTTGCACCTCCCTTCAGATCCATACCTTTCCTCCAAGGGGTTCAATTCGGATTCCGATTTCTGCCAGTTAGGCGTTTCTCCAGATGGGAGACGATTGCTTATTCTTTCCAATGACTCCGGGCCTGATGGCGTAATCTCTTTCGATATTGCCTATCCTACCCCCTATTCCACATCCCTGAGCTTCAGCAATCCGCGTTTTGTTTCTCTGCCGCTCGAACCTATTGCCATGACGCTACGACCGTTCAATGCATTCCAAAGCCAACCTGATTCCTACGACACCATTACCCCCGTCAGCGGGACCATGGTCAAAGGTGCTGGCAACCACCGCGCCACGCTAGGGAATTACGGAATCTATGTTATTGGGGGGGCCCAGGGGGTCGATGGCACCCTCGCTGCCAATACCCTCGCCCGTTTCGACCCGGTGAAACAAGAGGTCGTCAGCCAAGGATGGTCAGTCGCCGGCCTGCGCGAGCAGGCTCAGGTTTGTTACAACGACACCGTCTTCGCTTTTGGAGGCCGAATACTTGGCACCACCCAAGCCAAGGTTCTCGCTATTCCTGCAAGCCCTTTCCCAATTGTACCCGACGTCACTTCCTATAAGAATCTTCAGACCAACGCTCGAACCGATGCCCCTCGCCGCAATTTTGGGGCCTGCCTCACTCCCTATGGCATCACCCTCTTCGGAGGTCAGGAAGATCCCCCCATCTGGGACTATGAATTCGATCACTCGACCACTCCATCATTAGGAGCAACCTCTGACTTCACTTTTGCCAGTGGGGGTAACTCCGACCGTTGGGAAGATGAATTCTCTGATTTGGGAAGCGGTAATGGCACTTTGGCTCTTGACCTAGGGGATGACACTGAAGAATTTGGCGCGGTTTATTTGCAAACAACATTTAATATCAATGGCAACACCTCTTTTCGAACCAAGTTTAAAGTACGGCAATTTGAAAAAGATGGTATCGCATTCATTGTACAAAACAATGCCAATGGGTTCAATGCCATTGGCGGGAACAACAACAGCAAAGGCTACTGCTATATCAAAAATGCCATGGTTATCGTCCTGGACAGCAAGCCCGGCCAGAACTTCATCGGCGTAACCACCAATCTGTCCCACGTGGATTATAGTGATTTCCCTTCTTCAGCCATGTTTCAGAATACTGCTTGGTACAATGCCGCAGCCCAAACCCAGAATCGATTCATCTGGGCCAATTATGATGGGGTTTCCGATATTCTGAAAGTTTGGCTCAACACCATTGACGACTTCTCATCCGCCCTCCAGATCATCCCCGACTATACCGTGGACCTGACCGCTGTGCTGGCCGGCACCACGGCGAAATTCGGCTTTACGGGGGCTAGCAACGATGGCGATGGCCACCAATACGTCATTTCCTGGCGCCTCAGCCTCGACATCAGCCAACCACCAGCCGACAACCAAACCCGGGTATATTACCCAGGCGCCTTCAATTCGACAGCTGGCCCCGGACGATGGGGCGAAACCCTGGCCATGGGAACTCTGGCCGTACCGGCGGCAATGAACGCCGGGGTCTGCCATTACTCCCAGCGCGACGGGAAGTATTACCTGTTCAGCGTCGGCGGGAACGCCGGGGTCGCCGGCACACCCATCCCCGCCCTGATCCAGAAATATGATTTCGACAATACCGTTTGGCTCCCCTACGATCTGACCGCGGCCACACACGATATCCGTAGCGATTCCCCCGCAGGTGCCAGCGTTCTTAACCGGCGTGATCAGGCAGCCGCCTGCTCGTGGGGCGACGAAATCTTCATTTTCGGCGGTGCTTATGCGGGTACTGCGACCAACCGGGCCATCGCCTATAACCCCGACACCAACCGATACCGCGTCCTGACGAATCTTCCAGCCAACCTTACCTATTCTGCCGCCGTTCCGGTAGGCCCGTATATCTATTTGATCGGCGGGGCTCCCTCTCCCTCGGGGACCAGCGATGCAGTCAACACCATTTATCGTTATTCTCCTTAATTAGAAGCTATGAACGACCAATCCCCCCCTCCGTCCCCCGCTCCTGTCCCCCTTCCCCTCAGCCGTCCCGAGGCCAATCAGGAATTCACCGCGAGTTTCCAGCGGCGCTGGCGACTCCATCGAGGGGCAGCCGGCCTGATCGTGGTGATTCTTGTTCTGGGCTATCTCATGTCGATTTCAAGCAGCTTTAGTCTGCTCGTCCAATCAGAGATCCAGGGGAGAACCACCCGAGACAATTACAAAAAGGCTTACTACGCTGCCATTGCCGGAGTGCATTTTGTTCTGGCCCGCTTGCGAGCAGATCCAAAGGCTTGCACTTTTGACCCTGCCTCCCCACCTCTCAACCGACTCTTCTTTTCCCAGAATCCCAATGATGGAAACCCCCATTACTGCACCTGGACCGCTACCATGAAAGAATTCAACTCCCCAGCAGTGTTCCTTCGGGTAGCGGGCATGGACCGTTACTGCTGCACCACCGCGATGAGCATCAACACCGATGCCAACCCCAATAGCTACACCTTCGTGGTTTCCAGCTATCCCGGACCGAACCCTCAAGAAGACTACTACATCAAATCTCAGGGTTCGTTCTACGACAGCGAAATCCTCGCCACCACCACCGCTCAGGTCTGGGCCTATGCCCGCATCGACACCCCCCTAGAGAACGTCAACCTGATCCGGTTCGGTCCCATGCCCATCCAGCCTCTTTCCCTCGATAGCGCCGCAGGAGTAAATGATTTCTGGGACTGGGAGCGATTTTGAATCGTTTCGAGGTCTGGCTCGCCACTCCCCCCTGCTGGGCGGCTTCCTTCCTGTTACTGGTCACCACGGCGGCTTTTGCCGGGTGCCTCCAGGCCGGCACCATCTGGGACGACAACAACGTCTTCGATAACCCTTTGAACGAGAGTTGGCAGGGCCTGGGACAGATCTGGTTCCAACCGACCGCCATTCCCAACGAGTTTCACTACTGGCCGCTCACCTACACCACCCTCTGGGTCGAATACCAGATCTGGCGGGACAACGTCGTCGGTTATCACCTGACCAACGTGCTGTTTCATTTGGCGAATACCCTTCTCCTTCTGAACATCCTGCGTCGAATGGGTATAGCGTGGTATTGGTGGGCCACCCTGCTATTCGCTCTGCATCCGCTGCGGGTCGAGTCAGTAGCTTGGATCATCGAACGCAAGGACGTCCAGTCCCTCTTCTTCTATCTTCTCTCCTGGCGCTCCCTTCTCGCCTGGTGGGAAACCAGAAACCGCGGTGACTGGCGATTCGGCCTATTCTTCTACGTATGTGCCATCTTCAGCAAATCAATGACCTTGAGCCTGCCCGCGGCCTGGTTGGTTTACATCTGGTGGAAGGACCCCACGCGCCTGCGCGAAGCCGCGCGAAACATGGCGCCCTTCTTCGCGGTTGGCCTGCTTTACGCTGTTCTTGATCTCACCTATGGGGCTTCTCGTTCAGGGTTCCGCAGTGGCTACACGCTCTTCCAAAGAATCGCCATGGCCGGCATGGCTTCATTTTTTTATCTTGGGAAGTTTCTGTGGCCACGCCCCCTGCTCGCTATTTACCCCAAATGGGACCTGCCTAGCAACCAAGTGGTCCACCTCGTTGGTCCGACCCTCCTACTGGGACTGACTGTCTTGCTGATTGCTTGGTCAGGGCGCTGGGGCAGAGGCCCTGCCGCCTGCACCCTCTTCTTCGTCGGCAGCCTGCTCCCGGTTTTGGGTTTTATCGATTATTCCTACATGCGACATGCCCTAGTAGCCGATCGTTTCACCTACCAACCCGGCCTTGCCTTGGGGGTCCTGGCCGCCGGCGGTGCCTCCTGGATCTGGCCCCGCCTGGGCACCCTCAGTCGGAGGGTCATGGTCGGCCTTCTACTGGCCCATGCTCTCATGCTTGGGTGGCTGACCCACCGTCAGACCCTGATCTATCGCAATCAGGAGACCCTCTTCGCGCATACCCTGGCCTGGAACCCCCAGGCTGCTGCGGCCTATGTTAACTACGGCCTGGAACTTGCCAGTCGCGGCCTTCACGAAGAGGGAATGGTGATGTGCCGCAGGGCTCTGGCTGCCCTTGATGATTACCCCCTGGCGTTCAACAACCTGGGTATTGCTCTGATCAATGCTCGAGGGGACATTCATGGAGCCATCGCCAATTTTCAGCAGGCGTTGACCATGAACCCCAGCTTTGATGTGGCCCAAAGGAACCTGAACATCGCCCTCATGATCCAGCCCAAGGTGGCCATGGGCTGGCAGGACCCCCTACCCATGGCCCTGCGAGCCACCCTGGCCGCCGCCCAGCAGGCAGCGAAAATTGGGGAATTCGCGGTCCTCAAGCGAGATTTTGCGTCCGGCCATCGCCAGTTCTTGAAAGCCCTCGAGTTGATTCCACCTTTTGCCGCCGCCCACAGCAATCTGGGTCTGACCTACTTGGCAATGGGAAAGCCTGTTGAGGCCATCCAGCATCTGGAAGAGGCCTCCCGGCTTCTGCCGAACTGGGTGATTCCCCTCCACACCCTCGCCCGGATCAGGGCCGCCAATCCCGATCCATCGCTTCGCAACGCTACCCAGGCCATTCAACTGGCGACCCGAGTCTGCCAGTTGACCAATTTTCGCAATCCTCTTTTTCTTGACACCCTGGCCTGCGCCTATGCCGAAGCTGGTCGATTCCATGAGGCAGTATTCGCCGAGCGGTTGGCTCTCAAATACAGTTATCTGGTCGGCGATTACGCCTTTACCAGTATCCTGAACCGCCGCCTGCAGATGTTTTTGCTGGGCTCACCCCTTCGGGAGCAAGCTCAACTCCCGCCTGAGCAACTCGTCCAAGGGATCTTCCAGATCTCCCCGGATGCCCGATTCATGCCAGTTCCTGCCCTCCCCGGCCGATGACCAGAGCCACCCCAGTCCCAGGAGAAAACTTGCTGTCACCAACGACACGACCAGACCGCTTTCCCAGCCGGGAGGGCGGTACCGCAGGCGAATCCGGTGGTGGCCGGGCACCAGGGCCATTCCTTGAAGGATGCAATTGGCCGGTTGAACGTAATATGCCTCTTGAGGAGGAGGATGCAAAGGTTCGACCCGCCATCCTGGAGCATAGGCATCGGTAATCACCAGGAAAGCAGCCGTCGGGGTATCTATATCGAGATCGAGATGGTTGGTTCCTGAGCCGATCACGGTAACCCTCCCTTCGGGATCGCCACAATCCGGGAGAGACCGGAGCGGAGGCCGCGGGGTCTGTTCGACCACCGCCATCACCCGAGGGTCGAAGGCCGGATCCAAGATCCTCAAAAGGGCTTGGTCAGAATCGGAAGCCACCTGGACTTGGCCAACCAGAAATGCTCGTGGCAGGAGAGGCCAGGAAAGCTCCTGCACTTTGATTGGCTGCCCCGAAGGTTTGACGAGGAGGTAACGCAGCCGCAAGAGACGGAATAATGGATGCTGAACGGCTGCCAGCCGGTCGGTGGGATGGGGAAAGGCCAGGCCTTGAATGGTGTTCATGAACTCAACATAACGAGAGCTGGGGAAATCATACCCCCAGACATCGGGAATGCGGCGCCGCATGGCATCATTGCTGTAAACTCCCGCGAAAACCATCTCGCCACGCTCTTCCAAGAGGGCTGTGGCAAAGTCAATAGTACGAGGCTCGCCCGGCTGCCTGGCCAGGAACTCCCTCAAACCAGGCTCTTCGATGAGGGTGAGGTCGGTCACGACCGAGGTGATGACCCACATAAAAGCGAGAATATCGAGCGCCACCACCCCCAGACAGAGCCAGCGCGCCGGCTGCCACGCAGGTATTAGCCAGAGCAGAAGGAGGGCCATCCCAAGCACCCCCGCTACCCGCAAACATTGCCAACCGCTGGTGCGGGCAGCCCGGGTCATAAGCCATGAATCGTACAGGTATTTCTGTTCAAATTGCGACTCAACCTCTTTGTAGAGGAGCTGGAGAAAACGAGCATGCAAAGTTGGCGAGCAAGCGGGATCCCCTGACTGAAGGAAAAACGTCATACCCATCAAGGCCAAGACGACCAACAACATCAAGCCCAGGCCCAGAGCAGCTCCTGAAGGGCGAAGCCCCCGCAGAAAGAGTTCGATCGCATACCCAGCCAACAAGGCCAAGCAGAGGGTTACAAAGAGCATCAGCTTGGCATGCCCGCGAAACTTATGATAGCCCCACAGCAGCTTCCCCAGAAGAGCGAACAAGGGGCTGTGACTCCCAAGCGCCAGAAGGCTGGCGGTAAGGGCGGTCAAAGCCAACGGCAGGCGCACCCGCGCCGGCAGGAGAACCAACCCCATGGCGGCCGCAAGCCAACCGAGAATGCCCATGAAGGCATTTTCTTCCCACCATAGCCATTTGCCGAGATACATCTGCTCATATTGCCCCTCTGGCCCATGGACAGGCCCGAAGAACCACGGCATCACCATGGTCAAGAAGGCGGAAGGATGGAAGGAACAGTTCGCCGCGAAACTGGCCGCGAGTTCAGGTTGGGTGGGGCGAAACGACTCCTCGAAGAAGGCTGCCGCGGGAAAGAGCTGGACCGCAGCTAAACTGGCGGCCGCCATGAACATCAACAGGACCCAGAAAATTTTTCGAACGGGCTGATCAAGCCATGGAAGCGAATACAGCACATAGAATAGCCCCATCAAAGCGGTATAGTAGACATATTGCAGGTGACCACCCAGAATTTGCAGGGCAACCGCCACCGCGCCTGCCAGGCACCAGAACCGACAATCGGTCGTCAACCAGCGATCAATGATCAAGAACACCAAAGGGATCCATGGCATCGAACAAAGGTTTGATAGATGCCCGGGGTAAATATGACTGAAAAATGGCCCACTACCCATAAACAAGAGCCCGGCCATGAAGGAAGCGGGGGGGGAGAGCCCCCGGGAGAGCGCCCACAGAATCATGAATGCCCCCCCGAGATAGACATGGACAGCAATAATGATGTTGGTTGCCCAACCGACTGAACACACGGCGTAGAGCCAAGTGAAGGGGTACAACACGGCTTTCTGCGGATCGCTGAAAAAGGGGATACCGCCGAATTGGTAGGGATTCCAGAAGGGGAACCGACCAGCCGCCAGTTCCTGCCCAACAAAGGTTCGCCACCCAAGGTACTGGAGGCGAAAATCCCCTGTTGCACGTGACACCACCCGGTCGTTGGACCAAAGCAGGGCCCCGAACTGGATGATCACCACCACCGCCAACAGCAACAAGGCGGTTCGCGCGCCGAACAGGGGGGGCCGCGTTCCAGAACAGGAAGGTGGAAAGCCAATCTCAGGTTGGGAGGACACAACAGAACTCAGATTCCAAGGATCAGAGGACCTGCGGGGCGAGGATGGTACGGGTCAGCTCAATTTCTTTATCAAACCCATCCCTGGCCCTGATCGCCTTCAATTTGAGCCTGACAACGAATAACTTGAATTCTGGCCGATTGATCTGAAAATCGACCACATGCCGGGCTAAGTCAAAATTATAGCGAGCCGGAATGATTTTTTTGACGCCCCCAGTGGTTGAGATTCCCCAGGTGGCAGCGACAGCATTTGTCCAAGTAGTGCCAGTCGTCAACAACATTGAGAAAACCAGATTATCATCGGGAAGGAATTTGATCGAAAAATCAAATGGTTGAAATGAAGGAGAAGGCTGATAATCACTGACAATCTTGATATAGACCAATCCGATATCTGAATTACCGAGAGTGGGAACGAGAACTTTGGTGGCCAGAGCCAACTCACTCTCGAGGTAGTCGAGAAGGGCGTTCCCCTCCTGGATGAGATTGATGGTCATATGACCACGTTGCCAGGAATCTCCCGCAAAGGAAATGAAACTGAAAAGGGCTGTAGTCATTAACGCGATGACGGTCACTGCAACCACGATTTCAACAAGGGTGAAGCCAAGGGAGCCTGCACCGAACGTTAGGTCATGTTCAATAGTTTTCATTGTAATATTCAATGCTTTCCAAGACTCCCGAGGGATTAACATCGACCTGCATAGTCAAATCATCGACGGTGAAGGCAACTTTCAGGATACCCAAGGGCGGGGAGGAAAATTTGTGCTCAGCAACAATCATGCCATCAGGCCGCACGAAAAAGGCAGACGTGGTTGGTGGATCGGTCGAACAAGTTACCTCGGGGGGCAGTTCGTAGTAGAGGTCGCCCAGAAGGCTAACCCATTCCGAAGAAACTTCGGCGTAGGCGTTGGAATCACCCATGGTAGCCACCTCTCCTGACAGAAACATCCCCGTGTTGTCAGCACGCGCCTGTACCACATAGCGTGTGCGATCGGCATTGAACACCACCCGGGCAAATCCACTCTCTCGCATGGCATGAGCCCGCGCCAATCTGACATTGGCCGCAAAGGCCGCCGCTTCGTTCGCCACCTTCTGCGAGTTGTAGAAAGCGCTGGCATTGGGCAAAGCGATGGATGCCACCACGGAGACTATGGCAATCACCGTAATTATCTCCATCAGAGAATAACCCACACGGTCGCCACACCCGCTTTGCCCCATCACCGAGGATCTCTTGGTGAGAAGCATTAGAAGAGCAACAAGAATAGGTCGGCATCCCGAAAATTGCCGCTGAGCCACATTTGGATTTCTTGAAAAAAATGGCAACAACATCCTGATTTCATTTTAACACAAAGATGCCCACTTCTCGAATCGGCTGTCGGGACTCGCACATCGTGCCCTTACACCAAAGCGTTTTTATGCGCGCAGGCAGGCACAGTGTTTTTGGCAATGCAGATGCCCCTCGACTGTTACCAACGTTTGGCAGCTGCCCCCCCCCGGCGATTTTCTCCCCCTCCCCACTTAAGAGGCTGTTGCACAAATGCCAAAAACGGGCATTTTTTTCTGTACGATCCATCAGCAAACACGCTCCAGATCAATGGCACCGTGTTCCGGAAGTCCAAAAAACAGATTCCTGCGACAGACTCCATGGCGGGCAGCATTTCCGGTCAAAAAAAACGCCCCCGGGCGGGCCGGGGGTGGGCAGGCGGAAGAACGCTGCTGGTTACTGGGGGAAGGCGGGATCGGCGAACGATTGGCCGGGGGCCGGGGCGGGAGCAGGAGCCGGGGCGCCACCGCCGGCAGCGGGCTTCTTCTTCTTGCTGACACGCCGGAAGTGCCCGTTGGTCATGGATTTCTGGCCCTTCTTGTAGTGGCCGCGCACATGGGTCTTGCATTTCTTGCCGGTGATGGCCTTCTTGGCGGCAACGCCGGCATCCATGATGCCGTCTTCGATGCGGGCGGCCGTATTGCCGATCGCCCGGCGGGTCTTCTTGGCGACATGCCGGACCTTGCGCTTGATCTTGCGAGACATCTTGGTGAAGAAGCCCACCTTCTTCTTGGTCTTGGCCTCGGCTTTGGGCACGAAGGAAACGCCGAACAACCCGAACGCGATCAGGACCACCAGGGCGACCTTGCTCATGATGCGGACCATATAAGTTCTACCCCTTTCGTGGTATGCGATGATGCACATCGATCGATGTCTTGATTCTACCCGATCAACCCGGGGGGGCGGAACCTCCTCCACCCCCAAAATCGTACCCTTTTTTTCAACAGCGGGAATGATCGCCACGGCTCGGCTCGGCCCGGTCGGCCGCCAGGATGAGATCGACGGCCTCCTCGAGGGACCTCGCGACCCTCCACCCGTCCAGGGATGGAACCGACGGCGGCGAAGAGGAGACGAGGACCGGCTTCACCCCGGCATGGACGGCCATCTGCCCATCGGTCAGCCGATCGCCGATCGCGAACGACCGCCCCAGATCGAGGCCCAGATCGGCAGCCGCCTGCCAGATCAGCCCCGGCGCCGGTTTTCGACACGAACAGAGGTTGGGCACCGTTTCGGGAGGGAACTCATGATGATGAGGACAGACATAGATGGCATCGAGGGTCACCCCCTCTTCGGCCAGGCGCGCCGTCAGCTTCTTGTGGATGGCCGCCAACGCCTCGGGAGCGATCAGGCCTCGCGCCACCCCTGACTGGTTGGTGACCACCACCAGTCGGTACCCTCGTTCCTGCAGGCGCCGCAGGGCGCGGCCGACCCCTGGGAAAAGCTCGAAGTCCTCGGGTCGGGAAATGTACCCCGGGTCGGGATTGAGGGTGCCATCGCGATCGAGGAACACCGCAGGCCGCCCCTCGCGCACAGCCCCGGGAAGGTCAGGAGGCGGCGCCCCCGCCGGCCGCACAGGGCCACGACCGGCCAGCTCGACGGTTCGTCCGGCCTCTGGCGGCAGGCGAATCGATGGCCCGCCATATTTGGCCCAGATTTCGTCCCACACCTGGTCAGGGCTCAATTCCCGCATGCAGCGGCCATCGGCGCAGACCTCGCGATGGCATTCGAGGCAGTCGAGGGAGCGGTGGTGCAAGACGAGGTGGCGGGGACCGCGCGGAGCCACGGCGCGACGGGTGGTCGGCCCGAACAGGGCCACGGTCGGCACGTCGAGCGCCCAGGCGATGTTCATCGGCCCCGTATCGGCAGTGACGAAGAGATCGAGCCGGGCCAGCAAGGCCACAAATTGCGGAATGGTCAGAGCCGGGTGGGTGAACGCCCGTGCGGGGCCGAGGTCGGCGAGGAGGCGACGCGCGGTGGCTTCCTCGCCCGGGCCCCAGAAGACCAAAACCGGCTGGCCGGTGGCGGCATGCCAGCGCGCCGCCAGTTCGCGATAGTGCTCGAGCGGCCAGGCTTTCGACGGATAGGTGGTGTGGGGATTCATGCCCAGCAGGGGGCGGCCGCGCTCGCGCACGATCGCCTGAGCGCCCGCCGCATCGGCGGCGGACCATTCCAGGCGAGGGTGATCGAGAGGGCCACCCAATCCGAAATGGTCGAGGAACTGGCCGAACAGGGCCATCAGATGCAGATTGGGATCAGGCGGCCGGAAGGTCGCATGATAGGCCCAGCGGCGAACGCGATAGTCGAACCCGGCGCGAAAAGGGATGCCGCTCAGCAGCGAGATCAAGGCGGTGCGGGGGTTGCCGAAGAGGTCGAACAGGCGATCGTAGCGCTGGCGCCGCACCTGCCGCACCAGGGCGAGGGTTTCCCAGAAGCTGGCGCCAGGGCGCAGCTCGAAGATCTGCACACCGAGGCTGGCGGGCACGATGGCTCCGAACGGCTTCTGGCACAGGAAGCCCAGCGGCTCGTCAGGGCGGACCGCCCGCAGCCTCTGCAGCGAAGGCAGCAGATGGACGATATCGCCCAGCCCCTTCAGGCGGATCAGCAGGGTTCCGGGCATGGCCAGGGCATCGAGACGCGTCCGCCATCGACGGTCAGCGGGGGCGGCGGGAGAGGGGCGGAGCGGCCGTGGCGCGCGCCCCGCTCCGCCGCGCCGCGGTTGCTGCCGCTCATGGTAGAGGACCCGCCGACGGTCTGCCGAATCCAGGTCATAAGGCCAGCCGATAGAATGTGAGCGGCTCGCGACGGAACTTGCGCGCCACCGCGTCGGGCCCATGGAACTTCCAGAGCCCGGGCTGGATCTTCTCGGCATGCTCTTTGACCACCGGGGTGACGAGGATCTCGTCCTGGCGGGCGGTATCGACCAGACGCAGGGTGTCGGTCATGCCACCACCCATGGCGGTGAGCGCGCGGGTCGGCCCGACCAGCCCGACATGCATCGGACAATGGTTCAGGCCGATGGCCACCCCCAGGTCTTTGAAGAAGGGCTGGGCCTGCAGCTCGCGATGTTCCGGTCGCCGGAAGAACTCGCGCGAGAAGCTGCGGATGGCCAGGGCCGCCCGCATCATGCCCGCCACCGTCTCCTGGACCGTCCGTTCGTAGAAGGGCGGCCCGAACAGGGCGACCAGCGAGTCGCCGACCATCTTGTCGAGGGCGCCCCCTTCCCGGAAGACGAGTTCGAGCACACCGGCCGACCAGCCGTCGATGAAGGCCGACAGCCGCTCGGGAGAGGGCATCAGCACCTCGC
>QOQW01000005.1 GCA_003327425.1 Candidatus Ozemibacter sibiricus
TGGCCCCTCCCCATTGGACCACCCGGCAGGGCACAGCGGTCACCCGGAAACCCAGGAAACACGCAATTTCCCCTGGGTCAGCCCAAAACCGTTGGGTGGGTCAGATTTCGACCGCTGATGACATTCCAGATTGGCGTGGTCCGGTCACGGTCACGACCGGGTACCACCGGGCATCTTGCTGCAGGTGCGGTGCAAGGGTGCGAGGAATCATGTTGGGGAATTTACGATTCGATCGGTTAAATGTCAAGAGTGGCTTCTCCGCTTTCTATATAAAAATGGTCTTGCTCGCGGCAAAAACCTTATTTCGCGGGGGCGACATTTCAAATCGTCTATCGTTGTAGTGTCAATTTCATGCCACACTTTGATTGAAGTTCCTGTTAACGGTACCACCAGCGGTTTGAGAAGCTGGATGGTCTGCAAAAGCGCATAGGAGGCTGTACAGAACGAAGCCCCCGAGGTACGATTGAGTTGAGCACCAACTATCGAACCAAAAGGAGGCTTCGTATGGAACCAGGATACCTCGAATTCATGATTAATGGAATGGCGCCTGTGCTGGATATGGTTCCCGATCCTGTTGACCGGCGGTTGATCTTGGCCGGAACCATGACACGGCTTCTCAACTGTGACAGCCTGCTTGATCTCTCCCAAACCTATGACATCAACAAGGATGCTCTGTATGCCAGTTTTGATGCGATTCCTGCCCGACGCTGGCTTCGCAGGCTTATCAAAAGAGGTCGGGAGAGGCTGGCGGCCCATCTGAAGACTTGGCATGCCAAAGATGCCTCCTACAGGAGCCGACATCCGATCACCCTGTGCGCTGACGATTTTACCCGCATGGCCAGAGGGACATTGGGTGGGTGGACAGGGCTGTTCTACTGCGGCGCGGTTAAAAAGGTGGTCTCCGGGGTCAACATCGAAGTCTTGGCGGCGGTGATTGGCGACGGCGATGAAATTATCATCCTGGCCGTGCGAATCGTCCCGCCACCTCCCGAAGGTCAGGGACGCCCTCCGCTGAACCAAAATCAGTGACTCCGCAAGGCACTTCGCGAGGTGGAAACGTTCTTGGCCGTTCGTCAGACCAACCTTGAGGGGTGCCCCCTCGTGGTAGATGCAGCCTACGTTTCGCCAGAGAACGTGGCTCTGGTTCACAAGTTGGGGATGCACTTGGTAAGCAAGCTCGCCGCCAATCGGGTGGTTCACGGACACGTTGATGGGCCGCTCACTGCCAAAGCCGGTTTTTTTGCAGAGTTGGCGGCGTTCCTTCATACTCCTCCTTATCGGGAACTTCGCGGCGAGGAAGGCGTCTTCTATCAGCGACACACCGTCTTTGTCCCTTCCCTCAAGGCCAACGTTCTCATGGTCACTTTCATCCATGACACGGACCTTCTGACGTATTTCACCACCAAAACCAGCATGAAAACAATAACTCTGCGCAACCTCATCCGCTACAGATGGCAATTGGAGCGGATCTTCTGGATTTTGAAGCAGGATGTCGGCATCGGCGACATCCATCACAAGATTGACACACGGTGTGAAGCAAGAATCTATCTGCATCTCTTGCTTGCACAAGTGGCCAGAGACGCGGCCGCTCATTTCAAATGCTCCCCCAAGGATATTGTCCGTGGCATCCGTCGGGCCCCGGGCTTGGTGCTCTACAAATTGGGCTTCCAGACAGCTTTTGCATGGCATCCTGGCGGAAATTCAGTACTAGATGAGCGTCGAGCAGCATGACAATCAAAGTGAGATGCGTCTATGTATTTTGTCGGCCAAGGAGAATTGTGCTACATTTGAGATGTCTTTCAAGGAATCGTCGCATGTTCGCCGGAGGTGAAAATTGATGAACGTTCGAAGGATGCTGCGAAGCCTGTACAGGCTGCTCCCCTGGCGTTTGACGAAGGTCAAGGATTTTTACCTCTGGATTGAGAATTTTTGGAGGACCCTTCATCGAAATCGGACGGTTGTCAGGCCAATTGGAGGAGTGTATTTCCGGCTTGAGTTGAACCAGTTAATCGATTCTGCGCTCCATTTTGATGGGGTTTTTGAGCCTGACACGTCGGAATTGTTGGCACGGTTGGCTTTCCCTGGAATGGTGTATTTTGACGTCGGCGCCAATGTCGGTTGTCATGCCCTTCCTATGGCCAAGATGGCCGGTCCTACAGGTCGCGTCTACGCTTTTGAGCCAATGACCTGGGCTTATAAGAAGTTTCTCAAGAACCTTCGACTTAATCAATTTTCCAATGTGGTTGTCGAGAAACTTGCCTTGGGGGAAACGGTGGGAACGTTTCGCGGTTTTTTTCGCAACCAATGGCCTATTTCAAGTAAACAGCCATCCATCCCTCCGACTATAGAAGAGATTCAAGTCGATACCATGGATAATTTCTGCAGGCGTCGAAATGTCGAAAAGGTTGATCTGATCAAAATCGATGTTGATGGAATGGATTTGAAGGTCCTCCGGGGTGGGCAGCAGACGTTGGCGCGATTCCGCCCCCGAGTGATTGTAGAGATTGGGGAATACACCCTCCAGGCGGCGGGCGATTCCATCGAGTCCTTTTTTTATTTTGCAAAGAGTTTGAATTATCGAATCGAAAGCGAAAAAGGCAACCTACTGGAAACAGTCGAAGACATAAGAACGGCGATTCCCGACCTGGCAAATTCTACCATCAATGTTCTTCTACGGCCGTAAATTGACAGAAATTCACATTTCGGAAAAAATTTTGATTGATTCTATTGTATAAATAGTGATTTTTAGATGTGCTTTTGTTGATTCATTGAATTTGCTGGTTTTCCTAGCGAGACAGGCTTCATGGCTCCCAACATCAGATTCTTCGACCGCGAACAGGACCTCTTCCTGCCGTCCAATGGGTTTCTATTTCAAGAGATATTTGAATTGAAGATGCTTCACTGGGCCTTTCGCCGATTGGGTGCATTATTGCCGCGGGGACATTGAAGCTGGCGGAGCAGGCCATGAATCTGTGAATCGAGGTCGGGGTATAATATGTGTGGCATCTGCGGGATAATGAATGTTGATGGTTCCAGGGTTTCCCGATGGGAACTAGAGAAAATGTGTCAGACCCTCATTCATAGGGGCCCTGATGCTGAGGGGATCTACGTGGATGGAGAAGTTGGTCTCGGACAGCGTCGGCTCGCCATCATCGATCTCGATCCACGTTCTGTAGCTCCTCTTGGGAATGAAGACCAACGGGTCTGGGTTGTTTTCAATGGGGAAATCTACAATTTTCGGGCGCTGCGCGCAGAGCTCGAGCGAAAAGGACATCGTTTTGCGACCGCCTCTGATACCGAGGTGATCGTCCATCTTTATGAAGAGGATGGCCCTGCCTGCGTTGAGCGTTTGCGTGGGATGTTCGCCCTGGCGATCTGGGATAAAGACCGCAAGCGGATGTTTCTGGCACGCGATCGGTTGGGCAAGAAGCCCTTGTTTTATGCCTGGACTGGGAAAAGCCTGGTTTTTGGTTCGGAAATCAAGGCTTTGCTGGCGACAGGGAAGCTTTCCCGAGAACCGAACCTTGCTGCCATCGACCGGTATTTGACGTGGCAGTACATCCCGAGCCCGGATACGGCTTTTGTTGGGATCAATCGACTAACGCCAGGCCATGTTTTGACCTGCGATGCGCATGGGAAGATTGACCTAAAACGTTTTTGGGCCCCGCCCGTCTTTTCTGGGGGTGAGCGCTCGCATTCGCCGACTGAGGGTGAGGCGCGTGAGCGTGTCTTGGAGCTTCTGGATGAATCCGTTCAGCTACGAATGGAGGCAGATGTTCCGCTCGGGGCTTTTCTGAGTGGAGGAATCGATTCAGGGGTTATCGTTGCCTTGATGGCCCGGCATTCTCCACGGCCTGTCCGCACCTTCACCATTGGATTCGATGAGGGGGAATTTGACGAGAGGCCTTGGGCTCGGCTCATTGCCACGCGATATGGGACGGTGCACCAAGAATTTCTGGTGCGCCCTGAGGTGGAGGGTATTCTTGACCTGCTCATTTACCATTTCAATGAGCCCTTTGCTGATTCATCGGCCATCCCGACGTTCTACCTCTCGAAGATGACCAGAACGCAGGTTACGGTCGCGCTTTCAGGCGATGGAGGAGATGAGAGCTGGGCAGGGTATCTCAATTATCGCGATCTGTTGCGATGGGGAATCGTCGATCAGCTCCCATCGTTTCTGAGACGGCTGCTTTTCACCATGCCCAGTAAGCTTTTGGAGGGGTGCGGGCGATGGAATTCCCTCGCTCGATTGGCGAGGGGCCTTGCCATGGTGGGAGGGGGACCCCTCGAAAGGTTCGTCTTGTATTCTAGCTATTTCAAACCTCAAGAAAAGCGTCTGCTCTATACTCCTTCTTTTCGCCGCATGCTGCGGCACGCTCCGGCACCCAAGAGGGGGCCAGAGGTCATGGGTCCCGAGGCAGGAGAGCCTTTGTTGGCCTGGATGATGCGCCATGATCAGTCTTTTTACCTACCTGATTGTTTGATGATGAAGACTGATATCGCGTCCATGGCCAATAGTCTTGAAGTAAGGTGCCCTTTGTTGGACCATATCCTTGTCGAGTATGCAGCTGGACTTCCACCCGATTGGAAGCTCCGGGAGGGTGAAACCAAAAGTTTTTTCCGGTCCATTGTAAAAGATCTTCTTCCTGTTGAGATCCTTCAGAAGCCCAAGACTGGCTTCGCTGTCCCGATGGGGGCCTGGTTGCGAGGAAATCTCCGAGTTTTGGTGCGAGACACTTTGGAATCCGATCGCGCTGTTCGGCGTGGCCTTTTTCAAAAAGAATTTCTCAAAAAGATGGTCGATGAACATATGGCTGGCGCACGGGATTGGAGCAATCGGCTGTGGGCTCTTTTGTTCCTTGAACTCTGGTTCCGTCATTGGATCGACTGACCGCAGGCATGGCCATTTCCCTCAAATATCGGCTCCTGGTTGCCCTGCGCTGGAATGTGCTGGGAACAATCATTCTGCAGGGGTCTACGTTCTTTTCCACCGTGGTGGTGTCGAACCTTTTGGGGCGAGCTGTTTTTGGTGAATATGGGATTATCCAGAACACTGTGATGACTTTTGCTGGTCTCGCCCAACTGGGGATAAGCGGGACCATGACTCGATTCATTTCCGAATTTCGTGGCAAAGATCCAGCTCGCACGGCGCGAATTCTCGGATTGGGGTGGTCGTTCACTATCTGGTCAGGAGTCCTCGGTGCAGTGATCCTGCTGACATGTATTCGATGTCTGGCGGAACATGCCCTGCGGGCGCCCCACCTCGCCAGTCTTTTGCATTTGTCGGTGATTGGCCTGATCTTCACTATTTTGAGCGGATTCCAAGTGGGGGCGCTCATGGGGTTGGAAAGCTTCGCAGCTTTGTCAACAGCCTACATTGGCAGTGGGTTGCTGAGTTTGCCGATGTTTGTGGCGCTTCCCTGGGGGTGGGGTTTGGCGGGGGCTGTGGCCGCCCTGTCATTGAACGCCTTGTTGCGATGGTTGTTCCTCCGGTATCACCTTTCCCGTGAGCTGCAGGCCCATCAACTGGCCATTGTTTCCGAGGGGGCCTGGTCCGAATACGGGATCTTGTTGTCCTATGCCTTGCCTGGCGCCCTTAGCAGTTTCTCGACATTGCCCGCCCTCTATTTTGTCAACGCTCTCCTGGCGCGGCAGCCCGGTGGATTTTCGCATCTAGGGATGTTCAACGCGGTGGTAACCCTTCGTCAGGTTCTGATGTTCGTCCCACAGGTGCTGAACGGGGTGGCGTTGCCGATCCTCAACAATCTTCGAGGAAATGGGGAGCGAGCGGCATTCTGGAAAACCTTCCATCACCTGATCCTTGGCACCGGTGTGGTTATGCTCCTGGCTGGAGGGCTTTGTTATGCCCTCGGTCCTCTGCTTCTACGTTTTTTCGGGCGCGATTTCCTGGATGGACAACCCGTGTTATTCTGGATGATCGCCGCGGCCATCGTGGAAGCTCTGGCGGTAGGCATCGCGCAAATCATCCAGAGCCTGGGTCGCATGTGGACGTCCTTCTTGACCCTCGCCATTCCGCGAGATCTTTCATTGATTTGCCTTGCCTGGCAATTTGTGCCACAATGGCAGGCACGAGGTTTGGGCATGGCTTTCTTTTTCAGTTGGCTTCTTTGTCTCGGGTGCCTCCTCATTTTGACGGCGGGCCATCTTCGTGACGATCGAGCGCTGTTCCCAAAATCCTCTATCGAATAGGAGTATTCCGGGTGGACCAATCCTCCAAGAAGGTGCCTTTGCCTGGTCCCATGCCGGTTGACCGGGAAGCCTGGGCCCGACAACTCCACCTCTCTACTTTTGTGAATACCTATTACCAATATCAAGACCTCATGAAGCTGCCAGGTGTGAAGAAGCTTCTGGTCGTAGGGTCTGGGCATGGTCTAGATGTTCTGGTTTTCAAATGGCGAGGCTTTCAAGTTGAGACCCTCGATATTGATCCCACGTTTCGGCCAGATCATGTCGGCAGTTTGCATGACCTTTCGGCTTTTGGCGATGGTCAGTTCGATGGGATTGTCGCCTCGCATGTGCTGGAGCACCTCGCGGTCCCTTATCTTGATCGGTGTCTTGAAGAAATGGCGCGGGTGGCTCGGTTCGCGCTGGTATATCTGCCTGTGGCGGGACGTCATGGTCAGATTCGCTTGAACCTGGGGTTCAAAGGAATCGACCTCTCCTGGGAATGGGATCTCTTCAATTGGTTTCATCGACCTGATGGAGTAACCCCGCGATACCAAGGGGGACAGCACTTCTGGGAATTGGGCTACTGCGGGTTTCGCGAGCGTGATCTCATTGCTCGTTTCAGCCAGTATTTCCATGTTCTTGCTTCCTATCGGAATCCGGACTGGATCTGGAGTCATAATTTTCGTCTTGCTTCCAAGCGCTACCATCCATGAATCAACTTTCGAAAACAGCCCTTCACTATTGGGATCAGCTATATCACTGCCCTCCTCCCATTCACCTGCCTAGAGGGTGGGGAGCGGGAGCCCGCAACCTTCAGCGACTTTTGCGGCGATACATCAAGCCGGGTGATAAAGTGTTGGAGATTGGGGCCGCCCCTGGGATCTGGCTGGCCTGGGTTGCGAAGACTTTCGGCGCATCCGTCGCGGGGCTAGATTTTTCCCCAACAGGGGTAGCTTTGGGGCAGGAGTTCTTTCGTGACCAGGGTTTAGTCGGTGATTGGCGATGTGAGGATGTTTTCGAGTGTTCATTTTCTCGAGGTTCGTTTGATGTAGTGTATAGCAATGGGTTTATTGAGCATTTTGCCGACCCTGCTGCATTAGTTGGCCTGCATTTAGAACTAGTTAAACCAGGTGGGCTGGCCCTGATTACTGTTCCAAACTATCGAAGATTGTATGGAGTTCTCCAGCGGTACTTCGATCCTCAGAATTTCGAAACGTTTTTTCTTGACACCATGAGCATCGAAGCGCTTCGACGCCTTGCTCCACCTTTATTGGCTGAAAAAGTAGAGGCATATCCTTTTGGGCGCTTCGACATCGGGCTTTTACACATCCATCGGAGGTGGCCCAGGCCGATCGCCATGCTGCTTACCCACTTCTTCTACTTGCTCAGCTTCCTGCAGCCTGTCGATATTGCGGTCCTCTGCCCCCTCCTGGTGCTGGCCATTCGGCGGAAATTGGATCATTGATCCAGAAGGCACCCTTTGATTGGTATCTAAAAATTCAATCAAAATGTAAAAAAAGCTCCCCGCTCCCAAAAGCTACTCGTGAAAATCATCTATTCGTACAATAAAACTGGTTTTGAAGCCGAGATGTATGAGGCCAACATCCGAAAAGCTTCGGATGATCACTTTGATTTCATTCCTTTCAATCATGGGCAATTTCTTGATCCAAGGAACTACCTTGAGGCAGTAGCCCTCGATCGCCTGTATCAAGCCCGGCATCCCAGCCTTGTTGCCATGTACCAGGCTTTACAACGGTTGATTGCCGAGACAGGTGCTGCGGCGTTGATCGCCTTCAATTGCCCCCCCTATCATCCCGATTTTTTGCGGACCATTGCCGTGTATAAAGTCTTGTACAGTGGAGATGATCCTGGGTCTACCTATATCCGCAATATTCCCTATCAACACGCGTATGATCACCTCTTCTACGCCAACCCTGGCTACAGTCGAGATATGGACATGGCGGAAAAAATGCGGTATTGCGGTGTGAAGAATGCTGATTTCGTTCCGATTGGGGTCATGGAGGGGGCTTACGACCCTGGCATCTCGGAAGCCGATCTTTTTCAGCGACCGCGTGACATCGATGTCATTTATGTCGGGGCCTTCTATCAGCAAAAGCTCTCTTTGCTTGCCAAATTGAAGCGCGCATTAGGTAAGCGGTTTCAGGTGTATGGTTTTTTTCGGTTTTCCCATAATCTCTTTTTCATTTTCCGACATCGGTACCCAGGGTGGGTATCCCCGGTGACTTTTCCCGAGCGGGTCCGGCTTCATCAGAGGGCCAAGATCGGCATCAACATTCATTGGAATGAATATAACCTGGGAAATGAACGCACGTATTATCTCCCTGCCAATGGCGTCATGCAAATCTGTGATTGCGCGCCTCTCCATTCTAGGCTCTTCCCGGAACCAGGGGAGATCGTAGGATATTCGGACTTCGATGATCTGGTGAAAAAAATTCGGTACTACCTCGATCACGAAGAAGAGCGCCAGGCCATCGCCCGTGCTGGTTTTCGCCGAGTAATGGCGGAATACCGATTCGTCGAAATCACTCGCAAGGCCGCTCGAAAAATTGTGGATGGTATGGACCGAATCGGTTTTTCTCTGAGTCGCAGCGTTCCAGTCTGGCAGCCCTAGCTTTGCAGATTGGCACGCGGTATGGCCGAATTTTGACGCCGGAGCGGAGGAAGCGCCCGCTGTTTGGTGTCTCCTCTTTTTGAGGTATACGGAATGATCAGGGTTCTCGAGGTTTTTGGGCGTTTGAATCGTGGTGGCGCGGAAATGCGCACTTTAGATGTGCTCCGGGAAATCGATCGAAACCAATTTTCTATCGATATGGTAGCTTTAACGGATCAGCCAGGTGATCTGGACGAGGATTTTCGCCAACTTGGCTGCAGAGTGATCCATTGTCCGTTAGATTCGATGCTTCCATGGCGGTTCCCCAGATTGGTCGTCGGGTATGATGTTGTTCATGTCCATTTGCAGTTTTTTTCCGGATATATCCTTCGCTTGGCGCGATGGGCCGGGGTGCCCCGCCGGATCATCCATTTCCGTGGAACCACCCGTGGAAACGAACGGCGTTGGCGGTATCCGCTGCAAACGCGCATCATGCAGCATTTGATTCAGCGCGATGCTACAAGGATCGTCGGAAACGGGGAGAGCTCCCTGGCCTTGGCCTGGAATCGTGAATGGAGACGGGATCCCCGCTGCCTGGTCATTCCAAATGGACTTGACCACCGCCCTCTGGATATCGTCCCCGATCCCGAAGGGGTCAGAAAAGAGTTCGGCTTTCCCAGCCAAGCTCCCTTGGTCGTTCATGTGGGAAGGATGGATCTTGCGAAAAACCATCTTCGGTTGGCGGAAATATGCAGAACCATCTACCAGATGCATTCGGAAACACGATTTCTATTCATCGGCCGGGAAGATCCGGACATCGGAAATCGGCTTCGGTCACGCCTTGAGGCTTTGGGGATGACGGAAGTCGTTCGTTTAACCGGGACCAGGCAAGATGTTGGCAGGTTGATCCATGCCGCCGATCTGTTATTGTTTCCTTCCCTGCATGAAGGGGTGCCAGGGGCGGTTCTGGAGGCCGGTGCCATTGGGCTGCCGGTTTTGGCGAGCGATCTCCCAGGGGTTCAGGAGATTGCCCGCCATCTTCGGGATATTCACCAGATGCCATTGTCATCGCCCGATACGGCCTGGGCGAATACCGCTTGGAACATTCTTGTCCGCCACCGCCAGAAGGACCGGGTGACAAATGCCAAGGAAGCACTGCGGCGCTTCGCGCGCACCATTTTTGCCTTGCCCAATTGTATCAAGGCCCATGAAATTCTTTGGAAAGGCGGTGGTCGATCGGATATCGACCTGCTCTATCAACAGTAGGTTTCAATCCCCTTTGGTAGCGCTTGTCCCCAGTGGCGACTGTCACGATGGGGAAAGAAGTTGGCGATACTTATTGAGAAGGCCGGCAGCGAGTGCTGGCGGCTGAAAATGCGCCAGGGCGCGAGCACGGCCGGCCTGGCCATGGCGATGCCGAAGGGCGGGATCGGCCAGGTAGCGGCGCAGGGCGCCGATGAGGGCCTGGACGTCGCGGGGGGGGATGAGAGTGCCAGTCACGCCGTCGACGACGGAGTCGATGCTCCCAGGAATACGGCTGGCCAGCACGGGTTTGCCCATGGCGGCGGCCTCCAGGTGAGCGACGCCGAAGCCTTCGCGGTAGCTGGGGTTGACCAGGAGATCCATGATGGCGAGATGTTCGGGGATATCGTGCCGCCAGCCAGTCAGGTGGACCCGTGGATCTTGACGGAGGATATTTTCTTCTTCGGGCATGAGGGGGTCGATGGGTTCGAAGATCCCGACCAGAAGCAAGTGGGCGTGGGGAAATTCCTGGCGGATTTGGCGCCAGGCGCGGGCCAACTCGCCCATGCCCTTCTCACGAACCACCCGACCGATGAAGCCAATGACCGGAGCGTCGAGGGGAATGCCATAACGGCTGCGCACTTCCAATTGTCGATCGAGGCCATAGGCGGCAGGATTGAAACGGCCTTCGGCGTCGATGCCGCTGACGCTGCCTTGACCGAGCACGAAGACCTTCCTCGGAGGACAGAGTCGTTCGCGGATCACGTGTCGGCGCATGGAAGGACTATCGCACCAGACGAGATGGGCGTGTCGGCAGGCCAGGCGAGTGGTGGTGTCGAGCAGGCGTTTCATGGGGCCGGCCAGGGTCATCTGGGGCAGGCCGAAAATCGACAGCACGCGCCCTCGTATGCCGGCCAGGCTGGCGGCTAGCGTCCCCAGCAAACCAGCCTTGGGAGTGTGAGAATGCACGATATCGGGGCGTTCGGCTCGAAACAGGCGATAAAGGCGAAAAAGCGAGAGAAGATCGGCGGCGGGCGCCAAGCGCCGAGCCATCGGCACGCCACGAACGGGCACCCCGACCTGTCGGCCAAAAGCTTCCAGATCAGGTTCAGGGGACGAGACGGCGGTGATGCGAACCCCGTGCTCTTTCAAGAAGGGAATCTGCGCAGAGAAAAAAAAAGCGTCATGGGAACGGTCGTGCAATGGAACAACGAGAAAGAGGCAGGTTTCGCCATTTTGACAGGCATCTCCAAAGGACTGGGACAAGGACGCTGGTGCACGTCTGCTTTCGGGTTCGGCATTCTACGGAGAATCGGATCGGATGACATCCGAGTGGGCTGGTTCCCGAACGGACACTTGAGGAACCCCAGCCAAGCGTATACTATCAGAGCGCCTACGCACTGACAACAAAGGGCGGAGGACAGGAGTTCCGCATGCTTCTCACGATCGGTCTGCCCATTTTCAACAATCGCTCCACCGTTCTGGAGGCAGTGCGTTCAGTGTTTGCCCAGACATTCCAGGACTGGGAATTGTTGCTGGTAGACGATGGCTCTACCGACGGTTCGGTCGAACTGCTCCGTAAGATTCGAGACCCGAGGGTGCGGTTGTTTGTTGATGGAACGCATCGCGGCCTGGTGGCGCGACTCAATCAAATTGCCCGCGAAGCCCGGGGGGACTTCGTGGCCCGCATGGATGCGGACGACTTGATGGACCCCGAGCGTTGTCGCTGGCAAATGGAACAATTGCTCGGGACTCCGGGGGTCGATGTGTCAAGCACAGGGGTATTGGCGATCGACGGGGAGGCTCGTCCCATCGGGGTGCGCGCCTTGGAGCCGCTCGATGTGTCGCCACGCACCATTCTCACGCGAGGCTCGATCATTCACGCCAGTGTCATCGCGCGTCGTGATTGGATGTTGGCTCACCCCTATGACCGGCGATTTCCTCGAGCAGAGGATCGTGAGCTATGGATCAGAACCTGTGGCAGCAGCAGATTCGCCAAAGTGTGTCGGCCGCTTTACTTTGTGCGCGAGATCGACCGGTTTGTACGAGATAAATTTCTTGCCAGCTATCATACAGAGCGTCGGATCTTGAAAAAATATGGACCATCTACGCTCGGTCGGTTTGGCACAGCGGCCTTGCTGGCACGCTCCTACCTGAAGTCGGGAGTGGTGGTCCTGCTTGACAAGCTCGGGTGGGCGAGTTCGTTGATGACGCGGCATCAGACACTTCTGACGGAACCTGAGCGCAAGGCCTTCGAACGGATCATCGAAACGATTCGCCATACTCCAATTCCCGGGGTGGATCATGAGTGAAAAGGATCAAGCGGCCTCGGGGGGGAATCAAACCGGAACTCTCTGTCAAGCTTCAGAAAGGGAGGGGAGGGCAGCCAAGACTCCTGGCTGGACAAGCATTCAAACACCCACTATCTATCGAGCAGACTCCCGGTCACCCAGCTTCCTAGATGGGTTGATTTCCTTGCTTTCATCCGTTAGCCCCAGCTTTTCAGGCAAACCCAACACCATCGCAGGGTCAGGAATCTTGGCGGGGTTGGTAGGGTATGCCCTGGCGGCGCCGTTTTCCATTTCGCTGGCGCAGATCGCCTTGGGCATCGCCTTTCTGGGGCTGGTGCGCGAGTGGTGGAGGGGGCGAGCGGTGGGCCGGGAGGAGGCGGTCGCCGACCGCCCAGCATGGGTGGATCGGCTGCGAAGGCTGCCGTTCTGGCCGGCATATGCCTGCTTGACGTTGGCGGGGATCTTGTCGCTGCCGTTTGCCATCGACCAGGCGCGGGCCTGGGGAGAGATGACGAAGTTCCTGATCATCCTGGTTTTCCTGGTGGGGTATGCGGCGCCGCTCACGCGGGGGCAGCGGCGGGTGGTGCTGGGAACCCTGATTGGCAGCGGGGCGGTGGCGGCGCTGATCACGGTGACCGATCAATTCACCCGGATGGAAGCGAAAAACCGGGCGCAGGGGTTCTTCTCCCTCCCGCTGACGTTCGGGGAGTGCCAGATGCTGTTGTTGGTGGTCGCGGTGGCGTGGTGGGCCTTCGGGGGGGCGACCCCGCGAGGGCGGCGTCGGTTGCTGGCGGCGATCGGCTGCTTGTCCTTGGGTGTGGCGGCCTCATTCACGCGTGGGGTGTTCATCGGGCTGGGAATCGGATTGGTAACGATGTTCCGGTCCCGGTGGCGGACGGCTCTGGCCGCGGCCGCAGCCACGGTGCTGCTCATGGGAGCCGGGGTGATGATGACACATCACCTGGCGAGCCGGGCGGCCGTGCTGTCGTTGGCGGGCGATCAGCCCGATGGGTTGTGCAACATCCGGTTGCGGATCTGGTCGGTGGGGCTCGACATCCTGGCCGCCGCTCCCGTGTTCGGAGTGGGAATGAACAACGTCAAGCCACACTACCAGGCACGGGCCACTCCCGTCGAGCATGCCCAGTCGTGGGTCTACGGGCATCTGCACAACTCGTTCCTGCAGTATCTTGCGATGACGGGGCTGTGCGGGTATCTGGCCTTCGTCTGGTTCTGCCTCGAGGTCGGCTGCTTCGCTCGCCGCTTGCCGAAACGGTTCGCTGACTCTGAGGCGGCGGGATGGGCCAAGGCAGCGCTGCCGGTCTGGGTGGCCTTCCTGGGATCAGGGTTGACCGAGTATGCCTATGGGGATGAGGAAGTGGCGATGCTGGCCTTCTTCCTACTCGGGTTCCTGGCTGCTCCGGCCCTCGAAGAGGGGGAAGCGGTCGAGGTGGTCGTCGACCGCTCTGGCGACCGCGACAGGCAGGCTGGGGCTCTTGTTCCGGAGGGCTAGGCGTCAGTAGAGCCGCCGCCTGGCGACTGACAGGGGGGGGCTGAGGCAGGTCAGCGTCAGGGTGGGGGCCCGGCAGTCGAACCTTGGGTTGGCGTGGCTTCGGGACTGGATTGGCGTGAGGAGGCGGGTTGAGCTGCCGTAAAAGATCGGCCGTAGACGGCCGTCAACGTGAGGGGCACCCCGGCGAAGAACAGGCCCAGGTGGCCGAGGTAGCGCAGCAAGGCGGCGCGGTCGAAGCCACGGTCGGTGGTCACCAGGAAGAACCCGAACAATACGAGGCTGACCACCGCCACCGGAAGGGCTTGATACAGGCCGCGTGCCTGGCGTCGCAAGATCACGGCCCAGGCATAGATCCGGTCGCCGGCGGGGGCATCAGCACGGGCGGAAGACCTTGTTCGACGCTGTCGGGGGCTGGGAAACGCCAGGACGGCCACCATCGCGATCAAGGTGCAGCCGAGGAGCCAGGCGGGGGGCGGCGTCGGGCCCAGACGGAAGGACAGGGCGGCCCAGTAGGGCAGACAGACGAGAACCACATCGGGGAGCCATGGCCATGGTTCGCCCCTCCACCAACGGCCAGCGCCCAGAGCGGCCACGATGGCGGTCACCGCCAAGGGGCCGGGCGTCGCGATCGGAAGGGCGATGGCTGCCCACAGGACAACCAGCGCGACCATCCCCCGTGCGGTCAGAATGACCACCCACGGGGAGGATAGATATGGCTTGTCGGTTCCCGCTGGTGGTGCATCGGGGCTCGCAGGTGTGCCTCTTTTCGCGCGAAAGGCCGTTTCTTCTGGGAGGGTGTCCCCCTGCCCCTGACCATTCTGGAACACATTCGCCGGTTGCATCTTGAATGAGAGACCCATGGTGCCGTCTTCGGTGCCGGCCTGTCAAGTTTTCTGGCGGGCCTGCGGCAGAGGAGATGGACACACCATGTCCCTGCTCAGTGGCAGCGCTCGAGGGGAATCCTGCAGGGAAAACGTCGGTCTCCGTTCCCGTCGGGGAAGGGCCCTGGGCGATGTGGAAATGCGACCGACCTTGGCCTCCAAAGCAGCCGACCACGCTGCTGAACGATTGGCGGAAGAACCAGCGAAAGCCATGGCCTGGGATTTGATGCGTTCCAGGGGTTTTCCCTGGCCTCGCGCTGGTGGGTTTCCCACCTCGAGGGAAGAGGTGTTATCATCTGACGCCGGAGATCAACCAGATGAAGCGCCGTACCAAGCTCCTGTTCCTGGCCATCGATGTGATGTCGATGGTGGCGGCGCTGTTCATCGCGTTCTGGCTGCGGTTCGAGTCGTTCACCCAGCATTCCCACTACCAGATGGGCGTGCAGATGCTGGTGTTCTCGATTCCGGTGAGCGTGTTCATCCTGTGGTGGGTGGGGCTCTACAATCGCACCATCGCGTTCACGTCGATCCCTGATCTGATCGCGGTCTTCCAGGCAGCGACGCTGGCGACGATGGCCAAGATGGGGTTCATCTACTTCCAGTGGCTCGGGTTCTCGCGGGCCGTGCTGGTGGCGGATTGGCTGCTGAACATGGCCTTCATCGGGTTTGCGCGGGTGGCGCCCCGGCTGTTGCTGCTGCTGGCCGAAGAGCCCTGGGTGCGCTGGGCCTTGCCGGGGGCGCTTGGGGGAAGCGGCAAACGGGTGCTGATCTTCGGGGCGGGCCGCGCCGGCGAAAGCGTCGTGCGGGAACTGCGGCAGAGCGAGACGCTCGGGATCACGCCGGTAGGATTCATCGATGACGATCGGGCCAAGCAGGGGCAGATCATCCAGGGCCTCAAGGTGCTGGGCACGCGGCACGACCTGGCCCAGGTGGCCGAGCGGTACGAGGTGCAGGAGGTCATCATCGCGCTGTCGGCGGCCTCCGGGCAGACCGTGCGAGAGATCGCCCGCGACTGCCGGGCGGCGGGGCTGCGGGTCAAGACGGTGCCGGGGTTGGCCGATCTGCTAGCCGGCCGGCCGGCCCGGCTGCAGGTGCGCGATGTCGAGATCTCCGATCTGTTGCGGCGGCCGCCGGTGCGGCTCGATCTCGACAGCATCGCGGCTTACGTCAAAGGCAAGCGGGTGCTGGTAACGGGGGCCGGCGGCAGCATCGGCAGCGAACTCTGCCGGCAGCTGCTGCCGTTCGGACCGGGAGCGCTCTTCCTGCTCGGGCAGGGGGAAAACAGCATCTATCAGATCCATCAAGATCTACGGCAACGTCCCGAAGCGGCAGGCGTGCAACTGGTGCCAGTCATCGCCAACATCCAGGATGGGGCGCGGCTGCAGCAGGTGTTCGCTGAGCGGCGTCCGCAGATCGTCTTCCATGCAGCGGCCCACAAACATGTGCCGTTGATGGAAGATCATCCCTGCGAGGCGGTCAAGAACAACGTGCTGGGCACCCTGAATCTGTTGCGAGCCGCCCGCGAGCATCCTCCCGAGCGATTCGTCATGATCTCGACCGACAAGGCGGTCCGGCCGACCTCGGTGATGGGCGCCACCAAGCGCGTCGCCGAGATGCTGCTGCAGATCGAAGCACGGCGGGGCGCGGCGGCTTCGCCCATGGGAGCCCCAGAGGCGGGTAGCGCGGGGGCCACCGATGCCCACCAGCCGCCGACGCGGTTCGCCGCGGTGCGATTCGGCAATGTGCTGGGCAGTCGCGGCAGCGTCATTCCGCTGTTCATGAAGCAGATCGAGCGGGGGGAAGCGATCACCATCACGCATCCTGACATGGTGCGGTATTTCATGACCATTCCCGAGGCGAGCCAGCTGGTCATCCAGGCCGGGGCGCTGGGCGCGGGGGGCGAGATCTTCCTGCTCGACATGGGAGAGCCGGTGCGCATTCTCGATCTGGCCGAGGATCTCATCCGGCTGGCGGGGCTCGAGCCGGGCAAGGACGTGCGCATCGAATTCTCGGGGACCCGTCCGGGCGAGAAGCTGCACGAAGAGCTGCTGACGGCGGTCGAAGAAAGCTCGGCCACGCGCATCGAGAAGATCTTCGTGGCGCGCAGCGAAGCGCTCGACGCAGCCGCCGTCACGGCGGCGGTCGACCGCCTGATCGCCGACGCCAGGCGCGGCGATGACGCCGCAGTGCTGGCCGGGCTGCGGGCGCTGGTGCCGGCGTTCCGCCGGGAATCGGAAGGCACGGCGCGGCCCGCGGAGAAAACCGGAGAGTCTGTCACCGCGGCGGCCGGCGGGGGGGCGAGACCCGCCGGCGAGTGAGAAGCGCGCCCCCGAGGGGTGATGGAAGACCAGGGGGCCGAGTACGAACCAGCCAAAGAGCGAGGGCTGACGAGCATGTGCGGGATCGCGGGGGTATTCCGTCCAGCGGGGCGCCCCCTGGCCGCCGGGCTGGATGAGATCGCGCGTCGGATGACCGCCGCCCTGAGTCACCGCGGCCCCGACGGCGACGGGTTCCTGGTGGATGAGCGGCGGGGGCTGGCCTTGGGACATCGTCGGTTGTCGATTCTCGATCTTTCCGAAGCCGGCCGCCAGCCGATGGTTTCGGCGGGCGGACGATTCGTGGCTGTGCTCAATGGCGAGATCTACAACTTCGCTCTACTGCGTGAAGAGCTGGAGCGGACGGGGCAGGCGCCGGCCTGGCGCGGGCGCTCCGATACCGAAGTGGTGCTGGCGGCCTGCGAAGCATGGGGCGTGCGGGCGACCATCGAGCGGTGTCAGGGCATGTTCGCCCTGGCCATCTTCGATCGCGTCGAGGGGGTTCTTCACCTTTTCCGAGACCGGTTCGGGGAAAAACCCTTGTATTTTGGCGTGATCGATGGGATCTTCCTCTTCGCCTCGGAACCCCAGGCCCTGCGGGCCTTTCCCGGGCGGCCGGGCACCGTCGATCGCCGTTCCCTGGCGCGGCTCCTGCGCTACAACTGCATTCCCGCGCCGCATACCATCTGGCAGGAGTTCCGGCAGCTACGGCCCGGGCAGGGGGTGACGGTCACAGCCAGGGAAGGACAGGGGGCGGTCGAGCTGGCGTCTTTCCGCTATTGGAGGCTGGTCGATGTGGCGCGGCAGGCGCGGGCCATGCCCTTTCGCGAAGGCCCGGAAGCGGCGGCGAGGCATCTCGAGGCGCTGCTGCAAGCGGCGGTACGCCGCCAGATGGTCGCCGAGGTGCCGGTGGGTGCCTTCCTGTCAGGCGGCATCGATTCCTCTCTGGTGGTGGCCTTGATGCAGGAGCAGTCGGATCGCCCCGTGCCCACCTTCACGATCGGGTTCGACGATCCGCTCTATGACGAAACCGAGCAGGCCCTCCTCGTGGCCAGTCGGCTGGGAACGGCCCATACCGACCTGCGAGTGTCGGCGGCCGAAGCGCAGCGGGTCATTCCTGACCTGCCGCGGCTCTATGCCGAACCGTTCGCCGATTCGTCGCAGATTCCGGTCGTGCTGCTGGCCAGGCTGGCGCGCCGGCAGGTCACCGTCTGCCTGTCAGGGGATGGCGGCGACGAAGTATTCGGAGGCTACACGCGATACATCGATGGGGCAAGGGCCTGGCGGGTTGCTCGCTGCTGGCCGCGGCGCCTGCGGCACTGGTTGGCCGGGCAGCTTGACCGGATCGGTGCCACGACCTGGGCCCGGCTCGAACGATGGTTGCACCGTTGGTTCCCGGGGTGCGTAGGGCGAACCCTGCTGGCCGATAAGATGCCCAAACTGGCGGCCTTGCTGCGCGCCGATCAAATCGCCGATTTGTACAAGAGCATGGTTTCGCTGTGGGACGATCCAGCGGCGCTGGTGATCGGTCTGGAGTCCGACGCGGGGGCGGCGTCGATCTGGCCGGCATCATTTCCTGTCGGTTCGGCGGAGACGACCGAATGGGCTGGTCGGGAGCGAGCGGCGTCGAATGATTGGGCCGACCGGGGGGGGGAATGGGGCGAAGAAGCCTGGGCGGCCTTCGCTTTTGAAGGGGAAGGGGCTGCTGCCGAAGCGATGATGCTGGCCGATGCGCTGGGGTATCTGCCCGACGACCTGCTGGTCAAGCTGGATCGGGCGGCCATGTCGGTCGGGCTGGAAACGCGGCTGCCCTACCTCGACCCGGCGGTGGTCGAGTTCGCCTGGCGCCTGCCGCTCGGCGAAAAAATCGGGGGCGGGGAAGGGAAGCGGATCTTGCGGCGCCTGTTGGCCCGCCGGCTGCCGGGCGTGCGCTTCGACCGGACCAAACGCGGGTTCGCGATCCCGCTCGGCGATTGGCTGCGCGGCCCTCTGCGCGACTGGGCGGACGATCTGCTGTCGCCGACGCGCCTCGCCCGGGAGGGGTTCCTGCGCCCGGAGCCGATCCAAAAAGCCTGGGAAGAGCACCGGCGGGGCATCCGGGCTCATCACTACCGGTTGTGGGGCGTTCTCTGCTTCGAAGCCTGGCTGGAAGCGCAGCGGTGAGCAAACTGGACGGAACCGGCGCGCCTGGAGGCCGGCGGGGCGAGGCCGGCCGGGGCTGGGCCGCGCTCGCCGCCATTCCCTCAGCGATTGGCGACGGCCAATGCGGAGTCGCGCGGCCGACTGGTCGTGGCGGCCTCAGCCTCAGCGGGTGGCGGCAGCCATCACCTTGCGGATGGCATCGCGCGTATGTTCGATCGCGGTCGGGTCGGTCGAGGGATGGACCAGGAACATCAGACTGGTCTCGAACAGGCGGGGGGCGTGCACGAGCGGATAGGCGGGGCCCCAGCCGCGGCGTCGGAAAGCGAGTTCCCGGGTGATGTCGCCGCAACTGCCGACGAAGCAGGGGATGCCCTCGGCGACGATGGCCTCCTGGATGCGGTCGCGGGTCCAGTCGGGGCGGAGACGGTCGAGTTCGAGGAAGGCGTAGAATTTGTAATAGGAATGAAAGGCGATGTCGGGAGGCCGTGGCACCCGCAGGCCGGGCAGGTCGGCGAGCCCCTCGAGCAGGAGGGCGGCCGCCTGGCGCCGGGCTTCGATCCAGGTGGGGACCTTGCGGAGCGCGACGCGACCCTGCGCCGACTGCACCTCGAGCATGCGCCAGTTGGTGCCGAACTCTTCATGCACCCACCGGAAGCCGGGGGGATGCTGGCGTCGGAACATGGCGTCGTAGCTTTTGCCATGGTCTTTGAACTGCCAGGCTCGTTCCCAGAGAGTGGGGTCATTGGTGGTCAGCATGCCGCCTTCGCCGAGCGTGGTCATGATCTTGTCCTGGCAGAAGGAGAAGGCGTTGACGTGGCCCCACGAGCCGACTGGGCGTCCGGCCCAGCGGGCGCCCAGGGCCTGGGCGCAGTCTTCGACGACTTTCAGGCCGTAGGCCTCGGCGAGGGCCAGCAACTGGGTCATATCGCATGGCCAGCCCGCCAGGTGAACCGCGACGATGGCCTTGGTGGCCTTGGTGATGGCGGGCTCGACCGTAGCGGCGGTCAGGTTCTGACTGTCAGGGTCGACGTCGACGACGACGGGGTGGGCGCCGCGCATGACGGCGCAACTGGCGGAGGCGATGAAGGTGCGACAGGGCACGATGACTTCGTCGCCGGGGCCGATGCCCAGCGTTTGCAGGGCCAGTTCGAGCGCCACGGTGCCGTTGGCCAGGGCGACCGCGTGGCGAGCGCCGATGAAGGCGGCGAATTCCTTCTCGAAGGCCTGGCCTTCCTGGCCGGTCCAGTAGTTGACCTTCCCGGAGCGCAGCACGCGCTCGGCGGCGGCGATCTCATCGTCGGCGAATACCGGCCAGGGCGGGAAGGGCGCGGTGCGCACCGGCTGGCCACCAGCGATGGCCAGAAGGTTGGGGGAAGAGGCGGAACCTGCGGTCGGATCAGGCATGGTTCATCCTACCACAGGTGGCGGGGGCGGTGCCTGGCCGACCCGCGGCCGCGAACCGGTGAATTTTTCGCGGGTGGCTTGGCCGGGCTGGGAAACGCCGGTGCCGCGGAGCACGCGCAGGATGGTCATCAGCAGGATGCGCAGATCGAGGGCGGGCGACCAGTGGTCGACATACCAGACGTCGAGGGCGAAGGTGTCCTCCCAGGTCAGGGCGTTGCGGCCGTTGACCTGGGCCCATCCGGTGATGCCGGGCGGCACCTCGTGGCGGCGGGCCTGTTCGGGCGAGTAGAGGGGAAGGTATTCTTCGAGCAGGGGGCGGGGGCCGACGAGGCTCATCTCGCCGCGCAGCACATTGAGCAGTTGGGGCAGCTCGTCGAGGCTGAGGCGGCGCAGCCAGCGGCCCAGGGTGGTCAGGCGCACCTCGTCGGGCTCGGGGCCGTTGCGCATGGTGCGGAATTTCCAGATCTCGAAGACCTTCCCGTGCAGGCCGGGGCGACGCTGTCGGAAGCACACGGGCGAGCCCATCTGCCACCAGATGAGGAGGGCGGTGATCACCGCCACCGGCAGGACGATCACGCCCAGCGCCGAGGCCACCAGCAGATCGAAGGCGCGTTTCCAGAGCCGGGCAAGATGGGACCGGCGGTGGTGCGGCGCTCGCGGCGGCCGCGCCGGGTTGGGCTGGGTACAGGAAGCGGTGGTGGTCATGGGACCGTATGATAACGCAGATGGTTCTCTGGCGGCGAGTCTGGCGAAGCCGAGAAAACCGTTCTCGGCGCCGAGCGAACGAATGTGGTTTGTGGAATGGATGGCGTTGTGGTAGCATCCTTCCCGCTATGAAGAGACGAGACGGTTTCACGTTGATCGAATTGTTGATCGTGGTGGCGATCATTGCGGTGCTGGTCGGGGTGGCGCTGCCCTACTACCAGAACTACGTGCGCGAGACCCGGATCACCAAGGCCAAGCACGAGCTGGACATCATCAAAGAAGCGCTCATCAAATACAACACCTTCGAAGACAAGAAATTTTCAGGGAACGACCTGAACGTCCTTCAAGGAAACTACCTGCAGCAGCTCACGTTCGATCCGTGGGGGCGTGCCTATGAGGTATTCCCGGCGTCGGGCGTGGTGCGGTCGCTCGGTCCCGATCATCTCGATCCGCGGGACGACATCGTGGTCGACTACCTGCCTTCGCTGGCGTTGGCCAGGGCCACCTGGGTCGATGCTGATCACAACCGGCACATTACCGCCAGCGATGGGCTGCGGCTCGAGTTCACGCGGTTCCTGCTGCCGGGGCAGTCGATCACCTACACCAACGATCCGGTGGCGGCCAGCGCGTCCGGGCCGAGCCTGCTCTTCTCGCCCGAAGTGAAGGTCGGCCAGCTTGGCGCCACCTCCACGCCGCTGGTGGCGACCATTTCCGAGCTCTGGATCCCCATCCTTTCCAACGACGACACCATTTTCTTCCCGGGGTCGTCGACGGTGCGGGTCGCTTCTGGCAACGTTTCGCTCAAGGATTTCTCGGGTCGGCCGGCCAACGGCACGGCCGGGCAGTTCCCGGGCATGGAAGTCACCATCAAGGCGGATTGACATGGCCAAGTCTCGTCGACCCCGCCCCTCGTCCTTTGAACCCACGCCGAGCCGATCGCCCGGGGTGGAAGCCGAGTTCGCCGATCTGCCCCAGCCGCTGCGCTTCGTGGCCGAGTTCTTCCGGCCCGGCCGGAGCGGAGAAGCCTGGCAACCCCTCGACCTGCTCGATTGGGTGATCTTCCTGGGGGTGGTCTGGGTCACCCTGAAGACGCCCTTCCTCTTCGATCGCGAAACGACCGAAAATTTCCTGACCCCGAAGGAGTTCTGGTCGAAGCAGACGCTGGCCTTGTTCGGGGTGGTTTTCGCTTTGCGGTTCCTCTACCACGGGGCGATCAAGCTGGTGCGAACGCGGCTCGATCTGCCGTTGGCGCTGTTTTTCGGGCTGTCGGTGCTGTCGGTGGCCTGGAACTACAACGCGCCGTCGGCTCTGCGCGACCTGCGCGGCACCTTCCTGATCATGATGTTGTTCCCTTACATCGTGAACACCGTGCGGAACCGCTGGCAGCTCGATGGCCTCCTGTGGGCGATGGTGTTCACCGGCATCGCCACGGCGACGCTGGGCATCATGGAGTCCTACAATTGGTACTTTCGCTGGGATCCGGCCAAGGGGTGGGTCTTCGCCCGTGACGAGATCTTCTCGGGGATGATCGACTATCAGGCCACGTACATCCCGTTGTTTCCGCAGCTGGCCGACAAGAACTACAGCATGATGTCGATCGTGTCGACCTTCGGCAATCGCAACTACCTCGGCACGTTCACCATGTTCACGGCCTTCATTCCCCTGGCCTTCTATTTCTACTACAACAACCTGGCGATGAAGGCGATCTCCCTGGGCTTGTACGGCTGGATGCTCTACGGGCTCTACATCACCCGCTGCCGGGCGGCGCTCTTGGGCATGCTGGTCGGCATCGGATTCATGACGCTGATGCTGCTGCTGTTCGACCGGAACTGGCGATTCGTCAAACGGAACATCGGCTTCTTCGTGGCGGTGGCGTGCATTCTGGGGGCGGGCTTCCTGGTGCAGGTGTCGACGGCGAAATCGTTCAACATGCTCGACAAGATCAAGAGCACCTTCACCATGGATCGCACGACCAGCAATACCTACGAGCGGGTCTGGGTATGGTATGCGACCTTCCGGTCGTTCTCGCACAACCCCTTCAAATGGCTGCTCGGCAGCGGATTCGGCTCCTACAAGCATTTCTTCCCCTTGCAGGAGGCGAACACCTTCGATGATGACAACAAGGAGACCTTTACGCCCGTCACCTTCCGACAGGCGCACAATGACTGGCTGCAGCTCGTCTCGGAGCTGGGCCTGGTGGGCATGGGCATTTTCGTGCTGTTGCTGTGGCGGTTCTATGCGATCATCTATCATGCGGTCAAAGCCGAGACCAAGGATCTGCCCGAAGGGGAATTCCGCGGCGACCATGTGCTGCTGATCGCGCTGGGGGCCGCCATGATGGCCCAACTGGCGGCCGCTGTGCCCGATTTCCCCTTCCATCGCATCGAGACGGCGTTGTATGCCGTCGTCGTGCTGGCATTGGTGCCGGTCCTGGGAGAGACCGGGTTCTTCAAACGCCCCCTGCCGGTCCATGTCACCCGGCCTGAGCTGCCAGTGACGTTCGGACTGGCCGTGCTGGTGATGCTGGCGGGCGTGCTGAGCTGGCACTTCGAACGCCGGACCTACTATGCCGACACCCTCGTGCGAGCGGCCGAGACCATGATCCAGCAGCGGCCGACGGCGGAAACGCTGAGTTTTGCCAAGCAGAAGCTATACGAAGCCATTCGGATCGACCCTCTGCCGGGTGACCCCTACCTGAAGCTTTCTACCATCCTCGAGATGGAAGGGAAGGGCAAAGAAGCGCTCGAGTTCGCCGAGCTGGCCTGGAAGAACATCAACTTCAACGCCCGGTCGACCTACCATTCGGTGGTCTTCCGGCGCATGCACATCTACTACTACCTGTTCCAGGATCGGGCCAAAGCCCTGGAGCAAGCCGAACTGGGCCGCTACCTGACCTGCGGCGAAGCCCGGTCGATCTATTATTTCTACATCGGGAAGATCGCCTGGGAGATGGGCGACCTGGTCCGCGCCGAATGGGCGCTCGAGCGGGCGATCAAGTTCCCGGCCTTCGAAGTGCAGGCCGGGGCGGTGCTGGCCGTGGTCAAAGCCCATCTGCAGAAATGGCAGGAAGCCTATGCCATCGGGGCTTCGGTGACGGCGGCCATCGGCAATTCCGACCCGACCATCCTCGATGTGACCGGGATCGCGGCCTCCAACCTCGGAATGCAGGCGACGGCGGAGCAGCTCCTGCGCAAGGCGGTCGAATTGCAGCCCGGGCATCCCATCTTCAAGCGTGATCTTGGAGTGACGTTGGTTCGGCAGAACAAGCTGAGCGAGGCCAGGCCGTTGCTCGAAGAGGCCCATGCCAACGCGCAAACTCCGCCCCAGGTCAAGGCGGAAGTCGAAACCCTGCTGGCGTCGATGTCGCTGGTCGAGTTCGCCCAGGCGCATGGACACCTCAAGGCGGGGCGACAGGCCGAGGGATTGGCCATTCTGCAAGGCCTGGCCAAAGCCAAAGTGCTGCATCCTCAGGTGCAAGAGCAGTTGAAGGCCATGATGGGGCAAGCTCCGCCGGCGGCGTCGCCCGGTTCCCCGACTCCCCAATCGCTGCCGAACCCCGCTCCGGTCCCGACCCCGTCTTTGCCTCCTGCTCCGGAGCCGCCGGCAGGCGCTTCCTCGCCGGAGGGGGGGAACCTGGCGCCGTCGCCCGAGCCCACACCTGTTCCCAACCCGTCAGGGGGCGGCGAAATGGGGCGTCCAGCCCTTGAACTGAATCCTGCCGGTGATTGACCGGGCGGTCGGTTGTCCGGCGACACCTTGTACAACGAACGCGTCCATCCATGAATCAGCCATCTGTCCAACCGTCAGTCCCGCTTGTGGTCAGCCCTGATCGGGCGTGCTGTCCATTCGCAGAAATCAGTGAGGGCGGTCCGATCTCAAGGCCTGGATCTTCCTCGGCCCCTGGAAACATTTCGGGCGATGTCGTGAGGAAGGCTGATTCAACCAGGGAGAGGCGGCGGGCGGCTGGGGCCGACGCCGCGCTGCTGGTGGTGGCTTTGTTGGTGGCGTGCCTCGCCGCGACCGGCTGCTTCGGGGGCAAGAAGCTGCCTCCACGCATTCAGGCGCTTCTGGCGACCAATGATCCCGCTGTCTTGCGGCTGGGGGTGTATGGCGATCCGCTGGGAGTGAACCCCGCGCTCCCCTTGGAAGAATTCGGGCGGCTGGTTGTCGATCTGGTCCACGCCGGCCCTTTGAAGCGGGGCCCGGAAGGAACCTTCCAGCCCGACCTGTTCGCCAGCTACGTGCCAACCCAGGACGAGCAGGGGAACCTGGTGGTCGAAGGCGCCTGGCGGAACGACCTGGCCTGGCATGATGGCACTCCGTTCACTTCGCGTGATTTCGAGTTCACGCTGCAGGCGATGGCGGCCAGCGATTCCGGCTCTCCCTATGCGGATCTGGCCCGTCGCGTGACGGCGGTCCAGCATTTCGATCGGGGGCGGCGCACCCGCATCGTGTTCGCCGGCAATTCGACCCAGTTTCTCGATCTGCTGACGGTCGGGGTCCTGCCCTCGCATCTGCTGGCGGGCCAACGATTGCGCGAGGCGATGGTTCCCCCCGCGTCTTTCGCCATTCCCGACCCGGACGATCTGGCCGTTCCCGCGTCGGCCCCGTCGGCGTCGGCCACGGTGGTGCCATTCGCCCTCTTTCCCGTCGGGATGGGGCCCTACCGGCTGGTCGCTCGCCAGCGCGCCCGCTTCGTCGAATTGGAGGCCGCTTCGGGGGCGGCCGCGGTGGCGCCCTTCCGCAGGATCGTGATCCGCTGTTTCCCGCGCCTCGAAGATCTGGTCGGAGCCTTCCGGAATGGCCAGCTCGACTGGATGCATGTGCCACCTGACATCGCCACCCGCCTCGAGGAGTTGCGGATGCCGGGCGTGACGTTCGTGCGCACGCCCAATCCGGCCTGCCTGGTGTGGGGGTTCAATACGCGCCGGCCGCCCTTCGATCGTCTGCCGGTGCGGCAGGCCCTGTCGGCACTGATCAATCGGGGCCGTCTGCTCGGGGCGCTGCCCATGGAAGGGCGGGTGCTGGATGGCCCTCCCGCGGTGGGACTGGCCACGATGTCCAGCGGTCCACAGGCGGGAACCGCAAGAGCGGCCGGGTTGCCCACCGAGCTGCTGACCGGGGCCGGCCTGACCGACACCGACGGAGACGGCTGGCGCGAGTTCGAGGGGAAGCCCTTTTCCCTCACCATCTTGACCAACCAATCGAATCTGGGTCGGAAGGTGGTCGGCGATCTGCTGGTGGAAGACCTCAAGAAAGTGGGCATCCGGGCCTCGGTGGTGACGACGACCTGGTCCGATCTGGTGGGGAAGCATCTGGCGCCCGGCGATTTCGACACCTTCCTGGTGGGATTCCACGTGCCGGCCGATCGCAGCTGGATCAACCTCTGGCACAGCGCGCCGCCGGTGGGTGAGCGCCTCAATTTCACCGGGTTCTGCCGCGAGGATCTCGATCGCGCCCTCGAAGCTTGGGATCGTGTGCCGTTCGGCGCCCCGGCGAGCCCACCCGTCGAAGACATCCGGGCCCTGCTGGCCGAACAGCTGCCGGTCGCCTGGCTCGTGCAAGCGGTCGATGTGGTGGCCTTCCAGAACGGGTTGCAGGGGGTCGATCCGCGACGCGCCCTGCTCGACCAGGACCTGCTGACCTGGAGCAAGCCCCCGGTGGGCGCAGCGGTTCCCCCGCGGTGAGGGGTGTGGCTACCCCAGCTTCCCCTCTCCTGGAGGTCGACAATTATAGTCTGACCCTGACGGGGAGCGACGGCCGGCTCTTTCCCGTGCTGGAGGGGATCGGCTTCACCCTTGGGCGCGGCGAGACGATGGGCATCGCCGGGGAATCAGGTTCGGGCAAGAGCGTGCTGGCGCTCAGTCTGCTGGGCCTGCTGCCGCGGGCGGCCATCCGGGAGCAACGGGGCGCCCTGCGATTCGACGGCATCGATCTGGCGACGCTCGACGAGGCGGGGCTCCAGAAGCTGCGGGGGCGTCGACTGGCCATGGTCTTCCAGGAGCCGATGACGGCCATGAATCCGTTGATGACCCTTTACGAGCAGGTGGCCGAGGGGGTGCGCACCCATTTCCCGCACCTTCGGGAAGATGAAGTGCGGCAACGGGTGGAGCGGGCCCTGCGGCGAGCGGGATTGGCTGATCCTGAGCGGTTTTTCGAATCCTTCCCCCACCAGTTGAGCGGTGGCATGCGCCAGCGGGCGATGCTGGGGATGGCCTTGGCGACGGAGCCTGAACTGATCGTGGCCGATGAACCGACCACCGCCCTGGATGCCGCCCTGCAGGTGCAGCTGCTGCAGGAGCTGCGGCGAACCGTGCGCGACGAGGGACATTCGCTGGTGTTCATCAGTCATGATCTCGGGGTCATTCGTACGGTCGCCGATCGGCTGGCGGTGCTGTATGCCGGAGTCCTGGTCGAGTGGGGGCCGGTGGCCGAGGTGCTCGATCGGCCGTTGCATCCGTATGCGCGGGCCTTGCGCGATGCCATGCCTCGCCTGATCAAGGAACGGCAACTGCCGCGGCCGATCCCCGGCCACTTGCCGTCGCCCGATCAGAAGCCGATCGGGTGCGTGTTCTCGCCGCGGTGCAGCAAGGCGGCCGAGCGCTGTCGAACCGAGCGACCGGGGCCTTCCGAGCCTCTGCCGGGGCGGATGGTGCGCTGCCATTTCCCCGAATCGGTGGCGAAGCCAGGGGGGAAGGCATGACTGCCGGACCCGTGCTGGTGGTGGAGGGGCTGACCAAGCGGTTCCCGCTCGAACAGCCGCCGCTGCGACGCCTGCGGGACTGGTGGCGCGGCCGGCCGCCGCCGGTGCTGACGGCCTTGCAGGATGTTTCGTTCACCGTGGGAGCCCGGGAAACGCTCGGAATCCTCGGCGAGTCCGGTTCCGGGAAGTCGACGCTGGCGCGGGTGCTGATGGGCCTGTACCAGCCCGAGGCGGGGCGGGCCTTCCTGCTGGGGGAAGATCTTTTCACCAATGATCCGAAGGTGCGTCACCACCATCGGCGGCGGATGCAGATGGTCTTTCAGGATCCGTTCGGGTCGCTCGATCCACGCATGAGCATCCGACGCATTCTGGCCGAGCCGCTGGCCATCCACCGGCCCTGTCCCGAGGCCGAATGGGAGGGCCTGATGGGGCGTGGCCTCGAGGAAGTCGGGTTGGATCGGGATGCTCTGGATCGGTACCCAGCCGAATTCAGCGGTGGTCAGCGCCAGCGGATCAGCATCTGTCGGGCGCTGATCCTGGATCCCGTGCTGCTGATCGCTGACGAGGCGGTGTCGGCTCTTGACGTGTCGGTGCAGGCCCAGATTCTCGAACTGCTGATGCGATTGAAAGAGGGACGTGGGCTCAGCCTGATCTTCATTTCCCATGATGTGGCCGTGGTGCGACAGGTCGCCGACCGGGTCCTTGTTCTGTACAAAGGTGTCATCGTCGAGAGCTTGCCGGCCTCTTGCCTCCTGGAGGATGCGACCCATCCCTATACTCAGCGCCTCCTGGGCGCAGCTTTATACCTGCGCGAGAACCGGGAATTCTCTGCATGGGAGGGGTCCGCCTCACAGAAGCCCCGAAGCGAGCCGCGTCCCGAGGGGTGTCCGTGCCAGTCATGGTGCGACGTGGCGGAGGCTCGGTGTGGCCAGCCGCCCCCTGAGGTCGAGGTGCACCCAGGGCATCGCGTCCGGTGTTGGCGAGGTGGGTGAGAGCATCGGGCTGGCGCCTACCTCCTGACAGGCGTCCAGAGCCTCGAAAGCCCCTCGTTTTCCAAGGCAACCGGCAGGGGCCAAAGGCCCTTGGACCCCGGCGCGCGGCTTGGCGAGAGCGGCGAGTGCAGCAGTCAGGGTGATCGCTTCACCGGTTTGGCAGGCCGCTGCGCCTTCGATGACAACGGAGGTTTGAGGTCGCGGTCGCCTTGGGGAGGCGGGGGCCGAGCGACCTACGCCGCTTGCGCGCTTTCCTCGCTCGTCCTCTTCCAGTCCGTTCTCGACAACCCTCGGCATGGGGCACGGATTCGTTGACTTGCCGTGGGGAGGCAAGTATAATTCGATGTTTTTCGTCCCTTACCCTCACCCATTGGAGGTCCGTCCATGAGCGTGTCCAGGCTCCTTTCCAGGAAGGGGCTGGGGCGGCTGGCGGTGTTTCTGGCGGTGTACGGCCTGATAGCCGTCATGGCCCAGGAACCCCCGGCGGGGTCGCCCCCCGATGCCCCACCCAGCGCTGTTGCTCCCCAGGCCCCCGAACCGGGTGCCGCTCCGGCTCCGGTGCCGGCCGCCCCTGCTCCGGAACCCGCCCCCGCGGCGGCCGCTCCGGTCCAACCGGCGGCGCCGGCGGTTCCCCCCGAGTCGGTCCAGCCAGTCTCGCCTGACACGCCTCCCGCCGCCGCGGTTCCGGTCGCTCCCGCTGACCCTGCTGCCGCGGCGACGGCCGCCGCCGCTCCGACGGAAGCTTCGGCTGCCCCGCCAGCTCCGGCCGCTGAGCCAGCGGCAGGCGCCGCTCCTGACGCCGCCGCGGGGGCGCCGGCTGCTCCCGAGTGGTTCGACAAGTCTCGGGCGCCCATCGCCTTGATCATCGCCGTCATCGGCGGTCTGGTGACCTGGTTCACCCTGAGCGCCCAACGCGGGAAGGAGATGTTCATCCGGCGCATCAGCGGTCTGTCGGCGCTCGATGATGCGGTCGGCCGGGCCACCGAGATGGGCCGCGGGGTGCTATACATCCCCGGCATCTGGGACATGGACGACATCCAGACCGTGGCGGGCGTGACCATTCTGGGTCATGTGGCCAAGAAGACCGCCGAATATGACACCCCGCTGTTCGCCCCGATGACCCGCTCGTTCGTCATGTCGGTGGCGCAGGAGGTGGTCAAGCAGTCATACCTCGAGAAAGGCCGGGCCGATGCCTTCCGGCCCGATCGCATCAACTACTTGACCGACGATCAGTTCGGCTACGTGGCGGGCGTCGGCGGCATCATGATGCGCGAGAAGCCGGCGGCCTGCTTCTATCTCGGGTGCTTCTTCGCCGAGTCGCTGATCCTGGCCGAGACGGGCAGCGCGGTGGGAGCCATCCAGATCGCCGGTACCGCCGAGCCGTCGCAGATTCCGTTCTTCGTGGCGGCCTGCGACTACACCCTGATCGGCGAGGAGCTGTTCGCGGCCTCGGCCTACCTGTCGAAGAACCCGAAAGAAGTGGGCTCGTTGAAGGGGTCCGACATGTCCAAGCTGATCATCATCGTGGCCATTCTGATCGGCACCTTCCTGGTGACCGTCAGCCAGACGCCCTTCGGCGAATCGAACTACTGGCTGAAGCGGGCCACCGAGCAATACCTCTCCTGGCTGAGCATCGAGTGAGGGCCGACCCATGCTATTCTTCAAACGCACACTCCCACTGATCATCACCTTCTGTTCCGGGGTCATCATGATCCTGGCGTTTTTCAGCGGTCCCGGGCTGCCGACGCTGAAAATGCTCGACAAGGAAGCCCCCGAATGGATCCGCATCACCATGATCTTCGCCATGGTGCTGGGCGGCATCAGCCTCCTTCACATCAACCTGACCAAGATCTCCCGGCGGGTCGACGGCTGGGGGTACAATGTCGTTCTGGTGGTCGGCTTCGTGTTGATGGCCACCCTCGGCTTCTTCTCGGGGTTCGAGGGCTCGGAATCGCGGCTGACCGCCGGCAACCAGCTCTGGACCTACGAAGAAGCGGTTCAGAAATGGCACTATGTGACGGTCAAGTCGGTCAACATGGAAAAGGCCGAGGTCGAAGATCACACCACCGGTCAGAAACGGCAGGTGGAGTTCATCGGATCGGTGACGATCATCGATGACCAGGGCAAAGAACAGACGGTCCAGCCCAACAAATTGAAGGGTTCGGGTATCGCCTGGCTGATGGCCTTCCAGCAGATGCTGTTCCATGGCGTGTTCAAGGCCGCGCAAGCGACGATGTTCTCGTTGCTGGCCTTCTTCGTGGCGTCCGCCTCGTTCCGCGCCTTCCGCATCAAGTCGAAAGAAGCGGCTCTGCTGATGGGGGCGGCCTTCATCGTCATGCTGGGCAACGTGCCGGTCGGCAACCTGCTGACCAGCCTGCTCGACAAGATCTGGCTGGGGTTCATCGACTTCCCCGCCCTCAAGGAATGGATCATGATGTATCCGAGTTCGGCGGCGCAGAGCGCCATCCTGATCGGGGCCGCACTGGGCTACATCTCGGCTTCGTTGAAGATCATCCTCGGCGTCGAGCGGTCCTACCTCGGCGGCGGCGAGAGCTGAGGAGGAGGCTGTCATGGATTTCCTGCTGAAACTGAAAGACCTCGACCGGCGGGTCATCTTCGTGTTCATCGCCCTGGCGGTGGCCCTGCCGCTGTTGTTCAAGATGAGCTTCCCGGTGGTGCCGGGGCGCAATGTCAAGAGCCTGTTCGCCCATCTCGACAAATTGGAACCGGGCACCCGCACCCTGCTGTCGTTCGATTTCGATCCGGCCTCGGCGCCGGAATTGCATCCGGCGGCGGTGGCCGTGCTGGTCCACATGTTCCGGTGCCAGTTGAAGCCGGTCTGCATGGCCAACTGGCCGGTCGGTGGCGACATGGCGCAGAGCGCCCTGGAAGAGGCGCTACGAATTTTCAAAGAAACCCCGGATGAGTACTACCGGCAGGTCGGCAAGCCGGTTCCCCCCACCAAAGACCTGAAGAAAGGCGTCGATTACGTGAACATGGGGTACAAGCCGGGCGGGATGGCGCACATCAAGGGCTTGATCCACGATTACCTCAAAGCCTACCCGCTCGACAAAGATGGGGCGGCGACCGGCGAGATGCCGATCTTCGATCTGCCCAACGGCAAGAAATTCACCCTGGCCGATGCCGGGTTGATCATGAGTTTCACCGCCGGCACCGGGGGAATCGAAGTCTACATCGGCCTGGGTGGAGAGCATAAGCGGCCAATGGCGGCCTCGTGCACGTCGGTCAACATTCCCAAGTTCTACACCTACCTGCAGACCAAGCAGCTGATCGGCCTGGTCGGCGGCCTCCCCGGCGCGGCCGAGTGCGAGGCGTTGATCGATTACAAAGGCCCCGCCCAGCGCGGCATGGCGCCGCAGTCGATCGCGCACCTCGTGATCATGCTGTTCATCATCGTGGGCAACATCGCCTACCTGTACGAACTGTCGAAAACCAAGAAGGCGTAGGAGAGAGCGACCATGACCCTGATCACCACCTGGCTCGGGGCGTTCATCACCCTGTGCTGCTTCAGCTTCCTGTACAAGGACAACCCCTTCTACCGGTTCGCCGAGCACCTGTTCGTCGGGGTGTCGGCGGGCTACCTGTTCACGACCATCGAGTTCCATCAGGCCCTCAAGCCCAACCTGCTGAGCAAGGTCCTGCCCGCGACCTTCGGGGTAGGGAAGGATGCCTTCAATGCGCCGGAATATATCCTGTTGATCCCGGCCTTCATGGGGGTGTTGATCTTCTTCCGGCTGAGTTCGAACCTGGCCTGGATCAGCCGCTACTCGTTCGCCTTCGTCATGGGCGTGTCGACCGGCCTGGCCATCGTCTACACCACCCAGACCAGCCTGCTGCCCCAGATCAAGAAGGCGATCGTGCCGTTGTTCGTGCAGGGCGACCTGCTGGCGTCGTTGTCGAACTGGGTGCTGGTGATCGGTTCGATCAGCTGCCTGTTCTTCTTCTTCTTCAGTACCGAGCACCGCGGGCCGGTCTACGGCACCGTCTCGCGGATCGGCATCTGGTTCCTGATGATCAGCTTCGGCGCGGCCTTCGGCTCGACCGTCATGGGCCGTATCTCCCTGCTGATCGGGCGCTTCCAGTTCCTGCTGGGAGAATGGCTGCACCTGCTGTAACGGGGAAGACGCCGCCGTGGGCATGTGGGACATACCCAAGAATCCGGCCAACGAAGGGCGGTTCTCCGACGAGGAGCTGACGGCCTTCGTGATGACGGTGGCCCGGGCCATCGTCCGGCGGAGGCTGTCGGTTCCGGCCGTGATGGCGCTCGAACTGAGCAAGCCGGTGGCTTTTCTCGGCTACAGTTCGATGGTGGCCTTCAGTCCCATGCTCGATCTGGTGTTCGACCCGCTGAAAGTAGACAAGATGACCTGCATTCTGGCCGACCGGGACCGCATCGAGCAGCTCCTGGTGGCCATCGAGACCCTGGAGAAGGACGGCGCGGCGGCCCACGGGCTGGCCGGGGACGACCTTCCCGATTTCAAGGCACCCGACAAGGAAGGTGAATCGCGTGGACATTGACAAGATCGAGAGCATACTCGCAACCGACTGCGGCAGCACGACCACCAAAGCGATTTTGATCGAGAAACGCGACGGCGAGTTCCGCCTGATCGTGCGCGGCGAGGCCCCGACGACGGTCGAGGCGCCGGTCGAGGACGTCACCAAAGGCGTGCTCAACGCGGTGGCCGAAGTGCAGGAGCTGGCGGGGCGCCAGATCCTGAACGACGCCCAGACCGACATCATCAAGCCGCGCGACAAGGCCGGGCGGGGCGTCGACCTCTACGTCTCGACCAGCTCGGCCGGCGGCGGTCTGCAGATGATGGTGACGGGCGTGGTCAAGACGATGTCGGGCGAATCGGCGGCGCGGGCGGCGCTGGGGGCGGGGGCCATCGTCATGGATGTCATGGCCACCAACGACGGGCGCCTTCCCCACCAGAAGATCCAGCGCATCCGGCATCTGCGGCCCGACATGATCCTGCTCTCGGGCGGGGTCGACGGCGGCACCACCTCGCACGTCACCGAGCTGGCCGAGATCATTGCCGCGGCCAGTCCGAAAGCGCGTCTGGGCATCGGGTACGAACTGCCAGTGTTGTACGCTGGCAACAAGGATGCGGCGCCGCTCATCAAGGAGCGGCTGGCCGGCAAGGTGGCGCTCGATTTCACCGAGAACCTGCGGCCCACGCTCGAGAAAGAGAATCTGATGCCGGCGCGGCACAAGATCCAGCAGCTCTTCCTCGAGCATGTCATGAGCCACGCGCCCGGGTACCCGAACCTGATGAAGATGACCGATGTCGACATCATGCCGACCCCCGGTGCGGTCGGCGACATCATGCAGTTGATCTCGCGCCGCAAGGGTCTGACCGTGGTGGGCGTGGACATCGGCGGGGCCACCACCGACGTCTTCTCGGTGTTCCAGGGCATCTACAACAAGTCGGTCTCGGCCAACTACGGGATGAGCTACTCGATCAGCAACGTGTTCGCCGAGGCAGGCCTGGAGAACATCATGCGCTGGGTGCCGTTCGCCATGGACGAGCGCGACCTGCGCAATCGCGTCAAGAACAAGATGATCCGGCCGACCACCATTCCATCGTTGCTCGAAGAGCTGATGGTCGAGCAGGCGTGCGCGCGCGAGGCGCTGCGCCTGTCGTTCGAGCAGCACCGGGCCCTGGCGGTCGGCTTGAAAGGCATCCAGCAGGAGCGCACGATCGGGGACGTCTTCGATCAGACGATGACCGGCCAGACCCTGGTCAACCTCAAGGATCTGAACATGCTGATCGGCTCGGGCGGGGTGCTGTCGCATGCGCCGCGCCGGCAGCAGTCGGCGATGATGATGATCGATGCCTTCCTGCCCGAGGGCATCACGCAGCTCACCGTCGACTCGATCTTCATGATGCCGCAGCTCGGCGTGCTGGCCAAGGTGCACGAGCAGGCCGCTTTGTCGGTCTTCGACAAGGACTGCCTGATCTATCTGGGCACCTGCATCTCGCCGACCGGCGTGCTGAAAGACGGGGCGGTGGCGTTGGAAGCCACCATCACCATGCCCGACGGCTCGACCATCAAGAAGGTCTGCAAGTTCGGCGATCTCGAGGTGGTGCCCCTGCCCGTGGGGCAGACGGCGCGGGCGCGGTTGAAGCCTACCTATGGCATGGACATGGGCGAGGGCGATGGCGTGGCGGTCGAGGCCGAGGTGCATGGCGGCGTGGTCGGGCTGATCTTCGATACGCGGGGGCGCCCGCTGAACCTGCCCGCCGACGATGGCGAGCGGATCAAGAAGCTGCAGAGCTGGAACGCCGCCCTCAACCTCTACCCGAAGAACTGACGAAAGGACGGGCTCGATCATGGCCAGTGCATATACTCCAGGACTGAAGATCGTCGGCAAGACCCGTTTCGAGAAAGACCGCAAGCTGCCCATGAAGGGCACCGTGCATGTCAAGAAGGGCGATCGCATCACGGCCGAGATGGTCGTGGCCTCGACCCATCTGCCCGGGAATGTGACCCCCATGAACATCGCCAACATTCTCGGGTGCGAACCCAAAGAGATCATGGATTTCATGGTCAAGAAGCAAGGCGATCAGGTGCAGAAGGGCGAGGTCATCGCCGAGACGCCTGGGTTGTGGGGGTTTTTCAAGACCCAGGTCCAGGCGACCATCACCGGAACGCTCGAGAATGTCTCGACGGTGACCGGGCAGGTCATTTTGCGCGAACCGCCCATTCCGGTCGAGGTGCATGGCTACGTCGACGGCGAGGTGGCGGAAGTCTACCCCGATGAAGGGATCCGCGTCGCCACGTATGGCACCTTCATCCAGGGCATCTTCGGCATCGGCGGCGAGGTGGTGGCACCGTTGAAGATGGTGGCCAGAAGCCCTTCCGATGTGCTCGATGCCGGGAATATCCTGCCCGAGCACAAAGGGAAGATCATCGTCGGCGGGTCGCTGGTCACCGCTGCCGCGCTGACCAAGGCGATCCAGGTCGGCGTCAAAGGCGTCATCGTCGGCGGCTACGATGCCTTCGACCTCAAAGAATTCCTCGGCTACGATCTGGGGGTCGCCATCACCGGAACCGAAGACAAGGGCATCACGCTGGTGGTGACCGAGGGCTTCGGCAAGATCAACATGGCGAAGAAGACCTTCGATCTGCTGGCCTCGCATGAAGGGAAGAAGACCTCGATCAATGGCGCCACCCAGATCCGGGCTGGCGTCATTCGGCCCGAGGTGGTCATTCCGCTCGAGGGCGTCAAAGAAACCGACGTGGTGGGCGGGGTGAACATGGGCATGAACCCCGGCACGCTGGTGCGCATCATCCGGCAGCCGCGGTTCGGGGCGGTGGCCAAGGTGGCGAGCCTGCCCGAGAAGCCTGCCCACATCGCGACCGAGGCCAAAGTTCGTATCGTCGAGATCGAGCTGCTCGAGACCGGCGAACGGATGATCCTGCCGCGGGCTAACGTGGAAATCATCGAAGAATGACCCCGCATCACAAGACCGGGGCCGGCGCCGACCCCGACATCGACCCCGAGGCGCTGAAGAAAGAGATCAAGCAGGAGCTCCTGAAACGGGAGATCCTGATGGGCATCGAGGACGACGAGATCGACCTGTTCGAGCTCGGCAAGGTGCTGTGGCGACGCTGGCGGCTGGTGATCGCGATGCCGGTGGCGGTGGCGTTGCTGGCGGTTGTGATCACGCTGCTGATGCCGAACTACTACAAGGCGCAGACGACCATCTTCGTCCACTCCAAAGGTGGGGGGGCCATGAGCAGTCTGCTGTCGAGCCTTCCCCTGGGTGGTATGCTGGGCGGCCTGAGCCTTGGCGGTGGCGGGTCGGCCGAATATCTGATGGCCCTGTTGAAGAGTCGGGCGATCACCGATCGCATCATTCAGCGGTTCGACCTGGCTACCAGCACGCTCATCCTTGGCGACCCTCTGCCGAGCGATCTGTGCTATGACGACGTGCTCAAAGTCGTCGAAGAGATGGTCTCAATCACCAAAGACAAGGATGGCCTGATCACGGTGGCGGTCGAGACCAAGTCGGCGACGTTCTCGGCCGAGATCGCCGAGGCCTACCTCGGGTTCCTGAAAGATCTCACCAAAGGGCCGGCGCGCGAGAAGCGGGTGTTCGTCGAGACCCAGCTCGAGAAGGTCAAACGCGAACTGCAAGAAGCCGAGCAGGCGTTCAAGGCATTCCAAGACAGGCACCAGTTGGTGGCGCTCGATGAACAGGCCAAGGCCTTGATCGAAAATCTGGTCAAGCTGGAAGCCGCCAAGGTCGAGAGCCAGATCGCCCTCAAGATGCAGGAAAGCCTGCTCAAGGCGTCGGGCAACGTGCCCGAGCTGGTCAAGCTCGAAGCTCAGAAAGTCAGCGAGCAGGCGCGGCAGGCCGGGCTCGAGAAGGCGATCGCCTCGGTGACCCGCCAGCTCGAGACCGTGCCGCAGCTCACCCTCGAGTTCACCCGGTTGATGCGCGATCTGAAGGTGAAGGAAAAGGTTTTCGGCGTCTTGACCGAGCAGCTCGAGATGGCCAAGATCGCCGAGGCCGAAGAAGGCAGCACCTTCGAGATCATCGACCGAGCACGCCCGCCCGAGCGCAAGTCGAAGCCCAAACGCTCGTTGATCGTGATCCTGTCGGGGATCACCGCCGGCATGCTGGGCGTGTTCCTGGCCTTCTTCCTCGAATTCCTCGAGAAGCGGCGGCGGGAAGAAGCGGCCCGCGCCGCCTCCGCGACCGACCAAGACGAGCCTAAAGCCGCCTGATCCGGCGAAGGGGCCGGTCCATGGCCGTCAGAACGCCTCGGCCGAGGCGGCGCCGAACCGCCCACACCCGCAGCGCGACCGGCGGTTCCGGGCCCGGTGGATCGCCGCTCCTGGTGCGGCTGCACGAGTGGTTCGCCGCCTGGATGACCCGACTGACCGGCCGCCCCTGTCGGGGAACCCCGCGGGAGGTGCTGCGCGACCTGGGTGGGCCGGTCGATCGGTACCCCTGGCTGGCTGGGGTGGAAGATTCCCTTTACCCCGTCAAATTGTCGCCAGGTCCGCAAACCGGCGGGTGTTCGACCTCGCTAGCCGTCGCGGGCCAAGAATCCGCTGGGGCTGGCGCGGAATCGGCGGCCGGCCCTGATCCGCTCGCGCTTCCGGATCTGGAGCGGCGGGGCCGAGGGGCGCGGCGGGCGCGCGGACAGTTCTATACCCCCGAAGATCTCGTGCGGCGGGTGTTGCGCCTGACGGGGCTGCCGCCGGCTGAAGGCGAGGTGCTCGATCCGGCCTGCGGCGACGGGGCCTGGCTGGTGCCGGTGGCGGAAGCGTGGCGCGAAGCGGGGGTCGCCAGGCCCCTCGAGCGGATCTGGGGGTGCGATCTCGATGCCGAGGCCTTGCTGATCTGCCTGGCCCGGTTGCTGGCGGTGGCGCCGGCGGGCGGATGGCCCCACCTCGAACAGCGGGACTTCCTGCTCGATCCTCCTTCACTGGTAGTCCCGGGAGCCGATTTTGAGGCTCTCGCGGCAGAATCGACAGGCGTCGGCCGGAGGCGTGGAGGTGGGGGCGCGGAGGCCGAGCGATGCCAGAAGGCGGGCAGAGCAGGGAAGGGGGGGCGGCACGAATCAACGGGAGGTGGTGGGGCTGCCGACACCTCGAACGATCCTGACATGGGTCGCTTTGGCGGGTTCGCCGCGGTGATCGGCAATCCGCCCTATCGGGTCAATCTCGATCCGACCCTGCGCGCGGCTTTGTCAGCTCGGTTCTCGACGGCCGAAGGGGAAAAAGACCTCTATACCTTCTTCCTCGAGGGGGGAGTGCGGGCGTTGCGTCCGGGGGGAACCCTGGTGATGCTGACCTCGCACACCTACCTGGTCAACCACCAATGCGCGAAGATCCGGGAATTCCTGTTCCGACGGCACTCACCCCAGGACCTGTTTCTGCTGCCGGCCCGGTTCTTTCCCCAGGCGCCGGGGGTGCTGCCAGTCGTGCTGGCCGTTCGGGCGGGGGAAGCTCCCTCCTCGTCGATGCGGCTCCATGGCCAGTATGACCCCGAACGTGGATGGGAATGGACCCGGCTGGTCGATCCGGCGACGCTCTGCCGACCTGAGGGCATTCGTCTGGCCCTGGTTCCGCCGGCCATGCGCGAGGTCTTCGCACGAATGGAGGCGGGAAATCCTTCGCTGGGCGAGGTCGCGCGGGTGGGCGTGGGCATTCAGGAATCGCTGGTGCGTGAAAAAGGGCGGGTCTCGAAATTCGTCCACCAGACTGCTCGCTCGTCAGAGGACGTTCCGGTGCTCCGCGGGCGGGAGGTGCAGCCGTTCAAGATCGTCTGGGAGGGCCTGTACCTGCGTTATGGACCGCATCTCAGCTATGCGGGCGATGCCGCGGTCTTCCAAGGGGAGAAGATCCTGTACCAGAACATCCGCCATGAGAGTCTGCCGGTGCGGTTGGTGGCCGCTCTCGACCGGCAGGGGTTCTTTCCGAAGAACTCGCTGTCGTACATCGCGCGGCCGGTGGTGCCATTCACTCTGGAGTACCTGGTCGGATTGCTGAATTCGACCTTGGTCAATGCCTGGTTCGCTGGCCACTTTTTCAGCTTTCACGTCACGGTCGGGCAGGTTCGACGGATTCCGATTCCGATCGCTGATCGAGAACGACGGGCTCGCGTGGAGTCGGTGGCTCGGGAAATCGCCGGTACCCCAGGGGCTGGCGTGCCGGCGCCTGTTCAGGCGGCCCTCGACGAGGCGGTGGCCGCCTGTTACCTGGGGCCGGGACGGCATTCCGGTTTGCTCGACGAGGCGAAGAAACTGCTTGCACAGATCGCCGGAGTATGCTAAATCAAGGGTTAGCACTCTGCATGGTCGAGTGCTAAATCTTGCGGGAGACCTCGTTCTTCCCATTTCCGAAAAGGAGCAGGGTGCGGCAGCGACCGCCCCACAGGACGTATCCATGCCAACCTACAGCTACCTTTGCGACAAATGCGAGAAGAAGTTCGATGCGTTCCACTCGATGCACTGCACGGACCCTCAACTGTGTCCGACCTGCGGGCATCCCGGCCGCAAGCTGTTGTCGGCCAGCTCGATCATCTTCAAAGGATCGGGGTTCTACACCACCGATTATCGCGATTCAGGATATGTCGAAGCGCAGAAGCGCGATAGCGGCGAGGCTGGGAGCGGGTCCAAGAGTTCCGGCGGAAACGGGAGCGAGACAGCGTCTTCGTCGTCTTCTTCGTCTTCCAGTTCCGGAGGCGGGGAGACCGGAGGGAAAACTTCCACCTCCGGGGCGGCGGAGTCTGCTCCGGCCAAGAGCCACTCGGCCAGGCCAACCAGTCCTCCGCCGTCGCGATCGGCCAGCCGCGGGGAATCCCTCGCGCGAGCCGCTTGAGGCTCTGGTTCTCCGCAGCACCAATAGACCGTAAGAACGGTTGGTTTTCGAGGATCGAGGATGCATTCCGCCGATCGGGGGTCTGCCAGAGAACGCGCCCATGGCCGGAACGGGTGACCGCGGCGCGGCTGGATTGATCGAAACCGAACGTCGGCTTGCCCGTTCCTTCAGCCCCACGGTGTTCCTGGGGGCAACCGCAGGCGCGATCGGCCTGGCGGCCTTTCTGCTTTTCCTGGTCCAGCCCATGCTGGGCCGGATGCTCTTGCCGTTGGCGGGAGGATCGCCTTCGGTCTGGAACTGTTGTCTGCTGTTTGCGCAGACCGCTCTGCTGGTCGGGTATGCCTATGCCCATGGCCTGACGGGGTATTGCCCCGTCTGGGCGCAGCCGGCGGTCCACCTCGGACTGGGATGGCTCGCCTGGTCGACGTTGCCGTTCGGCTTCGGGGGGCATCGCGAGGGCTTGGACCAGATCGGCGCCATGCCCTTGTTCGGCATTCTGTGGTGCGAAGCCGGCCTGGCCTTCGCGTACGTGGCCGCTTCTGCCCCCCTGTTGCAGTGCTGGTTCGCCCGGACGACCCATCCGGCGGCTCGTGATCCGTATTTTCTGTATGCCGCCAGCAATGCTGGCAGTCTGCTCGGCTTGCTGGCCTATCCGATACTGATGGAGCCCTCCCTCGATTTGACAGACCAGGCTCGGGTCTGGGCCTGGGGATGCGGGGGTTTGGTCCTGTGGGCGGCCGCCCTCGGGTTCTGGCACTGGCGTTGGCTCGATCCTGGAGCTGGCCTCTCAACCGAAGGTTCTGCCTCAAGTGAAGAGCCGGCCAACGAGATCAAAGCCGCCTGGATCGTGCTGCCTGCTCTTTCCACCGGCCTTGTCATGGGAGTCACCCAATATCTGACGACAGAGGTCCTGCCCATGCCGTTGTTGTGGGTGGTACCACTCGCTCTCTACCTGATATCGTACATGGTGGCCTTCGCCTGGCCTGACCTGGCCGATGGACCACTGACCGGGGTGGCTTGGCGGTATGTGCTGCTGCCGGTTCTGGCAACCCAGTGGCTGCCGATGTGCGATCTCCAATGGTGGGTGGTGGGGCTGCAGGTGGCCGGGTTTTTCCTGCTGGCCCTGCGGTGTCATGGGCGCTTGGCGCGGTTGCGCCCCCCTCCTGCGTGGTTGACGCGGTATTTTCTGGCGCTCGCGGTGGGAGGGGCGGCGGGTGGAATCGGCATGACGTTCTTGCCCATGCGGGTGTTTTCTTCGCTCGTAGACTACCCTCTTCTGGTGCTGTTGACGGGGTATGTGCTCGCCAACGGGCCGATGAACTATCTCGGCGCTGCCTCTGAGCCAGCGTGCGGTTCAAAAGCGGGAAGAAAGATCGCGTGGGCGGGTGGGGGGCCATCTTTTTCGGCGGGGCTGGGGTGGTTCGAATGGTGGGCTCCCCTGGGATTCGGGGGTTTGATCGGGATGGCGTGCGTGTTCCTGCGGGGGCTTGCGTTGCCAGCCTGGCTGGACGGTCTTCTGATCTGGTCAGGAGTACCCTTGTCTGAGATTCCCTGGACGACCATTCGAGCCTTTGTGGGAATGTGGAAAGGGGAATTGATGCTGGTGGGAATGGTGGTCATCATGAGTCTGGCCACCTGGATGAGTTGGCGATATCTGGGAGAGCGGTGGGGTGTTCATGTGGCGGTGGGTATGTGTGTGGTGATCGCGCTCTTCGAGCCAAGCCGACAAGTTGCCCCCATTCTTCACCAATCACGGAATTTCTTCGGGGCATTGGAAGTGAGAGTCTTTTCAGGACCGCTGCCGGGGTTGTATCTTACCCATTGCATCACCCAGCATGGAATGCAACCATCCAACCCGAAGGAGCGACCGATTCCGCAGTTGTACTATCACCCGCTGGGGGCTCTCGGAGATGTTTTTTCCTCCCCTGCCTTGCCGGAGTCGAACCGGTCGATCGGCGTGGTCGGCCTCGGGGTCGGAGCGATGGCGGCGTACAGTTCGGGAGCCCGGGAGCTGGTTTTCTACGAAATCGATCCTGATGTCGTATTTCTGGCGCGCGATTCGGGGTTGTTCCATTATTTGCAGAATGCAAAGGCGCCAGTCCGAATCGAGCTGGGGGATGCCAGGTTGCGGCTGCGAGAAGCTCCGGATGCCAGTTTCGACCTGCTCGTGCTCGACGCCTTCCTGTCGGATACGGTGCCGGTCCATCTGCTGACCCTCGAGGCGATCGACCTCTATTTGCGAAAGCTGCGTCCGACCGGCGTGCTGGTCATTCATGCCTCGGCGAAGTACCTGTGGCTGACCCCGGTCTTGCGGGCTGCGGCGACCCGCCGGGGATTGGATTGCCTGCTGGGCATGAATCTGCCGGTGGCGCCCGGGCAGGTTCGCCCGCCAGGCTTGCGTGACGGTCTTTTCGTGGTTCTCGGGCGAACCCCGGCTATCAAGGAAGATCTCTGCCGACGCGCTGGGTTCCGCTGGAAGGTCGCTCGCCCCGGGCAACCGGAGGATCTGTGGACGGATGAACGGGCCCCGCTGTGGCCGTACTTCCGGTTCGGACGCATAACCGACGCGGCGAGCGAGGCATCGGGAACATGAGCGATCCTCTGGAAGCGGAGCTGGCGAAGCGGGACCCGGCGGCCCGGCGACGCGCCCTGTTCGAGGCCTTTTCCCGGCGTCGTCACGATCTGCTTCCTGCCCTGGAAGCGTTCGCCCGCGCCGAGAAAGACGAGGAACTGGCCATCCTGGCGGCGCAGGTGTGCCTGTCGTTGCGCCATTTTCCCCCTGACCCCGCGCTCGAAAAAGAGATCCGCGATCTGCTGAAGCCCCCGGCTGATGTCGGGCTGCTGACGCCCCGAATGTGGGAATACCTGGCCCTGGCCGCGCCCCGGGAATTGATGCAAGCCGCCTTGCGCCAGTGTCGCCGAGGTCTGCCGCCCGAAGGGGTGCGCTTCCTCGAGAAAGCGCTCGAGCACCCTGATCCGGAAGTCCGCCTGGCGGCCTGCCGGCCAGGGGCAGCGGTCGGAGAACCGGCCGCGCTGGCGCATGTGCTGAGCCGCGTGCTGGATCCCGATGCGCGGGTGGCGCGGGAAGCGTTCGCGGCGGTGCAGAAGCTGCCCCGGGCCGAGCTGGCCAGAGTCTGCGAACAGGCGGTACGGGGCAAAGACCCCTGGGTGGCGGGCACGGTGGCCCGTTTTTTCTCGGTCCTGGCGTGCGAAGAGTTGCGGCCCGCCCTGCAGGTCGCCCGCGACCATCCCGATGTCGAGGTGTCAGGGCAGGCCAGGGCGGCGTTGGATCGTCTCGACAAGGCGCAGGAGCGTCGCCACCTGATGGCGTTGCCGGCCAAGAGCCCGCCCGCCGGCGAGAAGAAGCCGGCAGGGGGAGGACGAGGGGTGGTGTCAATACCTCGTCAGCCGCCGATCATGCCCAAGATCGTGCCGGTGCCGGCCGGGGGCATCCCCGGGAAGCCGGCCGGCCCCGCAGCGGGGGCGCTGCCAGGTTCTTCCGGCGTGACGCCGGGGCCGAAGAGCCCGCCGGTTGGCGAGCCCGCCCCGCCCTCCGTGGCGTCGCCCGCCGATTTCGGCGGCCTGCCGTCGGTGGTGGGCGGCTCTGCCTCGCCTCCTCCGGCGGCCAAGAAAGAGCGGGTGATTTCGGTGCGGGACCGGGTCAAATCCGCGCCGTCCGGCGAAGCACCCGCCGCGCCGGTGGCCGCTGGCTCTCTCGGAGAGCAGTTGGTCGCGGCCGCCGGGCGGTCTTCTGCCGCGGTTGCCGCCGCGGGCGCTGGCCACGGCCCCGGTGCCGTCCCGGCCGGAGGAAAAGGACCGGGCGTTGAATCCACCCCTTCTGTGGCAACCGATGCCCAGACCTTGCTGGCCGGCGAGATCAGCTTCACGGTGGAGGACGCTCCGCGCGGGCCGGTCGGAGCCAGTGCGGCCCCGCCCGGCGTTGGAGGCATGGCCGGGGCGTCTCCTGGCGGGGCAGGCCTGCCACCTGCGCCGCCGGTCCCTGGCTCCGGCCAGGCCGGAGGCAGAGAGCGGCCAGAGGGGCCCGCCGCCCCCGCCGTGCCCACAGCCTCTCCCGCTCCGGCCGCGCCTTCTGCGGGGGTGGCTCCGCCTCCAGGAGTGAGCAAGGGCCCCGCGGGGTCTCCTTCGTCAGGCGTGTCGGCGGTCGCGCCATCCCTTTCTCCTGTCGCTCCGCCATCGCCGCCGTCCACCCAGGGACCTGCGGCGCCATCCCCCTCCAGCTCGGCTGCGGCGGCAACGCCGTCGGCGTCGGTGGCGGCCGCCGCCCCACCACGGGGCGCTCCTTCCGCGGTGCCATCACCCTTCGCGGCAGCAACCGTCTCGGGAGCCGTTGCTTCGGCCGGCATTTCTTCGCCCGCTCCGGGTATTCCCGCACCTTCTGGACCCACCACCCCCGCTGTCCCCGTTGCTCCGGGGGCCCCTGCTGTCCCTGCCGCCTCCGCTGCTCCTCCCGCTTCCAGCAACCCCGCGCCGGCTCCTGCGGCCGGTCACCTGTCCTTCGAGCCGCCTCCGATGGCCGAAGCGATCCTGGTGCGGTATCCGTCCTTCCTGACCGTGCCGTTCGCTGCGCTCCTCGAGCCCAACACGCCAGCCGGGCACCTCGCCAGCCTGCGCACGTTCATGGAAGGGCTGCTGGGCTTCTTGAACTTCACCTTCCTGCAGACCTATCTCTTCTATGGCACCCGCTCCCCGAAGGGCGACCAGGTGGTGATGGAATGCCTGAAGGGCCATCTGGTGGCGCCGACGGCGGTGCGGTCGCTCCATCATCTCGCGCTTCTGGTCAAGAACGTGCCCGGCACCGATGCCTTTTTCACCTTCGCCCTCTCGCGCAGCCTGGCCGAGTCGGGCGAGAACAACCCCCTCGTGGTGGTGAAGGAGCTGTGGGAATACCTGCAGAGCCCGGTCGAACCCCTTGAAGAGACGTTACCGACCGCGGTGGCCGCCTTGCCCGGCATTCTGGTGGCCTGCAAAGGAATGCTGCACCATCCGCTGGTGATGAAAAGCGCGCCGGGGGCGCGCGAAGCCTTCTTCGATCTGTCGGGGCCGCGGCCCGGGCCCCTCAAGCCGGCCGATCGCCCCAGTCTCGATCTGCCGCCTGGCGAGATCATCCTGCTGTCGCGCGATCGGGGCGAGGCCCTCGGCCTGTTCCCCTACTTTACATTCAATGGGGAACGTATTACCTTTGCCATACCTGATGCCAAGCAGGTTGCCATCCTCTACGAACGCCTCGAACTGAAGGACGCCTGATGCTGCGCCCGATCCCCCGGATGTCGGTGACGATCGCCGGTCGCCCGGCCCCTTCGGGGATGGCTTCCCCCCTGCCTTCTCGCCGACGGGTGCCATCGATGCTCTTCTTCATCCTTGGCCTGACCGCCTTGATCATGCTGTATGGCGGTCCAGCGGGGGCCCAGTCCGGCGATCGGCTGCTCGACCGGTTCTTCCCTCCTCCCGCTCTGGCCCCGGTGCCGCCGACCCTGACTCTGCCTGCTCTCCCCGCCGTGCTGCCCGTGCAGGTCTCCGTCGAACAGCACAATCAGGCGGTCCACCTGAACAATCAGGGCGTCGATGCGCTGCAGGCCGGTCGGGCCGATCAGGCTGTCAGCCTGTTCGAGCAGGGCGCCCAGCTCAATCCTGGCGAAGTCGGGTTGTGGAAGAACCTGCTGGCCGCCCAGCGCCAGGCCGAGCGCCCCCCCCGGGAGATCATCCAGACCGCCCTTCGCATCATGGCCATGGATCCGGCGGAAGGCATGGCCCCCTACGCCGCGGGCATGGCCTATCTCGACCAGCTCAAAAGTCCCCGGGAAGCCTTGCCCTTCCTGGCCGAGGCCGTCCGTCGCCAGCCCAACGAGCCCCGCTTCGCCACCGCCCTCGCCTCCGCCTGGGACAAAGCCGGCTTCCCTGATCAGGCCCTGGCCATTCTCAAAGAAAAGGCCGCCGAGGTCGGCGACGACCCCTATCCGCTTTATCTGCTGGGCAACCTGCTGGTGGCGCGGGGCGAGTTTCCCGCTGCCGTGCGGGCCCTGCGGTCGGCCAAAGCGAAAGACACCGAAGGGTATGCCCACGATGCCTATCTGCGGGCCCGCTTCGCGGCGGGCGATCTCGTCGGCCTCGACCAGGAGACGGCCGACGCGTTGCGTCGCTTTCCCCGCATCCTCAATCGGGCCAGTCTCGAACGGATCCTGTTCAGCTTGCAGCCGCACGAGTACGACTTCGTCGAGGAAGTCCGGGTCCAGATCGCGAACCCTGCCGACATCCGCACCTTCCATTTCGTGCTGCGCTTTCCTCCCGATGTGCCCGATCATCAGAAGGTCCAGGTCAAGGCGGCCGAGATCGAGACGCGCGGACGGCGGACCGCCGTCACCTGGACCGGCCCCGATGCCGACGGCCGGTTCAGCTTTCCGTGCACGGAATCGCCAGGCGCGACCGTCATCCTGCGGGTGCAGTACCGCCTGCAGGTGGTGCCCTGGCTGGGCCAGCGCGGGCCGTTCCGGCCGACTGCCCCGCCCGACCTCGAGCGGCTGCGGGCCGATCCCAAGCTGTCGCTGGCCGACCCGCGGCTGGAGCGGTTGCTGCAGCGGCTGGCGCGCGAGCCGGGCAACTTCCTGCAGAATGCCTACCGCGCGGTCGGTCGGGGCCTGAGCTACCGCGAGAACTTCGAGGATCGCTCGGTGGCGTGGGCGCTCGACCATCCCGATCAGTGCGATTGCACCGAATTCGCGCGGCTGCTGGCCGCCCTCGCCTTGAAACGGGGGATTCCCACCCGCGTGATCACCGGCTTTCTGGTCAAAGAGGAGTTCCTGCGCAGCGAAACGAACGTCGGCCACGCCTGGTGCGAAGTGCATTTCCGTGACAAGGGCTGGGTGCCGGTCGATCCCACCCTCGGGGTCACGCTCGACTGGGCGTATTTCGGCAACCTGCTATCGGACCAGATCGTCTTCGATTACGAAGAAGAGGGCCGCAAATCCCGGATCGGGGTCGATTTCGTCTCGACCACCAGCGACGTCGGGGTCAAAATCAGCAACACCTATCGGGTACGCCTGATCAGGTGAGAGAAAGGGTTGATGCGATGAATCCGCATATTTTCAAGGAATATGACATTCGGGGGGTGGTCGAGCGCGACTTCTCGCCCGACCTGGTCGGCGATATCGGTCGGGCCTTCGTCACCTGGATCCGGCAGCAAGGGCCGAAATCCGAGCTGGCCCTGGCCGTGGGGCGCGATGTGCGGTTGAGCAGCCCGCCGTTGTTCGAATGGCTGGTCAAAGGCCTGTGCGACATGGGGGTGGAGGTGATCGACCTGGGGGTCTGCCCGACCCCGCTCGTCTACTACAGCCTCTTCCATCTGCCCGTCGATGGGGCGGTCATGATCACGGGCAGCCACAATCCCAAAGAGTTCAATGGGTTCAAGCTCTGCTACAACCGCACCACCTTGTTCGGCCGCCAGATCCAGGAGATCAGGAAGCTGGTCGAGGAGAAGCGCTTCCATCCGCGCGCCGGGTGGAAGAAGCACCACAGCGACATCATCGCCGCCTATCGCGAGTACCAGCGGCATCGGCATGCGGCCCTGGCGGTCGGCAAGCCCCACCTGAAGGTGGTGATCGATGCGGGGAACGGCACCGCCGGCCCGGTGGCGCCGCCCATCTTCCGTGATCTGGGGTGCGAGGTGGTCGAACTGTTCTGCGAGCCGGATGGTGCCTTTCCCCACCATCACCCCGATCCGACCATTCCCGCCAATCTGCAGGCGCTGATCGAGACGGTCCGAACCACGGGCGCCGATCTCGGCTTCGCCTTCGACGGCGATGCCGACCGGTTGGGCGTGGTCGACGAGAAGGGGACGATCCTGTGGGGCGATGAGATCATGATCGTGCTGGCCCGCGACATCCTGCGCCGGCATCCGGGGGCGGCGATCATCGGCGAGGTCAAGTGCAGTTCGCGCATGTATCGCGAGATCACGAAGGCGGGCGGCCGGGCCATCATGTGGAAGACCGGCCATTCGCTGATCAAGAACAAGATGAAAGAGGAGCATGCCCTGCTGGCCGGCGAGATGAGCGGTCACATCTTCTTCGCCGAAGACTACTTCGGCTACGACGATGCCATCCATGCCGCCCTCGAGGTGGCGACCATCCTGCATCAGGCCAAGAAGAACGGTCCCTGGCGGATGTCCGATTTCCTGGCCGATCTGCCGCCGGTGCAGGTCACGCCCGAGATCCGGATCGATTGCCCCGATGACGAAAAGTTCCGGGTCATCGAGCGCATGCGGGCGCGGTTGCAGGAGCATCAGGCGGCGGGGCGCGAACCGCGGATCATCGGCTGGAACGACATCGACGGCGTGCGGGTCGATTTCGAGCGAGGCTGGGGCTTGTTGCGTGCCTCGAACACGCAGCCGGTGCTGGTTTCACGGTTCGAGGCCGAAACGGCCGAGCGGCTGACCACCTATCAAGGACTGTTCGAGACGCTGCTGCGGGAGTCCCGCGGTGGCTGACCGGCCCAGGGCGCGAACCCGGGCGGCGGTGCAACGGGGCCAGGCGGCAGTCCAGGTCGGGGCGTGGCCGGCGCCTGACCGGCGTCCCGGTTTGGTCCAATTGACGATTGGTATCATTTTGATTTTTGTACAATGCATGTCGGCCGACGGCTGGCAGGTCGCTCTGGGGCCGGCCGACGTGGGGCGCGGCGCGCCGGGGGAGATCGTCGTCATCGACGCCGACCGCTGGTCGCGGACCGGTCTGCAGAAGCTGGCCGACCGCGGTGTGGTGCCGGTGGCATGGCTCGATGTCGCCCATCCCGAGGACGGGCGTACGTATTTGGTCGGCCTGCCGACCAAGGATCTGTACGTGCCGCTGCCGGTGCCGCGCGGCAAACGGGGCGTGCGTGGTCCCCGGCGGCTGGCCCGGTTCTACCAGACCTCCTGGCGGGAAGCCTTGCGGCGACGGGTGCGCGAGCTGGCCCACAAGGGCGTGGCCGGACTGTTCTTCACCGGCACCGATGCCCACCGGTGGCTGACCGACCACCCGGTGGGCCGCACCGCGATGCAGGATCTGCTGGCCGACCTGGCGCGGGAGTTCCGGGCGCATCGGGCGGAGGCGCTGATCCTGTTGCATGGCGATGTGGCGCTGGCGACCGATGCCCGTCTGGCCTCGCTCGTCGACGGCCTGGTGCTCGACGGCCTGTGGTTCGGGCCGGGCGGTCGCACGATCAGACCCTGGGAGCGGGAACGGCGGCTCGCCGCCGTCGCCTGGTGGCTGGAAGGTCGGTCGGGGCCCGCGGTGGGTGCTGCCCTCACGCCGAGGTCATCTCTTAAAGCTGGGCGCTCCGCCGAGGCGGGGTCGGCGGGGCCATCCTCGGTCGCAGGCGAACCGTCCTCCGCTGGGATGGCGTCGGCGTCGCTCTCGCCCGGGCCGATCGTGCCTGGCGCGGGCGGCTCGATGGTTGCTCGGCGTGCTTCGGCGGCCCAGGCGCAGGGGCCGGTCGCCCTGGCCCGGCCGCGCCGGCGATTCCTGCTGGCCCTGGAGCAGGCCGATTCCCCCGCCCGGCAGGCGCGGGCGCGCGCCGCCGGGGCCGCGCTGGGCATCGAGGTCGGGATCGCTTCGCTGCCCTTGATTCTTCCCTGACAATCACAAGGAGGTCGCATGGTCTCGCGTCAGGAGCTGGTGTCCTATCTCGACACCCTGTTCAATGTCCCCACGTTTCCGGATGTCTCTTACAATGGCCTGCAGTTCGAAGGCGCGGGCGAGGTCGAGGTGATCGCCACCGGCGTCGATGCCACGGTGCCGTTCTTCCAGGCGGCCCGGCAGGCCGGGGCCCAGTTCGCCATCGTGCATCATGGCCTGTTCTGGAAGGGCAAGGAATGGCGTCGGCTCGATCGCTTCGCTCGCCAGACCGTGCGCGAACTCGAGCAGGGAGACCTGTCGCTCTACGCCTTGCATCTGCCGCTCGATGGGCACCCGGAGCTGGGCAATAACGCCCGGTTGGCGCAGGCGCTCGGGCTGAAGGTGACGGGGCCCTTCGGCGAGTTCATGGGCCAGAAGATCGGCTGGGTGGGGCGGGCGGCCCGGCCGTTGACGGTCGAGGCGTTCCGGCGCCGCTGCGAAACCGCCATCGGGCCGGTGTTGCATCACCTCGCCTTCGGCCCCGCGCGCTTCACGCAGGTGGGCATCGTGTCCGGCGGGGGCTGGGATGCGGTCACCGACCAGCTGGTCTACGACGGGCAGGTCCAGGCGGTGGTGACCGGCGAGGCCATCCATCAGGCCGTCGCCCTCTGCCGCGATCGCGGCGTCCATCTCTTCGCCTGCGGCCACTACGCGACGGAGACCTTCGGCGTCAAAGCCCTCGGCGAGCATCTCGCCCGCACCTTTCGGGTCAAGCACCGGTTCATCGATCTGCCGACCGGTCTGTGAGGGACGAAGACGCCGTTTCGGAACAGGACGACGAGGCGGGAACCGGCTGCTCGGTCGTCGGTTGATCGGTGGCGAGGCTGGCGGGCCGTGCGGGCTCGGTGGCAAGGCGGCCCGTCGCTGTGGGGCCCGGCGTGGCTGTCGACGCGCTCGATACCATGCTTGCCGATGGATGGGCCGATGCGCTGGTCGATGCGCTGAGCGGTTCGCTCGCCATTCCAGGGGCTGGCGAATGGGGAGTGGGGGGCGGCAGGATGTCGGCCAGGCGGCCGCGGGGGGCCAGATAGACGGCCGCTGTGGCATAGCCGCATTCCCCGCTGACCGCCAGCGCCACCCCGTGCAGAACCAGGGGCCAGGGCAGATCATGCAGGCGAGCAGTGAGGGTGCCTGTCAGTTCGGGGTGCCGGATGATCCGGACAGGCACCTGGGCGGCCAGGAGCCCGAGTACCTGCTCCAGATCGGCTCGCTTGCAAACCAGGGTGATCGGTCGGGTGGCCAGAGGCGTGGGCGGGGGCGGGGAGGCGAAGCGTGGCGCGAAGAGAGCGGTCTGCGGGCGGGTCAGAATATGCAGGGAGATGGTTCCCACCGACTCGGAGATCGCTGCCAGGCCGGCGAGTTCGGCCAGCTCGCGCAAGGCCAGGCGGAATGGGCGCTGATGGAGGGCCAGCGTGACCAGCGGTTCGGGGGTTGGGGCCGGCAGGAGGTAGCCGCCTGACGGGGCAGGCACCAACAACGATAAGGCGAGGCTGATGGGGCAGGATGCGAGGGTCAGGCTCACCGGCGGACCGTGGTCGCTGGCGTGAAGATCTGGCGTGCGACCGGCCGTGGCGGTCACCTGCACGGGTGGGCTGGCCTCGCTCGTTTCTGAAGCTTCGGAAGGGGCGAACGGATCGAGATCGGCAGGGAATGGGTTGGGGCGTTCGGCCTTGGCGTTGGTGAGCCCCGGCCCTGCGATGGCGAGGCAGACCAGGCTGGCGATGGCCAGGCGTCGGCGCCAAGAGGTCATGGGTCGCGAGGAGAGGCCAGGGGCGGGCCATCGAGGCGATGGAAGACCGGCCAGTACAAGGTCAGATCGCGCAGCAGCGGGTCTTCGGTGGCGGCGTTGGTGAAATGGACGACCAGCCGGGGCTCGCCGCCGTCGAGCCGCCGGACGGCTTTGGCGGAATAGCAGAAGACCCCGTCGGGCCGATCGTGGTCGGTGCAGCGATGGATCACCCGCGTGCGCGCTCGGGCGAAATCAGGCGTGGGAGAGTCGCGCTGGACGATCTCGCGCGACAGCCCGCCGTCGCCGGAGGAAATCAGGCCGTAGCCCTGGGCGGTGCGGAACACCGTGAACTCGTTGGGCATCGGGGACAGCAGGGGGGAAGGCGCGTGCGGCGCTGGTTGCCAGCCGCGCGACCGCTGCCAGAATGTCCAGCGCGCGAAGGCGTCGGGCGATCCGTCGGTGCGGGCGAGCACGAGGGACTTGCGGCCATCGGCCCGCTGGTGGACCCCGTAGATCAGGATGTGGTCGCCGTCGGCCAGCAGGCTGCCTCCCCAGAGCACGGATTCCAGCGCGGTGCGCTGCTTCCCGGACCCCTGGCGGGGATGGGCGAAGCGCGCCCAGGGCACCGCCACCCGTCGCCAGGTCCACTCCTCGACGGGGCGGTCGGGGGTATCGACGATGTACAGGTGATTGCCGGCCTCCTGGAACCCGAAGGGGCCGTCGGCGACCTTGCGGATTTCGACGGCGAAGAGATACAGGCGGCCGGCCTGCCAGATGCCATCGAGGGGCCACACGAACGTGTCGGAGGCCGGCGGCGCGAGGAACGGCAGTCGTTGCCGCACGAAGCGCAGGGGCGTGTCGGCGGCCAGGTCGCCGTCGGCCCAGGCAGCGGTGTTGTTGATGAAGGCGGCGCGCCGTCGGTCCCGCGAGGCTCCGGCGCCGACGAAGGTGTCGCCGAACAGGACCAGCAGGCGGCGGCCCGGCACGGGCACGGTGTAACAGCCGTCGCCGCCGAGAAAGAATGGCAAGGCCCGGATCCGTGCATTCAGCGCGGTGTCGGGCCACAGCTTGCCGGCCGGGGGCGCGGCCCCGCTGGCCACCGGCGCCGACCAGCCGACCAGCGCCAGCAGGACCAGCCACCACGGCCTCGCTCGCCACCAGAAACCGGTGGTGGCCAGGCGAGCGGAACGGTGCCCCCGATCGGCGCCGAGGCGAGTCACGGGTTCCGCCTCTTCCCCCCGCCAGGGCCGAAGACCATGGCCCCCTGATCTGGTGAAAGCTGCCCCAGAGGTTCTCCCGCCGGCTGGCGGGCAACGGTGGACCAAGTCCGTGGGGGCACGATCGCTGGCGGCTATGGCTGGGCGGGCCACCCTGCTGGCGCGGCAAGGATGCATCATGGCCGGTCGCGCAGCCCCTGGCGCAGTCGCTGGGCCAGGTCGTCGACCCCGATGTCGCCGACCACCCGGAGCTCGGCCCGCTCACGGCCGCTCGGGTCCAGAATGACCAGGGTCGGCAGGCCGACCACGCCGAACCGCTCCAGCACGGCCTTGACCGGCGGGGGCGAGGTGGTGGCGTCGATCTTGACCAGCACGTATTTCTGCAGCACCGCCGCCACGGTGGGGTGGGGGAAGACGTTGCGCTCCAGCTCTTTGCAGATGGTGCACCAGTCGGCCCGGAAGTCGATGAAGACGGGTTTGTTCTCGCGGGCGGCCTGCGCAAGGCCATCTTCGAGCCGATCATGCCAGAGGGGAAGTCCCGCCCCGCCAGCGGGCGGGGCCGCCGCGGTCGGCCCGGTCGGCAGGCAGAGGCCGCCCCACTGCCCGGCGGCGCTGATGGCGAAGGCGCACGCCACCGCCAGCGCCACCACGCCCAGGCAGCGGGCCACCCGCTCGCTCAGGGCGTTCTCGGCCGAGACGGGGCCGAACACCCCCAGAAAGCCGGCGAAGGCGGCCAGCAGTCCGGCGGTCAGCAGCGCGGCCCACGGCGTGCCGATGAAGGGATGGGCGAAGTAGAAGGCCGCGCCCAGCAGCAGGAAGCCGTAGAATTCCTTGACCTTGACCATCCAGTCGCCGGCCTTGGGCAACGCATTCAGCGAGCCCGAGAAGGCGCCGATGACCACCAGGATCAGCCCCATGCCCCAGGCGAAGGCGAGCAGCATGGTGAACCCGAGCATCACGCTGCCGCTGGCGGCGATGAAGGCGAGAATGCCGGCCAGCGGGGCGGCCACGCAGGGCGAGGCCATCAGTCCCGACACCATGCCCAGCACGAACACCCCGCCCCAGCCGGTGTGCTTGAGCCCCGCCACTTTCTGCCGGAGGGTGTCCGGCACCTGCAGCATGAACAGATCGAACATCGACAAGGCCAGCACCACGAAGATGGCGGCCATCACCAACTGGAAGGTCGCGCCTTGCAATATTCCCCGCACCTGGGCCCCGAACAGGGCTACGATCAGGCCCAGCAGCGCGTAGGTCAGCGACAACCCCGCCACATAGGTGACCGACAGGCTCAATCCTCGTCCGAACGAGGTGTTTTCCTGGCGGCCGCCGATGATCGACAAGGTGATGGGGATCATCGGGTAGACGCAGGGCGTCAGACTGACCAGGAAGCCGCCGACGAAGGCCACGAGCAGCGCCCACAGCAAGCCCTGTTCGCGCAGGGTGCGTCCGAAATCGTAGGTGCCGCCAGGCACGGCGACCTGTCCGACCATGGCGTCGCCCGGTTCCGGCGCGGCCGGTCTGCCGCTGGCGTCGGCCGGGGCCAGGCTGGGGACCGGCCCGGCGGTCGACCCTCCCCTCGTGACGGCGGGAGAACCGCTCGGCTCGTTCGAGGGCCGCTCTGGCGAGGCGGGCCCTGGTCCTGCCCCGGTCGTTTTCGCGTCATCGGCGGCGGCGGGCTGGGTTGATGCTGCTGTTCCGGGGCTGCCTTCGGTTGGAGCGGGGGCCGGCGGCTCGGCCGGCAGCCTCGGCCCGGCCGGCGTCGGGGCGCCCGGCACCGCCAGCGTGAGCGCTGTCTCTTCGGGCATGAAGCAGGTGATCGACGAACAGCCATGGTAGCCGACGACCAACGGCACGGCCGCCTGCTCGCCGATCTCGCTCACCGACAGGCCGATCTCGTGGCGGCCGGTATCGAAGACATCGATCTCCTTGCCTTCGAAGGGGTCGAGCTTGCGCTGGATGGGAGGCCAGGTGACGGCCAGCTTGCCGACTTTGGCCTGGACTTCGGTTCGCTCGCGGTAGAGGTGGTGGTCAGGGGCGACGGTGATGGTCAGGGTGGCCAGCACGCGGTCGCCGTCGGGCCGGATGGCCGGGCTCAGCGTGAAGGTGAAGGGCTCGGCCGCTGTTCCGGCCATTCCGGCGAACAGGCCAGCGGGTGGTTTGAGCTGGCCCTCGGCCGGCGGCCGGCCTGTCACCAACGCCAGACAGGCCAGGACAACCAGGGCGAGCAGGGCGCGCCCGGCCCGGCGCTTCTGGGGCGAACTGGCAAGCAGGCCGTCAGCAGCGTCGATGGAAGTCGGATAGGTCGATCCGGCGCGATGGGGAGGCTGGCAGGCGTCTTCCGAAGCATGGGTTGAGAAAGGCTGGGGGCGGTCGTTTCGAGATAGAGCCGAGGCATGACCGGCGGTTCGCCCGTCCCGAGACGGGGCGAAACGCGCGGGGCCTGGGCATGATGACGGCGACGAGGGCATGGCTTCCTCCAGGAAACAAGGATCGGGCGCCGATGCCGGGCGCCATTGGTCGATCGGAGCGATCGGCCGTGCGGTCTCGCAGGCGGCTGCACCGGCGGCGGTTCGGCCATGATGATACGTGGTTTCCCCCCGGGCGGCAATAGGACCTGGGGGAGGGCGAACGTCAGCCGCTTGCGGAGCGTTCCGTGCAGCAGGAAACCTCCCTCTCCCTCAGCTTGCTGCCAGGGGTGCGGCCTCCTGGACTCCTTGTCGCCGCCGGCCGATCGGATCGAGCTTGGAAGGTGGTCCATCGGCTTCGCCCGGAGCCCGAGCGAGGCGCCATGCCTGCCAAGGCTGGTCGCGGTGCCGTGAGCCGCTGAGGGCGGCCGCGAGCGGCCCCGCGGGGCCTCCTTCCGGCGGCCTTTTCCCTCGTTCGACCAGACCTGCCCGTCCTTGGTGGTCAGGTCTGGTCGCGTTTTTCCGACATGTTTCGGGACGCGTCGCTGAGGGAGGGCTTCCCCGTGGTGCCGACCTTGTGCTCTGCCTCAGCCGCGGGCCGGGAACCCAGCCGCCTGCAGGGCCTGGCGGGCGGCGTCGACGGCGGCTTGATGGTCGGCGGTGAAGGCGACCGACTTGCTGTTCAGATCGACCGTCACATCGGACAGGCCGTCTACCAGCAGCAGCGCTTGCGCGATCGTCTCGACGCAGCCGTCGCATTTCATCTTGTCGATGGTCCACTGGATCTTCATGGGCGATGGCTCCTTGCGGGTGCGGGCGGGCACGGCGGGCGCCAGACGGTGGGCGCCGGGGCCGTCAATCCCCCCATTTCATCTTCTGCCGCAGCACCTGGAAGAAGTTGCGCGGCCGGAAGACGACGATGCGGGCCAGCTCCTGGGCCCGCGCGATCTCGATCTGGTCGCCGTCGAGCAGCTGGAACCCATGCTGCCCGTCGAGGACGAGGTTGACCTCGGAATGCGTGCAGGACAGCGCGGCGACGATCGACTCCTGGTCGGAGGTGATGACCGGGCGCGTGCTGAGCGTATGCGAGTTGAGGGGCGTGACGAGCAGGGCGTTGACCCAGGGCGGCACGATCGGCCCGCCGGCCGACAGGGAGTAGGCCGTCGACCCGGTCGGGGTCGAGAAGATGACCCCGTCGCCGTGGCAGGTCATGATGTGGGTGCCGCTGATCGAGATCTCCAGGTCGATGACGCGCAGGATCGGTCCTTTGGTGATGACGGCATCGTTCAGGGCGATGCCTCGGAAGATCGGCTTGCCGCGGCGCCGCACCACCGCCTGCAACATCATGCGGTTCTCGATGCGGAACTGGCCCGCCCGCAGCCGGCGCAGGATCGACAGCGCCTTGCTGGCGTCCCCCAGGGTCAGGAAGCCCAGGTGGCCGAGGTTGATGCCGGCGATGGGGATGCCTTCCCCGGCGAACGAGCGCACGCAATCGAGGATGCTGCCGTCGCCGCCCAGCACTACGATGAGGTCGACATACTGGCCCATTTCGCTGCGCCACACGCCGCGATCGGGCTGACCGACCGACGGGGCCACCTCGCGGTCGAGCAGGATCTCGAGGTCGTGTTCGTCGGCCCAGCGCAGGATCTTGCGCAGCAGCGGCGGCACCGCGGGGCGATTGGGGTGGCAGAGCAGGCCGAGGCGATGGACGGGGCGTTTCATGGGTCAGCCGACTCAGTCAGGGGGGAAGACCTGGTAGTAGTTGCGCCCCGACCGGATGGCCTTGGCCACGCTGCGGGCCGCCAGCCCGTAGACGGTGCCGGCTTGCCCGGTGGCCACCCCATCGAGCAGCTCGAGGGCGGCCTCTTTGTGCCCCACTTTGAACAGCAGGTTGGCCAGCAGCAGCTTGGCGTCGAGGTTGCCAGGGTCGCACTGCAGGCTGCGCCGGATCGCCTCGAGGGCGGCCCGGTCGTCGCCCAGCCGGAACAGGGTTTCCCCGCGCTGGAAATGCGCTTCCGACCATTGCGGGTAGAGCGCGCAGACCTGCTCGAAGGCTTGCAGGGCGGCCGTGTAGTTGCGGCTGATCTTGTTCTGCAGGCCGCGGTTGAAATCGGCGAAAACGGTGGTGACCTCGGCTTCGACGGTGGCGAAATCGCCGTGCTTGCTGCAGGTCGGACCGCCAGCCCAGCCATACTCGCCGCCTTCGGGACAGACCGGCCGGGCGCTCAGCCGGCCGCTCTCGACCAGCGCCTGCAGGTCGAACGCGGCTTTCTTGCTGGCATCGGCGGCAGCTTGCGCTTCCTGGGCGCGTTTGATCGCCGCCATCTGGTAGCAGCACCGTTGTTTCTGTTTCATCCGCTCGAAGTAGCTGGCTTCGAGGAGGCGGGTGGGCGAGGCCGGCCGGGCGGTGTCGACCGGCGCCACCGGGCTGTCGCGCTTCGCGGGCGGGGGCGGCAGCGACGAGGTGACGGGCGCGAAGCGGGGTTTCAGCGGGCGTTCGAGGTCGCGCAGGGATTGGGTGATGTACTCGTCGCCAGGGTACAAGCGCGCCAGGCGGCGGAACTCGGCGATCGCTTCGGCGGTGCGGCCCTGGCGGGCCCAGACGGCGGCGCGCAAGCTGAGCAGGCGCAGGTGGTTGGGGTCGAGGCGCAGGCCGATGGCGATCTGCCGCAGGGCCTCGGCATGGTTGTTCTTGCGGGCGGCGGCCAGGCCGAGCAGGTAGTAGGTATCGGCGCGAGGTCGGTTCTGGGGCCCGGTCAGGATGTCGCGCACCGACGTCTGCGGCGCGGCGATCGAGGAAAAGGTCTCCTGCGCGTCGAGCGGGCCGGCCAGTGCCATCATCCACAGGCCCGCCAGGCCGAGAACGAAGAGCCGAGCCGGCTGGCGGCCGGGGCTGTCGCGGCGAGCGGCGGGCATCATGGGGCGGCTGCTGCCGTGGCCCGTCTCGTGGCGGGTTCCATGTCTCGACCCATGCCTCGTCCCATGTTTCGTCCCTTGGCTTGTCCCATGCATCGGTGCCTGGCTCGCCCTGAGACGCGCGGTCGCGCCCGCCAGAGAGCCTGCGGTCGCGCTCGTCGTGGGGCTCGCCGTGGCGCCCGCGGCGGGGGCGATTCCAGGAAGCGCCGGGGCGGCCGCCCCGCTGTCGGCGGGAGCGGCCGGCGAGCGCTGCTGCCGTCGCCTTTCGCTCATGCGGCTTTGCTCAAGCGGCGGCGCATCAATTCGGCCCAGCTGATCATCTCGGGGTCGCGGGCGTGGCTGGCGACGAAGGTGAACTCCTTCAGCGCCCGGGGGGCAAGTCCTTTGGCGAAATAGATCTTGCCGAGCAGGAAGTGCACGCGGGGGTCGTCGGGCGCGACTTTCTGCGCCACCACCGCATGCTTGAGGGCTTCGTTGACGAAGCCGAGGTTGAGGTTGGCCTTGATCAGCTCGAGGCGCGCCTCGAGGTGGTCGGGCTCGAGCTTGAGGATTTCGCGATAGCACCGGATGGCGATCTTCAGCTTGCCACGCCGTTTCAGCAGACGGGCATAGGCGAGCAGTCCGGCCACCGAGTCGGGTTTCAACGCGAGCAGGCGCTGGTAGGCCATCAGAGCGTCATCGAACCGCTCGAGCCGTTCATAGGCCTGCCCCATCTCGAGGTAGAGCGGCAATTGGTTCATGTCGGTGGCCAGAGCCGCGGTCGCCGCCTTGATCGTCTTCTCGCAAGCGGCTTCGATCTTCTTGCGCACGGCTTTCAAATTGTTCTGGATCTGCGGGTCGGAGTAATCGAAACTGGCGGCCTTACGGAACGCCCCCAGCGCTTCTTCATACTGCTGCCGGTTGCTGTAGAGGACGCCGATCGAGTTCCACAGGCCGGCCTGGTCGGTGACGTTCGGCGAGGCCTTGATGAAGGCGGCGATCGCCTCCTCCTCGAGGCCGTTGGCCTGGTAGACCTTGCCCAGTTCGAGCCAGGCCTCCCAGCGGTCGGGGGCTTTGGCGGTCAGCCGTTCGAGGGTCTGCATGCCTTCGGCGGTCTGTCCGGTCGCCAGTTGGGCCATGGCCAGGTAGTAGAGGCCGTCGGGGTGGTCGGGGGTCAGCCGCAGCACCTCTTCCGCCAGCGGGCGCAGCTCGGCGCGCTGTCCGAGCTTGAACTGCGCGCTGGCCAGGGCCATCATCGTGCGAGGTTCGGGGTTGAACTGGTTGGCCAGCGCTTCCTGATACAGGTCGCGGGCGCGGGCCGGATCGCCTTTCTTCAGCATCACATCGCCCAGTTTCTCGAGGACGAAGGGGTCGTTCGGTTTGAGGCTCAGAGCCTGGGAATACTCGTAGACGGCCTGGTCGAATTGCTTGAGCAGCTCATGGATCTGCCCCAGCTGGCTGTGCCCGTACGAGTCGCTCGGATGCAGCAGGCAGGCCCGTTTCAGCTCCATCTGGGCCAGAGAAAGCTCGCCGGCCTCTTTGTAGACCATGCCGAGCTGATAGTGCGCGTAGGGGTCATCGGGCGAGAGCTGGATGCACATCTGCAGGGCCTCGCGGGCGGCGGTCAGGTTGCGGCTGGCCCGTTCGAGGGTGCCCAGCTGGTAGTGGGCCTTGGCCAGGAACCGATTGATCGACAGGGCCGTCTGGAAGGCGGCGCGGGCATCATCGAGCCGGCCGGCCTTGCGCAGCAGGGTGCCGTGGTAGAGGTAGATCTCAGCCACCTGCGGGTGGAAGGACACGCAGCGTTCCATGGTCGACAAGGCGCGGTCGATCTCGCCTCGCTCCTCGAACAGTTGAGCGAGCCTGACCAGCAGAGAGAAGTTCTCGGGCGACCGGGCGATCTTGGCTTGCAGGGTTTCGATCTCCTGGGCGACGCCGGCTTCGAGGAACTCGGCCAGGGTCTGGCACTGGCGCTTCTGGCGGTCAGTCTCGAGCAGATCGTCGAGCCAGGGGGCCATCTCGTCGCCCCCCCGCGGAGCTTCTTCGGCCGCCGCCGCAGGGGTCGGGGAAGGGGGCGGGGGGGCGGCCGTCGGTTCGCGCAGCGGCGCCTCGGTGGTGGTGGCGGTCGCGGGCAATGGGGGAAGCGAGCCATCACCGCCCTGGCCGAGGCCGGCCAGCGGGTTGTCGTCTTGAGAGGGAGAGGAGGCGCGTCGGGGGGCGCGCCGGCTTGCTTTTTTGCTGGCCGTGGCGCGGGAGGGGGCGGGGCGCGGGGCCGTCACGGCGCCCGAGACCATGCTGGCCACGAGCGGCTCGGCCGCGGGCGGCCGCGCCGGCGTCTTCGGCGGGGCGAGCAGCGCCGCCTCTTCTTCAGGAGTGGGGCCGGGCACGGCGGTGGCTTCCCGATCGGTCTCTTCGAAGGGGGTCTCCGCCGCCGACAGCGACTGGCCGAGACCGGCCGGCAGGACTTCTTCGAGGTCGGAACTGGGCAGGCGCCGCCGGGGCGCTCCGGAATGGGCCAGCCACCAGCTGACCAGCTCGATGATGCCCCACAGGGTGACCATGCCGCTGGCCAGCCCGGCCAGGATGCCGGCCAGGGGGTAGCCGGTCAGGGCCTGGCTCAGGTGCAGGAAGAAGAAGGCGAAGCCGCCCAGGGCCGCCTTCATCAAGGCAGCGGTGGGCGGGTGATCGGGGAGTTCGTCGCCCTGCCAGGCCAGCATCTCGGTGACCGGGTCGAGGGGCCGGGTCGTTCCCGATTTGGCTTCGGCCAGTCGTCGCCCGCAATGGGTGCAGGACAAGGCCGAGGCGAGATTCCGGGTGCCGCACTGCGGGCAGGCCAGGAACAGCAACCGGCCGCAGGCGGCGCATTCGGAGGAGACGTTGTCGTTGACGGCCCCGCATCCCTGACAGTTGATCATGGCTCAATGCCTGCTCTCTTCGAAATGATGGTCGATGATATGCCAGGAGTCGGGGATCTGGTACGGCACCTCGGGAGCCGTCAGGTCGGTGGATTCCCCGGTGTGGCGCCGTGCCTTTCCCTGGCTGCGGATCGGTTGATAGGCCTGGAAGGACTCGATGCAGCGGTGTTCCCAGCTGATGACCAGCAGGCCGTCCCCCGACCCTTCCAGGATCGGATGCGGATCGAGGTGCTGCCGGAAGAACCCTTCCAGGCCCGGGTCCAATGTCCGAACGTGAGGCCAGAAGCTAGCGAGGTTGTCGGCCCCCTGGGCCACGGCGAAGAGGACGGTGGTGATGGCATGGGAAGGGAGCAGGCCGGAGACGGACTCGTCACGGTCGAGCATGACCAGCCGAATGACGCTCATCGCCCCTCCTCGGAGTCGCCCTCCGCATCGGTGGTGGTGTGGGCCTCGCGCCAGAAATGGGCGATCGGCTCGCCCAGGAAGGCCCCGAGCAGCGAAAACAGGAAGACGGTCAGGAAGGCGGTCTCCTGGTCGAGGACGAAGTAGATGAACGGGGCGGTGCACAAGCCCAGCAGCATGCCGACCACGCATCCCACGATGGTCGATTCATGGACGGCGAGGAAAGCGCCCAGGACCGACCCGATCAACAGCCCCGGCAACGACCCTTCGGGAGCCAGGGTGCCCATGATGAGGGCGCCCAGACTCCCGAAGGCCACCACGATCGTGCTGGACATGGCATAGACCAGAACGCGCGTGGAGATGCCGGTCGGCGAGGTGCTGAAGTTCATGCCGCCCCTTCGTCGAGCCTGGGGGCCGGCTGAGCGGCCCCAGGCCAGGTCCGTGTCAGGGATTCAGGATGGTCTTCTCGTAGTAGTAGTTGTTCTGGGGATTCTCGGCGATGAAGGTGGTCAGTTCGCGCAGGTAGCGGGTGCCGTCGATGGTGGCGGCCCGCAGGCAGAGTTCTTTGATTTCGGCCAGATTGTTCTGAATCTCGCGGTAGGGATTCTTGGTGGTGACGGGGCGGACCACCCGCACCACGCCGCGCACCTGGGGCACGTCGAGGCTGGCGGGGACGTCGATCAGGTCGATCTGCTTGATCGTGTAGCCGACGCCTTCCAGTTCGGCCCGGATGCGGTTCTTCAGCATGGTCTTCTGCTCATCGCTCAGATAGGGCATCTCCTTCTGGCCGCGACGACCCATCCGGGCCCAGAAATCGTCGAGGCGGGCCTTGGCCTCATCGGTGGCCAGGGTGGTCTGCGGGGTCAGCGAGCGGGTGCGGCCCAGCTCGGTGAGCTGCTCCTGGACGGCGGTCGCCTCGTCGATGGGGCCGGTCTCGGGGGCCATGCCGAAGGCGGTGGCGCCGCTCTGCGGCTTGACATGGGTTTTCTGAATCTTGTCGGCGGCGAAATCCCGCAGTTCTTTGGAATAACCCAGGTATTCCAGGTCGTCGGTGACGGCCGCCCGGGCCAGGCCAGGCATCAGGACGCACAGAGCGATCAGCATGACGAACCAGGAGCGGCAATGCAGCTTCATGACGAATCTCCTCTTGATAGGGGAATCCCCGATTTCCTTGGGGGGAAGTATAGCACACACCACCTCGCGTCAACAGGGGGGCACCAGTTTTCGACCTACCTACAGGTTCGCGAAGGCGGGTTGCCTGGGCGCTGCCGGCTCCGGAGACGGCGGCGGGGCGGCGGCCAGGGCGTCGGAGCAGGCGCCGGCGTCTGGCTGAGCCGAGCTGGTGGCGGCCAGGCGGCCGCCGCCAGGCCGGTGGGCCGCGCCGGCGGCGGTTGCCGCGCGGGCGGCTCGCGCTCGCGCTGCTGCCAGAAGGGGAGAGACGGCCCTCCCCACCTGGCGGCTGCTGGCGCATATGACACACGCCGCCAGGCAGGTGAGGCGGACCCCGTGGCCGGTCTTCCTGTCAGGATTCCCCGAAGGCTTCCTTCAGGCGGGCCATGGTGGTCTGGGGATCCTCGATGATGATCTTGGAGCCGGTGATGACATCGACGAATCCCAACTCCTTGTGATAGCGCGGTACCAGATGCTGGTGCAGGTGATCGATGCTGGCCCCCGAGGCATCGCCGATGTTGAAGCCGATGTTGAACCCCAGCGGCTGGTAGAGCTTGTCGAGCACGTCGAGGCAGCGGCGCAGCAGCGGGAAGAAGGCGGCTTCCTCCTGCTGGTTGAGCTGGCGCGGATCGACGATGTGGCGTTTGGGAAACAGCAGCAGATGCCCCGCATTGTAGGGATAGAGGTTGGCGCAGACGGCGAACAGGTCGTCCTGCCAGGCCAGCAGGCTGGTGACGCGGGGATCGCCGGCGAGGATGGCGCACAGGATGCAATCGACCGGCGGGCGCTGCTTCCCTTTGATGTAATCCCGTTTGGCGGGCACGAACAGCTGTCGACGGAAGGTCATGGGATGGTCGGCCCGGGGGTCAGCTGCCCTGGCGGGCCGGTCCGGCTTTCAGGATCTCGCGCAGCATCTGCGGGTAGAACTCGCGCCCCAGGAAGAGCGGAAGGCTGCCTTCGCCCAGCACGAGATCGTGGAATTCCCGGTCGGTGAAATCGCCGGCGAACTCGCGGTGCAGGTCTTCCTTGAGGGTCTGCAGCAGATGCTTGCCGACCAGGTAGCTCAACGGATAGCCGGGGGTCATGGTGTAGCGATGCAGCTCGGCTCGCGCCGCCGTTTCATCCATCTGGGTCTGTTCGATCAGGAACTGGAGGCCCTGGTCGAAGGTCCAGGTCTTCTGGTGGAGGTTGACGTCGAGCAGCACGCGAGCGGCTCGCCAGCATTCATCGGCGGTCTGGACGAACAGATTCTCTTCGGTGGCCTCGAAGCCGCGTTGCTTCATCGCCTCTTCGCAGTACAAGGCCCACCCTTCGCTCAACTCGACGCTGGAGGCGAAGACGCGCAAACGACTGGGATGGAGATTGGCCATGCTGAGCTGCAGGTGATGCCCGGGGTACCCTTCATGGACCGAGGTGTTGGAGATGTCGGCATAATTGTGCCGTGACAGATCGGCCCCGGGATGGCGGGTGACCAGGTAGATGCCTTTCTGCGGTCGGGCCGTGCGTTCAGGGCTCAGGTAGGCCGCGAAGGGGATGAGATGCGCCATGTACGACGGCGTCTCGACGATCTCGAGCGTTTCTTCCTCGGGCAGCGTGGCGAACTTGGTCATCTCGACGAAGGCGCGGCTGCGGGCGACGGCATCGCGATAGGCCTCGAGGGCGTGCTCGAAGGTGGGCGGGCGCTTGCTGCGGATGCGGGTGAACGCCTCCTGGCGGGTCTCGGGCCGGGTCCGGCTGCTCGACCCGACGAGGCGGTGAGCCATCTGGTCGAGGCGGTCCTGGGCGCGGCGCAGACAGGTGTCGCCGAGGTCGCGCAGTTCGCTCGGCATGAAGCCGAGCCGCCGCACCTGCAGCAGCGCTTGGAAGGGGCCGGAGCCGAGGGCCCAGTCGCCGTGCGCTTTCGGCATGATGGCATGCCGGAACCAGGTCTGGAATTGTTCGAGAGCCTTGCGGGCCCCGGCGGCGGCATTGGCGTAGTCCTGCTGCAGGGGGGCGGGCACCTGCCCTTTGATGGCGGTGGCGATGGCGTCGAGCAGGTCGGGCAGGCGGGCGGCCGATTCCAGGAACAGTTCCCCCCACAGCGGCGGGACGTCCTGGAAGAGGGTGCGGCCGGCCATCAGGTACATGGGCACCGCCTTCAGCCGGCTGATGATCGATTCCATGCGTTGAGCCAGCGGCGCGAAGTCGCGCACGAACAGCAGGAAGAGGGAGTTGCCGATCGTCATGGCCAGGTCGCTGCCCAGCCGCCAGCGACGCAGGTCTTCCTGGAGGAACAGGGTCTGCTCGCAGAGGTGGAGCATGACCGCCCGATCGAGCCGTTCATCGAGCGACAGTTCCCGTTCGGGCAGGGCATTGAACCGGTCGCGCATCGCGCGGTAGAAGGCGATCTCCTTTTCGACGGCCTCGGCCCCGACTTCGGGGAGCAGGCCGTCATACTGATGCTCTCCCAGCCAGGTGGCGGTCAAGGGGTCGCGCCGCAGCATCTCCTGGGAGAAATGCTCGGCGAGCTGGCGGAAACCTTCATGCCGATAGACCGGGCGGCGACGCATGTCGACAGACCTCCTGCAGAAGGGTGGAATGGATCGTTCCTAGTATATCATAGGCCGCCGACCGACCATTCCTGCCGACCGAGACTGTAGCAGTTGAATTCAGGGCAGACGCATGGCATGATGGGGCCGCCCTCCGCCGCGCCGCCCGGCCGGGCCGGAGCATGGCGGTCGAGGGGCGAAGCCAGGCCCAGGGAGGATGGTCGCATGCGTCTCGCGTTGGTCACCGGCGGCGCCGGATTCATCGGATCGCACATCGTCGATGCGTTGCTGCAAGAGGGTTGGCGGGTTCGTGTGCTCGACGACTTCTCCACTGGCCGCCGCGCCAATCTGGCTCACGTTGGCAAAGAGATCGAGATCCTGGAAGGCGACGTGCGCGACGCGGCCGTCTGTCGGCGGGCCGTGGCCGGGGCCGAGGTCGTCTTCCATCAGGCGGCCATTCCCTCGGTGCCGCGGTCGGTGGCCGATCCCGTGGGCACCCACGCGGTCAATCTGACCGGTACCGTCCAGATGCTGACCGAGGCTCGGCAGGCCGGGGTGCGGCGCTTCGTCTTCGCCAGCAGCTCGGCCATCTACGGCAATGACCCCGAACTGCCCAAGCGCGAGACGATGCGGCCCGCCCCGCTCAGCCCCTATGCCGCGCAGAAACTGGCGGGCGAGTACTACCTGCGGGTCTTTCAGGAGTTGCAGGGCATCGAAACGGTGGCCCTGCGCTATTTCAACGTCTTCGGCCCCCGCCAGGACCCGGCCTCCGAATATGCCGCCGTCATCCCGAAGTTCATCACCCGCATGCTGGCCGGCACGCCGCCGACCATCTTCGGCGATGGCCGTCAGACCCGCGATTTCATCTATGTGGGCGAGGTGGCGCGGGCCAACCTGCTGGCTGCCGCCGCGCCCGCGGCCGCCGGTCGGGTGATCAACATCGCCGGCGGGCGGCGCCTCGATCTGCTCGATCTCGCCGCCACCATCAATGAAGTGCTCGGCGCACGCCTCGAGCCGGTGTTCGCTCCCCCCCAGCCGGGCGATGTGCGTGATTCGGTGGCCGACATCTCCCAGGCGCGCGCGGTGCTCGGGTTCGAGCCTCGCCTTTCCTTCGCCGACGGGCTGCGCGCGACGGTCGCCTGGTACCGCCAGGCACGCGCCGCCGGCGGCTGACCGCTGTTCGCCTGCCGAACGCGGCGCGTTCGGCAGGCCGTGCGCCGGGGTCCAGGGGCCACCGGCCCCTGGCAGTCCTCAGGGGAAGCAGGGCTTCTCACGCTCTGAAGACCCTTCCTTCGGGGTGGGATTCGCCCTGTCGGAGCGCCTCCGCGGGCTGGCGCCGGGCGTGCTAGAATGATGGGGCAGCCGCGGCTGCGACATTCCCTGCCAAGGAGCCCTCGATGATCACTCTGGCTCGGGCCCGTGCCCTTCTCGACCAGCACCTGGGCGCCAATCCGGCGCTGCGCAACCATTCCCTCGCCACTGGGGCGATCATGCGCGCCCTGGCCGACCGCTTCGGCGAGCCCGCCGACGATTGGGAGGCCCTGGGCCTCCTCCATGACCTCGATTTCGAACAGACCCGCGACACGCCCGCCCGCCACACCCTCGAAACGGTCGAGTGGCTGCGCCCCGAAGGCGTGCCCGAACCCTACCTGCAGGCCATCGTGGCCCACAACGAAGCGACCGGGGCGGTGCGCGCCGACCGGCTGGCGCACGCCCTGGCCGCCGCCGAGAGCGTGACCGGCCTGGTCATGGCCTGCGCCTTCGTGCTGCCGGATCGACAGATCGCCTCGGTCAAGGTCGGTTCCTTGCGCAAACGCATGAAGGAGAAGGCGTTCGCCCGCAACGTCTCGCGGGAGACCATCCTGGAATGCGAGAAGATCGGGATCCCGCTCGATGAGTTCTTCGCCCTCGCTATCGCCGCCATGGCCCCGCTGCAAGAGACGCTGATCGCCAGGACCGGACCCGCGTTCGCGGCTCCGGTTGCCCCTTCCGCCCCTCCTGCCCCTGCGGCCCCCGCGGCCTCTGGCGAATCGGGCCGATCGGCTGGGGCGCCTGGCGCGGCCAGTACGACCGGTTCCACCGGTTCCTGACGGCCGCGGAGGCTCTTCGGTGCCCGATCTCTTCGACCGCCCGCCGCCGGGAAGCGGGACCCCGTCTCTGTTCCAGCCCCTGGCCGATCGGCGGCGGCCCGTCACGCTCGATCGCATCCGCGGCCAGGACCACCTGCTCGGACCGGGCAAGCCGTTGCGCACCCTGCTCGAAGCCGGGCGCTGTCCCTCGATGATCTTCTGGGGTCCGCCCGGCTGCGGCAAGACCACGCTGGCCCGGGTCATCGCCCGTCTGGCCGACGCCGAGTTCATTCCCCTGTCGGCGGTCACCTCGGGAGTGCGGGAACTCAAGGACGCCTGCGAGCAGGCGCGCATCTCCCGCACCCATCACGGGCGCGCCACCATTCTGTTCATCGACGAGATCCATCGCTACAACAAGAGCCAGCAAGACGCCCTGCTGCCTCATGTCGAGTCGGGAACCGTCATCCTGATCGGCGCCACCACCGAGAATCCCAGCTTCGAAATCGTCTCCGCCCTGCTGTCGCGTTGCCAGGTGCTGGTCTTGCAGCCGCTGTCGCCGGCCGACGTCCGTCGCCTGCTCGACGAGGCGATCGCCGACGACCCCCAGTTGACGCGCGAACCGCGCCCGACCTGGGAAGACGACGCCCTCGACCGCATCGCCAAGCTGGCGGCCGGCGATGCCCGCATCGCCCTCAACGTGCTCGAGACCTGCACCGAGGTGGCCCGACAGCACGATCCATACCGGCCGGTCATCGGACCGGCGCTGGTGGCCGAGGTCTTCCAGACCAAGGCCCTGCGCTACGACAAGGGCGGGGAAGAGCACTACAACCTGATCTCCGCGCTCCACAAATCGCTGCGCGGGTCCGATCCCGATGCCGGCCTCTACTGGCTCTATCGCATGCTCGAGGGCGGCGAGGATGCGCGCTTCATCCTGCGGCGGCTGATCCGCTTCGCCAGCGAAGATGTCGGGATGGCCGACCCCTTCGCGCTCACCCTGGCGATGTCGGCAGCCCAGGCCTTCGACTATGTCGGTCCGCCGGAGGGGCATCTGGCCATCGCGCAACTGGCCGTCTACCTGGCGGTGGCGCCCAAGAGCAATAGCTTGTACCTTGCCGAAAAACGGGTCATCGAAGCGATCCGGGCGGGGGGCGAACCGGGCGTGCCGTTGCACCTGCGCAATGCGCCCACCCGCCTGATGAAAGAGCTGGCCTACGGGAAGGAATATCGCTATCCTCATGACTATCCCGGCGGCTTCGTGCGCGAGAACTATTTCCCTGACGACCTGCCGACGCGACGGTTCTACCATCCCAAGCCGCTCGGCAAGGAAAAAGGCACGCTCGAACGCCTGCAGGCCCTGTGGCCTGACCGGTACAAAAAACGCCAACCTGATGGTGATGGATAGCTCCTGGCCTGATCGATTGGTTGCCGGGCTGCGGCGGTTCCTGGGACGGGTGGCCTATCGCCTGCGCCAGGCGCGCTCGGTGCTGTGGCCGCAGGTCGATCCTGTCTTGCTGGCCGAGGCCCGTTCGCGACTGCCGCCGCGGTGGCGGGCGCCCTTCGATCGCCTGGGCGGGTCGGAAAAGGCGCATGTGCTGCGGCTCTACCGGGCCATCGCCGCCGATCCTGCCCTCTCCGAGGCAGACCGTGAGGCCCTGATCACGCTCGCCCTGACCCACGACCTGGGCAAGGCCATCACCCGGCCGACCTTCCTGGAACGAGTGGTCAAGACGCTCCTGCCCATTCCCAATCGAGCCCATCCGATCCTGGGGGCCCGCCTGTTGCGCCGGCTGGGCGCCCCCCCGGCCCTGGTGCGCCGGGTGGCCCGCCATCACCGCGCTCCGGGAAACGATCGCCTGCTGGCGCTGTTCCAACGCTACGACGACTCTCTCTGAGAGGGCGCGCCCGCCGCGCGCGCGGGCCGCTCGCCGAGCGACGAAGGCGATCTGGGCGGAGCGATGGCCCCACCCAGAGGAGCCACTTTCGGGTGAGAGGTCAGAACCTCTCCCCAGCAGAACACGGCCAGGGGCCGGCGGCCCCTGGACCCCTGGTCACAGCCTGCCGAACGTGTCGCGTTCCGCAAGCGGGTCGACCTCGGCGCATCCATAGGGTGGCCTCGGCTTCTTGATTGGCAAAAGCTGTGGGAAAAAGAGTTAAACGTCGATCCGCCACACCTGGGAAGCGATTTTGGCCAAGCGCTCCTGCCGCTTCTGCAGCGTAGATGGAGTCCATTCATCATAAGCGGCGGTTTCCCTGGTCATTTTGAAAGCGCTTGTGAGGTAGACAGCTCTCTTTTGCGTATACGATGAATTGCCGACCTCGCGATTCTTGGTTTCCTCCAAGAGCGTCAGGTTTCCCAGCCGGTACCCATCCTGTTCGGCATCCAGGGCGGGGAACGCCTGTTCCCATTCCGGTCCTGGATTCTCTGGCAGGATGTGCTCGATGGTCGTTGCCGGGTCGTCGAAATCCAGCGCAGTGCCGTTCAAACGGTTCTCGATCTCGAAAAGGATGTAGCGCGCCAGACGTTTCCAACGGCGACCATTGGTCTTGATGGTTTTGTAGCTGAAGTTGCTCTCAAAAACCCTGTCTTCGACGTAAATTGTGGAAAGACCTCGGAAAATCTCGGCCGGAGTCTTCCGTTGGCCTGTGTTGACTTCTACGGCCACACGGCTGTAGATCCGTTCCATCTCATTGCACGCCAGGTTGCTGATGACGGTGTAGCGAAAGGAGATCACGACGCAGATGCGAAGCAGGCGGGCGAACGCGGGGGGATCCATGATCCGCCAAGCGCTGAACAGGAGTGGATAGCACTGCGAGACGCCGAACAGGTCCAATTCCAGGACGGATCGTTTCTGCTCTTTCGTCCATTGCGGGTCATCCGGCCGCTGCAAGGCGGCATACAAAGGAGCGAACTTCTCCAGGTCCTCGAGCAGCGCGAAAACATGGTCGGCGGTTTTGACTTCGCCCTGGATGGCCTTGAAAAGGGTTGGTTGGCGTTCCAGCAGATGACCCGAATTCCAGTAATGCCTCAGGAAGACGGTGAAATCTTCCGCGCCCAGGGAATTGTTGATGCTTTGCCATTGTCGTTCGGCTTCCGGCAGGTCGGCTCGCCGTTCTTTATCCACAATGGAAAACAGGTAATTTTTCAGCAGGTCGGCGGCGGATAGCCTGACGCCGCGCGCATTCAGAGTTTCGAACACTTTGTAGGCCTGCAGGCCATCCCTGACATACATCGTGGTGAAAATCAGCTGGCGAGCGATGGTTTCATTAAGAAAGCGGGCCAGGTCGCTCCCCGTTGCCTGAGGGAAATCTTTGGCGAGCATCCGACCGAAATACTCGAAGGCCTCCCACATCAGGCGTTCGGATGGCTTCAAACGGGCTGTGGAAGCCGGCTTTCTCATGCGCAGCAGATAGCTCTGGTAGAAATCATCGTTGTTGCGGTTCAGCACCAAACGGCTGCTGGTCGTCAGCGCCGCTGGGTCCTTGTACCCGATGAATTGACGCCGCAGTTCTTCGACCCGCTCCTGATTCTCTTTCGGCTCGATGCCTTTTTCCGCCAGTTCCCTGATGGCTTGCATGACGGCCAGGGCCAGGATGCTGAGCGTCGTGAAGCGTTGTTGTCCGTCGATGATCGTGAAATTCCTGTCGTCTTCGGTTTGGAAGACGGCGTATCCCATGTAATGGAGCTTTTCTTCTTCCAGGCCCTTGATATCGGACCACAGGTCTTCCCATTGCTCATCCGTCCAGGAGTAATCCCTCTGGAAAGGCGGAACGCGGTAGATGCGGCCGTTGCCGATCAGCGAACCGAAATCGGCGGTCACGGTGTGCAGGACATTGGTTGAAGGCATGTTTTCCCTCCGCTCATCACTAAAAGCAGTGTATCACACTTGGCTGATCATGCCGTTCGATGCCCATCTGGTGCCGGTTCGAACCGGATCCATCCAAGGCATTCCGGAGACCGACCGAATGTTCATCCGTTGCCCAGATCGACGATCACAGGCAATTCGCAGGTTGCATCGACGACTAGGGGATGCCCTTTCTGAATGCCTTCACTCGAACTTGAAACGTTGGGGAAAAATAGAAAGGGACTGGCTTGCGATGATCAGCGGGCGGGGCGCAAGCGGCGTTGCAGGGCGTCGCGCCGTTGGCGGGCGCGGGCGAGCTCGGTGGCGGCGTCGCGCACCTCGTGCTCGGCGGCGCCGGGCCGCTGGGTCAGGCGCTGGTAGGTCGCATACGCCGCCTGGTAGCTCTGTTGGGCCTGCTCGAGGGTCAGGCCGGCGGGGAGGTCGACTTCGGGCTCGACCTGCCGTTGCAGGGCCTCGGCCGTCGAGGTGGCCGTCGATTCGGCGGTGGTGGTCGGGGTGGCCGCCAGGGCCTCGAGCACCTCCAGGCGTTGCCGCAGTTCGTCGGCCCCGCGTTGCAGGCGGGCCGCCTCGCTCTGCAACTCCTGGCGGAGCAGGAGGTTCCAGGCGGGGGCCCTGGCCAGCTGCGCCCGGACGGCGGCCAGGCTGGCTTCGGTCTCCTGCAGCCGGCGCCGGGTGTCGGCGGTCAAGCGCTCGAGTGCAACGCCGCCGGCGGCGATCTGCTGGATGATCTGGAAGGTCTCGGCGAACGACCGCTCCTGGGTCAGGAAGGCATCGGACGCCTGGCGCAGGGTCTCCCGCTTCTGCCACCAGTCGACAGGATTGTACCAGGCGACCTGCTTGTACTCCATCAGCGCGCGGCGCAGGCCGCGATCAGCGCTCAGCAGGGCGGCCACCCGGGCGGGGGACACGCCCAGGTGCGGATGGTCTTCGAAGTAGTAGGCCAGCAGACGACCCGCCTTTTCACGGGCGGCCGCCGTCCGCGCCGGGCCGGGCCGGAACGGCCAGAACCAGGGCCACTCGCGGCGCATCGCCTCGATCCGTTCGACCTCCTGCCAGGCGGCGGCCACCTGGGCGATGGTGACGGGCTTGCGCCCGGTCGCGGTCAGACCAGCCTTCTTGAACTGCTCGCGCTGGCGGGCCAGGGCCTGCGGATCGGGCTGGATGCCCTCCATCGCGTAGGCGATGATCTCGGGATAGGTGAGGTCTTCCCGCACCAGAAGACCCTCGACATAGCGCGACAGCACCTGCTTGTGGCGAGGGTTGCCCCAGACGCTGGCCGTGCCCATGGCGCGGGCGAGGTCGAGGAACCGGCCTCGCAAGAAGGGCGTGGCCAGCGCTCCCTTCACCACGCCGTAGCCGAGCACGGTGAAGATGGTGGTGTCGGTGTCGCTGTGCAGCGCCTTGCCGAGCCAGTGCTGGAAGAAATCGCGGGCTTTCTGGGTCAGGGAAGTCTGGACGGGGGCGGCGAAAAACCCGTCGCGCTCGTCGAGCGAGGCGGCGCGGGTCTTGCGGAAGTCGGCCCGGCCGTGCTCGCGCAGCAGGGAGACGACCCGCGCCACGCTCTCGTCGAGATCGGCCTGGCGGTCGGCGTGGAAGTCGTCCATCTCGTCGAGGAGGTCGGGGCGTTCGCGCAGAAGGTACTCGGCGATGACGCGCACGCCGCTCACGGTCTTGATGAACGTATGGCCGGCCCACCGGATCTGATCGGCGCGCATGGTGCCGCCCTTGCCGCCGCGGGCTGCCTCGTCGGCCATCGCCTTCTCGAGCAGTCGCGCCGGAATGGCCAGCCCCACCTTGCGCTGGGCGCGGGCGCGCTCGCGGTAGGCGAGCAGGTCGGTCACCAGTTCGTTGACCTGGTGGTTCAAGCCGGCGGGGTTGGGCACGGGCAGCGTGATCTTGCGATTGGGATAGCCATCTTCGGTGTGGGCCGTCCAGACCTCGGCGAAGATATGGCCGGCCCAGCCCAGGGCCATGGCCACATCGGCCTTGCCCCAGGGCTCCTGTTTGGCCAGCGCGATCAGCCGAACGGCGACCTCGGGCGAGGTATGGAACTCGAGGGGAAAGGACGCCCCGGCAGTGAATTTGATGTCGGGGCAGGGCCCGCCGCCGATGAACTCATCGCGCAGGTCGGGCGTCACGCACAGCCCCGAGCCCATCTCGCGGGCGGCTTGCTCCCAGGCCAGCTCGTTGATGGCCATGTGGGTCATCGGCCCCCACGCCAGCGCGGGCCCCCCGACCCACCCGAGCAGGGCGACCAGCAGCACCTTCGCTACAACATGCATGCGCCGCATACGCTTCCCCTTTTTCCTTCGAACAGGGTACCTTATTATTTAAATTATACTTACCTCTCCCAGGGGGAAGGGAAAACAGATTCGGTCGTGACGGCGGGCCCTACATCAACCCGTACAGGCGCAGGATGCCTTCATAGCTGACGGTCATCATCGGGCCCAGGACCGGGTCGAGGAGCCCGAGCGAGACGGCCAGGATCAGCAGCAGAGGCCCGATGTCATCGAGGGTGCGCATCAACGGGGCATGCTGGCGGGGCAGGAAATAGCGCAGCACCCGCGAGCCGTCCAAGGGGGGCAGCGGCAGCAGATTGAAGCAGGCGAGGGCCAGGTTGACCAGGATGAAGGTCTGCAGCGCCTTGGCCAGAATGTCGAGGGGCAGAGCCGGCAGCCCCCACATCAGATGCAGGCTGATCATCCCTTTCAAGAGGGCCCCGCCGATCACGGCCAGCAACAGGTTCGACAGCGGTCCGGCCAGTGCCACCGACATCATGGCCCGCGACGGGATGCGGAAGGAGCTGGGATCGACCACCACCGGCCTGGCCCAGCCGAAATTGGAGAAGACCAGCATCAGGGTGCCGACCGGGTCGAGGTGCGCCAGCGGATTCAGGCTCAAGCGGCCTTGCCGGCGCGGGGTCGGGTCGCCCAGGAAATCGGCCATCGCCGCGTGCGCATACTCGTGGAACGCCAGCGAGAACAGCAGCAACGGCGCGTAGAGCAGGAAGTGCAGCACTTTCCAGAGGAAGAGGCCGGGTCCCATCAGCAAGGCGTTGGCCAGCCACAAGGCCAGCAGGATGCCGAGGATGAGGGTGAGTCGGCGCCAGGTCTCAGGAGGCAGGCCGCTGGCTCCCGGATGGCGGAAGATGAAGATGCGCGGTCTGTCGTACATGGGTTTCTTCGTCCTTTCGGGAGGTCAGTTCCCCTCGGATTCGCCTGGCCAGCAGGTCGGCCAAGATGGTTCGCATGTGAGGGCCGGGCGGAATGCCCATGGCCAGCAGGTCTTTGCCGGTCAGTTCGCTTCTGATGCCGCGCAGTCGCCCCAGGAAATCGAGCACGCGCCGGGCGCCGCCCTTGTCGAGGCTGAAGGCGATCAGGGAAATGAGGGTCTCGAGCGCCAGACCGTGCAGCAGGCTGTGCAATCCGACATCGTCGTCGGGGGCCAGCCGGGCCAGCCGGCCGGGCAGGTGCGGCATCAGGCGCAGGGCCTCCATCACCAGATGGCGGCGTCGCGCCGGAAAATGCAGGTCGCGCAGGATGCGGTCGGCGTCGCCCAGCGAGAGCGGCAGCAGCAGCCCTGTCCAGTGGATGGCCTCGAGGTCGATCGGCTCGCCCAGGGCGGCGAACCGTCGCACCATGCCGGGCACCAGCCGGAAGCGCACCGGCAGTTGCTCATACCCGCGCAGGCCGGGGTGCAGCGCCCGGATCAGCCCGGTCTCGAACAGGCGGCGCAGCACCCGGTGGGGCGCCTCTTCGAGCAGGCAGCGGCCGATCTCGGCGCCGATCCGTTTGGGGGAGAGCTTGGTCACGGCGCCGCGTTGCACGGCCAGATCGAACGCCCGCTGGGTGTCGGCCTCGAGGGTGAAGCGGAACCGGCTGGCGAAGCGCAGGGCCCGGAACAGGCGGGTCGGATCCTCGAGGAAGCTGAACGAGTGCAGAATCCTGATCTGGCGGTCGCACAGATCGCGGTAGCCGCCGAAGAAATCGCGCAGATGCAGGAACCGCTCGGGCAGGATGTCCAGCGCCAGGGCGTTGATCGTGAAGTCGCGCCGGAACAGGTCGTTCGACAGGCCCGACAGTTCGACCGCCGGCAGGGCGGCCGGCTGCTCATAATGCTCGATGCGGGCCGAGCTGAAATCGATCTTCAGCCCGTCGACGGCCAGCCGGGCGGTGCGGAACTGCTCGAAATGGCAGAGCTCGGCCCCCAGCTCGGCCTGCACGGCCTCGACGAAGGGCAGGGCGTCGCCGATCAGCACGATATCGAGGTCGAGGCAGGCCCGCTCCAGCAGAAGGTCGCGCACGAATCCTCCGACCAGGAACGCCTGTCGCCCCAGCGCCGCGGCCTTGGCGCCGATCTTCTGCAGCAGAGGCAGCACCCGCTCAGGCATGACCCGTCGCAGCAATCCTTCGATGGCGGCGGGTGTCGGCAGGTCGGTGGTCTGCACCAGCGGCAGGAACTCCCGCGGCAGCGGCAACGGGTCGCGCATCGCCCGCAGCAGCTCGCGGGCGGTGATCAGCCCCACGCAGACCCCGTCCTCGACCACCGGCAGCCGGGTCACGTTGTGGCGCAGCATCAGTTGCCGCAGCACGCGCACCGGCATGTCGGGCCGTACCTCGGGGGTGGTGCGCGGCACGAACGATTCGATCGGGTCGCCCCACAGGTCCATCTGGACGGCCCGGTCGATGTCGCGGCGGGTGATCAGGCCGACGTAGCGGTCGTCCCGCGTCACCACCAGCGACATCAGGTTGAACCGGAGCATCATGTCGTGAGCGTTTTCCACCGTCTCCGAAGCCGGAATGCTGCGCGGCGAGACGGCCATGATCTCGCGGGCCGTGGTGTCGGGGCGCAGGCCGGCCCGCAGCGCGCCCAGCAGCAGGTCGCGCACGGCGGCCGGTTCTCCGTGCGGCACCTGGAAGGTCAGCCAGCGTTCGCTCTCCTGCGGGTTCCAGGCCCGGAAGCAGGGCCCCAGCGGCGCTTCGACCAGGCGACTGCGGGCGAAGACCCGGCTGCGGCTCCCGTAGCTGACCGCCGCCACCAGCAGGTGGGCGTCGAGCCGCGACCACAGGGCATCCATCACCGGCAGCAGATCTTGGACATTGCCGATGGTACGCGCCACGGTCACCATCACCGGCCAATGGCCCACGGTCTCGTCGGTGGCCTGACTGAGCAGATCGTTGAGCAGGCCGCGCTGGCCTTCCCGCAGGCCGAGACAGACGAGGTTGCCGACTTGCTTGGCCGGCACCGGAAACGTGCGCAGGTACTGCAGCGCGTCGAGATCGAGCGGGGTGACGCGGTGGGCCAGCCCGCACCAGGTGCGCTCGGTGACCGCCGTGGTCAGCAGCGCGGCGTCTTCGTCGGACAGCGCGCCGGCCTGCCGACGGAGTTCGTTGACGAAATGCGCGGTGTAGCTGCACGCCTTCACCAGCACCGACCGGGCCGCGACGGGCAGCATGGGAGGGGCGTGGGCGTAGCAGATCACTTCGGCGGCGAGGCGGGGCAGGCGCCCGACCAGTTCAGGGGACTGCGGGGCCTGGGTGAGCCCGAGCAGGTGGATCACCCGCGCCTGCTCCCACAGCGCCGGGTCGAGCGGCCCGGTCGGATACCACGGCGCTCGCCGCACCAGGCTCCAGGCGTTGCTCGCCAGGCGGCTCGGCCGGATCAGGCGGGCGCGCGGGCGCAGCAGCAGCAAGCAGCGCGCGGCTGCCACCAGGTCGAGATCGGCCCCGTGCGGCAACGCCACGAGTTCGAGGCCGTCGGTCGCGGCTCCGCGCGGCTCAGTCGCCCGGCTGGCAAGGGCGCGAGCGGATGACGTCGCCCGTGCCGCGTCGCCGTGGCCGCCCGCCGGGATGGCCGTGGCCGGAGCCGGGGCCTGCGATGGCTGGCCAGCGCGGTCGGCCTGCCTGGCGGGGTCGAGCGCGGGGCCCCGGTCGTTCTGAGCGGCCGGGCCAGCCCGCCGGGCCTGGTCTATCGGACCTGCCCCGCCCGTCCGGTCGGCTCGACCGGCCAAGCCCGCCTTGTGGTCGGCCGGGCCCGGGCCGGGCGGCCTGGCGGGCCGGACAGCCCCCGGCCGGGAGGGCTTCGTAGGTCGGGGCCGTCCGCGTGTCATGCCGTCTTCCCGAGCACGCCTTCTTCGCGCAGGATCTCCAGGAAGATGTGGACGATCTCGGGGTCGAGCTGGGTGCCCGCCACCTTCCGCATCTCCTGCACCACCTGTTCGATGGGGAAGGCCTTGCGATAGGGCCGGTCGGCGACCATCGAATCGTACATGTCGGCCACCGCCAGGATGCGGGCGCCGAGCGGAATGTCCTTCCCTTTCAGGCCCATCGGGTAGCCGCTGCCATCGAAGCATTCGTGGTGGTACAGAGTGAGCGGCGCGATCTCGCGCAGCAGATCGACCTGCTCCATGATGGTGGCCCCGTAGCGCGGATGCTTCCGCATCTCGGTCAGCTCCTCGGCGGTCAGCTTGCCGGGCTTGCCCAGGATCACGTCTTTGATGCCGATCTTGCCGATGTCATGCAGCAGCCCGGCGTACCGGATGGTCTCGACCTCGTCCTCGGGGAGGTTCATCCGGCGGGCGATCTTGACCGCATATTCCATCACCTTCTGGCTGTGGCCATGGGTATAGGAATCCTTGGCTTCGATCGCCGCCGCCAGCGCCATCACCATCGACAGGTATTGATCCTTCATCTTGGCGTAGAGCTGGGCGTTCTCGATGGCGATGCTGGCTTGCGAGGCGAAGGTGGTCAACAGGTCGATCTCGTTCTGCGTGAAGTCGCGCGGTTTGCTGGTATACAGGGTGATGACGCCGATCGGTGTGCCGCGCTGCATGATCGGCACCGACAGCAGGCCGGCCAGCCGCTCCCGCTTGACCACCGACAGGTATTTGGTGCGCGGATCTTTGCGAGCGTCGACCACCGAGATCGGCAGCTTCTTCGATATGACGGTGCCGAGGATGCCCTCGCCGACCTTGATCGGCGTCGCGTTCAGGAACGACTTCGACAGGCCGCGCGCCGCCCGCACCTCGAGGAACTGCCCGGTGGGATCGAGCAGCCGCAGCTCGCACCGCAGGGCGTGCATCATCTCCATCGAGAAATTGACGATCGAGTCGAGGACCTCGTCGAGGACCAGGGTCGAGGTCAGCGACTGCGAGATCTCGAACAGCACCGAGGTCTCTTCGACCTTCCGCTCCAGGAACAAGCGGGATTTGACGTTCTCGACGGCCGTGGCCAGCAGGCTCGACAGGGTGGTGAAGGTGCGCAGGTGCTCGCGGGAGAACGCATGCGGCCGGGTGGCCGACAGGTTGATCAGGCCGATGTTGGTGCCCTGCACGGTCAGCGGCACGGTCAGGAACGAGTGGAGGCGGGCGCGCAGGACCTGCCCCAGCGGCACCGGATCCATGGTGCTCAGGAAGAGCTGCTGCGACTTGACCACCTTGGCCGGCCGGCTCCGGATCTTGGCGCTGATCTCCTGCAGGTGGTCGGTCAAATGGCGCAGGCTGGTCGGCGAGAGGGGCCGGTTCGAGACGAAGTAGCGGGTCTCTTCGTCGTTCTGGAAGAGCATGACCACTCCCAGCTCGTGCGGGATGATCTGGGCCAGGTATTCGAACGACAGCCCGATGAGGCCTTCCAGGGTCTGCACGGTCGAAAAGCGCTTGGCCAGCGTGTTGAGCTTCTCCATCTCGCGGATCCGCTCTTCGCGCTCGCGCACCAGCTTGAAATGCTCGATGGCCATGGCGGCCAGATTGGCATGGACGGTGGCGTCTTCGAGGTCGTTGACGCTGAACGCGGCTTTCCGGCGCAGGTTGGCCACCACCAGCAGCCCGACCATCTGGGTGGCGGTCTGCAGCGGCAGGATGACGGCGGCCTGGAACGGCACATCGGCGAACAGCGGGTCGTCGAGCTGTCGGGTGAACATCAGGCGTTGGCGGCTGATGAAGGCGTTGCGCAGCAGCACCCCCTCGCCGGAGAGCTTGTCATCGGGAACGCGCTCGGGCGGCGGCGGGCAGGGCGAGAACCCGTACTCGCTGGTCGACGACAGGCAGGTACGCCGTTCGGGGCACCGGATGCGGGCGGGGCGACGCCGCGGCCGGCCGGCCGCCGCCGCCAGGGTCAATTCGTAGGTGTCGGCCTGCAGCAGCATCAGGTAGGCCTCGTCGGCCTGGATGGCCTCGCGCACCGAGGCGGCGATCTTCTTCAGCAGGTCGGGCAGCTCGAGGCCGGCCGACAGCGCCATCGACAGGTCGGACAGACGGGCCAGCCGTTCGAAGGTCTGACGGGTGTGCGGTTGCACTTCGCTGCCGCCGGCCTGGCCAGACCGGCGGCGAGCGGAAGCAGGCGCCGCAGCAGCGGGACGGCGACGATGGTCAGGCATGTTCCACCTCTGCGCGTTCATAGCGGACCACCCGGTTGCGCCCGCCTTCCTTCGCCTCGTAGAGAGCAAGATCGGCCGCCTGGATCAGGTCGGAGGTCTGCGGGCAGGTGGTCACCGCGGTGCAGGCGACCCCGATCGACAGGGTGATCGGCAGAGTGCCGACGTCGGCCTGCAGCGGGGTGCTGGCCACGGTGCGCCGGATGCGCTCGGCGAACATCGCGGCGCCGTCCAGCCCGGTTTCGGGCAGCAGCACGGCGAACTCCTCGCCGCCGTAGCGGGCCACGGTGTCGATCTTCTCGCGGACCGACTTCTCGAACAGCCGGGCGCAGTGCACCAGCACCTTGTCGCCCAGCAGGTGGCCATAGGTATCGTTGAACTTCTTGAAGAAATCGATGTCGAGGATCATCAGCGACAGCGGCTTGCCATAGCGGCGGGCCCGCAGGAACTCCTGCGCCAGCGTCTCCTGGAAGTAGCGGTGGTTGAACAGCCCGGTCAGCGGGTCGGTGAAGGCGAGCTTCTCGGTGCGGCGATGGATCAGGGCGTTCTTGATGCTCGTGATGAAGATGCCGGTGAACTGCGAGGTGGTGCTGAGATCGCGGCCGCTGAAGGCCGGTCCCTCGCTGCGCGTCAGATGGATCAGCCCGACCACCCGCTCGCCCAGGATGAACGGCAGGTGCAGCACGTGCCGGAGGCGGGCGCCACGGCCGGCCGCGCCCTCGCCTTTGTCTTGCGGATGGAAGACCTCCATGGCCACGCTGGCGGGATCGGTCAGCGGCGGGTCGGCCGGGTAGTCGCGGAAGATCTCCATGATGTTGTGCCGCAACGCCCGCTGGAAGCCCAGGCCGATCGGTCGGGCCGGCTGGACGATCAGGCGATGCGTCTTCTCGAGGTCGTCGTACATCAGGATCGAGATGGTGGTGAAGGAGATCAGCCGGCGGAACTGGTCGAACGCCTTGCGCAGCACCACGGTGGGATCGAGAGTGGAGGCCAGCTCCTGGCTGATGTTCAGGAAGATGCTGCTCTGCAGGTTGTTGTCGAGCAGGGTCGCCTGATCGGCCTGGATGCGTTCGAGCATGGCCTCGCGCTCGATGGCCACCGCCAGTTGCTTGGAGACGAGATGCAGGAACCGGTACCGCTGCACGGCGGGCTCGTTGTCGAGGGTGGGGCGGTCGCTGCTGACCAGCAGGGCATGGATGCGATCTTCCGCCAGGGGCAGCGGGATGACGAACATGTCCTTCTGGCGGCCGCCCTCCTGGTAGGGCAGGGCGACGGGCGGCGGCAGGCGGTGGTCGTCCCAGCCGGCCGGGCCGCGTTCTTTCGCCAGATCGCGCCGCAGTCGCCGCCGGACCTGAGTCAGCATGGTGGCGAGCCGGGCTCGGCTGACCGCCACGCCAGCGAGCAGTTCGATCGCCTCGGGGTCGGTCGGCCGGGACGCCGGTTCAACGGTCGGCGAGCCAGCGGCCTCCCAGGAGGGGCGGAAGGCGGTCGAGGCGCCGCCGGCTGCCACGGGGCGGGAAGGCCCGGCGCCGAACCGGATCACGGCGGCGCGCTCCAGGTCGAGGTGGCGGACCAGGGCGCGGAGGAACTGGCGCAGGGCGGTGGGGAAGGGGGCCCCCGAGAACAGCCGGCGTGACAGCTCATACAGCGTCTCGACCTCTTCTTTGCGGGCCGCCAACTGGGAGAGCAGTCGCCCTTTCTCGACCAGGGCCGCCAGGTGCGGCACGATGGTCTGGATCAGCGCGAGGTCATCCGGGGTGAAGCCGGGCTCGCCGCGCCGCCGATTCAGGTTGAGCACCCCGATCGTGCGGCGGTGGATCTGCAGAGGCACCGACAGGAACGAGCCCCCCGCCGCCCGCCGGCGCAGGGGCAGCGCAGGGTCGGCGCGGTGCAGATCATCGACGAAGAGCGGCTGTCCCGTGTGCAGCACCCGGCTGGCCACTCCGTCATCGACCGGCAGCGGGGCCGCTCGCTCGGGCCGGGCGGGTCTCGCGGCCGGTGCTGTTTTGGCCGCCTTGGTCGGCGGCCGCCTCTGGGTGGCCTGGGCGGGGTGGCCCGCCGAGAACCACGGAAGCAAACGGTCGGCCTGGGCGTCATAGATCAGAATCGACCCGGAATGGGCCTGGACCAGCGCCAGCACCCGGTTCAGCAGGAAGCGCAGCAGGGTGTCGAACGAGGCGGTCCGGGCGGTCTGGCGGGCCAGGCTGGCATGGAAGGTCAGCAGGCGGCGAAGCGTGGCGGTCTGGTGCATGTCAGAAGAATCCTCGGTAGGTCACGGCGACGACGGTCAGATCGTCGTGCGGCGGCTGGGCGGCCCGCCAGGTCGCGATCGCCTCGAAGATGGCCTCGACCAGCGCGGGGGCGGGCCGCTCGCCGTGGCGGGCGAACAGCTCTTCGGCGCGGGCCAGGCCGAACATCTCGCCGGTCGGCGATTTCTCTTCGTACAGCCCGTCGGTGAACATCAGGAAGGCATCGCCCGGCTGCATCCGGAAGCGGGTGGCCTGGCAGGTCAGCCCGGGCATCAGGCCGAGCGGCATGCCTTTCCCGGCCGAGATCTGGGTGACCTTCCCCTGCAGGCGGGCCATCAGCGGACCGTGACCGGCCGACGCCATCTCGGCCTCGCCGGTGCCGGGGTCGATGGCCACCACCTGCATGGTGACGAAGCGGTCTTCGACCTCGCGCGCCAGCCGGTCGTTGACCGTGGCCAGGATGCGGACCGGGTCGGACGATTCGTTGGCGGCCGACCGCAGCAGGATGCGGGTGGTGGCCATCAGCAGCGCCGCCGGCATGCCCTTGCCGGAGACGTCGCCGATGGCGGCCAGCCAGCGGCCGTCATCGAGGCGCAGGCCGTCGTAGAGGTCGCCCCCGATCTGGATGGCCGGCTCGCTGCGCCCGGCCATCTCGAGCGCGGGGCCGATCTCGGGGAACGAGGTGGGCAGCAGGCGCAGCTGCACCTCGCGGGCCATGGCCAGTTGCATCTGCAACCGTTGTTCTTCCTGCTCCTTGCGGCGCCGTTCCTCTTCGCGGGCCATCGTCTCGAGCGCGGCCACCACCAAGTGGGCGATCGCTTCCAGCAGCTGCTGGTCCTGTTCGGTGAAGGTCAGGCCGCTGACTTTGTTGTTGACGTTGATCACGCCCAGAACGGTTTTTTCCCCCTGGGGGCCGTGGCCGATGAGCGGCACCGACAGCAGCGAGCGATTGAAATACCGTTCGAGCGATCGCTTCTGGAACCGCTCGTCGGCTTCGATGTTGTCGAGGCGCAGCGAGGTGCCGGTGCGCACCACCCGGCCCGAGATCTCGTCGCCGATCGGGATGCGGGTCGATTCTTTGACCCCTTCGGGCAGGCCGTGGCAGTGCCGGATCACCAGATGCTGGCGGTCGGGGGTCAGGGTCAGGAAGGAGATGCGCGTCACCTTGAGCAGCCGCCGGATGATCTCGATCATCTCGGAGAAGAGCGCATCGGCGTTCGATAGCTTGCCCATCAGCCCTTCCAGCGCCCGGATGGTCTCGAGCTTCTCGAGGTAGTTCAAGGCGACCAGCAGGGCGGCGCCGACCCCGTTCACCAGTTGGGTCAGCATGTATTTGATGTCGTCGGTGACGGGCCGGTTGTCGGGCGAACGGAAGAGGACGATGCCGCCCAGGAGGCGCTTCTGCGGCATGTTGGCGGGATCGGTCAGCAGCGTCACCTGCTGGGGATTGGTCGTCAGCGGGAAGACCATCCGGATGAAAGGGTTCTCTTCGGGCGTGGGTTCGCTCGCGACCCCGTCCCACAGCGTCTTCTGGACCTCGGGGTCGGCCATCCAGGCGTTCAGATCGAACCCGTCAGGCGGGCGGCCGAACACCTGGAAGACTTCGAGGTGGTTCGTTTCGGGCGAGGTCAGCAGTACCGCGCCGGCCTTCTGCCCGAACAGGAAATCGAGGTCGCTGACCAGTTTGCCGACGATCTCGGTGAGGTTGACCGACGACAGCAGGACGCTCAGCGTCATGTTCATCTTGCGCTGAATGTCCCGTTTCATCTCGGCCTGTCGCAGGTGATAGGCCTGCGCGAACCAGAAGCCCAGGTGGTTGGCCAGCATGGCCAGCAGCCGGGAAGTCGCCGCCAGATCGGTGCCGTGGGCGGTGCAATGGCCGAGGTAGCCGTACATCTCGGTGCCGACCTGGCAGGGCACTCCCCCCGCATGCACGAACCCCGGCACCGTGGGGCCGGCGGGCTCGCTCCCGCCGCCCGCCGAGGCCGGAAGGTCGGGGTTGGGGCGGGGCGGCGATGGGCTGGCCTGGGGGGCCGGCGGCGGGGCGGCGGCCGACAGGGGGCGGCCGATCCGCCGGATCACCATGGCGGCCTCTTCGAAACGGCCGAAGGGCGCCTCGTCGAGGTAGAAGACGTCTTCGATCTGCTCGCGCAAACCGGCGGGCAGCGGCTCTTCCGGATCGACCGACGCCACCACCACGACCTGGGTCAGGCGATCGGAGAACCGTCGCACGGCGAAGGCGTGATCGAGGCCGAGGTGGCCCAGCAGGGCGGTCAGGATCTCGACCAGCAAATCGGCTTCCTGGGCGAGCTGCTGGGACAGGCCGATGACCCCGCCGTCGGGGCCGCCGGCGGCCGGATTGCTCTGGCAGAGCAGGCGCATGGTGTCATGCAGGAAAGCCAGATGGCGGTCGGCGTCGGTGGCGGTCGCCGAGCGCGGTACGAGCAGGGCCTCCGACCGATGCAGCAGCAGGCGGGCCAGATGGTCGAGGAACCACCCGTATTCCATCTCTTCGCCTCGCGACAGCCGGCGGGTGATCAGGATCACCTCGCCCCGCCAGGCGCGGCCGCGTTGGAGGGGAGCGATCAGGACCGTGACCGGGGTTCCCTCATGCTGGGCGGGAAGATGGAAGGCGTCATCGCCGGTGGCGGCCCACCCGGCCCGGCCGGCGCCCAGGTCGAGCAGCTCGCACAGCGCTGGTTCCGGCAGGGGCGAGCAGTGCACGAACGAGGGCGGCCCTTCCGGGGCGGGGCGGTCGCCGCGGAGGCGGACGGCGGCGGCGACGAACCCGGGGATGGCGGGCAGGGCCCCAGCCAGCCGGGAATCCCAGGCTTGGCCGGATGGGATCCGGGTGGCCCGGGCCAGGAGGTCGAGGAACACGGTCTTCACCCGGTCTGCCCCTTCATGCGCTGGCTTGCCCTTCCAGGGGGTCGTTCGATGCTTCGATGCGATGAACGGAGACCTTCCGTTCCTCACCCCCAGAGTGAAGGAATTATAGTTGATCTCCCTGGGGGAAGCAACGTCAGGTTCGTGACTCGCAGCCTGGTGCGAATTCCCTAGGGTAGGGCCATGAGGTGGCCAGCCAAGACGTCTTTCGGTACGCTTGGCGCCTCAGGCTCTGGTTCCCCGGTCTTCGTTCGCGACGCGACCACGGCGGCGGTCGCCTGGGCGATGTTTCTGCCCTGTCGAGCGGGTCGAGCGGGGTGGAGTGGGCCTGGCATGGCCTCTGATGCCCCCGTTCCCCCGGCCTCGGCGCCATTCTCTGGCCGAGAATTCCAGGAGTTGGGCCGCCCCGTTGCATGAGGGGAAAAATCAGGTATCATGAGCGGGTCGTGTCGCCATTCCCCATCCGTGGAGGGTACCATGTCTCGTCGTTTTCTGGCTGTGTTCAGCTTATTGGGCCTGATTCTGAGTCTGGGCCCTGGCCAGCCCGGGTTCGGGGCAGAGCCCTTGACGCTCGAAGGCCCGGCCTTCGCCCTGACCGGCCTGAAGGGCGAGATCACGGTCGGTGGCCTTCCGGAAGAGCCAGCGACGGTGTCGTATCAGATCCTGGTCAATGGCCAGCCAGTGGCCTCGGGGGAAAAGCCGACCTGCGATCTGAAGACTCTCTCGGTGCCGTTCACGACCAGCGGTCCCGCCACCGTCAAACTCATCGCTGGAGACCGGGAAGGCGTCACGACGGTCCGGGTCATCTCGGGGTGGTTGTCGGTGCTGCCACCGCTGATCGCCATCATCCTGGCCCTGGTGACCCGCGAGGTGCTGGTGTCGCTGCTGATCGGCGCCTGGATCGGCGCTACCATCGTCTACGATTTCAACCCGTTGCTCGGCTTCCTGCGCGCCCTCGACAAATACCTGCTCGAAGCCATGGCCGATCCGGGGCATGCGTCGATCATCATCTTCAGCGTCACGCTGGGCGGCATGATCGGCATCGTCAACCGCACCGGCGGCATGCAGGGGATCGTCGACCTGATCTCCCGCATGGTGGTCGGGCCCAAGACCGCCCAGCTCGCCGCCTGGATCATGGGCGTGGTGATCTTCTTCGATGACTACGCCAACACGCTGATCGTCGGCAACTCGATGCGGCCGATCACCGATGCCAACCGGGTCTCTCGCGAGAAGCTCAGCTACATCGTCGACTCGACCTCGGCGCCGGTGGCCGGGATCGCCCTGCTGTCGACCTGGGTCGGCTACGAGATCGGGTTGATCCGGCAGGCCTTCGTCGACCTGGCGATTCCCGAGACCAACTTCTATGCCGTCTTCATCCAGACCATTCCCTTCCGCTTCTACTGTCTGCTGAGTCTGTTCTTCGGGTTCATGATCTGCCTCACCCGCAAGGAATTCGGCCCCATGCACGCGGCCGAGGTGCGGGCCCGGCTCGAAGGGAAGCCCCTGGCCGACGGGGCCAACCCCATCGCCACTCCCGAAGCGGCCATGCCCGTCCTGCCCGCCGAGATGCCCAAGCGCTGGTACAACGCCGCGATCCCAATTCTCGCGGTCATTTTCGGAACGCTGGTCGGCCTGGTCTTCCATGGTGGCGGGTTCGCCCCCCATCACGATCTCAAGGCCGTTTCCCGGCAGGCCGGCGGGCCTGTCCAAGCCCAGGCCATCAAGGTCGACCATGTCCTGCCCGACATGGGCATCATCGTGGCCGGCACCGACGCCCATCCGGTCGCCAAGTTCCGCTATCTGCCCGCCACCACCCTCGACGGCGAAGCCGGCTCCGCCACGGTCAAGGCCTTCGAGGGCCTGGCCAAAGGGGATCACCTCTATGTCGAATCCGGGCCCACGACCCTGACCACCAGCGAGATCGTCCGGGCGGCCTTCGGCGATGCCAACTCCCAGGCGGTGCTGATCTGGGTCTCGATCGCGGGGTCGATCATCGCCCTCCTGCTCGGAGTAAGCCAGGGGCTGGTCTCGCTCGAGAAGGGGATGCAGGCCTGGGTCAACGGGGCTCGCACCATGGTGCTGGCCATGTGCGTTCTGCTGCTGGCCTGGTCGATCAACGGGGTCTGCAAGGACCTGCGCACCGCCGATTTCCTCGTCGCCAACGTGCAGGGGGTGTTGCAGCCATGGCTGGTGCCGGCGCTCACCTTCGTCATCGCCTGCCTGATCTCGTTCGCCACTGGTACCAGCTGGGGAACGATGGCGATCCTGCTGCCCCTGTCCATCCCTCTCTCGTACAATCTGAACCTGGCCTATTACCAGGAGCACCTCGCCAACCAGCCCGGCGTGCTGCCCATGATGGATTACATCAAGCAGATGCTGCTGGTGTCGATCGGGGCGGTGCTCGAGGGCAGCATCTTCGGCGACCACTGCAGCCCCATCTCCGATACGACGATCATGTCGTCGATGGCCTCGGGCTCGGATCACATCGATCACGTCCGGACCCAGATGCCCTACGCGCTCACGGTGGCGGCGTGCTCGATCGTGCTCTGCTACCTGCCCGCCGGCCTGGGTTATTCCCCCTGGCTCTGTCTGCCGCTCTCGATGGTGGCGCTGGTGGTCGCCCTCGAGGTTCTGGGTTCCGATGTCCCCGACATCCCCGCCGGGGCGGTCGCGCCGTCGCCGCAGGCCTGAGCGATCACCCGATCTTCCGCTCTGCGACAGGATCGCCCGGGGTACCCCGAAAAATTCCGGGCGAGGGCGTTGAATTCAGGCGCGAAACGTGGTATAGTGACAGAACTACATTGAGATCGAAAGGGAATGTGTCATGGGCAATACATTATCGGCTGACAAGAATGCGCGGAAGGCCAAGCGCCGCCACGAGGCCCGGGTCCGGGTGAAATCCGAATTGAAGACCCTGCGCAAGAAGACCCTGAAGGCCATCGAGGCCAGGAAGCCCGCTCCGGAAGTGGCTGCCACCCTGCAGGAAGCCGTCAGCAAGTTCGACAAAGCGGCCTCCAACAAATACATCCATCATCGCACCGCCGCGCGCAAGATCAGTCGTCTGATGCGCGCCGCCCACAAAGCGCAGGTCGCCGCCACCGCCGCCAAGTAACCTTTCCCTTCGCCGTCTGGCATGGCCCCTCCGCTGCCCCGGAGGGGCCATCTTGCCGTTCCCTGAATGGGCCATTTCCGATGGAGTGGCCATGGTCTGCCGTTCGTCGACTCGCGTCGAATCCTCTCTGGGGGGGAATTCACTCGAGCGGAATCGCTTCGAGGGCCGGGGGGCGCTGGCGCAGCGCGGGCGGCGCGATGATCTCGAGCAGGCACTCCTGCAGGAACAGCACCTCGCTGACGGGGGTGGTCTTGAAGGCCGCATCCATCTCGAGGAGGCGAGGCCACAGCTCGATCAGCTCGCGGCGGGTATAATTGAGGGCCTGGGCCAGGTGGCGGGCCTTGCGCGGATTGGGCAGGATTGCCTCGGCCAGCAGCGGCGGCCAGTCCGCGACGAGCTGCTGGATCTGATCGATGAGCGTTTTGCGTTCCTGGTTCGCCTTGTAATCCGACCGGCCGTGCAGGCGCAGAATGCTGCGCAGGCGGTCGGTGACGGGCGTGACGAGATCGGGCCGATCGGCGGCCAGGTCATGCAGCAGCCGGAACTCGCGCAAGGCGCTGACGACGGGGAACCAGAGGCGCAGGGCCGCCTGCCCCTGGTGCATGAGGTTCTCGGCGATGCGCAGGGCCCGTGGCGCGTCGCGTCGCCCCACCGCGTCGACCAGGTCGAAGACGGAGTCCTGGCGCAGGTAGCCGACGGCCGTCTCGACCAGGGCGGGGGTGATGGTGCCTCCCTTCCCGACCTGCAGGGCCAGTTTGCCCAGCTCCTGCACGATCAGTCGCAGATCGTGGCCCGTCTTGTCGAGCAGCTCTTCGGCGGCCTCGGCCGTGATGATCGCTCCGGCTTCGCGTGCTTCCTTCTGGATCCAGGGGATCATCTGGTTCTCGAAGGGGGCCCAGAAATCGACGCGTTCGCAGCGCGCGCCCAGCCGTCGCATCACCTCGGCGGCCAGCCCGGCCTCGCCGGCCAGGAAGATGAGGAAGGTGCGCTCGAGCGAGGGCAGCCCGGCCAGCCGGTCGAGGAACGCCGCCCGCCGAGCGGTCGGCAGGGCGTCGAGGTTGGTGAGCAGGAAGATGCGTGGGCTTTCGTTGAAGGTGAAGCTGCCCAGACCGGCGAACAGGTCGGCTTCGTCGCTCACGCCCAGATCGAGGCGGTGGACGTTGTCGGCAACGTCTTCGGGAGCGACGTAGGCCTGCACCAGCCGCTCGCAGGCGCGCTCCTTGAGGAATTCCTCGGTCCCGGCGAACAGGTAGAACGGCAGGTCGAGGGCGCGAGCCTTGATGGCAGCCTCGAGGCTGGCGACGTCCATGCCGTCCCGCGCCCTCGCCCCGCTCAGAGGCCCTTGGCCAGGAAGGCCCGGTAGGCCCGGATGGTGTAGTGGTAGTCGACCTTGGCCAGGATCTCGAACGGCGAATGCAGGCTGAGGACCGGCAGCGCCACGTCGAGCACATGCATGTTCTGCTGGGCCAGGAATTTGGCCACGGTGCCGCCGCCGCCCTCATCGACCTTCCCCATCTCGCCGAACTGGTAGGGGATCTTCTCGTCGATCAGCAGATCGCGGATGCGGGCGATGAATTCGACATCGGCTTCGGAGCTGCCGACCTTGCCGGCCGAACCGGTGAACTTGCAGATCCAGACGCCGTTGCCCAGGTAGCCGGAATTGGTGGCATCCCAGGCGGCGTCGAAGGTCGGATCGATGGGAGCGTTGGTATCGCCCGAGAGCACGTAGGAGTTGGTCATGGTCTGGCGCAAGGTCCCGTAGGAGGCGGCCCCGGCGGTGCGCTCGATCAGGCTGGTGAAGAAATCGGCGATCATCATCGACTGGGCGCCGCTGGCCCCGGCCGAGCCGATCTCCTCCTTATCGAAGAGCAGGACGGCCGCGGTGTGCTCGGGCACCTTCACCTCGCGGATGGCTTCCCAGGCCGCCATCACGCAGGCCCGGTCATCATGGCCGAAGCCGCCGATCAGCTCTCGCTGGAAGCCGATTTCGCGCGGAGGGAAGGCGGGGACGGCGCTGATCTCGGCCCAGGCCAGGTCTTCTTCGACCAGGCCCCAGGTCTTGTGCAGGTAGTCGAGGACGGCGCCCTTGACCTTCTCCTCGCCCTTGGCGTCTTTGGCGGCTTCGCCCTTGGCCGGCGGCCGGGGGCGGTTGCCGACCAGGATGTTGAGCTCTTCGCCTTTCAGCACCTCGGTGGCTTTGCGGTCGTTCTGCACCTTGTACGACAGGTGCGGCGGCAGGTCGGTGATCGAGAAGACCGGTTCGTCGGGCTGTTCGCCGATGGCGAAGGACACGGTCTGGCCGGCCTTGGTGATGACGAAGCCATGCAGGGCCAGCGGCAGGGCGGCCCACTGGAACTTCTTGACCCCGCCATAGTAGTGGGTTTTGAGCAGGGCGAGACCGTATTTTTCATACAGGGGCAGGGCTTTCAGGTCGAGATGAGGCACATCGTGATGGGCGGCCACGACATGGAGCCCGTCGGTGATGGGCCGGCGACCGATGATGGCCAGGCCCATGGCGCGATTCTTGTTGAGGAACAGCACCCGCGCCCCGGGTTTCAAGCGGCTGCCCGCCTTCATTTCGGCGAGAGGCTGAAAGCCGGCCCGCCGGGCGTCCTGCTCGAGCCAGGCGAGGGTTTCGCGTTCGGTCTTGCAGGTGCCCAGGAAGGCGAGGTAGCGGCGGGCCTGCTCCTCCATGATCTTTTCGTCTTTGGGCGGCAGGGCCTCCCATCCGTTGACCTTCTTGTACCCCAGGATGGGGCTCTCCTTGCCAGCGGGAGCGGCTTTCTTCTTTCTTTCCATGGATCATCCTTTCCTTCGGCGACGAATGTGGTATGACAAATGGCCCAATTCTATAAAAGCCCGTGGCGCGATGCAAGGGCACTTCTGAGGCCGCTGGCGATCCGTGGTCGAACCTTGATCGCAGCGGCCCTCGGCCGACGAAAGGGATTGTGACGGGCGAGGTTTCGTGCTACCCTGACCCGACATGGACAACGCTTCGACCGAACTGCGCGACCGGCTGCAGGAACTGCAGCGCGTGCTCAACGCGACCTTGCTCGGCAAGCCCGAGGTGGTCGAACGGGTGGTGACCTGTCTGCTGGCGGGCGGGCACATCCTGCTGGAGGACATGCCCGGCGTCGGCAAGACCCTGCTGGCCTTCGCTCTGTCCCGGGCGGTGAAGGGCGATTTCTCCCGCATCCAGTTCACCGCTGATCTGCTTCCGGCCGACATTCTCGGCCTGCGCATCTACCGGCGCGGGGCCGAGGTCTTCGAGTTCGTGCCCGGCCCGATCTTCGCCCACGTGGTGCTGGCCGACGAGCTGAACCGGGCGCCGCCCAAGACCCAGAGCGCGCTGCTGCAGGCGATGAACGAAGGCTCCGTGACCGTCGAGCGACAGACGTATCCCCTGCCTGGCCCCTTCATGGTCATCGCCACCCAGAATCCGCGCGGCCAGCACGGGACCTACCCCCTGCCCGAGTCGCAGCGCGATCGCTTCCTGATGCGGCTGTCGATCGGCTATCCCGATGCCGCGACCGAGATCCGCATCCTGGGCGAGGTCAGAGAAACCGACCTGGCGGCGCGGATCGAACCGATCCTGGTGCCCGAGCAGGTGCTGCAGATCCAGCGCCAGGTCCGGCTGGTCAAGACGCCCGAGCCGTGCCTGGCCTATCTGGCTCGTCTGGTCGAGGCCACCCACACCCATGCCGACGTGGTGATCCCGATCAGTCCGCGCGGCACCATCGCGCTGATGCGGGCGGCCCAGGCTCTTGCCTACCTGCGCGGCCAGGCCTGGATCGACCTCGACCTGATCAAGGAGCTGGCCCCCGCCGTGCTGGCCCATCGGTTGGCCCTGCGGTGGCTGCCGCAGGAATCTCTGCAGGAAGGGGCCCCCCTGGCCTGGGTCGAGCGGGAACTGCTGCAGCGGGTTCCGGTGGAGTGAGTCCTCGGGTCGCTCTATCCCTGACGCCGACCGGTCGGATGCTGGCCTTTCTGGCTGTCTTCGTCGGTTTCGCCGCCAACAATACGGGCAACAATCTGCTGTTCCTGGTGGTGGCCGGTCTGGTGGCCCTGCTCGCGGTGGCGGCTGGCCAGTGCTACCTGAATGTGGCGGGATTGTCCCTGGCCTGGGAAGGGGAAGCGGAAGGGTTCGTCGGGGACGAGACCAGTCTGGTCCTGCAGGTGGAGGAAGGTGGCCGCCGGTCTCGCTTCCGGCTGTGCGTCGCCCAGACCCGGTGCCTCGATCTGGCCCAGGGCGCGCGGGGCACTCTGGCCGTCCGGTTGCGGTTGCAGCGCCGCGGTCGCCACGCCGTGACCGGGTTGTCGCTGTCGTCGGTGTTCCCTCTGGGGCTGTTCCGAGCGGAGATGGCGTTGCCGCCGGCGGTGGTCTGGGCGTTTCCCCAGCCTCGCTTCGCCGTCCTGGCCGGCCCTGGCGAGAAAGCCGCCGCGCTCCGTCCCGATCTGTTCGATCAGGCGGGGGAATTCTGGATGCTCGTTCCCTACCAGGATGGCCAGGATGGGCGGCGGATCAACTGGCCCATCTCGGCGCGCAGCGAGGGGGAATGGGTGGTGAGCGCCGCCGTGCCGCGCGGGGATCCGGTGAGGGTGTGGCTCGATCCGGTGGGCCTCGTCGGCGAAGCCCTCGAACGGTTTCTCGGGCAGGTGACCGGCTTGATTTTGCGGTCACGGGCTGACCAGGCCAGTCTGTTCGTCTGGTGCACCCCGCACGGCGAGCCCAGCGGGTGGGTTTCGGTGGGCGAGGCCGGCGGCTGTTCGCGTCTGTTGCGTTGGCTGGCCGAGGTGGGGCCCGGGCCCCTGCCGCCGCCGCCGGGCGCCCTGTCCGGCGCCGGCACCGCGTTCGCCCCGCACCGGATCGATGGCGCCAGTTTCGCGCCCGAGGGAGGAGCGGGGTGAACGGTCCAGGATGGTCGTTGGCCGCGTGCTCGGGGTGTGAACAGCGTCGGTTGGCCCCGCTCTGGTTCCGGTCGACGGTGTTGACCGGCATGGCGGCCGTCGGCTGCTTCTTGACCACCGGCTTCGGGCTGTCTCTGTCTCTGGGCTGCCTGGGGTTCGGGCTGGTCATGGCCATCTGGGGGAAGGCCCCCCACCCGCGGATCGGCTGGGTCGCCCAGGCGGCCAGTCTGCCCTGGCTGGGGCGGGCCTGGCTGCAGTGGCGGGCCGGGACGCCAGGGATCGTCGCGCTGACCGAATTCGCCCTCGGAGTGCTGGCCCTGCAGTGGCTGCAGATGCATCGTCCGGCCGAGGCCCGGCGGGGGCTGATCCTGGCCGGCATGATCGTCCTGGCGGTGGCCGCGATGAGCATCAATTTCCTGTTCCCGCTCGGCCTGGCCCCGTTCGTCATCGGCCTGCTCTTCACGCTGTGGGGGCTGGCCGACCGGGCCGGCCGGCCGGCCGCCGCCTGTCCGATGTGGCCTGCGCTCCTGCGGGGCGGGGTGATCATGGTCGCGCTCTGGATCGGTCTGTTCTACCTTCTCCCCCGGCCCGACATTCTGGGCCTCACCTCGGGCGGGAGCAAGCAGCGTCTGCGGGGATTTTCCGAAACCCTCAATCTGGGCGAGACCGGCCCCCTCGAGGACAACCCCATGGTGGTCATGCGGGTGCGGCCTCTCGAGGCGCCCGAGCGGTTGTCCCGGCTGGTGCCGTATCTCCAGAACACGCTCCTGCGCGGGTGCTCGTTCCACAGCTATCGTCGCGGCTCCTGGTCGCGGGAGGGCTACTACGGCCGACGGTTCAACCTGCAGGAGGCGGGGGGCGAAATGATCTTGCGAGAGCAGCCCGACGACCCGCGCCCTGAGGTCGAGCTGGAGATCCTGCTGGAGGCGGTCGATCCTCCCCTGCTGCTGGTCCCGCAGCAGGCCCTGTCCCTGCGTTCCTCCTTGCGCCATCTCTGGATCCAGGCCGATGGCACCATGAGCCTGCCGGCTCGGCGAGGGGGGGTCGAGGTCTACGTGACCCGGGTCAAGCTGGGGCCGCCCACCCTCGTGGACGACGTCCCCCGGGGCATCGAATTCCCGCCGTTTTTCCGGCCCTTCCTCGATCCGGGAGACAGCAGCGAGGTGATCGCCGATCTGGCCAGCGAGGTGGCCTCCTCGACCACGACCGTCCTGGCCACCGTCCTCGCCGTGGAGCGGTTTCTGCAGACGAATTTCACCTATTCCCTCGAGGAGACCCTGAGCGGGGTGCGGGATCCGGTCTCGCATTTCCTGCTCACCGAACGCCGGGGATCGTGCGAGCATTTCGCCTCGGCCATGACGTTGATGCTGCGCCATCTGGGCATCCCCGCCCGGCCGGTCAACGGCTATCTGATGAACGAGTGGAACGAATTCGGCGGGTTCTTCACCGTCCGCCAGCGGGACGCTCATTCCTGGGTGGAGGTCTTTCTGCCCGGGCGCGGATGGACGGCGTTCGACCCCACACCGCCCGAAGACCGGCCGGGAGCGGGCGGGGCCAAGGAGGTCTGGCGAAGTCTGGTCGCCTGGCGAGAATGGTTCGAGGGATTCTGGTTCAACTACGTCTATCGCTTCGATCGCGACCTGCAGTTGGCAGGTTTTCGCCGTTTGTACCAGGCTGTATCGCAGGGAGGGAAATGGCTGGGGTTCCTGGTGGGCGCCCTGCTCGCCGGGAGTCTGCTCTCCGTGATCCGGCCGCGACTGGGCCGCCCGCGGGCGGCCGCCCGTCCCGGCTGGCTGCCCGATTGGTATCGCGATCTCTGTCGGATGCTGCCGCTGTCCCGCGAACCCTGGGAAACGCCGCGGGAATTCCATCGCCGGTTGCTGCGGGCCGGCCTGGTGGCTCCGGAAGATCGCCCGCTCCTGGACATTCTCGAGCGGGAAGTCGCGGCGGCGGTGTTCGGGGGCGATGCCGAGGGGGCGGCCGCCCGCGCCCGCCCGGCCGTGCGCGACCTGCCGGCCCGCTGCCGCCGTCCATCTGCCGGCGCCTGAGTCCCTCGGCCCGTCCCGCTGCAAAGCCGGGGTCCGGCCAGGACTTGCCAACCATGAGGATCCCGTGCCACATTCTCAGGCATGCCCGCCACGTCCTGCGATATGCCCCAGACGCCTGCCGGGTCGGCCGTTGATCCCCACCGGGCCGATCGGCCATGGATCCTCCTCGGTGGGGCCGGGGCCGTGGTCGCGCTGCTGGCCACCATGGCGCCCAGCCTGGCCTGGGAGCACTACGGCGACGACGGCGGCGAGCTGACGGTGGCCGTCGCCACCCTCGGGGTGCCCCATCCGTCGGGCTACCCCTTCTATGTTCTGGTGGGCCATCTCTTCTGCCGGCTCTTCGGTTGGCTGGGCGAGCCCGCCTTCTGCACCAACCTGCTGTCGGTGGCGGCCGGCGGCGCCACGGCGGCGGCGGCGGTCGCCCTGTCGCTGGTGGTGAATCGGCGTTTCGAGCTGGCGCTGCCGCCCTGGGCCGTGACCATCCTGGCCACCTTGGGCACTCTGGGCACGACCTTCTGGAGCCAGGCGGTCATCACCGAGGTGTATGTCCTGCACGCCGCCCTCACGCTCTGGACCGTGGCGCTGGTCGCGTGGTGGCACGAAGCCGTGCGCGAAGGCCGCCCGGCCGGCTTCTGGCTCTGGGGAGCGGGCCTGGTCTGGGGCCTGGCGCTGGGGGTGCATCTGACGGCCGGGTTCATCGCGGGCGGGCTGGCCCTGCTGGTCCTGGCGACCGACAAAACGATCTGGCGACGCCGGGTGTTCTGGGCGGCGGCGCTCACCTGCCTGGGCGCGGTGGTCCTGCTCTATGGCTGGCTGCCGCTGCTGGCGCGACGCAACGCCCCCGTCAACTGGGGCTACATCCGGAGCTGGTCCGATCTGGTCGACCATGTGACCGGGGCGCAGTACCGCTATCGCATGTTCGTCTTCACCGGACGCGATCTGGCCGAGCGGTTCCGGAATCTGTTCCTGCCGCTCCTGGCGCGCCAGTGGGGGCAGGGGAGCCTGGGCCTGCTCGCCCTGGGCCTGGCCTGGAGCCTGTGGGCCTGCACCTGGGGCGGCACTCCGGCGTCGCGGGCCTATGCGCGACGGCTGGGCGCCACCTGGCTGCTGCTGTGGACGCCGTCAGCGTTCTATTCCTTGAACTATAACATCGATGACTTGCCGCCCTACTTCACCACGACCTTCGTCTTCCTCGGCCTCCTCTTTCCGGTGGCGGCGGGGGCGGTGTCCCGGCTGCTGAGCCGGTGGAACCGGCAAGGCGGCGATCGCCTGGTGGTGGTCGGCCTCGCCTGCTTGATCCCATTGGTCGGGGTCGGGCGGCAGGTCGATCGCCTCAGCCTTCGCCACCATCGCACGGCGCGGGAGTTCGGTCGGCAGGCCTTCGCCGTCATGCCGCCCGGCAGTCTGGTCGTCAGCGACTATGACGGTCGCACCAATGCCCTGCTCTACGAGCGCTGGCTGGGCGAAGGCCGCGAGAGCGGCACGGTGATCGTGCTGCGCACCATGCTGGCCAAGCGCTGGTACCGCGATCACCTGCGCGATCTCTATTCTGGCGTGGCCATTCCCGAGCCGGCTCCCGGGTTCGCCGGCGCCGCCTGGGATCCTCTCTGCGATCACCTGGCCGAGCGCATCCTCCGCGACAATGCGGCCCGACCGCGGTTCCTGGTGCGCGATACCCTGCCCTTCGCTCGGCAGTGGCGCTTGGTGCCGGCGGCCGGCATCTATCGGGTCGAGGAACGAAGGCGCGACGACGAGGGGCCGCCGCGGCGCGGCCGGTTCCGGGCGGTCGATCTGGTGCCGTTCGCCAATGCCGATTACCGGGGCGATCCCTTCCTGCCCGGCTTGCGAACCGACGATGTCAACCATTTCCCTTCGCTCGGGGAAGGCGAGATCGGATCCGGGACCGGCGGGGTTCCCTTCTGGCTGCCGGCGCCGTGGGCGCGGTCCGGGCGGCCGTCGGTGATCACCACCTGCTATACCGCCGATTTCCAGGTGCGGATCCCGCTGCTGGCCACGGCCACGGTCGCCTTGCATCTGGCGGTGGCGGGCGGGGTCAGCCGGCAGGCCAGCGGTCCCCTGGCCTTCGTCCAGCCCTGGTATGAAGATGGGCCGGGGGAAGCCTTCCCCCTGACGGGGCTGCCCGATTACCGCGAGGCGCGGGAAGCCGCGCTGCGTTTCCTGCGGCTGCCGCTCGATCCGGGGCGGCGGCCGCTGACCGTCGAGATCAGGAGCGGCGGTGCGGTCACGCCCGAACCCTTCGTGCCCGGGGTGGCGGTGTTCGCCATGACCCAGGAGCTGCCGGCCTCCCTGGGCGACGCCTCTGACCGCTGAGATGGCCGGGGCCGAGCGGGTGGGGCCGGTGCGGTCGGCGTCGGGGGCCAGCCCTGTCCGGGTCGAAGGGGCGCTCGGGGTCATTCTCGCCCTGCTGTTGAGTTTCCTGCCCCCCCTTCTGCTGCGCTGGAATTGGGAACCCACCGCCGGGGGGGAAGCCTCGCGGCGAGCCAGCGATGAGAACTGGCATCATGCCTCGTCCCGGCTGGCGGCCAGTCTGCGGCGCGCCTCGACCCTGCCGGCCTGGGTCCGCTTGAATGGGCAGGCGATCGGCGCCTGGGCCGAAGCGCTGTGGCGCCAGGGCGGGCGCGGCTTCTCCCCCGATCGGGCGCTCAGCCAGGCCAGGGTGCGGGGGCATCTGGCCGGACTGCCGCGCGGTCTCTGCTGGGCCTTCGTCTGCGAACCCGACCCGGCCAGCGCAGCACGCACGGTGTGGCCGGCCGCGCGGGGTCGGCGCGCTGCCTCTCCCGACGCCGGTCGCGCTGCCTCTCCCGACGCCGGTCGCGCTGCCTCTCCCGACGCCCGGGGCGGCGACCGACCGCGGCCGGCGCACCCGCGCTCGTCGTCGGTCGCCGGGCCCGGCCGCACGATCCGCCTGTGTCGCGGGGTCGGCCTGGAAAGCGACCTGCGCAGCCTGTTCACCGCCCTGGCCGAGGGCGTGGTGCGGGCGGTGGTCGAGCAGGCGAGCGAACCGGCCGATCGTCGGCTGGTGCGGCGGATCCAGGGCATGTTCGGGGAAGTGGTGTTCCCCGAGCTCTTCGGCAGCGATTTCCATGGGGAACCCTTCGCCGTGGTCTTTCGGGGGAAGCCCTATTATCTGGTCTGGCGCCTGATCCATGGCCCGCCGGCGCGGGCCGGCGGGCCGGCCCCCGTGCGGGGCGGGTTCTTCCTGCTCATTCCTATCCCCGCCGATCCGGCGCCGCTGGTGGCCCGCCTCTGCTTCCGCCACTGGGACCTGCTGCGGCAACGGCAGCCGATCTGGCCGGTCTTCATCCCGCTGCCGGTCGGGGGGCGGGCAGGGTCGGCCGCCTCCGCCCGGCCGTTGTTCCATCCCCGGGTGGCGACGCGGGAGGTGCGCCGGCCGGCCCTTCGCCTGGCCCAGGACATGCCGCTCAGCCGGGGCGGTCCCGCCGAGGGGCACATGGGGCAGGTCCGGTTGCCCGGTCGGCTGGTGGGCCAGGTGCTCGATTGGGGGGCCTTCCGAGCGCGTCTTTGTCCGTTGGCCGACGGCATGCCCTATCTGGGCGTGCTGGTGGCGGCCCGGCCGTCGCCGCGTCCCGATCGGCTGCATCGCCTGGCGAGCGGGTGGACGGTGGTGGCGGGGGCGATCTGGGGGTTGCTGGCCCTGGCCCGCCTGGCGCTTGGGCACTGGCCGACGCCGGCCTTGCGGCTGGGGCTGGCGCTGTGGTTCCTCGGACTGGTCAGTCTGCCTTTGATCTTGAGCGGGAAGTCAGGATTGATCTATCTGGCCGACCTCGGCAGCAACCTCATGGAAACCCAGCGTCGGCGGATGGCCCGGCTCGTGGCCGGCATCGAAGCCGGCAGCGCCCGGTTGCGGCAGGTCCATCGCCAGGCCTGTCGGAGCCTCATGGCCCAGCCCGATCTGGTGGAACGCTGGCGCCGGGTGCAGACCGAAGGCGAGCCCGAAGGCCCGTTGCTGGCCGAGATGAACGCGCACCTGCGACGGCAAGGGGTCGATCCGACGGCCATTCTCGTGTTCGGACACGGCGGCTGGCATCTGGCGACGTTTTCGCCGGATCTTGGGGAAGTGGCCCGTTCTTCTCTTCCGCTCGTGCTGGACGGGTTCGCCCGGGAGATCCTGGGGCCGGTGGAGCGGGCGGGCGCCCTGGCCGCGGCGACGGTCGGGCGCATGCAGGCCCTCCATGCGCGCCGGCCCGAGTTGAAGCGTCAGATCAAAGCGCCCATGCCCGTGGTGCCGGCCATGGGCCTCGATGCCAATACCGACTACCTGCGCCGCCACGTGGGCGAAGTGCAGGAACTCTACCTCGGCCAACGCTGCTTCACGTTTTTCTTCGATCTTCTCCCTGGGCGGGCGACTCCCACCTATGCCCCCTTCATCCTGTGGAACCATCAACTGACGGCTCGGCGCTACCTCGCAGAGGCGGTGCCGGAAGCCTGGCTGGGTTTCCTGCGCGAACGGGGGGCGGGCCTCGATCTGGCCGCCTTCCAGCAGGAGGGCAGCCAGTGGAAGCCGGTGAGCATCGCGGGCGATGGCGAAGGGTTGGTCGAATGGGCCCAGGCCTGCGAACAGCGGGTGCTCTTCTCGTCAGCCGGTGGGGCCGAGATCCTGGCGGTGCCGCTCAAAGGCTTGCCGGGGTTCGTTCTGGTCGTGCGCCTGTCGCTGGCCCCGCTTCAGGAAATTCTTTGGCGGGAGCGGTCCCTCTGGGGGGCCATCATGCTCAGCCTGCTCGGCCTGACGGTGCTGGGCGGCTACGGGCTGTCGCGCTGGCTGGCGGGCCCGGTCGTCGGGATGACCGCCGCCTTGCAACAGGTGACCGGGGGCGACCTGGCGGTCCGGATACCCTGCGAGCGCGCCGACGAACTCGGGCAGGCCGCCGCCACCCTCGATACCATGATCACCTGGCTGCGGGAACGGGAGCGTCTGCTGCCCTTCGTCTCGGCCAAAGCCCTCGAGGCCACCGGGTCGGGAAACCTGTTCGCGGCGGGCATCGGGTCGGTCCAGACGGTGGCGGTGCTGGTGTCGGACATCCGCTCGTTCACCACCCTGACCGAGACGCACCCGCCGGCCGCCATCTTCGAAGCCTTGAACGAGCATCTGGCGGCGATGGCGGCCGAGGTGCAGGCCGGGGGCGGCCAGATCGACCGCTTCGTCGGCGATGCCGTCTGGGCGGTCTTCTTCGCCGAGGCGGGGCGGCCACCGGTCGAGGCGGCGGTGGCGGCGGCCCGGGCCATGATGCGCCGCCATGCCGCGCTCAATGCCCGGCGGCAGGCGGCGGGCCGGTTCCCGTTCGCCATCGGGGTCGGTCTGGAGGTCGGCGAGGTGGTGGTCGGCATCCTGGGCGACCCCGGATCGCGCCTCGATTTCACCATGATCGGCGAAGCGGTCAGCGAGGCGGCCCGATGGGAAGCCGCCTCCAAGCTGGGGACCCGTTCCCGCATCGTGGCGTCGGCGCGAGTGGTGGCGGCCCTTCCGGTCGCCGAACAGGCCTGCTGGCATCGGCTTCCCGTGCCGGAAGACATCTACGAACGCGAGGCCGATCCCCCACCAGGGCCAGAGGCCGCCCAGGACCGTCCAGAGGCCGCCCAGGACCGGTTGGGGGCTGGCCAGGGGCCGACGGGCGGGGCGGCGGCCCCGCGGGCGTCGCTTCCCAGCGATCGGGACGGAGGAGGCTCGGCATGATCGGACCATCCTGGCCGGGGCGGCAACCTGCCCCCGGCCGCCGCGGCGCCTGCGTCCGGGCGGGGCGGGTCGCCCTCTGGCACCTGCTGGTCCTGGTGGCCCTGGCGGGGCCGCCGCTGGCGTTCTGGCAGGGCCTGGCCTCGCTGCGGGAGGCGGCTCTGGCCCACCGTCTCGAGGCGACGCTGGTTCGCTTGCAAGCCGATCTGAAGCTCGCTGAACGGGGCGGCGATCCGCGCGAACAGGTAGCCATGGGCATCCGACAACGGCTGCAGGACCTCGAAGCGCGGGTGGCGGCGATCCTCGAGGCCGAGCCGGCGCTCCTCGAGGCCGAGCCGGCGCTCGGGCGCGCGGGGCCCGCCGGGCCTGCCGACGCCGCGGCCTCCCCTGCCCATCCGGTGGCGGCAAGGTCGAGGCGGCCGGGCGACGAAGGCGCGACCGGCTCGCTCGGGGTGAACCCGGCGCGGGTGCTGGCGGTCGAGGCCAGGCGTCTGTTCGCCCGTTTGCGGCAAGAGCTGCCTGGCCTGTCGGGCATCGCGGTCGCCCATCAACCGCCGCCCGGCCAGGACTTTCCCGAGGTCGAGGATGAGCAGTCGTCGCGGTTCCTGTTCGCGGTCGGCGAACCGACCGGCATCACGCCCGCCGAATGGGAGAAATTCTTCACCATTCTGAAGAAATACCTCTACGGCGATCTCATGATCTCGGTCGAACTCGACGAATGGCGGTCCAAGGCTCTGCCGAAACGGTTCGGCATCTTCGCCAAAGCGCGCTTCCAGGCGTTCGCCCTGGGCAGTGCCGGGCAGTTCCAGAGCACCTACGTGGCCGACCAGCCCCGCTTGCTGCTCTGGTGGCCGATCCGGCGACCCGGCCCGCCGACCGGCGCCGAGCCGGGTGGGGCGCGGGTGCCGCCGCGCGAGATCTTCCGCCGGACGTGGCAGTCCTTGCTCGGTGGCTTGATCTTCCTGGTCGATGGCCGGCCCTGGCTGGAAGCGGGCCCGATGGCCGGCTTCCCCCATGCTGTGCGCAACCTGGCCCGCGAAGGGTGCCGCTTGGCGCTGCTGTCCGAAGGCGCCGGGCGCCCGGTCTGCCATCCCGATTTCCAGCGGGATCCCGAGCTGCACGCCCTGATCCGTCGGCCCGGTCGGCCGGGCGTGCAGGTCGGCGACCGCTGGGTCATGATGGAAGGCCGGCTGGCCGTGGGAGGCGAGAGCCGATTGGTGGTCGCCCGGCCGCGGCCGGGTCTTCCCCCCGAGCAGCGGCGCTGGTTGGCGCTCGGGCTGGCCGGGGCCGGGTGGTGGTTGGGCCTGGGCCTGGCCGCCTGGGGGCATGCCGTCTGGCTGCGGCGGCCCCTGGGCTTCCCCATCCGGCAGCAACTGCTGGCCGGGTTCGCCTTCCTGTTGCTGCCCGCTCTGGGCATGGGCGCGATCTTCCTGGAAAAGCACCTCCTCGAGAAGCAGACCCGGTTCGAGGCCGATCTGCGCAGCCGCCTGGAAAGTCGGCTCACCGCTTTCGATGATGGGTTGCAGCTCTATCGCTCCTGGGGCTGCCGAACCCTGGCCGACCGTTTCGGCTCGGCTTCGTTCACGGCGGCGGTCCGTGAGCTGGAAGCCACCCGCCGTCCCGGCGATCCCGAGCTGACGCGGGGATTCCTGCGACGGGCCCATCGGGCGGCGTTCCAGTGGGGCATTCATGTCCGCAATCTGCAGCTGACCTCGCGGGGTCGGTTCCAGATGCAGTATTTCCCGTCCATCGATCAGGAAGCCGCTTCCCGGATGGGGGAGACCATCGCTGGTCTGTATCAGGCTGGTCTGCGACGCTATGGGAGGGCCTCGTCCGGGGGGGAGGAGCCGGCGGCGAACTCGAGCGCCGCCGGCCATGAGCTGGCCGTGGCCGGGCAGGAGTTCAAGGGCGAGGAGGTGCGGAATTTCCTGCGGGTGCTGATGCCGCCCGACATGGTGACCGACATGCTCCTGACGCCGATGGGCTTCCATGACCTGGGGGCCGGACAGGGGGTCTCGATCACGGCGCATTTCGTCCTGGGATTTCCGCACCACCCCGATTACCTGCTCAGCATCAATCTGCTTTCGCACCTGTTCGAGCGCAGCCACCTCCTGGCCTGGGAACCGCCCGTGCCGAGCCTGGCGGCCGTGCCGGGCGAGCTGGGCCAGCCGTTCGTCACCATCTGGGAAAGCCCTGCCTGCGCGTTGATCCACCCGTTCATCGAGGCCAACCTGCGGGGTTCCCAGACCCGAATGACCGATTTCTGCGATGTTCGGCGCCTGTTCACGCTCCTCGACCTGCCGCTGGCCGACCATCTGTGCCGGGCGGCCCAGGTCGGCGGCCCCTCGGCGGCCATCCTCGGGGCCGGGGAGGCGGCTCGCCTGGTGGTGGCGATGCCGGGCCGGGCGTTCCTGGGACGACTGCTGGTCGCCCAGGTGCCGTTAGGCCCCTTCCGCGAGGAACAACGCCGGTTCGCCTGGCTGGTGCGCGGCCTGCTTGCTCTGGCCCTGCTCTGGACGCTCCTGCTGGCCCTGCTGGTGGCTCGTCGCATCGAGGCGCCCGTGGCGCGCCTGGTGGCCGCGGCGCAGCGGATCATGGCCGGCGATTTCGCCACCCCCCTCCTCGAGCCGCGGGCGGATGAATTCGGGCGCCTGGCTCAGGCCTTCAATCTCATGCGGGAAGGCGTGGCCCAGGGGCGCCGCTTGTCTCGCCTCGTTTCCGATTCGGTGCGCGAATCGGTTCGCACTGCCACCCCCGATGCCGGGCAGGCGACGGCGGTCGAAGCGGTCGTCCTGTTCGCCGGTCCGGCCGGGTTCCGGGAGCGGTTGCGGCGCCATGCCCCCCGCGAGGTGGTGGCCGATCTGAACAGTCTGCTCGAGATGATGGCCCAGGCCGTCCGGGATCATGGGGGGGAAGTCAACAAGTTCATCGGCGAACGGGTGCTGGCCGTCTTCCCGCGCGCCGGGCCCAAAGGGCAGGAACGCGCCGCCGAGGCGGCCGTGGCGACCGCCGCCGTCCTGCGTCGCCGGATCCGCACCTTGCCGGCCTGGCGGGCGACGCCGTTGGGCATCGGGCTGGTGCAGGGCCCTGTCCTGGCCGGCATTCTCGGGGCCGAGCGGGTCCGGCTCGAATACACGGTGATCGGCGATACGGTCAACCTAGCCTCCCGGCTGTGCGATCTGGCGCTGGCCCAACCCGCCGGCGGGATCATCCTGGAGGCCGTGCTGGCCGGCGAACTGCGGCGCCTGGGCGCCGAACCCTGGACCAGCCGGGCGCGCCGGCTGCCCGACCTGCTGGTCAAGGGCAAGTCGCGGACCATCCAGGCCTATCGCCTGGACGAGCCCGATGGCGCCTGACGTCGCGGGCCGCCGGACGGCCGTTGGGCCGCGGCGGCGAAAAAGACGAAAAACTATTGCCGAAAAGTTTGTCGTATGTTATGGTGCGGGCATGGCACGGCTGTCTTCCTCGCCGAAGCAGGCCCCGGCGCGCTCCGCCTCTCTGGCCAGAGCCCGCGCCCCCTGGACCTTCCTCACCAACCATGCCCATGTGCTGCTGAGCATCGGCCGGACGCCCGACATCCGGATGCGGGATCTGGCCGCCCGCGTCGGGATCACCGAACGGGCGGTGCAGCGCATCGTGGCCGATCTGGTGGAAGCGGGCTATCTCGAGACCGAGCGGGCGGGCCGGCGCAATCGGTATCGGGTCCGCACCGATCGGCCCTTGCGCCATGCCGTGACCCGGCATCGCTCGGTCGGGACCCTCTTCGATCTCATCCACGAACTAGAGCCCCTGGCCGTCTTTCCGCCGCGCTCCGATGAGGATGGGGCGCCGGGCTCCGGTCCTTCCCACACCCCGGGGAAGCCCCCCCGAACCCGCCGTCGCCCCGCCGGGGCCGGCAAACCCGCATCGCGGGCCCATTCCTTCGAGTAGACCAACGGTATCCCATCCGGTTGAGAGAATACGAAAGGACAAGGACGCATCACCATGACCACGCAGGCTCCCAAGATCTACTACACCAAGACCGACGAAGCCCCCGCCCTGGCGACCGTTTCGCTGCTGCCCATCATCGAGGCTTTTGCCAAGCCCGCCGGCATCGACCTCGAGCTGCGCGACATCTCGCTGGCCGGCCGCATCCTGGCCGCCTTCCCCGAGTATCTGACCCCCGAGCAGCGCCGCAGCGACGATCTGGCCTTCCTCGGGAAGATGGCCACCACGCCCGATGCCAACATCATCAAGCTGCCCAATATCAGCGCTTCGGTGCCGCAGCTGACGGCCGCCATCAAAGAGCTGCAGGACAAGGGCTTCAAGGTGCCCGACTATCCGGCCGAGCCCAAGACCGATGCCGAGAAGGACATCAAGGCCCGCTACGGCAAGGTGCTGGGCAGCGCGGTCAACCCGGTGCTGCGCGAAGGCAACTCCGATCGCCGGTCGGCGGCCTGCGTGAAGGAATACGCCCGCAAGCACCCGCATTCGATGGGGGCCTGGAGCAAGGATTCCAAATGCCATGTCGCCCACATGAGCCGCGATGACTTCTTCGGCAGCGAACAGTCGAAGGTGATCGAGACGGCGGGAACGGTCAAGATCGTCCATATCGGCAAAGACGGCAAAGAGACCGTTTTGAAAGAGAAGATCACGGTCACGGCCGGCGAAGTCATCGATGCGGCGACCATGAACGTCAAGTCGCTGCGGCAGTTCATCGCCGAGCAGATCGAAGACGCCAAAGCCCAGGGCGTGCTCTTTTCGCTGCACCTGAAGGCGACGATGATGAAGGTCTCCGACCCCATCATGTTCGGGCATGTGGTCAGCGTCTTCTTCCAGGAAGTGTTCGAGAAGCACGCCGACACCTTCAAGACCCTGGGCATCAATCCCAACAACGGTCTGGGCGAATTGTACGAGAAGATCAAGACGCTGCCCGAAGTGAAGCAGCAGGAGATCGTGCGGGACATCGAAGCGGTGATGGCCAAGCGGCCGCCGCTGGCCATGGTCAATTCCGAAAAGGGCATCACCAACCTGCACGTGCCCAGCGATGTCATCATCGACGCTTCGATGCCCGCGGCCATCCGGGCGGGCGGCAAGATGTACAATGCCGCCGGCCAGCTGCAGGACATGAAGGCGGTCATTCCCGACCGCTGCTACGCGCCCATCTACCAGGCGACCATCGATTTCTGCAAGGAGCATGGGGCGTTCGATCCTCGCACCATGGGCAGCGTGTCCAACATCGGCCTGATGGCCCAGAAAGCCGAAGAATACGGCTCGCACGACAAGACCTTCGAGATCGCCGCCGACGGGGTGGTCAAGGTCATCGATCAGACCGGGCAGACCCTGCTCGAGCACAAGGTCGAGAAGGGCGACATCTGGCGCATGTGCCAGACCCTCGATCTGCCCATTCGCGACTGGGTCAAGCTGGCGGTGACGCGGGCCCGCATCACCAACACCCCGGCCATCTTCTGGTTGAATCAAGAGCGGGCGCACGACCGCTGCCTCATCGACAAGGTCAACCGGTATCTGAAGGACCACGACACCAAGGGGCTCGATATCCAGATCATGGCGCCGCGGCAGGCCATCCTGTACAGCCTGCAGCGCACCAAGGAAGGCAAAGACACCATCTCGGTCACCGGCAACGTGCTGCGCGACTACCTGACCGACCTCTTCCCGATCCTCGAGCTGGGCACCAGCGCCAAGATGCTGTCGATCGTCCCCCTGCTCAATGGCGGCGGGCTCTACGAGACCGGGGCCGGCGGTTCGGCGCCCAAGCATGTCCAGCAGCTGCTCGAGGAAGGCCACCTGCGCTGGGATTCGCTCGGCGAATTCCTGGCCCTGGGCGTGTCGCTCGAAGACTGGGGCCGCAAGAACAACAATGCCAAGGCCGGAGTGCTGGCCAAGGCGCTCGACCAAGCCATCGGCAAGATCCTGGAAAACAACATCGCGCCGGCGCGCGACGCCGCCAGCGGGATGGACAACCGCGGCACCCACGTCGCCCTGGCCCGGTTCTGGGCCGAGGCGATGGCCGCCCAGAATGACGATCCCGAGCTGAAGAAGCGGTTCGCGCCCCTGGCCGAGAAGCTGGCCGCGAAGTATGACACCATCCTGGCCGAGATCGACGCCACTCGCCGCCAGCCGGCCGACATCGGAGGATACTACCTGCCCGATCCGGTCAAGGTGGTCAAGGTGATGCGGCCGAGCCAGACCTTCAACACCATCCTCGAGGAGTTCGTCCGCGGCTGAACGGCCGGCTGAGCGGCCGGTTGAACGCCCGGCCGTACGGCCAGGCCGCTGCCGACCTGGCCGGCATGAGACGAAGCCCCCGGTGGAACGCCTGTTCCCCGGGGGCTTCTGGCGTCAGGAACGAGCGGCGGTCAGTCGTGCTTGCGGGAGATGACCTCGGCGAGCCCTTCGGGATGCACGGTGGCTTCCAGCTCCTGCACCAGGCGCGAATCGGCCTGGATCTGGCCGCGCCGGACCGGGAAGTCGCGGCCCTGCTTGGTGGTGACCGCGAAATCGAAATCGGGGTCGCAGGGAATGGGCTTGATGCCGTCCTCTTCGAGACGGAAGGCTTCGACCAGCTCGTTGCGCCGATGGAGCAGGCGTTCGACCGCGACCTTCTGGACGAACGGCGGCCAGCCGCATTCCGAGAACGCCCGCTCGAGATCGGCGCGGCGCAAACGAGCGATGCGCAGGGCCATCCAGCGGGCGTCGGCCCAGGTGCAGGCCTGCCAGGCCTTCGGAATGTAGAGAGGGCGCATGGTGAAGTTGATGGACGTGGTGTGGTAGACCACGAACGATTTCTCGAAGGCATTGAGTTCGCCCGACGAGCGCAGGCTGCCCAGCGAACACCCGAGGTCGCTCTGGAACTCGACGCAGCGGTCGAAGCTTCCGGTGTCGGGGTTGAACAGCAGACCGACGCGGCTGTTGTCGTCTTTCATGTCCTTGTTCTTGATCCAGGCGTTGAAGACGAGCGAGCCACGGGCCACCCGATCCTCGACCGCGCCGACGTTGCCCAGGGCGGCGCCGCCCAGCCGACGGAGGGCGGGGTTGTAGAAGGAGAGCTGGGCCTCCTTGAACTTGACGAAGTAGGCGCCGAGGTATTTCGGGTCGAGGGATTCGCGTTCGATCATGGCGGCGTCGACCTGGCCGGTGCCCAGGATGGTCCCGTCGGGGGCCTTCAGAACAGGGGCGGGCAGCAGGTAGCGATCGGCATGGAACTGGAACTTCGAACGGAGCAGGGCGGCCGCCAGGTCGGCCCAGGTGCGGATGCCCCCGGCTTTCTTGCCGGGCGGATCGAGGATCAGGATGGTCTCGCCGGGGCCGGCGTAGAATTTGAGGTCGGTGCAGGTGCCGCCCAGGTCGATGTACAGCCTGGTCAGAGCGACGTCGGTGTGGACCTCATCGCCCCACTTGACCTTCCACTTCTGGCCGTACCGGTCCTTAGCGGTGATCTTGGGCGAGGTGGCGTCTTCCTTGAGCTCGTCGTAGTACAGGATGCGGCGGGCGTAGGCGAAGTCGAACGTTCTGGTCTTCTTGCCCAGGGCCTGGATCAAGCGAGTCTGCTCGGCGAGGAAGGCGCCGAAGCGGTCGCCGGGGGGCTCGGGGGCGAGCGCGGGGTGATCGGGGGCCGGCTGCAGCCGCGAGACTTCGAGCGCGGTCATCTCGGCGAGCTCTTCCCGGGTGACCGGCACGCCAGGCTTCTCGGGGCGGTAGAGGCGGGCGGCTTCTTTGGCGGCCCCGCGCGCCCCCAGGCGCATGGGTGGGAAGTAGACGTTGGGCACCTGGAGGAGGAGGGGCCCCAGAGCGATGTTGGTGCCCATCGCCAGGCGGCGCTTCCAGCGGGGTTCGGTGGGGGCGTCCTCGCCGCTGGCCTTGATCGCATAGTGCAGGCGCTGGGCCCGGGTGAAGGCGCGGGCGAGGTCATCGCCGGTCTCGCCCTTGGCCAGTCGGGCGCCGATCTCCTGCAGGTCGTGGAGCAGCTTGCGGTAGGCGGTCAGTTCGGGGTTCCGTTCGATCTTGTCGCGGTCGTCACCGTACTTCTGCTCGAGGAAGGCGGTCATCGCCTTCGCCTCGGCTTCGACCTGACGAGAGAACGCCCGGACATTGGCCGCGGTGAGCGGCAGGAACGGATAGCCCGGGATCGCCTCCTGAGCGGCCGGGGCGCCGAGCGGAAGGTACAGTCCGACCACGAGCAGGAAACTGAGCGTTGCCAGAAGGGCGCGCGAATGCATGATGGCCTCCTGTTCAGGAATGTTGAGACCGTGCCAGTTTCATTGTACCCTTTCGGTCCAGGAAAGACAATGAGCCCCAGGGGTCCGGACGAGAGGTGGGATGGCTGTTGACAAGAGGCCGTGGGTGCGCTATAGTGGAGCTTTCCCATCTAAGCCCTGAGGGAGGAGTAATCCCATGAGCTTCACTTACAATCCCAACAAGCGCAAACGGCAGAAGACCCACGGGTACCGCAAACGGATCTCCACCATCGGTGGACGCAAAGTCCTGAAGCGCCGCCGGCTCCGGGGCCGCAAGCGGATCTGCCTCTGATCTGATTCGGCGTGAGTCGAGCCCCGGGCAGGGGTCCCGACACCCTCAAGACGAACGCTGAATTCCAGCGGGTGTTCACGGAAGGGTTCCGTTTCTTCCGGAATGGTCTGGGGTTCTATGCGCGGTCCAATGGAGGGGAGGCCTTCCGGTTCGGGATCGTTGCCCCCAAGCGGTTCGGTCATGCGGTCGATCGGAATCGGTTCCGCCGGCGCGTGCGCGAGGTGATTCGCCTTTCTCCCGAGGTGCCGCCAGGATTCGACGTAGTGATCTGCGTCGGCAAGCCTTGCGGCGACCTCGGGTTCGATGTCATCCGCAAGACCCTGCTCTGGGCCTGGTCGCGGATCCGCCGGGCGTCGCCGGCCGCTCCCGACGGGGTGGCCGGTGGGTAGACCGCCGCGATGGATCCTTCATCAACCGAACGGCCGTCGTGGGCAGCCCAGGCCAGTCTCGGGTTCATTCGCTGGTATCAGCGCTGGTTGTCGCCGTACGTCGGCCAAGGATGTCGGTTTCAGCCGACCTGCTCGCGGTATACCCATGAAGCCATCACCCGGTATGGGTTCTGGAAGGGGTGGGGGCTGGGCCTCTGGCGGATCCTGCGGTGCAACCCATTCTGTCGTGGCGGCGACGACCCGGTCCCCTGACGGGCCGCCGTCGATGACGTTCCCCGTCCTCCACTCCATCCCCCCCTGGAGGCACTCCCCGTGTCCAGTCATTCCCTGAATTGCGCGCCGGCCTCGATCCGGCGTTCCGCTTTTTCGCGCCGCGGCCGCTTGGCCTGCGGGCTGGTCGCCCTGTTGGCGGCGTGCTTCCTGTTGGTCAGGCCCGGCCCGGGGCAGACCCAGCCGGCTGAGCGGCCGCCGGTGTCGTCGGTCGCGGCCCGCCCGCTGACCGCCGAAACGGCCGATCTCGACGGCGACAACCTGCCCGATGTCCGCATCGAGACCCCGCGTCTGCGGGTCGTCCTGGCCGGCAAGACCGGTTCGATCGCTGTCTACTACCTGAAAGGCGTCAATTTCGAAGAGAACCTGTACCCCCCTGTCCTTCAAGACATGGGGTACTCCTTCGCCTCGGATACCCTCACTCCTTTCGAGTGCACCATCGGGAGCGAGGCGTTCCGCCATTTCGGGTTCCATCTGAAGATCGAGGAACGGACGCCCGAAAAGATCGTCGTGGCCGCCACCGCCAATGTCCCTCTGCAGTCAGGGGTGCCGCAGCTCGGGTTGATCCGGCGGTTCACCTTCTCGACCACCGGCTACACCTTCGATCTCGAGCAGGCGGTGACCAATCTCGGCGACGAAGCGATGGCGGTCGGCGATGAAGCCCAAGGCGGCGTCGGCGTCCGCTTCGGGCCCGGGCTCTTCCTCGAGCCCATCACCAACAGTTTCCTGCTGGCCCTGAAGCCTGACCAGGTCGAGAGTTTCGACAAGGCGTCCGCCTTCATGAAGGCGGCGTCCGCCGGCGGGTACACCGGGGTGGGGTTGAAATCCAACTACTTCTGTCTGCTGATCGACGCCAAATCGCCCAGCCGGATCGCCGCGCAGGACTTCGAACTCCATCCGAGCGATCCGAACAAGCGCGGGCGCACCTACCGGGGCGAGGTGGTGCGGGTCTCCGGGCCTCCCCTGCTCTTGAAAGCCCGTGAGACACGCGCGTCCACGATGCATATCTATTTCGGGCCCAAGCTGCTCGATGAGCTGCGGGCCATCCAGCGGGAGCAGGTGACCGATTACGGGTTCCTCAGCACGGTGCTGCTGCGCATTCTCCAGTTCTTCAACCACCTCTATCCCAACTTCGGGTTGTCGATCGTGCTGCTGACCGTGGTGGTCCGCATCCTGCTCTACCCGCTGACCCTCAAGCAGACCAAGTCGATGGCCAAGGTCCAGAAGATCCAGCCCCTGGTCCAGGATCTGAAAGACCGCTATCGCGACAACCCGCAGAAATTCAACGAGGAAGTGCTGAAGCTCTACCAGAAGCATGATGTGAACCCGCTCGGCGGCTGCCTGCCCCTGCTCCTGCAGCTGCCGATCCTGTTCGCCCTCTACAACACCATCAACATCTCGGTCGAGCTGCGCAAGACGCCCTTCCTTTGGATGAACGACCTGTCGAAGGCCGACCCGCTTCTTCTGCTTCCCATCGGCATCGCCGCCCTGATGTACTACCAGCAGGGCCAGATGCAGGATCCCCAGCAACAGCAGATGATGGCGTTCATGCCGATGTTCATGTTCGTCATCACCTGGTCCCTGCCGGCAGGTCTGCTGGTCTACTGGTTCACCAGCAGCGTCCTCGGCGTATTCCAGCAGTTACAGGCCAACCGGATCATGGCGGCCATGAAGGAGGATAAAACGTGACGACCCGACGCTTCATCGAAATCACCGCGAAATCGCCTGAAGAGGCCCGACAACTGGCCGAGCGGGAACTGAAGGAGGGCGAGCGGATCACGGCGTCCGAAGTGCTCCAGGCTCCTGCCCGTGGCATCTTCGGCGTGGTGGGCAATCCCGAGACCCGCCTCCGTTTCACCTGCGAGATGGCCCCGCCCGTGGTCGAGGAGTCCCGTCCGGCGCCGCGCGTCGAGACGTCACGGGCGCGCGCCGTGCCCGCCGCGATCGAAGCGGAAGGCGAGCCTGACGAAGACCACGATGACCACGAAGCGCTCGATGCCTACGACGACGAGGTCGAGAGCGAGGACGCGGACGAGGGCGACGCCGAGGCGGAAGACGCCGCGGGGCCCGCCTCGGCGCCGGGGGTCGATGATGGGTTCGATGTCACCCAGGATCCCATGTGGGGCACCATCCAGGCCTTGTTGCAGAAGGTGGCGACCACTCTCGGCGTGAAGGATCCCGTCTTCCGGACCTATCGGCGCGATGGCACCAGCATCGTCGAAGCGGCGGGGGAGAACGTTTCCCAGTTGATCGGCAAGCACGGTCGCACGCTCGATTCCCTGCAGTATCTGCTGAACATCGTCTTGAACAAAGGTCGCGATGACCGCACCAAGCTGGTGCTCGACGTCCAGGGCTACCGCGAGAAGCGGCACAAGAACCTGATCATGCTGGCCAACCGCATGTACCGCAAGGTCATCGACACCGGTCGACAGGTCGAACTGGAGCCGATGTCGACCCTCGATCGCCGCACGGTGCACCTGGCGCTGAAAGATCGCAGCGGGGTCGAAACCTACTCGCGCGGCGTCGAACCGATGCGCCGGGTGGTGATCGCGCCGACCCGGCCGGGAACGGCGGCCAATGGCCCAGGCCGTGGTCGCGGCGACCGCGGCGGGCGGCGCCACGAGCGGGGCGAGGCGCGCGACCGGCGGCCGGCTTCCACCCGCGACGAGGCGCCGACCAGGCCGTCGTCGGTGCCGATGTTCTTCGAGGGGGATGGGTCCGACGAGGGGTGAGACCATCGCGGCGGTCGCCACCCCGCCTGGGCGGTCCGCCCTCGGTCTGATCCGGGTCTCGGGGCCGGCGGCCTTCGATCTGCTGCGCGGCGTGTTCATCCCGCGCGGGAAGCGGCCCTTCCCGGCGCGGGCGGCGGCGTTCGTCGGCGTGCTGCGCGACCCGGCCGATGGCGAGGTGGTCGATCAGGTGGTGGTCACCACCTTTCCCGCCCCCCACTCCTTCACCGGGGAAGACGTGGCCGAGGTCTCGGCCCACGGCAACCCGCTCGTGCTGGGACGCGTGCTCGGCCTGCTGCTGCGCCAGGGGGCGCGGGCCGCCGAGCCGGGCGAATTCGCGCGCCGGGCCTTCCTGCATGGCAAGATGGATCTGCTGGCGGTCGAAGCCCTGGCCCAGGTGCTCAACGCGACCACGGCCGGGCAGGTCCGCCTCGCGCTCAATCAACTGGAGGGGCTGCCCACCCGGCGGCTGAGCGAGATTCGCGCTCGCCTCCTCGACCACCATGTGCGGCTCGAGGCGACCCTGAATTTTCCCGAGGAGGCGATCGACGAGATCGACGAACGGCGGCTGGCCCGCGATCTGGCAGCGGTGCTGGCCGACCTCGAGCGGTTCGCGGCGGCCGCCCGCCACGGCGATCTGGTGGCCGGCGGGCTGCGGATCGTACTGGCGGGCCGGCCCAATACCGGCAAGTCGAGCCTGCTCAACGCCCTGCTGGGGCGGGAGCGGGCCATCGTCACCGCGGTGCCGGGCACCACCCGCGACACCCTCGAAGAGACGGTGACGCTCGGCGATCTGTCGGTGCGGCTGGTCGACACCGCCGGGCTGCGGGCGCCCGGCGACCAGGTGGAAGCGCTGGGCATCGATCGCACCCATCGGGCCCTGCAGAGCGCCTTCCTGGCGCTGGCGGTGTTCGACGCCGCGACGCCCCTGACCCCCGACGACGCAGAAGTGCGGCACGCCCTGGCGGCGGCCGGCTGCCCGGTCCTGGCCGTGCTCAACAAGAGCGATCTGCCGGCACGGGTGACCGCCGCCGAGCTGGCGCCCTGGCCGGTGGTGCGCGTCTCGGCTCTGACCGGCGAGGGGCTCGAGGCGCTGCGGGAGGCCATCCGGGGCGAGGCGGCGAGCCGCGGTCTGTCGCAGCTGGAAGACCTCGTGCTGCTGGGCGCCCAGCAGAGCGAAGCCCTCGACCGCGCCCGCCAGGCCCTGCGCCGCGCCCTCGACGGGCTTGGCACCATCTACCACGACATGCTGTCGGTGGAGTTGGAAGAGGCCATCCGCGCCCTCGGCCTCGTCACCGGCGAGGACGTCGATCCGCATACGCTCGACCGCATCTTCGAGCGGTTCTGCATCGGCAAATAGCAGGGCGGCCGGCATGTCCCCTCCCATCGAGGTCTACTTCGGCGACAATCTGGCGATCCTGCAGGCCATGCCCGCCGAGTCGGTCGATCTGATCTACATCGATCCGCCGTTCAATACCGGGAAGGCGCAGTCCCGCACCCGGCTCCGGACGATCCGTGACGAGGCCGGAGGAGATCGCGTGGGCTTCGGCGGCCACCGCTACCGGACCATCAAGATCGGCTCGCAGAGCTTCGCCGATGCCTTCGACGATTATCTCGCCTTTCTCGAGCCGCGATTGCGCGAGGGGTATCGGGTGCTGCGGCCCGAAGGCAGTTTTTTCTTCCACAACGACTACCGGGAGATCCACTACTGCAAGGTGCTGCTCGACCAGATCTTCGGGCGGGCGTCCTTCATGAACGAGATCATCTGGGCCTATGATTATGGGGCGCGCAGCCGGCGGCGCTGGCCGGCCAAGCACGATACCATCCTGTGGTATGCCAAAAATCCCAAAAAGTACCATTTCGATCTCGAGGCCTGCGATCGCATTCCCTATATGGCGCCCGACCTGGTCGGGGCGGCGAAGGCGGCGCGCGGGAAGACGCCGACCGATACCTGGTGGCATACCATCGTCAGCCCCTGCGGCCAGGAGAAGACGGGGTATCCGACCCAGAAGCCGCTGGGCATCCTGTCGCGGATCGTGCTGGTCCACAGCCGGCCGGGCGATCTGCTGCTGGATTTCTTCGCGGGCAGCGGGTCCTTCGGCGAAGCCGCGGCCCGGCTGGGGCGGCGGGCCCTGCTGATCGACAACAACCCGACCGCGCTGGGGGTCATGCAATGGCGGTTGGCGCCCTATGGCGTGGTCTGGCATGGCTGGCCGCCCCCCCCGGGGAGAGAGGCGGGGCGACCGGCGCCGGCGGGAGGGCCAGGATGAACCGGAACGGCCAGAGGACGGGGGATGCAGGCCACGTGCCGATCATCGTGGTCGGCGCCGGGCATGCCGGGTGCGAGGCCGCGCTGGCTGCCGCCCGTTCGGGGGTCGAGACCCTGCTGGTGACCATGAACCTGTCGACGGTGGCGCTGATGCCCTGCAACCCGAGCATCGGCGGGCCCGGCAAAGGCCATCTGGTGCGGGAGATCGGCGCCCTGGGCGGCGAGATGGCCGCCTGCATCGACGCCACCTGCCTGCAGATGAAGTGGCTCAACGTCTCGAAAGGCCCGGCGGTGCGGGCCCGCCGGGCCCAGGCCGACAAGGTCGCCTACCGGCGGCGCATGCTCGCCACGCTGTTCGCCACCCCCCATCTGACGATCCGGCAGGGGATGGTGACGCGGGTGCTGGCGGCCGGGGGGCGAGTCACCGGGGTCGAACTCGAGACCGGCGTCGTGCTGTCCTGCGATCGGCTGATCCTGGCGCCCGGCACCTCGTTGAACGGGCGGATCATCGTCGGGCCGCGCAGCTGGCCGGGGGGGCCGCACAATCAGCGGGCGGCGACCGGCCTCAGCGAATCGCTGGCCGCCCTGGGCGTGCCCTGGCGGCGGTTGCAGACGGCCACGCCGCCGCGCATCCGGCGCGACTCGGTCGAGCGGGCCGCCACCCGCGAGCTGCCCGGCGACCCCGACGCCGGCGGTTTCCTGTGGGAACACCGGACGCGCCGGCTCGAGAGCCAGGAATCATGCTGGCTGACCTTCACCGACGAAGCCACCATCGCCGCGGTGCGGCGGAACCTGCCCTTCAGCCCGCTGGTGCTCGAGAACATCACGAACGTGGGGCCCAAGCACTGCCCCTCGATCGACCGCAAGGTGCTGAAGTTCCCCGACCAGGTGCGCCACCAGATCTTCATCGAGCCCGAAGGCCGCGACTCGGACGAGATGTACCTGCAGGGGCTGACCACCAGCATGCCGCCGGCCAGCCAGCGGGAGATCGTCCGCAGCATTCCTGGCCTCGAGCGGGCCGAGATCACCCGCTACGGCTATGCCATCGAGTATGATGCCCTGGCGCCTGGGGCCATGCGTAAGAGCATGGCCTCCCGCGTGCTCGAGGGCCTGTTCACCGCCGGCCAGATCAACGGGACCTCGGGCTATGAGGAAGCCGCCGCCCAGGGGCTGATCGCCGGGATCAACGCGGTGCGCTCGCTGCGGGGCGAGCCGCCGTGGGTGCCGTCGCGCACCGAAGCCTACCTCGGGGTGCTCATCGACGATCTGTCGACCTGGGACCACCCCGAGCCCTATCGCATGACGCCGGCCCAGGCGGAATTCCGGTTGCATCTGCGGGAAGACTCGGCCGAGGCCCGCCTGCTCGACGACGCGCGCACGCTCGGCCTGGTGCCGCCGGCCCGGATCGCGGCCATCGCCGATTGGCTCGCGCGCATCCGATCGGAGATCGCGCGCCTCGATGCCTGGAAGGTGTCGCCGACCGGCCCGCTGCGCGAGCGCCTGGCGGCCGCGGGCACCGGCGGGCTCAAGAAGCAGGTCAGCCTGGCCGAGATCCTGCAGCGGCCGACCATCGGCTACCGCGATCTGCCGGCCCTGATCGGGGCGGATTTCCAGCCTGGGTTGAGCGCTCCCGACGAGATCGCCTCCCTGGAGACCGAGCTGCGGTATCGCGGGTATGCGGCGCGGGAAGACGAACGGCGGGCCGAGACCCGCTGGCTCGAAGGACTTCGCCTGCCTCTGACGCTGCCGGCGTCGACCGCTGCCGTTCTGCCGCCGTCCGTTCGTGAACTGCTGGCCAGCCAGCGCTTCGAAGACCTCGGACAGGCCATACGAAAGCATTGCCTTTCCCGCGGGGAACTTGCTATCCTGATGGCGGCCCTGGGTGGAGGCCGGACCTCCGCCGGCTGAGGGTCCGGGGGAACGTGTGGTCACCAAGCGACAGCAGGATCTCATCATCCAGAATCTCCGATCGATTTCGGCCGAGATCCGCTTGCGGTCATTGCAACAGCTTTCCACCCTGCTGGGCGTCCCCCAGGCCGAGAAGATCAAGCATTATCAAGCCGCCCTCGAAGATTCCGACGAAGCCGTCCGGAGACTGGCCCAGCGTCTGCTCGCCAATGCCGGGGTGAACGTGCCCGCTGGTGCCCCGGCGGCGCCGGCACCAGCGTCACCTTCGGCCGCCGCGCCGGTCGAGGCGGCGGCTCCCCCGCCGCCTTCATCCGTTCCGGAAGCGGGGGAAGCGCCGGCCGTCGCGGCTCCGGCCGGGCCGGTCGTCGCTCGGGAGGAATCGACTGTCGAACCGTCGGCGCGAGCAGCGCGGCCGCCGGCCGGGCCGGGTCGGCCGGCTGTCCCAGGGGCGGCGCCGGTGCCTTCTTCCGCGGCCGCCTCGCCGGCCGTCTCGCCGGATGCTTCGCCTGCCGTTCCTCCTGCCGTTCCTCCTGCCGCTCCTGCGGCCGCTTCGGCGGCCGGCTCGCCGGCGACGCCGCCCGGAAGCCCAGCCGCCCCGGCCTCGGCCAAGGGGCGAGCGCCCGCGACCCTGACCATCTTTGCCCCGCCGCTCGAGGAAGAGATCGATCCGCAACTGCCCGATCCGGCCACGCTCAAAAGCATTCCCGCCATGCTCGAGATGATCAAGAACCTCGGGCAGACCCGGCCGGCGGGCCATTTGACGCATCTGATCCATTTCGCCCAGCTCCAGCACGAAGAGGTGGCGCTGACCGCGCTGCAGACCCTGCTCACCTTGAAGGACCCGCGCGTGCCGCCGCAGGTGCTGCCCCTGCTCGCCGTGCCGGGGTTCTCGTCGCAACGCCGGTTCCTGATTCTCAAGATCATCATGGAGACACGCTCCGTCCTCGAGGCGAGCGCCCTCGAACAGGTGCTGCTGGCCGAAAAGGATGTCATCGTGAAATCCGGCCTGGTCAAGGTCTACGCCCGGACGGCCGGGGCCGATGGGGTGGCCACGCTGCAATCCTGCCTGACCGATCCCGATCCGCGGGTGCGGGCCAATACCATCGAAGTGATCGAAGAGCAGGGCATTCCCGGGTGCGAGGCGCAGATCGCCACGCTGTTGAAAGATTCTGAAAACCGGGTCAAGGTCAATGCCGCCAAGTATCTGGTCAAGCAGGGGCATCCCGAAGCCTTCGCGACGTTGCGCACCATGCTGGGCTCCTCGGAAGTGTGGCTGCGCGACAGCGTCATCTTCGCCCTGGGCGAGATCGGCGATCAGGCCTCGCTGACGCTGTTGAAGGCCGCTTTGAAAGACCCCAGCCAGGGCATCCGGCTCAGCGTGCTCAAGGCCCTGGCCAAGATCAACAACGGCCCGGCGCGCGATGTGCTGCAGAGCATGGCTGCCGATCCCGATCCGATCGTGGCCCAGGTGGCCCGCGGCCTCTGGGAGAAGATCAAAGCGACGCCGCTCCGGGCCGCTGGAACCCCCAAAGCGGCGCCGGCGGGTCCGGCCGCCGCGAGCGCTCCCGCCGCCCCTGCGGCTTCCGTGCCTCCCCCGGCTCCTCCGAACCCTCCGACCCCCGGTGGCCCCGCGCCCGTTCCGCCGGCCGCCGCTGCCCGGCCGACTCCCGCCCCGGCCTCGGCCGCCCCGATGGCGGCGGCCGGCCCTGCGCGGCCCGCCGCGGCCCCGCCTGGGGCGCCGGCTCGCCCGCCCGCGGCGGGCTCCCCCGGAACGCCGGCCTCGCCGGCCCTTTCCGACCTCGAACTGCCCTCGCTGGATGACCTGGGGGAAGCTCCCGCCGACGCGCCCGCGTCCTCGGCCGACCGGGCTCCGGCCGGAGGCGGCGGCGCCGCCTCGCCGGCGCTGTCGCCGTTGCCGCCGTTACCGCCTCAGCCGCCGCCGAAACCGGTGGGGCCGCCGCCCCCAGTCGCCACATCCACGCGTGACGCCGACGACATCCCCCTGCCGCCTCTCAAGCCCAAGCCGGCCCCGCGACCCGCTCCCCCGCCGGCCCCGGTCGAGGAGGAGCCCCCGCCCTCGCCTCCCCCCGTGGAGCCGCCGCTGCCCTTGCGGGGCGCCCCGCTGTCCACACCGGTGCCTCCCGCTTCCGGGGTGGCCGGGCCGGGGGGCATCCGCTTCCAGAAGCCGCGCTCGGCCGAGGTCTATGCCCGCCTCTGCTCCGACGATCCCGCCCAGCACCAGGCGGCGATGAAAGACCTGCCCTTCATCATGGGGGATGACCAGATGATCCTGCTGGAAAAGGCGGCCACCAACCCCGATGACGGCATCCGTCTGGCGGTGGCCAAGCTGGTCTCGCGCAAGCGCGGCCCGCGCGCCGTGGCCATCATGCAGATGCTCGCCAGCGACGGCAGTCCCCTGGTCAGCTCGTTCGCCCAGAAAGCGCTGACCATGATGAAGTGAGTCGGGCGGCCCAGGTCATCGTGGTGGGGGCCGGCCATGCCGGCTGCGAGGCTGCCCTGGCCGCGGCGCGGGTCGGGGCCGAGACCCTGCTGCTGACCATCGATCTCGACACCGTCGCCGCCATGCCGTGCAACCCCTCGGTCGGTGGGCAGGGCAAAAGCCAGCTGGTGCGGGAGATCGACGCGCTGGGCGGGGTGATGGGGCGGCTCGCCGATGCCACTGCCCTGCAGGCTCGGCTCCTCAACACCCGCAAAGGCTTCGCCGTGCGGGCCATCCGGGTGCAGGCCGACAAGGAAGCCTACGCCCGCGCCATGCGCCGCCTGCTGGGGACCACGCCGCGTCTGCACCTGCGGCAGGGCCTGGTGACCGAGCTCATCGTCGAGAACGGCCGGGTCGGCGGGGTGCGCACGCAAGCAGGCGATGAGTGGCGGGCGGCGGTCGTCGTGCTGGCTCCCGGCACGTTCCTGCGCGGCGTCATCCATATCGGGGCGGTCTCCTTCCCGGCGGGGCGGGCCGGCGAGCCGCCCGCCGACGCGCTGGGCGAGCATCTGGCCGCGCTCGGGCTGCCGCTGCGCCGCTTCAAGACCGGCACTCCACCCCGGCTCGATGGTCGCACCATCGATCTGTCGGGGCTCGAGCGCCAGGATGACGAACCCGACACCCCGCCCTTCTCGCTCTGGCCGCTCGCTCCTCGGCTGGCCGCCCGGCGGGCCTGCTACCTGACCCACACCGGCCCCGAGACGCACGCCGTGATCCGGGCCCACCTGCACGAATCGGCGTTGATGTCGGGCCGCATCAAAGGAACCGGCCCTCGCTACTGCCCGTCGATCGAAGACAAGGTGGCCCGCTTCCCCGACAAAGAGCGGCACAAGGTCTTCCTCGAACCCGAAGGGGCCGATTCGGTCGAGATCTACCTGCAGGGCATGTCGACCAGTCTGCCCGAAACGGTGCAGGAAGCCTATGTCCGCACGTTGCCCGGCCTCGCCGCCGCGCGCCTCACCCGCCCGGGCTACGGGATCGAATACGACGTGGTCGATCCGGCCGATCTGTGGCCCACCCTCGAGTCGCGGCGGCTGCCGGGCCTGTTCCTGGCGGGCCAGATCAACGGCACCTCGGGCTACGAAGAGGCGGCGGCCCAGGGGCTGGTGGCCGGCGCCAACGCCGCCGCCCGGGTGCTCGACCGCCCGGCGCTCCTCCTCGATCCCGCGTCCTCATTCATCGGGCTGATGCTGCACGAGATCACGACGCAACCGCTGACCGAGCCCTATCGCGTCTTCGCCTCGCGTTCGCCCTGTCGTCTCCACCTGCGGATGTCGAATGCCGAAGAGCGGCTGGCGGCGGTGGGCGAGGCGGCCGGCCTGCTCGATGCCGAGCGGTGCCGTGCTCTGGCCGCGCGGCAGGCCGCGCTGCGCGAGGCCGAACGGCGCCTGGCCGACACGCTGATCGATCCGGTGCTGCTGGGGCGCGAAGCGGTCGATCCGGAGGCGGCGGCCGCCGCGACCGGACCGAGCCCGGTCGCGGGGCACGACGAGGAAGCCGAGGGCGAAAGCGAGGCGGGCGGCCTGGGGAAAAGGCGCGCGGTGGGCACTGACCGTGGGAGCGAGGCGCTCGGCCCGGGGGGAGAGCGGCCGTCTGGCGCTGCCGGAGACGACGTCGGCGTCGGCGGGCGGGCCGGGGCGGCCGCTCGCGGGCGGGTCTCGCTCGCCCAGCTCCTGAAGCGGCCCGAAGTCACGCTGGCCGAGGTGGAACGCTTCCTGCCCGGCGGGCTGGCGCTCGACCCGCTGGGGCGGCTCGAGCTGGAGGCCCGCATCCGGTATGCCGGCTACCTCGCCCAGGAACAGCGGGAGATGGCCTTGCGCCAGGAGATGGCGGCGGTGCCGCTCCCGCCCGACCTGCTGGCCGATCTGCCCGCCGGCCTGTCGATGGAGGCCCGGCAGAAGATCCGGGCGGCGGCGCCCCGCACGGTGGGCGAGCTGTCGCGGGTGCCGGGCGTGCGGGCCTCGGATGTGGCGCTGATCCTGATGGCGGTGCGCCGTCGCCGCGAGTGAACCGGCCGCGGCCCGAAGGAGATTCCGACATGGCGTTTCTCGACCATCTTCCCGACTGGCTGGACCGTCTCGGCTTGCGCCTTCCTCCAGGGGTCCAGGAACGCCTGGAGGCCCTGTGCGTGGCGATGACGGCCGATCCGCTCTATCCAAGCGTGTCGAAGATCAGCGCGCCCGAGGAGATTGCCACCAAGCACATTCTCGACAGCCTGGCGCCGCTCGCTCTCGACCTGCCCTGCTGGGATGGCCTGCGCGAAGGCGGCAGCCCCGCCGCGGCGTCGGGGCCAGTCTCAAAAGAACGACGGCCAGATCGCCGGAGGCGGCGGCTGGTCGATCTGGGGACGGGCGGCGGTTTTCCAGCGCTGCCGCTGGCCATCGCCCTGCCGACGGTCGAGGTGTGGGCGGTCGATGCCAAAGGCAAGGCGATCGATTTTGTGACGCGGCTGCAGGCCGCTCTCGGCATCGACAACCTCCGGCCTCGGCTGGCGCGCGCCGAGGAACTGGGACGCGAGCCCGGGGCGCGCGAGGGGTTCGATCTGGTGGTCTGCCGGGCGCTCGCCTCGGTGCGGGTGCTGCTCGAATACTGCCTGCCGCTGACGCGGGTCGGCGGGCATGTCCTGATGTACAAGGGGCCTTCCCTGGAGGCCGAGCTTGCCGAGGCCGGGAAGGCCTGCCAGGTGCTGGGCGTGCGCCAGGCCGACCTGGCGGTCCATGTGTTGCGCCCGCCGGCGCTGCCGTTCGAGCGGGGCTACCTGCTGGTCGCCAAGCAGCAGCCGACGCCGGCGGCCTATCCGCGGCGCAACGGCGTGCCGGCCGCCCGGCCGCTATGAAGAGCAAGGGACCCAAGGGCGGTGTTCCTGAAGGCCGCCGGCGGACGAGGGGCCAGCAGGCTGCCCCGGCGCCGGTAGGCATGGTGGGCGGCTCGCTGGCCGCCTCTGGCCTGGGGGCGGCCTGACGCGAGGCGGTGTGAATCCGACATCCCGGCCGGACAGCGATCAGCGAAGCTCCGTTCCTGAGCGGGGCAGCGGCCGTCTGGCCGCCGTGCTGCTGCGCGGCCTGGGGTTCATCGGGCTGCCCCTGATCCTGGCCTGGGGTTTCTGGGGGTGGTTCGCGGCCGACCAGGCCCGGGAGGAGGTCGCCCAGCGGCGCCAGGACATGCGCGATCTGCTGAATCGCGTGGCGGCGATGGGGAATCTGCAACAGCGTCTGGAGGAAAAGATCGGGCGTCTGGCCAGGGTGGGCCTGCCGAGCCGGGTGAGGGCCGCGCGGGCCGCTCGCCTCGAGCGCAGCGAGGGGGGCGCGCTCGAGCTCTTCCTGTTCGATGACCATGGCCGGCTGGTGCCGTTGCCAGGGCGCCCTTCCCGCCCGCGCCGAGTGGCCGAACGGTTCCTGGCCCTGGTACGGGAAGCGGCCCGGTCCGGGGCGGCCTCCTCGACCGCAGGAGCGGGCCTGGCCAAGGCCTTCTGCGGCAATGCCGATGGCGCTGTTCTGTTGGGGCAATCACCGGGCGTTCTGCTCGATCTGTTGAACGGCGAGCAGCGGACCTATGGGGGATGGTGGCCTCTGGCGCCGCCGCCGACCAGGTCGGTCCGCTCGCCGCGGCTGGCCCGGTCGGAGGCGCCGGCCGGGTTCCTGGTGGCCCTGGTCCATCGTGGGGCGGTGAGCCGGGAAGCCTTGATGGATCGTGCGGTCGGCGAGGTGGGGCGCTTGGTCGCCGATCGGTATCTGATTGGCTGGATCCATCCGGCCGCCCCGGCCTGCCTGCGCCCGCCCGGGCGGTCCTGGCCTCCAGGCGTCGCCGCGGCCGTGGCGGCCGCCCTGCCCGGGCGCGCCGATTTCCAGGCCGAGGGCGGGGCGGGGGTGTTCGTCACCACGCTCGAGGGGGAAATCCTGTGGGCTCTCGAGCAGCGGGCGCCTGCGCCTTTGCCCTGGTTGCCGGCCGTGTTCGCTCTGGCGGGCGTCCTGGGTCTGCTGGTGTTCTGCCGGCTGGCCGGCGGGTTCGGCGGCGCCGTCTTCGGGGTGCGAGGCAAGCTGGTCTGGTTGATGGCGGTGGCGGGCGGCACCTCTCTGAGCGTGCTGGTCCTGACCTCCCTGATCGATCGCCGGGATCGCGAGGTCAACGCCCTGGAACGCGTGCAGCGCGAGGATCTGCGGATTTTGTCGAAGATCGATCGGGGGTTCCTGGTCTGGGTCCGGCAGAATCTGCGCGCCTATGAAGATCTCGAGCGCCGTCTGCGCCGGGCGCCGGCCGCGCTGGTAGCGAGCGCAGCGGAGGGGCTGTTCCGGCCCCGACTGCGGCGCGGCACGATGGCGCTGCAGGAATACCTCGTCATCGACCATCGGAACCGGCTGCTGGCGCGGGGTGCGGCCTGGGCTTCGGCGAGGCGCAAACCGCCTCGCTTCATCCAGGAACTGGCGCGCCAGAGCTTGCACAATCTGCGCAAAGGTCCCTTGCGCGAAGCGGGTCTGGTCCATCTGATCGAAGAGCCCGGCGAGAACTCGGCCGGCGGCCGCTGGAATCTGGGGCGCGGCGTGACGCTGATGGAGGTGCTGGGGCAACCGATCATCTTCTTCCTCGGGGTGGGCGGCGGGCGACTCCCGCATTCCCTGTTCATGGCGGTGCACGATGGCCGGCGGGCGCAACGCCGCTATCTGCGAGAGCAGGTCCGGCACTGGCGACGGACCGCGTCAACCTCGCTGCGGTTCTTCGCACTGCCGGGGTCGGCCGATCGGGCGGCCACGGCGATTCCGCCCTTGCCACCGGGGGTCATCGAGCCCCTGGCCCGGCTGCGCGATCTGGCGTTGTCCACGGGGTTGCCCCAGCATCGCCGCCTGACCCTGGGGGGGCAGGACTGGTTGATCACCGGCGCGACCGGGGTGCATCTCACGACCAGTGTGCTGTTCGTGGCTCGCCCGGCGGCCGAATTCGATGCCCTGATCCGCCGTCTCGACCAGCGGCTGGCGTTGCTGGCCGGAGGGCTGCTGCTCCTGGGGGTCGGGGCGGCGTTGCTGGCCGGTCGGGCGTTGCTGCGGCCTCTGCAGACGCTGCAGGCGGGGCTGGCCGCCATGGCGCGACAGGATTTCCGAGTCCGGTTGCCGGTCCAGACCGGGGGGACGTTCGAGCTGCAGCGCCTGCAGGAACGCTTCAACCAGGTTATGGCCGATCTCGAAGACCTGCAGATCGCCCGCACCGTGCAGGAAGGGCTGTCCCCCAGCGCTCCTTTGTCTGGCTCCGGGTGGCGTCTGGCTGGCCAGTGCGTGGTGGCGGCCCGCCTGGGCGGCGATTTCTACGACTGGTTCCTCGATGCGGCCGGGAACGTCTGGCTGGCCATCGGCGATGTGGCCGGGCACGGGGTGCCGGCCGCTCTGGTGGCAGCCACGGCCAAAGCCGAGCTGGCCATGCATGCCCGGCCAGGGTGCCGGCCCGCTGAGGTGCTGCAGGTGATGCATCGGGGGTTTCTGCGCAATGCCGGCCGATTCCGGCCCATGACGTTCTGGCTGGGATGCCTCGATCCTCAGAATCGGCTCCTGGAGTTCGCCGCGGCGGGGCATCCGTATCCGATCTGGCAGCCCAGCGCAGGGGCGGCCTGCGATATCGGCCAGCCCAGCATTCCGCTGGGAGCGACGACGCGGCCGCGGTTCCATGGCGGGACGCTCGATCTGTCGGTGGGAGGGCGGCTGGTGCTGTATTCGGATGGGCTGGTTGAGGTTCCGGGGCTTCAGGGTGAGATGCTCGGCTACCAGAGGTTTCGCCAGCTCTTGGAAGGGGGGACTGGCCTGGCCTTGGCCGAATTCCTGACCATGGTCTTCGATCGGGCCGCCGCCTGGAGCGGTTCGGCGGTGCCGGCCGACGATCAGACGCTGGTCGTGCTCGAGGTCGACCCGTCGGTCTCGCCCCCACCGTCGGGAAGGAAGACGACGAGCGGCGGGCCGGTGGCAGCACCTGCACTCGCGGCGAAGCCCTCAGGGAAGGAGGGAACCGTATGAACAGCGCCCGGCGCCTGTTCATCGGGGTGTTTCTGCTGGCGGGGCTGGCCAGCGGGTGGGGCTGGGGTTGGTGGCAGGCCCAGCTTCGCCAGGAGGCCGCGGCCGATCGTTTGCGCCGCCTGCTGCAAGAGGCCGAAGGGCGGGCCCAACCCAGCCGGTTGTTCGAGCCCCGGATGCGGGCCATCGTGCGCCGTTGCCTGGGGGCGCCGCTCGATGCGGCGTTGCTGAACGAACTGCGGCGCCTGCCGCCACAGCGATTTTCCGTCTTCCTCTTCGATCACCGAGGTCGGATGTGGTCGCGGCGGGCCTGGGGGATCGCGGATCCCCCGAAGGTCTGGCGACCCTCGGATCTGCGGGGGGTGCGCTTCCAGGAGGTTCCCTTCATCGCTTTGATGGAGAGCCTGTTCCGAGAGCTGACCTTGCCGCTGCTGCGCCCGCAAGGCTCCCGGACCTGGCAGTTCGAGGGGTGGGAGGTCGCTCTCGAGATGCAGTTGCAGGGGCTGCCCGGCCGGTTCCGTACGCTGGTCGACAACCAGCAGGCGGCCGACATGGCGCTGTGGGACTGGCGCCCTAGAGTGGGCCCCGAGCGGGTGGCGGGGGTGCTGGTCCGCGGGTGTCTGCCCGCCGAGCAACGCCATCTCCTGGTCAGGACGTACCTGGCGGCCCTGCGCCGTCGGGGCCACCAGGTCTGGTTCCATGACCTGGGAGCATGGCGCGGGGAGCCCCGCGGCCGGCCGTCGGCCATCGGCCCGGCCAGCCTGGCAGCGGTCATCGACGCTTGTCTGCGCGGGCCCGGCGACCTTTTCGACCTCGATGGGCAACAGATCGTCGGCGTGCCGTTCGAAGATCGTTTCCTGCTGTGCGGGCTGGTCCCGACGCCGGCCGTGGTGATCCCGCGCTGGTGGTTGTTCTTGATGGTGGCTGGTCTGGCTCTCGCCTGGCGGCTGTCGCTGGCCGGTTCCCCTGGGCTGGGCTTCCCCTGGCGCCTGGGCACTACCATGGCCGTGGTCCTGGGGCTGGCGGTCGGGATTCCCCTCCTCCTCATCGCCTGGTTCTGGCAGGGGTTCGCCGCCAACCGCACCGCGGCGGCCTGGGCCCGCTCGGCGCAGGAGGCCGAACGGCATCTGATCGAGATCGACAGCCGGTTCCCGGCCTGGTTGCGCGGCCTCGAAGCCCGTCTTCAGGATTGGGCGAACCGATTTTCCCAGGAGCTGGCCAAGGGCTGTCCCCCCCTGCTGCCGTTGCCGCCCGACCACCCGCTGGGCGAGCGGGGGCGCGCCTTTCCTCCCGGCAGTCCGCTGGCCCGTCTGGTCGATGAGACCATCGCCATGGAGCGGCAGGGCCTGTTCGATACCCTCTTCCTGGTGAGTTCGCAGGGCCTGGTTCTGCGCGATCTGTCGCTCGAGAAGAAGGGATCGCGCCGGTTATCGCTGCTGCCGCGGCGGGACCGGGTCCGCCAGCTCCTGTGCCGGATCGAACGCGGGGGCGACCGGCATCTGACCGTGGTGCGGGAAGTTTTGCGAGCCCCCCCGGAAGGCCTGAACTGGCGGGCCTGGAACGATCTGCGGGATACCCGGAGCCCGGCGGTGGCCCGTCATATCGCCGAAGCCATGCGGGAATTGCTGCGCCATAGCGGCCTGCTCGCCGAACCGACCGGACCGCGCGGCGACGCCCGGCAGGAGACGGTCGCCGTGATGATGGAGACGATGCCCGGCTTCCTGGGCTGGGATCCCATCCGCCGGCTGGCCTCCAGTCTCGGTCGCATGATCGGTCTGTCGATGGAGGGGGTGACCTCGCGGGGGTGCGGATTTGCCCTGCTCGGCCCGACCGGGCGGGCCGAGTTCGGGGCGATGGCCTTCTACGCCTCCACGTTGCCCGAGGAAACCTATTTGCGGCAGGTTCTCAGCGAGCGGCCGGCCGGCGCCCCGGCCGACCGGCAGGTGCTGGCCCTGGCCCTCGATCCCAACACGCCGCATCTGCCCCGGCCGTTCCTGCACCGCCGCTGGGGTCGGCTGCCGTCCTTCATCGTGCCGCCCCGGCGGAGCTGGAGCGGGCGGTGGCGGGACGAGGCCGGCCGTTCGTTCCTGCTGGTGGCCGTCCGTCCTTCTCAGATCCAGGGCTACCTGTTGCTGGCCTTGCTTCCGGAAGCGCGGGTGGCCGAGGCGGTGACCGCTCTCCACCGTGAGCTCGGTCTGGCCGGGCTGACCCTGGCCCTGCTGCTGGGACTGGTGGGGTGGCGTTTGTGGGCCGGGGTCGGCCGCCCGGCGCAAGCCATCATGGCCGGGCTCGATGCCATCGAGCAACGGCGCTGGACGCATCGCATTCCTCCGCTAGGAACGGGCGACGAATGGGACCAGTTGGCGACGGCCTTCAATGGGGCCCTGACCAGCCTCGAGGAACTGGCCGTGGCCGGCATCGTCCAGGAGAAGCTGCTGCCGCAGGAGCCGGTGCAGGTCGGCGGCTGGCGGTTCGAAGGGCGCAGCGTGATGTCGAGCCAGGTCGGCGGCGATTATTTCGATGCGCTGCCGACGCCTGGCGGGTGTCTGGCCTTCGTGGTGGGGGATGTGGCCGGCCATGGGGTGCAGGCCGCCCTGGTCATGGCGGTCATGCGGTCAGGGTTCGGGGCGGTGGTGGCGGCCGGCCTCGAGCGGCCCGCCGCCATCCTCGACCGGTTGAACGACCTGCTGTTCCGGGCGATCCGGCAGCACCCGATGATGACCATGCTGGCGGGGGTGGCTCATCCCGACGGGCGGCTGGTCATGGCCAATGCCGGGCAGGTGACTCCCCTGCTCTGGGAACCGCCCCGCGATCACCCCTCGCCAGGAATGACCCCGGCCGCCGCCAGGCATGAGCCGAGCCGGACGGAAGAAGCCACGCTGGCCCCGGCCCCGGCCGCGGCGGCCGTCGGAACGGTCCGCCCCTTGCGCGCCCTGGTCGGTCTTCCCCTGGGCATCCGCCCCAGCGGGAGGCCGCGGGCGGAGCACGAACTGACCTTGGCTGGTCCCGTCCGCCTCATCCTCTGTTCCGATGGTGTGATCGAGGCGCGCAATCCGGCCGGCGCCTGCTTCACGCTCGACGGGCTGGCCGCGGCCGTCGCCAGCCTGGGGGCTCGTCCGGCGCCGGCCATCATCGCGGCCGTGCAGGAACGGTTGCGGGCGTTCGCGGCCGGTCGCCCCTGGGAGGACGATGTCACGGTCGCCGTGCTGAGCCGCGAGTGATCGGACCGGCACGGGTGGTCAGAGACCGGGAGCGGTGCCGGCCCGGCCGTCAGGGTTCCCCGGGCGGCCGCCGCGGGCGCCATTCCCGGCAGAGTCGCTGCGCTTCGAGTTCATCGGGCGGCAGCAGGCGGGGGCGGCCGAAGCCCATCCAGGAGGGGCGAGTCAGCGCGTCGCGCCGTTCGGCCGCTTCGGGCAGGGCGGCCGCGGCCAGGTTGTACCATTTGTAGGCCTGGATCAGGTCGCAGGGAACGCCGGTGCCCTCTTCGGAGAGGATCCCCATCAGCAGCTGGGCGGGAGGATGTCCCTGGTCGGCCGCGGCCAGCGCGAGCCGCGCGGCTTCGGTGGCATCCTTGGGGATGCCGCGCCCTTCGAGGAGCATTTCGGCGAGGCGCACCTGGCCTACCGGATCCCCGGCGGCGGCCGCCGCCTGGAACAACCGGGCGGCCTCGGCCAGGGCTGTCGGTGCAGCCGTCCGGGAGCCGGTGGGGCCGGCCGCGGCCAGCAGGAGTTCGCCGAGGGCGGCCTGGGCCCGGGGGTGCCCGCTCTCGGCCGCCTTCTGGAGCCACATCCGAGCTTTGTCGAGGTGGCGAGCGACCCCCCGGCCCTCGGCGAACATCGCGCCGAGCCGGTATTGGCTGGGTGGGTGACCGAGGTCGGCGGCGCGCTGGAAGAACTCGAGGGCTTCGGCGAAGGTCTCCCGGGCCAGGTGCATCTCGCCCAGGGCATGGAGGGCGGCGGGCTGCCCCTGGCCGGCCGCTTTCATCAGCCACTTCTCCGCCTCCTTCGGATTGGTGCCCGGCCAGGAGCGATCGTTGAGCAGCAGGCCCAGTTCGAGCTGGGCCTCCAGGTCGCCCCGTTCGGCGGCGCGTAAGAAGCAGCGCGCGGCGAGGCCGGGATCGCGCGCGACCCCGCCCGGGCGGCCGGTGAGCGCCAGCCGGCCCAGCTGCAGCCAGGCGGCGGGCAGGTCCTGGTCGGCGGCCATCTGCAGGAAACGCTGCGCCTCGAGCGGGTCGGCGGGCGAGTCGGCCCTGTCCTGCAGCAGCAGCAGGCCGAGGCGCAGCTGGGCCCGCGCATGGCCGTGCTCGGCGGCCCGGCGGTACCAGAAGGCCGCCGCCGCGGCGTCGGCGGGCCCGCCCTCGCCTCGTTCCAGCAGTTCGGCCAGGCGGCACTGGCATTCCTGGTTCCCTTGTTCGGCGCCCTGCTGAAAGCAATGGCGGGCCTGCTGGGGATCGGGAAAGCGCCCTTCGGCCGCCAGGCTGCCCAGGTGGAGCCAGGCCTCGGCCCTGCCCAGGTCGGCGGCCCGGCGCAGCCAGTCGCGGGCTTGCTCGAGATCGCGGGGGACGCCCCGCCCCGACTTGTACAAAAGACCGAGCGCCTGGCAACAGAGGGCGTCTTTGCGGCGGGCCCCCTGCGAATACCAGAAGAAGGCCTGGGCGTCGTCGCCTTTCTTCTGGGCCTGCTCGGCCAGGACGACCATCTCGGGGGGGCGCACCTTTTCGGCCAGCAGATCGAGCCGCAGGCTGGCCAGCGGATGGCCCTGCCGCACGGCCTGGGCGTAGTAGGCGTAGGCCTGGGCCAGATCGCGCGGCACGCCTTCGCCCTTCTCATGCAGTTCGGCCAGCGCGAACTGCGCTTCGGCATGGCCGCTGTCGGCGGCCTGGCGATAGAGAGCGAGGGCCTGCGCCGGGTCGCGGCGGCCGCCCTGGCCGGTCAGCAGCAGGTCGGCCAGATGCTTGCGGGCGGCGGCATCGCCGCGTTCGGCGGCGCGCTGCCACCAGAAGGCCGCTTGCTCCGGATTCCCGTCGTCGCGGGCCTGCAGGCCGAACGCCACCAGTTCGCTGGTCCGCAGGGCCGACAGCAGCAGGTCGAGGGCGGGGCCGGCTTCGGCCTCGCCCCCGGCCTGGGCGGCCCGGTAGTGGTGCAGGGCGCGGGCCACGTCGCGGGGCCCGCCTTCGCCAGTGGCGTAGATGCGGCCCAGGTAGAGGTGGGCGAGCGGCAGATCGTGCCGCGCCGCCTTCTGCAGCAGGTGGAAGGCCCGCTGGCGATCGCGGTCCCCGGCCGGATTGTCATAGTACCAGATGCCGAGCATGCACTGGGCTTGCGGGTGGCCGTGGGCGGCCGCTTTCTGCAGCCACTGCAGACCTTCGCCCTCGCCGAGGAGGCACTTCCCCTCCAGATCCATCTGGAAGAGCTGGAACTGCGCTTCGGCATGGTGGCGGCGGGCGGCCCGCTCGAACCACTCGCGGGCTTTGGCGAAGTCGCGCGGCACGCCCGCGCCTTCCAGCAGATGCAGGCCCAGCAGATACTGGGCCTCGACATGACCGCCTTTGGCCGCCCGGCTGAACCACTGCACCGCTTCGACCGGCGCGCTTTCCACCCCCTGCCCGGTGCGGAACAGCAGACCCAGGCGCACCTGGCTGTCGAGGTCCCCCTCCTGGGCGGCGCGCCGCAGGCGGTCGATCTCGGCCGGCGCCGGCGGGCGCGCGGGGCTGTCGGGAGCCGGACTCGCCGCGGTGGCTGGCGCCTCGGCGAGCGGGGCGCCCGGCGCCGTGGGCACGGGCGTGACGGCGGGGGCGAAACGGACGCCCAGCGCTTCGGCCCAGGTCTGCACGCTCCAGGCCGCCAGCGTCTCGGCGAGGTTCTGGCGCCGGGCCAGACGGTGGGCCAGCTCCCGGCGCACCAGATCGGACAGGGGCTTGCCGCGCAGATCGAGCAGTTCCTGCGGGATGCGCTCCCGCCAGGCGGCCAGCAGGGCCTGGCGTTCTTCGAGCTGGTCGGGCAGGACCGCTTCCAGCCGCTCGCGCACCAGCAGGGGATCGTCGAGCAGGCCGGGGCCTTCCCGCGCGATCAGTTCCTGCAACCGAGCGCGCGGCGAGGGGGCAGAGGAAGGCCTGGTCGCGCCTGGCCGGTCAGCCATGCCTGCAGCCCTGGTGCGACGCGGGCGTCAAGCCCGGGCGGCGGCCCGCGGGGTGAGGGCGGCGTCGAGGATCTGCTTGAGGAGGGCGTTGCTGGCCTCGTCGGCGACCTCGTCCTCGGCGATGTTGTTGCGATAGAGCCGGAGCAGGGCGCTCGTCCAGTGCTTGTACAGATGCAGCCCCGGGTAGGCCTTGGGCGACAGCGTGGCCTTGGGGGGGCCGTCGGGAATGGGCGGGCTTTCGCGCGGTTCGCCGAGTTCCATGACGAACTGATTGAGCAGCGAGGCGGTGGCGACGGCCTGGATCCGCATCAGGCGGGGCGCGTTGGTGGCGTTCAGGTGCCGGTCGCTGTCCTCGGCGATCTTCTCGTACAGATGCTTGCGAAAGGCGCCTTTCATCAGCTCCTGGGCGACGTCGCCCAGCCATTCGGCGTCGAGGCCGATGGCGCGCTGGAAGTCCAGGTCGGTGGTCAGGCGGACCAGCTGCTCCTCCCACTTCCGCAGGACCGCCTGGGCGAACAACTCGCCCTTGCGGGTGGGCGGGCGTCGGTCGCCGCCCGGGCCCGGGCCGGTGGCCGGGGCGGCCGGGCCGGCCGGCGAGGCGGGGGCGGTGGGGATGCCCTCGATGGCGAAGGCTTCGGCGTCGAAGAGCTGAGGCCCGGCGGGCGGTGCCGTCTCGGCGCTGGGGCCGGGCGGGCCGCTCTCGTCGAGCATGGGGTTGAGAATGGCGTCGTAGATGGCGGCGACCGCCTTCTCGGACAGGGCGAACCGGTCGCGGTCGAGCAGGAAGGCCAGCGAGTAATGGGTCGGCATCGCCTTGACCAGGGCGGCCAGTCGCTGCCGGGCGCGTTCCTCGGCGGCGGCGCGGGCCTCGGCGACGTCATCGCCGACATAGTAGGGGCGCAACTGGGCCTTGACCTCGGCCAGGATCGCCTCGAGGTTGGCGGTCAGCTGCCGCACCTTGGTGTGCGGGTCGATGGTCCGGCGGATGGCTTCCTTCAGCCAGCCGATGCCGCAGTGATCAGGGGTGGCGGCCTGGTCCCAGGCGGTTTCGGGCGACGGGAAGTGGGCTCTGACGAGCGGGTGGGCCAGGTACATCCCCCGGGCTTCGTCGAGGTAGGCCTGGTCGATGGGGAACTCGCGGCCCTGGGCATCGCGGCCGAAGATGGTCTGCTGCACGTTGGGATTGCGCACCCAGAAGCAGTTGCGGAAGGGGCCCTGCGGATCCCAGTGGGTGACCCAGTCGCCGGCCCGGCCGAAGAACTCCTCGAAGTTGGTGCGCAGCCGGCTCGACCAGCGCACTTCGTGGCTTTCCCCCTTCTTCTTGACCAGGTCCTGGTCGAACTTGGTGAAGACGTGGAAGAGCGTCACCGGCTTGCTGGCTCGCTCCTCGGGCGTGGCCCCGTGGCTCCATTCGACCCATTTGTTGATCATGTAGGGGAGCGATTTCGCCTCCTGGTTGCCGCCCTCCTGGCAGAGCACCAGGCCCGTGATGTCGCGTTCGTCGCTGGTGCAGTCGAACAGGTAGGCCACCTTGCCGCGCAGGAAGACCTCGCTGAGCGCCAGCGGGTCGTTCAGCTTGAGGTTGTCGAAGGCCTGCTCGCGCGATCGGGCGCCCGGGAAGTCGAGAACGTCCATCTGATCGAGCAGCGAGGGGCCGAGGTCGGCCGGCACGCACAGGATCAGCTCGCGGGTCAGGGCGCAGACGGTGCTGGTATCCATTTCGAGCCGCCCGCCGTCGGCGAGGGCGAGCACGATCTTGCGGTTGCCGGGCCGGGACAGCCCCGCCAGGCGCTGCACGTCGATGATGCTCTTGTCGCGCGGCAGCAGCGCCTCCTCGAACAGGCCGACCACCTGGGCGCCCAGTTCGCCCAGGGCGAGATGCAGCGACCGGTAGAGTTCGGTCAGTCGGGGGAACCTGCCCCACAGCCATTCGAGGTAGGGAATCTGCGTCTCGAACGGCAGGAAGCGGATCTCATCGTGGAAGACGCCCCAGTAGTTGATGTCTTCGAGGGCCTTGGCGAACTGGTTGCGGAAATGGCGTTTGACGTAGTCCTGGATGTCCCAGACGTCGGCTTCGGTGAAGATCGGGGTCGCTTCGGGCGTGCGGCCCTTGATCGAGGCGCGCAGCTTCGACAGCTCGTCGGCCGAGGGCAGGAACTCCGACTGGCACTCGAACAGGAAGCCGTTCATGAAGATCTTGATCAGGTCGGTGCGGCTGAGCAGGCGGGCCAGGATGCTGCAGCCCTTGACCGTCGCGTAGGGCCGCTTGGTGAAGCGGGTGACCAGGGCGGTGCTCTCGCGCCCGCCGGGCGGATTGATGTGATCGAGGTAGTCGCGCGGGGCGGGGGGCGCCCCGGCCGGATTGGTGAAGACTTCGAGCGGGCGCTTGTCGTCGCCTTTGACCAGCTCCGAGATGAGGAACGATTTGCCGCACTGGCTGGCCCCGAACACCCCTAGGGCGATCGGCCGGCGAGCCGACGCCTGGATCTTGCGCACGGTCGCCCGCTTGCCGTTCAGCGATTTTTCGAGGAACGACCGCAACTGGGCGGGGGCGAGGTAGCGCCGGGCCCAGTCGCCGCCGGTGGCCAGCAGCCCGTCGAGCCGCTCGGCCTTGTCGATGACCTCTTTCTCTTCGGGGCGGAGGCCGTCCATGCTCATTCCCCCTTGCGCGTCGTGACCGAGAAATAGAAGACCCGCGTGCCAGCCGGGTTGGTATAGGCGACCTTGACCTCGTAGGGCCGCTCGGGCGGGGGCCCGATCAGGCGGAGGACGGCCGTCGGGCCGGTGGCCCGGACTTTCTCGGCGGCGTCCTTGAAGAACGCTTTGTCCGACACGAAGGTCTGGCCCTGCGGATCCTGGAGGTCCCAGGTGGTTTCGGGGTGGATGGGCTCGGATTGCAGGAATTGATCGAGGAAGGAGCCCTCGGAATCCATGATCAAGGAGAAGCGCTTGACCCGGTCGGGGGGGAGTTCGTCGGTCGCGGTGCCGAGCGGAGGCGCGGCCGTGCCGGGGATGGTGGTCGTAGCCGTGTTGGCGGCCGACCCGAATTCGCTGCGGCCCGACGGGGGCGTGGCGGCGGATTCCTGCTCTTCCGCGGCGTAGGCTTCGCTGGCCAGGCGGATCACCGGGCGACCGGAGCGGGTATCGACCCAGGTGGAAGAACTCACCCGGCTGAAGGTGGGCTGGCTGGGCGGCTCGTCGATGACCCGCACGCTCGATCGGGCACTGGACCAGCTCGAGGTGGTGCCGCCGCCGCCCGGCGTGTCGCCGCTGGTCGAGGTGGTGGTCGACTGTTGGCTGCTGGCCTGGCCCCCTGGTGGCGCGGTCGTGCCCGCGGTGGCAAGGGCGGTCGAGGGCGGGGCGGTCACGGCGGTCACGGTGTCGCCGAGCACCACCTGGCCGACCTCCAGCAGACTGCCTTCATCGGCCGGGGTCAACGTGCCGCGCTTCTCGACCACGAGACGGTCGCGGTCGTAGACCCGCAGGGTGTAATCGACGTCGCCATCGCCCCGGTAATAGCTGACACCGTAGGTGTAGGTGCCGAGGGGCGCCTGGCCGTCGGGCCAGTAGGCGCGCTCGGGGCCGCCGCCCGGGCTCGGGGGCCGCCCCCAGCCGCCGCGATCATCGCGGTCGATACGGCCGCCTTCGGGGGTTGGGCCGAGTCGGGCGCCGATGTTCGACGTGCTGAGGAGCTGGCCGTTGGGGTCGAGCACCTGCAGATCGATGTCGGGGCCGCCGGGGCGGCTGGAATTGGTGTGGGTCCAGACCAGGGTGAACGAGATGTTGCCCCGCGCGCCCGGATCGATGCCGGCGGTCATGGTGGCGGTCTGGTCATTCTCATCGTTGTCGGCGTCGTTGTCTTCGGTCTGGTCGGTGACGACCGGCGGGGTCGGGCGTGGGCCGCGGGGCCAGAACAGCCAGGCCAGCAGACCGGCGACGAGAAGGGCCAGCAGCAGCCACTTCCCCCAGGAGCCGCTCTCGCCAGGCGGCGGCGCCGGCGGGCGCGGGGCGGCGCGCGGCGGCGGGGTGGGGGCGACGCTGGTCGGGGCCCGGGGCAGCCGGCTGGTCAGGTCGTCCCAGCCGACGAAGATGGTGGTGGCGGGGTCGTGGGCGCCTTCCGGCAGGAAGCCCCAGTTGGTGATGACCGGCTTGCCATCGACCACGAACAGGCAGGCGGGGTCGCTGGGAACCGCGATCAGGCGCAGGAATTCGGCATACTGGCCTTCCTTGCCCGGGCGGCCGTGGCAGGTCGCGACGAACTCCTGCAGGTGGGCGTAGGCTTTCCTGATCTGGGTTCCCACCTCCTGCTGCTTGGCGGTGGGCAACGTCGAAAACGGCACCGCCTCGCCGGGGAGGTCGGTCATCCAGCCCAGTTGCTGCGCCTGCGACAGGTCGAGACCTTCGATGACCGGTTTGGCGAACAGGTGCCGGAGGGAGCCGGGAGCGCCCGTCTGCTCCTCGATCTTGCCCAGCACGGCCTGCAGGTTGATGTAATGCTGATGAACGGGCTGGTTGAGGAAGATGGCAGGTTTCAAGCCCTTGGTCGGGGTGGTGGCGATGACACGCAACGGACTCATGGCAACCTCTTTCGGGTGAAGATCATGTCAGGCCGCAGTCCGAGGCCGCAAGCCTGGTGGCAGGGACGCGCCCGGGGGCTGACCGGCGGCCCGGGTGGGCCGAAGCGGACCAGCCTGGAGGCGGCGGAGGGCGTCAGGCATCGAAGAAGCTTCCCGAATCGATCCAGTATTGGTCGGCGACCATCGTGCGCAGGTGCAGCGTGGCCAGCCGGGCTGGCAGGACGGTTCTGGCGGCGTCCTGGGCCCGGGTCAACATCAGCTTCTCTTTGCAGGCCGGATCCTGCTTGAGGAAGACCGTGAAGGGCGGGGCGAGGCTGGCGACCTCGCGGCTCTGGCCGGACCCGCTTCCTCCCGTCGAGCGGTGGGTCCCGGTGTCGACCGCGACCTCCCACAGCGGGTTGACGGTGCACAGGTCGGAATCGATCCGGCGCACGCCCAGGAAGACCGGTCGGGTCACGGTCAAGGGCACCTCGCGGCCCGGGGCGGTTGGGAACAGCAACTGATCGAGGCGCATGGCCTCGGGGTTGAAGGTGCCGATGAAGCATTCCTGCTTCAGGATGCGGCTGCGGTCGGTGGTCAGGCTCAGCCCTTCGAGGTTGTTGAGCCGCTCGGCGAAGAGCCAGACGGCGGCGCCGACCACGGTGGCGGTCTTGGGATCGGCGATGCCGCCGACCTTCTGCGAGAACGGGTACCAGCTGCCGACGGGGTAGCCCTTCAGGCCGATGATCCGCTCGGGGGGGACCGGCATGAACCGGACCAGGGTCTCCCGGATGATCGGCAGGGAACTGGGCTTGCCGCCCAGGATGATCACGTCGCAGTCGAACTGGGCGATGACCTCGCAGAAGATGCGCAGGATGTTCCCCATCACGTTCTCGATGACGCGGTTGATGCGGTCGCGCGTCAGCACCCAGGTGATCTCGGGCAGGTTCAGGTCGCAGCCGAATTCCTGTTTCAGATGGCGGGCGAAGAAGTCGAGCACGTATTCGGGCGGCCGCCGCCGGAAGAAGTCGTAGAAGCCCAGCTCGATGCTGGGTTCGGCCGTGTCGCGTTCGGCGAACTCGAGATGCTGGTGGGCCATGGGAATCCAGACCTGCCGGCACAGTTCGGCCTTGGTATCGAGGAATTCCTTGTCGCGCTCGCCCTTGCCGGGGCCGAAGAAGTGCTGGAAGGCCTCCCAGGCGAGGGTGGGGGTGCGTTCGCGGGCCACCTCGTAGACGCGGCGCAGGATCATCTTCTCGATCAGCCGCTTGGCGATCTCGTCGCCGGCCACCGAATAACCTTCCGAGAAGAGCATGCGCTGCCGCACGCCGGCGTGATCGAGACCGGTGGGCGTATACTCGGCGATCATCAGGTCGGAGGTGCCGCCGCCGATGTCGATGCTGGCCACCCGCAACAAGGGCTCGCGCCGGCCCTCGGGGGTCGGCCGCGGGCGGCCGAGCATGGCGATGGCCCGACCGGCCTCGCCCAGGAAGCGGTATTTGATCTCCCCCAGCAGCCAGGTCAGCTGCACGCAGGAACTCTCGTCGAACTCGAGGACGAGCGTGGGCTTGGGGTCGCGGCAGCGGGTGACGTGGTGGTAGAGGTCGATGGCGGCCTGCGCCCGTTCGCGGTAGATCATCTTCTCGGGTTCGGACATGCCGCAGGGCGTGGTGATGACGATGCTCGCCAGCACCCGCTTGACCTGCCGTTGGCCGCGCACCTGCCGGAAGGACCAGGAATTGATCTGGGCGTGGACGTGGCACAGCAGCTCGAGCAGCACGAAGGTCATCATCGCGCTGGGGGGATAGGTCGGGTCGAAGGGGGGCTCGCCCTGGCCGCCCTGGAAGGCGCCCTGCTCGTCGAGATACTGCAGGAAGGGAGCGCCGATCTTGCGCGCGGTGTCGCTGTCGGGCAGGTTGAAATACCAGGCGAGCGGGCGCCGGCGGTCGTCCCACAGGTAGCGTTTGGGACTGGACATGCCGGTATGGCCGATGGGAGCCGGGTCCATCTGGGCGGCTTCGTGGCCGAGCCGGACCAGGCTGGGCCAGAGGAAGCTGGTGCCGGCGTGGGGCGCCGGACAGTCAGGGTCGGCGAACAAAGGCGGGAAGAATTTGAAGCTGGTATCGAAGGGCTCGGTGTAGACCTCGTAGGGGCGGGTCAGATCGCGGATCTCGAGCTTGCGGCACTCGTCGAGCCCGATCGGCTGGCCGGGCGCATTCTCGGCCAGGATGCCGCAGGCCCGGCTGTTGCCCAGATCGAGGATGAAATGGACCTCGGCCGGCTGCCCCTCGGGGTGGATGAACCGGATCTCGGGGCAGCACTCGAGCGTGCGCAAGCCTTCGATCAGGGTGAGGAAGGCGCCCATGGCCAGCGCCCCCGCGCCGGCCGGCCCGCCGGGCGCGCCGGGCATGTCCTTGAAGATGTTGCTGATCCAGGTGAACAGGGTGGTCGAGCGCAGGAAGCTCGTCGAACGGCTGTTCAGCTCGAACGGGAAGCCGACATCGTCGGGCAGGAAGCCGATGCAATCGTGGCCCGCCACCCCGTCGGCCGAGTAGTCGTGCAGGGTGGTGTCGACGGCGAACACCAGTTTGTAGAGGTTGTCGTCGGTGCTGAGCGGAGGTTTGCCGATCCACAGCCGGATCCAGTCGTTGCTCTTGGCGGGGGTCGAGCGGTCGCTCATCTTGCGGTTGTAGGGCAGGGGCAGCCATTTGCCCAGAGCGGCCTGCAGCGCATCGGCGAACTTGATGGTCAGCCGGCCGACGTCGCCCGGTCCGCTCTCGCTGCCGGGGGAGTCCTTCGGGCCGCCGGGCGCGGGTTTGTCGGCGGGCAGGCCCCCGGTGCCGGCGGTCAGTTGGACCGCCCCTTGCGGCGACTTGACCAGCCGCCAGTCCATGCGCATCTCGAGCAGGGATTCCGGAAAACGGACATCGACCTTGGGGGTGTAGAACGACAGCCCCGTGTTGGCGAGGAACTCCACCTTCTCCATGGCAACTCCTTGTGGATCGGCCCCCGAAGCGGAACCAACGACCATCACGCCGACGGTCGCCGCACGGCCGACCGTCCGCACGCCGATTATACGTTTTCTCTCCCCCCCATGCAATGATTCCCCCTGGAATTGGAATGCCAGATGGAAAGGCCGAATCGCTGATGATGGCGGGCAAAGGAACCAGGGGTATGGTAGAGTAGGGGAGAACGATCCTACTCTGGCAAGGAGTCTGGCATGCAGCCTCGTGATCATCACTACATCTTCGGGCATCTCGTGCTGCGCAACATGTTCCTGAGCGAACCCGAACGCTTCCTGGCCCATCTCCAAAGAGAGGGTACCAAATTCCTGGATGGCATCTGGCAACGCATCGGGCAAGACCTGCCCAAGAAGAAAGTCCTGCCTCCGACCGGCCTGGCCTACGACCTGCAGGTCGAACCAGACAGCGTGCTGGCCATCGTTCGGTTGCCGCCAGCCACGGAGATCGCCGAGGCCATGCTGGTGGGATGCCATCTCCGGCGGTTCCCGCCGGAAGAGAAAGCCGCCGCCGGCCCGTTTCCCCGCTTCTTCACGCTCGAATACGGCGTGTGCGAAGATCTGCAGACCCCACGCACCGTGTTCTGCGAATGGACCAGCCTGGGCGCGCATGTGAACTATGGCGATGGTCCGCCCGCCGAGTTCGCCGCCTTCGCCGCGGCGATCCGCGAGCGGGTCGGTGCGTCTTCGCATCTGTTGCATTGATCCCTTCGTGAGCGATGGCCCGATCAGGTCTTCACGCAGCCCAGAATGGCGACTTGAGACCTGGCGGGCGAAAGAGGATCCCGTTGCCATGAACGTCATCGCCAGTCCTTCGCTGCAGCGCGCTTTTCTCGAATTCCTCGATTGCTACCCCATCCTGGTCCACCTCTGGGATCCCGAGACCCGCACCTTCCTGTGGATGAATCCCTACGGATGTGCGTTCCACGGCAAGACCCTCGAGCAGATCACATCCCTCACCCCGCTCGAAGCGAGAACGTTGATCCATCCTGACGATCTGCCGCTGGTCGAAGGGCCGCGAGAGGCCATGATGCGGGAATACCCGGCGGGGCGCTGGTCGACCTTCATTCCCATCGAGGTGCGGCGCCGGGCGCCCGATGCCACGTTCGGGTGGTTCCTGACCTGGGAGACGCTGGTCGAGCGAGAGGGCCACCCCGGGCCCGTCGTGCTGTCGTTCAGCCAGGATATCTCTCAGCGAAAGCGGGTCGAGGCCGCCCTGGCCGAACGAGAAAGCAATCTCAAGGTGATCCTCGACAACATGACCGATGTCATCTGGGTGTGCGACCTGCAGATGCGCTTCACCTTCTTGACCCCTTCGGTCCAGCAATTGCTGGGATATACCCCCGAAGAGGTCATCGGCATCGGACCATCGGTGACCCTGCCGCCCGCCTCCCTCCAGATCGTGTCGCAAGCGTTGACCGAAGAACTGGCGCGCGAGGCCGCCCACCCTGGGACGGGCGGGCGGCGGCGCCTCCTCCTCGAGCAGAACCGCAAGGGCGGAGGCACCGTCTGGACCGAGGTGAACACTTCCTTCCTGCGCGATGAAACCGGCAAGGTCATCGCGGTGGCGGGGGTGACCCGCGATTATACGGTACGTCGGGAAGCCGAACTCCTCGAGCGTCGATTGCGCGAGGAACTCGAGCAACGAGTGCTCGAACGCACCGCCGAACTGCAGGCCCTCAACCAGCGGCTCGAGGCCGAGATCGTCGAGCGGCGCCGGGCCCAGCGCGAAGCCCTGATGGCGGTCGAGCAGGAACGGCACCGCCTCGGCCAGGACCTCCACGACGACCTGTGCCAGCGCCTGGTGGGCGCCATGTGCCTCGCCAAGAGCCTGGAGGACCCCGGTCTGAAACATCGTGAACCCGCTCTGGCCCGAGGAATGGCCACCATCCACGATATCCTGGCCCAGGCCCTGGAGCAGGCGCGCATGCTGGCGCGCGGTCTGTGCGCCCTGCCGTTCGACACCGATCGCCTCGAAGATGCCCTGCAGCTGCTCGCCCAGGATTCCCGACGGTTGTACGCCATCAAATGCCGCTACAGCGTGAAAGGCCCCATTCCGGAATTCCCTCCTGGCACGGCCATCTACCTGGTCCGGATCGCCCAGGAGGCGATCAACAACGCGGTCCGACACGGCCGGGCCGATCACGTCGATCTGATCCTGCGTGGCACGCCCACCCACGTGACCCTCGACATCAAAGACAACGGGGTGGGCATTCGCGGCGACCCCTTCGCCAAGCCTGGCCTGGGCGTGCGGAACATGCGCTCGCGCGCCGAGATGCTCCAAGGGACCCTGGTCATCGAGCCCGTTCGCACCGGGGGGACCCGGGTCTCCTGCGCCATCCCTCTGGATCGACTGCCTCGCCCTTGAGCCTGCCGTGAACCACCGGTGGAAAAGACACCCTGGGGAAGGGTCCGCACGGGACCAGCTTTTCTTTGTAGGTGAAAACACTTACAATTATTCAGTGAAATCCCTGACATACTTTTTCCTATAATTCTGGTAAGGTGGTGTAGGTGGTTGCCACACAAGCCGCATGGGCTGAAGATTCATAGAGGTTTCTGACTGCTGCTCCTCGTGATAGATCGTTGACCGACGCTATGACCAAAAGTACGCCTGGCCTCCATGATGCGGTGGGTGGCCCGCCCCCCAAAGGGCACCCCGCCAAAACCCGGATCTTCCTGATCGAAGATCACCCGGTCATGCGTCTGGGTATCCGCGAACTCCTCGAAAAGAACGGTTTCCTGGTGGTCGGGGAGGTGGACACCGGACAGACCGCCTTGTCGCAGGTGGCGGCCGTCCGCCCTGATGTGGTGGTCATCGACATCCGGTTGACCAACGAAAACGGCCTCGACCTCATACCCAACGTGTCCAAGCTGGTGCCCGAGGCGCGAGTGATCATCTATTCCATGCACCAGGACATGGCCTTCGTCCGTCGTGCCCTGAACGTCGGGGCGCGGGGGTATGTCTCCAAACAGGAGGCCTCCCAGTCCTTGATCCTGGCCATCCAGAAAGTCATGGCCGGCGAGGTGTACCTGAGCCCGGCGCTGGCCCAGAAGCTGGTGGCGATGGTGGCCGAGGCCAAAGGGAAGGTGACTCCGCCCGATCTGTCCACGCGCGAACGCGAGATCATGTACTACCTGTCGCAAGGGTATCGCCCCGCCGGGATCGGTCGCCAGCTCAGTCTCAGCCCGAAAACCGTAGAGACCTACATGGGTCGTCTCAAAGCGAAACTGGGCATCGCCTCCAACCCCGAACTGAGCCGGTTCTGCGTAGAGCATGCCGACGAATGGACCTTGCCGGCTCCCCCTCCGGCTCCGGCTGGCCAGAAACGCCGCGGTCGTCGGCGGTCCTGACCGGCTCGACCGACCCAGAACGAACCGAGAGGCCCCGTGGCGGGCCACCCGTCATGGATGGTGGCGAGGGGGGTGTCACCCACGCTCCCACGGCGATGAACCAGCGCCGACGGGCGGACATGATTCCCGTCGAACGCTCATGCCTGGGGAAGGCCGCAGAACGTGCCTGCCAGAGCGCCCCCGCCAGGAAGATGGCGACATGTTCCCCTTGTGGGGAAGGCTGAGCCGGGGTAGAGTGGAAGAAAAGGCCATGGGGAGGTTCCATGAGAATCATTCCGCCCGCTCGCTGGTGGTTCCTTGCAATGGGGCTCTGCTGCCTTCTGCAGATCTTGGCGAGCCGTCTTGAGGCTTGCGATCCTGAGCCTGGGGTCCAGCACTTCCCCCAATTGGTGGTCAAGCCTCCCATTTTGAAGGTGGGCTATTTCGAGGTGCACAACGAGCGGAACGGCCTGCCCTGCAACCGGATCCGCAGTTTGCTGGTGCAAGACGAGATGGTCCTGGCCGGCACCGAGGGCGATGGCCTTCTCCTGTATGCCGGCAGGGGGTGGCGACAGTTCACCCCCAAGAGCACCCCGGCCTTCCCGTCGGTCACGGTGGTCGGTCTGGCGCCAGGGGAAAAGGCGTTCACCGCTCTGGCGGCCACCATCGATGGCCTGGTCGAGATCGCCGGGCTCGATGGGCACCCCCGCTTCACCCTCATTCGCGTGCCGCCTCCCTTCAGCTCCAATCTTCTGGCGGTGGCCCGCCCGGTCGAGGCGGCTCCCGACGCCTCCGACCGCCTGGTCGGCACCAATGCGGAAGTGGGGCTCTTGTCGGGCGCCGGCTTCCTCCCGTTCTCGCCGCCCGATGATCGGCAGCCCACCGGGTTCGGGGTCATCCTGCCCACCAAGAACACCGTCTGGGTGGGTTGCAGCGATGGACTGTACCGCACGGAAGGGGGCAAGCTCTCATGGTTCGCCCCGCCCGGCCTCGACTTCGGCTGGGTGCAAGCCTTGACCGGGGTCGAGAACGATCTGTTCGTGGGGGGCTCGAACGGTGGCTGGCGGTTGCGGGACGACACCCCCCACGACCTGCTGCCCGGGGTCTGGGTGACCGCCCTGGGGCTGACCCCGGGGTCTCCGCCTCAGTTCGACGGCAGCGCCTTCCGGGCGTTCGAATTCCGTCAGGCCGGAACCCGGCAGGCGATCGAGGAGTCGGCGTCCTACCGCGCCGTGAAAGCCGATCTCGATGCGCTCAATCTTCGCTACCAGCGATATCTGACCACCTACGCCGGGCAGGGGAATCCGCCCGCGAGCGAGGTCAACGCCATGTGGAGCGAGTTCATGCGGGTCCAGGATCGCATCAATCAACTGGGCCCGAGCGTCCAGATCGAGGCGGCGCTGGCCCGGGGGTTGTGGGTGGGCACCCAGGATCAGGGCGTGATCCTGTTCGGGACCGATGGCCAGCGCTACCATTTCACCAGTGAGAACAGCAAATTGCCGGAAAACCGGATCACTGCCATCGGGTGCCGCCGCGACGGCGAAACCTGGATCGGGACCTGGGAGAACGGCCTGTTGCGCTATACCCGCATCGTGGTGTCCCCCGACAAAGCGCCCGAAAAGCTCTGGTCGGGTCGTCCCACCCTCATCCGGGTGCTGTCCGATCGCCTGTACGTGGGCACCGAAGATGAAGGCCTGATCAGGCTCGATCCTCGCACCGGCCAGCTCGAGGCGCGCTTTTCCAGCGATACCATCCCGGGTTTCCCCCGGCGGATCACCGGCCTTGGCCTGGACGACAAGTCCCGCCTGTGGGTGGCTGGGGACACCGGGGTCTTCATGGAAGCCGATGGCCGCTGGAAGCGGTTCACCGTGCAGGAAGGCCTGCCCGACCAGGCCATCCGATGCCTGGAGGTCGATGCCTGGGGCCGGGTCTACGTCGCCGGGGGCGCCAAGGGCAAGATCTCGGAGCAGGTCGCGGTCTTCAACGGCGAGGGCTTTTCCACCTTCCGGGCCGATTTCGTCGCTCGCCTGCTGGGTCTGGCGGCGGCCGACCGGGCGGCCGCTCTGCGCCAGCTCGGCCTGATCGGCACCTTCCAGCGGGAGTTCGCCGCCCACCAGGCGTCGGCCGCGCTGGCGCTCTACGACCGGACGGCCTCGGCGTCCGAAGTCGTGGCCATGCTGGGCACGCCGCACTACCTGCTGATCGGGGGGGCCGGAGGCGAGCAGGCGATCTTCGATGGCGAAGGGTTCAAGTTCCTCTCGGCCAAAGCCACGGGGGGCTCGCTCGACCGCATCGTCCGGCTGGCGCGGCGGCAGAACGGCGATCATCTCATCATGGGCCGGACCCGCTTGTTCCTCTTCGATGGACAACACTATCGGGAAATCACGAGCCTGTCGTCCCTGCAGGCCACCGAACTCACCGACCTCGTCCTCGACCCCCGCAATCCCGACACCTTCTGGGTTGGCTATCACACGGTGCAGGGCGGGGGCTTCGCCCTCTTCCAGGATCCGATCTGGAAGGAAGTGACCACGGACGAGCCGGTCCGGTCGGTGGCGCCGCTCGAGCCCTTCATCTATTATGCCACCAATAGCGGCGTCTGGCGGGTGGTCGAGTAACGACCGAAAACCTTCCGCCCGAATCATGGTAGTATGAGATGAGCATCACTGTTTCAGGAGACGGCGCATGAAGCGAGCAAGGAGCAACCGCTGGGCGGCGGTTCTGGTCTTGTCCTGCATCTGGGCTGGCACAGCCTGGGCGGCGGGGCCGACCATGCAGGAGATCCTCGGGCTGAACGAATCTTCCGAAAACCCCGAGATCGTCGTTCGCAAGGTGGTCGACACCGCCGGCGAGGGGTCCTACAACACCGAAGCCATCCGCCGGGAGATCGACAAACTCCTGAAAGAGGTCGAACGCCTCCTCGAAGAAATCACGCGGATTCTGACACTCTAGCATGGGTACAGATAGCCTTTCCAAGAAACATGAGTCGCTGCTGGCTCAGGTGCCAGAGCATCTCGAACATCGTGGCCAGGTGGGCTTTCCCCAGGAGGTCGAGGGCAAAGCGTTGGCGAAGACAGGTCGTTGGCCGGGCACGGTCCATCACCCGCAGCCTTTTTCATCTGTAGGGTTGCTAGAGTGTCCGGATTCTCGACAAGCAGACCGGCGACCTCGAGCAACCCGGGGAGCAGTCCCCCTCGACCGGCTCCACCACCTCCTCCTCGTCGTCCACCAGCCCCGGTTCCAGCTCGAGCAGCAGCTCCAGCCCTGCCTCGCCGGGCACCTCTTCGTCGGAAGGCAGCGGTTTGTACACGGTCGTTCCCGGTGATAGCCTGTGGAAGATCGCGCAGCGCTTCCTGGGAGCGGGCAGTCGGTACCCCGAGCTGGTCGAGGCCAACAAGGCCCGCTATCCCTCGTTGGCCAAGAATCCCAATCTCATCTACCCCGGATGGCAGCTCCGGATCCCGGGCGTGCATGTCCCGCCGACGCCCGGCAGCAGCGGGCCGGGCACGGTCGCTCCGCCCACGGTGCCGCCTCCCTCGACCGGCGCCCGGGGCGGGCGGGCTCTGCTGGGGTGGTTGCAGCAGGCCGGTCTGTCAGGGGAAAACCTGCGCATGGCCTGGGCCATCGGCATGGCCGAATCGGGCGGCAATCCGCGCGCTCACAACGACAATCCGCGCACGGGCGACAACTCCTACGGCCTCTTCCAGATCAACATGATCGGGGCCCTGGGCCCTGACCGCCGCCGCCGCTATGGCCTCAGCTCCAACGAAGACCTGTTCGATCCGATGACCAACATCCGGGTCATGCTCAGCATGAGCAACAACTGCACCAACTGGCAGCCCTGGAGCGTCTACAAGCGGGGCACCTATCGTCGGTTCTACGATATGTATCCCCCGCGGTGAGTCGTCCCGATCGCCCGGCCGCCCGGTGGTCGTGGGAGTTCGCGACCAATCCGGGCGGTTTCGTTTTCCCTGCGTAACATTTGACCCGAAGGCGGGAAGATGGTTTAGAATCACGCAGTGGAGGTGTGGGGTCCATGAGGAATCCGACGCGAATGGCCCGGTGGGTGGTAGGTGTTTGGTTGCTGATGTGCTGGGCGACCACGGGGGTGCTGGCCATCGATCTCGATCAGACCCTCCAGGACCACGACCCGCAGGCCGACCGGGCGAGCCCCGGGATCGGCGACGGCATCGGGGCTGCCGAAACCCCGACCCAGCCTCCTGCTGTCACGACGACCGCTCCGGCCAACCCCTGGCAGAAGATCATCGAGCGGCTGACCGGCGTGGTCGAGCGTTTGACCAGGCTGTTCGAGCGACTGATCCGCCTCGTGTCCGATCGGAGAACCAAACCTCCGGCGAAGCCCTCGCCACCCCAAGATCCCCCATCCTCCTCGAATCCGCCTTCCACTTCGCCTCCCCCGGCAGGAGCCAAGGGCGGCAAGGCCCTGCTCGGCTGGTTGCAGGCGGCGGGCTTGTCGGGCGAGAAATTGCGCGTGGCCTGGGCGGTCGGCATGGCCGAGTCGGGCGGCAATCCGCGGGCTCACAACGATAATCCCCGCACGGGCGACAATTCCTACGGCCTCTTCCAGATCAACATGATCGGCTCGCTGGGGCCTGACCGCCGGCGTCGCTACGGCCTGAAATCCAACGAAGATCTGTTCGATCCGATGACCAACATCCGCGTTATGTTGCAGATGAGTGGCAATTGCACCAACTGGCAGCCCTGGAGTGCCTACAAGAACGGAGCGTACAAGAAATTCTACGACCAATTCCCCCCCAAGTGATCTTGAGGGGCCATCACCCCCCACCCGGATGACAATGGAGAGAACCGCCATGCGCAAGAACCTCTTATGGACGCTGACCCTGGTGACCGTCGTCACCTTGCTCACCCCTGCCCTGATCGTGGCAGCCGGCGCGGGCGTCCCGGCCGGCCCGATCCCCGTCACCAAGACCATCAGCGCCGTCATGCAGCACGTGCAACGCACCGCTCCGCCTCCCGCCGACCGCAAGGAGGCCTTGTCGGCCGAGATCGATCTCACCTATCCCGAATTCACCTCGTCGAAGGGGCCCGATCCGGTCGTCGATAAGCTCAACCAGCTCATCCGTGACCGGCTGTTCGGGATGATCGAGGGCGAGAAGCCGACCTCGGTCGACCAATTGGTCGAGACGTTCTTCCGCGATTACGCCAAAGCGCTGAAGGAAGACCCCGACCAGCCGGGGGCCTGGTCGCTGAAGTTCGAGGCCACCATTCGGCATGCCGATGACGACCTGCTCAGCCTCGAGATGTTGCAATCGGCCTTCACGGGCGGGGCTCACCCCACGTCCATGTCCGATCTGCTGGTGCTGTCGCCCAAGACCGGCGCTCGCATCGACCTGCCGGCGGTGGTGCCGCCCGACCGGATGGGCGAGCTGGTGAAGGTGGGCGAGCGCCATTTCCGGAAGGTGCGCGAGCTGAAAGACGGCGAGACCTACGAAGAGGCCGGCTTCCTCTTCGAGGGCAACAAATTCGCGTTGAACGACAATTTCCTGATCGCCTCGAGCGGGCTGGTCTTCTGGTTCAATCCGTATGAGATCGCCCCTTATGCCATGGGTCCTACCGAACTGGTCCTGCCCTGGAACGAGCTGAAAGGCATCGTCGATCCCAAGGGACCCGCTGGCAAATTCCTCGCTCAGGGGAAATAACCCTCACCGGGGGCTCGGGCCCTGGCCCTGACGCTGGCGCGGCGGCGGTCGGCTCCGGGCCGATCCGAGGGAGAAGCGGCCATTCTGCGCGAACGTGTGCTCACCGTGGGTCCGGCTTCGGCCGAGGCCGACCGGCTCCGGGCGATGGCCCGCGTGGCCACCCGCTTCCGGCTCAATGCCTCCCATCTGTCGCCTGACCGCCTGGCGTGGCATCTGGCCCTCATCCGCGACGCCCTCGAAGGTACCGGCCTGGCGCGGCCGGTGGTCATCGATCTGCAAGGGGCCAAGGTGCGGGTCGGGCAATACCCCGCGACTTCGGCTGTGCCGCAGCGGGTCGAACTGCATCTGGCCGAGGTCTCCGACGACCCGGCCATCATTCCCGTGCCGCATGAGGCGGTCTTCGCCCAGACGGCGGTGGGCGACGAGCTGCATCTCAACGATCGCCGGGTCGTCCTGCGAGTGGTCGGGCGCTCGGCGGCCGACCGTCTCGAGGCCGAGACGCTGGTGGTGGGGCCGCTGGCCGCGGGGAAGGGTTTGAACTGCCCGTCGCGAGTCTACGAATTGCCACGGGTGACTGCCCGCGATGCCGCGGCCATCGAGGTGGGGTGCCGCTTCCCCGACGTGGAGTTCGCCGTCTCCTTCCTGCTCGACGGGCGCGAGGGGGCGCTCTTCCGACCGCTGATCGGAGGGCGCCGGCTGATCGCCAAGATCGAGCGGCCGCCTGCCTTCGCCGCGCTCGCCGCCATCGATGAGGCTTTCGACGAGCTGTGGCTGTGCCGGGGCGATCTGGGGGCCGAGGTGCCCTTGCGCGACCTCGGACCATGGCAGAGCCGCTTCGTGGCGAGCTTTCCCCAGCTGCGCAAACCGCGGCTCCTGGCGGGCGAGGTGCTCGGCTCGATGGTGCAGGCGGCGCTGCCCACGCGCAGCGAGATCGTCCATCTGCACGATATCGAGGCGGCCGGCTTCGACGGGATCGTGCTTTCGGATGAGACGGCCGTCGGCACGCAGGTGCCAGCGGTGGTCCGGTTCCTCGAAGACTGGCTGGCCACGACCGGCGAATGACCGACCGGGCGACCGCCGACCGGGATGGGGCCCGGCCTGCCCTGGAAGGGCAACGGCGATTGGCGGGAGGATCCTGGGCGGTGGTCAGGGGGCGCTGGAGAACCAGGCCCGCCAGAATTTCATGATGACGGGGATGGTCTCGGCGAAGTAGGCGGCCATCACCACCATCACGACATACAGCACGGCGAAGAACTCGATGCTTCGCTTCGAAAGGGGAATATGCGCCAGATACTCCCACAGTTCCCCTTCGATCGCTCGCCGGACCGCGTCACGCAGATTGGCGCGCTCGCGGGCATTCAGGACCAGCCAGGCGCTGGCGCTGATCGCCAGGCTGATCAGCGAGGCCTTGGCCAGCACCCAGCTGAACAGGGCGCCGGGAATCATGACCGCCTGGGCGGCCAGCAGCCCGACGGCCAGCCCGATGTAGATCTGCTTGAGGCGATGCATATCAGGCCGGTCGCCCGCGACAAGAGCCGGACGTGCGGTGGGTCGGCCAGGGGGGCCTCAAGGGACGAACCAGGTGGGGTGGTAGATGCCGGTGAAGCCGGTCAGCGGGATTTCCTGTTCATGACCGTCGTCGAGACGGCGCCAGACGACGCGGAAGCGTCCATCGCGCAGCGAAAGGAACAGCAGCCCTTCGCGGTCGGGCGTCACCGCCGGCTGCCAATCGTAGGGGCGGCCCAGGGTGCAGGGGTCGTAGTCCCACGGGGCGTCCGGCCGGGGCCGCAGGGAGAAGATGCTGCCGGTCTGCCCCACCCGCCGCGTGAAGAAGAACGGTGGGCCGCCGCTGGGAGCCGCGGCCGGCAGCCAGTTGCGGCCGCCTTGGACCAGCGGGCGTTCCTCGCCGGTCGACAGGAGGCGGTGGCAGAGGTCTGACCCCTGAGGGGAAACTCGGGTGACCAGGATCTCGTCAGGGGCGATCCAGGCCATCTGACCGCCGGCGGGATCCTCTGTCCCGCCGATCGGCTGGAATCCGCCATCGGGGAAGACGCACCAACCGGGTTGCGTGAAGCCGGTGACCGGATCTTCACGGACGGCCAGGATGCGGTCATCCCAGGGAGAGGGTTGAGGCCAGCCGAGGTTGCCCAGGGGGTCGGTCAACGTCCAGGCGGTGGTGCCATCGAGACGCAGGGCGACCAGCCCCCACCGGCCGTCGGGTTGCCGGCGCGAGCAGAGGATCAGGCGGTGACGTGGCCACCAGACGGGGTTGCCTTCGGGCTCGGGCGTGCGGGTGAGTGGAACGATGGTGCCGTGCGGGCCGGGCTCGGGCACCCATTGGTAGAGATCCCACTGGCCGTTCCGTTCGCCGGAAAACAACAGCCGTCCCGCCGGATAGGAAAAAGGCGAGCGTGGCCCCGGCGCTGGCTCCGCCTCAGGCGGGGCGGCCCGCAGGTCGGCCAGGCCGCCCATCAGCAGGCCTGCCGCCAGCATCAGAATGGGAAGCGGGACGAGTCGAGTCCGAGCCAGGAAGGTAAGTAGAACGCGGGACAAGGTTCTCAGCATGCGGTTCTCTTGGTGACCCGAGCGAGGGCGGTCAGAGCGGGCGACCCGGGGGCGATCCGCCGGGCGGAACGCCCCCGGTGGCACCGCTGGCCGCGCCGATCAGAGGGTGGTGCGTTTCTTCAGTTTCTCCCACTCGGCGGTGATGCCGGCCTGGATCTCGGCCAGCAGCGCTTCATTCCCTTTCTGGAGCAGGTGCCGGAACCGGCCCTGCTTCTCGAGCCAGGGCTTGATGGGAGCGAGGTCGGCGGTCGGGGCGGGTTCGTTGATGATCCACTTCCCGTATTCGACCTCGTAGAGGGGCCAGAAGCCGGTGCTGACCGCTTCGCGGCAGAGATCCATCGTCTGTTCGGGCGGGAAGGCCCAGCCCAGCCGACAGGGCGAGAAGATCAGCATGAACGACGGCCCGTCGACGGCCAGCGCTTTGCGCACCTTCCGCATGAGGTCGCGGGGCTGGTGCGGCGAGGCGGTGGCCAGGTAGGGAATGTTGTGGGCGGCGACGATGGCGGCCAGATCTTTGCGGTTCTGCGGCTTGCCGGGCATGACGGCGCCGACGGGGCAGGTGGTGGTATGGGCTCCGCGTGGCGTGGCCCCGCTGCGCTGGATGCCGGTGTTCATGTAGGCGCCGTTGTCGTAGCAGATGTAGAGCAGGCGATGCCCGCGTTCCAGCGCGCCCGACAGCGATTGCAGACCGATGTCGTAGGTGCCGCCGTCGCCGCCGAAGGTGATGAACCGGATCTCCTTGTCCGCCGGGATCCGGCCTTTCTTCTTCAAGGCGCGGTAGGCGGTCTCGACGCCGCTCATGGTGGCGGCCGCGTTCTCGAAGGCGCTGTGGATGAACGGCACGTTCCAGGCGGTGTAGGGGAAGATGGTGGTGGTGACCTCGAGGCAGCCGGTGGCGGCGCCGACCACCACCGGGGTGTCGGCGGCCGCCAGCAGCACCTGGCGGGCCATGATCGTCATGCCGCACCCGGCGCAGGCGCGATGGCCGCCGGTGAAGCGGACCGGCGCATTGGTCAGGGCCTTCAGATCGACGGGTTTGACCTCGATGGGTTGGGGTTGCATGTCTGGCGCTCCTTTCAGGCCCGGACCCCGAGGTAGCGCACGGGGGGCAGGACCTTGCCGTTCTGCGCGGCGGCGATGAGGTCGGCGAAGACCTGGCGGAGGTCGGCCGGCCGGATGTCGCGTCCGCCGATGCCGTAGGTGATGCCGTGGATGGCCGGCCGGCTCGGCAGATCGTAGAGGGCCGAGCGGATCTCGTGGTAGAGGGGGCCGCCGGTGCCCGAGAACGACTCGTGGCGGTCGAGGACGGCCAGCCCTTTCAGGTGGCGCAGGGCTTCGCGCAGGGCGGTCGCCGGGAAGGGCCGGAACAGCCGAATGCGCAGGAGGCCGACCTTCTGGCCTTGATCGCGCAGCTCGTCGACGACATCCTTGGCGGTGCCGGCCGTCGAACCGATCAGCACGAGCGCGACCTCGGCGTCGTCGAGCCGGTAGGCGTCGAACAGACCGTAGGACCGGCCGAAGGCCTGGCCGAACGCGGCGCCGACCTTCTCGACCACGGCGGGCACGGCCTGCAGCGCTTCGGCCTGGGTCACCTTGTGCTCGAAGCAGTAGTCCTGCAGGTCGAGGGCGCCCAGCGTGTAGGGATGGTCGGTGTCGAGCAGCCAGCGTACCGGCTTGAACGGTCCGACGAAGGTGCGGACGGCTTCGTCGGGAACCAGAGCCACGCCTTCCATCGAGTGGCTGATGATGAAGCCGTCGAACATGACCATGACCGGCAGGCGCACGGCGGGATCCTCGGCGATGCGCACGGCCTGGATCATGGTGTCGTAGGCTTCCTGGGTGTTCTCGGCATAGAGCTGGATCCAGCCGCTGTCGCGGGCGCCCATGGTGTCGCTGTGATCGCAATGGATGTTGATGGGCGCCGACAGGGCGCGGTTGACATCGCACATGACGATGGGGCAGCGCAGGCTGGCCGCCACGTACAGCATCTCCCACATCAGGGCCAGGCCGCAGGCGCTGGTGCCGGTCATGACCCGGGCGCCGGCGGCCGACGCGCCGATGCAGGCCGACATCGCCGAGTGCTCCGATTCGACCAGGATCATCTCGGTGTTGACCTGCCCGTTGTTGACGTAATCGGAGAAGATCTGCACGATCTCGGTGGCGGGGGTGATGGGATAGGCGGCGACGACGTCGGGGTCGATCTGCTTCATGGCATAGGCCACGGCTTCGTTGCCGGTGAGGGCCTTGATCAATGGGCCGCTGGGGCCGCGGGGCGGGACGGGCTGGGGCTGAGCGGCGGTGGCGGCGGGGGCGTTCTTCTTGCTCATGCCTTCACCTCCGCGGTCGGCTCGGGCTCCATGGTGATGGCCGGGCCCTTCTTGGCTTTGCCCGCCTGGTGAGCCTTGTTGACCGGGCACTCCCAGGCGCAGATGCCGCATCCCTTGCAGTGAGCGTAATCATAGCCGAGCACTTTGCCGTCCTTCGCCTCGATGGCGGCGTCAGGGCAGAGGATCCAGCAGGTCAGGCAATGGATGCAGGCTTCGGGATGGAAGACGGGACGCTGCGAGCGCCAGCCTCCGGTGTGGTAGCGCTGGGCGGTGCCGCCCTCGGGAATGATGCCTCCGGGCGCCAGCTCGCGCCACGTGGGAAGGGAAGACGGACCGCTCATGCGATGTTGACCTCCTCGAACGACCGGCGGACGGCCTTCAGATTGCCCTCGATCACCTCGGGCTTGTGCTTGAACTTGTCGGCGATCTTGGCCTTGATCTCGGCCAGCATCGGCTCGATCTGCAGCAGACCGGTGGCCTTGACCATGGCGCCCAGCATCGGCATGTTGGGAATGGGTTTGCCGATGCAGGCGGTGGCGATGCCCATGGCATCGATGGTGCAGACCTTCCCGCCGAACTTCAGATCCTGGCGGATGGCGGCGGGGGTCTTGGTGGTGTTGACCACGATGGTGCCGGTCTTGGGGTCGAGCCCGGCCAGCACGTCGACCACCCCGATCAGGGTCGGATCGAGCACCACCACGATGTGGGGATTGGTCACGCCCGAATGCAGGCGGATCGGCCGGTCGCTGATGCGGTTGAAGGCGGTGACCGGCGCTCCCATGCGCTCGGGGCCGTATTCCGGAAAGGCCTGGATGAACTTGCCCTGCTGGAGGGCGGCGTCGGCGAACAGCAGCGCGATCGTCTTGGCGCCCTGCCCGCCTCGGCCATGCCAACGGATCTCGATCATGGAAACCTCCTCGATGAAGGGTAGGAAGACTTTACCCCAATCCCCGACCATTCGTCCAATGCTCGGGACGCGGTGCCGGAAGGCGCAGGCCGTGCTTCGCGGGCTGCCCACCGACGGTCGTGCCGTGGTGGCGACGATCGACGGGGGGCTAGCTGGCGAACGTGATCTGCAGCACCTTGCGGCCGGAAGGCAGGATCTTCTCGGTGATAGGCAGCCCGGGGAAGGCCGTGCCGAGCTGCTCGCGCAGGGCGGTATCGCTCACGAGCTGGCTGTGCCCCGGGGTGACCAGGGTGGGCAGGGTGGTCTGGATGTCGAGCAGCACCGGCGAGAAGGTGAAATAGTCCATGCGGATCTCCGGATCGCCCATGACGCTCGAGAAGAAGGCATCGCCGAACAGGAACTGGGAGAGGCCGAGGGGGAAGGAGCCCTTGGCCGCGGCCTGGATTTCTTGGGCGGTATAGAGCGCCTCAGCGAGGCAGTCAGGGCTGAAGAACAGGTTCAGCACCTCGAACAGCGAGTAGTGGTCGACCTCGCCGTTGAACCGGTGGGTCTGACGGGCGACCAGCGTGTAGTAGCTCTGCAGGGTTTGGACCAGGGCTTTGAATTCGGCGTCGGAGCCGGGCTTGCTGGCATGGAGCGAGGTCAGGAGGAAGGCGCCTGGCCGCTGCTTGACGTCGGCCTGGGCGGTCGCGCTCTTGATCGTGTTGGCGATCGATTTCGCAATGACTTCGGCCGAGGATGACTGCGCCTGGTATTTCTTCAGTTCGGCCTTCAGCTTCTCGCACTCGGGGCACGTGCGGGAGGTGAACAGATCGAAGATGCCCATGAATCCTCCATGACTCGCTGACCCTGACCCGGGCCCGCGGGCCCGGTTCTCCCATCCCGGACCGGCTTTCCCCGTCCTGGGATCGCCCCTATTCTACCTTAAGTCCGATTCGGCAGGCCAACCACCTTCATTCTGTCCGGACAACCCCGTGCCTGAACCCTCTTCGTCAGCCAAAAAGTATCGGCCTGGCCACCGTCGCCGCGCTGGCCTTGCCGGCCGAACGCGGCACGTTCGGCCGGCCCCGCCCGGGAGTCCGGGGGCATGTGGCGCCTGTCGGGGTTCAGGAGAAGGTTCTTCCCTCTTTTGGGGGTTGGCGATGGCTCTGCACCCGAGAGGGGCGGCCGCATGAACCGACGAGGAGGGCGAAGCGACTCGCCGCGCCAGATCGAAGGTGCCGGCCGGCCGGGCCGCGCCCGATGACCGTCGCGCGTGGGCGCTCGTCGGCCCGGCGCCCGTCGACAGGGCCGTCAGACGGGGCGGTCGCGGTCGCCCTTCTGGCGTCGCGGTCGCCCCTCGGGCGGGGCTTCGGTGTTGTAGCCTTCGGGCGCCTTGTCGGCCGCCGGGTCGAACACGACCACGGTGACGCCCAGGTCGCCTTCCCCGTAGCGGCCGGGGCGGTGCTGGTGCTTCCAGGGGCTGCGTTTGAGGAACTCGGTGATGGCTCGGTGCAGGGCGCCGGTACCCTTGCCATGGATCAGGAAGACCCGTCCCTTCTTCTGGGCCTGGGCCAGTTTCAAGTAGGCTTCCACCTTCTCGAGGGCCTCGTCGACCCGCAAGCCGCGCAGATCGATCTCGTCGGCCACGGTCGCCGGCGGGGCGACGATCAGGCTGGGCGGGGGGGGGGCGGTGCTCTTGCCGATGGGGGGTTCGGCCCGCCGCAATTCCGCGAGTGGAATGGTCATCGTCTTGCCGTCGAAATCGACGATGGCGCGGCCGCGTCCGGGATCGACCGACTGCAAGCGGCCGCGCTGCAGCAGGCGCCCCCACAGCACGTGATCGCCAGGCTGCAGCGGGCCCTGTTCGGCGCTCTCGCGGGGCTCCTCGGTCGGGGGCGGCGCGGCCAGTTCGTCGAGATGGCGGCGCGCCGTGCCCAGGGCGGCCCGCGCGGCGGCGAGGTCATCGGCGAGGGTCGCCGCTCCCCCCGATTCCTGGCCGGCAGGGGCCGCTTCGGCGCCCGGCCCGCCCGGCGGGGGCGAGCCCGCGCGCGGCGGGGCCGCGCCGGCGGCCGCGGCGAGGCGGGTCTTCAGCCGGCTGATCAAGGCTTCCAGCTCTTTGAGGGCGCTGCGGAACCGCTCTTCGAACGCCTCGACCGCCTCGTCGCGGCGGGTGCGGCGGAACTCCTTGAGCTGGGCCAGCAGGCGATCGGCTTCGCGTTCTCTGGCCTCGATCTCGCGGGTCTTCTCTTCCCACTGGCGGCGCAGGGCTTCGATCCGGGCCCGCTCCTGCTCGAGGGCCTCGAGCAGTTCACGTTCGCGCGCGTTCTTTCCCTCGCGGTGACGCTCGAGGTCGCCCAGCACCGCGTCGGGCAGGCCGAACAGGCGGGCGATGGCGAGGGCGTTGCTGCGGCCCGGCACGCCCATCATGAACTTGAAGGTGGGCCGGAAGGTCTGGTAGTCGAACTCCATGGCGGCGTTGACGAAGCCGGGGGTGGTGAAGGCCAGCTGTTTGAGCGCCTCGTAGTGCGAGGTCACCAGCGCGAAGGCGCCGCGCCGCCGGATCTCCTGCAGCACCCCGTAGGCCAGCAGCGCGCCCTCCTCGGGATCGGTGCCGGTGCCGATCTCGTCGATCAGCACGAGGCAGCGGGCGTCGCAGGTGTCGAGGATCTCCTTCAACCGCTTCAGATGCGCGGTGAAGGTCGACAGGTGATCTTCGATGCTCTGCGACTCGCCGATGTCGGTCAGCACCTCGCGGAAGATGGGCAGGGCCGAGCGGCTCCGGGCCAGCACGTAGCAGCCCGTCTGCATCAGCAGGGCGTTGACCCCGACGATCTTGAGGGCCACCGTCTTGCCGCCGCCGTTGGGGCCGGTGATCACCACGCAGGAGCGGGACGGCTCGAGCGTGATGTCCATGGGCACGCAGGTCGGGTGCAGCAGGGGATGGCGGGCTTCGATCAGCTCGAGGCGACCATCGGGGGCGATCTCGGGGCGGCGGGCGTCGTATTTTTCGGCGAAGCGCGCCTTGGCGTGCAGCACATCGAAGAAGACCAGCGTCTCGAAGATCAGGGTCAGGTCGGCGAGGTTGGCCGCCACCAGCGCGGTCAGCTCGCGCAGCACCCGCTGCACCTCCTCGCGCTCCTCGGAGCGCAGGCGCACCAGCCGGTTGTTCAGGCCCAGGAAGGCCAGGGGCTCCACGTACAGGGTCTGACCCGATCCCGATTGGTCATGGACGATGCCTTCGAGCAGGCTCTGGCTCGAGGACTTGACCGGCACCACGTACCGATCGTTGCGGATGGTGAAGAAGCGGTCCTGGACGATGTCGGTCTGGGTGTTGACGAGCTCGGACAGGCGCCGCTCGAGTTCGGCGCGGGTCTGCTGCAGCTCGCGGCGCAAGCTGCCCAGGCGGGCCGAGGCCTCGTCGCGCACCTCTCCCTTCTCGCTGATCGAGACCAGGATGCGCTGGTGGAGGCCCTCCAGGCTGGGCAGGGCCTCGACCCGCTCGTCGAGCCGGCCGCGCGGCGTGCGCAGCTCCCGAGGCTGGTCCTCGCGCCGGAAGGCTTTCTTCAGGCTCTGCAGCACTTCCAGGTCGGCTCGCACCAGCAGCAGTTCGTCGCCGGTCAGGGTCTCGCCGCCGGTGCGCAGCCGGTGCAGGAGGCCGCGCAGGTCGCGCAGCCCGCCGATGGGCAGCCGGCCCCCGGCTTCGCGGAAGGCGACCAGCTCGTCGAGATCGGCGAGGTCGGCCTCGATGCGGGCCCGGTCGGTGGCTGGCGCGAGAGCGGCGATGGCGGTGCGGGCCGGTTCCGAACCGGCCAGCTCGGCGATCAGGCCCAGGATCTTGGGGAACTCCAGGTGGTCGAGCGAGGTGGCTTCCATGGGTCTCTTTCCCGGGCTCTGGCTGTGCCTGTGGCTGTGGCCGTGCCGCGGCGGCGGTCGTCGCCGCCGGCGTCACCGCTGGCGGCGGCCGGCGCCCGCGGGGCGCGGCGGCTGCCCGCCGTCACTCCACCGTCACCGACTTGGCGAGGTTGCGGGGCTGATCGACATCGAGACCGCGCAGGTCGGCCACGTAGTAGGCGAACAGTTGCAGCGGGATGACGCTCAGGATGGGGCTGAGGATGTCGGGGCAATCCGGGATGGGAATGACGTATTCGGTGACGTGCCGGATCTCTTCGTTGCGTTCCGAAGCCACCGCGATGACGGTGCCCGAGCGCGCCTGCACCTCTTTGAGATTGCTGACCAGCTTGTCGTAGGCGCCCTGGTTGGCGGCGATGGCCATCACCGGCAGATCTTTGTCGATGAGGGCGATCGGGCCATGCTTCATCTCGCCGGCGGCATAGGCCTCGGCATGGATGTAGCTGATCTCCTTGAGCTTGAGGGCGCCCTCCATGGCGGTGGGGAAGTTGATGCCGCGCCCGAGGTAGAGGAAGTTGCGGGCGTCCTTGAACTTCTCGGCCAGGGCGCGGATGCCGCTGGTGTCGGCCAGCAGCCGTTCGATCAACTGGGGCAGCACCTTGAGATCGCGGATCGTCTGCTGCACGAAGGCGGTGTCGAGCACGCCGCGGATCTTGCCCAGCAGCAGGGCGAGCAGCACCTGGGCGGTCAGCATGCCGATGTAGGCCTTGGTCGAGGCGACCCCGATCTCGGGCCCGGCATGGATGTAGACCAGGCCGTCGACTTCGCGGGTGAGCGACGACTCCTTGGCATTGACGATGCCCAGCACCTTGGCGCCGCGCGCCCGGGCCTCGCGCACCGCCGCCAGGGTGTCGGCCGTCTCGCCCGACTGGCTGATGGCCACCACCAGGGTGTTGCCATCGACCAGGGGCTGCCGGTAGCGGAACTCGCTGGCCAGGTCGCATTCCACCGGCACCCGCACCAGCTGTTCGATCAGGTACTTGCCGACGCAGCCGGCGTAGAAGGCGGTGCCGCAGCCCACCATGACGATGCGCTGGGTGCGGAAGATGTCGGGGCCGCTCAGGCCCAGTTCGGTCAGGTAGATCTTGCCTTCCTCTTCCGAGGTGCGCCCGCCGATGGTGTTGCGGATCACCTGGGGCTGCTCGTAGATCTCCTTCAGCATGAAGTGGGGGAAGCCCCCCTTCTCGGCCGCGACCGGGTTCCAGTCGAGGGTGGTCGGCGTCTTGGCGAGGTGGCGGCCGGCCAGGTCGAAGAAGGTCACGCCGTCGCGTCGCACCACCGCTCCTTCGCCGTTCTCCAGGTAGACGACCTGGCGGGTATGCTGCATGATGGCGGTGACGTCGGAGGCGATGAACTGCTCCCCCCGGCCGAGGCCGACGATCAGCGGGCTTTCCTTGCGGACGCAGACGAGCTGGTCGGGATGGTCGCGGTGCAGCACGACCAGGGCATAGGCCCCTTCCACGTCGGCCAGGGCTTTCAGGACCGCCGCTTCGAGGTCGCCCTGGTAGTGCGATTCGATGAGGTGGGCCAGCACCTCGGTGTCGGTCTCGCTCTGGAAGACGTGGCCAGCGGCGGTCAAGGCCCGTTTCAGCTTCATGTAGTTCTCGATGATGCCGTTGTGGGCCACCATCAAGGTGCCGCGGCAGTCGCCGTGCGGATGGGCGTTGAACGAGCTGGGGCGGCCGTGGGTGGCCCAGCGGGTGTGGCCGATGCCCGGCGAGGCGCGGGAGGGGAAGTTCGTCACCAGGATCTCGCGCAGGTGGCGGAGCTTCCCCACGTCTTTGGCCAGCACGATCCTGCCGCCGTCGAGGACGGCGATGCCCGCGCTGTCATAGCCCCGGTATTCGAGCCGGGTCAGACCGTCGAAGATGACCTCGTTGGCTGGTTGGTCACCGATGTAACCGATGATTCCGCACATGGCAAATGGGGTGTCCTTTCACTGCGGGTCGGAGATGGGAGCATCGGGAAAAATGGGGTCAGTAGCGAACCTTGCCGGGCTTGGCCGGCGGCGTGGGCAACGGCGGCGGCGTATACCCGCCGCCCGGCAGGGCCGGTTCCTGGCTGGCGGCGCTGCCGCCGAGGGCGGCGAGCCGGATCTCGGCGTTGTCCGCGAACTGGGTGCCGGCGAAGCGGGACTTGACCAGGCGGTAGACCTCGAGGGCCGAGGGAATGTCGCCGGCTTTCTCCAGCATGTCGCCGTACTCGAGGTAGGCGAAGCCGTTGTCGGGATCCTGGGAAAGATAGGTCTGGAACAGGCTCTTGGCCTTCTCATTGTCCCCGTTGCGGCGGGCGATCAGCGCCCGCAGGCGGGTCAGCTCCGGCGAGGTGCGGATCTTCTCGGCCTGATTGAGGTGCTCCTCGGCGTCGCCGGTCTGACCTTCCATCAGCATGGCCTCGGCCAGAATCAGTCGAGCTTCGAAGCTCTGCGGGTTGTCGCGCAGGACGGCCGCCCCGCGTTCGCTGGCTTCGCCGGTCCGGAAGGCTTTCAGCAGCACCTTGGCCAGGAACAGTTGATAGTCGGGGTTGTCGCCCGCGGTGTTGAGGGCCAGTTTGATTTCGGAGATGGCGTCATCGAGCAGATCGGAGCGGTAGAGGATCTTCCCTTTGATGAAATGGGCCTGCCCATTCGAGGGGTAGGTGGTCAGCACATCGTTGATCAGGACGGTGGCATCGTCGATCCGCCCGAGATCGAGCTGCGCCTCGGCGAGATTGATCTTGGCCTCGACGACGTTCGAATCCAGTTTGATGACTTTTTCGTAGATCTCGAGGGCTTTCTTGGGTTGCCCCTGGCGCCGCAGGATGTCGCCCAGATTGAGCAGGGCGAAGACATCCTGCTTGATGGCCACGGCTTTCTGGAAGGCCTCTTCCGCGTCCTTCAGGCGGCCCTCGCGGGTGGCGACCTCGCCCAGGAGGAACCAGGTCTCGAAGCTCTTGGGATCGGCTTCGACCGCTTTCTTGAACCAGCCGACCGCCTCTGCGTAGCGACGCTGATTGAGTTCGACGACGCCGCGGTGATGGAGCACCTTGGCGTTCTTGGGTTCCTTCTTCAGCAGATCGTCGAGGAGGCGGGCGGCTTCGACGAAATCCCCGCCGTCGAGGTAGGAGATGGCTTGTTCGAGCGGGGATGGGGGTTTGGGCGGGGTCGGCTTGCTGGGGCGCGCCTCGGTCGGCATCTTGGGTGTCTCGAGCGATTTCCCTTTGATGGGATCATACCCGCCCAGGATCACCTCTTTGGGCGGGATGCCCGGGCGCCGTTCCCCTGACGGAGCCCCTGGACTGGTCTGCGCGGCCAGGGAGGCCGCCATGGCCTGCTGGATCTGCTCGCGCAACTGGACATACTGCGGCACGCCCGGCTGCCGCTCGACCAGGATGGAAGCTTCTTTCAGCGCTGCCGGATATTTCTTGAGCATGATCAGGCTGTAGACCAGATAGTAGCGGGCGGTGTGGTGGTCGGGGGCCATGTCGCAGACCTGGCCGAGGTAATCCGCCGCGGCCGCCCAGTTCTGCTGGGCGTAATGCCGCATGCCCTGGTCGAGGAGGGAATTGATCAGATCCTGGCCGGAGACCGCCGTCGAGGCTGCGACGAGCAGCAGGAGGAAAAGCAACCGGTGGCGACCGGGCGATCGGTTCATGGTGTCCTCCCGGGAATGAGCAGATTCAGGGCGCGCGCCGCCGCCCCATTCCTACCCATCGGCACGGCGCCGCCGTCCCAGGATAGCAACCTGTGCGTGCCGCGTCAAATCCTGATCGTGGCAGGCAGAGGGGAACCGGCCGGTCAGCGCTTCTTCGAACAGCGGGTGCAGATGACCGTCACGCCGTCGGTGTCGATCTCGTAGCGGGCCGTGGGATCGACCGGGCAGGTCAGGCGCTCTTTGAGCTGGGGCTTGCCGCCACGGCTGGGCCGGATCAGCTCATCCTGGTTGAGGGTGGTCATGCGGCTGTCGGGATGGGCTTTGTTGTAGCGCCAGAGGGCTTTGCCCAGCTGGGCCTGGTTGTATTCGCAGGTGCCGGGTTTCGGCCCGCGGCCCACGGCCAGCAGGAAGAAGATGACGGCGCCCAGGATGAGGATGGCGGGAATGACGACGCAGGCGGGGGAAAAGCTGCCTTCGGTGGCGTCATACTCCTGGGCGGGTTTGCCGCCCTTGCCGGATTTCTTGATGATCTCGCCGCACTTCTTGCAGGTCAGGGAACCCAGATCGTTGGGGGTTTTGCAGGCCGGGCAGACGCTCTTGGGCAGCGGTGCCGCTCCGCCTGCCGCTGGTTTGTCGATCGCCATACCAGATCCTTCCTTCGCCGTCCGGGGCATTCAGCCCCTCCCAGTACCTATCGGCCATCTCGGCCCGATCTATAAACTGGACGGTGGGGCTGCCCGACAGGTATATAGTACTCAACCCCTGTCTGGTTTAGCAACATCGGAATCGCTCGGCCGAGGAGAACGACGGTCCAATGACGAGCTTGCCCGGTCCCCTGGCCCCCCGGAGGTAGTCGCCATGCCTCGCCTGCAGGTCATCATCCTCTCTCGCGATCCCATCTATTCCGTCTTTCTCGAGATGACCATCCGTGAGCACGGCTTCCATCCGCGGCTGGCGGCCAACATCGAGCTGGTCGAGCGCTGGTCCACCGCCGCCCTCACCGTGGCCTGGTTCATCGATCTCGACCAGCAGACCCTGACCGTCGAAGAGGTCGCCGCCAAGGCCAGGCTGAAGGCGCCCGATGCCAAGCTGATCTTCCTCAGCTCCCGCTTCGATGCCGCCCTGGCCCAATCCTGCATCCGGCAACAAGCCCTGGCCCTGCTGGTCAAGCCGATCGTCATCCCCCGCCTGATCCAGTGCCTCAACAGCCTGCGGCAGGAGGTCGAACTCCTCGAGCACGACGAGGTGCTGCCCTCGCCCACCGGCGATCGGGTCGAACGCGATACCCGCGAGGCGGCGCCCGATTTCAGCGATCATCCCTTCCTGCGGCCGGTCCGTCTGACCTGCCCCATCTGCGGCCGGGTCTTCGAGGGATTGCGGTTCAAACTCTGGACGGTGCCGGTCAGCGACACCGACACCGATTTCTGTCCCATCTGCCCCGAGCGGGTCCATCCCGAGCTCTATACGGCGATGGTCTGCCCGGGATGCCTGTTCGCCCATTACGTCGGGAAATTCGAACAGACCGTCTGCCAGGAAGCCCTGCGGCTGCAGTTCCTCTCGACCCAGGCCCGGGCCGAGCGCCGCCAGCTGGCGTTCAACCTCGACTTCCAGGGGGAACGGACCATCCTGCATGGCATCAAGAGCTTCGAGCTGGCGGCCCGCAGCGCCCTCGATCTGAAATTGCGTGGCAATCTCAAGCTGGCGGGCGAATTCTACCTGAAATGCTCCTGGCTGTGCCGGCGGGTCGGGCACCGCCCCCAGGAGCGGCAGGCCCAGGAACAGGCCCTCGAATGCCTGAGCCGGGCCTACGCCCCGTATCGGCCCATCGACGATCGCTTTCCCTCGGCCGCTCAGGTCGCCCAGCGTATGGAGGCGGGCCAGGAGCCCCTCAATGAACGCGGGATCGCCGTCACCGGCTTCCTGGTCGGCGAGCTGCATCGGCGTCTGGGCCACCTGGGCAAGGCGCAGGAGTATTTCAAGGAAGTCCTGAACATGCCGTTCCTCCACCGCTACTCCTCGCTGCTCAGCCACATCCACGCCGTGGCGCGCGCCCTGTCGGAGGAGCTGCAAGGCCACCAACCCCGGCGGAATCCCTGATTCCGCCTTCCCCTTCCGGTTCGGGTCTGACCGGTCGATCGCCCTTCCCTTCGTCGCATGCGGGCGGGGAAGAACCTACCGCCGTCACTCGCGACCGCGGTACTCCAGATGGACCAGGGTGAAGTCATCGGGAAAGCCTCGTTGGCCGACGAACTGGGCGGCGGTGTCCCAGATGCGGGTGGGCAAGTCACGCAACGGCAGGTCGCGGGCCGCGATGAGGAGGTCGGCCAGGCGCTCCTCGCCGAACAGCTCGCCGGCCGCATTGCGGCACTCGGTCAGACCGTCGGAAAAGGCGGTCAGGCGACTGCCGGCAACCAGCTCGACCCGTTCCTCCGGGAAGCTCTCGCCCAGGCCCATGCCGATGATGGGGCCGTGGGCGTCCAGGCGGGCGATCGTGCCATCGGGGCGTTGCAGGAAGGGCGGGGGATGGCCGGCGTTGGCGTAGGCGAACTGACCGGTGGTCACATCGAGGAGGCCATAGAAGATTGACAGCGTCTTCTTGAAACGCCGGTAGGGAAACTCGCGGTCGAGGGCGGTCAGCACCTGCGCCGGCGGCACCGCCGTGCCATCGGGAGCCGCACCCGGCTGCCAGACCACGCCCGATTGCGGTTGCAGGAACTGGCAGACCGAGACCGTCACCATGGCGGAAGGCACCCCGTGGCCACTGATGTCGACCACCGCCATCATCAGGAACCGCGACCCCAGCGGGGTCAGCAGGAACACATCGCCGCCGATGCGGTCGCAGGGCGCGAACTTCCAGGCGGCGCGCACCGGGCCCCGGTCTGGCCAGGCCTTGGGCAGGAGCGCCTGCTGGATGACCGCCGCCGCTTGCAGGTCGGCGTCGAGCCGTTCCTGCTTCTCGCGCAGCTCGGCATTGAGCCGGATCAGTCGCCGCTCGGCCTCGGCATACCGCAGGACCAGATCGGTCAGCAGGTGCTGCGATAGCGCCTGGTCTTCCTGGTCGGCCTTCAGATCGAGCAGGGTGCGGATGATGTCGGCGCAATTCGGGGCGGAGGGACTCACCATCCCCAGCAGGCGGTCGAGGTCGAACGCGGAAGCCATGGTCAGAACGGACGGCCGAGCAAGTCGGGATCGCCGGCCAGAACGCCGTCGATGCCGACATGTTCCAATGCCTCGAGCGAGCGGATGGCCAGGTCGGCCACCGCTCGGTCGCGGATGATGGCACCGTGCTGCGGAGCCAGGATCTTGAAGGGAAGGCCGCGCATGAGGGACATGGCATGCCGGAGCGCCGCCGTCGAAGGCATGAACTGCTTGTGGAACCGGATCAGGACTCGCATCGGACAGCCCTCTCGATGAGAGGTGCACGCGTTGCTGCGATGGTGGTCTTCGCAATCGGGCAGCAGGGTCATGAAGATGCCGCCGAGGTTGCCGGGACTGCCGAACAGGTCGCTAGTGAACAGGATGCCGGAGGCGGGGTCGAAGGTCATGAAGCTGCCGGCCGAGTGGGCGAACGGCGTCACCACGAACTGCAGTTCCCGACCGCTGGCGAAGCGGAAGCGATGGTTGAGTTCGGTCAGATCGACCAGCCGGGCGCGGGTCGAGTAATGCCGGATGAACATGTGGTTGGGGGCGGCGGAGATGATCTGCAGATCCGGGCGCCTGATCATATCCTCCAGGTTGGGCAGGCTGCCGCACAGATCGGGATCGTAGTGGTGGTAGATGAGGGCTTTGATCTGGTGCGGGGCGACGCCGGCTTGCAGCACCTTCATCATCACCGTCGAGAAGTCGGGCCGGCTGCCCCCGTCGATCAGCACCGCTTCTTCGCCGTCGACGATCAAATAGGGGTTGCAATGGAGGCCGGCGGCCGAGTCCCAGAAGCCGACCCAGGTGACTCCGTTGCCCAGCGCGATCGGGCGGTCGTCGCCCGGTGGGGTGGTGGAGGTGGCCATGCGCTTCCCCCTTTCAGGCGCCGGCGATCAGCGAACGCAGCCGGCTGAAGATGCCGCCTTTCTGCTGCGGCGCCGTCGTCCCGGCGTCCTCGCCCAGCACCTGGCGGACCAGGTCGGCGACCGCCTGGGCCGGGCCGGAGGTCGGCGCCTGCAGCATGAACGGCACTCCCTGGAACAAGGCGGTCGCCGCCACCTCGACGTCGTCGGGAATGGTGTGCACATGCCCCACCGGCAGCTTGTTGAACTCGGCCAGGTAGGGTTGCTGGCTGTCCCGGAAGCGGTTGGCCAGCACGACGAACTTGTTCTTGGGGTAGTTCAACCGCCCCAGCACCTTGAACAGCCGGTGCAAGCGGGTCAGCCCGGCCAGGTCGGCGGGCGAGACCACCATCAGCAGGTCGGCCATATCCCACAGCAGGAGCGTGTGGTCGTCGATGTGGGGGGCGGCGTCGAGGACGAGGAAATCATACTGGCGGCCGAGGGCGCGCAGAATCTGGTTGAGATTGGAGCGCGACACCATCTCGGCTTCCTGCGGCTGTTCGGGCGCGTGCAGGAAATCGACGTCGCAGCGCCGATCGAGGAAGCCTTTGATCCGGTCGTAGACCAGCGTCTCTTCCTTCTGGATCAGCCGGGCCAGGTTCAGATGCGGAGGAGCGCCGACCAACAGGTGGGCGTTGCCGAACTGCAGGTCGCAATCGAGGAAGGCCACCTTCTTGCGCTGGCGGGCGAGCTGGCAGGCGAAGTTGACGGCGAGCGTGGTGTTGCCGGCGCCGCCTTTGGGCGTGTAGAAGGTGATGACCTTCGCCATCTGCTCGGGGGTGGCCAACGCTTCCCGATACGTCTTGGTGAGGGCGAGCAGCAGCTTGGTGCCGACGCCCATCGCCTCGACCATCAGCTTCTGCAGGCCGTCCTTGCTCAGGCTCATCAGGGTGGTCGATTCCATCGCCACCGCGGTGTTGAGGTACTGCTGCTGGTCGCCCAGCAGGGCTTCCTCGCCGAAGAATCCGCCGGCCTTGACCGCGCCCAGGACCACCTCGTCGCCGCCTGCCGTGCGCTGCACGATCTTGACCGAGCCTTCTTCGACCAGGTGCATCCATTGCGCATTCTGGCCCGCCTGCACGATGACCTCGTTCTTGGCGACCGTTCGTCGGACCAGGTGTTTGCGCAGGATCTCGAAATCCGATTCGGAGAACCCTTTCAAGGCGAACATGCCTGTGCCTCCTGCAGTTCAGACGGACAGTTGGAGGGCTTCGGCCAGGGTGGCGGTCACCGGGAAGTGCTGAGTGAAGCCGATCAGTTGAAACACCTTCCGGATGGTCGGATTGCAGCCGCCCAGGATGATCTTGACGCCTTTCTCCTTGATGAGGGCGATGTTGGCCACGATGGAACTGATGCCGGCGCTGTCGATCAGCCCGGCCTTGGTGAAATCGAGGACGATGACCTTGTGCCCCGCCTCGATCTGCTCGCGGATGGTGCGGGCGAACGCTTCGGCCTGATCGTGCAGCACATCGCCTCGACTGGCGATGACCCGCCGCCCGTCGGTGGTATGGATGTCGAATTCCATGGTGACCTCCTCGATGATGTGGGACCGGCGACATCCTACCAGAATTCCGGCGGCAGGGTAAACTGCCGGAGAGGGAAGCGGACGGCCCCCTTTACAGCGGTTCGGGGCGGTGTTAGCTTCGGGAAGGATGCCGCGTTCCGGCCGGTCGGGTCGGAATCATCTCTCGCCGCGAGGAGGCCGCCGATGGCCAAGCGCCTGGATATCGATGCCTGGGAGGAGGAGTTCATCCGCCTCTTCGTCGCCAAGGTCGACGAAGAACCTCTATACGACTATATCCACCTCTACCGGAAGGGCCTGTCGCCGGCCGAGGCCGTCACCGCGTATTTGCAAGAAAACCCCGACTATGCCGAGAAACTCGAGGATCTGGCCGAACCCGCGCCCGTCGAACCCCTGCCGCCGCTGACCCCGGAGGAGTTCCTGCGCAAGGCCAGGGAGCTGGAGGCCCGCGCCGCGGCCCGCCAACGCCTCAGCGAGTTCTGTCCGGAATGCGCTCGCCGGATGGGGTCGAAGAAGATCTGCAAGTGCGGGTACAAGCGGCCGAAGGGCGGCTGAGCCGCGCTCCCCTCGTTTCCCGGGAAACGCTCGCGTCCGTTCGCGCCCTCACCCGACTGTCTTGATTCGTCGGTCAGGGCGGGAGGGTCAAGCGCCGGGCAGGAGATCGTGCGGATCTTCCAGAATGGGCTGTTCGTGGCGGTGGGCATAGAGGGCCGACAGGTGGGCCCCCGCCAGGATGATCAGGGTGCTGAGGTAGACCCAGAGCAGGAAGGCCACCACCGCGGCCAGGGAACCGTAGACCACCTGATACGAACTCCAGCCGCTGCCCAGGTACCAGATGAACGCCGCTTTCGAGGCTTCCCAGGCCGTGGTGGCGAAGATGGCGCCGAACGCGGCTTCCCCCCAGCGCACCTTGGTATTGGGAATGAATTTGTACAAGAACAAAAAGGCCAGGAACAGCAGGAAGACCGAGGCTCCCCGCAGCAATATCTCGTGGGCGAACCGGGAGGGACCGTCGAGAGGGGTGCCGGGCGGCGGGAAGAACACCTTCAGGATGCGCAGACCGGCCGAGATGACCACCGACAGGACCATGAACAGCACCAGGGCGCCGATCATGATCAGTGCCAGCAGCCGATCCATAAGGAAGTGGCGGGAGGGGGCGCTGGGCCAGGCCAGATTGACGTTCTGGGAGATGCCGGCGAAGACGCCGGTGGCCGACCACAGCAACGTCAGCATGCTGACCAGCCCGACCGTGCCGCGCAAGGTGACGATCTGGAACAGGTTCTCGCTGACCAGCGACCGCGAGCCCGGGAAGAAATGGTCGGCGGCATCGAGGATCTGGGCCTGCACATCGAGGTCCTGCAGCACCGAGCCGTGCAGGGCCACCAGCACGAGCATCAACGGAAACAGCGAGAAGATCGCGTAATAGGCGATGGCGGCGGCGGCATCCATCGCGCCGGCCGCCGAGAACCGGGCCGCGAAGGCTTCACCCAGATCATAGGCCCGATAGATCCAGTCGGGGATGCGGAAAAAACGCTGCTTCCAGTCCGGGGTCATGGCAGGGGGATGATACCACAAACCGCCCCAGGGCAGGCGAGGCCCGCCGCCCCGTTGAGGTTCCGCGCGGCGGGTGCTATCGTGGAAGGGATGGATGCCGATCTTCCCGGCGTCCGACCGAAAGGACCGAACTTCGGATGGGTGTGGAGATGGACCAAGAACTGACCGCCGGGGCCGGCCCCTCAAACGCCCGTTGGTACCAGGCTGGCCGGGCCATGTGGGCGGCCTGGGTGGCCCTCCTGGTCCTCCTGCTGGGGACCGTGGCCGGTCTGGGCCTGGGGCGGGGGCAGGCCGCGGGCCCGGCCGCGACGGTTCGACTCGCCTCCGAGGCCCGGCGGTCGCCGACGGCGGCCGCGCGGCCGGCGGTCGCCACGCTGACCATCCTCTATACCAACGATACCCACAGTCACCTGCTGCCGTTCGACATGCCCGCCTTCGGCAAGAACCTCGGCGGCATCGCGCGCCGAGCGGCCTACATCCGGGCAGTGCGGGCGGCGACGCCGCATGTGCTGCTGCTCGACGGCGGCGACATCTTCCAGGGCACCCCGTTCTTCTCGTTCTTCAAAGGGGAAGCCGATCTGCGCGCCTTCGACCTCTGCGGCTACGATGCCACCACCCTCGGCAATCACGAACTCGACGAGGGCATGCCACATCTGCGACGCATGTACCAGATCGCCTCGATGGCCCTGCTGTGCGCCAACGTCCGCGAGGCGCGCACCGGCGAGCTGGTCTTCCCGGCCTGGCGTCTCTTCGAGCGTGCCGGCCGCACCATCGCCGTGCTCGGCGTGATCGGCAGCGAAGCCTGGAGCGTCACCCCCGCCGCCCACCGGGCCGGCTATGACTGGATCGAGCCGCGCCAGGCCTTGCCTCCTTTGCTGGCCCGGCTCCGGCCGCAGGCCGATCTCGTGGTGCTGCTCTCGCATTCCGGCTATGAGGAAGACCAGGCCCTGGCGGCCGCCGTTCCCGGCCTCGACGTCATCATCGGCGGGCATACCAATACCTTCCTCGAGCATCCGGTCCTGGTGAAGCCCACGCCGCTGCTGGTGCCGGGCGCAGCGCCCTCGGCCTTCGGCGGCACCCTGATCGTGCAGGCCTTCAAGTGGGGATACTACATCGGTCGCCTCGACATCGGATTCGGTCCGGAAGGCGTGCTGGGCTTCGCCGGCCATCTGCAGCCGCTCGACGCTTCCATCAGCGTTCCCCTCGACTGTCCGGTGGCTCGGCTGGTTTCGGGGTATGAAGAGCAGATCCGGGCTCGCACCTCCCTGGTGGTGGGCGAATGTCCCGTCGACCTCCTGTACCCTGAAGAAGAGAAGCACGTGCGGGCCCTGCCGCTCGGCACCCTGGTCTGCGAGGCGCTTCGCCGGTTCGCCGGCGGCGACCTCGCCCTCATGAACTCCGGTTCCATCCGCGATGGCATTCCGGCCGGGCCGATCACCATGGGGCGCGTCTTCCAGGTGCTGCCGTTCGACAATACGGTGGTGACCTTCACCATGAGCGGAGCCGCCATCCGCGACATGCTCGGCTTCATCTGCGCCAACCATGGCCGCATCACCGGGTACCAGTATGCCGGCGTCACCTGCGTCTTCGATCTGGCTGCCGGGCAGGTCCGCGACATCCGCATCGGCGGCGCCCCCCTCGAACCCGAGCGCGACTACCGGGTGGTCACCATCTCCTACCTCGCCGACGGCAACCAGAACGGCCACGAGCTGTTCAAAGCGGCGCGCGACAAGAGCGACACCGGCTTCCTGATGCGCGACGCGCTGGTCGACTGGCTGCGCCGCCACCCCCGCCTCGATCCGCCGCCGGCCGACGTGGTGGCGATTAGCGGGCGGCCGGCCGTCGTCACCGCGGTTGGTAGTAGTACCAGTTCGCCAGGAACGCCAGGGCCGATACGAAAAGATTGACCGCCATGCCCATGCGCAGGAACGCCACCCGGCTCCATTCGCCCAGGTGGCGGCCGCCGATCGCCCAGTAGAGGCGATCGCCCAGCATGGTGCCCACCAGCATGGTGGCCGTCGAGAAGACGGGCTCCAGCCCGAAATCGCCCAGGGCCAGGTGGAAGGACAGGAGGGCGATGGTCAGCCAGAGGGCCCGTCCGACGAACCCGGGGCGGCGCAGCCAATGGCGCGGCTGGGCGGGATCGGCGGCCGTCAGCATGCGGATGCGCCAGGCCCAGCGGACGCTGAGGTTGGCGGTGATGGTGAGCAGGAAGGGGACGGTCAGCGGGCGCTGCAGGTGGGGGAAGAACGTGCCGACGAGCAGCCAGACCAGCGAGACGATGAACATGTAGAAGATGGGCCGGACCCGGAACTGGTCCGGCTCGTTGGCACGGTGCTCGATGAAATGGTCGCTGAAGGCCATCAGCAGGGTGGCGATCAGCACCGGGATGTACCAGTCCCAGCGGACCAGGATCCAGACGCCGTAGCCGACCAGGCCGATGCCGATGATCCCCGAGGTGCCGAATTTCCCTGACAGGCGGGCGATGACATAGGTCGAGCCCAGCATGTACAGGATCAACCCGACCCGGAAGGCCAGCATGGACGCCGGCTCGTTGGCCAGTTTCATCAGGATGAACAGGGTGCCGAAGGGGATGAAGAAATTGTCGGCGCCGCCCAGCGAGATGGCTTCGAAGATGGTGACCAGGATCGCGATGACGACGGCCGACAGCACGCATTCCAGGCGACCGGTATCGGTCAGCAGCAACAGTCCGAGATGGACGATGATGAAGGTCGACAGCAGGAAGATGAGCGAACCTTCCACGCTCTTCTTGCCTTCCTCTTCCTCGACTTCGTAGATCTTGAAGCCGTAGGCCTTGCCGATGAGGGCGGCCAGCGCATCGGACACCGACAGCACGAGCGTGGCGATCACGTAGTAGGCCGGCCGGTCCATGGCCGAGCACAGGACGTAGGTGAGGTAGAGCGCGATGGGGTGCAGCACCGCCCCCGACGACTGGCGTTCGACGCCATGGATCGAGGCGAGCAGGCCCAGACTCTGCCCGATCTTCACCAGCAGGACGAACCCGAGGCACATCAGCAGCAGGGTCCAGTGGGAGGCGAAGACGTGGGCGAAGGTGGTCGCCACCACGCCGGCCGTCAGGTGGACGAACTTGCGGCTCATCTCCTTCGAGCAGAGATCGAACCCGCGCAACAGTTCGGCCAGGCCGAAGATGGCCAAAAAGACGGCCGTGACCAGCAGCGCCGCCGTGATTTCGTGCAGCACGACGGGCGGCACCCGGGCCAGCCAGGTCATCGCGCGACGCCTCCGGCCCGCCGGTCAACAAACACCCCGCCCGGCGTCGGGCGGGGTGTGGATGGCTTCCCGAGGCGCGCGCCCCGGACGTCGGAGGTCACTCTTCCTCCTCGGCCTCCTTGCGGCCGTATTCCTTGACGATGGCTTCGGTGACATTGGCGGGGACTTCTTCGTAGTGATCGAACTTCATGACGAAATCGGCCCGCGATTGCGTCATCGACTTGAGGTCGGTGGCGTATTTGTACATCTCGGCCAGCGGCACGTGGGCTTTGACCATCTGCATGTCGCCGGCGGGCTCCATGCCCAGGATGCGGCCGCGGCGGGAGTTCAGGTCGCCGATGACGGTGCCCATGAAGGACTCGGGGGTCATTACCGTCACTTCGTAGATGGGTTCGAGCAGAATCGGCTTGGCTTCGGCGATGCCCTTCTTGAAGGCCAGGGTGGCGGCCAGTTTGAAGGCCAGTTCCGAAGAGTCGACGTCGTGGTACGACCCGAAGTGCAGGGTGGCTTTGAACCCGATGGTGGGGAAGCCGGCGATGACGCCGCGCTTGCGGGCTTCCTGCAGGCCTTTCTCGACGGCCGGAATGAAGTTCTTGGGCACCACGCCGCCGACGATCTCGTCGACGAACTCGAAATCGCCGCCCGGCAACGGCTCGAACCGGATGTGGACATCGCCGTACTGGCCGCGGCCGCCGGATTGTTTCTTGTGCTTCCCCTGCACGTCGGACTTGCCTTTGATCGTCTCGCGGTAGGGGATCTTGGGCTTGGAGATGTCGACGTCGACATTCCAGCGCGCCTTCAAGCGGCAGATGGCCACGTCGATGTGCGTGTCGCCGAGGCCGGAGATCAGGCCCTGGCCCAGCTCGGGGTCGAACTCGTAACGCAGCACGCCATCATCGGCGCACAGCATCTGCAGGCCCGAGCCCATCTTCTCCTGGTCTTGCTTGGTGCGCGGGTTGACGGCGTAGGTCAGCTTGGGCGCCGGCAGCTCGGGCAGGGTGATCACCACGGGGCGGGATTTGTCGCACAGGGTGTCGCCCCGCTGGGTGACCTTCGGCTTGACGAGCAGACCGATGTCGCCGGCGACCAGGGCGTCGAGGTCGAGCTTGGTCTTGCCGCGCAGGGTGAAGAAGTTGCCCAGCCGCTCGCTCTGATCGCGGATGGGATTGAACAGTTCGGTGCCGGCCGTCAGCTTGCCGCTGACAGCGCGCAGGAAGATCATGTCGCCCGCCTGCTCGTTGATCTTCTTGAAGACGAAGGCGCAGGCGGGGGCGTCGACTTTGGCCTCGAGGACGACCTTGGCGTCGGGCTTCCCGGGTTCGTGGGCGGGGAAGGGAGCCCGTTCGGCCGGCGACGGCACGCACTCGAGCAGGAAGTCGAGCAGTCGGTCGGTGCCCAGGTTCTTGAGCGCCATGCCGCACAGCATGGGCTTGATGGCGTTGGCCGCCAGGCCCTTCCGGATGGCGGCTTTCAACTCGGCCACGCTGATCGTCTCGCCGCCGAAGAATTTCTCCATGAGGGCGTCGTCGCACTCGACGATCGACTCGACCATGCTGTCATGCAGCTTCTGGGCCAGGTCTTTGAGGTCGGCCGGGATCTCCTTCTCTTCGACCTTCTTGCCGGTGTCGTCGGTGTAGGCATAGGCCTTCATCGCCAGCAGATCGATCACGCCTTTCAGGTTGGCGGCCGTCCCCCAGGGGATCTGGATCGGCACGATCTTCTTGTCGAAGGCGGTGAGGTCTTCCACGATCTTGGCGACATTGAGGTTCTCTTTGTCGAGCTTGCTCAGGAAGACGAGCCGCGGCACGTTGTAGGTGTTGAGGATCTTCCAGTTCTTCTCGGTGCCGACCTCGATGCCGGCGCTGGCGTTGACGACCACGATGGCGGTGTCCATGGCCAGGACGACCTTGTAGACCTCGCCAAGAAAATCATCGAACCCAGGGGTGTCGAGGAGGTTGATCTTGTGATCCTTCCATTCCAGGGCGGCCAGCGACGTGCCGATGGTCGCTTTCCGCTTGATTTCTTCGGGGTCGTAGTTCATCAGGGAGGTCCCGTCGTCGACCTTCCCGATCCGGGTGTTGGCGCCCGTATGGAACAGCATCGCCTCGGCCAGGGTGGTCTTGCCGGCGCCGCCGTGCGACACCAGGCCGATGTTCCGGATCTTGTCAGTGGTGTAGAGCTTCATGGTTCTCTCCTCGGTACGGTATCAATCGGAAATGGAAATGGGGAATGGAAGTCCCGTACATATACAGGATTTCCGGTCGAAATGCAACGGAAAACCTCGCCGGTTCGGCGGTCTTGGCTTGGATAGAGCCGCCTTGCACCAAGATCGGGGATACGGTACAACCTTGATCACAACTTTGCCCCGGAGGTGCTCCATGCAACCTGTCGTCCGCTTCCTGCGGAAGATCCCCTCTGGAATGAGGGGTTTCTGCGTAGCGATCTTCCTGGCCGCCTGGCTGGTGAGTCCTGACGTGGTGCTGGGGGCCAGCCGTCACGCGAAAGGTCACAGCAAATCGGCGACCAAGACCAAAACCACCCCTGCCAAAACCAAAGCGGCCGCTCACCGCAAGCCCGCCGTGGCCAAGGAGCCGAAAGCACCGGTTGTGCCGGCCGTCGAGCGGTCGGCCCCCTTCGAGGGACGACTCCACCGGATCCATGCGCTGTGGACCGGGCGGCGGTTCGCCGAACTGGCGGCCGAGCTGGCGGCTTTGCCTCGATCCGCCCTGCTGGAAGACCTGCGGTTGTATCTTCTGGCTGAAGCGCAGCGCCAGGCTGGGCAGGAAACCGCGGCCATCGTCACCTTCCGGCGATTGCTCCAGGAGTTTCCGGGGAGCTGGATGGCGCGGACGGGGGCTTTTCCCTATCTGTTGCTGGCCGCCCGGCTCGAGGGCGTCGCGGCCGAACCACGGCTGGCGCCGTTGGTGGCCGATCTGCCCACTCCCTACCAGCGGGGCCGGGCCCTGGAAGCGCTCGCCGCGCTTTATCCGGCCGGGAGTCCGGAACGGGGCCGCCGCCTGCTCGAGGCTTTGCGCGCGTATCGGAGCAGAAGCCATTTCTACCAGGACATGCCCGAAGCGCAGGGGTGCTTGAAAAGCCTGCTGGACGAAGCCCCCGCCTTCCCCTTCACCCGCCAGGAATGGCTGGAGATCCTGCTGCGCGCCTGCCGGGAAGGGCTGGGGGCCCAGGCCGAGCGCGCCGCCGCCGCCATCGCCGCCCGCTTCCGTCGCGATGGGCCCGCGATGGCGCTGTTGGTGCAGGCGGAGGCGGCTCGCGTCCGCAAGCAGGGGCCGGCCGTTATGGCGGCGATCGACCAGCTGCTGGCCCAGCCGACCGCCGATCCCGGCCTGGTGGCCCTGGGGCGCCAGATCAAGGGCGAATACTTCCACTTCAGCGGACAGCACGTGCCGGCTCTCGCCGAACTGAAGCTGGCTCTGGCCTACGGGCGGGCGCCCGTCGATGTCGTGGCGGCGCAGTACCGGTTGATGCGATCGGCCGCCGAGGCCGGCTATGAAGCCGAGGCGGTCAAGGCCGCCCAGTGGCTGGGCCGGGCAGCCCCGACCCTGCCGGTGCTGCCCGTCCACCTGTTCGAGATGGGCTTGCAGCGCTATGATGCCGGCCGCCTGGCCGAAGCGGTGCCGTATTTCCTGACCCTGGCCCGGGCCTGCCCCGGTCACCACCGCGCCGACGATGCCCTGGGCTACGCGGCCCGGGCGCTCGGCCTCGACCGTCGGGACGGCCGCGATCTGCTGGCCCTGCTGCGCCGGGTCTATCCGCATTCCTTCTTCGTCTACTGGCTCGACCCGGCCGCTCGCACCGCCCCTATGCCCCAGGCGGCCGCCCGCCCGCCGGCACTGCCGGCTTCCCTCAAAAAGCGGATTCCGGCCTGGCGGGCTCTCCTCAAAAGCCCCTTCGACAAATTCGCGCGCGACGAGATCTTCGGCCGCCTCGACGAAGCGCCCGGTGATCCGGCTCTGACCTGGGCGGCCAGCGAAGCGGCCATCGATGCCCACGACTACTTCCTGGTGACCGCCTTCGGCGAGCGGTTCCTCAAGGCTTGGCTCGATGAAGGCAAGACCGGGGCCCAGGTGCCCTCGTGGGTCTGGCCGATCTACTATCCCCGGCCCTACTGGGACAAAGTGCAGCTCGAGGCCCGCAAATATGGGCTCGATCCATGGTGGGTGCTGTCGATCATGCGCGAGGAGAGCCACTTCAATCCGAACATCCTGTCGCGCAGCAATGCCCATGGCTTGATGCAGATCCTGCCTTCGACGGGCAAGTGGATTGCCGACAAGCTGGGCCTCAAAGAGAGGTTCGACAAGAACAGCCTGTGGAACACCGATCGCAACATCGCTTTCGGCACCTGGTACCTCGGCTACCTGCGCGATCTGTTCAATGGCGATCTGTTCCTGGCGGCGGCCGCCTACAATGGCGGGCAGGGGAACATCCTGCGCAAGGTCGAGCAAGGGCCCTATGCCCATTTGCCCGTGCTGGAGCGGCTCGACCGCGTGCCGTTGCCCGAAACCCGCGATTACTACAAGAAGGTCATGGGCAGCTGGTGGAACTACCGGCGGTTGTACGAGAAGTGAGCGGCGGCTGACGGGCTGACGTTCGCTCTCGAAGCCGCACCGCCCCGCTGAATGCGGGGCGGTGCGGCTTCGAGGGGGCAGGAGCGGCCGCGCTGTCAGCGCAGGCGGCGACTCCGCATGGTGGGCAGGACCGTGGTTTCTCTGACCGATTCCAGTAGGGCGAAGCAGGTGCGGGCCAGGAGCAGGCCCGATCCCAGGGAAAACAGCAGCAGGCCGAAGAGTTCTCCGCCTGGACCCATGGTGCCGAGATCTCCGCTCAGAGCAGATGAGAGGTCTCAGGCTTGAGAAGGGGGGGCATGGTCTCCGGATTCCGTTGCTCCATTTCACTCAACCACTTCAGGATGCTGTCGGCCCGGAAGCGGACGGAACGGCCGATCTTCACGGTGGGCAGGCCCATCCGGCGCAGGGTGTAGATGGTGTTGCGCTTCACTTGCAGGAAATTCATCAGCTCGGGGATCGTCATGAGGCAGTCGGTCTTCATAGGTGAACCTCCCGATGGAGCATGAGCGTTGGTAATCCAGATATCGTCACCGCGCGCCCGGATGTTGAGAGGCCCACGCTCTGAACCCGCGGATGAATTTTTTTGCTGCACCCCCTAAACTTCCATTCCCGTTTCGCCGATGGGAAAGGTGAAGTTCAGGTGAAGTTCCACTTCAACCCCGAAGTGGGCGGAACCGAATGGACAACCAAATCCCTAACTCCCTTTCAATGTGTCGCTCACCACGGCACATTTTTTATTTTAGCCCGCATCTGTAGAGGGATTTGGCCGCCATCCGGTTCCTTTCGCCAGCCGAGTGTCGCGTTTTTTGTCGCGATCATCGGCCTGAGGTTCGACTCCCCTGTCCATCCACCTGCCATCGGTCTCCAACTTGATCTCCCCTCGGGGGAATGGATCGAAGGCTCCACCCTCATTCTAGCTGATGCTGGGTGGAGATATGGATCGTCGGACCGAATCTCTGAGGTGCCATGCCGCTGATGCCATCAGCGTCGAGATGTCGAGAGACGGCGCCCACAAACCGGGGACCGGCCTTGGATAGACAGGCCTGCAATCTCTGGCGACATCCTCGGCCGTGAGCAAGCGGCTGCGCCTGACCTTCGAGTTGATCAAAAAAACCGCGCTATGACCGGGTCACCGGATCAGGATGTTCATGGTCACGAAGGCATTGGCTACGTCCTCTTCGTTGACGATCTTGACCCCGTAGCCGACGCAACGCTCGAATCTTGATACATCAGGAGCCCCTCGCCGCAAATCTGCCGACATGGGTGCCGCCATTTCTGTTGACTGAGTCGTATACATTGCCGTATGCTGGTGGTGAGGTGACCAACATGCCGACGACCCGAATCAGCACCCCCGCACACCGCATCTTGCAGGAACTGGCTCGCCAGAGCGGCCGGTCGATGCAGGAGATTCTCGATGCGGCCATCGAGACCTACCGCCGCCAGCGATTCTTGCAGGAAGCCGCCGAAGCCTTCGCCGCCATGAAAGCCGACCCGAAGGCATGGAAGGCCGAGCAGGAAGAGCGGGGCCTGTGGGACAACACCCTGACCGACGGCCAGCGGAAACGATGACTTCTACGAAAATCCAGCGGGGGGAGATCTGGCTGGTTGACCTCAACCCCACCCGGGGTCACGAACAATCCGGCGTGCGACCGGGTCTGGTCGTGTCGGTTGATGAGTTCAACAACTGTCCGGCCGAACTCGTGGTGGTCTTGCCGGTGACCACCAAGGAGAAACGAATCCCGTTCCACGTCCGGGTGGCACCAGCCGAGAGCGGCCTGCGGGAGGTCAGTTTCATCAAATGCGAGGACGTGCGGTCGGTGGCAAAAGAGCGGCTTACGAAAAGGCTGGGTGCGATTTCGCGGGAAACACTCGATGCCGTCGAGGACAGGCTCAGAATACTGATGGGGCTGTGAACCCCCTTCCGGTCTCGATGTGGGCGTGATGTTTTTTCTGCGCTTGAAGACCCCTCTATAAGCGATGTCTGAAATGGCATCAGATGGAGTACCCTGAGCCATACTGGCATCGGGGAAAAAATGAAACTTTCTACGATGGTCGGAAGCATCGATAGAATACGCATCTGTTGGTCATTTTCAGTGCGTAGATAGTCAATTCCTCGGCGGAATTCCCCCTGCGCTCCATTTGCAACGCGTATCAACGAGACGATCTTCGCAGAATGGGTACCGGCGAAATCGGGGGTGGTCACCTTCGGCAGGGTGATGTTGGCAGGAAACAGCGAAAACGATGCTTTGGCGTTCGCTTCAAAAAGTAGAACACCCCGGACTTCTTGTTGTGGTAGACCATGGAGGATGCATACCACACCCAAGAAGGTCCCCGGAAGCGCGTTTCGCGGATGTTTGTCTGAAAAACTGTCGCGAACCTGAGAGCCTCGATCTGCTCACCAACTAGGGGACAAACACATCCCTAACTCCCTTTCAATGTGTCGCTCACCACGGCACATTTTTTATTTTAGCCACGTCTGAACCTCTATGGAATGACCTTCTATCGTGGCTTTCCCCAATCCGACCAAGCAGCTCGGAGAGGGAGGCTTCAGAATCACCGAGTTGAAGCGCTCATTTGATCGAGTTCTTCAACAGGTTCGAGTCATTGGGGCGGTAAGGATCGCGCTTGACTCAATGTCGGCAGAGTGAGAATGGCCGTTGGTTCCCGGTGGGATTTGGCGATTCTGTCGAATTGTGAGATAATCAGGAGCGAGGCCATTCATGAAGACTCTGGATCCCCTTCTGCGGCAGCGGCTCGAGGCGCTGAAGAGCCGGTATCTCTCCGAAGGGTTCGTTCTCGTGGGGGTCTTCGGCTCCGTGGCTCGCGGGGACGACACCCCCGACAGCGACATCGACCTTCTCTATCAGGTCGTAGAACCGTTTTTTCAAAAGCATGGCGGCTTCGATGCGTTCGTTCGGCTCGAGGAAATCAAGCACGAACTGACCGCAGCCCTGCGCCGCGAAGTCGATCTTGCACCCTGCAACAACAACAACCGCATTCTCCGAGAAGAAATCGAGCGTGATTTGATCCATGTCTGAGAAGACCGATGTGGCCCGCCTCCGTTTCGTTCTGTCCAAGATCGAGGATCTACGGGGGTATCAGGCCAGGTTTGCAGATCTAGATGCGCTTTTTCAAGATCACATGGCCTATGATGCCGTTCTGATGTGCCTCCTTCAGATCGGAGAAACGCTGCGGAAGGTGGCCAACCCGGTGTGGCGAGGTCGTCTGCCCGTGCAGGGGGCATACGTCGTTCGGAACATCATCACCCACGAATACGAGGGTGTCGACCAGGCCATCATTGCCCGGATCCTGGTCGACGAGATCCCATCGTTGGGGGATGCCGTCCGGAAGTGCCTGGCTGAGGCTGGCGAGAAGCGGTAGCCGGCCGTCTCTGCCGCCTTTCTCTCCTTCCAAGGCGGGAGCTGGGGGTGCTGACATGCGACGGATGGCCAGGACAAAACGGAAATATGTGGCACCGAAGGCCTGCATCGCCAGCGCAGCCCCGCGGGCAGACCGCTATGACGCACTCCTGATGTGCCGGATCTTCCCGTAGGCATGACGGGAACCGACGACCGATCTCGCGTTTGCATTCGACGAGAAGGGTCGGGTAGAATGGGCGCAAATCAGCGGAGAGAGAAGCTTCGATGTACAAGAAGTTCGCCTTCACCCACCGTCAGGAGGGGGAGATCATCCATATCGTCCTGTCCGGGTACCTCGAGCAGACCGGCGGCACCCAGCTGCGGGAGTTCGTGGAAGCCCGCCTCCAGGAGGGAATCCTGCGCTTCGTCATGAATTTCCAGGGGATCGAATTGATCAGCAGTCCTGGCGTGGCGGCGCTGCTCGACATCGCCAGCAAGATCATCGACGACTACGCCGGCCACCTCGCGGTGTTCGGGCTCGATGGGCATCATCTCGCCGTGCTCGAGATGTCGGGGTTGTTCTTCCTGGCCACCCAGGCGGCCAGCGAGGCCGATGCCGTGGCGGCGGTCAAGGAGTGAGGGCATGACCGAGCCCCCGACCACGGTGCCGGTGGCCGAGCAGCTTCCCTTGCGTGGCGGGCTCACCTTGTCACGCGATCGCTACTTCGAGGTGCAGGCCGCCGCCGAAGCGCTGTTCGGGCAGCCCGATCTCATGTTGCCCGCCAAGGTGGTCGGGGTGCATCAACTGGTGCTGCGCCTGTCCCGGGGCCAGCCCCCGCCGTCCGCCGACGACTTGCGAGCCGCGATCAGGCAGGCGGCCCAGGGGGGCAGCGAACACAAAGCCCGTCTGGTCATGGGCATCTTCCTCTCGACCGCCCTGCCCTTTAGTGGGAATTCCATCCCCCAGGGCGGTTTCGGCCTGATGATGGCGATGTTGGCCGGGGTGGCCAAGCAGGCCGCCGGGATCGGCTCGGTGACCATCGGGCGCTGGGGGGTGACGGTCGGGGTCGCCGCCGTGCAGGCGGTCGAGGTGGCTCCCGTGCAGGCCGCCGTCGATGAGCGCCTGGCGACCTTCTGGCGGGAACAGATGGCGGCGGGCTGGTTGCTGCGCTATGGCACGTTGTTCCGCGGGGCCGGTCTTTTGGCGATCGGCACCGGTCTCGCCCAGTGGCTGCTGCGCGCGGCGGCGGTGGCGGCCGGCCGTCCCCCTGACACCGCCGACCTCGAGCGGGCGCTCGAGTTCCTGCGCGAAGAGATGGTCCGCCCGGGCGCGGGTTTCCGCCTCGCCCTGGAGGGCACGTTCTCCGCCGTCTTCGATTCCCTCCTCGATAGCCCAGCGCTGGTCGCCTCTCTCGCCACCTTCGCGCGCTGAATCGCCGCCTGGGCCACTGGGCAGCGGGGCATCTCCAGCTACTCTGGGTTCTGGCGTGGCCTTCCTACCCCCTCTGGCCAGGTCGGGAAAATCTCTCTCCCTGCTGTTGACACGGGATTGGATCCTGTCCATAATGGAGAATCGTGCACTGATTTTTCCTGATTTGACTGAGGGGGACCAAACCTATGGCGTCGATCCGGCAAGGCTATGCCTGGGGGATTCTCGCGTCCGTGCTCTGTGCGGCCCTGTTTTTCTTCGGCTGTGGTGGTGGAGGCATCGGTGACGATCCGATCCGGGCCACGACCACGCAGGGGCACATCACCGGCACCGTCACACCCGCGGGTGTGATCGCCGCTCTGCGGGAGGCCGATCCCTCGCTTCTGGCTCAAGCGGCAGGCCTGAGTGGCGCCGAGGTCTGGCTCGAATCCGATCGCTCGAAGAAGACCCGCACCAACGCTTCGGGAGTGTTCGACCTGACCCCGGTGCCCCTTGGAACGCATCGGGTCGTCGCTTCCTACACCTCTTCGACCGGCAAGGTCTACAAATGGCGCTCCGGATTGGTCACGCTCACCCCCTCGGCACCGACCAATTCGGCCGGGGCGATCCAGGTCGTGCTCGCCACCGGGACCGTGTCGGGCACCCTCCTCAGCAAGACCGGTCAGCCCATCGCCAATGCCCAGGTCACCGTCTGGGGGGAAACCGTCACCACCAACGCCAACGGCTTCTTTTCCCTTCCCTTCCCCATGCCGCCGGTGCGCGAAACGCTCGAGGTGCGGGCCACCGGCTTCCAACCGGCCAGTCTGCCCGTGAACTTCGCCGATCCGCCGCCTGTTCTGCAGACGACGCTCGCCCCCGCGGGCGATACCAACCGCCCCCCCACGTTGACGGTCATCGCGGACCGCTACAGCGGCGTGTCCAACAGCGGCGTGGCCAGCTTGACGGCTGATGCCTCCGATCCTGATGGCAACACGTTGACCTTCCAATGGTCGGCCACTCAGGGTACCATCGCCACCTTCGGCTCCGACCGCATCGCCCGCTGGACGGCCCCCGCCACCGGACAGGGTGTGGCCACCATCACCTGCATCGCTTCCGATACCGGCGGCCTGGGTGCCCAGGTCCAGATCGGCATCGCCTTCGGCAGTGGCGGCGGTGTCAATCTGCCGCCGACCACGCCTGCCATCACCGCTTCTTCGAGTGTCACCGCCGGCGCCCTGGTCAATCTGTCGGCTGTGGCTACCGATCCCGAAGGGCTGTCGCTGACCTACTCCTGGATCCAGACCAGCGGGGCCATGGGCACCTTCCAGACCCCCACCAACTCCCCGTCGGTGACCTGGATGGCCCCCTTGACCCCGACCTTGGCGGTGCTGGCCGTGCGGGTGTCCGATGGGGTCAATACCGCCACCGGCACGGTCCAGATTTCCGTCACCGGCGGATCGGGCGGCACTCCCCCCGTGGCCACCATCACCATGCCCATGGCCAATGCCTTGTTCAATGCCACCGAAAGCCCCTATCTCCGCGGTTCTGCCACTGATGCCGAAGAAGGCAACCTCTCGGCCGCCGTGGCCCAACCCGTCTGGCTCTATTCCTTCGAGGGGCAGCCCGATGTCGCGTTCGCTTCCGGCTCCTTCAACGTCTATTTCCCCATCTATATGGCCACCGGCAGTTATGTCATCGGCCTACGGGTGCGCGATTCCGCGGGCAATGTGGGTGGCGCCTCGCTCCCCATTCGGATCAACGACCGGCCGGTGGTGCAGATCAATGCGCCGGGTGCCTTCTCCGTCCATCTTGCGACCACTCCCATCGATTTCCAGGGCGAGGTTCTGGCCGACGAAGATCTGACCGATGGCGTCGTCTCGCCGACCTCCTTCACCTGGTACTACGGCGCGGTGGCTTTCGCCAGCCAGCCCGCCTTCACCGCCCCCTTCCTGCCGCCTGGCACGCATACCATCTCTCTGACCTATCGCGATCGCAAAGGGCTGGTCGGCACCGATGCCCGTCAGATCTTCGTCAACACTCCCCCGAAAGTCACCATCGCCAGTCCGTCGGTGCCTGGTCTGTGGTTCCTGCAAGGCGCCGTGATCACCGTCGTGGCCACTTCCACCGATCCCGATGAGCCGGCTGGGTTGCCCGATGGCCGGTTCATGTGGTGGGACAACGGCATCCTGATCTCGACGGTCACTGCGCGGGTGCTGACCTCGACGTTCGGGCCAGGGTCGCACACCATTCTGGTGCGGGGCACTGACGCTCATGGCGCCTATAGCGAGGCTTCCACCTCCATCCGGATCAACCGTCCGCCCTCGCTCTCCTACACCGTTTCGCCGAACAAGACGGTGTTCGCCTTCGGGGAAACCTTCACCGTGAATGCCAATGCCGTCGAGCTGGATGGCGATCCCCTGTTCGTAGGGTTCTCCAGGAATGGCGGACTGACGTTCGTCGCTTCGGCGACCTCTCTGGTTTCCAGCTACACCACTCCTGGCCCGGCCACGATCACCATCGTGGCGTCCGATAGTTTCGGCGCATCCACGACCGTGCATTTCTCCTTCACCGTGAATGCCAATACCCCGCCGACCGTGCAGATTACCTCCCCGACCGGGACGAATTACCCCTTCTTGACCTCTCTGACTTTCGTGGCCTCAGCTTCGGATTTCGAAGATGGAGGATTCGTTCCCGGCACTTCGGTCAAATGGCAGCAATGGACCGGCAGCACCTGGGTCGATTGGGTGATCGGCACCAGTTCCTACCAGATCGCGACCCTGCCTGACCGGCAATGGACCATCCGCGCGGTGGCCACCGATTCGCAGGGCAACATCGGTTCAGCGACCATCACGTTGACCATCGCCTCGAATACCGCGCCGACCATGTACATCACAGCCCCGGCTACCGACAACACCTGGTATCTCCAGAATCAGTCGATTTCCCTCGCAGGCTACGGGTATGACAACGATGAAAAGGCCTTCGTCGCGACCAGCACCTTCGTGTGGAAATACGACGCCGCGACCATCAATACGGCGACGGCGACGTTCGTCTACACGCCCCCGACGACGCTCGGTACGCATACCATCACGCTCGAAGGCACCGATTCGTCCTTCCCCGGCGTGGCCCAGAAGACCGGCTCCACGACACGCACCGTCTTCATCAATGCCTCGCCGACGGTGAGCATTCTCTCGCCAGCCTCAGGCACTCGCTTCGACACCGGAACGAGCATCACCTTCACGGCGAATGCCACCGATCCATTCGATACGCTGCCGACGGTGTCGTGGTTCTCGGGCTCGACGTTCCTGAGCCATGACAATCCCTTCACCACCAATGCCCTCGCCTCAGGGCCTCACAACATCATCTGCTATGCTTCCGACACCCGCGGCCTGTACGCCGTGGCCTCGATCAGCATCTTCGTCAATACCCTCCCCACCGGTACGATCACTATCGCCGAAACCCAGTATGCGACTGGCCCATCTGGAGTTCCGATCTACCTTAATACTGGTTCTTCGCTTCTGACGTTCACCGCTGTGACCTATGATCAGGAATATGGTGGGCCTCTTCCCGACGAGAAAATCGGCTGGTTCCGCAATACAGGCGGTTCCTGGACATTCCTCGGCTCTGGAACCACTTTCTCCACGACGTTTGCCAACGGTTCGGCGACCATGCGCATTGAAATGCAGGATAGCCATTATGGCACCAATCCTCGGTATGCCTCGAGCACCGCTCAGCAGCCTGTGCGCATGTGGCAAGCCCTGAGTCTGGCCAATCCCTCCATTCCTACCTCCATCGATCACGATGGATCGAATTTCTATGTCGTTGCTTCCGGAGCCACGACGGTCTTCAAATATCAATACACCGGGCTTGTGTTCAACGAAATCGCCTCCTATGGACCTGGAACCTTCACCGACATCATCACGGTCACCGACCAGGGATCGAACCTGTATGTTCTCGATAAGGGTCAGAAAGCCATCTATTCCATGAACAACACGTTCGGAGGGGTGGCGAGCATTTCGCAGTCGGCTCTCAATCCTCTCACGGTCGGATTGGCCTACAATGGATCCTATTATTTTGTCACCGAGCCTACGCTGAATCAGGTGCGCATGATCAATCCCCTGAATGGCAATATTGACCAAACCTTCACCGCTGGTGGTCTGCCCAGTGCGAATTTCAACTCCCCGCAAGCCATCCGTTTCCTGAACAACCAGTTCCTGCTGGCTGACGCCGGGAACAATCGAGCGATTCGGTTCAACAGCAGTACTCAATTGGTGAACGAAGCTGCCCAATACAACGCCACCGCGATACGTGATATCGCGGTGGTGGGGACCCAGTATGTGATCACTTGCAGTGAAACCTCTGGGAAGCTGGTGGTATTCGATTACAATACCGGAGCGGAAGTTACGCAGTTCGCCCAGGCTGGCACTGGATTAGGCCAGATCAGCCAACCGGCGAGCATCTACTTCCACAACGGTGACATCTTCCTGGCAGAAAAAGGGACCAACCGCATCCAGGTCTTCAAAACCGGATCAACTGGACTCTTCAACCCCTGAGGTCATGCTGACCTGATCCCTGGTCTTGTCCAATCCCGGCAGGCTGCTTGTCCGCTGAGGCAGGCGGCCTTCCTGTTGTTTCCCTTGTCTCCCTTGCCGACGAGCGAATCAGCGGCTGGCCGAAAAAACTCCAACTTCCCATCAACGGAGGGGGTGCCAGGATGCCCAAACGAAGGATTGGTGCGGCCCCCCTGCTGCCGAGGTGGCTACTACCGGTGCAAAGGCTGGATCAGAGTTCGGCGAAGAACTGGCGGAAGGCGCGGCGGGCTTCGGCGATGATGGCGGCGCGCCGGTCGTCGCCGGGCTCCCCCGAGAGGTCGCCGAACAGCCCGAAATTGGCGTTCATCGGCGTGAACTGCTTGTGCCCGGGGAAGGTGATGTAGCGCACCAGGGCGCCGAGCATGGTGGCGGGCGGCGGGTCGACCAGCGTCTTGCCCAGGGTGAGGCGGGCGGCATTGAAGCCGGCCAGCAGGCCGGTGCCGGTCGATTCGGTGTAGCCCTCGACGCCGGTCAACTGCCCGGCGATGAACCAGTTGGGCCGGTCTTTGACCTGCAGGGTGGTGGTGAGGATCTTGGGGGAGTACAAGTAAGCGTTGCGGTGCATCTGGCCCAGGCGCACGAACTTCGCCTGGCGCAACGCGGGGATGAGCCGGAAGACCCGTTCCTGTTCGCCATGGACGAGGTTGGTCTGGCACCCGACCAGGTTGTACAAGCTCGACAGCAGGTTGTCCTGGCGTAGTTGCAGCACGGCATAGGGGCGCCGCTTGGTGCGCGGATCGATCAGCCCCACCGGTTTGAACGGGCCGAACCGCAACGCTTCGACCCCGGTCGCGGCGATCTGCTCGATGGGCTGGCAGGCGCAGAAGAACTGCTTGCGGGCCTCCTTCTCGAAGGCCGGCAGCTCGATCTTCCTGGCCTTCAACAATTCCGCGACGAAGGTCTCGTATTCTTCCTTGGTCAGCGGACAGTTGATGTGGTCGCCCTTCGCCTCGGGATGGTAGCGGTCGGCCCGGAAGGCATGGTTCAGGTCGATGCTGTCGGCCTCGACGATCGGGGCGATGGCGTCGAAGAACGACAGATGCTTGTGGCCGAACTTCTTGGCCAGGAACTGCAGCATCGCCGGCGAGGTCAGGGGGCCGGTGGCGACGATGACCAGCCCTTCCTCGGGGATCGAGTCAGCCTCTTCGTTGATGAATTCGACCAGGCTGTGGCCTTTGACATAGCGGGTGATCTCGCGGGCGAAGGCGTCGCGATCGACCGCCAGAGCATTGCCCGCCGGAACCCGGTATTTGTAGGCGGTGTCGAGGATGTAGCTGCCGAAGGCCCGCAGTTCCTCTTTCAGCAGACCGGAGGCGCGATCCGGAAGGTTGCTGCCCAGGGAATTGCTGCAGACCAGCTCGGCCAGCAGGTCGGTCTGGTGCGCTCCGGTCCCGACGCGCGGCCGCATCTCGTACAAGCGGACGGGAATGCCGCGGCGCACGAGCTGGAACGTCGCTTCGGTACCGGCCAGGCCTCCTCCGATGATGGTGACGGGAGCAGGATTATTCTTCTTGGGCACCCGATCCTCCTTCTCCTGCGGCCATCCGACGATACTTGCAGGCCTTGTTGGAGCACTTGATGTGCTGGCCCAGTTTCTTGGTGGTGTGCCAGACCAGCGGGGCTTGACACTCGGGGCAGAGTTCGCCGGTGGGCTTTTCCCAGGTGGTCAGCATGCAATCGGGATACCGGGAGCACCCATAGAAGACCCGGCGATTCCGCGACTTCTTGATGACCACCTGCCCGCCGCACCCGGGCAACGGACAGGCCACGCCCGCTGCCTGCACCAGGCGCCGGGTCGTCTTGCACTCGGGATACTTCGAGCAGGCCATGAACCGCCCGAACCGTCCGTTGCGGATGACCATCGGGGCGCCGCAGGTCTCGCAGGTCTGGTCGGTGGCCTCGACGGCGGGGCCGTTCTTTTCCTTGTACTCGTCGAGAATCTTGCGCAGGGCCACCGGACCGGTCGGGCTGCCCCCGGCGAACAGCAACAGGTCGTCGGGAATGTTCTCGGTCGAGCGGCAGGTGGGATACCCGGAGCAGGCCAGGAACTTGCCGGTGCGGCCGAGCTTGACCAGCATGGGCTTGCCGCATTTCTCGCAGACGCAGTCGGACTGGACCTGCGCGCGCTCGAGCTCGGCATCGACCTTCTTGAGATCGGCCAGGAAGGGGGTGTAGAACTCCTGCAGCACCCGAACCCAATCCTTCTTGCCCTCTTCCACCTCGTCGAGTTCGCTTTCCATGCGGGCGGTGAAGCCGGGGTTGATGATGTCGCCGAAGCTGCCGGTCAGCACCTGCATGGCCAGGAAGGCCGCATCGGACGGGCGGAACCGGCCCTCCACCTTGCGCACATAGCCGCGCTGCTGGATCGTTTCGATGATCGTGGCGTAGGTGCTGGGCCGGCCGATCCCTTCCTTTTCGAGGGTCTTGATCAGGCTCGATTCGGAATAGCGGGGCGGCGGCGCGGTGAAGTTCTGCTTCTGATCGAGCCCCGCCAAGCTCACCCGCTCTCCTTCGGCCACCTCGGGCAGACGCTGTCGGCCCTCGTCGGTGGGCCCGGCCCCCTCGGCGAGGGCGTCGACCGGGGTGTCATCTTCGGAGTTGGTTTCGGAATACAGGCGGGTGAACCCGTCGAACAGCTGGGTGGTGCCGGTGGCTTGTAAAAGATGGGGCCCGGCGGCCAGATCGATGGTGACCACCTCGAACTGGGCCTCGGCCATCTGCGAGGCGACGAAGCGGCGCCAGATCAGGGTGTAGAGCTTGAGCGCCTCGGGTTTCAGGTAGGGGGCGAGGCGTTCGGGCGTGCGCTCGACCGAGGTGGGGCGGATCGCCTCGTGGGCGTCCTGGGCCCCTTTCTTGGTCTTGAAATAACGGGGCTGCGGCAGGGAATAGGCGGGCTCGAACGTGCGCGCGATGTAGTCGCGGGCGTCGGCCAGTCCTTCCGGCGAGATGCGGACGGAATCGGTGCGCATGTAGGTGATGAGGCCGACCGGGCCTTCCGCACCGATCTCGACACCTTCGTACAGCCGCTGGGCGATCGACATGGTGCGCTTGGACGTGAAGGAGAACCGCTGGGCCGCCTCCTGTTGCAGGGTGCTGGTGATGAAGGGCGGGGGCGGCGCCTGCTTGCGGGCTTTCTTGGTGACGGCGGCGACTTCGATGGTGGCGGCTTCGATCTCGCTGGCGATCTGCCTGGCCGCCTCGGCGTTGCCGATGGCCGATTTGCGGCCATGGCTCTTGACCAGCCGGGCGGTGAAGGCCTTCTTGCTTCCCGCCTTGATCTGGGCGGTGATGGTCCAGAATTCTTCGGGCTGGAAGGCGAGGATCTCGCGTTCGCGTTCGCAGATGAACAGCACCGCCACCGACTGGACGCGGCCGGCCGACAGACCCAGGCTGACCTTCTTCCAGAGAAGGGGGGACAGGCGATAGCCGACGAGCCGGTCGAGGATGCGTCGCGACTGCTGGGCATTGACCAGATTGAGATTGATCGGCCGCGGGTGTTCGAGGGCCGCCAGCACATCATCGCGGGTGATCGAATTGAAGGTGACCCGGCAGGGGCTCATCGGGTCGATATTCAGCACATTGGCCAGGTGCCAGCTGATGGCTTCCCCTTCGCGATCGGGGTCGGGGGCCAAGTAGATGCGGTCGGCGTGGCGAGCCACCTGGCGCAGCCGATGGATGACCTCCTCGCGGTCTGTCACCAGATGGAAGGCGGGCACGAACCCGCTGTCGGCATCGACCCCCAGGCGGGTTTCCAGCAGATCGATGACATGTCCCTTGCTGGCCTCGACGATGAAATCCTTGCCGAGGAACTTGGACAGGGTCTTGATCTTGCCGGGGGACTCGACGATGAGCAGATGTTTGGCTGACATGGCGGCTCCTGGTGCGGCGAACACGGCCGGCCCGCCGAGGCCGGCGGGGCGGTCGCCGGACCGGTCAGTTGAGGAACTCGGGCTTGGGCACCCGATCGCTGAGGAAGGGCATCTCGCCCCGCCCAGGATGCGGATCAGTCATGTACAGGATGAGCCGCAGCCGGGAGGCGCCGACCTCGCGCAGGTCGTTCTTCCAGATGTACTCGATCGCCCGCTCGAAATGCAGCGGGCTGATCTGGCCGCTCTCGAGCAGGGTCAGCAGCAGGTGCTGGGCGTCGGCGGTCAGCCGGATCGCCTCGGTGGCGTGCAGCTGCCGAATGCCGACGGTGCGCGGCTCGTCGCCCGGGTCGCTGCCCGTCGACGGCGGGGCCGCCGTCCCGACGCCGGTGTGGAGAGCCATCAGGTCGAGACAGCGCATGGCGGTGGCGATGTCTTCCGGCCGAAAGCCCTTCTGGACGAGCTTGTCGATGAGGGGGGAATCCTGTGGCGGCAGCGCGGCCGAATCGCCCATGTTCTTGAGGAACAGGGTCATGATCTTCATGATCGTGGCCAGAGGGTTGTTGCTGTTCATGGGTCACCTCCCCAAAGGGGTCTTGGTCTTGGATTGGAAATGGTTGCCCGGGAGCTTGACCAGGGCGTCGCGCATCTCGAGCGTGAGCAGGAGGGAAAACAGGCGATCCCGGCTCCAGCGGCCGTCGAGCAGGAGACGGTCGAGGGGGACGGGCTCATCGGCGATGGCCGACAGCAGGGCCCATTCGTCATCGTCGAATTTTTGGTCGGCGTGGTCGACGGGGTCGGTGGCGGGCGCAGGGCGGGCCGGCAGCAGGTGGGCATAATGGGCGATCAGGTCGTCGGGGCGGGCCACCACCTGGGCGCCTTCCTGCAGGAGGGCGATGGTGCCTTCGGCGGCCCGCGAGCGGATCGAGCCGGGAATGGCGAAGACATCGCGGTTCTGTTCGGCGGCGAGGCGGGCGGTGATCAGCGAACCGCTGCGGGCGCTGGCTTCGACGACGAGCGTGCCGTGGCAGAGGCCGGCGATGATCCGGTTGCGCACGGGGAAATGCCAGGGCCGGGCGATGGTGCCGGGCGGGTATTCGGAAACCAGCGCCCCGCGCTGCAGGATGCGCTCACGGACCCGCCGATTGCCGGTCGGATAGACGACGTCGGGGCCGCTGCCCAGGACGGCGAGGGTGAGGCCGTCGGCGTCGAGGGCGCCGAGGTGGGCGAAGGTGTCGATGCCCAGCGCCAGTCCGCTGACGATGACGAAGCCGGCGGCCGCCAGCGCGTGGGCGAAGTCGCGCGCGATGTCGAAGCCGAGCTGCGTGCCCTGGCGGGCCCCGACGATGGCCAGGCAGGGCCGGTCGGGCGGCGGCAGGGTGCCCTTGATGAACAGCACCACGGGCGAATCGGGAATCTGTCGCAGGAGGGGCGGATAGTCGTCGTCGGTGAACCGGACCAGCCGCACCCCCGTGCGGTCGAGCAGGTCGGGCGCGCACAGCGGCGCCGCCCGCGGCGCCTGCTCGAGGAACCGGCGCAGGCGGGCCGTGGTCCAGCCCGGGACGCGGGCCAGTTCCTCGGGACGGGCGGCGAACACCCGCTCGGGCGACCCGAATTCCTTGATCAGGCCGGCCTTGATGGTGTCGCCGAGCCAGGTGAGGCCGGCCAGGCGCAGCCAGGGCAGGCGCGGATCGCGGGCAGCCGGATCAGCCATCCGAGAGGGGCTCCTGGGGATTGCGGATGCGCTTGATGACCTTCTGGCACCAGAACACCGTCGTTTCGTCCTTGCCATTCATCGCTTCGGTGAGGATCGGAATGATCGGCAGGCCGACCCCGGCCAGGGCCTCGGCGGCCAGCGCCCGCACGGCGGCCGCTTCGTGCTTGAACAGCGCGATGAAGGCCTGCGGCAGCTTCTGGGCCAGCACCACCAGCTGTCGCTTGGCGACCCGGGTTTCCCGCTCATCCTTGCAGCGGTTCAGGTGGTCCATCAGGATCTGGATGCTCTCGACCCGGCCATGCGCGCCCAGCGCGGTCAAGGCGGCGGTTCGCACGTGGTAGGACCGGTCGTTGAGGGCGCCCGCCAGCACGCTCTGCGCCTTGAGGCCGGGGAAGACCCCCAGGGCTTCGGCCGCCGCCTGGCGCACCTTCTCTTCGGGATCTTCCAAGAGGATGATGAGCAGGTCGATGCCGCGCTCCTCCCGCAGTTCGCCGAGGGCGATCGCGGCATTGCGGCGGAGCATGCGATCATCGCTCTCGACGCAATCCTTCAAGGTGTCGAAGACCTTGGGGCCCAGGTTCTGGAAGGCCTTCACGATGTTGCGGTGGACCTCGGAGTTGCGATCGGACAACCCCCGGATGAGCGGGATGATGGCCCGCGGATCGCCGATGCGGCCCAGCGAGATGGCGGCGTAGGTGCGCACCCACTCGTTGTCATCGCGCAGCCCGGTGATCAGGATGTCGGTCGACTCGCTGCGGCCGATCAGCCCGAGGGCCTGGCAGGCGCACAGGCGCAGCTCGGGATCGCCGGTGCGCAGGCATTCATGGATCGCCTCGAGGTGCTGCGCCCCGGTCTGCTCGATGACCTGGCCCATCCAGTAGCGGATGTCCTCGTTGTCGTTGGCCAGGTTGCGCAGCATCTGCTCGACGCTGAGGTGCTCGAGCTTGCAGATGCTGGTGAAGGCGGCTTTGCGGACGCTCCAGGAGGGGTCGCACAGGGCCTTGACCAGGTCGCGCATGACCTCGGGACTGCTCGACGAGCCCAGGGCCTTGGCTGCGAAGAACCGGATGTTCTTGTTCTTGTCTTGCAGCGCCCGCACCAGGTAGGGCATGCCCGCCTCGCCGATGGATTCGAGGATGCGGGTCACCCAGTACCGCACATCGTCGTTGGGGCTTTTCAGCGCCTCGGCGATGCGGTCGACGCCTTTCTCGCCGATCTCGGCCAGGGCGTAGGCGCAGCTGCGCCGCACGTTCCAGTCGGGGTTCGACAACCCCTCGATCAGGACCGGCACCGCCTTGGGACTGCCGATCTCGCCGAGGGTGGCGGCGGCGAAGCTGAGGATGGGGGCCTTGCCCGTCTTGAACAGCCGCATCAACGGCTCGACGACCCGGGCCCCGATCTTGGTCAAGCCTTTGCGGATGACGTAGCGCTGGTTGTCGTCGACCGCCTCGACATAGGCGAACAGCCGGGCCATCGCCTTGTCGCCGCACCGGACCAGCGCCGTCAGGCAGCCGTCCCGGATGTCTTCGTTCGTGTCTTTCAGGGATTCGATCATCAGATCGAAGGCGTTCTCGCCGATCTCGGCGAGGGCGGTCATCGCGCTCTTGCGGATCGTCCAGTCGGGGTCGGCCAGGCTGTCGATGAGCACCTTGATGACCCGGCGGTCGCCCGATTCGCCGAGGGCGGCGGCGATGACGTAGCGCAGCTGCTTGTCGCCGGTGCGCAGCGCCTCGAGCAGGATCTTCTGCGCTTTCGGCCCCAGCTTGCCCAGGCACTTGATCGCCCAGAACCGGGCGTCTTCGTCGACCGAGCGGGTCACCACCTGCTCGATCATCGGAATGACCTCGTCGCCGTATTTGACCAGCGCTTCCGAGGCGGCCTTGCGCACGGCCCACCGCTCATCGCCCAGGGCGCGGATCAGGGCCATGATGCCCTGCGGCTCGCGGATCTCGCCCAGCGCCATGGCGGCGAAATGCCGCACATCGGGATTCGGGCTCTTGAGCGCCCGCAGGATGGCCGGCGCCCCCTTCGACCCCATGCGGGTCAAGACCTGCAGCGCCCAGTGCTGGATGTCTTCGTTGTAGGAATTGAGCGCCGCCGACAGCCAGGGCAGCGCTGCCTCCTGGAAGGTCAGCAGGCAGTCGGCGGCGGTCTTGCGCACGATCCAGTGCTCATCGCCGAGGGCATTGATCAAGAACTGCAGCACCGCATCTTCCCGCACGCGGCTGATCTCGAGCAGCAGCTCGAGTTTCTTGTCTTTGCTGGCCCGCTGGAACGATTCGATCAGTTTCTGGGTATAGGGATCCATAGGCGACTCTATTTATACTGAGGCGACCCAGGCAAGTCAACGGAAATCATCGGAGGGCCGAACCATAGACCAGAACAACCGTCTTGGGGGTGTCTGGGGCCTGCTCAGGGCTTGCCTGGGCTACCGGCCTGCGAGGGAGAGGCGGTGGGCGCGGTCGGTTCGGTCTCGGAGATCTCGACGTTGACCTGGGCCGGCAGCAATTCCAGCGCTTCGATCGTCTGGGGAAGGGTGGGTGGGCAGGTCAGAGGAACGGTGTAGGTGCCGGGTTTCATGTCCCGCACGTCCAGAACCAGAGCGAGATCGGCCGGACGGATCCGGTTCAGGTCTTCCACCAGGCCCTTGAGGACCAGAGTATAGCTCGAGGGGGTGACCATGCAGTGCTGGTTGGGGGAGTTGCGCACTTTGAGCGGCAACCCGGGGAAGGGGCGGGTCACCGGGGTGACGGCGAGCGCCACCTGGACCAGCACGGTCGGGGTGCCGAGAATGCGGATGCTCTCCTGGGGAGGGCGCAGGAGGGCCACCACTTCGGAGCTGGCCACCAACGTCGACAGATCGATGGGCAGGGCGGTGATGGTCTCGACCTGCTTCAGCACCCGGGGCGGTCCGCTGATGGTGACTTCGGCCGGCGTGACGGTGAACCGATCGAGACGCAGCCCCTCGGGCGGCTTGTTGATGAAAGTGGGCGAGGCGACCGGCACCGTGCGCGTCGGATACCCCTCTTTGACCAGGATGTCGACCGTGACCCGCTCGGGCGTGATGGTGATCGGCTCGCGGATCTCGCCGTTGGCGGTGGTCAAGACGACCTTGGCGTTTTCCGACACCGAATTCTTGACATCCTGCAGGAGGATCGAGACCTTCGCACCTGTGATCCGGTCCATGACTTGAGGGGGCGCCTCCACCCTGACCCGTCGGTGGTTGAGCACGGGAGGTTCGGCGATATACCCTTCGGCGGTCTGCCCGAGCACTTCAGGAACGATCTCGAATTCCCGCTCCTGCAGTTGTTCGATCTGCACCACCACCTGGTTGGGGCGCACCGATACGAGGCTCATGCCAGGCGGGAAATTGACCCGCACGGGCACCTGCACCCGACCGGGGCGGATGTTGAGCAGGTCGATCCAGGGCTGGGCCGCGTTGGGCCCCGCCAGGATGAAATCGCGGCGGGTGCCGTCCAGGGTGATCTCGACTTCTTCAGTCTCGAGGGTGACGCGGGTCAGGCTCGCCTTGTTGCGGATCTCGATCGTGCCCTTGAAGTTGCGGCGGGCGTGCGGGGAGAGGATCAGGTTGACGTAGATCCAGAGCAGCGAGCCGAGGATGAGCGAGACGAGCTTCAGGTTGAGGCGCATGGCGTCAGGTGAGCTGGAACATCCGACGGCCGCGGATGACCCGTTTGAAGGCGCCGCGCACCAGATCGCGGACGCGGTCCATGGTCAGATCGCGGATCAGCTTGCCGCCCTTGGCGAACGAGATGGTGCCGGTCTCTTCGCTGACGATGAGGACGAGTGCGTCGGTGATCTCGGTGATGCCGACCGCGGCGCGGTGGCGGGTGCCGACTTCCCTGGCCAGATCGGGGTTCTGGCTGATCGGCAGGAAGCAGCTGGCGGCTTCGACGTAGCCGCCCTTGACGATGACCGCCCCATCGTGGAGCGGGGTGAATGGCATGAAGATGGTGTTCAGCAACTCTGATGTGAGGTGGCTGTGGAGGGGCACGCCCTTGTCGATGAAATCCTTCAGGCCGATGTCCTGCTCGAAGACGATGAGGGCGCCGATGCGCTTCTTCGAGCAGTTCTCGATGGTCTTGGCCAGCTCTTCGACCAGTTCGCCGATGTTCTCGCTGGGGTGGAACTGATCGGCCAGGATGGTGCCCCGGCCGATGTCCTCGAGGGCGCGCCGCAGCTCGGGCTGGAAGATGACCACCAGAGCGAGGAAGCCGGTGGGCAGGGTGTTGGCCAGCACCCAGTTGACCGCATGGAAATCGAGGTCGCGGGTGAAGATCAGCAGCAGGAAGATGATGGCCAGCCCCTTCAGCAGGTTGAAGGCGCGAGTGCCCTCGATCAGCAGCAGGACGCGGTAGATGACCCAGCTGACCAGCAAGATGTCGAGCAGGTCGAACAGCCGGAAATCCCGCAGGATGGCCCAGAACAGCTCGATCGGACTCACCGGGCGAGCAATCCCATCCTTTCGAGGGTCTGGGCAAGCTGGGCGCGGGGCCCGGCCCCCATCGGCACCAGTGGCAGACGGAACTCGTCCTGCACGCGGCCCATCAGGTGCAGGGCGGTCTTGACCGGGATGGGGTTCGCTTCGAGGAACATGGCCCGATGCAGGTCGAGCAGCTCGAAATGGAGGGCGCGGGCCTCGCTCCAGCGCTCGGCCAGGCACGCATCGGTGAAGGCTTTCATCTTGGCCGGCACCACATTGGCCGTCACCGAGATGGTGCCGCGCCCGCCCAGGGCCATGATCGCGAAGTTGAGCGCATCATCGCCGCTCAACAGGGCGAATCCGGCGGGGGCCCGGGCCAGGATGTCCATGATCTGGTCGAGGTTGCCCGAGGCTTCTTTGACCGCCTTGATATTGGGCACGCGCGCCAGCTCGAGGGTGGTGGCCGCGGTCATGTTCACTCCGGTGCGACCCGGAACATTGTACAGGACGACCGGCAGCGTGGTGGCGCTGGCGACGGCCTGGAAGTGGGCCAGCAGGCCGGCTGGCGTCGGCTTGTTGTAATAGGGGGCGACGACCAGGACCGCCTCGGCGCCGAGGTCGGCAGCCCGTCGGGTCATCTCGACCGCGCTGGCGGTGGCGTTGCCGCCGGTACCGAACATCAACCGGATCTTGCCGCCCACCCGCCGGGCCACCATCTGCATCAGGGCGGCGCGTTCGTCGGCCGACAGCGTGGCTGACTCGCCGGTGGTGCCGCAGATGACGAGGCCGTCGGTGCGAGCTTCGAGGTGGAAGTCCAGCAGGCCGAACAGGGCCCGCTCATCGATCTTGCCGTTGTGGAATGGGGTGACCAGGGCCACCCAGGAACCGTCAAGCCGTACCATGGTGCGAGATCCTTTCCAGGAATCTATTCCCTCTCAGGGCGGGGCGATCGGGTTCCACTATATCACAAATGCCGCCAGTTGTCCCAGTTAAGTCGCCCGACCAGTTCCTGAAACGCTAGGGCGCAGGCGCGAGGGAACGCCGATCTTCCGACCCGGTTGAACCTCAGCGTTCCGACGCCGCCAACCCTGAACCAGACCGCTTGGAGGCGATCCCTGGCGGGAGCCGGGTGGTTTGACTTCATAGGCATGGGAGGGGTATCCTCTCTCTCGATGAGTCATCGCGCCCCGCCACCGGTCGAGAATACCGGGCTGAAGCCGCTCCTGCTCTGCTGTCGCCCCGAGGAGGGGAAGATCGGGCCGCCTGATTTTCTCGCCGGCGTTCCTGGCCTCGCGCCGTGGGAAGCCGCCGTTTCCCATTCGGCGGTCGAACATGGCTGGCTGCGGGTGCTGGCCGCCCGCGGGCCGGTCTTCGTCGAGGCCGAAGCCGATCGGCTGCTGGCGGGCCTCGAGCGGTTCGATCTGCTGGTCGTCGCCCCGCTCAGCCTCAACTCCCTGGCCAAATTCGCTCTGGGGCTGCGCGATTCCTTCCCGGCGCGGGTGTTCGGCGCCATGGCCGATCTGGGGCGGCCCATCCTGCTCGAGACCTCGGGCCTGCCCCGCCCCGATACCCGCATCAATCCCCACTACGCCAAGATCTACCGCCGCTATTGGGAAACCCTGAACGGGGGCTCCATCGCCGGGTTCACCCCGGAGACGTTCGCCGCCGTGATCGACCGGCTGGTGCGCACCCGGCGGGCGCTGGCCGGCCAGCCTCCCGCCTTGGCCGGGCGGCGGGTGATCACGCGCGATGACGTCCTGGCCGCCTACCAGGCCATGACCCCGCTGGTTGTCCCGCCGGGAACGCTGCTGACCGACCTCGCCCGCGAAGAGGCCGAAGCGCGTGGCGTGCCCATCCGATTCGAATGACCATTCTAAAACCTGATCCAATTTGAGGAGACCGTCCCATCATGCCGATCGAACGAATGACCAACAAATCCCTGAAAGATTTCACCCTGGCTGTCGCCTCCAATTCCTTCGCGCCCGGCGGCGGGTGCGTGTCGGCGCTGGCCGGCAGCCTGGCCGCCGCGCTGGCGCAGATGGTCTTCAGCCTGACGATCGGCAAGAAGAAATACGCCGAATTCGACGCCGAGAACACGGCGCTGGCCGGCCAGGTCGCCGAGCATCTCAAGGTGCTGCTCGAGTGCGTCGATCGTGACGCCGACGGCTGCGATCGCATCATGGAGGCCATGGCCCTGCCCAAAGATACCGAAGTCGAGAAGACCCGTCGCAAGCTGGCCATCTCCGAAGCCAGCAAGCTGGCCAACGAGGCTCCGCTGGCGGTCTGCGAGCGCTCTCTCGAATTGCTCCGGCTGTTCCGCAACTCGTTGACCAAGGTCAACCGCAACACCATCTCCGACTGGGCCGTCGGCGCGTTCCAAGCCTATACCGCGCTCGAGGGGGCCATGATGAATGCCAAACTGAACTGCGCCTCCATCGACGACCCAGTCTACTGTCGCGAGCTGGCCGAGCGGTTCCGCCGCATGCTGGGGGAAGGGCGCGCCCTGCTCGATCAGATCCGCGCCGACGTCCATGCCATGGTCGACGCCAGCAACTGACGGCGCCGCCGTCCAGGCGATCTCGGCGCCGCCGCGAGGTGGCGAGGCGCCACGGGCGCAACCGATGACCGAAAGGTGGGCGGCAGCCCGATCGGAGCACGATCGGCGGCTGACCGGCGAGGCAGGCCGCGAGGTGATCGCCGCGATCAGGGAGCCGGGCTTGCCCACCGCCCCGGCCCAGGATCCGACCGAGGTCGGGGGAGCCTGAGGGGCTCGCCTGAATTCGCTTGCCGAAGCATAGGGAGGGCGTGGTATACTCCCTGCACCAATTTCCGACCGATCCACGGCGAGGAGGATTGCATGTCAGGTCACAACAAGTGGGCCAAGGTCAAGCATGTCAAGGCCAAGATGGACGCCATCAAAGGGCGGCAGTTCACCAAGATCATCAAGGAGATCACCATCGCGGCGCGCAATGGGGGCGGCGATCCCAGCAGCAACCCCCGGCTGCGCAGCGCTTTGCAGGCCGCCAAAGATGCCAACATGCCGAAGGACAACATCGACCGGGCCATCAAGAAAGGCACCGGCGAACTCGAGGGCGTTTCCTATGAGGAAGTGACCTACGAAGGCTATGCCCCGGGTGGAGTTGCCCTCATCATCCGCTGTCTGACCGACAACAAGAACCGCACCGTGGCCGAGATCGGCAAGATCCTCAGCAAGGGCGGCGGCAACATGGGCGTGCCGGGCTGCGTCTCGTTCATGTTTGAGAACAAAGGCTATTTCTACGTTTCCAAAGAGGCCAATCCCGGGCTGACCGAAGACAAGCTGACCGACATCGTGCTCGAGGCGGGCGCCGAAGATTTCAAGGTACAAGCCGATGGCTTCGAGATCATCTGCGATCCTTCAGCCTATCTCGATGTTCGCCCCAAACTCGAAGCCCAGGGGATCAAGATCGAAGAAGCCAAGCAGACGATGTTGCCCAAGACCACCGTGAAGGTCACCGGCAGCGATGTCGGCAAGGTCCTGCGGCTCATCGACAGCATCGAAGAGCACGACGACGTGCAGGATTGCTACCACAACGCCGAGATCTCCGACGAAGACATGGAGAAGGCGGCCGCCGAGGCCTGATCGCCCGTTCGTCTCGCCTGTCTTCCGCTCTTCATTTCGTTCCGCCGCGCGGATGCCCCGAGCCGGGAGCATCCGCGCGATGGCATCGGGATGTCCCGCTTCCGGCCATGGCGTGAGGGGGCCTGGGCCTGAGCGCAGGGCTTGCCAGCGGGGCCAGGACGGAGTAGCATGACACCCGCCGCCGCTGGTTGGTCGATACCCACGGCGAGCTGAAAGGATGGGCGCGCGGTGATCGATTGCATTCGAGGCTTGCTCCTGGAGAAAGAGCTCCAGCGGGCGGTCGTCGACGTCAACGGGTTGGGGCTTGAGGCGCAGATTCCTTTCTCCAGCTTCCGCCTTCTTGGGGAGCGAGGCTCAGAAGTCACCCTGCTGACCCATCTGCAGTGGCGCGAAGATGGCCCGCAGCTCTTCGGGTTCGCCACCGCCGCCGAACGCGCGCTCTTCCGGCTGCTGATCAAAGTCGACAAAGTCGGGCCCAAGCTCGCTCTGAACCTGATGTCGGCGGCCGACCCCGATCAGCTCGTAGGGATGATCCTGACCGGCAACGTGCGGGCTCTGACCGCCCTCAAGGGAGTTGGCGAGAAGCTGGCCTCGCGGCTCGTCGTCGAGCTGAAGGAACCGCTGGCCAAAGCCGGGCTGGGCGCAGCCGGGCCGCAGCCGGCCGCCGCCCCGCCGCCCGAGCGCATCGGCCTGGCGTGCGAGCGCGAAGCCCGCGAAGCCCTGGAGACCCTGGGCTACTCGCTGCGCGAGATCGAACGCATGCTGGGGAAAGTGGCCGCCGAGCTGCCTCCCGACGCCGAGCTGACGCGCGTCGTCGAGAGCGCCCTGCGCCACGGCTCGCCATGAGCCTCCGCCTGCCCTGACCCATGGTCCGCTCGCGCAAGAAACCGCCGACCTCGTCGTTGTTGCCGCCCGATCTGCCGCCCGCCCCGCCGCCTCTGCCGGCGGAAGGCAGCATCGGCAGCGGGGCGGCGCCCGGCGCCTCGGTGCTGTCGCCGCGCCCCCTCGCCGACGAAGAGGAAGGGATGGCCCCCTCCTTGCGGCCTCGCCGCTTCCAGGAGTTCATCGGCCAGCGCCAGATCGTCGACAAGCTGCAGATCTTCATCGCCGCCGCTCGCCAGCGCGGCGAGCCGCTCGACCATACCCTCCTGCTGGGACCGCCCGGCCTGGGCAAGACCACCCTGGCCAATGTCATCGCCGCCGAGATGGGCGTGCAGATCCGCATCACCAGCGGCCCGGTGCTGACCCGGGCCGGCGACGTGGCCGCCCTGCTGACCGGGCTGCAGGCCCGCGATGTGCTGTTCATCGACGAGATCCATCGGCTCAACAAGAGCGTCGAAGAGGTATTGTACCCCGCCATGGAGGACTACCACTTCGACGTCCTGATCGGGAAGGGCCCCACCGCGCGCAGTCTTCGTCTCAAGGTGCAACCCTTCACCCTGATCGGGGCCACCACCCGCGAGGGCGATGTGGCGGCCCCGCTGCGCAGCCGGTTCGGGGTCGTGTCGCGCCTCGACTATTACACGACCGACGAGCTGATCCAGCTTCTGCATTCGGTGGCTCGCCGGCTCCATTTCCCGGTCGAAGACGACGCCGCGGCCGAGATCGCCCGCCGCGCTCGCGGCACCCCGCGCGTGGCCATTCGGCTCTTCAAGCGCATGCGCGACGTGGCCCAGGTCGAAGGAAGCCCCGCCATCACCGCCGCGACCGTCGCGCGGGGCATGGAGATGCTGAAGGTCGATCGGCTCGGCCTCGATTACATCGACCGGCGCATCCTCGAAGTGCTGTTGCGACGGTTCGATGGGGGGCCGGTCAGTCTCGACACCCTGGCGGTCTCGGTAGGCGAGGAGCCCGACACGCTCTACGACGTCTACGAGTCGTTCCTCATCCAGATCGGCTTCTTGGCCCGCACCAACCGGGGACGGGTGGCCACGCGCCTGGCCTGGGAATACATGGGCCTGAAACCGCCCGCCGATCGCGTCCTCGACGATCCCCAGAAACGTCTGTTCCCCGACGACGATTGAACAAGAACCTGCTTGCCAAGCGGGTTCTCCAGGCGGCGACGGTTGCTTTTTCCCGCGGGAGGGGGTAGACTTTCCCCACCCGGCGGCGAGCCCCTGTGAGGCGTTCGGCCGGGGTACCCCTCGATGAAAGGGGCTCGACCATGGCCTCCCGAAAGAGCAGGATTCCGGTCTATACCATCGGGTTGCGGGCCAAAGGCCCGGCCGACAGTCATCTGGCCAAGATCGCGCGGCTGGCTGAGCGGATCGGCATGAAGAAGTTCCCCTGGCGCGACAAGCTGGTTGCCGTCAAGACCCATTTCGGCGAACGCGGCAATTCCGCCTTCCCGCGGCCCATCTATGTGCGGCCCCTGGTCGATCTGATCAAAGCGGGGGGCGGCAAGCCGTTCCTGGCCGAGACCGCCACGCTCTACACCGGCAGCCGCAGCAACGCCCCCGATCACATCGAAACCGCCCTCCGGCACGGGTTCGGCCCCGAGGTCACCGGCGCCCCCATCTTCATCTGCGATGGCCTGACCGGTCGCGATCACCGGATGGTGAAGGTGGCCGGGCGGCACTATACCGAAGTATCGGTAGCGGCCGGCATCCACGAGGCCGATGCGCTGGTGGTGCTGTCCCATTTCAAGGGGCACGAGGTGACCGGCTTCGGCGGCGCCATCAAGAACCTGGGCATGGGCTGCTGTTCGCGGTCGGCCAAACTGGCCATGCATACCTCGATCCGGCCCTCCGTGCTCGAGAAGAAGTGCGTGCGGTGCGGCCGCTGTTTCGCCTGGTGCGCGGCGGGCGCCATCGGCCAGCAGAAGCCTGACGGGCCGGTGACGATCGATCCGGCGAAATGCCGCGGGTGCGGCGAATGCCTCGTCTCGTGCCGGGTCGGGGCCATCCGCATCAATTGGAGCGAAGATACGCGCGGGGTCACCGAAAAAATGGTCGAACACGCCTTCGCCGTGCATGCCCCCAAGGCTGGGGCGGCCTTCTACCTCAACATCCTGATCGATATCGTGCCGTTGTGCGATTGCTACGGTTTTTCCGATGCCCCGGTGGTTCCCGATATCGGCTTCGCCGCCTCGACCGACCCGGTCGCCCTCGACGCGGCCTGCCTCGATCTGGTCGAAGCCCAGATCGGGCTGGCCCAGAGCGCGTTGGGTCGGTCGGTGCCGGCCGACCGCTCGAAGTTCGCGCTGGTCCATCCTGAGCTGGAGATCCGGGCCCAGCTCGAGCATGCGGCGGCCATCGGCTTCGGTTCGGTAGCGTATGAGCGGATCGCCCTCGACTGATCGCGACCAGCCGATGGCCATGGCCGGGGGGGAGACCGGGGAACGCCCCCCCGCCGAAGCCTCCGCCCCCGCCGCCGAACCGGCAACGGCGGCGGCCGGCCTCGACGACAAGGGCCTGACCCCGCTTCTGCAGCAGTACAAAGACCTCAAGGCCCAGAACCCGCAGGCCATTCTGCTGTTCCGCTGCGGCGACTTCTATGAGACTTTCTTCGATGATGCCGTGGTGGCGGCGCGCGAGCTGCAGATCACCCTGACCGCCCGGGGCCGGACCGGCACCGGCCAGCCGGTGCCTCTGGCCGGTGTGCCGTACCACAGCGTGATGACCTATGTCGCGCGGTTGGTCCAGAAAGGCTTCACGGTCGCCATCTGCGAGCAGATGGAAGATCCCAAGCAGGCCAAGGGGCTGGTCAAGCGCGAGGTGGTGCGCATTTTGACGCCCGGTACCATCGCCGATCCGCAGTTGCTCGAGGAAAAGTCCAACAACTGGCTGACCGCCTTCGGACGTCGAGGAGAGCGATTCTGCCTGGCCGCCGTCGAGCTGTCGACCGGGGAAATGATCATCACCAGCGGCGACAAGGTCGAAATGGGCCTGCTGCCCGAGGAATTCACCCGCCTCTCGCCTCGCGAGGTGTTGTTGCTGGAAGGCGGAGATGACCCTCTCGAAGAGGGGGGGCGGTGCGGCGACCGTGGCCGACAGACCCGATCCAGCGGCCGAGATGCCGACGAACCTCCGGAAATTCCTGATGGGAGCGACCTTTCCGACGCCGGGGTGGGCGGGGGCGACCCCGCTGGCCCAATCGCGATCGGCGCCGCCGGGGCAGGGGCCAAGGCCGACCCCGGGGAGCCGGTCATCAGCGGCGCTGAACGAAGAGAATCGCGACCTGCTCCCTCTAGCCCCTCTTCCAGCGCCCCGTCGGGGCGAACGGGCGGGACCGGGCGGGCGGCCTGGGTGCCGCCGTGGCAGGCGCTGCGGCCCGAGGTGCATGTGCGCCGCGTGGGCGAGGCCGAGGCGGTCGAGGCGCTGGCGACGCTCTTTCCGCGCGAGCCGCGGGCGCGGTTCCTGGCCTTGCCGCCGCTCGAGCTGCGGGTGCTGGGCATCCTCGCCGAATATTTGCTCGATACCCAGAAATGCTCGCTGGGTCATCTGCGCTACCCGCAGCCGTACCGGCTGGGCGATGGCATGGTGCTCGACGAGGCCACGCTGCGCAATCTCGAGCTGCTGCCCGACGGCCGCGAACGCACCCTGGGCGGCACGCTGTTCGAAGTGGTCAACCGAACTCGCACCGCGATGGGCGCCCGGCTGCTGAAACGATGGCTGCTCAAGCCGTTGATTCAAGTCGCTCCCATACTCGAACGCCAGGAGCGGGTGGCGGCGTTGCATGCCGATCCGGTGCTGCTGGCCGAGGTGCGCGAGGCGTTGAAGGGCGTTCCCGATCTCGAACGGCTGCTGTCGCGCATCGTCCTGGGCAGTCGCAACCCGCGCGATGCGCAGGCGCTCGGTCTCGGACTGGCCCGGCTGCCGTTCTTGCATGAGCGTCTGAAGAATACGCCGCTGGCCGATGTCGCCGACGAACTCGCTCCCTTGCCCGATCTCGAAGGCCTCATCGCCAGAACTCTGCGAGAATCGCTGCCGGCCGCCCTCACCGACGGCGGGGTCATCGCCGATGGGGTCGATCCGGCGCTCGATGAGCTGCGCGGGCTCCTGCGGGACGGCGACCGCTGGTTGGCGGCCTTCGAAGAGAAAGAAAGGGCCGCTACCGGCATCAAGACCTTGCGGGTGCGCAAGAACAACGTGTTCGGCTATTTCATCGAGATCTCGAAAGGCCTGGCCGACAAGGCGCCTGCGCACTACGTGCGCAAGCAGACCCTGACCACGGGCGAACGCTACATCACGGCCGAATTGAAAGAGTATGAGACCAAGGTGTTCTCGGCTCACGATCGCTCGATCGCCCTCGAAAAGGAGATCTACGAGCGGTTGGTGGAGCGGATTCGCGAGCAGATCCCGGCCATCCAGCGGGCGGCGGCCGGGCTGGCCCGCCTCGATGTGCTGGCCTCGCTGGCCTGGCTAGCCCAGGAGCGGCGGTTCGTGCGCCCGGTCATCGTCGAGGAGAACCGGCTCGAGATCAGGGGCGGGCGCCATCCCGTGGTCGAGGCCTTCCTGCCGGCCGGCGAATTCCACCCCAACGATACCATCCTCGATGCCGAACGGCGGCAGGCGATCATCACCGGTCCCAACATGGCCGGCAAGTCGACCTACCTGCGGCAGACCGCTCTGCTGGTGCTGCTGGCCCAGATCGGCTCGTTCGTGCCGGCCGAGTCGGCGGTGATCGGCATCGTCGATCGCATCTTCACCCGGGTCGGGGCTTCCGACAACCTGATTCGGGGGCAGTCGACCTTCATGGTCGAGATGATGGAAACCTCGCTGATCCTGAAGAATGCCACCGAACGCAGCCTGCTCATTCTCGACGAGATCGGGCGCGGTACCTCGACCTTCGACGGCCTGGCTCTGGCCTGGGCCATCCTCGAGCACATCAATCAGGTGACGCGGGCGCGCACCCTGTTCGCCACCCATTACCACGAGCTGACCGACCTGGTGCCGGTGCTGCCGCAGTTGTTCAATCTGAACGTCGCGGTCCATCATGATGAGAAGTCGGGGGAAATGGTCTTCCTGCACGCCATCGAAGAGGGGCCGTCGAACAAATCCTACGGCATCGAAGTGGCTCGGCTGGCCGGGCTGCCGTCGGGGGTCATCGATCGCGCCCGTGAGATCCTGTTCGAACTCGAGAAGACCGAGCAGGACGAAGTGGGGCGGGTCACGCGGGCGGTACGGCGTCCGCCGCAGGCCAAGCCCCAGCAGTTGTCGCTGTTCGCCCCGCAGATGCTGCTGGCCGAGACGGTGCGGGCCATCGACGTGAACAACCTGACGCCGCTCGAGGCGCTGAACCTGCTGGCCCGGCTGAAGGACATGGCGAATGGCTGATCCCTACTGGGATCCGATCTTCGCGCGGCTGCAGAATGATCTCGACCTGCTCCGCCTGATGGCGGCCGACCTCGACGATGCGGTGCTGCTGGGCTGTCTGGGGCCGAATCCGTCGCTGCAGAAGCAGTTGGGGCCGTTCGTCAAAGGGCGCCGGGTGACCAATCGGCCGGCGTTCCTCGAAGGGCTGCGGCGGGCGGCCGCGCGTGACGAAGCCCTGCGTCAGATCCTGTTCTTCTCGTGGATCACCAGCAACGCGGCGACGATGAAATTTCCGACCGTGCCGGCCGACGAGGCGGCCCTGGCTCGGCTGCGGGCCGGCGAGTTCGGTCCTCCGGCCAAGATCGCCATCCTGGCCCGCATCGACCCGCGGCCGGCGGCGGTGGCGTTGCTGAACCGGTTTCTGGACGAGGGGCGTGCTCCGGCCGCGACCGATGTCTCGAGCGGTTCTCTGGCTCAACCCCCCACCGACCACGAAGGGCCTCCATCGCCGAAGGCTGAGCCGGCGAGCGCCGCCGCCGACGCTCGTCTGGCCGACCTCGAACGCCGTCTGCGCGAGGCGCTCGAAGAAGCCAAGACCTTGCGACGTCGCCTGAAAGAGGTCGAAGCCGAGCGGCACACTCTGCAGCAGCGGGCTTCGCAGCAGGGCGCCGAGCTGGCCCGTCGGCAGGAGGAGCTGGCGAATGCCGTAACCACCGCTGCCCGGTGGCAGGCCGAGGTCGAACGGCTGACGACAGCCGCGCGAGCCGCTCGTCCGGCGTCGGAGGGTCACCCGACCGGGCCGGTCCCCGTGCACCTTGAGCCTGCCGGCCCGCCGCCGAAAAGGGGCGAACCTCCTGCGTCGTCGGGAGGCGATCGTGAGCGGGAAGAGCTGCGTCGCCGCGTCGCTTCATTGGAAGAGGCGGTGAACCGACGTGCGGCGGCCATCGAGCGGCTCGAACACGATCTGGCTGAAGCCCGCGAGCGGGCTGCCCACCGTGAGGAGCAGACCGAGCAGATCGAGCGCCTGCAGCAACGAGTGGCAGAACAGGCCGCCGAGCTTCGGGCGTGGCGTCAGGGCATCCTGGGGCGGGTCGTGGCCCGGACCCGCGAAGGTGGCCGTGGCGGCGTCGTTTGTTTGGTGGAATTGCCTGGTGGCGGGTTGGTCCGGGTGCCAGAGCGCCGTTTCCAACCCTGCCCGCCACTCGAGGGCGAGTGGGTGGTGGTAGGTCGGATGGGAGGGGCAGGCGAACTCCGAACTGATCGGGCGCCATTGCCTGGCCGCCAACTCCCTCGTGAACGCCTCGGAACAGATGGACAAGCTGAGCAAGCGCTGCCAGGCGATGGCTCGTCTCGACCTTCCCAGCTTGACCAAGCGTCGGAAGCGGTGGTGGAAAGCGGGGCCGCCCCTGCCTCTGAAATACAAGATCAGGGTGTGGCGGCCCTTAGGTCGATCGACCCAAATGTGCCCACGCCTGCCAGCAGTGATGGCTCCGACTTCGTAAGCTTGAATTGGGGGTGGACGCTGGAAGCCAACCAGCGGATCGAACGGATCGGCATCCTCGTGCGCCGAGAAGGGGAGTGGTTCCTGGAAGGGGATGAAGAGACCTGGCCTGTCGCCGTTTCCCTTGATCAGGCCGATGAGGGCCGGCCGGCCGTCGGCATCTGGCTGCCCGCTCTGGGCGAGCGACCGGCAGCGGTGCGGGCGGTGCGATGGCTGTCCACCCGCGAGGTGCCTCCCCCGCAGACGTTTGCCTCATGGTCGACGTTGGAGCGGTTCTGGCGCCTGCTGCCCTTCGCCCCCGAAGAGATGGCGCGGTTTCTGCGCGAGACCGGCGTGGCGTGCACCATCCAATCGGATGGCGTTTCCTTCGAACGAGATGTTCGCGCTGTCTTAGGAGGGCTGCGCGGGCGTCTGCCGCTCGGCCATGTCTGCGAGCGCCCCGCCTGCCGAGAGACCGCGCGCGGGCGCCCCGGGTTCTGGCGAGCGGCCGGGCCTGACGATCGATGCGATGTCTGCGGGGCCGTCGATGGTGGCGCCGAGCCGGCACCCGCCGAGATCTACGATTTCGGCGGCCTTCGGGTGGTCATCGTCGGCGGCGATGCCGTGGGTGCGCGGTACGTCGAAGCGCTGGCGTCCCATCGCCTGCAGGTCGAGTGGCACAGCGGCTTCGCTGGGCTTGGCCCCCTGCGCGAGGGGTTGGGCGGGGCCGCCGCCGTCGTCATCGTGCTGCGGCAGGTCTCGCACACCGTGGTGCGCGAGCTGTTGCTCGTCGCCCAGGCGGCCGGGGTGCCGGTGCTGTTCAGCCCGGTGCGTGGGGTGTCTGGTGTTTTGCGTGTGCTGGTCGAATTCCTGCGGCCGACGCGCTGCTGAACCCCGCCCCCGTCCTTCGACGTCAGGGAACGCGGGAGGGGCTGGTATGGCCGAGGCGAGACATCGGCGGGAACACCATCCGCAGGTCGATGGCCAGCCCCGGAAACAATGGTGTCTCGATGGTCTCGTGCTCGCCGTGGACGCATGGCTGGCCGAAGCGGCCAGGCGGTTCCAGGCGATAGATCGTGACGATGCGGTCGCCAGGCGAGACCAGCCAGTATTCCTTGACTCGGTGGCGTTCGTACAGGTCTCGCTTGGTGATGTGGTCGCGCGAGGCGGTACTGGGTGAAACGATCTCGATCACCAGGTCGGGGGCGCCACGGCACCCTTGGTCGTCGAGCTTTTGCGGGTCGCAGACCACCACGATGTCGGGCTGGACGACCGTGTCGATCTGTTCATCGGCTTCCTGGTGGTTCGGCAAGCGGACGTCGAAAGGGGCTGCATGGACTTCGCAGGGATGGCCTTGAAAGAAGTTGGCCAACTGGCGCACCAGTTCGGTCGACACCAGCGAGTGCTGCCGGTTCGGCGCAGGGCCCATGTTCACCGCCTGGCCATCGATCAATTCCCAGCGTTCGTTATCTGGCCAGGTGGCATAGTCGCGGTAGGTGAAACGGTGGGGGTGAGGAGTGCCGCCCGGCCGGGGCATGGAATGACTGCCTCCTTTCGCGCAGGTCTCGTCGGAGTTTACCACATTCAGTGCTGAGAACAGAATGGGGCTGGCAATGGCTGGGCAGAGGCTCAACAAAAGGGAGCCTTCAGCCGATGGAAGGGGTTGATCCGCCGGAGAAGGCCCGTCTCCGTGGTGCTGCCGACTTCCTTTTCCTCCAAGGAGCTGGAACTAGGCAAGGTCTGGGCAGTTGCTGGTCGCATCTTTGGCAAGGAACAGGTGCCGAATTGGCCGCATCGCAAAGGAACCAATTCCATCAGAATCGGTTGCTGAAAGAGTATTTCCGCGACCTGAAGCGCTTCCCGCCGTTGTCGAAGCGGGAGGAAGAGGTCTTGCTGCGCCAGTTCAAGCAAGGCGATCCCCGGGCGCGGGCCCGGTTGATCCTGTCGAATCTGCGGTTCGTCGTGGCGGTGGCCAAACGGTACAAGTTCATCAAGGACGTGCCGTTCGAAGATCTGATCGCGGTGGGGAATCTAGGCCTGATGCGGGCGGCGCGCCGCTTCAACCATGCCCACAAGGTGCGGTTCATCTCGTATGCCGTCTGGTGGATCCGACAGGCCATCATCCAGGTCATTTCGATGCACACCCATCCGATCAGGCTGCCGCTCAATCGGGTGCACCAGGGACTCAAGCTGAAGAAGCTCGAGGAACAGCTGTCGAAAAAGCTGAATCGGAAGCCCACTCTTGAAGAGCTGGCCCGCGAGGCCGGCATGAAGACGCAGGATCTGCGCAAATTCCTGGCCGATAACCCCGTGGTGCTATCGCTCGACAGCACGCCGGTCGATCCGGATGAAGAACTCTATCTGCGCGATGTCATCACCGACCCCAAGGGCGATCCGCTGGTGCAGGCCGAGCAGCGGTCGTTGCGCGAAGAGGTGGAAAAAGTGATGGCCGCCCTCACCGATCGCGAGAAACTGGTCATCAGTTTCCGCTTCGGCTTGCAGTCGCAGCGGGCCTGCACGCTCGAAGAGATCGGCAAACTGCTGGGGCTCACCCGCGAGCGGGTGCGCCAGATCGAAGCCCAAGCCCTCGAGAAGCTGCGCCATCCCTCTCGCGCCGCCCGCCTGGGCATTTTCCGGACGTGACCCTCGGCCCTGGCGCCGAGGCGCCTCGGCGCGAAGCGACAGGATAGAGGGGAACGCCTGACCGTTGGTTGCCCAGCAGCCACGAGCCTGGGCACCGTTGGTGATCGTTGTGACCAACAAAACGGGCGGGGCCACCAAGGCCCCGCCCGCTGCAGATCTGCCTACGTCAGCGCGGATCGAACGAACGAATGAGCAGGTTGTTCGTCGGACCATCAGCACATAGCACATACACCCGTTTGCGGACATCGTCGTAGAAAACGCTCTGCCCTGACAGAGGTAGGAAGGAAAATTCGGGTGGGTTATCGGCGAAGAAGAGGCTCGTTGGTTGCCCTTTGGCATCGGCTTTGACAAAGAAGGCGGGCGGGGTAGAACCCTGGAGAATGCCCCAATATCCACCTCGTCCATCGGCCACTCCTCGCCCCAGCCCAGGAGAAACAGTATCGATCTGTTCGACATTCTTTTCATTGAGGTAAAAACTGGTGAAAGCTGTGTTGTAGTATGTCGCGTTTTGCGTTCCGACCCCAAAGGTTGTAGGAGTCAGAGCCATCAATCCTCTGATGGATTCAGTGAAGTCAGTGCGGAGGCCACGAGACTCAAAGCCATCCGAGGCGTCGAATCCCTCTAATCGAGGTCCTCCGATGGCCACATTATAGGCCAGGATGAAGTAGCGGCCGTTGTTTCGAAGGAGAATCGCAAAATTATAGGGGCTGTTGCCATTGAGGGGGAGAGTGGAAGTTGCGTAAATGACATTGAGACTGTCATCGAGCACCCGGACTTGACACGTCGAAGACCCTGGTTCATGCTCGAACAGGGCGATTCGTCGCGTCTCTGGCTCGACGGTGAGAAGCCGTTCGGTTGATCCTGAGGTGAGTGCAAGAGGGGAGCCGATCGGGCCGACGAGATCGCCGTCATACATCTTCAAAAGATTGTTCGCGCCGTCGGTGACGTAGACATGGGTCGAATCGAGGGCGGCGAATACATCGTTGGAACCGATGGTCATGGTGGCCACGACCAAGGCCGATGAGGGGTTGACGGCTCGCAGATAGTAAGTCCCCCCGGAAGTCTTGATCAGGATGTTCTGGCCTGGAACCAGGGCCGCATCGACGAATGGATCACTGGTCCAGTCGATATCACCGACGAGAGAGGAATATTCGGTGGGTGAGGGCGGGGTCGGGAAGGGGGACGAAATGGCGACGGGGCCGGTGATCGACCCACGCAAGCCACGCACCGTGACGGTGTAAGTGATGTTGGGCCTCACGTTGCCGAAGGTCACGATGGTTGCCGAGGTTTCGATGGTCTGAGTCGCCAGGCCATCGGTGATGGTTGCCCGATATGCGGTTGCAAACGGAATCGGCGGCCATTTGACCTCGACCTGGGTGGGCCGGGGATCGATCGCCAGGCTCCCTGGGGCGAGACCATCGAGATTGCGGAACAGAGGTGTCGAAGCCACGGCTTGCGAGCCGTCGGGGTTGGTGAGTCGCAGCGTATAGGTGCCTGGAGCCAAGTCTCTGATCTGGAAGATGGCCTGCCCACCGGGCCAAGGCGTCAACGCGGGCGGCAGGTCGATGCCATTGGCGCTGGCCTTGGTGCGAACCGGATTGTCGAACAGATTGGTGCCATTGACCTGCAGGTTGTAGCTGGCATCGATGGTGTAGCTGACAATGCCCGGGGCGGTCAGATTGAGGGGAATGGCTGCCATGCCATTGATCTGGACGAGCTGTTTCGACGCCAGGGCGAAGGGAGGAATCGCCATACCGAAGCCATACCCCTGATCGGGAGGCAACGACAGAACATAGTCATTGCCCGAAGTAGGAGGAATGTTCTCGAACCGGAAACGACCAGTGGGATCGGTCATGACCTCGAAGCGGGCTTTGGTGGCTGAGTTGGTGAGAACGACCTCCAACGTTTTGCCCGCAGGAACGTTCGTGAAATCGAGCTGGCCTTCGACCGTGCCGGTGAACAGGGCGATGGGATTGACATTGATGACGGTGGGATACCCGGTGTTGGGGGTGACGACCTCGATGGGCGGCAGAACGCCGGCGGGGCGATAGTCGCGCGAACGGATGCGGATGTCATACCACCCGATCGGGATGGCCGGGAAGGAGAACGAGCCGACGGCATCGGTCTCCACTTCCATCAAGAAATTGTCGGTGGTCGACGCCAATTGCACGACGATGCCGGAATGATTTTCCCCGGGCATGACGAACTGGGTTTTGAGAACGGTGCCGAAAACGACCGCGACCGGCTTGGGAGGCAAAGGAACGGCGGAATAGGAACGGTTGACGTTGGCGTTCAGAACCACGGTATCGGTGGCCGTGGGAGTGTTCAGCCGATAGCGGCCCTGGACGCTGAAATCGTAGGTTCCGCTCGGAATGCCCGAGAATACGAACTTGCCGGAGGGATCGGTAATCGAGGTGAAGGACAGGTTGCCCGGCGGCATTTGCCGCAGCAACAGGCTGAGGCCGCCGTTATCGAACTCGTCGGCGAGCCGCGGCGTCTTGGCGATGGTGCCTTCGAAGGTGAAGACGGCGCCGGGAGGCACGACCGGTCGCGCCACCAGCGTGGTGTTCACGTGGTTGCTGGTGGTGATCGTGAACGTATAGGGGGTCGGATTCAGCTCATATCGCCCCGCCAATGACAACGCATAGGTATCGGCGGGCAGGTTGTCGAAGATGAAATCCCCTGCTCCGTTGGTGACGGCGAAGAAGGTGGCACCATTGGGGCTCGTCAATAGGAGATTGAGGCCGCTGTTGTCGATCTCATCACCCAGCCTGACCTGCTTGGTGATGCGGCCGGTGAACTGGTAGCGCGGTCCCGGGGGCGCCAGCAGACTCACGGTCAGCAGGCCCGACAGCGTCGTGCCCGGTACGGAGATGGTGGCCGAGCCATTGATCACGGTCAAACCGGCGTTGGGGCCATTGACCAGCGCCCAGGGGGAGAGGGCCACCAGACGCCAGGTGCCGTGCGGCACGGTGAAGGAGAATCCACCGTTGCTTTCGGTGACGGCCATATGCGAACCCGAGGGGTTGACCAGCATCAGATTGATGCCGCCATTGGTCGTCTCATGCGCCAGCAGGAGGGTCTTGGTCGCCACGCCGTTCAGAGTCGCGGTCGGCAGAGTAGTGGACCGGGGAGTCAGCACGAAGTTCTCGATCGTGAGGGTGGTGCCGGGAAGGACCGTGAACGGACCGGAAGCGAGGGGAAGATAGGCCTCGGCGGCGAACTCGAGCTGGTAGGTACCGCTGGCCAGGCCATGCAGCTGGAAATTGCCGGCCGGATCGGTCAACGTCACGGCGGCGGTCTGGCCGGGCAACGGCAGGCGTCGGGCCAGCACCAGAATGCCCGCCTGGGCGGGGTTGGTCTTGCCGGCCAGGATGCCGGTGCCGGGCTGCGACACCGGGGCCAGCGTCAGCACCCCGACGTTGTGGGTGGCGCCCGGGGGCACGACGACCGGCAGCGGCGCGGTCAGGGCGAACCCACCGAGGGTGGCCCGCAGCGAAAAGGTGGTGCTGGCCGGCACGTTGGAGATGGTGAAGGCCCCGGTTTCATCGGTCAGGGCGACGAACGAGGTGCCTTGCAGGTAGACCAGTCCTCCCGCCAGGGTGGGAGCCCCGGGCGCGCTGATCTGACCAGCAATCGTGCCGGTCGGCGTGATCAGGGCATTGACTTCGGTGATGGCGCCCAGGACGATGCCGGGTTGCGCGAACTGATGGGTGGCATCCATGATGGCCACCAGGGTGTACTCGCCCACCGGGATCTGCTCGAAGGCATACCGCCCACTCTGATCGCTGGTCGTGGAATACGCGCCGTTGATGGCTCCGGCCCGCATGGTGCCGTGCACGGCCGCCAGGCGATCGAGACCGGCCTGTTCGGCCACCGCGGTCGGATACAGGGCGACGACGGCATTGGCCACGGGGCGGCCGTTGTAGGAGACGATCCCGCGCAGCGAGGCGAACGAACCCGTTGCGACCGGACCCATGGGGTTGGTCGTGCCGCCGCCTCCTCCGCCGCCGCCACAACCGATCATCAGGCCGATGGCCAGAAGCAACGTGCCGAACACCAGGATGGGGGGCTTCTTCATACGTTCACTCCTCAATCGATCCTGAGCGATCATTCGACGATGATCCCGCTGATGGTTTCAGACTGGTAATCCTTCCGTTGGATGACCAGGTCATAGGTGCCGGGCGGCAGATCGACGAACCGGTAGAATCCTTGGGCGTCAGAGGTCGTGCTGGCCACTTGCGTTCCGGCCCGGAAGAGCGTGACGAGCGCTCCCTCGACCGGAGTCCCGGTATTTTTGTCGAGGACGAATCCCTGGATGCCGGTGGCCGTGACCACGGCGGCGGGCAGGCTTTCGACCTCGATGTCATTGAGACGCCACGCTCCCTCTTCGAAGAGCATGCGGAAACGGATGAGCGATTGCCCGACCGCCAGGTCGCGGTAGAGGTAAGACGTGTGAATGATGGCCTCATTGGCGGAGAGATATTCCACTCGGTCCACGCGAAGTTCCCAGAGGTCTTCGGAGAAGAAGTCCCGAAAACGGATGGTTCCCATCGAGGTCGAGGATGGAGATGTGGTTGTGGTCTGAGCCATCAGCAGCAGGGGGCCTCCGGATTCTTGCCAGGTGGCCATGTGCGACCGCAGGGCGACATCGGGAGGCGGTGCCAGGAGGGGCCGGGGCCCGGCTTCTTGTCTTCCCTGGCAGCCGGCCAGCAGGATCGACATGGCCATCAGGCCGATACAACCAAGAATCCATCTCGGCGAAGGAATGCTCATACGACCTCCCGGAGAGATCATCTACGCCAGCAGTCTACTCCTCCGTGGCTCGAACTTCAACATATGGCCGCAGGGGCGTCCCCCCTGAAGATCCACGGTCCTGCGGGCGCCAGAACCGGGGTGACCCCCGACGGGGCGGAAGGTGGTGGGGAATGCTGGGAATGGCGGTTAAAGGCTGTTCCCGCGGCCGGTTCAATCACCGATGATCTTGACCAGGACCCGCTTGCGTCGCTTGCCATCGAATTCGCCGTAGAAGACCTGCTCCCAGGGGCCGAAATCGAGCTGGCCGTTGGTGACGGCGATGACCACCTCCCGCCCCATGATGGTGCGCTTCAGATGGGCATCGCCATTGTCCTCGGCGCCGTTGTGGCGGTACCGGGAGTAGGGTTTCTCGGGGGCCAGCCCTTCCAGCCAGACCTCGAAATCGTGATGCAGCCCGGATTCATCATCGTTGATGAAGACGCTGGCAGTGATGTGCATGGCGTTGACCAGGCACAGGCCTTCTTTGATGCCGCTCTCGCGCAGGCACTCCTGCACCTGCCGGGTGATGTTGACGAACCCTCGACGGGTCGGAATCTCGAACCACAGTTCCTTGCGGTAGCTCTTCATGCAGACTCCTTCCTTCAGGTGATTCGGCCTTGACGGCCGGCTGTTCGCAGGGTATACCTGAGGCGTCGCCAACGCAATCCACCCATGAACAGGAATCTGCACCATGCTTGAACGAATTGACCGACTCGTGTTCTATTTCCAGATCGAATGCGCCATGTGCCACAACCTGCTCAAGGTCAGCCACGTGGTCATGGAAGAGCAGAAGGGCATTCTGATCTGCTCTCTATGCGGCAAAAGCATCAAGGTGCCCGATCCCGAGATGATCATCAAGGCCTCGAAAGACCTCAACGCCTACCTCGGCGACAACCTCAACGCCAAATTCATCAAACTCATCTTGAACGACAAGTTCAAAGTCGAGGATGCCGTGCCGGCGGCCGGGCACTGATGCTCATGTCGCTCGGCGCGGGGTGCGCGCGGCGATGTGGCTCACTTCTCCAGCCGAGCCAGAACCCCGCGGTTGACCTCGGCCACCGAGGTCGGGGCACTCAGCGCTTCGATGAGGGCGGCGGCGAACTCGAAGGTGGTGCCGGCCGCCCGTGAGGTGATGAAGCGCCCATCGATGACCACCCGGCTTTCATCGTAGACCACCCCGGCCATCTTCTCGCGCATGGCGGGGTGAGATGTCAGGCGTCGCCCCTGGGCGACTCCAGCTGCCACCAGCACCGTCGGCGCCGCGCAGATGGCGGCCAGCCAGACGTCGTTGGCCGCCAGCCGACGGATCAGATCCAGCACTCGCGCGTCGTTGGCCAGATGTCGGATGCCTTCGAGCCCGCCGGGCAGAACCAGCGCGCGGCAGTCAGCGGCGGCGAGCCGGTCGAACGGCAGGTCCGGGAGCATGGCGATGCCGCGCGATCCGGTCACCGGTTCGACCCGATCGGCAAGGGACACGGTCTGCACCGGCAGGCCGGCCCGTCGCAGCATATCGACGGTGATGACAAGCTCCATCTCTTCGAATCCGGGGGCCATCAGAACATAGACGTTGGACATGCTTCGATCTCCTGCGGTGGGATGGACGGCAGCGTGGGTCACTCGGCGCGGATGAACTCGGTCAGCTCGGTCTCGAAGTCGCTCATGTTGCGCCCCGTGCCGCTTTCGATGGCCTCTTCGATGGGGCGGCCTCGCGCCAGGACCTGGAAGATCTCGAGGAGGGCCGGCAGGCCGAATCGCTGCAGCAGAAAGGCCACCGCCACCTTCGAGTGGATGTATTTCAGAGAGATCTCTTCGTCGTTGCCTTTCGTCTTCATGTTCAGCTCGATAGCATTCAAGCGGGGAAACGACGGGAGAGTCTTGAACTTCGTTTCGAACAGGTGCCGGTCGGCCGGGTGGAAGGCGAAGCCGTCCCCATACCGGACCTTGGCCTCGTAATACTCGGCCAGCCCCTCGGTCAGCCAGGCGGGATGATTCCGATTGGTCAGGACGTTGACCAGAATGTGGGTCAGTTCGTGGGCGAACAGGCTTTTGATGCGGGGTCCATCCAAGGGACCGTCTTCGTAGGGCACCCCGATGCGAAGATTCTGGGCATAGCCGCCGACCCAGCCCTGGCTGTCATTGACCTGGTGGAAATCGGCCTTACGGTAGAAGACGACGAAGACCTTGCCCTCGGGCTTGACCTGCAGCTCGCCGGCCACGAGGTCGAACACCTCGTCGAGCGTATCGAGGGCCATGGCGGCGAGATCGTCGCGGGTGGGCCCGCTGAACTGGACGACGAAGCGGTGGCTCTCCATGGCGTCGCCGCCGCCGGTGGCCGCTTCCTGGCGCTGCGCTTTCTCGATCCGCTCGCGCAGTTCGGCTGCTTCTTCGCTGCTGGGGCGCATGGTCAGGGCGGTTTCCCAGACGTCGATGGCGCGATCGAACTGGCGCAGCTCGGCATAGGTGCGGCCCAGGGAGATCAACGTCGGGACATGGTCGGGTTTCAGGTCGCGGGCTTTTTCGAGAAAGTTGACGGCCTCGTCGTAGCGCAGCAGGGAACGACAGATGAAGCCGGCCAGCAGTTGATTGTGGAAATCTTCGGGGGCCAGGGCGAGAGCCCGCTGGATGTGCTCGTAGGCCAGGTTGGCGTCGCCGACTTCGTAGCCGGCTCTGGCCAGTTCATACGCCAGCCGTTCGTCGTCGGGGGCGAACTCCAGGGCTTCCTGGAGGTAGCCCAGCCGCTCGTCAGCGGCAAGGTCGGGTTGCGTCGAACGGATACGCAGCAGGGTGGCCATCTTCTGGCGCAGCTCGTCGGTGGCCTCGCCGCGGTCGATCTGCTGGCGAAGGGCCTCGATGCGGCGGGTGAGATCGGTCCATTGGTCGGCTTGGCCAGGGATGGGGAGAAGGAAGAAGCCGACGGCCAGGCCGAGGCTGGCTACCAGTGGCAGCAAGGAGCGGCGGAACATCGACAGGCGCACCTCCCTCCCCTTCATTCTACACCGATCCAGGAGATGATGAACAGGTCGCCCTGCCGGAGACCAGGGGATCGCGCCATGCGTTGACAGAATCCCTGGTCCTTTCTATAATCCGCACCATTCCCACTGGAAGGAGTCTGGACATGCCCTCACCCGAAGTTCTCGAACGGCGCCTGCGCATTATGAGTTTCATCTTCGTGGCGATCGGCATTCTGCTGACGATCGGCAATTCCGTGATCGCTTCCCAGTTGGCCGCAGGAGCCCTGACCCCTGCCCAGCTCGCCAATCTGCCGCAGGGCGAGGTGATGGCGAAGCTGCTGACACAGGTGGCTTACGATGGGTTCGCCAATCGGTGCCTGGGCACGGGGCTGTTTTTCATCCAGCTGGGTATCCTGTTCTTCGTCTATCTGCTGTTCAGCAAGGTCCGGATCATCGAGGGGACGATGTAGGCCCTTCGTTGCCCTGGTCAATCGAGGGCGAGAAGAGCGGGGCGGAGGATCTCGTACACCTGCTCGGGCGTGATGACCCGCAGGCAGACATTGTCGTCGCATGGGGTCTTGCGATGGTTGGCCGCGCTGACGCAGGGAGAACAGGCGAGGCCGGCATAGATCGGGGTGGTCGGGCCGAGCGATCCATAGAGGCGGGGCGTTTCGGGGCCGAAGAAGACGTAGGTGGGAAGGGCGGTGACGGCCGCGAAGTGGGCCGGCCCTGAATCATTGCTGAGCATGAAGGCGGCCTGGCGATAGAGGGCGGGCAGTTCGGCGAGAGTGGTGGCGCCAGCGAAGTTGGCGCAGCGGTCGCCACCAGGGGCTTGTCGCAAGGCGGCCGGGATGGCGTCGAGTCCGTCGCGTTCGCTGGGAGCCCCGGTCAGCAGGATGAAGACCCGCGGGTGGCGTTCGAGGATGAGCCGCGCCAGAGCGATGTAGTTGGCTTGCGGCCACCGGCGCAGCGGTAGCAGATCGCTGGCGTTGGCGTTGAACAGGACCAGGCGATGCTGCGCTGGATCATAGGTCGGCGCCCATTCCTGGATGCGAGTGCGCATGGCGGCTTCCTCGGCCGGGGTGACGACCGCTTGCGGCAGGGCCAGCGCCGAGTCGGGAACCACGATCTTGGCGTAGGGGGTCTCGGGCTGCGTGGCGGTGACGGCATGGGCCAGGGCGAAGAAGTTCTTGGTGATGTGGATGTGCGGATTGTAGGCCACTTTGTGCGTCAACAGGTCGCCGCGGTAGAGACCTTCATTGGTGAAGGCGTGGAATCCCACCCGGCGGCGGGCGCCGCTGAGGCCGGTGAGCAGGGCGGTGAACCGGCTGAACAGCTCGAGGTCGACGACGGTGTCGATCCGGCGGCGGCGCGCCCAGATCAAGAAGGTCAGCGTGTCCCAGGCGAGGTGGAACAGCCCGTCTTCGCGGATGGTTCGGATGTTCTCTTCGGGAATGGGGCGCAGCAGATCGAGGCTGGCCTTGTTGCGAGCGAAGATGAGGAAGAACGGGACGAGGCCATGATCGCGTTGCAGGTGGCGCAGCACGGGATCGACCAGGATGGTGCTGCCCATTTCTGACAACTCGATGAACAAGACGTGGCGGGGCGGCTGGGGGGGGCGTGGGAACAGCCATTCCCAGGCCTTGACGGCGAGGGTGACCAGGAACGTCAGGGGGATGCCGACCCAGTAGTCGATGGCGCGCATGGTGTCGATCTGCATGGCGCCCATGATACGGTCGTCGGTGATCGGAGTCAAAGCGTCTGCAGGAAGCCAGAAATATCGTTGTCGTCAGCGGTGGGATGCTGCGCCACCGACCTTGCCCAGGCGGAGCAGGCGAACAAGTCGCGGGCTCAGGGAGATGGGGAGACCGGCCGACGGAACACCAGGGGTTCGCGACTGCTCTGGAGGGTGGTGATGGTAATGGTGCGCAGCAACCGGCCGCGTGAGAAGATCGGGTGGCTCTCCGAGGCGTTGGGGCCGTGGAAGCGTTGGGAAAACCCTGCGGCTTCGGAATGCCGGCCTTCGTCGACATAGGCCAGATCGGTGCCAGGAGGCAGCGAGCGGTCGCCCCACCAGAAGGCCCATTGGCCGGCGCCGTTGACCTCGGCGATGCGGTCGGGGGGCAGGCCGCCGTAGAAGGCGACCAAGGCGGTCAGGGGCGCTCCTTGGCCGACGAAGAAAAGCCGCCGCCCGGTGCGTTCGTCGAACGCGCGCAGGGCGGTTCCCATCTGGGTCCAGCCGTGCAGGCGCGTCGAGACATCCGAACGGACGGGGATGGGCAGGAGCAGGGTCAGCGCCTGGAGGGCGGCGAGCACGGCGAGCAGCCCGGAGGTACCCAGGATCCAGAAGTGACGGCGCCGCGGGGTGGGCCCTTCCCTCAGCCATTCGGCGACCAGGGGCATGAGTGGCAGGTAGGCGACCTGCGGCCAGTTGGCCTCTACCTTCGAGCGCAGGCCGTTGTAGGCGAAGAAGCAGAGCATGGGCAGGCCGGCCGCCGCCAGGAAGAACCGCCGCTCGTCGCCGGTTCGCCAGGCTGCCTTCAAGCGCGTCAGGCCCACGATCCAGAGGGCGATCAGCAGCAACGGTCCGATGGTCACCACCTGACCGCCCAGGAAATCTCCGAGGTTGACCAAGAACGGACGAGGACTGGCCTGCAACCCGTGATGCAACTGGAAGCGGAGCGAAGCCCAGTCGTGTTCGAGGTTCCAGATCAGGACGGGGACGGTGCCCAGGGCGGCCAGGCCGACCATCAGCCAGAAGGGGCCGCGGCCGATCTGGGCGCGCAGCCGGGGAAAGGCCAGCATGGTGGCGGCGATGCCGGGCACCAGGAAGATCATGGTGTATTTCGACATGGCGCCCAGTCCGAGGGCCAGACCGGTCAACAGCCAGGGCCGAAGGCCGACCGGAGAGGCGGCCGGGGCCGGCTCGGCGGATGGAGGAGAGGCGCCAGGAGCGGCGGTGTCGGCCGCCGTCGCGTTGCCCAGAAGCTCCAGAAATGCGGTGGTGGCGGCGATCCAGGCCATGGCGAGCGGGACGTCGGGAGTGGTGATGAAGCCCAGGGCCAGCCCGGCCGGGGTCAGGTGGGGGAGGGCGGCGGCCAGACAGCCGGTACGAGCGCTGCCGAGATGGTCGCGGCCGATGACATACAGCAGCCAAGACACCACCCCGATGCCGATCCAGGCCGGCAACCGCACGGCGACGACGCTGTCGCCGAAAACGAGGCGTCCCAGGGCGATGAGGTAGCCGACCATGGGCGGATGGTCGTAGTAGGACCAATCGGGCCGGCGAGCGTATTCCCAGTAGTAGGCTTCATCCGGTGTCAGATCGAGCGCCAGCCCCAGAACCAGTCGCAGGGCCAGCCCGCCGAACCAGACCATCCAGAAGCGTCGTTCCCAAACGTCCGTTTCAGGCATCATGCTTTCCATTACCATCTGTTCCAAGACCGAGCAAGGGGGGGAGGTTCATTTGGTTCTGGGTGGGCCGAGAGGCTTGGGCCCCGCACGGATCACAGGCTCGCAGAGCGTGGCGCCGGCAAGGAACCGCCGGTTCGATGCCACGTTCCCTGTTTCGTGGGTGTTCAGGCCATCGCGGTTCGGTCGGCGTGGCAACCTCTTGGCGTCGCCTTCGTCATGGTGATGAGGGAAGCACGCGGGCGAGGGCGCGGACGGCGGGGTGATCCGGGGCGCGTGCCAGGATCTGGGCCAGCTCGGCCCGGGCGGCGGCCCAATCCCGGGCCCCCACCCGGGCGGTGGCCCGGCCGATCCGGGCGTCGAGATCGTCGGGTCTGGACTGCAGCACCGCGTCGAACTGCACGACGGCTTCATCCCATCGTTCTTCGCGCAATAGCGCCACCCCCAACTGGTGGTGGGCCAGAGACAGCCCCGGATAGAGCTGCAGGGTGTGCCCGAACAGGGTGTGGGCACTCTGCCAGACCTCGCATTGGCGATAGGTGAGCAGGCCGAGGCCGAGCGAGAGCAGGACCATCCCGGCCAGCCAGGCCGAGCGGGCTGAGGGGCCCGGCATGGTCAGGTAGATGCTGGCGGCGGCCAGGGCGAGGCCGGCGAGGGGAACGTACATGAAATGATCGCTGGTCAAGATCGGCATGCCTACGCGTACCAATTGCGAGAGCGGGGCCAGGGCGACGGCGAAGAACATGGCGCCGAAGGTGAAGAGAGGATCGCGCTGACGGGTCTGCCAGGCGCACCAGGCCAGACCCGCCACCAATGCGGGAGCAAGCCAGTATGACCAGGGAAACGTATCGGCGGGACCTTCCGGAATGGGATACAGACAGGACAGTCCGACTGGCCAGACGAATGAACCGAGCTGGAAGAGCACGCCGCGGGCGGCCACCAGCACCCGTTCGAGCGTCGGCACGGCTGGCATCTGCGGGGCGGCGGCCAGCCAGGCCACTCCGGCCCCGATTAAGCTGATGACAGCGGCCCAGGCGAGGTCCACGCCGAGATCTGCCCATCGCCTGGCGAGTTCTCGCCATCCTGGTCGTGGAGCAGGAGCGGGCGGGGCGTCGGCGGTGCGATCCGGCCGCGACGCGTGGGCTGGGTGGGGCAGCTGGGCGGGCCGGTCGGCGGGCGGTTCGGTTCGGCCTGGCTCATCGACGGCCCCTGGCGCCCTCGGGGGGGCGGCCGTCGTTTCTGTCTCTCCGGTCGGCAAGAAAGTCGTTGCTATCAGCGTTGAAGCCGGCGAAGGCTTGTGGTCAAGAAATGAAGTGCGGTACAAGAAAAGGCGTTGCAGTAGCACGATGACCGGAAAGACGAACGCTGTTCCCTTGGCCAGGATTGCTCCGATCAAGCAGAGGAGGGAAAGCCACTGAAGAAAGCAGGCCGGATTTCGAAACTGGCCCAAGCAACCTCGGCTGACCGGTGGGTTTGGCCCTTCCACTGGCCGGATGAGCGAGCGCCGGTCGGCCCACGTCTGAGCCGCCAGAGCGGCGAAGAACAGCAGGCCCGACAGGACCGTGCGCTGGCCGGTGGCCCAGGCCACGCTCTCCACCTGCAGCGGGTGGAGGCCGAACACCAGGCCGGCTGCCAGTGCCAAGCGACGGTCATCCGTCAGAGCGGCGATCCAGAGGCCGACCAGCAGGGTGGTCGTCAGATGCAGGCCCAGAGTGACGGTATGCAGCCATCCGGGGTCGAGGTCGAACCATCGCTTCTGCAGCGCCCAGGCCAGGAAGGCGAGCGGCGAGTAGGTATACTGCCAGCTCGCGGTGAACATGCGCCGGATCGAGTCCCACGACCAGTCCTGGACCCATGGCTGTTCCAGGATCATGTCGGCCTCGTCGAGATGGGTGAAGCCGTTGTCCATGACGGGCCGGAAGGCAATCGCAATCACACCTACCACGCCCGCCCAGGCCAACACCCACCGCGCGTCAGAAAGGCGTCGATCGTTCATGATTCCTTCCCTGCTGAAGCTGAAATTGACATGAACATCGGCGACTTGGCAAGCGGGCTCGCCCAAACGTGCCGAGTTTGGAGGTTCATTCCATGGTACCATGAGCGCCCTTGCGATGGAGGGATACAATGCTCGCCTGTGGAGCGTGGAACATCTGCAAGGGGTGAACTGTCGGGCAGAGATTCCGACAACCACGCCCTGGAGCACTTTCATGGGAATCTGGGATTGTCGCCATCGACGTTGAGACACCTTGCCCGATGGAGGAAATTCAGGTAGGATGCGGGCATGCCGCCGATGCCGCCCCATCTGCCAGCCGCCGTTCTGGCCGATCTCCAGCCGTATTTCGAAGCTGGGGAAAAGGTGATCGGCGCCATTTCCGCCGGGTCGGGGCAGATCGGTCGGCCCGGTGAGCTGTGGCTGGTGCTGACCGGCACGCGCCTCTACTTCCACACCCGAGAGACCGGCAAAGATCCCGTCATTGCGCTGTTGCCGCGCAGCGACCTGGCCTCGATCACCTACTACCAGCATTCGCGCGGGATCACCCTGACCTTCGTGCCGCGCTCGTCGCCGCGCAGCGTCAGCAAGATCTCCTTCCCCAAGACCCAGCGGGCGGCTGTCGAGACCTTCTGCGAGCCTCTCGCCTCTCTGATCACCTTCGAGGCGGAAGGTCGCCCGGGGGCCAGCTCCCAAGCTGAGCCTCCCGGCGGTCCCCTGTCAGGCACCCCACTGCGGCCGCTGGCCGAGGATGCCCCCGCCCCTCCGCGTCCATCAACGGGTGGAGGCATCCCGTCCTCACCCGCTCCTCCGCTCAGCCCCGAACCGAGCCGGGCAGCAGCCGCCGGTGGGCAGAGATCGCCGGGAACCCCCGCCCCCTCTGGACCCACCGCCGCTCCGGGGTCGCCCGTCACCGCCGCTCCTGACACGATGCCCGCTGGTCGGTCGAGCCCAGCTCAGGCCGTCCCCGGCCTGGCCGAACGGGCGTTTCCGGCGCCGTCCCCGGCTCAGCCGGTCGAGGCGCCTGAGCTGCCGGCGCCGCTCCGCTCTGCGGGTGCCTCGACCGCGTCGGCCCGGCCTGCCTCTGCCCCCGTCGATCGAGCGCGTGAACCGCCGCGGGTCGAATGGCCGGCGGGTGGCCAGCGCAGCGAAGCCTCGCCTCCAGGCCGCTCTCTGGCGCCGGGCGCTTCTGCCGGGACGTCGACCGGGGCGGTGCCAGGAGCGGTCGGCCGCCCTGCCCCGACGGCGACCGGTTCTGAACGCCGATCTCCTGGCGAAACCGGAACGCGCGCCAGCATCTCTTCCGAAAAAAGCCCTCCTGGCGGCTCGTCGACCCCTGCCTTCGGGGTGGCCGCCCCTGCTTCTGCCTCGTCCGGGGCCAGGCCGGCGGCCACTCGGGGGCCGGGTGTGGCGCCAACGGGTGTGGCGGCCGCCGACGTTCGCTTGGCCTCTGAAGCAGGGGAAGGCCCCGGCTTCCGATGCACGCTGCTGGCGACGGCCGCGGCCTTGACCGTGGCCTTCCTCTGGTATCGCCTGTTCCGGGCCTTGTCTGGAAGTCGATGACCGAGGATCCGGCCTCCCCGCGCCAGCCGATGTCCGGCGCTCACCCGGCCGGGCCTTCCACCGCTGCGCATCGCCGGGCCTTCCACTGGCTCTTCCTGCTGCCCGCCCTGGCCGACACCCTGACCCTGGCCCTCGCGGGCACGCTGGCCTACCTGCTGCGCACCTCCTCCCTGTTCGAGGTCGACGACTACCTGCGCAACCCTCGGCAATATCTGCTCATGCTGGGCGTGGCCATCGCGCTGTGGCACATCCTGCTGGCCTGGCGTGGCGGCTATGCCAACCGCCTCCTCTTCTTCCGCATCGACGAGCTGCAGTTGCAGTTCAACACCTCGCTGATCCTTCTCCTGTTGCTGATGGCGGGCACCTTCCTCTATCGCCAGTACGACTACTCACGCCTCATCCTGTTCTTCGGGTGGGGCTTCTTCGTGGTGCTGGGCAGCCTCGGTCGGCAGGTCTCGCACCGGCTGCGGGAGGCGCTGCACCGGCGGGGGTGGGCGCGGCGGGACGTCCTGCTGGTGGGGAAGGGCGAGCGGCGGCGTTTGCTGGCCACCCGTCTGCGCGAACATCCTGGCCTCGGGGTGCGGCTGCGGCGCCTGCCGGCCAGCGTCTCGCTCGTCGATTTCCTGGCCGCCACCCCCATCGACGAGCTGTTCCTGTTCAGCGATCGGGTCGCCTACGAGAACATCTGGGTCCTGCGCGAACGCAGCTGCAACCCGGATCTAGTCATCCATCTCGTCCCGCCGTTCGGCAACCTGTACCTGCGCAACCTGAGCGGCGGGTTCTTCGACGGCACGGTCATGATCAGTCTCGACAGCCCGATGGCCCGGCGCTGGATGCTGGCGACCAAGCGGGCCATCGACGCGGTCACCGCGGCCGTCTTCCTGGCGCTGCTCTCGCCGCTGCTCCTGCTGCTGGCCGTGCTGATCAAGCTCGATTCCCCCGGCCCCGTGCTGTTCCGGCAGCGGCGGGTCGGCCTGGGCGGACGCGAGTTCACCATCCTCAAATTCCGCTCGATGTTCGTCGAAGCCGATCCCTATGCGGTGACGCCCACCGATCGCTCCGATCCGCGCATCACGCGGGTGGGGTCGTTCCTGCGCTCGACCGGGCTCGACGAGCTGCCCCAGTTGTGGAACGTCCTGGTCGGCGAGATGAGCCTGGTCGGGCCGCGTCCCGAGATGCCCTTCATCGCCAAGGGCTACACGCCGCTCGAAGCCAAGCGGTTGCAGGCCCGCCCCGGCATCACCGGCCTGTGGCAGGTCTATGCCCGCTCGAGCCACCTGCCCATCCATCATCACGTCGAGTTCGACTTGTACTATATCGAAAATATGTCATTGAGCCTCGATCTGATGATTCTGCTCGACACCATTCCCACGCTCATCCTGCGCACCGGTATTTGACCATGAGGCAAGGGCGGCGAGGCGTCCTTCCCAACGGGTCGCCTCGCCGCCCCCGGAAGCGCCGGGCACGGCGGGACCGCGACGTTACAGGCCGAGCACGATCTCCAGGTAGTCTTTGGTGACGATGTCGCCTTCGGCGCCGCCCAGGAATTTCAGCAGCTCGTAGACCAGCTTCGATTTCTGCTCGGCATCGGCCTTGCTCCAGGTGCGGCTCTTCACCTCGAGGAAGTGGCCCAGCTCGGGCTTGGTCACCTGATCGATGTTGACGTAGAAGTCGGTTTCCCGGAACCGGACGAGGTAGCGGCGGCGGTCTTTCTGGATCTCGACCTCCGATGACGGCTTGAAATACTCGCGGTAGAAGCGCAGGCTGTTGGTGGCAGGAGCGAGGTAGCGGCTGCGCGACAGCAAGGCCTGCTCCTGCGTCGGATAGAGAGGATCCTGGCCGATCAGGGTCAGGCGGGCGCGGGCGCCGACGATTTCGTCCTTGTCGTTCAACAGTTCGTCTTCCCGGTAGCGCAGGCGTCCCTGGGAGCTGCCGGCGAACAGGAAGTAGGTATCGAACTGCCGGTAGTGCTTCATGTACTCGATGGCGATCTCGGGGCGGGCGAGGGCGGCTACGACCGGGGCGGGATCGGCGATCCGCACCTTCATCTGGATCTCGAAGCTCTCTTCTTCCATGGCGCCGCCGATGGCGACGAGCTTCGACAGCACGCTCTTCTCGCGATGGGTCAGGAAGGTGTCGATGCGGCGGGCGTACTCCATCGCCCGGTTGATCAGCGCCTTCTCGTCGAGGGTCAGCACCTTGCGATCGCGCATCAGCCACTTGCCGTTGACCATGGTATCGGTGACATCGCTGGCCTTGGTGGCATAGACGAGCCGGGCATAGGGCGCGTTCTTGTCGCGCAGGAAATAGGGCATGTTGTGGGTGGGGCTGACATCGACCAGGATCAGATCGGCCCGTTTCCCGACCACCAGCGAACCGGTCTGCTCTTCGAGGTGGCAGGCGGCGGCGCTGCCGCGAGTCGCCATGTAGACCGCGGTGCGAGCCGGCACCGCGGTGGGATCGCCGGACTGCAGTTTGGCCAGGAAGCTGGCCAGGCGCATCTCCTCGAACATGTCGAGATCGTTGTTGGAGGCGGGGCCGTCGGTGCCGATGCCGACCTTGACGTGCAGATCGTTCATCCGCTTGATGGGCGCCGCGCCCGAGGCCAGCTTGAGGTTGCTGCTGGGGTTGTGGGCGACGCCCGCCCCCACGTTGTGCAGGGCCCGCATCTCGCCTTCGTCGATGTGCACGCAGTGGGCAGCGATGACCTTGGCGTTGAACAGGTGGTGCTTCTTCATGTAGGGAATGACCGGCATGCCGGTCTCGGCGCGGACCGCTTCGACCTCCTGAGCCGTTTCGGCGAGATGGATCTGGAGCGGCACATCGAACTCGACGGCCATTTCCATGCAGGCCTTCAAGATCTCGGGCGTGGTGGTGTAGGGCGCGTGCGGGGCGACGCTGGGCGTGATCAACGGATGCCCCTTCCATTTCTGGATGAAGGCGCGCGTGTAGGCCAGCGCTTCTTCGTAGAATTTGGCGTCGGGGGTGGGGAACTTCAGCACGGACGAGCCGCAGATGGCACGCAGGCCGGCCTCGGCCGCCCCTTCCGCCACGGCCTCTTCGTAGTAGAACATGTCGGCGAAGCAGGTGGTGCCGCCCCGGATCATCTCGGCGCAGGCCAGCTGGGTGCCCAGCTTGACGAACTCGGGCGAGACGAATTCGCGTTCGACCGGCATCATGTAGCCCATCAGCCAGACGTCGAGGCGCAGGTCATCAGCCAGGCCGCGCATCAAGGTCATCGGCACGTGGGTGTGGGCGTTGATCAACCCTGGCATCAAGATTTTGCCCTGGCAGTCGATCGTCTCGTGGCCCTGCCACTTGCTGCGGACCTCGCTTTCCGGCCCGACGGCGACGATGCGGTCGCCCTGGACGGCCAGAGCGCCGGGGAAATGCTGTCGGAAAGCATCGTCCATGGTCAGGACGAGCGCATTGGTGAAGAGGATGTCAGCTTGTTGCATCGGAGGCATTCATTCCTTTCGCAGTTCGTTGCCGGCATCATACCTGTCTTCCCCAGCAGGGTGCAACCTCCGAACAAGGCCAACGCATCCCGAAGTCTTCAGGGGCAGCCAGGACTCATCGGCCTGACCGCGGGGAAAAACCATGGACTCGCCAGCCGAACGGCTAAGTACTTTCAGCCGAACGGCCCTGTACAGGTAATGGCGATCGGGGGCCAGGGGGCGGTGGCCGCTGGCCATGATTGGTTGGATGCCGGTGCCAGCCGGCTCCGATGGCAGGCGCCGCGGCAGGCGGCGCGGCGGCGGTTACAGATCGCCGGTCGAGAACTGGCCCCAGAGGTTCGAGAAGAACTGGATGGCGCGGCCGGATTTCGACCGCAACCCGCTGCGGATCAGCTTGACCAGGTAGGGGGTCTGGGCCCGCAAGGGGCGTCGCGGCACCAGCGCCACTTCGGTATCGTTCGCCGACCACTGCACCGAAAACCAGGTCTCGAGCGCGGGGCCATCGATGGCCACGGTGGTTCCCCTCTGGACATCGGTGGCTTCCAGGCGCAGGTCCTGCTTCAAGGTCGCGCGGTCCATGGAACGATCGAAGCGCAGAGTGAAGGGGCCCGACCGCGATACGCCAGTGTCGCCGTTGCGGGGCGACGTGGAGACGACGCGAGGATCGCCATCTTCATCGGTAGTGAAGGTGCCGAACATGCCGGCGTAGCTGCGCAGCAGGCGGCCGTCGCGGGCGCGGGCGTTCCAGCGGGTGACCGAGAAGCTGTAGCGGCGCAGCGGACGCAGCGGCGTCTTCGGCGTCAAGCGCACGATGGTGTCGCCATCCCATTGCACGGTGAATCGGTTGGGGATGTCAGTTCCGGCCAGCACCAGGGTCGTGCGGCTCTCGGGTTCCTGGATGACCATCTCCATGTCGTGGAACACGGTGGCCTGCTCCATGGGCTGGCCGAATCCGATCTCGAACGGGCCGGTGACCGGCACCGCCTTCTGACCGTTGAACGGCTTCGTCCAGGAGACGATGGCCTCGGTGCGGAAGGTGGCGTTTTGGGGCACCATCCGGGCCCGCACCAGGGTCACCCCGTCGATGAACACCGGAACCCTATAGCCCGACAGGGCGTGGTACCCGGACTTGGTTACGCGCAGCAAGGCTTCGCTGCCGGGCAGCTCGGCGGTCAGGAAGGCGAGACCGCCCTGCGCCACCTGCTGACCGGTGCCGACCTGCACGGTGACCTCCGACATCGGCTTGTACTCGCCGGCGGTTTGTTCTACCACCTGCACTTCCACGCCGCCGCGTTTCGTCAAGAACGAATCGCCGCGGGCGACGGCGACGGTGACCCCGTCGAACCCCGGAAAGAACTGGACGGAATCGCTGAGCGTGCCGGCCCGGGCGGGCAGGGCCAGCTGGTAGCGGGCCTCCCAATCGAGGTATTGGATGACCACCTCGGTCGCACTGGCCACCAGAGGGCCGTTGTCGAGGGCGAGCTCGACCTGTCCGGTGGGGCCGGAAATCCCGGTCAACCCCAGGGCGGGCAGGCTGACCCGGGCCTGGGCCAGCGGCAGGAAGGCCGTGGCCTGGGTGTCGCTCATGGTCCCGGCGTACAGCGAGCGGCGGTCGACCTGGAGCGACAGACGGTAGAGGCGTCCCCCCACCACCTCGACGGCGGTGCGGGCGGTGGCGGCGCCGCCTTTGCGGTCGTCGACCCGGCAGGCGATCTCGGCGGTGACCGCGCGGTCGGGCGCCTTCCAGGTGATCTGGTTCGACGACTGGGCGATGATGGTGCCTTCCGAGGCGGTCCAGAAGAATTGCAGCGGGTCGCCGTCAGGGTCGAGCGCTTCCGCGAACAGGGTCACTTCCTGCCCGAAGCCGACCAGGGCCATCGCTGAACGGACAGAGATGATGGGTTTGCCATTGGCAGGAGGGATACCTGAGGATTCGGAGGCGAGGCTTTCGCCCTCGCGCAGGAGGGCTTCCCGGTTGACCGCCACCGAGTTGGCATTGGTGCAACCCGACATGATCGCGGTCAACACGGCTACCGCCGTCAGGAACAGGATCAGCTTGCCGCTGAGCGGAATGCGTGACATGGCGACACCTCCGGGTCTCTGCCTCCGCTATCGGAGGAAGTCGCCGATTTCTTGAGAGACGCGCCGGGTGGGTTTCGCTCAGGGCGCGGTCGGCAGGTCGGTGGGGGCCGAGGCCGGCAGCAAGGGGAAGATGGCGCTCGGGGTGGCGATCTGCCCCTTGCGGTCGGCTTCGCCGATGCCGATGGCGATCACCTGTCCGGCGATGGGCAGGGCATAGGCGGGGTTCTTCCCGTTCTTCGCGAGGAACCGGGCGAGGGCTTCGCCGTCGGCATTGGCCAGCAAGGTCAGATGCGGTTCGAACTGGGAAAAGACGTTCGGACTGCCGTACTGCTTGATGCATTCGACCTTTTCTGGATTGTCTTTCGCCCACTCGGGGATGAAGCTGGTCGGCGACCGCAGCGGGGACGCCAGGCCGACGATGGCATCGGAGAGGCTCTGCAGGTTGCGATCGCGTTCGAGATCGAGGAAGAACCAGTTGTCCTTGGTGATCTGCAAGCGGGTGGTGCGGGCCGGAAAGGCGCGGGTGGTCGCGGCGAAGGCTTTGACGCGGGAGACCAGCTCATCCAGGACAGCCGGCGGGTAGTTGGTCATGTACAAAGTGCAGTGGATCTGGAAGCCGAGCTGGGGAAAGGTCGACAGGCCTTCCTGGTCCATCAGGTCCTGGCTGACGGCGCGAACGGCCGCCTCGATCTCGGGAGACAGGACCGCGAAGATGTTCAGTTTGACGTCGCGCGGGGCATCGGCGGGAGCGGTGGTGCTTGTGGCAGGGGCGGAGGAGGAGGGAAGCTGCGCCAGACTGCCGGCGGGACCGAGCGCCACGAACGCCAGAACAAGGAGCAAGTCGAAGAAGGGCCCGCGGATCAGGGAGCGGAAGAAGCGTGACATGGGGGTACCTCCAGCAGCGATGGATCGTCCGGCCCGGCGGCGCGGCCTCAGGTAGTATGCCACCCTCGCGGCTGCTTGGCAATCGCCAGGCTCCCTGGCATGGCACGAAGCCTTGTCGCGGCCCAGATAAGGGAATTCTTGGGAGCGCGGTTTCCGTTGACTCGGTACCGTGAATCTGGTATAGTCGAAGATCCAGTTCAATCGTTCGAAGGAGTTTCTCCCATGGGCGCGTGTCCAAAACATCGTGTTTCCCGGCTGAGCAAGTATCATCGACGCATGCACGACAAGCTGCCGCCGTTGCCTTTGGCCAAGTGCACCAACTGCTTCGAGATCAAGCTGGCCCATCGGGTCTGCCCTAACTGCGGCCACTACAACAAGAAGACGAAGGTGTTCGAGGTCGAGAAGGCCTGAGCCTCGCCCGCGGCATGAAGATCGCCGTCGATGTCATGGGGGGCGACTTCGCTCCCCGCGAGCTGGTCCTCGGAGCGCAGGAATATCTCAAGACCGGAACGGCCGGTCTGATCCTGGTCGGGCGCGAGAGCGAGATCCGGCAGATCCTGCCTGAGCTGCCGGCCAATTGCGAGATCGCCGATACCCCCGAGTTCGTCGAGATGGGGGAGACTCCGACCGTCGCTCTACGCAAGAAGAAGAATGCGTCGGTGGCCGTGGCGGCCCGTCTGGTGAAGCAGAACAAGGCGGCCGCCTTCCTGTCGGCTGGCAGCACGGGGGCGCAGCTGGCGGCCTGTCTGCTCGAGATCGGGCGCATTCCCGGGGTCGAGCGCCCGCCCATTTCGGTGCTGCTGCCGACCGCTCGCGAGCATGGGGTGCTGGTCTGCGACGTCGGCGCCAATGTCGACTGCCGCCCCCTCCATCTGCTGCAGTTCGCGTTGATGGGTTCGGCCTACTACGAAGCCATCTGTCGCACCCCCCGGCCGCGGGTGGGCCTGCTGAACGTCGGTTCCGAACCCGGCAAGGGCAATGAGCAGGTCAAAGCGGCCTATGAGCTGCTGGCCAAAGCCCCGATCAATTTCATCGGCAACATCGAGCCCGACCACATGTATGCCGGGGAAGCCCATGTCGTGGTCTGCGACGGGTTCGTCGGCAACATCCTGCTGAAGGCCAGCGAGGGCGTGGCCGAGATGATCATGAACCCGCTCAAGCAGGTCATCGCCCAAGCCGGCCTGCCACCGGCCGTCGCCGGGCAGTTGGCCACCCAGTTGCGTCGCTACCAGCCCGACGCCCCCGAATACAGCGGGGCCCCGCTGCTGGGCATCGCCGGCGGAGCCATCGTCTGCCATGGCAAGTCGAAGGCCCGGGTCATCGCCCATGCGCTGCGCCTGGCCGTCGACTACGCCCAGACCGACGTCATCGGGACCATCGCCCAGCAGGTCGCCCGAGCGGGCCTCGCCGGCACCCCGGACAGAGCCCGGTGAAGGCGCCGCGTCGGGGGCCGGCGCGCCGTGCCGGCCGGCCCCGTTCCACCCTTTATCATACCCTTTTCGGGAGGTCGAACCATGATTGACACCCGCATCACCCGGCTTCTTGGCATCCGGTACCCGATTCTGCAGGGAGGAATGGCCTGGGTCAGTTCCTCCGGCCTCGTCGCGGCGGTCAGCAATGCGGGTGGCCTGGGGGTGCTCGGCTCCGGCTCGATGGATCTCGACCACCTCCGCCAGGAGATCCACGCCATCAAAGCGCAGACGTCGGCGCCCTTCGGGGTCAACATCATGCTGATGATGCCGAACGCCGCCGAGATCGTCGACATCTGCCTGAAGGAACGGGTTCCCGTCGTCACCACAGGGGCCGGCAACCCCGGGCCGTATGTCAAGGCATTCAAGGAGAACGGCACCAAGGTGATCCCGGTCGTCTCGTCGGTCGCCTTGGCCAAGCGGCTCGAGCGCTCGGGCGTCGATGCCGTCATCGCCGAGGGCACCGAATCGGGTGGGCACATCGGCGAGATCACCACCATGGTGCTCATTCCCCAGATCGTCGATGCGGTGTCCATCCCCGTCATCGCGGCCGGCGGCATCGCCGATGCCCGCGGCCTGGTCGCCGCCTTCGCCCTCGGGGCCGAAGGAGTGCAGATGGGCACCCGCTTCATCCTGGCGCGCGAGTGCCATGTCCACCCCAATTACAAGCGCGTGGTGGCGCAGGCGAAAGATCGTGATACCATCGCCACCGGCCATTCGACCGGGCATCCGGTGCGGGTCATCATGAACAAGTTGGCGCGGCAGTACGTCGAGGCCGAGAAACGGGGCGCCACTCCCGAAGAGCTCGACGCGATGGGGAAGGGAGCCCTGCGCCGCGCCGCCATCGATGGCGACGTCGAAGAGGGAACGGTGATGGCCGGGCAGATCTGCGGCCTGATCGATACCGAAGAACCGGTCGCCGCCATCTTCGCCCGGTTCGCCGACGAGCTGCCCCGGGTGTTCGCGCGTCTAGCCAGCCTTGCCCAGACCATGCGGCCAGCGGCTCCCGCCCATGAATCTACCCAATCCCAGACCAAGGAAGTGCATGCATGAATGTTCTGATCTTCCCCGGACAAGGTTCGCAGAAAGTCGGCATGGCCAAGGCCATGGTCGAAGCCTGGCCCTGGGCGGCCGAACTGGCGGCCCGCACCGACCGGATCCTCGGGCGCCCCCTCAGCACCGTGTGTTTCGAGGGGCCGGAAAGCGCTCTGAAAGAAACCACCACCACCCAGCCGGCCATCTTCTTCACCGCCGCGCTCCTGGTCGAGGCCCTGCGCCGGCAGCAGTTCCTGTTCGGGGCCGCCGCTGGCCACAGCCTGGGGGAATATGCCGCCCTCTATGCGGCCGGGGTGGCTTCGTATGATGATCTGCTCCGGCTCGTCGACGAGCGGGCCCGCGCCATGGAGACCGCCTGCCCGTCGGGCACCGGCGCCATGGCGGCGGTGATGATGCTGTCCCGCGAGGCGCTCGAGGCCGTGTGCCAGGAAGCCTCGGCCCTCGGCGTCTGCGTCGTGGCCAACGAGAACTGCCCCGGCCAGCTCGTCATCAGCGGGGCGCGGGCCGCGGTGGCGCGCGCCGGCGAACTCGCGACCCAGAAGGGCGCCAAACGCGTCATTCCCCTCGAGGTGTCCGGGCCGTTCCATTCTCCTTTGATGGGTCCTGCGCGCGATCGGCTCGCGGCGATGCTTGAGACCATCCCCTTCGCCGATGCTCGAGTTCCTGTCTATACCAACGTCGATGGCCGTCCGACCACGGCGGCCGCCGACCTCAAGCGCAAGCTGCTCGACCAGCTGACCGGCTCGGTACGCTGGGAGACCTCGGTCCACCAGATGTGGAAGGATGGCTTCCGCACGTTCATCGAACTGGGCGCGAGCAAAGTGGTCGGTCCTCTGGTCAAGAAGACCGTGGCCGAGGCGACCATCGCCTATGCCGGCGATCCCGCCACGGTGCAGGCGCTCGTCGCGCCCGCTGCCACCGTCTCGGCCTAGAGCGGCGGCGAGACGACGCCGGGCCCGAACTCTTCCAGCTTGCGCTGTCGGCACCGCATTCGGCCACGAAAGGCGCTCTACCGAGAGAGAGGAAAGATGCCGATTTCCGCCTTTCGAGGCGGCCGGGGTTCCCTCAATTTTATGCTATTGGCGAAAGCGGGTAGTCGGCAGATGATGATCGCAGGATGGGCCGAGGCGGGGCTAGCCGACGCTGTCGTCAGCACCGCCACCGCGAAAAGGGGTTCGAGCCTGAGTTGGAGCGACCGACATACGCCTTGTCGAGCCAAGGCGCCAGTGGAACCATGAAAGCAGGTGTGTCCAGCGAGTTCCCTTCTTGGCAATCGGTGATTTTCCCCTTGACAGGCAATGGGTTTTTGGGCAGAATACAGCACCTTCCCTCTGTTCCCTGAGGGAGAGCCATTGATGGGAGGTGCCCCCATGACGGGATCGAACGGCAAAACTGCGGTGGTGACCGGCTCGGCGCGCGGCATCGGGCTGGAGATCGCCCGGGTTCTCGGTCAGGAAGGCTATGCGGTCGTGCTCTCCGATGTCAATGCGGAGGGGCTCGACAAGGCGCGCCAGACCCTCGAAGGCGAAGGGCTCACCGTCAAAGCGGTGGTGGCCAACGTCGCCAAGGCCGACGACGCCGATCGTCTGATCGACGAGGCCACCCAATGGCAGGGCCGCCTCGACGTGGTCGTCAACAACGCCGGCATCACCCGCGACGGGTTGCTGATGAAGATGACCGAAGAAGCCTGGGATGCCGTGCTGACGGTCAACCTGAAAGGCACCTTCCTGGTCTCGCGGGCGGCTTCCCGCGTCATGCTCAAGCAGAAAAGCGGGGTGGTGATCAACATCGCCTCGGTCATCGGCTTGATGGGCAATGCCGGCCAGGCCAACTACGCGGCCAGCAAGGCCGGCATCATCGCCTTCACTCGCAGCTTCGCCAAGGAATTCGGCCGGCGGGGCATCCGGGCCAATGCCATCGCGCCCGGGTTCATCCAATCGGAAATGACCGACGTGCTGCCTGACAAGGTCAAGGAACAGATGCTGGGCCAGATTCCGCTGGGCACCTTCGGGACCCCGCGCGACGTGGCCAATCTCGTCGCGTTTCTCGCCTCCGACCGTGCGGCCTATATCACCGGGCAGGTGATCACGGTTGACGGCGGCATGGTCATGTATTAAAACTAACGAACCACCCCATACAGGAGGTCACCCACATGAGCAACTATTTCGAGGAAATCAAGCGCATCGTCGTCGACAAGCTCCAGGTGGACGAGAAGCAGGTCACCATGGAAGCCAGCTTCATCGAAGATCTCGGCGCCGACAGCCTCGACACCGTCGAGCTGGTCATGGACCTGGAAGAGCATTTCGGCATCGAGATTCCCGACGAGGATGCCGAGAAGCTGAAGACCGTCAAGGACGCCGTCGACTACATCACCCAGAAGAAAGGCTGAGTCCGACGTCCTTGCGATATCCTGACGGCCGGCGCGGCCCGGGCTTGGGTCGGGCCGCCGGTCGGTCCTCTTCGGAGCGCTGAACCTTTGTGAAGATCCTGCCGCGGCTGGTCATCGGCAACCTGCGTCCCCGCTTTCCGATCATTCAGGGGGGGATGGCTATCCGCGTGTCGACAGGGCGTCTGGCCGGGGCGGTCGCCCGCGAGGGCGGCATCGGCCTGATCGCCGGATCGGGCATGCAGCCCGACGAGCTGCGTCAGGAGATCCGGCTCGCCCGCAGCATCGCCAACGGCGGCTATATCGGGGTCAACACCCTGGTCGCGGCCACCGAGTTCATGAAAGTGATGGAAACGGCGGTTGACGAGGGGATCGACGTGCTGGTGGCGGGAGCCGGCTTCTCGCGCGATCTGCTTGCCCTCGGCCAGCGAGCCGGGGTACCGGTGGTGCCGATCGTCTCGACCGCTCGCCTGGCGGTGCTGGCCGAACAGCTGGGCGCGGCCGCCGTGGTCGTCGAAGGCAAGGAAGCCGGGGGACATCTGGGCACCACCAAATCATCGCGTGTGCTCTACCCGCTGGTCAAAGCGGCGGTGAAGATTCCCGTGCTGATCGCCGGAGGGATCGCCGACCGCGACGACCTGCTCGAAGTGCTGCGCATGAATGTCGATGGCGTGCAGATCGGCACCCGCTTCGCGGCCAGCCTCGAAAGCAACGCGGCTCCCGCCTTCAAGGAGCGCTACCTGCAAGCGCGCGAAGGAGACGTGTTCAAGATCCACAGCCCGGTCGGGCTGCCGGGCAATGCGCTGTCGACGCCGTTCTCCGATCGCATCGCCCAGGGGCCCATCCCGGTCGAGCGCTGCGACGGCTGTCTCAAGCGGTGTTCCCGCATCTTCTGCATCGTTCGGGCGCTCACCGAAGCGAAGGACGGCCACCTCGACCGGGGGCTGGTCTTCGCCGGCGAGCATGTCTACAAGATCAAGGAGATCCTGTCGGTGGCCGAGATCTTCCACCGGTTCTTCGACGGGCTCGAGTTCAAGGACGCGTGACCCGCGGTCCCCCTCCGGGGGGGGGCCGGCCGGCGCGCCGATCACCACGATCACCACCAGGAGGCCATCACCAATGAACAGGGTGTTCGTCACCGGCCTGGGCGCTGTCACGCCCATCGGCATCGGCATCGAAGAGTTCGCGGCCGGTCTGCGCGCCGGCCGCAGCGGCGTCGGGCCCATCACCTCCTTCGATGCCAGCCAGCATTCCGTCAAGATCGCGGCCGAGGTCAAGGGGTTCGATCCGAGCCCGTACATCGCGAAGAAAGAGATCCGGCGCCATGATCGGTATTCCCAGTTCGCCATGGCCGCCTCGCACATGGCCCTCCAGCAGGCGCGGCTCGAGCCGGGCACCTTCGATCCGCGGCGGGTCGGGGTCATCTTCTCCACCGGCATCGGCGGCATCCAGACCTTCGAAGCCGAGCACGACGTGATCCGGGGCCAGGGCCCGGGGCGGGTCAGCCCCTTCCTGGTGCCGATGATGATCTGCAATATCGCTTCGGGCTACATCGCCATGGCCCATGGCTTCAAAGGGCCGAACTTCTGCGTGGTTTCGGCCTGCGCGTCGGGCCTGCACGGCATGGGCGAAGCCTACCTCAAGCTGGCCCACGGCCTGATCGACATCTGCGTGACCGGGGGCGCCGAGGCGGCCATCACGCCCCTGACCGTCGCCGGGTTCGCCCAGATGAAGGCGCTGTCGACCCGCAATGACGCTCCCGAGAAGGCGTCTCGCCCCTTCGATGCCGACCGGGACGGCTTCGTCATGGGCGAGGGCGCCGGCGCCCTGATCTTCGAGACGGAAGCCAGCATGCAACGGCGCGGCGTCACGCCGCTGGCCGAGGTCATCGGCTACGGGGCCAGCGCCGATGCCTACCACCTGACCGCCCCCGAGCCCAACGGCGAGGGCGCTTTCCAGGCCATGTCCGAGGCCATCGCCTTCCGGCAGACCCCGCCGACCACCTTCAACTACGTCAACTGCCACGGCACCTCGACCCCGCTCGGCGACGTGGCCGAGATTCTCGCCATCAAGCGGGTCTTCGGCGATCATGCGAAATCGCTCATGGTCAATGCCACCAAGTCGATGATCGGGCATTTGCTGGGCGCGGCCGGCGCCGTCGGGGCCGTTGCCACCGTGCTGCAGATCTCGCGCGGGTTCGTGCATCCCACCATCAATCTCGATCGCTGCGACGAGCGGATCGATCTCGATTGCGTGCCGCACACCGCGCGCGAAGCCCGCATCGAGGCCGCGCTGGTCAACTCGTTCGGGTTCGGCGGCCAGAATGCCTGTCTCGCCTTCCGCCGGGTCTGATCGCCCCCCTCGGCTCTGCTGACTGCGACCACCCCCGCCGTCGCCTATTCCCAACCGGCGGGGGTTGTTTTATAATGGAAGCAGAGGGACGGTTTCCTCCCACAGAAACCCGAAGAGAGGCTACGCATGGAAATCCTCCGAGTCGCATCATCATCCAACCCCAAGTCCGTGGCGGGCGCCATCGCGGCGGTTCTCGAGCACGACACCCGGGTCGAGCTGCTGGCCGTCGGGGCCGGGGCCGTCAACCAGACGGTCAAGGCCATCGCCGTCACGCGTGGCTACGTCGCTCCCAAAGGCATCGAGCTGGTCACCATCATTGCTTTCGCCAAGATCGAAATTGACGGAAACGAAAAAACCGCCATCAAGTTCATCGTCGAAGCCCATCACTGAAGCCCTCTTCGGGGCGACACCGCCGTCGGCGGAGCGCGGGGCGGCCGGCGGGGTGGCGGGGCGGCCCCCCGGGCCGGCGTCGGGCGGCTCCCATTGGTGGCGGCCGGTCGGGTGGATGATGCTGGCGGTCTTCTCCCTGGGCCCATGGTTCCTGCCAGCTCCCGCCGATCGGGCCGGGTTCGAGGTGCCTGGCCCGGCGAACCATCAAGAAGAGGCCGGCCAGCCGGAAGAACGGATTGGTCTGGCCGGGGTCGCGTCTCCATCGGGTGGCAGTGGGAGCCTGGGCGGCGTGCGGGGCCAGCGACCCGCGCGCAACCGGTCGGGCCTCTGGCGGCCTGCGCCATGGGCGGCCGAGGCGGCCGAAATCGCCAGCTCCAAGATCCCCGAGCTGAAGAAGCGATTGCAAGATGATCCCACCGACCGCGAGGCGCTGCTGGCCCTGGCCCTGGAATACAGTCTCGAGCGGCAGTATGACAAAGCGGTCGAGACCTACTTCGCCCTGCTGAGGATCGACCCCAATAATTTCCATGCCTACAACAATCTTGGTATTTTGTACAAGAAGGCCGGCCAGTATCGCGACAGTCTGTACTGCTACCAGCAGGCCCAGAAGATCGATCCCAACTCCTACTGGGTGCCCTACAACATGGGGCTGGCCTACGAGGCGATGGGCCGCATGCAGGAGGCCCGCGAAGCCTACGGCCGGGCGCTCTCGCTCAACCCTGATTTCACCCTGGCGTTGCAGCGACTGCGCGAGCTGTCCGAGGAGGCGGGCGCGGTCAAGCCGCTGCCCAAGCCGCCCGGAGCCCAGATCTACCTCGCCGATGGGCCAGACGGGCAGCCCCGGCTCGTGGGCGGGAGCGGCGCCGCCGCCCCCGCCGGCGGGCCGGCTCCTTCTGGAACGCCCGCGGGTGCGGCGGGGGGCGGGAAACCGGCCGCGCCTTCACCTGCGGCTGCTGTCGTGGCCGAAAAGCCGCCCGCCGAAAAGCCGTCGACCGGAGCGGGGCGGCCGGCGGTCGCCAAGCCCAAGCCCGGGCATGGCTTGCGCACCGCCCGCACCGGCCCCGGCGCCGCGCTCTTCAACCAGGCCATGGACGCGCTCGAACGCGATGACCTGCCCAAGGCCATCGAGTTCTACGTGCGGTGCGTGCTGACCGAACGCGATTTCCTGGCCGAACCCGAGAACGGGCTGATCGCCAAGGGGCTCGCCCTGCTGCGCGATCGGCCCAACATCATGAAGGACGGCCTCTTCTACCGCGGCTTCTTCACCGCCATCACCGGCAACCTGGCCGGCGCGGTGAACGATCTCAAGATCTACCTCGAGCAAGGCCCCGAGCAGAAGGTCATGGAGACCGTCTTCCTCGAGGAGGCCCATCGCCTGGTCGCCCGCTACGAACGCGAGGTCGCCGAGCTCGAGGCCCTCAAGGCCAAACAAGCCGCGGAAGCGGCGGCGCTGGCCGAGGCGCGGGCGGCGGCGGCGCGGGCCGCCTCGGCCACCGCTACCTTCACGCCGCGTCTCGACGATGTCACCCTCAAGCAGATGGATGTCGATGCGATCATCGACGAGGCCAACCGCCTGTCGCGCGACGCGCGCATCCTCGATGCCATCGCGGTCCTCAAGGTGGGCCTCGAGAAGGACCCCGACAATCTGACCCTTCTGATGGCCATGGCCAACGCCTATACCGACCTGATGTTCCTCAAGGGCGACAACGAGGCCGGCCGCATGGCCCGCGAGCTGTTCGCCCGCGTGGTGACCCAGGCTCCGCCCGATGCCAAAGAGCACAAGCTCGCCCAGAGCTTCATCGAGGAACTCGACAACCGGTTGAAGTGAGATCGGGGCTTCCGGGCCGGGGCGCTCCCCAAGCCCGTTGCTGTCAGGCGCCCGCCCTGCCGTCTTGTCGCCGCGGGGGAAGCGGCCGTCTTGTGTGCTGCCGAACGCGTCGCGTTCGGCACAGACGGTGAACAGGGGTCCAGGGGCCGGTGGCCCCTGGTGGTGCTTTCGGGGCAGAGACCAGGGGGTCGTGTGGGCCCCTTGCCGGTGGCGCCAGGCCTCTGGCTGTACCCTTGTTCCCAAGCGTCCGGCGGTGGTCGCTGGCGAGCCGGGTGCTGCTACCAGCGGATGGTGACGCCCGTCTGGATCTGATCGTCGAAGCCGTACGGGCGGTAGGTGCGCAGGTTCTTCGTCCAGGCCAGCTCGACCACGGCGTGGCGCGTCGGAGCCAGCCGCAGGCCGAGCACCAGATCCATAGTGTCCTTGTCGTCGCCGGCCTGCACCTCGCCGGTCAGTTCGCCGATCAGCGTGGCGTGCTCGGTCGCCTCGTAGCTCATGGCCAGGGCGTAGAAGAACCGGTCGTCGACGTTCTCGGAGTTGAGGATGGCGCCGAGCTGGAGGTTGGCCACCGTCCAGTCGGTCTCGCGGGTGGTGACCACGCCGTAGAGCTTCAGCTCATCCTCGCGGCGCGAGCCGGCCGGCAGCATGCGCTCGGGGTTGCCGGTGGTGACGTAGGCGGTGGCCCCGTAGGCGAACCGATAGTAGGAACGGTCGGGCAGGTAGGTGGCCTTCCAACCCAGGCGCAGGTTGCCCACCCCGGCATTCTCGTCGGCCGGCGTGCCGTAGGTGCGCGGCGCGGCGAGATCCCAGCGATGGGTGGGGATGGTCACCGCCCACTCGGCCCACTCGCCGAGGTAGTTGAACGACAGCAGCAGCGAACTCACCGAGCCCTTGTCTTCCCCCCGGTAGGCCACGCCGCGGCGGGAGGTGAGTTCGTGGTATTCGAAGCGGGCGCCGGCGAACATCCGGCCCGGCTCGAGCTTGTCAGCCGTCTCCGAGACGAAGAAACCGACCAGCCCGTCCCGATTCAGCGCGCAGCGCGGCGTCTCCCGCAGGAGCGGGCGGGTGGCGCGCGTTCCCGCCTTCCCCTCGGCCCCCGGCATCGAGAAGACCTCGAAGCTCTGTCCATCATAGAGGCGGACAGCGGCGGCGGCCTGAGCCGGCGCTGTCCGGCCCAGGCCCAGGGCCGGGGCCAGGCTCCAGGCCAGGACCAGCAGCACGAGCAGGCGGCAGGGGGGGGGCAATGGTCGGCGAGCGTCAGAGCGTTTCGACATACATGCGCAGCAGCCGGGAATGCGGGAACGGCGGAGACATGAACTCCAGGATGTTCAGCAGAGCCCGGGCTTCCTTCTTGTGGGCAGGGGATTTGGCTTTCAGATACAGGATCGTCTCGGCCATGGCCTGGTAGAATTGGTGCTCGGCGCGAGCCGGGGCCAGGGCGATGACGTTCTTGCACTCGGCGATGGCCTCGGGGAAGCGCCCGGTGAACAGGTAGATGACGGCGAGGTTGGAGTGGGCGTCGGCGTCGCCGGGATTGCTGTCGAGCACGCGCTTCCAGACCTTCTCGGAGCGCCCCAGCAGGACGAACGCGGGGTCGAACCGGATCGGCCCGCTCATCATCTCCCACTGGCCGACCGCCTCCTGGCCCTTGCCGCCGAGCCAGTAGAGATTGCCCAGGGCCAGCCGGGGGAAGGGATTGGTCGGGTGATGCGTGACCGCGGTCGAGACCGCCTCGAAGGCGTCCTTGAAGTTGCCGTTGAGCAGATGCAGGTAGCCGAGGTTCATCAGCACGTCGAGGTTCCTGGGTGAGGTTTCCCGGGCCTTGACGAAGGCGGCGAGGGCGTCGCCCATGAAGCCCTTCTCGGCGGCCTCCAGGCCCTGCTTCACCAGATCGTCGGCCGGATCGGCCGGTCGCGTCGGGGGCCGCGGCCCGGCCAGCTTGTATTTCGAACTCATCTTGACTTCAGGCGGGGCGTATTTCAGGGCTTTGGCCTTGAAGTCGCCCAGTTTCTGGCTCACCCAGCGGCGTTCGGCCTCGGTCATGGTCGGTTTCTGGCCGACCTTGAGGGGAGCGGTCTGGGGTGCGCGGGCCAGCACCGGGAAATTCTGCAGGTGTTTGAGCACCCACATCTTCTCGTCGTGGCTCATGCTCGGACCGTACTGGGCGAGCTTGTCGGCGGGGGGGGGAGGCAGATCGGCGATGGGGGGCCGGCCAGCGCCGGTCGCCTTGTCGGTCATCTGCTGGCCGACGTCCTGGACATGTTCATACGAAGGGGCGCGGGCGGGGGCCATCAGGCGGCCCAGTTCCCAGAGCTTCTTGCGGGCGTGCCGCTTGATCGAGGAATCGGCCGGGGCATGGGTGTAGAGGGTCTCGTAGGCGTCGCGGGCCGGCTTGTAGCGGCCGAGCCGGATGCGGCTCAGGCCCAGCAGGGCCCAGCTCTTCAGATGGCGGGGGTTGTTCCGCACGGCGGCCAGCCCGTAGCTTTCGGCCGCTTCGAACTGGCCTTCCTCGTAGGCCATCAGACCGAGATAGTATGGAGGTTCAGGATCGTTGGGATTGATACCTTGGGCTTTCAAGAACGCGTCGCGGGCGGCTTCGCGCTGCCGCAACCGATGGCGCATCTTGCCCAGGTTGAACTGCAGATCGTAGTGGTTGGGATTGATGGTGGCCGCCTTTTCCCAGGCGCGCAACGCCGGGGCGCTCAGGCCCCATTTGGCGTACATGTCGCCCAGCTCGTACCAGGGCTCGAAGGCGTGCGGCGCCAGCCGCTGCAGCTCGAGGTAGATCTCGCGGGCGTGGTTGACCAGGCCCTTCGCCCGGTAGTCCATGGCCTTCTTCAGCATCTTCTCGAGAGGAACGGTGGTCTTGATCGTCGGCACCGGCAGGTCGGCATGCCGCTCATGCGCGGCGGCCAGGCGGTCGTGGAGGTCCTTGACCACCTTGGCGACCACCTCGGTGGGCGGCAGCTTCTTCTGCATCTCGGCGAGCATGGCGATCGCCTCGGGCGCCTTGCCGGTCTTGGCCAGGGTGATCGCCTTGAACAGCGCGGCTTTGGTGTGATCGGGGCGGGCGGCCAGCACGGCGTCGAAGCAGGCCAGGGCTTTGGCGTAGTCGGTGGCCAGGTAGTGGGCGAGGCCGAGGTTGTAGCGAGCCAGCAGGTAGGTCGGCCGCAGGGCCAGCGCCTGGTCGAGGTCGGCGATCGCCTTGTCGATCTGGCCCATCTTGAACCGCACCCAGCCGCGGGTATGATGGAACTCGGCGCGGCCGGCCTCGAGGGCGATCGCCTGGTCGGCCAGCGCCAGGGCCTGGTCGAGGTCGCGGCCTTTCAGCGCCATCAGGTAGGCGATGTTCGACAGGCTCTCGGCGTTGCGCGGGTCGATGGCCCGGGCCTTCTTGAACGAGTCGAGGGCCTCTTCGAAGCGCCCCAGCTCCATGTAGCACCAGCCGAGCACATTCGGGATCTCGGCGATGTCCTGGTGCTGCTTCTGCATGGCCAGCAACCGCCGGATCGCTTCGGGGATGTTCCGCTTGTCGAGCAGGTCCTGCACCTCGCGGAACCCCGGGTAGAGGTTCTCGAGATCGCGCTCGGTGCGGCGGCCGCCCAGACCGGGCAGGTGTTTGACGGGGGTGCCCGAGGGGTAGACGAAGACCTTGGGCTTGCCTTCAGGAAGGGATGGCCCCGGCTGGAAGGTCTCGCCGGCCGAGGTGACCCGATCCATCAACAGTTTGATGGCTTTGATGGCGCGGGCGGCCTGCGGGCTCTTGGGCGGCGACTGGCGCAGAACCTGCCGCATCTCGGAGATGGCGGCCAGGTATTCGCGCTTCCCGGCCAGGAAGACGGCCCGGGCGAACCGGCCCTCCAGGAATTCGGGGTCGATCTCGAGCGCCTTGTCGATCGACTCGAGGGCGGTGCCATGATCGCGGCGGCTCCAGTTGCAGACGGCCAGGCCGTAGTAGCTCTGCACGAGGCGCCGTTCCAGGGCCTTGGCCTTCATCTCCATTTCGACCGCTTCGTCGGCCTTGTTCTGGTCGAGGAGCTTCTTGGCCTGGGTCTTCATCTCACGGGCCCGTGTCTCGCCGAGGGCGATGGCCTGTTCGAAAGCGAGCGAACTCTGATGGTAGATGCGCAGTTTGAGGAAGGCCCGGCCCAGGTGGTAGAAGGCGTCGAGATTGGTCGGGTCGAGCTGGGTGCTGCGTTTGAGGGCGTTCTTGGCGGCCTCGTAGTCGCCGGCCGCCTTGGTCAGCAGGCCGTAGACGTAGGTGGCCTGGGCCAGGTTGCGTTTCAGGCCGTTGATCTTGCGGGCGGTGGCGACCGCCTTGTCGTTGAGCTGGGCCGCCTTCTGCTCGAGGAAGATCGCCGCCAGCTCTTCGAGGCGCTTGTCGATGGCGGCGATCAGGCGGCGGGTGTAGTCTTCGGCCTCGATCGGCTTCTTGAAGGCGTAGGCCAGCTCGGCGAGGTGGAAGAGCGCGCGGGGGTGGGCGTCGTTGAGCGACAGGCACTTCTGGAAGGCGCGGTAGGCCTCTTCCTTGTCGCCGTTCTGCTGCAGGGCGTAACCCAGCAGATACCAGGTTTCGGCGTCGCCGCCGAAGGCCTTGATGGCGCGTTTGAAGCTGGCGGCCGCCTCGGCGAACTTCTTCTCGGTCAGCAGTTTGTTGCCGGCGGCCGTCTCGTCAGCCGCGGTCTTCTGGCGCTTGGCACGGTCTTCGGCCTTCTCGCGGGCGACGCGTTCGGCGGTCTGCTTGTCGAGCGACAGGACGACGATGTCATAGGCCCGCTGTCGCACCGGGTGGCCGGCCGGAGCGTCGGCCATCACCTGGCGGCCGAACTTGACGGCTTCGTCCCATTTGCCCGCTGCGTAGAGCGCCTCGAGGGTGGCGAGGGCGGCGTTCAGCCGTTTCTGCTGGCCGAAGTCGATGGTGGCTAGCCCTGCCGCCGGGAGCAGCAGCAGGAACAAGAGAACGACCGCCCAGGTTTGCCTCCTGACCATATGCCAGATCTACCATCGGCAGATTGGCCCAAACCCGTGACGGAAAATACCCGATGGTTGATAGCGGGGTCGGGTCGGATGGGTCATCACGCTGCCGACCGTGGGCACGCGAGCCAGGCTTGGCCGGTCGCCACCAGGGCGCCTGGCGGCGTCCGGCTGACCGTTGGTTGAGGCCGCGCGTCGCGGCCCCCGCTTTCTTTCCTGGTCCTGGTTTTCGCAGCCGTGTCGCGCAGGAATCGAAGCGACGAGAGGTTGCGAGTTTCGCTTTTCGGCGCGGCGGATGGCCGACCGCTTGCCAGCCTTCGGTGCGGTGCTCTGCCCCGCCTCGCCCCTCGGCCTATCAAACGCATGAAGCCGACCAGGGCGGAGGCAAGCCGGCTGGTTTCAGGGCTGGCGGCAGATCGGCCGCGTCGTTCTTCCCTGGGAGTCGGGCGGGGGAGCGGTCGGATCATGGGTGCGGGGAAATGGAAAATCGGACGATGTATGAGGGAGCGCCGATCTGGAGGAGGAACCGTGGGCAAGTTGGTGCGAAGAGGGGTGTTCGTAGGGCTGGCCTGTCTGGTCTGGGCGATGGGCGGGGGGGGCCTGATGTCGAAAGTGGTGGCTCAGGCGGCCGGGCAGCCAGCGGCGGCCCTTGCCTCGGCCCCGACGATGGAGATACTGCTGCCGTCGGGGCCCGACGCTCGTGCCGGGCTCGAACCTTCTTCCGAAGCCCAGGGAGAAGGCCGGCCCTTGTCAAATGAAGATCTGAAGCTCGAAGCAGGACCCGAAGGGGCGGGCGAGCCCGCCCGCCACGAGCCGGCGACTCGGCGTTCTCCCGTCAGCGGTTCTGTTCCGTTGGGTGAACCCATGGCGGCGGGGCGCTCTGGTCGGACGGGGCCAGTGGCAGCGACTGCTTCTTCCCAACCATCAGAAGCCGCTGGTGCCGCCGCGGTGGCGAGCGGGCCGTTGACTGTGCAGATCGGGCTGTATGTGCTCGATCTGGCCCACCTCGACCTGAAAGAGAGCAGCTTCTTCGCCGACTTCTACATCTGGTACAAATGGCGCGACCGGCCCGGCCAGGAGTGGAACCCCAGCAACATCGAGTTCATGAACGGGACCATCGAAATGGCGACGCCGCTGGCGACCGACACGTTCGGCGAGGTGCGGTACGCGTCGCAACGCATCAAGGGGCGGTTCCGGGGGCGGTTCGATCTGCGGGCCTACCCGTTCGACCGGCAGCGGCTGCCCATCGTCATCGAAGACAGCTCGATGCCGGCGAGCCGATTGGTGTTCGAACCCGACCCCAATAATACCCGCATCGGTCGCTGGATCGAAGCGGGCGTGCAGGTTCCCGACTGGAAGGTGGCCGGAGCGCGCGTCTACACCGATCAGCATGTCTATGACACCGACTTCGGCGACAGCTACACTTCGTCCGACACCCGGACCATCTACCACCGCTTCAATTTCGAGATCCGGCTGGAGCGGCTGTTCGTGCCGCACCTGATCAAGTTCATCATTCCGTTGCTGGTCATCGCCGGCATGGCCTACCTGGTCTTCTGGATCAACGCCAGCGAGTTCGAGGCGCAGTGCGGCATCTGCGTCACCGCCCTGCTGACCGCCGTGGCGCTCCACATCTCCCAGGCCGATGCCCTGCCGGCGGTGGGGTATCTGGTGATTTCCGACAAGATCTTCATCGTTTTCTATGTCTTCATCTTCACGGCGCTCGCTCAGACCGTCGTGGCCAACAACCACGCCAAGCGTGGGCGCATCCGGGTCGCCATGGCCCTCGATGAATTCTTCCGGTGGGCCTACCCGCTCGGGCTGCTGTTCTTCTGCGTGCTGGCCATGGCCTTCTGATGGCGGGGGGCAGGGGCTGAACGGCCTGGCGCGATCTCGGCCGGCTGCCGTCTCGTGCCCCCGGCGCGGCCGTCGTTCTCCTGCCGAACGCACAACGTTCGGCAGGGAAAGAAGGCAGGGGTCCAGGGGCCGTCGGCCCCTGGCGGCGTCTTCCGGTGCTCGGCTGGTGGCGGGCGTTCTGCCTGAATTGGCGTTGGCTTGGAGGGGGGCGTGCGCTCGGTTGCTGGGGTCGAGGAGCCGGTGCTAGACTATGAGCGGGTGGCTCGACGGCAGGGTCGAGCGCCGCCAGCTTGAGGAGGGAGAGATGTCCGAACCGCGTCGAGCCTTGCCGACCACGTCCTTCACCTACGGGGATTACCTCGTCTGGCCCAGCGACGAACGCTGGGAATTGATCGATGGAGAGGCCTTCGACATGTCGGCCGCTCCCTCGCTCGATCATCAGGAAATGCTGGGCGAGCTGGGCGCACAATTGCGCACGTTCCTTCGTGGGAAATCCTGCCGGGTCTTTCTCGCGCCAGATGTCATCCTGCCGCGAGGCGACGAGGCTGATGCCGCGGTGCGAACCGTGGTGCGGCCCGACCTCGCCGTGGTGTGCGATCCCGCCAAGATGGATGGCAAACGGATTCGGGGCGCTCCTGATCTGGTCATCGAGATCCTTTCCCCGGCCACGGCTTCGCATGATTGCCTGCGCAAGCGGCGGGTCTACGAGAAGGCCGGCGTGCGCGAGTTCTGGCTGGTGCATCCGGTCGACCGCATTGTCACCGTGTTTCGTCGCACCGGCCAGAACGGCTTCGGTCCGCCCGATTACTACGATGCCGATTCGAAGGTGCCGGTCTCGGTCGTGCCCGGCCTGGAGGTCGACCTGTCGTTGCTCTTTCCGCCGTTGATCCAGGAAGTGCGCGAAAGCCCGCGTCAATATGGGAAGCCGCCGACTCCGACCGACGAAGACGAGCCGTCCGCTCGCCGTGCTTCCCGGCGCGCGTCGCGTTCCCGGCGCTGAGCTCGCTCCTGAGAAAGATCCATGGCGGTCATCACGCGCTATCTCGAACATGCCACCAAAGGAAACGGGCATGCGATCGACCTCACCCCCGATCTGGCGCGGATGCTGCGCGAGACCGGGCTGCGCCACGGCGCTTGCACCGTGTTCGTGCCGGGCGCGACGGGCGGACTGACGACCGTCGAATACGAGCCGGGCTTGCTGCTCGATCTGCAAGAACTGTGGGAACGCCTGGCTCCGGCTCGGGCGACCTACCATCATGACGCCACCTGGCACGACGGCAACGGGCATTCCCACGTGCGGGCCTCGCTGGTCGGTCCCTCGCTGACCGTCCCCTTCGTGGATGGCGCCTTCACGCTCGGCACCTGGCAACAGGTGGTCTTCCTCGACTTCGACATCCGGCCGCGCACCCGCCGGCTCGTGCTGCAGTTCATCGGGGAGTAACCTTGCGGGGCGACGGTTCCCGGCGTGCGACTTCCTCTGTGGAGCTGTGCGGTCGGCCCACCTGCCGCAATCTTCGTCGAGCTTCGCCTTGCGGTATCGCCATCTTCGAGCGATGGCGAGGAGGTGGCGCCGGCCGACCGCCGGTGAGGGTCATCGGCGCGGCGCGCTGGTGGTGAGCCGTAGCCAGCTGGGCCCGTTCTCTCGCCACGGCGGGTCTCAGATCGGCAACCTTCGGTGGGCGGCACGGTCTCGACCGCCGCGGCCTGCCCAGAACCGCGGCCGTCCGAACAGTCTTCCCGAATCGCCGGTCTTGGCTCGGTGCCTCCTGCTCGACCGTTCCTGATTGTCGGCTCTTGACCGGCGGTGGCGGTAGCGGCCTTTCCGAAACACAGCCACGGCCCCCGGCTCGTGACGAACCGAGGGCCGCGGCGGTGGGCCGGGCAGCCTACGCCGAGAAGCAGCTTCCCTTCAAGGATTTAAAGAGCAGGCCCATGGTGACGGCATGGTCGAGCACGATCTCGGCCGGCGCCCCGTCGGCGGGCTGCACGGTTTCGACGGTCAGCGTAACGGGGTGCAGGCGGGCGCGCACGCCGCGGCCCTCGTACCAGAAGGCGCCGTTGCGGGCTTCGAGCCGCTCGACCTGCCCATCGACGCGCGCCAGCAGCGACGACGGAGTCAGGTGGTAGCCGTTGGTTTCGCGCTGCCAGCTTGCTTCCGTCAGGTAGAACTTGGGCTTGTCTTGATAGGGGGCGCCGCTGGTCGGGCAGAAGGTGGTGCAATTGCCGCACTCGTTGCAGAAGTCGCCGATGTTCAGGGTCTGCGGTTCCTGGGTCAGGCGCAGTGTGCGGGTCTTCTCGAGCCGGTAGGCGTTGCCGTCGCGGGTGCCTTTGTAGATCGAGACCTCGAGGGGGGCGATCCGGTAGGCGCGGTTGGCCCGGTTGGGGCAGACGGTGACGCAGACGTTGCAGACGTCGTTGCAGTAGAGGCAGCGGTCGGCTTCGCGCCGGGCCTCCTCTTCGGTCAGTTCGCGCACGACCGGGGCGAAGCCCTGGCGGCGCTCGACCTCGATCTCGGGCAGGGCCAGCCCCGGTACCCGCCGAGCGGCGCGCTGCTGGAACTGCGCCGGGGTGAGGCCCTTGGGCAGGCGCACGGGGCCCGTCTCGAGGCCGCGGCCGGCCCGGGCGATGATGGCCAGGGCGGCTTTCTTGCCGTCGGCCAGAGCTTTGACGATGCTGGCCGGGCCGCGCACCGCATCGCCGCCGGCGAACACGCCGGGCAGCTTCGTCTCGCCGGTGCCGGGGTCGGTCTCGAGGTCGGCGGCCGACAGGAAATCGGCCACGAGATCCTGCCCGATGGCGGGAATGATCGTGTCGAACGGCAGCTCGACGAGCGCGCCCTCGATCTTCTCGGGGCGGCGCCGGCCATCGGGGCCTTTCTCGCCGAGCCGCATCTTCTGGCATTGCAGCGCGGCGACCCGGCCGTCGCGCACCACCACCGCCACCGGAGCGTGCCGTTCGAGCAGCTCGATGCCTTCGGCCCGCGCCGCTCGCACCTCTTCCTGGTCGGCCGGCATCTCGGCGGCGGTGCGGCGGTAGACGATCACGACCTTCCCGGTCTCGCCAACCAGCCGGCGGGCGGTGCGGGCCGCATCCATCGCCGAGTTGCCGCCGCCCACCACGGCCACGCGCGGGCCGATCGCCACGGGGCGGCCGTGCCGCACGTCCGACAGGAAGCGCAGGGCGTCGATGACGCCAGGCGCCTCCTCGCCCGGAACGCCCAGCTTCTTGGCGGCCTGGGCGCCGATGGCGACGTAGACGAAGTCGTGGGTGCGCCGCAGCTCGTCGAACCGGGCGCGGTCGATCTTCTGGTCGTAGCGGATCTCGACGCCGAGGGCGGTGATGCCGTCGATATCGCGGCGAATGGCCTCTTCGGCGAGCCGGAAGGCGGGGATGGCGTCGCTGACCATGCCGCCGGCGAAGGCTTTGGTCTCGTAGACGGTGACCGCGAAGCCGTCGAGCGCCAGGAAGTAGGCGCAGGCGAGGCCCGAGGGGCCGGCTCCGATGACGGCCACCTTCTTGCCGTTGGGGGCGCCCGGCTGGAGCGGCGGACGGCCGGCGTTGCGGGCGGCGATGAACCGCTTGACCTCGCGAATCAGCAGCGGGTTGTCGTAGTTGCTGCGGGTGCAGCGGTGCTGGCAGTGGTGGTCGCAGACCTGGCCCAGCACATGCGGGAAGGGATTGGTGCGCCGGATGACGTCGTAGGCGGCCTGGTAGTTGCCTTGTACTGTATAGTACAAATATGATGGAATGTCCTGGCCGGCCGGGCAGGTCGTCGTGCAGGGCGCCTGGATGCAATCGAAAGGCGGCAGCGGCCGCGCCGTCTTGACGGTGTCGCCGGTGCGAGCGTCGGCGCGGTAGGCGGGCAGGCCGGGCACGGTGCCGGCGTAGCGGCGCAGGTTGATCAGCGCGGCCTTGCGCACATTCCCGCACGAACAGCCGGCGACCTTCAGCGCCAACTCGTCGAGCGTGCTGGCGCCTTCCCTGGCCATCGCCTCGTGCAGGTTCGACAGGTACTGGCCGAGACGCGCATAGCCGCCGGGTTTCAGCAGGTCGGTGCAGACGGTGACCGGCTTGAGACCGGCCGCCAGCACCATCGGCAGGTTGAAGCAGTCGGCGCCGGCCGAAAAGGTCAGATCGAGCTGACCGTCGAACTCGTGCTGCAGCTTGGCCGCCACATTGATGCTGATCGGATGGAGGGCGCGGCCGCTCATGTACATCATCTTCTCGTGCGGCGGGAAGACGTCTTTATGGTTGAGCGATTCGAGGGTGTTGGTCAGCTTCAGCGAGAACTGCACGCCCTTCTGGGTGGCGGCTTCCCGCAGATTCTTGATGAGGGCCACCGCATCGGGGAATTTCAGATCGTGGCCGAAGGCCTCGTCGGGCACCTGCGTGACGAAGCCGAGCTGGTCGTTCAGGATGTGTCGCAGGTGGTCGGGCCCCAGCAGGGTCGGATTGAGCTTGATCGTCGTGTGGTAGCCGCGCTCGGTGATCAGGTAGCGGCCGATCTTTTCGATCTCTTCGGGCGGGCAGCCGTGCATCGTCGACAGGGTGATGTTGTCCGACAGGCGGCTGGGAATCTCGATCTCGTCGATCTTCGGGTAGATGGGTCGCAGGGCGGCCCGTTTCGCGTCGATCTCGCGGCGGGCGTCGGCCATGCGGTCGAGGAAGCGCTGGACGTTGGGTTGCTTGATCCCTTCCAGGTTGTAGCCGACCGACATGTTGAACAAAAACCCGCGCGGCTCCTTCGCCCAGCCGAACTTGTGGCGCAGCACGTGCAGCAGGATCCAGGCGTTGAGGTACTCGTCGAAGCTGTCGTCGAGGCGCAGTTCTTGCGACCACTCGCAGTTGTAGCCTTCATCCTGGGCATCGATGCAGGGCTTGCTGACCTTCAGCTCATCGAGGGTCTGCACCGTCTTCAGCTCGAGGTAGCGTGCGCCGCACAACCAGGCGGCGATCAGGTTCTGGGCCATCTGGGTGTGCGGCCCGGCGGCCACGCCGATCGGCGTTTCCAGCCGCTCGCCATAGCGCATCAGGGTGAAGCGATCGGTCGTTTGCGGCGTGAAGAACAGGCTCTGATGGATGCCGAAGATCTGGCCTTCGGCCGCCTCTTCGCGGAGGATCCACTGGGCGAGCCGTTCGATCGGAAGGCGTGAGAATTCCTGCGACATAGAAGAGGGGAGGGCTCCTTTCCTGAATGGTGAAGATGATCTGTCTGGGCCCGATTCTACCGGAAACCGCTTCGATCCACAAACCCCTTAAACCCCTGGCCGGAGCGAACGGCCAGCTCTCGACCAGCATCGTGCCCCGGCTCGAGAGGAAAGGACCACCGCCAGGGGAGGGCCCAGCGGTCCCTGGACCCCAGGTCGCTGCCAGGTTCCCCCCGGTGGTCGACCTGGGGGGCCGATCGCCTGGTCGGGTGGCTGGCCCACTGGTCACTCGGTCGACTGGCGCGCGGGGCGGCGGCTTCGCAGGGGCTGCCCAGGGGGTGTCGGGGTGCGCCGCCGTAGCCAGAAGGCCGGGGCGCTCAGCGGAGGGCGGGCGGCGGCAGGAAGCCCAGGCGTCGCAAGGCGGCGGCGAATCCGCGCCGATTCTTTTCGAGGACCACGAGGTGCCGATCGCCGGCCAGCCGGCACACCTCGCGGGCTTTGGGGTCGTGGGCGATCAGGTGGGCGACGTGGGTGTCGTTCACCGGGATCAGAAGCGCCGCCTCAGGCTCGCCGAGCACGGTGGCGCGCCGACCGGTGTCGGTCAGCAGCTGCCGCACGGTGTCGGGCAATGCTTGATCGGCTCGCTGTTCGAGGAAGCGCGGAATCTCCTCGAGTTTTCCCCCCTCCTCCAGGAAGGCGAGCACGGAAGCCGGCGAGATGATCCAGGTTGAGCCTTGGCGTTTGGCGAACCGATCGAGGAACAGGGCATCTTCGAGGGGTGCGGTGGCGAGTTTCGTGGGCACGATCTCGAGGTTTGGCAGCACGCGCAGGTAGCGCGGACGCTCCACCACCGGCGCTTCGTAGGTATCGGTTTTTCCCAGGCAATAGGCGCCCAGGTTGGTCAGGCGTACATACAAGAGGCCGTCGCACGGGGTGAAGAAATCGTGGTCATCGGTGCCCCATAACGAGTCCAGCTCGGGATCGAGGCCATGGGGGTTGGTATAGCCGATGTCGATCACGCCGAGGGGCGCCAGGCGTTGCATCAGGAAGACTCGCAGGATCCAGCGGCCCAAGGTCTCTTCGTCGGTCAAGTACCCGTAGTCGGCCGATCCGAAATACAGCGACATCACGCCGCGATCGTCTTCGGCGACCGCCATGCGATGTTCGGAAGCCAGCATGAATCGCTCGAAGTCGGCGATCGATACCCACTTCCCGATCGGCAGTTCGCGGAGAGTCTGTACGACCGGCCCACGCCGCTCGGACAACGGCCGCAGCCAGCGTTGGCCTTTTCCCTTCAGACCGCGCAGCCCCTGGACCTGGGTCAGTTCATCCCAATCCTGATCGAGTTCGAGAGCCCGGAGGGCCTGGCGCAGATGCTCGGGCGTGGGGCCGGCGGCGACCGCTTCGCCCAGCTTGGTGAGGACGAGCATCGAACCTTTGGGCTTGGCCCATTGGGCTTGCTGCACTACGATGCTCCAGGCATAGGCCCGGCCCGGCAGATTCTTATTTCCTTCGGAAGCATCGACGCCTTCTGCTTCTTCGTTGGACGCGCCATTGGTCGATGAGCGTTCCGATTCGTCGGCATCGATGTCGTGGAGGTCGATGGCATGGCCACCCGGCCCTCGCAAGGTGGAGAGATCTGAGCGTGGCTGCTTCTTCTCGGGGTCTTGGCCGGGTTCGGGAGAAGGAGCGAGATTCCATTCGGGCAAGACGAGGGCGCTGGCCAAGGCCTTCAACCCGGCGGGAGTCGGTCGGCCGGTGGCCGGGGAAACCTTGACCTTGCCGGTGCGGATGACGGCCAGAACCCGGCTGATTTCCGCGAAGACTTGGGGTTCTCCGGTGAAGACCCGGATGTCGACGTCGACCTTGCTGTCCAACACCTCAAGGGTCATGGTCTGGTGGCTCGGCAGCTCGGAGCGAGTCGGGCATTCGAAGGTGGGGGGCTTGAGCAGCAGTTTGCGCAGCTTGTCGCGCAGCACGGCCGGCATGACCGGGGAAGCATAACGGGACGGGCGCTCGAAGAACAGCGTCAGGAGATAGTTGGGTCCACGGTAGGTGATTCGCTCATACGTCTCCTTGCCGTAGTTGACCCGCTGCCGGGCGATCACATCGGTTTCATCGGGCTCTTTCTCGAGAGGTTGGTAACTGCTTGCCGCTGCTGGGGCCGACTCCTGCTCGACCACCTCGGATTTTTCTTCAGAAGGGTTTTGGTCTGAGCCGATTGACCCTGGTTCCTGGCTGGTTTTCGGTGTCTTCCTCCGCCGCCTGAAGGGAAAGATTTCATAGTGAAAGCGGTCCAGTTCTTCTTCCCATGGCTCGGGATCAGAAAAGATGGAGTGAAAATCTGGGCCCTCCGATGTCTTGCCGACCGGAACCTCCTTTTCCCAGCGACTGACCGAGGTCGGCAGGGTGGGAGCGCGGCGTCCGTACTTGGCTTGAAAGATTTCAGGATCGACATAGCCATTGCCGTAGGCGGCCTCGGCCAGGAAGAGGCGCTCCTTGGTGGTCAGGCCTTGCACGAGTTCAGGCAGCTTCTCCGATAGATAATCGGTCAGGAAATCGACCAACTGGGCCTTCGGCATCGGACCCAGCCCTACTTTCAGCTGGCTGGCCACTTTCTTCAAGATATCGGCCGTCTGCTGCTGAAGAAGGTCGCGGGGGAACGTGAACGGCGCCATGGGTGTCTCCTTCGTGCTGTTCTTATGGCTGCGAGCATAGCAGAATCAGGCGTTCGACGCCAAGTGGGGCGTTGCTTGCCAGGGCAGCGGCTCCCTGAAATCATTTCTGCCCGGCATGACGAAGCGGGCCGTCCGTCTGGGGAGCGCCGGGCGTTCGCCAGACGAGCAAAAAGGGGGTCCAGGGGTCATCGGCCCCTGGCGGTCTCCTCCTGAAACTAAGGGACTTTCCCCCGGTTGGGGCATCCTTCGGGAGTTGACGTTTGGCCGGCTGATGCGGGGAGGGCGGCGCCGGCCCGCCGTTGTTCAGATCCCAAACGCTGCCAAGGTGGTTCGGCTCCAAACGGGGGCGGGCGAAGAAGCGGGCCGGCTCCTCGAGGCGACGGTCTACCGTGGACGGTACGGCGGCCGGCCGCGGCGGCTAGGCGTGGCCGGAAGCTCGGGCAGGGTCACGAAGAGACCGGCCACCTGCAGACGGTCGACGAGCTGGCGCAGCTCGCGAGGGGTGCCGCAGAGCTGCACGAGCAGGTCCCCCAGGCGGATCACCTTGTTCCGGCCGACGTCCAGCAGACGCTGCAGGGTCGCCTCGTCAGGCACCTGCAGCAGAATCGCGCTGTGGGCCGCCATCCGCACCACGTTGCGGGCCCAGGCTTCGACTTCGGTGCGGACATTCGCCGGAATGGGGGCGGCGACCTGGGCTTCCAGGAGCCGCCACAGGGTGGGGAGCGTGTACCCTTTCGCCAACGCGGCCATCACTCCCTTGCGGGTCAGACGGAAGACCGTGCCCGTCCGTTGGCCCACCCGCTCGGCGAGCGCCAAGAGCTCGGCCTCCAGGCGGAACCGGGGCGGCGGAAGACGATCTCGAACGAGAGCTGTCCCAAAAACGGCTTCTCAACGACCAAGAAACGAGACCGCGAAGCCGAGTGACCGCGGGGTGGCCGCGCAGCTCATGTTCATTCTACCACACTCGCCGGCGGACGCTGGCGAGCATGTCGGCCGGGCCCTCTCGCGATCTGTGCTTTCGCGGCGTTCAACCGCTGGGGTATCCCTTGGTCCTTGGTCAGATCGAAACCGCTGGGCTGGCGACATCAAGGAATGGGGTGGTTCGCATCGGTCTGGGGCTTCCCGCCCACGGAGCGGCAATTGGCACGGGAGTTCTGGTATAGTGGGGAAGAACTCCTTGATTGGAGGGGACGATGGGTCGCTTTTTCAACACCACGGGGCCGTGCCATCCTGACCGGCATTACATGTTGCCGCCAAGCGCCCGCTTGGTCGGCGCGCAGCTCAAACGCTATCTCAGTGACGAATTGTATTGGGTGCTCCATGCTCCTCGCCAAACCGGCAAGACGACGTTTTTGATGAACTGGATGCGCGAACTCAACGCCTCGGGGACGGCGGCCGCCTGCTATATCAGTGTCGAGATCTGTCAGGGTATCACCGAGCCTGAGCGAGCGATGCCCGCTATCATCGCCAATGCGGTTTCGTCTGCCGAGCTGCAATTGGGCGGGCGGCCTCCCGAACTGCCCTCGAACATCCCTGCGCTGTCGATGCTGTCCGAGTTCTTGCGGCGGTGGGCGGCTGCTGTGGCGCCGAAGCCTTTGGTCATCTTGTTCGACGAAGTCGATGTGCTGGTGGGCGAGACCATGGTGAGCTTCCTGCGGCAGTTGCGGTCAGGGTTCGCCGACCGCGGGGTCGGCAAGTTCCCGGTGTCGGTAGCCTTGGTGGGCATGCGCGACCTGCGCGACTACCTGATCAAAGCGAAAGATGGCGTGCCGGTGAATCCGGGCAGTCCGTTCAATATCAAGCAGAATTCGGCGACGTTAGGCAACTTCTCGCGGGCCGATGTCGAAGCGCTGATCCGCCAGCATGTCGAGGAAAAGGGGCAGTTGTTCGAGCCGGCGGCGATCGATCTCATCTACCACTACACCCGCGGCCAGCCCTGGCTGGTCAATGCTCTATGCCAGAAATGCGTGTGGGAGCTGGTTCCCGAAGAGACGCGGGCCCCGGTGACGGCCGAGCACATCCGGCAGGCGAAAGAGCTTCTGATCACCGAACGGGCGGTGCATCTCGACAGCCTGGGCGAGCGGTTGAAAGAGCCGCGTGTGCGCCGGGTGGTCGAGCCCATTTTGGTGGGAAAGGCAGATCCAGAACTGGCTGAGGGGGATGATTTCCGCCTTTGCCTCGATCTCGGTCTGGTCGCGCTTGTAGATGGAACGCCAGAAATCGCCAATCCGATCTATCGCGAAGTGATTCCGCGCGTGCTGAACCAGGGGATGCAATATGCTATCCCAGCGCCTGAATTTCGCTGGCAGAGGGATGACGGCACGCTTGATATGCCGGTTCTGCTCCGTGAATTCCAGGATTTCTGGCGGCAGCATTCGGAAGAGTGGGAACGGAAGGCCTCCTACCCCGAGGCTTTTCCCCATCTTCTGGTGATGGCTTTTTTGCAGCGCATTACCAACGGCGGCGGGCGTATCGAGCGCGAGTATGCGGCAGGGCGGGGGCGGGTCGATCTGGCCATCGAATGGCATGGTCGCTGGTCGGTCATCGAAATCAAGCTGGTGCAGGCCGGGCAAACGCGCGAAGCGGTGATCGAGAAAGGATTGATCCAGGTGGCCGGCTACCGCGATCGGTTGAAGAAGAGCGAAGGAGTGGCTGGGTTCCCCGAAACGTACCTGCTGGTGTTCGACCGGCGGCCCGAAACGCGGGCCCGCCCATGGGAAGAGCGCCTGACCTGGGAGACGCGGTCCGACCCGCTGGGCGCCGATCGCCCCCCGATCACCGTGGTCGGGGCCTGAGGGCGGCCAGCCGCGCGATGAATACCTGGTAGCTCGAAAGGGAGAACATCATGGGACGCTATTTCAACACCACGGGGCCGTGCCATCCTGACCGGCATTACATGTTGCCGCCAAGCGCCCGCTTGGTCGGTGCGCAGCTCAAACGCTATCTCAGTGACGAATTGTATTGGGTGCTCCATGCTCCCCGCCAAACCGGCAAGACAACGTTCTTGCTGAGTTGGACCCGCGAATTGAATGCCGCCGCAACGGTGGTGGCATGCTGCGTAAGCGTGGAACGGTGCCAAGGTATGACCGAACTGGCCGACGCCATGGTGTTGGTATGCGAGGCGATTCAGGAATCGGCCAAGAAGCAGGTGGGGGCTGAGGTGGTGCCGCCGCTGCCGACGGTGCATCCGGGCAGTATGCTAGCGACGATCATGTCCGACTGGGCGGCGATGGTCGCCCCCCGGCCGTTGGTGGTCTTGTTCGACGAAGTCGACGTTTTGCAGGATCAGCCGATGGTGAGCTTCCTGCGACAGTTGCGATCGGGGTTCGCCGACCGCGGCGTCGGTAAGTTCCCGGTGTCGGTAGCTTTGGTGGGCATGCGCGACCTGCGCGACTACCTGATCAAAGCGAAAGATGGCGTGCCGGTGAATCCGGGCAGCCCGTTCAATATCAAGCAGAATTCGGCGACGTTAGGCAACTTCTCGCGGGCCGATGTCGAAGCGCTGATCCGCCAGCATGTCGAGGAAAAGGGGCAGCCGTTCGAGCCGGCGGCGATCGATCTCATCTACCACTACACCCGCGGCCAGCCCTGGCTGGTCAATGCTCTATGCCAGAAATGCGTGTGGGAGCTGGTTCCCGAAGAGACGCGGGCGCCCGTGACGGCCG
>QOQW01000033.1 GCA_003327425.1 Candidatus Ozemibacter sibiricus
TGATCGGCTTCGGCAAAAGCTTCAAGGCACATAGAATGGCCAAAGGATGAATTGATGAGGCATTCCGGACTTCGTTCTTGGAAATTAGCACTGGGTGATGGTTTCATGAGTTGACCGATAATTGCTGCAAAAAGACTCGGTACATTGAGTCTCTTTCCTGCCTATGGTAGGATAAATAGACTTTTCAGCTTGCTGTACAGGATTGCCCCATGAAAGAACAACCGCCCAAGATGAAGACTGTGGCCCTCTATATCATCCTGTTGATCATCTTCCTGACGGCATTCGTCAACATCGCCACCACCAAACGGGTCGAGACGATCAAGTATTCCGAGTTCGTGCGCATGCTGCGCGATAAAGACTCTTCGCGCAAGGTGATCAACGTCAAGATCAACGATCGCGAGATCACCGGCCAGATGGTCACCCGCAATCTGCTGTCGGGCGACAAGGAGATGGTGCCAGCCCAGTTCCGGACCGTCATCCCTGAGGATCCCGGCCTCATGGAAATCCTCCGCGAGACCCCGAACATCACCATCGACGTCGAACCGCCCGCCCAGGTGTCGTGGTGGCTGAACCTGCTGATCAACATCTTCCCCTTCATTCTGCTCTTCGGGGCCTGGGTCTACATCCTGCAGAAGATGCAGGGCGGCGGGGCCAAGGCCCTCAGTTTCGGCAAGAGCCGGGCGCGCATGGTCGACTCCGCCGAGAAACGCGTGTTGTTCAAAGACGTCGCCGGGGTCGACGAAGCCAAGCAAGACCTCGAAGAGGTGGTCGAATTCCTCAAGGAACCCGCCAAGTTCACCAGCCTGGGCGCCAAAATCCCGCGCGGCGTGCTGCTCTACGGCCCCCCCGGTACCGGCAAGACCCTGCTGGCCCGAGCCGTGGCCGGCGAGGCCAATGTTCCCTTCTTCAACATCTCGGGCTCGGAGTTCGTCGAGATGTTCGTCGGGGTCGGCGCTTCGCGCGTCCGCGATCTGTTCGAGCAGGCCCGCAAGAACGCGCCCTGCATCGTCTTCATGGACGAGATCGACGCCGTCGGCCGCCAACGTGGCGCCGGCCTGGGCGGCGGCCATGATGAACGCGAACAGACCCTCAATCAGCTGCTGGTCGAGATGGATGGCTTCGACAATACCAAAGGCATCATCCTGGTCGCCGCCACCAACCGCCCCGACGTTCTCGATCCGGCGTTGCTGCGGCCCGGGCGCTTCGACCGCCGCATCGTCGTCGACCAGCCCGATATCGTCGGACGCGAGCAGATTCTCAAGATCCATGTGCGCGACAAGCCCATCGCCGACGATGTCAACCTGCAGGTGCTGGCCCGCCGCACCCCCGGTTTCGTCGGCGCCGATCTGGCCAACCTGGCCAACGAAGCTGCCATCCTGGCCGCCCGCCATAACCGCAAAGTCGTGCGCATGTCCGATTTCGAAGAGGCGATCGATCGCGTCATCGCCGGCTCGGAGCGCAAGAGCCGCATCATCTCCGAGCGCGAGAAAACCACGACGGCCGTGCACGAGATGGGACACGCCCTGGTGGCGGCCAGCCTGCCCGGCACCGACCCGGTGCACAAGATCACGATCATCCCGCGCGGCATGGCCCTCGGCCTGACCATGCAACTGCCCGTGGAAGACCGCCTGACCGTGTCGAAGACGCAGCTGTTCCATCAGTTGTGCATCCTGCTCGCGGGCCGCATTGCCGAAGAGATGGTGTTCGGCGAGTTGACCTCGGGCGCCAAGAACGACATCGAGCGGGCCACCAAGATCGCTCGCAAGATGGTCTGCGAACTGGGCATGAGCGAAGAGATCGGCCCCGTCTACCTCAATGACGACGAGCATACCGTGTTCCTTGGTCGCGATTTCAACCGCCGGAAGGATATCAGCGAAGAGATGGCCAAGAAGATCGACCACGAGGTCCGCCGGCTGATCGACACGGCCTACCAGAAGGCCAAAGATATTCTGACCCAGCGGCGAGACGATCTCGAGCGCATCTCCAAGATTTTGCTCGAGCGCGAAACGATCACCGGCCAGGAACTGACCGAACTGCTCGAGGGGCGCGACCCCTTCGCCCCCGCTGCCCCGCCCCCGTCTCAGCCTCCCACAGGGTCGGTTTCATCGACCACCCCCGGAGAAAAAGGCGATTCGGCGCTGCCCCTCGAACCCTCGCTCGGGACGCCGGAACCGGCACGCTAGATCGTCTGGGCCACCCCACAACGACTGCCTGATCCATGGCCAAGCGCCTGCTGTTCGTTCTGGGCACGCGCCCCGAGATCATCAAACTGGCGCCGGTCATCCGATGCGCCCGGGCCACCCCCGGCCTGGAGGCCGTGGTCGTACACACCGGTCAACACCGCGAGCTGGCCGCCGAGATGTTCCAGGTCTTCGACTTGCGGCCCGACCACGATCTCGCCGTCATGGAACCTGACCAGACGCTGTTCAGCGTCTCGGCTCGCATCCTGGACGGCCTGGCCAGAGTGTTCCAGCAGGAAACCGTCGATCTGGTGGTCGTGCAAGGCGATACCACGTCGGCCTTCCTCGGCGCCCTTGCCGGGTATTACTCGCACATCCCGGTCGCCCACGTCGAGGCTGGTCTGCGCACCAACGACAAATTCAGCCCCTTCCCCGAAGAAATGAATCGGAGATTGGCTGGCACCCTGGCCGACCTCCACTTTCCCCCCACCGCCCGGGCCCGGGCGAACCTGGTACGCGAAGGAGTGGCCGATCGCCGGATCCTGGTCACCGGCAACACCGTCATCGATGCCTTGCTGTGGGCCCTCGAACTCCCGCATACCCCGTCCGCTGCCATTCCCGACCTCAAACCGGGCGAACGACTGGTGCTGGTGACCACTCATCGGCGGGAAAGCTTCGGTGAGCCGCACCTCCGCGTTTTCCGTGCCCTGCGCGAACTGGTCGATCGCTTCCCCGAGGTCCGGCTGCTTTTTCCGGTGCACCCCAATCCCAATGTGCGCGCGCAGGTCGGCACCCACCTGGGCGACCATCCACGCATCCATCTGTGTGCGCCGCTCGGGTATCTCGACTTCCTGCACGCCATGAAGCGGTCGTTCTTCCTGCTCTCGGATAGCGGCGGCGTCCAGGAAGAAGCTCCCACGTTGAAAAAGCCGGTCCTGGTCCTGCGCGACGTCACCGAACGTCCCGAGGGACTCGAAAGTGGGGCCCTGCAACTCGTCGGCACCGACCCCGAAAAGATACTAGGGGCGGCCACCGCCTTGTTGACCGATCCAGCAGCCTACGCCGCCATGACGAAAAACCCCAACCCCTATGGGGATGGCAAAGCCTCGGAACGCATCATCGAGAGAATCCTGGCGTTCCTGGGACCACCGGGGTGAACGCCATCTCGAGCTGGCTGATCTATCTTCGAACGAGGAGCATCAACATGCGTTTTCATGTTCTGATCATGGGCGGATTCCTCTCTGTGGCCTGTCCGGCAGCCCTTTGCGCTGAACCACCGTCCGTTCCCCCTATGGACGCCCCCGCCGATGCTCGATCAGGCGATCCGGCGTATCCAGCGGCAGCGGATACCTTTGCCACGTCACCAGCCGCGACGCCACCTGCCGCCACCATCGGCAGCCAGGCCCCATTGGCCATTCCCCAGACTCCTCCGGCCTCTGGCGGCTTGGCCATTCGAGCCGCCACCCATCCTCGGGCCCACGAGTCCACCCCATTGTTGCCGACCAAAGTCACCGACGGCTGGACCCTGGGCGACCTGGCCCCCAACGAACGCCCCATCCCGTTCATCGAGGCCAAGGGGTTTCAGGCCCATTATGTGAAGCCAGGGGAAGGCGAAGCCACCTTGACCATGGCCGTCGACATTCTGCAGGTCGCCGAGGCCAGCCAAGCCGAGGCGATCTACGACCGGCTGTCCACCATCGACCAGCTCGCCTCGACCACGGAAACCCTCGAAATGACGGGGTTGAAGAAGATCGTCTTTCGGCAGGGAACGCAGGATTCGCCAGCCGCGTCATCCCAGGCTGTGCCCCTGCAGATCCGAAGGGTGATCGCCTGGTTTCCCCCGTTCGTGGTTCGCTTCGAATCACAGAACGCTTCCTTCGGGCCTGAAGAGGTGAAATCGATCCTCGCCAGCCTGGCCTGGCGACAATAGCTCAACCCATCCCCTCGACGAGTAAGCCTCCTCATCTCTAAATTCTAGGCGACCTCAATTTCTTAATTATTCCTTGATTCGAGGGGACCACCCAGCCTACCCTCAGCCACCCTCAGCGCAGGGCCCTTTGCTAGGAGAGGTTTAAAAAATTTCACCCCTTCCTGGAGTCTTTCACCTCAAAAGGCCTTGCCCCCTTGAAGGCGCGGTTTTTCCACGCTTTGGTTTTCAGTGCTTGCCCTTGGATACCTGATTTCTTCCCCCTGAATCCTGGCCAGCCCTCGACGCCACCCTCGACCGCCGCTCGGATTCCTTGCCGCGCGGGGAGATGACCCACCTCTAGACTGAAGCACCCGCCCCGGGCCTGACGACCACCTATCGACAAGTACGCGAACCAACTATCCCTGCCTCAGGATGCAACAGGATCCGACTCAATCAGGCGCCTTCTAATTTCAGGCTGGTGCTTTGCGCTATAAAAATTCACGGCTTCCCTTCCGAATGAACAATCAAGCCACCCTATTCAAGCCGCCAATTGATCATTTTATAAATTATTGACCATATTTTGCGAATATTATTGATAAATTTCCACCAATACCAGCAATTTTCTGATGATTCTCAACTAAAACCTTAGATCCCCTCCCCCTCCCTCCCCCTTGACGCGAAGCCTTGGAAGCATTATGCTGCTCGTCCGAACCCGCTCTTCCAGTCTTCGCCTCTATGATCAGGTGATAGGCAGGAATCAATTCCCAGGGTCTGGCTCGCCGGGGAGGGACAATGCTTCGGATAATCCCGCAATGGTTCGTTCTGTATTTGATCATGGCTAGTCTGGGGGCCATCGGCTTCAATACCCCCCTATATGCCATGACCCCACAGGAGCCCTCTCACCTCTCGGTCCCTCCTTTAGTCGACACAGCAACTCGACTTCAACGCATCCTCGGTCGCCTGGAAGGCCGCCGCTCAGCCCGGGAAGAAGCAGCGAAGAAATTTGGTCTGGTTCTCCCAAGCCAGAAGGCCTCGAGCGTCAAGGAAGGGCTGGGCTTGCCGAGCGACGAACCCATTCTCGAACTCCCCTCGCAGGGCCTGGCCCCCGCCCCATCTCACACGGCAACTCCAGCGGAGCGCCATGTGCCCTCCGTTCAGGTCCGATCCCTATCCAGCATCCCGGTTGAAAAGACAACTCAAGCCTCCCATCGCAGCCCCCTGCCTGGTCATCCCCGGCAGGATTTCCCCGAATCCGCGGGACCCGGGTCCTCTGGAGGAGCCGGACGTGGAAGTTCGGCCTCAATCCAGGCATCGGCTCCCACGCCACCAGCGACTCCCTCCTCCTTGGCGCCTCCACCTTTTGCTCGAACGCTCCAGCGAATGCTGATGAACCGTGAAGCACGGGTGCGAGAAGCCGCCCGCCTCGGGATCATCCTGCCCAGCCAAGGCGGGGAGTATCCGCAAAGTGGGCAAACGCTCAAGAAAATGGGAAGCCTGCTCAGCGAGCTGGCTGAACGGGCCCCCGATGCGACTCCCATCAATTTTGGCTTCTATCCAGGCTGAAATCGCTCTGTAGAATCCCGGGGAGTTTTGGGCAAGGCTCTAGCGAAGTCTCCCCTTCCCCCTCTTCCCCACGGTCAGCGGCCAAGGCCCACGCCCTCGAGCGCTTCCCCATTCTTCTCCTTGCCCAATCGAGGGGAGGCGGCTCGAAAAACCCGACCATTCACCCCGAATAGCCCCGGCGTTTTTCCACCGCCAAGTTGCCATGGGCCTTTCCAGCAGGCTGCTACCAGGCTGCTCCGTTGGAGAGACCTTTTCGTGAGTTCGCTCAAAAATAAGCCAGTCGCTGCCCAGGCCGTGCAAACCGGTGCAGGAAGAACAAGGCAGCCCCGAGAAAGCACAGCAATCCGCTGATGGTCAGGGTCGGCTCGATGCCCAGGCGCTGAGAAACATATCCCTGAACAAGGCTCCCCAGGGGTGCCATTCCCATGAAGGACATGACATACAGGCTCATGACCCGCGCTCGCTTCCCCTCTTCAACTTCGGTCTGCAGGAGAGTGTTGCTGGAGGCCCATCCCGTAATCATCCAGAAGCCGTTGAACACCAGCATCGCCATGGCCAACGGAACCAGGCGCATTCGACAGAAAACGGCAACTCCGATTCCGAACAGACCGAAGGCGAGGGGAATTCGCCGCTCCAATCCTTCATGGGATTTCTGGGAGGCCAGGAGCAGAGCGGCGATCAGCGCTCCCATTCCATTCGCCCCCATGAGCCACCCCAAAGTTTGAGGTCCCCCTTTCAGCACCTCTTTGGCGAAAACCGGCAGAAGAACGACATAGGACATACCTATGAAACTGGCTACGGCCAGGAGCAACAAGACCGGCCCAATGACTGGATGACGCGCACTATAGTTCAGTCCTTCCGCGAGACCAGCCAACAACGAGGGCTGCTGCCCCGTCTTCACCACCGCTTTCACTGATAATATTATCAAAATAATAATTATTGGAATAAAGGAGATCGCATTCAGCAGGAAACACATGGCCTCCCCGACCCAGGCCACCACCATGCCAGCCACGGCAGGCCCAACCAATCTGGCCATGTTGAAAACCGATGAATTCAGGGCGATGGCATTCATCAAATCTTCTTTTTTCTCGACCAGATGAACCGTAAAGGCCTGCCGCGCTGGCATATCGAACGCGTTGATCATCCCGAGAAAGACGCTCATGACCACCAGATGAGCGAACCCGATGTGGCCCGTAGCGGTGAGGATCGCCAGTACCAGAGCCTGGGCGGCCCCCAATGACTGGGTGATGATCAGCAACCGCCGAATGTCACCACCATCGATCAGCACGCCAGCAAAGGGCATCAACAGGAACGCCGAGAACTGAGAGGCGAAATCGATGGTCCCCAGCAGGATGGCCGAGCCGGTCAGCTTGTAGACCAGCCAGCTGATGGCCATCCGCTGCATCCAGGTGCCTACCAGAGACACCAGGTTTCCCAAAAAATACCACCGATAGTTCCGCGAACGGAGGGAACGGAACACGAATCCTACCCGCCCCACGTGGGCTCCCACCCATTCGCCCGGCCGTTCCAGCAATCTTGCTTCCTTCCTTGGAGGTTAGTAGACCGTTGAGGAGCATACCTCGGAAGGATATTGCCTGCCAAACTTCCAGAAAGCACCCTGACAAATCGGGTGCCCATGGTGTAAAGTGGCTGCAGCAACCCTGGAAAGTACCTACCATGAACATCGCTCTCAAATTTGATCGCCTGGCCTCTCTGCGTGTGGAGCCAGATCAGGTCAGTCAACCGACAGGAGGCGGACCCAGCGCAAACGAAGGCTTTGGCATCCCTCTCCAGGAAGCCATGTCCCTCGATTGTTCCGCCATCTGCAGCAAGACCAGCTCATTTTCCGAAGTCGATGGCGACGCTGCCGAATATTCCCCCCCTCACACTACGGAAGCCCTTCGCTACACTCTCAAGGCGCTCCTGCCATCTTCCAGCCGGCGACAGGAGCTGATCAAACGAGGCAGACAGCGATGCCAGCTATTCTCGTGGCAACGGTGCGCGAATGAGACGCTCGCCGTTTATCGGAGGCTTCTATGAAGCGGGCTCTCATCTGCGGCATCAGCGGCCAAGACGGAGCCTATCTGGCCAAGCTGCTCCTTTCCAAGGGGTATGAAGTCTGGGGCACGTCTCGAGATGCCCAGGTGACCTCGTTCAGTCGCCTGACCAGGCTCGGCATCTACGATCAGGTCCACCTGCTCTCCATGGCACCCAATGATTTCCGGAGCGTCCTGCAGGCGTTGTCCCGCAGTCACCCCCAGGAAATCTACTTCCTGGCGGGCCAGAGTTCCGTCGGCTTGTCCTTTGAGCAACCTGCCGAAACGCTGGACAGCATCCTTCAAGGGACTCTCAATCTCCTCGAAGCCATTCGTTTCCTGGGGGAAGGAATCCGTCTTTATCATGCCAGCTCCAGCGAGTCGTTCGGCGACCTGGCAGGGCAGCCCGCCACCGAGGAGACCCCGTTTCGCCCCCGCAGTCCTTATGCCGTGGCCAAAGCATCAGCTCATTGGCTGGTGGCCAACTACCGAGAAGCCTATGGCCTGTTTGCCTGCAACGGCATTCTTTTCAACCATGAATCACCGCTCCGGCCCCCGCGCTTCGTCACCCGCAAGATCGTCGCCGCCGCCTGTCGGATTGCGGCCGGATCCTCCGAGAAACTGGCCCTGGGGCGGCTCGATGTGGCTCGTGACTGGGGATGGGCTCCTGATTACGTCGAGGCCATGTGGCGCATGCTCGCCCAGGATTCCCCCGGCGACTTCATCATTGCCACCGGCCAGACCCACTCTCTCGAGGAGTTTGTCCGCACAGCCTTTGCCTTGGTCGGTCTCGACTGGCGCGAGCATGTGGTTTGCTCGCCCGAGCTGATCCGACCATCTGACATCGCCTGGAGTGGTGGCAATCCGGCCCGGGCCCGCGAGCGCCTCGGCTGGACCGCCTCTCAGACCATGCATGATGTCATCCGCCTGATGATCGAGGCGGAGCGCACCACCCCATCTTATTGACCGAGAGCTCGTCAATCCTGCGATGGCCAAGCTGGCGTCCTGACCTTTTTGGAGAATCAGAATTCATATGAAAAGTCACAAACCGTTCCCTGAGAGAGGGTAAGGGCATTCCGGTGATCCTGGGGCAAGGTTAGGAACTGACCTTCGCCAAATACCGATTTACAGGATCGCAAAACGCGAATGGAATGTATCCTTTCGGCACGAAAAAGCAAGGTTGGAATGACCGAGGCGGAAGGCGAGGCGTCACGATCACTCTCGCCAGGAGGGCCGCAGGATGGCCTTGCGATGGACCTTCCGGGACAGTTGCTCGAGGGTGAGGGGGCGGTCGCGGAACTGGTAGGCGCGGAAGGGTCCGATCTGGTCGATGGCATGCTGGCCGGCGGCGTCGTTGCCGGGGGGCAGGATGCCCCAGACCCGCACGCCTCTGGGGTCGAGCGCGGCGATCTGCACATCGCTGCCCCGGTTCATGAACATAGGGAAGGCGGCGGGGCCGGTCTGGGTCGAGGCCCCGCCCGGAATGGCGGCAGCGAACTCCATGCGCGGGCAGGGCAGGCGCGGCAGCGGCCGGCCGCCGGGCGCCAGCGCCTCCACGGCTTCGCGGAACACCTCGGTCACCACGTCGCGCGGCGATCGCCCCCCGAGGAAATCGAAAGCCGTCGTGCGACGCAGGGCCCGTAGCAACAGGCCGGATCTGGTGCCGTTGGGGTCGGAAGCCACCATCCAGGTGAACGACCCGAGGGTCGGTTCCAGCACCCGCCGGTGCAGGTCGTTCCAGAAGCGGTCGAACAGGCCGGCGCCGGGGTCATCGAACAGGCCGTCGCCGTTGAGGTCGAGCCGGCGGGTATTCCAGCGCGCCATGGCGACCCAGGCCTGCTGCTGGGGGATGGTCAGCGAGGCGACATCGATCCATCTGGCCAGCTCTTCCCGATACGCGAAGGCCCGTTGATCGGTGGTCGCCACCGCCTGCTCGAGGTCGCGGCAGAACTCGGCCGACAGATGGTCCCGATGCTTCCGCAGCTGATCGACCAGGAAGGCGGTGCGTTGATCCGGTCCCCAGACGTTCACCAGATCGCCATTGCGAAAGCCCAGGATGGGCGGGCAGTTCCAGTTCACGAACCAGCCGTCGGGATGATCGAAGGCGGCCAGCCGTCGATCAGGATAGGGGAATGCCGTCGGCCGGGGGACAGGCAGCCGGTCATCGCCCGCCGCGCGGCGCCCTTTGGCGACCCCGGTGTGCACGCACGCCATGGCCCCGCTCCGATCGACTGCCAACCAGTTGGTCGCAAGCGCCATGCGATCAGAGATCTCGACCCAGGCGGCCAGGGTCGTCGCCCGATTCGCATCGAACCAGGCAACGTAGGAATCGACCACCCGGCCCTGCCAGCCACGTTGCTTCACATACCGGACCGACCCTTCGGCAGCAATGACCGGCCCCAGATCCGTCTCCTCGATCTGATGAACGACAGGCCGCGACCGGCCCCGCACCGTGATCGCCTCCTGGCGTCGGCGAAGCAGCACCGTCACGCCATCCCCGCGCAGGATGGAGGGATCGGCGGGATCGACAGTGAGCGCGAGCAGGTCGACCTGATTCCCCATGCCGGCGGTCGCCGTGAACGCCAGATGGCGAGTGGCCCCGAACGGCAGGGCCAGGTACCCGACCGGCGTCGTGCCGACCAGATCGAACTCCGGACAATGCAGCCCGACCTCGAAGAGGGCTGGCGGCTTGAAGGCTCCCATCTGAGGGCCGCTATAGAGCACCGCTCCTTTGCCGCCCAGGGCTCTGGCCGATAGAGCCACGGCATAACTGCCGGATCGGTCGGACAATCCCAGTTTTCGCAACAGTTCGTCCCGGCGGCGGGAGCGGAGGACAGGCGAGGGGGAATCCGGGAAGGGCCGAGAAAAACGCCCAACCGCCGCCCCCATCGACGATGAGGAAGCCACGGGGAGGCCGTCTTCCCAGGTTCCGGCCATCATCGCGGTGGTGGCCACCGCCTGGGCGGGCACGACCTCGTCGAAGACCGCGGCGGCACGCCTCTGGCCGTATTTTTCCGTCAGATAGCGCAGAAGATGAAGATTGTCGAGTTCCTGCGTGAAATCATTGAAGCGGACCGCCATGGTCCCGGCGAATATCTCCAGGAGGTCGATTTCGGTAAAGGGGGTCGGCGCGATCCCCACCGCGGTGAAGCCGGCCTCGAGCGACAGTCGACGGGCCCAGACGGCCCGCACCGCGGCGTTCAGTCCGGCCGTGAAAGCCGTCAAGGCCTCTCGGAACGGCGCAGGAGCCCGCGCCAGCCCCTCGGCCAGCTCGGCAGGTGAGACGCGGTCTCGGCGGGCCAGCAGATCGGCGTCGATGAACGCGGGGCCGAACACTTCGGCCAGCCGGCCCTGCACCGCCCGACGTTGGAGTTCCATCTGGAACAGGCGGGACCGCCCCAGGCTGTAGCCGAAGCCCCAATATACTCCTGCCGGGGAACTGGCGACCACATGCGGCACGCCCGCCCCATCGTACAAGATCTGAACGGTCTGACGAGCGAACGGTCCGATCCCGATGATCGAGGCGGGGGCGGGAAGGTCCCCAGACAACAACAGGATCAAGGCCATGGGCAGGATCAGCCAGCAGGAGAGCCCCGTGGGCAATGACTGAATGCGATGACAGGACATGCCAGATGACCTCCGTTCGGGCGAGGTTCGCCATCAGGGTACCCCACCCACCGTGGTTCCCATGTTACCCCTTTTCCGCAGGAAATCAATCCATCCGAGCGTCAGGTCGATCGGAAATTTGCCAAGGCAGAAGGATCGTGGTATTCTGCCGTGCCCCCCATGCGCTCGAGGTAGTCGATGATCTTCCAATTCCTGCGGTTCCTGATGGTGATCACGGGAACCATCGTCGGAGTGACCCTGGCCTACGGGATCACCTCCACCTACGAGAACTTCCTCGAAACCGAGAATGCGGAGCTCAAACTGGCCGCGCTGCTCGGATGCATCGGCTATCTCTTCATGTCGATGGCCGGCCGGGAACTGCAAGACTGGCTTGAGAGCAAGATCGAGAACACCAACAGCTACGACCTCGCCTGGGGCGCGCTCGGCATGGTGCTGGGTCTGATCTCGGCCAACCTCCTGTTCGTTCCCCTCTATTTCCTGATGTACCGGGGCTACGGCGACATCCATTTCCAGAACAAGTTCTTCCAGTCGCTCGTGCCGTTGTTCCAGCTGGTGGTGCCCTTTTTCTTCAATCTGCTGTTCGGGTTCCTGGGCATCCGCATCATCGCCCGCTACCGCTCGTCGCAAGAGCGCCTGCAGCCAGGCGCCATGGGGGTTCCTCCCAAGGTCATCGACACCAGCGCCGTCATCGATGGGCGGTTCGCCGATCTGTTCCGCCTGGGATTCATCGAAGGGCAACTGATGATCCCGCGGTTCGTGGTCAATGAACTCCAGTTCCTGGCCGACGCCGCCGATGAGACCAAGCGCAGCAAGGGCCGCCAGGGCCTCAACCTCTTGAACAAACTGACCAAGGAGTTCCCCGACCAGGTGTTGATCACCAATCAGGATTACCCCGAGGTTCACGAAGTCGACGCCAAGTTGATCCAGCATGCGAAGGCCCACAATTCCACGATCATCACGCAGGATTACAATCTCAAGCGAGTGGCCGAACTCGAGAAGATCAAGGTCCTCAACCTCAACGACCTGATGAACGCCCTCAAACCCATTTTCATCAGCGGGGAGGAGGTCGAGGTCCAGATTCTCAAGCCTGGCAAGGAAGCGGGCCAGGGCGTGGGCTTCCTGTCCGATGGCACGATGATCGTCGTCGAGGATGGTGGCGACCAGATCGGCAAGAAGGTCACCACCACCGTCACCAACATCCTGCAGACCACCGCCGGCCGCATGATCTTCGCCCGGATCCACCCGATCCAGGGCGGCGGCAGCAGCCCGGCGACCGCCGGCAAACGCAAAGACCGCACCTAGAGTCCGAAAGGGAGGATTTCACATGGGTATCCGCGTCAAAGACATCATGGATTCGAAGCCGATCACCGTCGACGAATCGCAGACGGTGTTCAGCCTGCGCGAACTGCTCATCCTGCGCCAGCCCGAGTGCATCCTGGTCCTCGATAAAGCCAAGAAACTGGTCGGCCTGCTGACTCCTTCGCACATGGCCACCGTTTCGAACGTCGAGGCCGACGAACCGATCGGCAAGGTGATGATCCGGCATTTCAAGCGGATCAACGAGAACATGACCATCCGGGAGGCCGCCTCGCTGTTGTCGGCGAGCGAACTCGAAGCGCTGCCGGTCATCGACAACGCCGAAAACCTCGTCGGGGTCGTCACCTACAAGGACATCGTGAAAGACCTGGTGGAAGACCATTCCGAACAGCGCTTGACGCCCGAAAGCGCCGTCGTCTACCTGGCCATGACGAAAGATCCGGAATCGGAGGAATACTGGCTGCAGAAGGTGCAGACCAGCGGCTTCCGGGCGGCCATCACACAGGTCGGCGCCACGGCTGAGAAGCTGCCCATCAAGTTGCGCGAGGCGACCATCGTGGCGGCCATCGCCCGCTCGGTCATCCGGGAAGACCCGCGCGAGAAGTTCTCGGTGAGCAATGCCGTCCGCGACATCTACGCCCAGCTCAGCATCATCAACCCCGGCCTGGGCGGCGGGTTCAAGGTCGCCATCGTGCGCGGCGAGGGCCGGATCGCGGTGGCCGCCTTCGGCCGGTGCGGCCACGCGCTGGCCAACGGCAACGAACAGATCTTCATGGGCGGGAACATCATCTGACCATGAGTTCGCCCATCTCATCCTCTCCGACATCGACCACCGGCCCTGTTCGGGTGCGGTTCGCCCCGTCCCCCACCGGCTATCTGCACGTCGGCGGCGCCCGTACCGCCCTCTTCAACTGGCTGTTCGCCCGCCACCACGGCGGCGTCTTCGTGCTGCGCATCGAAGACACCGACCTCGACCGCTCGACCGCCGAATCGGAGGAAGGTCTGCTGCGCGACCTGCGCTGGCTGGGCCTCGACTGGGATGAAGGCCCCGGCGTCGGCGGCCCCCACGCCCCTTACCGCCAGTCAGAGCGTCGCGCGATCTACCAGAACGCGGCCCGGGCCCTGCTCGAGGCGGGGAAAGCCTACCCCTGCTTCTGCCCCGAAGAACTGCTCGAGGCCAAGCGGAAAGCCGCCGAGGCCGCCGGAGCGCCTCTGCATTACGACGGCACCTGCCGTCGTCTGGCCGAGAGCGAGGTTCGCCGCCGCATCGCGGCGGGCGAGCCGTATGCCATCCGCATGGCCGTGCCGCCGCACGACATGGTGCTCGACGATCTGATCCGTGGCCGCGTCGAGTGGAAGGCCGATACGCTCGGCGATTTCATCATCCTGCGGTCGAACGGTATGCCCGTCTACAACTTCTGCGTGGTGGTCGACGACGCCGAGATGGAGATCACCCATGTCCTGCGGGGCGACGATCACCTGACCAACACCCATCGCCAGCTCATCATCTACGAGGCGCTCGGCAAGCCCCTGCCACGCTTCGGGCACGTGTCGATGATCCTCGGCCCCGACAAGGCCAAGCTGTCGAAGCGGCACGGCACCACCTCGATCGGCCAGTTCGCCGCCGAAGGCTACCTGCCTGAGGCCATGGTCAACTACCTCGCCCTGCTGGGCTGGAGCGAGGGCAATGACCAGGAAGTCTACACCCGCGAAGAACTGATCGCGAAGTTCTCGCTGGAGCGGATCGGCTCTTCGGCCGCCGTCTTCGATCAGACCAAGCTGGCCTGGATGAACGGCCTGCACATCCGGCGCCTGGCGCCCGAGCGGCTGGGCAAGCTGGTCGCCCCAATCCTGCGCGAAGCCTGGCCCCACGATGCCCGTCTCGCCGATCCGGCTTTCCTGCGCAAGGTGGCGCTGCTGCTGCAGAATCACCTGCACGTGCTGCGCGAGGCCCCGGCGCACCTGAAGCCGGTCTTCGAGGGCGGCCCCCCCGCCGACGACGAGGCCGCCGCGGCACTGGCCGTGCCCGGGGCAGACGCCCTCCATGCCGCCTTCGTCGAAGAGCTGGCCAAGATCGTCGACTGGAAGCGAGAAACGATCAACGAGGCGCTGAAGGCCGCCGGCAAGAAGACCGGCATGAAAGGCAAGAACCTGTTCATGCCGATCCGGGCCAAGCTGACCGGCCTCGCGCACGGCCCCGATCTCGGATTGATCATCGATGTGCTCGGCCTCGCCGAGGTTCGACGCCGCCTCCTGGGCCCCACCGCAGGCTGAACCGCACCCTTTCTCGTAGCCGCCACACGCCGGCCCGGCAACTGACGCAAGCACGAGGGAGGACAGCCCGATCGCTCGGCGGGGGCGAGTTCAGGTTTCTGGGAGCGGGGGAGGAAGAATGCGGACCACCGCTTGGAGGAGGTCTTCCAGGGGGAAGGGCTTGGAAAAGATATGTGCCCCCGCCTCGAGCCAGGCTTGACGGTCGGGCAGGTCGGCCAGATGGCCTGACATGAACACGATAGGCAGGGTCGGGCGGCTTTTCCGTACACGGGTGGCCAGCGCCGTACCAGTCAGGCCAGGCATCCGCTCGTCGGTCAACAGCAGAGCGAAGCGATCGGGGTCGCCTTCGAAGAATCGCCAGGCTTCCTCGCCGTCTGCCGCTGCCACCACGCGATAGCCCTCGCGGGTCAGGAACTCGGTGATCACATCCCGCAGCAGCGGTTCATCTTCGGCCAGCAGGATGACCGGTCTGACCTCAGGATCGGGGAAAGGCGAGGGCAGGTAGGTGAGTTCGTCCCTCAAGCGAGGTTCCTCCTGGGTGGTCGCCTCTTCGACGGAAGGCCAGGGCACGTTCGATGGAGGGTCAAAGGGTAGCCGATGGTCATCCATGGCCCAACAAATCGTCACAAAAAGGTGGTCATCCCGGCGGGGTCACCTCTACTTTGAGACTACCCGATTTCGCCCCCCCCCAGGAAATCGGTCTTTGGTTGTAAGGGAAATCCCCTACATGACGTTCAGGGAATTTTCCTAGGCTGGGTAGGGGCCGGGGTCTGATGATCCTGTCTGTTTTCGAGGCAGTACCGGCAGGGCCATCGGGAGGATGGCTCTGGCGAGGCAGGCCAGGGGAACCGACATTCGACCCACAACCGCACCAGCTCAGGCAGAGAACGTACATTCAGCTTCTCCATGAGCCGGCCGCGGTGGATCTTGGTGGTCTTTTCGCTGATGCCGAGGCGAAGGGCGATCTGCTTGTTGAGCAGGCCATTCAAGATGCCCTCCAGGACCTCACGTTCCCGCGGGGTAAGAGTCAGCAGGCGCTGGCAGAATGGCTGGATGCGACGACTAAGATCGATGGCTTCGCTGATCGATCGCTGCAATTCTTCCCGCTCGATCGGCTTGGTCAGGAAATTCAGGGCCCCGTTCTTCAGGCTTTGGACTGTAGCCGGGATATCCCCATTCCCCGTCAAAACGATGATCGGCGTGCACAACGGCCAGTCCCGCAGAGAATCCAGGAGGGAGGTGCCAGAAAGCCCAGGCAGGACGAGATCGAGCAAAATGCAGCCAACACCATGATAGGGAGGCCGCGCCAGGAATTCTTCGGCACTGGCGGACATCTCGACGACGTACCCCAACTCCTGAAGGAGGCTTGAGGCCATGCTGGAGAAAAACGGATCGTCATCGATGAGGAAGACCCTTGGCTCAGCGCCTTTTTCCTCCAATGCTTTCGTCCCTTCCCTGTTAATGGACTGGACCAGGCTCGCCCTCGTGGAAGAAGACGGTCCGGTCAGTGGCTCGCAACAAAGATGCAGGAGAGGGCCAGTCACCCCATGGATGGGGAGGGCTCTCCCTGGCACGGCTGAGCTTCCCCGGCCTCAGCCACCATCGCCACCATGAAAAAATTCTACACCCTGATGGCCAGGAATCAAGTAGGCCTTTGGTCGTAATGGTCCCCAGGAGGCCCACCTGTTCGACCATCCTTCTCCCCGGTTCAGAAAGGCTCACGCAGCGTTCCCACTGCTCAGCATCGGAGGGCCACTCGCGCCGGATGTTCCACAGGAAACAGTGGCCGGGGGTGATCGATGCTTGGTTGATGGAGCCATCGCCAATGGGGAGAACATTGGGGAGGACAAAGGCCAGCCAATTCTCAAGCCCAGGAGCTTTCGTTCAATGTTCAGGCGGTTCCACACGCCAGCCAGGCAAGAGCATGAGAGCGGGGCACCTCGCCACCCGCCTGCACAGGGTTTGTGAACCTGATTCTGACCGCCAATCAGGTGTTGCCTATAGGACGTCTCGTGGTGACCCCACTGGCTTGAAAGATCATGTACGTCTGCTCGGGCCTTCCCCGCGCCCACATCTGATCGGCATGGAGAACCGCAATGCCAGAAGTGCGGTGGGCGTTCCGCAAGGCATTGCCACCGTCCAGATGGTTCATCGCACACTGTACGTCAGTTGCGGCGACAGATGTCACGGCCGGTCGTCGATCGGCAAGGGCGCGCCCATGGGTTCAGGCTGGGAGCAGCACTTCGGCCAAGTGCGGGGCCGAAGGCGGCGTCTCATCCTTCGAGCGAATGACTCACGGCGAGACCGACGCGCCTGGCTCGCCGCCGACCATGAACCGGGAGAGCACCTCCCGGGGATCAGGGTTCGGATGGTTTCTGCTTGGGTTCGGCCGATGGTTCGAGCGGGGCGTAGGGTCCGGGGCGTGCGAAGTTGGCCGCGACGAACTCCCAGTTGATGAGGTGGTCGAGCACGGCCTTCACGAAGGCGGCCCGCCGGTTCTGGAAATCGAGGTAGTAGGCGTGTTCCCAGACATCGATGGTGAGGAGCGGCTTCAGCCCCTGGGTCACCGGGGTCTCGGCGTTGCCGGTCTTCACGACCTTGAGGGTGTCCCCATCGGCGACGAGCCAGGCCCACCCGCTGCCGAACTGGCTCAGCGCCGCGGCCTCGAGTTCTTCCCGGCATTTGGCCCAGCGGCCGAAGCTTTTTACGATGGCCTCGGCCAGGGGCCCCGCCGGCGGTTCGCCTCCGCCATTGGGTTTGAGGCACAGCCAGAAGAACTCGTGGTTGATCGCCTGGGCCAGGTTGTTGAAGAGATTGGCCAGGGCCGGATCTTTGGCCGCCATCAGCATCACTTCCAGCGGCTTCTTGCCCTGGAATTGGGGGGCGGCCATGAGTTCGTTGGCCTTGTTGACATAGGCCGCATGGTGCTTGCCATGATGGAACCCGATGGTGGCCGAGGAAATATGAGGTTCGAGGGCATTCTGGGCGTAGGGCAGAGGCATCAGGACGACCTGAGGAGCGAGCGCCTCAGCCCGCAGGCCAGCCGGCAACAGCACCGCTCCTGAAATCAAAATGAAGAAAACGCCCACTTTGAACCAGGAACTGTTCGACGAACGCATGACGCAATCCTCCGGATCGAGATGGATGACGGTTAGTCCGGCCCAAGGGATCTCATCCCTGGGCCTTTTGCGCAAGACTCTTCATCACCGGACCAGACTAGAATGGTAACATACTGTTAGCTATCCATACGAAAGAAGGTTGCGTATGCGCCATCGCGGCCGCCCGTTCGCTCCGATCCTCAAGGCGATGCCATGGGCCTTCCTGTGCATCATGGTCGTGGCGATCAGGCTCTGGGGGGCGGCGACACCACCCGACGCCTCGGGATCGGTCACGGTGGTTCTCATCTCCGATCTCAACGAGGCCTACGGTGCGACCACCTACAGCCGTGACGTCGAGGCGGCGCTGCGCCGCATCGAAGAGATGCGTCCCAATCTGGTCATCTGCCTGGGCGACATGGTCGCGGGGCAGAAAGCCCAGTTGAGCGAGGCGACCGTGCGGGCCATGTGGCAGGGCTTCGAGACCGCCATCTGGCAGCGGTTGGCGCGACAAGGCCTGCCGCTGGCCTTCACCTTCGGCAATCACGACGGCCCCAATTCCCCCGCCTTCGCCCACGAGCGCCGGATCGCTCGCGAATTCTGGCTGGCGCGGCGCCCGCCGCTCGCCTACGTGGATGCCACGCGCTTCCCAGAGAATTACAGCTTCACGCTCGGTGGTCTGTTCATCGCCGTGCTCGACGCCTCGACCGCGACCATCGTTCAGTGCCAGCGCGACTGGCTGGCCGCGCAGATGGCCACCGAGGCGGCCCGGGCCGCCCGGGTGCGGGTGGTGATCGGTCACCTTCCGCTCTACGCGCTCGCTGAGGGTCGCAACCGCCCCGGCGATGTGCTGGCCGGCGCCGACGAGCTACACGCCTGGTTCACCCGTCTGGGCATTGATTACTACTTGAGCGGCCACCATCATGCGTTCTTCCCCTCTCGCAAGGGGGCCCTGGGCATGATCGGCGCCGGGGCCCTCGGGGGCGGCCCGCGCCGACTCCTCGGTTGGCACCAGCCGCCCGCGAAGACGCTCACCGTCCTGCATCTGCCGCCCGGGGAAAGGCGATTTCGGATCACCACCTATGATGTCACTCACGATTTCCGGGTGCTGTCGCCATCCGATCTGCCGCGCCTCATCAAAGGATGCAATGGCCTCTCGGTCCGCGACGATCCGCCCGTTGATCGCTGACGAAAACTGACGCGCCTGGGCCATTCCGCAGCGATCGGCCCCCAGGACTGGCGAAAGCCATACCTCAGACGCTGGGGCCACCAACCGAATCGCCGGCCGGGGAAGGCTCCACCGGAAGGTTGACACGGCTCGTCAACCATTCTCTGGCTTGAGCGGCGAGGTCATCGAGGCGCGCGCGCGGCCAGCTTTCGATCCAGGGCAGCAAGGGGATCTCCCGCCAGACGAATTCTTCTCGGAACGATTCAAGGTAATGCCCGATCGCCATCACTTTCCCGACATCGTGCACCGAACCTGGGGGAACGCTCATCTGGAGCCAAGCTGCCACCACGCGAGCCAGAAGCTGTTGATTCGCCAGATCACTGGGAAGCATCTCCCATGCCAGTTCGACCACTTCCGACCAGCGCCCGGCGCGGTAGGCCTCGTCGAGGCGCGCTTGGAGCGCCAGCTCCGGCCACGGGCCCGCTCGGCCATGATCGCGCAATTCCAGCACCTCCTCGGCGAATTTCACATACTTCGCCAAGGGGCAGGCGTCGGCAGAAACCAGGTGCTGCCCGGCCTTCCAGGTCTCGATCGCGGCTTCGATCTGGCCGAGGCGGAATTGCGCCATGCCCAAGAGATGATACGCATGCTGCGGGAGAGCGGCGGGGCGTTCGGCCACCATCTCATGCAAGAGATGCCGGACCATTTCCCATTCGCCCTTTTCTGCCGCCTTGCTGGCGACCTGGAGACGAGCCCAAGGATGATCAGGAAACCTCTGGCCGAACCAATCCGCCACTTCTTTGAGCTGATCGAAAAGGAAGGTTCGGTACAAGGCGCCACAGAGGGGCAGGATCCGATCGGGGTCCTGCTCGGCGGCGCGCTTCCCTGCCTGGATCAGGTCGCGCAGCTGAGCATGGTGGGAGGATTTGATGGTTCGGACCAACTCAGGATCGACGGTGATCCCAGAGGCGAAACTGCCGCACCCGAAATTGAAATGCTCATTGAAACCTGGCATCGCAAGACGGTCATCGACCCAACTCCGGGGGCATTCCACCGGTGGCTTATCGCCCAGAAGAGTCACTTGAAAGGCCGTCGACGAACACTCGACCAACCAGACGCGTTGGGTGGCCTGATCGGTCAGCAAATGCCATCGCTCGGCCACTCGCGAGCGAAAGACCTCCTGCCAGCCTTCCCCTTCTTGTCGCAGAGCGACCAGTTCGAAATGGGGCGGATCCTCGGCAAGGCTCCAGTAGACCACGTAGATCATTCCCGTGGACAAGGCGGTCGCCACTTCATGGGGAGCCTCGGCATCAGAATCATGCAAGGTATACCCAGGAAGTTCGGACGCTGGTTTCCCGCTCACATAGAGGGTCAATTCGGACGTTTCAAAATCGTCGAGGTCGCCCTCGATTGAATGGCCCAACAGGAGGAAATCACGGCCGTTGGGATGTATGGCCACCTCGAACACCGACTCTTCGGGTATGGAGCAGGAAGCGACAGAGCGACCCGTCGGGGTGTAGAGCGTCAATTCATCCCTTTTCCCTTCCCGTCGGAAGGCGATCAGGGGTTCACGACCGGTCCGAATGACGATGGAACAATCCCTGGCCCCGGAAAGTCTTCTGGGAGGTTTGTGTCGATCGATATCGTAGACCTCGAGAATCCATTCGCCGCTTCCTCGAATTTGATGGTGTCCCCAGAAGATACGCTCTTGTGGGAAGACCAGAAGGTCCTCGAGGGTGTGACTGGGAGGGAGCCAGTCGGAGCGACGGATCCAGGTACGAATGGCCAGAGGAGCCAGCGCCAGCTCGAACAGCCCTCCATTGTCTCCGACGACCCAGAGGCTGTTTTCTCCAGCCGTGACCTGCATGAACGAAAAAGGCTCGGGGACTCGCAGGACCACGACCCGCCGGAAATTTCCGGCATCCATATCGAAGAAACGCAGAAACACCCATTCATCGTATGAACTGGCCAGCACGACCGTACGCTCCTCGGGAAGGCAGCAGAGATTGTCTTCGAGAGTGACGCCCAAATCGGCCCTGACCAGATAAGGAGGAAGTCCGTCGACTGAACATTCGAGCAGGCCCCAAGCCCGATTCACCGCCCGCTGATGCTCGGCGGCCCGGGCCCGCCAGGTCGCGGCCCCCGCCTCATCACCAGCTTGCTGGCAGGCGGCCGCCAGTTCGTCGGCCGCCTGCCGGGCGGCGAGCCAGTCGGAGCCATGGCAGGCCGTCGCATGGCGTTGTTCGAGCCGCGCGAGTTCTTGAGTCTGCGCCTGGCGGCTCTTGAGCGCGCGCAGACGCTGGCGGTCGGGTTCAGCCAGCGCGGCCTCGTGATCGGCGCTCAGGCGGTCGAGGGCGGCCCTGGCCTCGTCCAGCCGCCCGTGGTCGAGATGTCGGCCGGCTTCGTCGAGCAGGGCGATCGCCTCCTGTTTCCGCTGCTCTTGTCGCTGGGCGGTCGCGGTCTGCCAGGCGTCGCATGCTGCAGGCAGGGCGCGCAGAAGATCGTAATGCGGTTCGAGCAGGGCGAGCCAGCGGTCAGCCGGTTCGCCGGCGGCCCGCGCCTGCTCGACGGCGGCGAGCGCCTCCACGGCGGCGATCAGGTTCTCCGGACGAGCGGCCGGGCGGGGGAAGGCCAGGGTTTCCAACCAGACGCACCGCCGATCGGGCACCGCCTCCCGCACCTGCCGCCGTCCTTCGGCGGGCAGCTCGAGGTAGGCGCGCAGAGCGGCCGTGGTCGGCCGCTGGTCGAGCCCGACGATGACCTGCCGGACCGCCGCGGCGGCGCGCCGGTCTCGATCGCGCGCCTGGGCCGCCTCGAGGCGCGCCCGCAACGGTTCGGGCGCCGCCCCGGCCGCGATCGCCTTGCGCAGGCATTCGGCCTCCCGCCCGGGATCGTCGCTGGCCGCCGCCTCGTCGGCGCTGGCCAGCCAGGTCTGGATGCGCTCCTGGCGCTGGCGCGCCTTGATCTCCTGCAAGGCGTGAAGCGCCGTCGGGTTGCCGGGATGGGCAGCCAGGAGCGACTCGGCCAGAGCTTGCGCCTCGGCCAGCCGTCCATCGGCCAACGCCTGGCGCACCGGCCGCTCGAGCGGGGCGAGCCGATCGGCCTCGGCGGCCCTGATCGCCTGCCGCAAGGCCGCCACCTCTTCTCGATGTTCCAGCGCCGGCAGCTCTTCCAGGTCGTGCAGACATCCCTTCGCCCGTTCCAGCTCGCCCTGGGCCAGGAAGGCGCGGCCAGCCGCCAGCAGGGTCTCGGCAGGCACCGCTACCCCGGCCCGGCGGGCCCGGGCCAGCGCCTCGATCGCCCGACCCAGGCGGGTCTCGGCCGCCACGAGATAGGAGACGACCCGCGCTTCGCTCGCTACCGCCGCCGGCAACGATGCCGCGAGAGCCAGCGCCTGTTCATCGTCGGCCAGGTGGTCGACGAACAGCTCGAGCAGCAGCAGAGCGGGGGCCGGATCGTTTCCGGCGCGAGCCAAGGCCGCCCGGGCGCATTCTTCGCAAGCCGCATAGTCATACTCGGCCAGGGCCTGACGGCCGCGCGCCAGGATCTCGGCCAGGCTGCCGGCCCCGGCGTCTTCGCTCCGGCGCAACGATGCCGACGAGCCCTGCGCCAAAGAGGGCTCGCCGGTTTGGGCGGCGAGGGGGGCCGCAGCGTCGCGAGAAGAGCGCCCCATTCCCCCATCGGTGCGACCCCGGCGAGGCGATTGGCCTCTGGCCGCCAACTGCCGGTTCACCCAGTCCTGCGCTTCGTGGTCGAGTTCGCCGACCAGGGCGTGGCACGCGTCATCGTCGAAAAATCCGGTGCGCCGCAAGCCGATCAGCTCAGGATTCTTCGGATCGGGACATTCGATCGTCAAAGCATCGGCGAACCGCCGGATCAGCAGGCTCTGCAACTGGGCCTTCAACCGATACCGGGTCGCCGCTTCTTGCGCCGGTAGGTCTTTCCCCGAAGGATTGACCCGATGGATCAGGCGGATCAACTCGTCGAGCGTGACGGCCTTCTTCCCTTCCAGGATGTCTTGGAGGTCGCGGTCGAGTGGCGAAGCGCGAGACGGTCGGACCATGTGGCTTCTCCGAAAAGAACGTTCATCTTCAGGGCGCGAGCCAGGGAAGTTCCTGTCTGTAGCCCAACGCCGCGTGCCGGTAAGGTCCTGGCGGTCGCCAACAGCCGCCTTCGGCGGTGGCGCCTGGCGATGGGAAACAGGCTGATGGTCGCTCAGACGACGACGATCTGCCCTTCGCCCTTCCCGCGCAGCATACCAGAAACTCTCGACGAATTGGTAGGCCGAAGGTTTCCCTGAGGTGAAAGGCGGGCCGCGGCGGAGATGGGCAGAAACCGCTCACCGATTGTCAAATCGGTGGTGCAGGCCTGGTTCGCTTGATGCGATCGGTGGGCGGGAAACCCCGCCATCACTGGTCGCCTCGGCCTCGCTCGTTCAGAGCGATGCGGCGCGATCTCAATCCACGCGGCCGGGGTTGGCCAGGCCTTCGGGGTGGTGCGTCGCTTCGAGATGGCGCACCAGGCGCGAGGCCCGATTCAACCGCCCCGCCCGCACCACTTCTTCGGTCGAGCCATCGGCCAGCTTCACCGTGATGGTCAGCATCGGATCGCAAGGAATGGGGCGGAAGCCCTCTTCCTCGAGCTGGAACGCCTCGACCAGCTCGTTGCGCCGGGCCAGCAGCTTCTCGGTGAACAGCCGTTGCACGAACACCGGCCAACCGCTATCGGCCAGGATGTCTTCGAGATGGGAGCGCGTCAATCGCGCGATCTGCCGGGCCATCCAGCGCCCATCGGCCCACGTGACCTGCTGCCAGGGTTTGACGGGGAACAAGGGCCGATAGCGGAACCGGATCTGGCGGTCGGTCAGGGTGAGCATCGACGCCCCGAACGCGCTGGGATCGCCTTTCCGGTATTTCAGAGCGGCGGATCCTCCGCCGGCGCCCAGGGAACAACCGAGATCGCAGAGGTATTCGACCACGCGATCCCAGGCCCCGGTCGCCGGGTTCGGCAGGAGGGCGACGCGGGCATTGTCTTCTTTGATGTCGGGGTTGTCGATCCAGGCGTTGAAGACCAGAGCGCCCCGGGCCACCCGGTCGGTCTCGGCGCCCAGACCGTTGATCGGCGCCCCGCTCAGCCGATGGACGGTGGGATCGAACAAACTGAGCTGCAGTTCATGGAAGAGGGCGTAGTAGGCCCCGATGTATTCTTCTGGAATCCCTTCCTTGGCGGCCAGGTCGGCATCGATGCGGCCCGAGCCGAGCAGGGTGCCATCGGAGGCCACCAGGCGAGGATGTTCGAGCAGATAGGGCGTCGGGTCGAACCGGAACATCGAGCGCTGGAACACCGCGGCGAACTGGGCGAAGGTGCGGATGGCCGCCGGATCTTGATCGCGGGGCGGGGCGAAGACCAGCAGAACGGCTCCCGGAGCGGTGGGCAGGGTCAGATCGGCGAAGGGACCGCCGACTTCGAGCATGAGACGGGCAGCGACCGGGTCGGTATGCACCTCGCGGCCCCACTTGCCCTTCCATTTCACGCCGTAGCGGTCGGTCGATTCGAATTTCGGCGTGGAGCCGCTTTCCCGGATCTTCCGAAGGAATTGCACCCGGGTGGCCCGTGTCAGATCGAAGCTCTTGGTTTTCTTGCCCTGCTGGCGCAGCCGCTGGGTCAGGTCATACAGGAACGCCCGATAGCGGAACCCCGGCATCCCGCCGGGGGCGAACCCGGGATGGCCGGGTCGAGGCTGCAGCCGCGACACTTCGAAATGGTTCATGGCGGCCAGCTCGGCCACGGTCACCGGACCGCGACCGTCGGGGTAATACAGCCAGGCGGCCTCGCGGCGGGCGGCTTCCAGGCCGAGCGGGCGCCGCGGGTCGACGGGTCGCGCGATGGTCGAGTAGGCACCCGGTTGCAAAATGGCCGGCGCCCCCCGCCGGATGGTACCGAGCAGCGGCTCGGGAATATCTTCGAGATCGGCCTCGATGCTGAAGGCCAGGCGTTGCAGCTCGACGAAGCGGCGCTGCGCCTCAGACCCCGCCGTCGCCAGATCGGCGGCCGCCAAGGCCTTTCCCTGGTCGAGGATCAAGCGGCAGGCCACGATCACGCCGTCCTGGGCGATCTTGTCGGCCGCCTGGCCTTTGGCCTGCAGGGCGGCCCGCCGCTGTTCATGGAACCGACTCACCCGCCCGAGCAGTTCGGCCAGGGAAGCCTTGGTCAGCGGCCCCTCGCGGTAGCGCGGCACGATCGATTCCCGGGCGGCCGCCAGCCAGGGGCCGGCGGTCAGCCAGCCGACGAGCGCCAGGCCCCACACCCACCGCGGCACAAGCGTCGGTGCCGCCAACGATGCCCCGCCACGGGTCACCCGCTCAGCGCCGGCAGGCCTTCGCCCCAACGTTTGGTTTTCTTGGCAAACTGATGTCATTCCACCCTCCTGCGGCGGCAGGCCCATTCGCGCTCTGGCAGGCAGGAACACCCAGCCGGCCTGCGGAAGCAGGCCAAGCCCGCCGCGCTCGAGCAAACGATTCACCGTTGACCGTTCACCAGCGTCTGAATGTGATTCCAGAGCTTCTGACAAACGGCCTTGAAGTTGAGGTCGACCATGCGGCCCAGGGCCTCCCGCACCGGGGGCGGCGGCTCGTTCTGGTAGATCACGGTTCCGGCTTGTTCCAGCAGGTCGGCCGTGACGAAGGCGGCATCGAGCTTCTGCACGACACTGCGCGGCATGCGGGGAATGCGGCCGACCAACCCCGCCAGCCCGCGCCGGATCTGGGTCGTCGGCACCTGCAGGCCGGCCTCGCGCAAGCCCCGCCAGACCAGCTCGGTGCAATAGAGCGGCACGGGATTGGCAGTCAGGTCGAACCACAGCTCGCCATCGCGCTGCCGCACGATCGCGTCTTCCTTTTCGCTCAGATCGAAGCCCATGTCATAGGTGGTGCCTTTCCAGACATGGTAGGCCAGGTATTTGGCGAGCGCCCGAACCATCTGCTGCGAGCCCAGACGGGGCCGAATGATGCGAATGTGCTTGGTGGGGTAGCCGATGGCGGGGTCGCACAGATAGTTCACCAGATTGAGGGCGACCACCCGACTGATGGTAGTGTTGATCGTCACTTCCGGGGTGATGACATAGGTCCCGTGGGGGTCGATCGGGTACGGCAACCAGTTGAACACCCGCTTCACCTTGTTGTTCTCGATCTTGGGAAGGCCGACCCGATAATAGGCCTGGGTCGTGATCACCGAATCGGTGGGGCGGAGTTCCTGGATCAACTGTTTGAGGACATGCCCCTTCACCACTACCCCGGCATGGACGAACCGACAGGCTGGCACCAGCCCTCCGATCACCGCGTACCATTGGGGGAAGGCCCGGTTGTTCTCGATGATGATATCGCCGGTCTCGACGAGCCGTCGCACCTGCACCTCATCGATGTCGATCTTGGGAGGATTGGGAACGGACGACGTGTAGAACTTGATGAGGGCATCGAGGGGGGAAGCCAGGGCCGCCGCTCCGGAGCAGGCCAGGAGAAGAAGGGCCAGAATGCTTCCCTTGGGCCATGAGCAGAGTTTCTGTGAATCACACATGGTCACGCTCCTCCTTGTGAAGGTCGTAGGAAAGGGACCAGGAAGATCATGGTCACATGGTTGCACCTTCCAGACGGTTTTGCGCTTGGTTTTGTTACAAATCGTGGTAGGATATTGTCAACGGTATCGAAAGACCTTTGTGTACGCAAGGAGACAGCCGCCCATGAACCGTCGCTTGGTGCCCTTCGTCCTCATGATGTTGATGCTTTGTCTGGGGCAAGGGCAGCCCGGCCTGGCCCAGGTCAACTACCGTCTCACCGGCATGCTCGAAATCGTGCGCCACTCCAGCGGCACCTATCCGATCCTGCGCACTGGCGACGGCCGTCTGTTCAATCTGACAGGCATGCCCCTCGCCAAATTCACTCCTTTGGAAGGCCAGAACGTGGTGGTCGAAGGCTCGGCTCGTCAAGGCGATCAACTGACCGACCTGAAGGTGACCAGTATCGCCGCCGCGCCTATCGATCCCAAAGCGGTCGTGCTGCCGCCGATGAAACCGCACCAGACCCCGGTCAAGCTGGTTTCCCAGCGCCCCCCGCTCTATCAGCTGGCCAATGTGCGCTGGGGGTACATCCCTGGGCAACCCCGCAACAACGACAACTTCCGCTTCGTCAAAGCCACCCTCGATACGTCGAAGGTCGAGCAGGCCTACTTCGTCATCAAACCGTTCCCGCCGGAATGGATCGCGGCCCATTCGCTGATGTACTGGTCGCTCAAGCCGGGCGGTCTGGTCAGCGAGACCGGCGAGCAGGCCAGCGGCATCTTCCTCAGCATCGAGGCCTACCAACGGAAAGACCAGTCCTATTCCCTGATCGGTGGGTTGAAGAACACCTTCGGTTCGGCCTGGATCATGGGCGCCTGGGAAGACTACACCACGCAATCCTGCGAGGTGCAGAACGAGAAGCTCTTCCTCTATCCGCTCAAGCTCACCCAGACCCAGATGAGCACGTTGCTGGCCGAAGCCGTGCTGCAGGCGTCGGTCGATCGCACCGGCGAGTTCTACCACACCATCACCAACAACTGCACCAACAACCTGATCATCCTGATGAACCGGGTTCTGCCCGCCGAGCGGCGCATCAACCTGTGGACCATCCCCTCGATGGTCTACAACCTGCGGGCGACCATGCCCATCATCGTGCCCAAGATGCTGATGAAGAAAGGGCTGGTCGGCGAGCCGCTGCCCGAGGTCAACGCCCGCAATTTCCGCCAGACGTTCGGCTTCGCCGCCCCGCCCTCGCGATGAGCTGCGGTCGCTCAGGCCTATCGAAGTGAGGCTGACCGGCCGCGACGATCATTCAACCCAGATGTGATACGCAGCCGGGAAGCATCTGGTGTTTGTCACTGGGTCTGCATGGCTCAGGGTCGCTTGGTGGGCGCCGACCAACCTGCACGCCTTAGTCCTGCGCACGGGGCGGCCCCCTCGCGCGCCTGATCATTCTCATCCCCTTCCCTTCTGATGAGTCTTGCCCCCTCATCACAACACCCCCCGCCCGGCGGTCGAAATCTATGGTGTAACGCAGGGTGGCTGGCCTTCGTCTGCATTGGCGAGAATCGCTCCTGACAGCGAATTCCCCACCAGACGGAGGAACTTATGAACGGCCGCCAGATCCATTCCGAGATTCGTCGTTTCCGATTCGGCCTGGGTGTTCTCGTCTTCCCCATTCTTTTGATGAACCTTTGGTCGCCTTCCCCCGCGGCGGGGGCGGTGCCCATCGACGTTGTGATGGGGCGCGCCGGCAAGGGCATCGTCGCCACGTTGCATCGCGCCTGCGCCATCTTGAGCCAGATCGGCGGCCAGACCTTCTCGGCCGCCGTCGCTTCGACCGCTTTCGCGCCGGGCAACCGGAAGGTGCGGGTGACGATCACCGGCGTCATCCTGGTGCCCGGCCGCTATGTGCGAGGCCGGGTGCTCGCCAGCCTGAACCAGGACTGCCCGTTGCCCAGCCGCCCCGAATGCCAGGGGCTGTTCCGGCTCGAGCTGCCGGCCAATGCCGCCCAGGCCGATGCACGCACGAGCTATCGGGTCCCGTTCCGGCTCGACCTGGCCGTCGACGTCGAGGCGACCCTGAAAGTGCTGACGATGATGGGACTGGGGTTCGGCCTCAAGCAGGTCGACCTGTTCCCCGACGAGGCGTTCCTGCGGCAGCTCAACCATCTTCCCGCGTCGAATCTGCACACGGTGCTGGGGCGGTTCTTCCCCAGCTTCGTCTCCTTCCTCGAGAAGCGCACCGTCTCGCGCGCCGTCGACGAGATCCTGGCCGACGGCCGGCTGACCGGCACCCGGGCCTTGCAGGGGCTGGGTCTCGACGAGCTGGTCGGCTTCGGGATCAACTTCGGCCTGGGCTTGGCCCAGATGGCCGCCACCACCTGGGTCAAAGAGGCGGTCGCCCTCGGCGCCGGCAGCGCCGCCCTGGCCATGCCAGGCATGGCTCCCATCGCAGTGGGGGCAATCTTGCAGGTGGTGGCGGTCAAAGCCACCGGCATGCTGATCGACATAGGCAAAGAGCAGTTCCAGGCCGGCATCTATCGCGACCGATTCGCCAAGATCGAAGCCTTCTTCATGGGCACCTGGTCGCCCGGCGAGCACCACATTCCCTGGCTGATCGACACGGTCACCGCCGAGGCGAAGAAAGACCGCTTCGACACCATCCAGAAGCTGATTCTCTATTTGCGAGCCCAGGCGCCCGCCAGGCGCGGCTGGTGGAACCCCCTCCATCCGAAGCTGCGCGCCCCGCTCGCCTTCCGCGCCCAGCAGGAAGGCTCGTGGCTGGCCGAGCGTTACCTCGCCATGTGGGACCTGCTCTTCGCCCGCTGACCGCCCCACGCGCTGACCGGATCGCTGGCGCTGCGGCCTGAGCGAAGCCTCCCCCTGGCGCTCCCCCGCGCGCAGCGACAGGGCAATCCAACGGCAAAGTTTCTGGGCGGAAGGGCAGCGTGCAGCTTCAACGCAGATCCGAAGCACGAGGAATTCCTCCGCCTCTCCTGAACATCGGCGACCTGAGCAAGGCGATGCTCAAGGCAAGGCGGAAAGGAAGCGATCGGCTGAAACGACCCAGGCGTAGCCGCCTTCTGTCTTTCGCCGGAAACAAACCCCGGGGGTATGTATGACTTGAATGCCGAACGGAACGTGCAGCGCCTCTTGAAAATGTACCAGGCTTTTGGCCAGGGTCTGATCGTGGAGCTTGCTTTCGATGAGGCAGATGGGGCGGTTCCGGTCAGCGATGAGGAAATCGACTTCCCGCTTTTCGAGGTCGCGTAGATAGTGGAGCGTCACCTCGGCCTGGCCCATCGCCCGCCACAAGGCGACAGCCTTCTTCAGATGCAGGGCGAGCAGGTTCTCGAACCGACGTCCCTCATCAGCCAGTTCCGCCCAATCGTACGAGTAGACCTTGGCTTCTTTCCTGATCGCTCGTTTGATCGACGGCGCAAACGGTGGAATCCGGAAAATGACGTAGAACTGCTCGAGCACCGCCAACCAATCCTTGACCGTATCGAAGGCGACCTGGAGGTCTTCACGAAGAGAGTTGAGTGAAAGGGGCGCACCTACCCGTTCGGGCAGAAGCCGGGAAAGAGTTTCGACGCCGCTGATCTGGCGAATGGCGGTCGCATCGCGGATATCCTCACGCACGAGAAGCTTGCGCCGCTCCTCCGACCACCGGCGATAGAAGCCGATCTGGGCACGCTTGAGAGGCTCGGGAAACCCTCCGAAGCGAAACAAAGCTTCGTAGTGCGGACAGGCGGGAAGGTCGCCCGGCGCTTCCAGAGCTCGAAGAAATTCCTGCCACGAACTGCTTCTCTCCTGAAGTTCACCGACGGTCAACGGATAGAGAGGAAGATGGAAATACCGACCAAGGAGGCTGTCGCCGCCTTTCTGGAAGAGATCGAGGCGTCCGCTGCCGGTCACCAGGATCGCCATCTCGGCCTCGAACTGGTCGAACACCCCTTTCAGGTAGTTCTTCCATCCCCTGAGTTTGTGGATCTCGTCAAAGATGACCAAAAAATCGCGGCGAGGGTCGCGGCGGTCCTTCTCGAAGAAAGCCGGGTCGACGCGAAGTTCGCTCTGGTGGGCCGGAATGTCCCAGTTGAAATAGCGTCGCTGGGGGAAGCAATCACCGATCTTCTTGGCCAAGGTGGTCTTGCCGACCTGTCGAGGCCCTGAAATGAAGGCCATTTTTCGGAAATCGCGCAGAATCTCTAGAACAGGGGCCACCAAGGTCCTGGGGAACATATTGATATTTTTCTCCTGATGTCGAAAAAAATCAAGATATTTTTCGACATCGGTCGAAAAATATCGAATCGGTCGGGCGGTCGGTTCCCTCGCGCGGTGGTGAGGCGGCCATGGGCCGGCCGGCGTCTGCCAAGGCATTCTGGCGCCGGGAATGGGGCGTTGGCACGGCCAGGCATCGAGCTTGGCAGGCCCGGGGAACCATGGTAAGGTCGAGGCGATCAGCGGTTCCACCGGTGGAACATGACCAGTTCAGGCGCTATCTGCTTCTCGATCTTGCACACCAATGACCTCCATTCCCTCTTCGAGGGGCTGGGGCCAGACGGGTGCCTACGCCTGGCAACCGGGAGCGGCGATCCGGTCAAGGGGCATTACGCGAGGCTGGCCACCCTGATCAAGACCCTGCGCGCCGAGCGGGAGGCTCGCGGCGAGACCGTCTTCCTGGTCGATGCCGGCGATGCCGAGTTCGGCTCTCTCTTCCACCTGCTGGGGCCGCGGCCCGATCATCCCGAGATGCCCGAGTACCGGTTCTTCCATGATCTCGGCTACGATCTGCTCGGCATCGGCAACCACTTCTTCGAATCAGGGCATGCCGGGCGGGCCAATGCCTGGCGCAAGGTCGAAGCACAAGGCCTGCGGGTGCCGTTCCTGATCTCGAATGCGATCCTGCCATCGGCGACCGACGGGCCGGACGCGGGGTCGCCACCGGCAGCGAAGGCCGCGTCGACGCTCGATGACGAGATCGACGGCGCCGACGGCGAGCCGCCGGGGGCGTTTGTGGCCCGGCGGTTTCGGGCCGGACTTCTCACCGATCGCACGACGGGGTTCCACCGGCTGGCGGTGCGCGAGATCGCCACGCCGGCCGGCCCGTCCCTGCGAATCGGCTGGCTGGGTCTGCTGGGCCCCTATGGGGCCAAGGTGTCTCTGGCCAATCGCCCCGACCTGCGGTTCGTGGGGTACGATGACGAGACGGGGAAGGAGCGGCCGGCCGACCTGCACGCGCTGGCGCGGCGGCTGGTCGATGAGCTGCGCCAGGTGCATCGCGCCGAGGTGGTCGTGGCCATCTTCCATGGCGGGCATCCCGAGGATCAGGCGCTGGCCCGGGCGGTGCCGGGCCTCGACGTGGTGATCGCCGGCCATACGCATGCCACCTACGCCGAGACGGTCGGACGCACGGTGATCGCCCAGGCCGGCTATGGCAGCGCCTGGCTGGGCTGCCTCGATTTCGCCTGGGAAGGAGGCCGCTTGACCTGGCTGCATCAGGCAACCGCCCTGCGGCCGGTGACCAGTGCGCTGACCGCCGACCCCGCCGTGGCCGCCCAGATCGACGACTACAAGTGGGCCATCGACCGTCTGCTGGCCAGGCCGAGACCGCCAGTCGCCGCCGGCGGCCGCAGCGACACGCCAGCCGCGATCGCGGCTTCCCGCGCCACCGACGCGGCCGCTTCCACATTCCAGCCGGTCGCTCGAGCCGCCATGTCAGGTGGCCCTCGCGACCGCGCCCAGGCCGGCCCCCCGCTGGGCGCCCAAGCCGAGGACGGCGCCGACGCCCAGGTCGGCACCCAGGCTGGTGGTTGGCCCAATCCCAAGGGCGATGCCCAGGCCCACCCTTCAGCCGGCGCCGCCCCAGGCAGCACACCTGGCGGCACATCCGGCGGCTCACCTGGCGACGCCGCTGGCCCCCCGATCGGCGACGAGGCGGCTTCCGATCTCGAAGAACCGGCCTTCACCTACGCCACGCCCGTCTTCCGGCTCGAGCGCGACCTGCCCCGCCGCCGGTTCCCCGACAATGCCGCCGGGCGGTTCGTCGCCAGCGCCCTGCTGGCCGAAATCAACCGCCGCCTCGCCCCGCCGGTCGACGTGTTCTTCTCGAGCTACGGCCTGGTGCGCTCCGAGTTCCTCTGCGTGAACGGCCAGCCTACCACCTTCCAGTATTCCGACATCTTCAAGTTCTTTCCGTTGGGCCTCAGTCCAGACTTCCGCGTCGGCACCCCCATCCATACCTTCTTCCTGACGCGATCCGACCTGCGCAGCCTGCTCGAGGGCATGGCCGCCGTCGGCATGGTGTTCCCGGTCTTCGAGCCCGTGACCTCGGATTCGCTGACCTTCGGCATCGCCTGGTGGGGCGTGCCCTTCTACAACAAGATCCGCGATCTGCGTCTGCACGGCGAGCCGTTCGTCGCCGACGAGCGGCTGGTCCATGTCGCCACCGACGAGTATTTCGCCCGCCACCTGCGCCGCATCAAGACCTTGAGCATGGGCCTGGCCCGGGCCGTCCCGCGCGATGCCGCCGGCCGCGAGCTGGAGCGCTTCCCCCCCAGCCCCCTGCCGCCCGAGCACGACCTGCTGGCCTGCCACCTACGCCGTTTGTTTCCAGATCCCTCTCGCCCCACGGTGGAAGGACAAAAACCGCCCGAATGTAGCCAAGCGCCTTGACACTCCAGCGCCAAGAGGGTTGAATGATGGGCGGCGATTTGGGTTCAGCATTGCCAGCCCCAGGCTCACCGCCCCGTCGCGCTGGCAGGTCGGGCACGATGCGGGCTTTCTTCGACCCAAGGCGCGATGGCGGGAATCGATCCTCGAACAAAGCGGAAGGAGGACTCATGGGGTAGATTTTCTCGACGCTCATGACCGGCACTAGGAAGATGCCGAACTCCTGTTCGCCCAGAGGCGTTGGGCCAATGTCGACCATCTCTACGGTCTGGCGGCTGAATGTGGTCTGAAACGGCTGATGCAAGCCTTCGGCATGCGTCTCGACAAAGCCAACACCCGCCCTGTCTCCCCAGAAGACAGGGTTCACATCGAGAAAGTTTGGACACGCTACGAAGCCTATCAGTCTGGACATCGGGCGGGAATCGCTTACCCGCTGCCCCCGAAGAATCCCTTCGATGACTGGGAGATCGCTCAGCGCTATCAGCATCGTTCGACATTCGACCAGACGCGCGTCGAAACGCATCGCACCGGGGCCAGAGCCGTCCGAACCCTGGTTGCCAAAGCCCACAAGGAAGGATTGGTATGACCACCTTCGATGGCATCCTTCCCCACCTGCGCGAAGTTCTCGGTTCCCATCGTCAGACCCTCGAAGAACTCGACTGGTTCGTGGTCAATCGCGACCTCAACGGTCGGGTGCGACTGATCGTCCCTGAAGCCACCGCCTCCAATCCCGATGTTCGCGCGCGGCTCGAACAACTCTATGCCGAACTCGCAAGACAGATCGCGCCCCACCACCACTCTGGCGGCACTGGCCTCCTCTATGAACCCGACCTCGACATCAGCCTGGAACATGGATCGCGCACCCCTATCGAAGGGTTTTCCAACGGGTGGATGGTCGATCGTCTGGCTGTCGACAGCCATTGGACCGACATCGCCCCCGAGCATGGCGACCCACCCCGCATCGTTTTCGCCTCCCTCAAAGGGGGGGTAGGACGCTCGACCGCCCTCGCCGCCTGCGCCTGGAAGCTCGCGCAGCACGGCAAGCGGGTGCTGGTCCTCGATCTCGACCTCGAATCGCCGGGGCTCTCGAGCAGCTTGCTGCCGGAGGATCGCCAGCCTTCCTACGGAGTCACCGATTGGCTGGTCGAAGACCTGGTCGATAATGGCGGGTCTGTTTTGCAAGAAATGTTCGCGGCCAGTCCCTTGTCGCACGACGGCGAGATCTACGTCGTGCCAGCCCACGGCCGCGACCCTGGCGAATACCTGGCCAAGCTCGGCCGGGTCTGGATGCCGAACGTCGGCGCCGACGGTTCGCGCGAACCATGGACAGCCCGCTTGCGCAGGCTGCTGGCCGAGCTGGAAAAAAACCTTCGCCCCGACGTCACCCTGATCGATGCCCGCGCCGGCCTCAGCGAGATCGCCTCGAGCTGCATCGCCGGCCTCGAAGCGCGGCTGATCTTGCTGTTCGCGATCGATGGGCATCAGAGCTGGAGTGGGTATCGCCTCTTGTTTCGCCACTGGCAGCGGGCCGGAATCGCCGAGTTGATCCGCGATCGGTTGCAGATGGTGGCGGCCATGGTTCCCGAGATCGACCCGGCGAGCTATCTCGCTGCTTTCCGGGAAGAAGCCCATGATTTGTTCCTGGATACCCTCTATGACGAGATTCCTCCGAACGGCGAAGGATGGAACTTCGATCTGGCCGATGACACCGCGCCGCACCACCCCTGGCCGGTGCGTTGGCATCGCGGGTATGCCGCCCTCCGCACGCTGCACGGGAAACTGGCCACCGTCGACGATGACGAGATCCGCCACACCTTCGGCGGATTGATCGATCCCCTGGAGCGGAGTCTGGGGTGGGGCGATGGCGACGAGATCAGGCCGCCAGGAGGGAACCGGTGACCGAAGCCCCGACCAATGTTGAAGCCCGCGCCCTGCGCGAGGCGATTCTGCAAGCGCCGCTCGAGACGAGCCAGGATCCTCTGGCCATTCCCTCGCCGGAAACGCTGTATCTTCCCCCCTCGCATGGCAAAGTCCTGAACTTGGATGCACAGGTGGTCATCGGCGGTCGAGGCACCGGAAAATCGTTCTGGACAGCGGCGCTCCAGTCTGATCTGATACGACACCGCCTGGGAACCACGGTTCACGATCTGGCGAGTCTCTCGGTGCACATCGGCTTCTCGAGCGCCGCACGGTTCAACGATTATCCGAATGCCGATGTGTTCGCGGCTTGCTTCGACCAGCGACGCGAACCGTTCGATCTCTGGCGAGCCGTGATCGTTCGCTGGATCGCCGCCAAAGAAGGCGAAGCCATCCCTCGTTCGAGCTGGCAAGACACGATCGACTGGATGAAGGCTCGCCCCGAAGAGGTCGCCCGCGTGATGGAGCGACCGCGTCACTGGCGGGGCCTGATTCTGTTCGACGCCCTCGATCGCACCACCACTGTCTGGGAACGCATGGATACCATCGTCCGCGACCTCTTGCGCGCCGTGCTGTGGTTGAAAGGGTTTGCCGGGCTGTATGCGAAGGTATTTTTGCGCGAAGATCAAGCCGAACGCCAGGTTTTCAATTTCCCCGACGCCTCCAAGCTGGTTCCCACCAAGGTCGAGTTGTCCTGGGCCCGCCATGACCTGCACGGCTTGCTCTGGCAGCGCCTGATCAATGCTCAAAACGAGTACGGCGAGCGGCTTCGCGCCATTTGCCCGCATCGCTCTCGCGGGCAATACTGGGAAGTCGACGAAGAAATGAAACGAGAGAGCCCTGCCCAACGCCAGGCCTTCGAACGCCTGGCCGGCCCCTGGATGGGACGCGATCGTCGCCGCGGCGTTCCCTACACCTGGGCGATCAGCCACCTGGCCGACGGCAAAGGGCGCACATCGCCTCGTTCATTTTTGGCGGCGATTCGACAGGCGGCCGAGGACTCCCGCGACCGCTATCCCCAACACGAGTTCGCCCTCCATTTCGAGAGTATCAAGCGCGGCATCCAGAAAGCATCCGAGATCCGGGTCGCCGAGATCGCCGAAGATTACCCCTGGGCGACGGCACTGCTGTCGCTCCTACGGGGAATGAACGTCCCCTGCGAATGGCGCGAAGTAGAGGCGCGGTGGGCCGCCCAGTTTCCCGAAGGCCCCGACCACATTCACGTCACCGCCCCACAACTCCCGCCCCCGCATGCTCGCCAAGGGTGGGAAGGCGTCCGGGACGACCTGCTGCGCCTCGGCCTGCTCGACCGCAAGAAAGACGGGCGCCTCGACATGCCCGATCTGTATCGGGTGGGGTTCGGCCTGGGCCGGAAAGGAGGCGTCAAGCCCCGGGCCTGAGGGTTGTTGCCTGGCCGGCCCGTTGGAACGAAGCATACGCTTCGGCCGACTTCGCTGCGCCATGCCTGCCTTTCCCGGCGCAGACCCCCGCCAGGGCCACGCCGCTGCCGAATGCCGTAGCCGTTCAGTGAACGGGTACGCTTCGCTGGCGATAAATCGCCAGTTTCATGGCCTCTTCGAAAAGGGATGTTTTTCAAGCAGATAGTCTTTAATTGAGCAGGAGATCTTTGGAAACGCTTTAAGAATCTCTCGGTCTGTCGTAACCAATGGGGCCCCAATCTCTTCGGCAATCGCGACAAATTCAAGGTCGTAGGCGGTGCACGTGGAACTCTCGATCAACTCTACAACTTTCGCTGGTTGAGCCGACAATTCGCGATTAAGAAAAAACAGCTCAGCCTCTTCAGCAATCCGTATTGCATTGATCGAAGAAACGAGTTTTTTTCGAAGGTATTCAGCTATGACATTGCGAAATTCATATCGCCAAAGGTGGGAGGTAAACCACTGAGGGTCTTTGAGAAATAATTCATTGGTTAATTCAGTAAATTGCCCGGGCAGGAAATGGTAAACGATTACTTGAGTATCAACGACAATCATTTCCTGCCCTTGCTGATCATTTTCGTCAAATCTTCCTCTTTGAGGAAGCCATTAACCAATTTTCTCAATTGCTTTACCTTCTCAAGTTCGGCCTGAGGATCGATCTTTCGAGGGAAGAGGATCTCGTGCAAGCACGCGATGATCTCGTTGTTTACGCTACGGAAGTTTCTCTTCGCCCGCTCCTTGATGGCCTCGTGAATGGCTGGGGGGATGTTCTTCACCAGAATGGAAGCCATGGCGCACCTCCTTATACCAATAAGGTAGCATAATGGTCCTTTTCTTCCAAGCCGGAAGGCTCTCCAACCCCGTAACGCCAGCGATGTTGCGCTCAGCTCAAGTCCTGATCCAACGGACTGGAAAGGTCAGCCCCCTGGGCCTCTCCATCTTCGAGGACAAGGTCGTGCCGCGGGCGGTCCGCATTATCCTCAGTTCCATCTACGAGCAGGGCTTCTTCGAGGTGTCGTTCGAGCTCCGAAAAGGCCACAGCCCTCATGCGGCGATCCGGGAGTGGCACAAACGTCTGGCGGGCCTGAAGGCGACGTGGGTCAGCGACGCCAACATCAGTGGATCCCTCGCCTCCATCAACCACTGGATGCTGATCGACCTGCTCCGGCAACGGCGCCACGGCGACACGCTCGTGCGTCTGGTCGGAAAATGGCGCAAGGCAGGATCACAACTACCATCGAGCACACGTGAGTCCCGCCGGTATTCCAACCCCCGGGCATAAAACTGCACCTAGCGAGGGCCATATTTCCGCATGGGCGGCGGAAGATGCCAGAACCTTTTTCTGATGAGGGTTGGAAGGGCGGTTGGAGGTGGCTCGAGCCGCCAAGGGTACGGCGAACGGTAAAAAAGAATGCAAACAACTGTCACAGATCGGCGCCGCGTTCGGTCGTTTCAGGCAAGAAATCCGAACGAAATTCGCAGAAGGAGAGATAAGCCATGAAAGCCTGGATGAGCACTCTGGTGGCGGTGGTTCTGGTTCTGAGTGGTAGCGCGATGCTACTGGCGGCGGACGAGCCGGTCTCGCTCAAGGCGCAGGAGGCGGCGGTCGCCGTGCAGGCCAAGTGGGGCCTGATCAAGATGGCCATCGACGACCTGGCCGACGAGCGCATGGCCAGGAACAACGATTCCCTGCAGGCGTATGAGACGGTCCTGGTGCGGGTAAAGGAGTTTGTGCCCCAGGCCCTGTCCCGCTATGTGCTGGCCAAGGACGCCAAACGGCTGGACCCCGTGGTCGTGCAGAAGATCGAGGCGGCCGCCCAGACTCTGGCTCGCATCGACTACGGCGTGAATGCGAAGAACGATCCGGCCAAGGCGACCGACCTCGTGATCGCCCGCGCCCGCCAGATCGGCCAGGATCTCGAGAAGCTGTTCGCCGAGCTGCCGCAGCCCCGGCTCCGGCTCTCTTACGAGCAGGCTCGCCAGATCCTCGATGACGAAGTCTACGCGGTCTTCGATTTCCTGCATGTCCACTACCGGCTGGTCGATCCGCCGATCGCCGCCGATGGCCCCACCGCTTCGCGCCTGGGCCTGCTGCACAGCCTGGCCTTCGCTACCGCCTCGCGGATGTTCGAATACCTGGTCTCGAACCGGATGATCGTCACCACCAGAACCACCCCGATCATCCGCGAGATCAACGAACTGTTCTCCCTGACGGTTCGCGTGACCCAGAAGTTCGCCGAGAACACCAGCGCCACCTGGCCCTGGAAGGAGTTCCAGGCGAAGCTGGCCGACCGCTACCTCGAAATCCTGGAAAAACTGGGCAACCTGCGCCTCGAGGTGCTGGCCCTGTAAAAATCTGGTCCCCCCCATCGTTGGAGCGGGCCGCCGGCAACGGCGGCCCGCTTGCTGTACAAAAAGCTCTCGAGCTACTTCGGTTAGAGGCGAGTGCTTGTCACAAAAGCCTCGACGTTTTGGTCCTTCATTTTGACATTTGGTACCACCAGAAGAGGGAGGGAAAAGGGCGATGCGAATGCACACCAACTGGCGCACTCCGGCCATCATCCTGGGAATGTGGTGGGTGCTGGCAGTCACGCAGGCAGTGGCCGCGGGCGTTTCGCCGCAAGACCTATTCCAGGCGGCGGCCCAGATCAAGGTGGCAGCCAAGGACGTCAGGGAACTGGCTCACCGCCTCGAGGGCATCCGCCCCAACCCCACCATCATCGACGCCGCCCTGGCCAAGGTACGAACGCTCAGTACGAAGATCCAGAACGCCAAAGCGGTCATCATCCGCCGCATGCAGGAACTATCCGGAAAGACGCACGTCTGGTTGCCGAATGAATTCAAACAGATCGACCAGATCCTCGATCAGCTCCCCTTCCTCCTGACCACCGATCGCAATTTGAGCGCAACCTGCGACGCCTTGCATACCCTGAACAGTCATCTCAAGTGGCTGCACGGGGAAGCGCTCTACTTCGCCCGCTCGGCGCCTCGCCAGTGACCTCATGGCCATCGAGCCAATTCCAGAAATGATGGGCCGGCCGCTCTCTCGGTACCGAGGCGAAGCTGGGCACACTGCGCCACGCGGTGCTGATCATGGCCATCCGGCGAAGAAAGAGACCAGGCGCGATGTGAACCCGGGAGAATGGGGCCACGAAGGGACGCCCCCTTGAAGAGATCGAATCCTCCCCTTCATCGTCGGAGCGGGCCGCCGGCAACGGCGGCCCGCTTGTCATTCGAGGAAGGGAGCTTCGCCTTGGCACGCAGCCAGGAGCTGGCGATCGGAGCGCTTGGTTCCGTGGAAAATGAGGTTCATCTGTTATTGGCACCCAAGACCGATGCCGACCGCCGATTCATGAGGGGCCCGGGCCCGATGCGCCGTTCCGGCCACACCCGCACCAGCGTACAACCCACGAACCAAATAATTGTCACGTTTCAACGGCGATTTCGGTCGTTCCAAGCAAGAAACCCGAACGAAATTCACAGAAGGAGAGATAAGCCATGAAAGCCTGGATGAGCACTCTGGTGGCGGTGGTTCTGGTACTGAGTGGCAGTGCGATGCTGCTGGCGGCGGGCGAGCCGGTCTCGCTCAAGGCGCAGGAGGCGGCGGTCGCCGTGCAGGCCAAGTGGGGCCTGATCAAGATGGCCATCGACGACCTGGTCGACGAGCGCCTAGCCAAGAACAACGATTCCCTGCCAGCGTACGAGACGATTTTGGTGCGGGTGAAGCAGTTCATGCCCCAGGCCCTTTCTCGCTATGTGCTGGCCAAGGACGCCAAACGGCTGGATCCCGCGGTCGTGCAGAAGATCGAGGCGGCCGCCCAGACTCTGGCTCGCATCGACTACGGACTGAACGCCAAGAATGATCCCGCCAAGGCGGCCAGCCTTGTGATCGCCCGCGCCCGCCAGATCGGCCAGGACCTCGAGAAGGTCTTCGCCCAACTGCCGCAGCCTCGGCTCCAGCTCTTTCCCGAGCGGGCCCGCCAGATCCTCGATGACGAGATCTACGCGATCTTCGATTTCCTGCATGTCCACTTCCGGCTGGTCGACCAGCCGATCGCCGCTGATGGCCCCACCGCTTCTCGCCTGGGCCTGCTGCACAGCCTGGCCTTCGCCACCGCCTCGCGGATGTTCGAATACCTGGTCTCGAACCGAATGATCGTCACCCCTAAGACCAACCCGATCATCAGCGAGATCAACGAGATGTTCTACCTGACCATCCGCGTGACTCAGAAGTTCGCCGAAGAGCACACCAACACCGTCTGGCCTTGGGATAAGTTCCAGAAGCGGTTGGCCGAGCGCTACCTCGAGATCAAGGGGAAGCTGGACAACCTGCGCGGCGAGGTGCTGTCCTGGGCCATCCGGTAAGGAAAAGGGCCCTGCGCAACGTGAAGCGTGACGAACTGGGCCGCAACGCCCTGGCCCCTTAAGAAGTGAATCCTCCCCCCCATCGTTGGAGCGGGCCGCCGACACCGGCGGCCCGCTCGTCGTTCGAAGAACAGCGCCTGCCGTCAGGGGCGACAGGCATCTGTCACAAAATCCCCCGTCCGTCTGTCGGTTTGATTGAACAACACCGAAAAGAACAGGAGGACCTTCCGATGCGCACGATCTCGACCTGGCGAACGCTGGCGATGGTGGCGGGAATGATGTGGGTATTGGCAGCATCTCAGGCGGTGGCGGCGAAAGTCACCCCCCAGGACCTGTTCCAGGCCGCGAGCCAGCTGAAGCTAGCGGCCAAGGAGGCCAAGGCTCTGGGCCAGGCCCTCAAACAGGCGCAGCCTGATGAGGCCACCATCGAATCAGCCGTGTCGCAGGTGAAAACCCTGAGCAGCCAGATCAAAAACGCCCAAGCAGTGGTGGCGCGCCATTTACGCACCCTCCCTTGGAAAACCCAATTCTGGTTTGAAGGGCCGCTCACGCACATCGACCTGATTCTAGAGCAGCTGCCGTTCATCCTGGCCACCGATCGGGATCTCATCAATGCCAGCGGCACGCTGAAAACCCTGTCCGAAGTTCTCGAGAATCTCCAGGGGGAAGTGAGATACATGGCGCAACGCGCTGCCGACTATGCCAGCTGAGGCTACTCCCTTCCCGTCAGCCGGCAGGCTCACCTGACAGAACGCAGAATCCTCTGGGAATCCCCCCCTCCCAGACTACCGCCCGGGGTTCCAGCCTATGGAATCCCGGGTGTTTTCATCAAGCGCCCTGTTTTTCCGCTGGACGTTTCATGGCATACTCCCATGAGCCTTGCGAAGTGACAAGACCCACCTGCTGCTCGGTTGGCTGTGGTCACACCGATTTCCCGAGGAGGGCTCAGAGGTATGCCAGTCTCTCGACCCCTGGTGTTCGTGTTGTTCATCGCCATGCTCTCGACCGTTCTGGGGGCGAATGCCGACGTCGGCTCTCCTACCGTGCACCCCTCGGATCCTCCTGCCTCATCACCTCTCCCCGGCTTCGTGCGAATCCATTACCAGAGAACCGACGACGCGTATGATCGATGGGGACTGTGGCTGTGGGATGACGTACGGAGCCCTTCGAGTCCGTGGCCGAGCGGGGCGCAACCCTTCACCGGGCGCGACGCCTTCGGCGCCTGGGCCGACGTACCTCTTGCCGCCCATCCCCGGAAGATCGGATTTCTGATCATCGATCGCACCACCGGCGACAAAGAGGGTGGCAACAAAGGCGCCATCCTACAGGCGGGCATTTCCCATCTGTACGTGAAAGAAGGCGACGATCGGGTCTATCTTTCGCCCGAGCTGCGGGTGACCCCCGCCCTGCAGGCGGCGACCGTCATCGGCACGGGCACGGTTCGGGTGTTGATCGCCGATGCGGCGGCGCTCGGCGATGCCTCGCCGGCGCCCGGGCTCGCTCTCACCGACGTGCATGGCCGGACGGTTCCAGTGACCGAGGTCATCGCCTCCGGCCCAGATACTTTCGTGGTCAAGGGGGAGTTCGCGCTGGCGTCTGACACGCCGCTGACCGTTTCCTATGAAGGGAAAAGCGTAACGGCTCCCCTGGCCTGGCAGGTGATCGACGAACTCTATGCCTACGACGGCAACGACCTGGGCTGCATCTGGCACCATGGGCAGGCGCATCTCGCCCTCTGGGCGCCGCTGGCCACGCGCGTCGACCTCATCGTCTTCGACCGCCACGATCAGACCCGCGAAGTGGGCAGGATGCCCCTGACGCGCACCGACCGCGGCGTGTGGCGCGCCGTGGTCATCCCGGGGGCGCTCCGCCCGCCCGGGCCACCGGCGCCCGAGCCTGCTGCCGCCCCGAGGGGTGGCCTTCCCGAAGGCCAGGGGGCCCACCCCGATGGGAACCTCGGTTCTCCGGCGACCAGCCTCGCCAGTCCTACCGACCCTGCTGGCCTCAACACCGCAATGGCTCCCGCCCCCGCCTTCGATTCGTCTTCTCTCGGCACCGCGACGACCAGCGCCCCTCCAGGCTCGGAGGCACTGGCGCTCGGCTCGGCCGTTCCCCCTACGGCGAACGCCACGCCACCGAGCCATCAAGCCGATCAGGGGCACTCCTCGACCGGCGACAACCGCCCCTCTGCCGTTGAACCACCGGCCCCGCCGTCTCCGCCTCCCCCGCCGCCGCCACCGCCGCCGGCCGACATCCGCGGCTATTTCTACCAGTTCGAGGTGACCAACCCGGGCCGCCCTCCCAAGCGCGTGCTCGACCCCTACGCCCGCTCGATGGCGCCGGTCACGGTCGATCCGACGGGGGCTTCGCCGGGCCCGAGCGGCGATTGGGTGGGCAAGGCGGCCTTCGTCGACCCTGATGCGATCGGCCCAGAGCCTTCCCCGGCCCGCCTCGAAGGCTATGCGAAACGCGAAGATGCCATCATCTACGAAGTGCATGTGCGCGACTTCACGTCCGACCCCAATATCGCCGGCGAGCTGAAAGCGCGGTGGGGCTCGTTCGCCGCTTTCCGCGAACGGCTGGGGTATCTCAAAGATCTCGGTGTGACTCACATCCAGCTGTTGCCGGTCATGGCCTGGTATTTCGGCGACGAGACGCGCATGCACGAGCGCGAACTCGAGTGGTCGACCCGCGGCAACCAGTACAACTGGGGCTACGACCCGCAGTCGTATTTCTCGCTCGACGGGGCGTATTCCGAACGCCCGGAAGATCCCGAGCTGCGCATTGCGGAATTCAAAGAGCTGGTCGATGCGATCCACGCCGCCGGGATGGGCGTCATTCTCGACGTGGTCTACACCCACATGGCGAAGGCCGATTTCCTCGACGATATCGTGCCCGACTACTTCTTCTTCAAAGATCCGCGCGGGACCCTGCTGGGCGACTTTGGCAACAACCTCGCCACCAATCGGAAGATGGCGGCCAAGCTGATCACCGACTCGGTGGCCTACTGGTTCCGACAGTACAAGATCGACGGCATGCGCTGGGACATGATGGGCGACGCCACCCGCGACGCCGTGGAACAAGCCTATGCCGTGGCGGCCGCCATCAACCCGCGCGCTTTGTTCCTGGGCGAGGGATGGCGCACCTTCAAAGGGCATCTCGAGGATCCCGCCCTGGCGGGGCTGGGCGCCGACCAGGACTGGATGGCCCACACCGACCGCGTCGGCGTCTTTTCCGATGAATTCCGCAACGAGCTGAAATCAGGCTTCGGTTGCGAGGGGCAACCCCGGTTCCTGACGGGCGGGCCGCGCGATCTGGGGCGGCTGTTCAACGCCCTCAAGGCGCAGCCCTCGAACACCCCGAGCACCGCGCCCGGCGATATGGTGCAGTACATCGAGGCCCACGACAACCTCACCCTGCACGACGTCATCGCCCAGGCCATCCGCAAAGACCCGGAGGTGCCGGCCCACCAGCTCGAGATCCAGCGCCGGATCAGGCTCGGCAATGCCATGGTGCTGCTGGCGCAGGGCACCGCCTTCCTGCATGCCGGGCAGGAATGGGGACGCACCAAGCAATGGCTCGGCCCCGGCCGGCCCGAGCAGAAGTTCCATACATTCGTCGATGCGGCCGGCCAGCCGTTCCGGCATCCGTATTTCATCTATGACTCGTATGATTCGTCTGATGCCGTCAATCGCTTCGACTGGACGCGCGCCACCGATGCCGCCCGCTTCCCCGAGCAGGCGACGACGCGAGCCTTCACCCGCGGACTGATCGCCCTGCGCCGGTCGAGCGACGCCTTCCGGCTCGGCAGCAAAGAGCAGGTCGACCGCCAGGTCATCCGCCTCGAAGCGCCCGAACTGGCGGCAGAAGATCTCGTCCTGGCCTGGCGCTGCACCGCCACCACCGGCGAGACCTACCGCATCTTCGTCAATGCCGACACCCGGCCGCGGTCGCTGACACCGCCGGCAAGCGATCTGCCCGCCGGGCATGACGTGGTGGTCGACGCCACCCGGGCAGGAACCGCCCCGCTGGAGGCGCCCGCCGGCTTCACCATCGAGGGAAGCACGATCACCCTCGACCCGCTGACCGTGGTGATCTTCCGCCGCTGATCGGAGATCTGAGCCAGGCGGCGGGCGATGTCAACCACCGCAGAAGGAGGATCGATCGACAGGCCCTGCGTAGGGCTCCGCCCATTCAGTAGGATCAGTAGGACTGGTGGAGCGAATCGGCCGAGGAATCGCCCGCAGAGCCCGGCCCTGGGTCGGTTCGCGGCGGGAGGGGCGCCGAGCCGAGCTCGCCCGTTTCGATCCCGCCCGAGGAGTGGAGGCGAGCCCGCTGGCGGCCGGTCACCATCGCGCTGTCACGGGCAGTCGAGAGGCGGAGCCGGCCTTCTTCGAGCTGGACGATCGCCTCGCCGGGCCGGATCTCGACCCGGAACCGAGTGCCCAGAGCTTCGATCTTGCCATAGGGGGTGGTCACCGTGAACACCGGATGGGCCCCCCGGAAGGTGCAAACCATCGCGCCGGTCTCCAGGCGCAGGCCTTCAGGGCCGGGAATGAATCGAGCCGGCCCCGTCAGGGCGATGTCGAGATCGAATCTGTCGAGCGAACCTGCTGGCGCCTGGGCGGGGGCCGTGCCGATCGCCGCGGTCCTCCCTGGCCCTGGGCCGGAGAAGGTACCGGCCAGCAGAATCGCGCCGTCTTTCACCTCATAGCGCTTCCCGGAGCGCAGGATCCCGGCTTCCCCAGCGAGGAAGGGTTGGCCTTCTTCGAGGAGCCCCTCGCGACTCGTGCTTGGCGAACCAGACGTCGGTTTCACCACGAAGCGGAACCCCTGCTCGGGCGGGGCCAGGGCGATGTCGGGGGCGGGGACCGAAGAACCCGAGCGCGACGGCAAGGCCGAGGGGCCGCGCCCGACCCAGAGCACCGCGATCAGCAGCACCGCGGCGCCCAGCCCCGCCATAGCTGGCCAGCCCTGCAGCCAGCCGGTCAGAGTTTCCCAGAAGGTTGGCGAACCAGAAGTCGAGACCGGGGTGACAGGCACTCCGGCGGGAGTGCCGAGAATCCGGGACATCACACGATCGATGCGGGCGGGGGACGGACGATCTTCAGGCCCCGGGCGGCAGGCGTCGGCCACCAGCCCATCGATCCGCCGCATCGCCGCCAGCGTAGCAGCGCATTGGGAGCACGTTCCGAGGTGGCGTTCCAGGTCGGCCCGCACCGTGGGCGACAGCTCGCCATCGAGATAGGCCTGGAAATCGACCGAGCGGAGACAGGGAGTGCTTCGTTCCTTCACGGCGTAGCCCCCTCGGCGACGAGTTGGGGCCGGGACTCGGGTTCGCCCACGGCCTGTTTCAACAGCTCACGAGCCCGGTAGAGATTGCCTTTGACGGTGCCCACCGGTTCGGACAGGAAATCGGCCATTTCTTCATAACTGAGATCGAGCGCGTAGCGCATCAGGAACAGCAACCGGAACGACTCGGGCAACCGAGCCAGGAATTCATCGACGATCATGGCGCCGACCACCCGCTCGCCCGGCCCCGGCAGCCACTGCCGGATCTCGTTCTCGTCATAGGGGGTCACCACGACCTGCCGCCCTGTTTTCCGACGGTGCATCAGGGCGGTGTTGACCGCCACGCGGCTCATCCAGGGGCCGAAGGGCCGGGTCTCGTCGAAGGTATCGAGCGAGGTGAACGCCTGCAGGAAGGCTTCCTGGCAGAGGTCTTCGGCCAGGTCGGGGTCTTTGAGGAAGCGCCGCAAGAGGTTGTGGATGCGCTCCCAGTGGTTTTCCACCAGGAGCCGGAAGGCGTCCTTCCTACCTCGGCGAACCATCTGTATCGCCTCCTGTTCCGCGGGCACCGGAACGTTCTGACGGTCGGTCATGGGCGGGACATCCTGATCAGGCTCTCCCCTCTCTGTTCTTGTGACGATTTCTCTTCCAAGGTTGACACTCTAGCATGGGTACAGATGGCCTTTACCAAGAAACATGAGTCGCTGCCGACTCAGGCTCCGAAGTATCTCGAATCTCGTGGCCAGATGGGCTTCCCTCAGGAGGTCGAGGGCAACACGTTTA
>QOQW01000034.1 GCA_003327425.1 Candidatus Ozemibacter sibiricus
TGATCGGCTTCGGCAAAAGCTTCAAGGCACATAGAATGGCCAAAGGATGAATTGATGAGGCATTCCGGACTTCGTTCTTGGAAATTAGCACTGGGTGATGGTTTCATGAGTTGACCGATAATTGCTGCCGTTAAGCGGTTGCCCTTGCTTCCTGCGAAGAGGTACTATAGAATAAAAGTAGAGGTACCTATGAAAACACCTTCACGTGGCTTCACTTTGATCGAACTCATGATTGTCATCGCCATCATTGGCATCCTGGCTGCCACGGCGCTTCCCTACTTCGCCAAAATCAGGGAACGCGCCCGCATGAACAAGTGCTACGAGAATTCCACCCTCCTGACCCGAATGTCAGAGTTGTATAACATCGAGCACAAGGAATACGCCAAGAACGTCGAAGACCTCGCCGCAGGGATGGTCGGCCAACGGCTTCCTCTCTGCCCGACCCAAGGGGTTTATCGCTGGGTCAGCGGTACCGCGGAAGGCGTTCCTTACGGTCAGAAAGTGGAATGCAGTATCCACGGGTGTGCGACCGCCACATTTGGTGGGTGACCCTACAACCTTTCAGCCCTTCTACCCCTGGGTCGTCGCCCAGGGGTTTCCTGTTCCTGAGGGGGGTTCTTCCCGCCTGGAGCGGCGCCGGCGCGTTCGCAAACGCAGAGGGCTGAGGGGCGTGGGCCGCCCCGCCGGCCCAAAGTCGCTAATTGGTGGCGGAGATGAGGGGTTCGAACCTGGTCAGGTGGGCATTGAGGGCGACATGCCCTTTGATGGTCTCGACTTCGCCACCATTCACCAGAATCCGGACCCGGGCTTTGCGATCGAGTTCGGTCAGCGTGTTGACCACCGAATAGACGGCCAGGGCTTCATCGAGAACCCCGCCGGGAGCATTTTCCAGGAATTCCCGGGTGAAATCGACGTAGAAGACGCCTTGATGGAAAAACAAAGCCCGCAGTTGTGTCCCGCTGGGGATGCAGGTCCTGGCCTCGGGGGTGAAGGGGCCTCGCAGGAGTTCGCGGACCAGGCGTTCCCCTTGGCTGAGCAGGAGCTTTTCGGCCTGCACCTTGCGGACTTCGCGCACGAGTTTGGCCTCTCGTCGCGAGGGGAAGTACAAGGTAATCACCTGGCCTTCCATATCGGGGAGAACACCATCGCCTGAGGGGGCAACCAGGGGAACCGATTCTTTGGCGGCGAGCGGAGCCGAGGAACCATCGTCATTTCCCAAGGTGGTGCGTGGGCGGGCACCGCTGGAGGAAAGGCCTGGCAGGATCTTGTCGACGAACAGGAAATACCCCGAAATGATCAGCCCCAGCAGAATCAAGCCCATCAGGACGAACAGGAAGGTCTCCTGTTTCTGGCGGTTTTTCTTGGGAAGACTCATCCGGATGCTCCTTGGCGGTCAGGCCCTCAGGGATTCAGGCGGATCCCGTTGAAGAAATCGACGATGCCGTTGGCGATGGCTTTGGCCGCGGCTTCCTGATAGCCCTTGCTGGCCAGCCGGGGGCCTTCCTGAGGGTGGCTCAGCATTCCCACTTCGACGACGATCCCCGGGTAGACCAGGAATTGCAGTGGCTGCAAGGGAAGTCCGAGGGCCCCTCGGTCTTTCGTTCCCAGGTGAGAGGTCAGACGATCGCGCACCTTCTGGCCGAGAAATCGGGCCAGATCGAAGCGGGTGGTCTGCGTCCATTCGGTGAACACCAACTGGGGGGACAGCTTGCCGCCGGTATCGACCTCGAGATTGACCCCCTTGGGGTCATACCAATAGCAGGCGGCTCCTTCTTGGTTCTCGTCGGCGCTGGCCCCGACATGCAAGGAAACGAACAGATCGCCGCCCGCTTTGTTGATGGCGGCCAGCCGTCGATCATTCGGAATATCGGTATCCCCTGAGCGCAGCAGGAACGCCGCGAATCCCATTTTCCGCAGGGTTCGCTGCAGTTCTTGCCCGATGGCCAGAGTGATCTCCTTTTCGCTCGGCAGGCCGGGCACCGACGCTCCTTTGTCGCTGCCCCCATGCGCCGGTTCGATGATGATCGCCCGCCCTTGGAAGATCGAGCGGCTGAGAGTGGCCAGGGGTACGTCGATCGCAATCTCCGGAACCGTCGGGGCAGGCTGTGCGGTCAGTTGCGTCGGCGCGGTGACCAGCGAGAGAACAGCGCTACCCGTGGCCGCTTTCGGCAGGTTCGGCGCTGCACTGGCCACGCGGGTGGTGGGCCCCGAGGCGATGGCCGCGGTCGGGCTGGCAGTGAGGGCGCCCGGTGGGGCGTAGAACGACAGGATCATCCGGAAGGGATTGCCGACGGTTTCGATGGTCGGTGGCCGTGCTCCTTCCGGAAGATCGAAGTTCACCACGAGGCCTTGCCGATTGGGGCCGCTGTTGTAGGACACCCCTTTCAGGTCGCGCCCAACCGGATTGGTGCGCTTGGTCGGAATCAGGTTCTGGCACCCGTTGATCCGGAGTTTGAATTTGCCGGGACCAGGGGTTTCGGTGGTGAAGGACACGTTCCCGTCGAACTCGAGCACGACGCGGGTATGGTCTTCGCGCACCGAATGCCGGGCGGTCACGAGGATGGCCCCGGCGGCAGGGTCAGGATTGGCCCCCGGGGTCACGGCGGGCGGCCCGGGATCGATGATAGTGGCGGGAGGCGGCCCGGGCGGGGGCGGTGTGGCGATGGGCCCCGGGGGGGGCGGCGCCTGGTTGGACGTCACCCCGAACACCTGGATGATCGAGCGGGCGGGCACCATGACCTGCCCGTCTTCGAGGCGAGGCGCCGAGGGCAGGGTGAATGGCTGGTTGTCGACCACGGCCTGGGTCTGATCGACCACCAGGCGCATCAGGCGGTGGCCCTTGGTCAGCACCAGCATCTTCTGCATCGGGAACCACTGATAGGCGATTCCCTGCGACTCGGCGAACTCTCGGGCATTGATGAAACCCCGTGTCCCCTCCTGGCCTCGGGCGGCTGGCAGGCCTCCCAGGGCGATCAGCAGGGCGGCGGCGAAGAGCAATCCCTTCCCGATCCTGTGCATCAGCGTCTCCCGCTCAATTCCCGGTCCATGTCGCGTTTGAGATCCTTTTTCGCGATGGCTTCCCGTTTGTCGTACTGGGCCTTGCCTTTGGCCAGGGCGATCTCGACCTTGACCCGGCCGGCCCGGAAATACAGGCGCAACGGTACCAGCGTCATGCCGCTGGTCTCGACCTTCTGCCCCAGTTTCACGATCTGGCGTTTGTGGGCCAGCAGTTTGCGTCGGCGCAGCGGCGGATGGTCGAGGCGATTGGAAAAGGGGTTCGAGCCGATGTGGGCGTCGACCAGCCACAACTGTCCGTCGACCACTTCGGCATAGGCATCTTTCAGGTTGACTTTCCCCTCGCGGAGTGGGCGCAGTTCGGAGCCGACCAGGGCGATGCCGACCTCGAGCTTTTCCAGGATGTGATAGTCATGGAAAGCCTTGCGGTTGGCCGCGATCAGCTTGATGCCGTCTTCACCGGCGGCCGGCTTGGACTTCAACGAGGTCTCCTTCCTGCACGCCCCGATCGAATTCCCGTTGAATCAGGACCCAGCTCGAGCGGGACAGCACCTTCGTCACCAACAGTTCGCCGCTGGTCCGGTCGGGGGCCCGCCCCAACGGGCGGCCGGTGCGAGGGTCGGTGACGGGCTCGCCCGTCCGGAATGCGCGCAACCTCAGGGTATACTCATCGGCAAGCTTCAGCCCGTTTTCCAGGCCGAGATCGACGATCGCCTGGCCGCGTTGCACGCGAATCACGCGGCCGGCCGCGGCCGGTTCCTCGTGGGTGGCCAGCTCGATGGCATCCAGGCGCTGTTGCAGGTCCGGATCGCCCGGAAACTGCTGGAGCAGCATGCGCAGCCCTCGCCGGGCGGGCAGACGGGCCCCCACCATCAGCAAGCGATCGATGGCCTCGAGGGCGGTTTCGCGAGGCAGCCCGGGCAGATGCAACAGGTCGCCATACTGGCGGGCCGCGGCCTGGAGGTCGCCCTGGTCCCATAAGAGGCGGGCCAGAAGTTTGACATACTCGGGATGCCCGGGATAGAGGTCGACGGCGGTCTTCAATTCGGCCAGGGCCCCGGCCCAATGCCCCTGTTCGAGCAGGCCTCGTCCTTTCCGCCAGGCTTCTTCGGCCCGCCGCTGCCGGTCGCGCGTCGCCACGATCTGGCGCTCGGCCGGGTATTCGTTGTCTTGGATCGAGAGGGCCAGGCGCCGTTGTCGGATCAGATTCTGGAGCCGGATGACCTCTTCCCAATGGAAGATCGATTCTTTCAACTGGCCCAGTTCGCGGTAGACCTTGCCCAGCCAGTAGTGGGCCTTCAACAGATTGGGTTCGTGCTGCAGCGCCTCTTGTAGGCGCCGCTCGGCGGCGCGTAGATTGCCCTCCCGATAGAGGCGGTAGCCGTCTTCGTAGGCGATCAGGGCGGAATCGAGGCGGCGTTCGGCCAGGTCGGCCTGCGGGAAGGAAGCAAGGGGAGCCCCGGAGAGTCGGGCTGCCAGGCCGGTGGGGCCCACCGGCAGGATCATGACGAGGAGCAGCCCGAAGGTGGCAGCGGCCTTCGTCGTCCTGGAGGGCGAGCGGTCGCGCATCAGGTGGGCCTCCATGACAGCCAGCCCGCCGGCCGTCGGGCGGTCAGCGCCCGCGGGCCGGCAGCAAGGTCAGCGGGTTGATCGAACGTCCGGCCCGCATGACGGAGAAATGAAGGTGCGGCCCGGTCGAACGACCGGTCGAGCCGACCAGACCGATGATCTGTCCCCGCCGGATCCGCTGACCGATCGCGCACCGGTACGCCGACAGGTGGCCGAAATACAGGGTCAGTCCAGACCCGGTGCGGATCTTGACCATCCGGCCCATGCCCCCGGCCCGCCCGACGGCCGTCACGACCCCGTCGGTCGGTGCCAGAACCGGGGTGCCAGGCCGGGCCAGGATGTCGATGGCGGGGTGGAAGGCGCGTCGTCGGGTGATGGGGTGGTAGCGCATGCCATACCCGGAGGACACCCGGCCCTGGACCGGCCAGAGAAAGGGTGCGGAAGGCGCACGCGCCAGTGCGGGGGCTGGCCGGAAACGGTCTTCCGAACGGGAGGTACGGATGGCGACGATCCGGTAGGTGCGCACGGGTTCGATAGGAGCCCGCTTGACCCAGGTCAGAGGGGAACGCGCCAGCTCGTCGGCACGGTGAGCCAACTTTCTCACCAGGTTTGCCGTCGCCGCGGCGTGACGGGGTTCCAGGCAGACCGATCGAGTGAAATCGGCCGACAGGCTGTGCACGGCGGGGCGCGGGTCGGGGGCCATGCCCTGCAGCACGACGACCGCGACGAGGGCCAGGAGGAATCGAAGGGAAGGACCCAGGGGCGAAGGGGGAGGGGTCATCCGGCCGTGTTCTTCCCGGCGGGTTTGTAGTTGGGGTTGATCATGGCCAGGAACTCGGCGTTGGTCTTGGTGGCGGAGATGCTCTTGACCAGCATTTCCACGACCTCCTGGGGGTTCTTCTCCTCGAAGGCGCGCCGCAAAATGATGACTTTGTTGAGGTCTTCGGGCGGCATCAGCAGCTCTTCCTTGCGGGTGCCCGACAGTTTGACGTCGATGCAGGGGAAGATGCGCTTGTTGAACAGTTTGCGGTCGAGGTGCAGTTCCATGTTGCCGGTGCCCTTGAATTCCTCGAAGATCACTTCATCCATCTTCGAGCCGGTATCGACCAGGGCGGTGGCGATGACGGTCAGACTGCCGCCGCCTTCGATCTTGCGGGCCGCGCCGAGGAACCGCTTGGGCTTGTGGAGGGCGAAGGGGTTGACGCCGCCGGTCAGGGTCTGGCCGGCCGAGGGCACCGAGATATTGTAGGCCCGGGCCAGGCGGGTGATCGAATCGAGCAGGATCACGACGTCGCGACCCAGCTCGACATGCCGTTTGGCCTTTTCGAGCAGCAGTTCGGACACCTTAATGTGGTGGCTGATATGCTCGTCGAAGGTCGAGGCGACCACTTCGGCATCGACCGATCGGCGCATGTCGGTGACCTCTTCGGGGCGCTCGTCGATGAGCAGGATCAGCATCAGCACCTCGGGATGGTTGGTGATGATGGCATTGGCGAGGTGCTTGAGGAGGGTGGTCTTGCCGGCCTTCGGCGGGGCGACGATCAGACCGCGTTGCCCCTTGCCGATCGGGCAGATCAAATCGAAGACGCGCACCGAAATGTCGTTGTCGGGCGTTTCGAGCCGGAACCGCTCGCGCGGGAAGATCGGAATGCCATTCTCGAAATTGGTCCGCTTGCTGAGGGCCTCCACCGGAAGATCGTTCACCGCTTCGATCTTGAGCAGGGAATGGTAGCTCTCGTCATCCTTGGGCAGCCGGACCTGGGCGATGACGGTGTCGCCGGTCATCAAGCCATACCGCTTGATCTGCGAAGGGGACACGTAGACATCATCATCGTTCTGGACATAGCTGCGGGTGCGCAGGAAGCCGTAGCCTTCCGGGGTGATCTCCAGCGTTCCTTCGGAGAGGGCGAGGCCCTGCTTGCTCAGATGATGTTGCAGGATGGCCCGGATCATCTGGCTCTTCTTCATCTTTTCGACCCCGGCGATGCCGAGTTCCTTGGCCATCGTCTTCAGGTTCTTGCTGGGCACTTCGCACAGCTGGAGATAAGACAGGGCTGATTCTTCCACGGTTACGCTCCATCTGCGGGATCGGACCCGCGTTCCGAAAGTTCAGGTCAGATGATTGGTCAGGGTCTCGGGACCCCAGGCCCTCAGCGCCGCCGTGGCGGCGGCACGATGGCCTGGGACAGTTGCTTGAACAGGATGTTGCTGATGCCCAGAGAGTAGCTGCGCGACCGTTCCTGGTCGAGCATGTCGGTGAACACTTCTTCGGCGAACCCGCCATGGACCAGCCGCGTCTTGTTCACGGTCTTGCGCATCTCTTTCATCAGCTGGAACACGAAGATCGATTCGAAATCTTTGCAGGCGGCATTCAGCTTGGCCAGCTCTTCTTTTTTTTCGGGAGGAAGCTGGTCGTACCCGCGCACCAGCGAACGGGAGGCCGGGTCGAGGGCGTTGGGGCGGAGACTGGGCAGGCGCATCTGGTTGGCGAGCCTCAATACAGAGATTTCTGGAGGGCCTGGTACCGCTCGTTGTGCGGATCGAGCTGGAGCGCCCGCTCGAGGTTGCTGCGGGCGGCGCGCCGGTCGCCGGCCGCCAGATAGGCTTCGGCCAGCGCGAAGAAGGCGTCGGCATCGCTGTAATACATGCCGAAGCTGTAGTGGTGATCGATGGCCTCGGTGTCATATTCGACGGCTTTGGTCAGGAACTCGATCGCCTTGTCATGCTGCTGCATGAAATAGTAGCTGCGACCGATGAAGTAGTGCCCTTCCGCATACCGGTCTTTGCGCTTGATCAGGTTCGAATAGTGCTCGATCACCTTCTCGAACTGCTGGTGAGCTTCGGTGCGCTGCCCCAGGCGCAGGTAGGCCATGCCGAGCATGAAGCGCGCCATCAGATCGCCCGCATCTTTTACCAGGGCTCGCTTCAGGTTCTCGATCGCCTCGCCATACATCGACATCTCGAGGTAGACGAATCCGATCTTGCCGTAGATCTCGTAATGCTTCGGATCGATGCTCAGGGCCTTCTGCAGCTCGTAGAGAGCCTCGGAATAGCGACCGACCTGGGCGTAGGCGCAGCCGAGGTCGAAGTGCGAGTTCTCGATCTCCGGCTTGAGTTCGCAGGACCGCTTGAACATCTCGATCGCTTTCTTGACCTGCCCCTTTTTCATGTAGAAATCGCCCAGCTTGTTGAAGGCCTCGGCGAATTCGGGGTCGAGCGCGACCGCTTTCTCCATTTCGGCGATGGCCTCCGGCAGCTTGCCACGCAGGTCGAACGACAGACCTCGATCGAAATGCTGGTTCGCGAGATCCCGGTCCTCGAGAGAAACTGGCATCTGAAAATGATCCTCCTGGGACCAAGAGGGGGGAAATGGTTCGGGGGGTGGACCAAACATACCATACCCCGCCTGAAAGATCAAGCCTCGGGGCACGATTTTTCCGCCCCGGCCCGGTTCCTACATGAAGCGCAGCTCTCCGTGCAATGCTCCGGCCGCTTCGATGGCCTGGAAGATGGCGATGATATCCTTGGGGGTAGCGCCCACGGCGTTCAGTGCCGCCACCAGATCGTCCACCGTGGTCTCGCCCTTGATCGCGATCAGGCTTCCTTTCGGGCCTTCCTGCCCGCGCGCCCCGCCGGTCATCGCGCCCGGGCGGCCATTCGCCCGTTGGCCGTCGACCTCGAGTCGGAGTCCGCCTTGGGAAATGACGACCCGGCCGATGCGGACCCGGTTGCCGACGATGATCGTGCCCGTCCGTTCGTTGATGACCACGCGGTTGGGTTCGTCGATGGAGAGGGGCAATTCTTCGATCGTGGCGGCGAAGCTGACCGGATCGTCCCGGAAGCTCTGCGGGATCTTGACCTCGATGGTGCCGGGATTGATCAACCGCGCCCAGCCTTCGCCGAACTTGCGCTCGATCGCCTCTTTGACGCGACGGGACAAGGCCGCATCCTTGCGCTGGAGGATCAAGTGGAAGGTGCCGCCCCGTCCGAAGGAATCGCCGACCTCGCGCTCCTGGATGGCGCCACGGGGAATCCGCCCCACCGTCAGATGATTCTTCTGGGCTGCGGCCCCTCCCGCCGCCGCATTCCCCGCTTGGATGCCGCCGATCGAGACGTTGCCCTGGGCCACGGCGTAGACCTGGCCATCGCCCCCCTTCAAGAGGGTCGGCAGCAGCACCCCGCCCTGCAGGCTTTTGCAGTCGCCGATCGAACTGACGACGACGTCGAAGCTCTCCCCCGCTTTTCCATACGGGGGCAGCATCCCGGTGACGATGACGGCCGCGCAGTTCTTGCTCTGCACCGAGGTCTTGTCGAGGTCCATGCCCATGTTCTGCAACATGCCGCGCACCATTTCCAGGCTCATCGGCGTCTTGTCGCCCGTTCCGTCGAGACCGGTCACCAGTCCGTAGCCGATGACCTGGTATTCACGGCTGCTGGCCACCTGGGCGATGTCTTTCAAGCGCACCTGGGCCTGTCCTGCGGCCCCTTGGGGCCGCCCGAGGGACAATACCGCCATCAGCAGCAGAACCATCACCCGTGCGGGGAAAGCCAGACGTTCGTTCACAGACCAGGTCCTTCCATCGGTCGTTGCGGGCAGATGCCTTCCTGGGTTAACCATCGGCAGAATCTCCTGTCCCGCCAATCGCTTGTGCCATTGGCCTGGCGGGCCGCCAGCAAGCCGCCTCGTCGCCGCTGCAGCCAGGGCACCGGGTGCAGGGGGCCTGGGGCCATGGTCGAACGGGGCGCAGGGGCCCGGAAATGACCGCATCTCCATTGTTCCCGTGCCGAAGAGGCCCGGCCATTTCGGCGTTTGTTGGCATCGTCAGGCCGTTCAGGCGTCGTCAGACGCCCGAGCCGCAGGATTTCGCCTGCCGTCATCAGTGCGCAGCGCGGTTTCTGTCGAGGCGAACGGTCAGAACAGCCAGTTGGTGATCTGGGTCATCAAGCCCGGCTTCTGGGTGCTGCCGACCGCGCCTTTGCCGTCGTACTTGATCTCGGCTTCGGCCAGCAGCTTGGAATCGACGGTGTTGTTGGCGTCGACATCCTGGGGGCGGACGATGCCACGCACCTTGAAGTGCTGGGTCTCGCGGTTGACCCGCATGGCCCGACTGCCCTCGATCAGGAGGTTGCCATTGGGCAGCACCTCGAGCACGGTCGCGCTGACCGTCCCGGACAAACTGCCCGACCGCGTCGTGGTGCCGCTGCCCTGCCATTTGTTCTTGACTTCGTTCTTGCCGACGAAGCGATCGACCACCTTTTTGAAGAAGGGGATCTTCGGTGACGACTTGATCTCGACCTGGGAATCGTCGGCGGTATCAGTGGTGGCCTGCTGTTTGGCGGTGGCCTGCTCGGCGATCTTGACGGTGATGATATCGCCCGGCTTGAATTCGCGCCCGCCCTGGGTCGAATAGAGATCGCGGCCTCCCAGCCACAAGGAGCCAGCCGCCGCAACGGATGGGGTGGCGACCAGCAGGAGGGCGATCACCGCACCGACCACCACGCTGACCACCGGTTCACTCTTCCTGCGATGAATTTCATTCCTGCGATGAGTTTCAGTTGAGACCATATTCCACCTTCCCTTCGCCGGTGACGGTGCCGATGATCTGTCGATTGTTCTGCAGGTTGAGCAGTCGTATGGAAGCGCCGATGGCCCCGCCCTCGAGCGCTTTGGCGGGCACCTTGAGGCTGAGCCCGCCGCTTTGCACGAAGAATTCCACCTGATCGCCCGGCTTGATCACCCAGGCGGCAGCGGCGGGGGCACGACCATTGCGGGGAGCGGTCGCGGCCGGGTTGGATGAGGGCGTGGTGGGCGCGTTCGCCGACTGGCAGGCTTCCAGGGAGACATCGCCCGCCCGCAGCAACGTGCCGGGGGACTTGTACGTGGTCAGACAGCGCCCCACCGCTTCTGCGAACCGGAGGAGCGGAGTGCCGGAGTCGGTCCGCTGGGTGACGGTCGCTTCTTCCAGGTCGGCGGCAGTCAGGGTCTCGCCGCGACGAGCCAGGCGTTTGAGGCGGGCGGCCTTGATCTGGCGGGCCACGTCGACCTGGACGATCTGGCGAACGACGCCGCCGTCGCATTGGGCCGTGATGGTGAACAAGCGAAGGCCCAGCCGATTCGACGACATGGGTTCGAGCTCGAACGATTGCAGGGGGCCAGGCAGCACGAAGCTGCGGGGCAGGCGGGACGCATCGATGGTCAGCTCGGCCGCTTCGCTATCGGTCAGGCCCTGTCGGCAGATCTGATGGATCCGGTCCAGGACGTCCTGGACCGAGAGCAGGTCTCCTCGACGCCTGATCTGGACCCGATTCGGCAAGGCCAGCGACGCGGCCAGCGGTCCGAGGCAGCGTTCGAGGTCGCGGCGGTCCAGGGAGAGCTGCCCCAGCGGCTGGGGAATCTGCCCGAGCGTGATGCGGGCCAACGCCTGGCGCAGGTCGGCCGGGGCCGTCTCGGGAACCAGCACCGAGGCATCGACACGTCCGCCCTCGACCAGGATGGCCGGGCGGACGGGGATCAGGGGCCCGGCGGTGGTGGTCGGCTGCGGGCTGGTGGGCCGGGCGATGGCGGCCGACCAGGCGTTGGTCAGGGTGGCGGAGGGAGTGGCCACGGCTGGCTGGGATCGACCGGCGGCGAGCGCCAGGACGCTCGCCAGGGCCAGCCGCCGCGCCCAGCGGAGCCAGCTCGGCGAACGAAGAACCAGGTCGGTCAGCCCGCGGTGTGGGGCGGCGACAGGGTGGGCGAACCTGCCTGAAGAGCGGTGGTGATCAGGATGCCAGGCTCGTTGCATCATCATCTCCTCAGGTTGTTGGCGATCTGGAGCATGGTGTCGGAGGTCTGGATGGTCTTGGAATTGGCTTCGTAGGCGCGCTGGGCGACGATCATGTTGACCATCTCCTCGACCACCTTGACGTTGGCCATTTCGATGAATCCCTGCGCGAGTTCGCCGTGCTCCTGCTGGCCGGGGATATTGACCACCGGTTCGCCCGAACTTCCGGTCGGGATGAAGAGATTGCGGCCGATCGCCTTGAGGCCGGCCGGGTTGATGAAGTTGGCGGTTTCGATCTGGCCGAGGACCTCGAGGTCGACCTGATTGGGCAGCTTGACCGCGAAGATGCCGGAGCTCGTGATGTTGATGCCGATGGCGTTCTGCGGAATGACGATGTTGGGGATGATCAGATACCCATCGGAAGTGACGACCTGCCCGGTGCTGCTGATCTTCCAGGCCCCGTCGCGCGTATAGGCGATGTCGCCATTGGGCAGCTGCACCTGGAAGAATCCCTTCCCCTCGATGACCACGTCGAGCGGGTGCTCGGTCTGCTGGAATTCGCCCTGGGAGAAGATCTTCTGCACCGCCACGGGGCGCACGCCGTGGCCGAGCTGGATGCCGACGGGGTAGGTGTTGCCCGTCGAGATCGGACTGCCCGGCTCTTTCAACGTCTGGTACATGAGGTCCTGGAAGTCGACCCGGCTTTTCTTGTAGCCGGTCGTCGTCACATTGGCCAGGTTGTTGGAAATGACGTCGATGTTCAGTTCCTGCCCCTTCATGCCGGTCGAGGCGGAATACAACGATCGCATCATGGCTGGTGTCCTCCTCTAACAGGAATCCTTACCCGGCTCAGCGGCGGGTCGGGCCGACCGAGTTGACCACCCGGTCGAGCAGGGAATCATGGGCCTGGATCACCTTGGAATTGGCTTCATAGGCGCGGGAGACCTCGATCATCTTGACCATCTCCTCGACCAGGCTGAAGTTGGGTTTTTCGACGTAGCCGGGTTTGACAAACCCTTCCGCCCTGGTCACCGCGCCATAGGCGCGCACGAAATGGTTCGAGTGCTCTTTGCGGAACGCCTTGCGGTCGGAAGCCTGGCCCCGCACGAGGCGGAATCGTGGTTGATCGTTGACGATCACCCGGCCGTCCTTGTCGATCAAGACCCGATCGAGGGGCTGGACCTGGACCCGCCCCATCTGCACGACCGGCTGGCCGTTCTCGTCGAGCAGGGTGCGTTCGTTCAGCTGCGGCGGCGGCTCAGGCTCGGCCAGCACGTAGTCGCCGTTCATGTTCATCAGATAGCCGTCTTGATTGATGGTGAAGATGCCGTCGCGGGTGAAGCGGATGCCTTCCGGCGTCTCGATCAGGAAGAAGGCCTTGTTGTTCTCGAGCGCGCAGTCGAGGTCGTTGTCGGTGAACTCCATCTTGCCGGCGGCGAAATCGGTATAGGATTCGTCGAGGATGACGCCGGTCCCGAGCTTGCCGATCTTGGGGAATTTGTAGAACGGCCGCGGGGGATAGAGCTGACCGTCGTTGACCTTGCGCAGGGTCATGGTGGGCAGTTCCTTGAAGATGCCCGAATCCCGCTTGAAGCCGGGGGTATCGACGTTGGCGAGATTGTTGGCGACCATGTCCTGGCGGATGATCTCGCACAGCATCGAGGCCGAGCTGGTGTAGATGCCGCGGATCATGGCCGTGCACCTCCGGCGGGGCGGGTCGGGGCGGCGAGGGCGGCCGGCGAGAGGCAGGGCCGCTCGGGGCGGCAGAGGCCGATCCGTTCGAGGATGGCGCGGCCGATGGGGTTGCGCCCCCCGGCCAGGGCGTGCGCCACGTGCGCATGCAGGCATTTGACGCCGAACAGATCGCGGCTGCCCGCGATGTTGGCCTCGTTCAGGACCGTCTCGAGGTCGGGCGGCAGCGGGCCGCCGATCAGGCGGCGGGCCTCGCTCAGCCGGAAGGCGATCAGCTCGCGCTGTCCGGCCAGGTATTCCTCCCGGAACGGGGGATCGTCACGCAGGCGTTGGGTGAACATCTTGCTCCCTCCCTCCTGTTCGAGTCTGGCCACCGCCTTCTTCAGGCGTGGACAGACCAGCCAGTAGATGGTCGGAAAGGGCTTCCATCGCTTGTCTTCCCGAAACACCGGATCGGCCTGCAGAACCTGCGGCGTCCCTCCTGGACACCGGGTCGCCACCACGTACGGCAAGCGGGGTGGCCGGCCCAGCAGGCGCCGGACCAGTTCCTCGTCCGTTCCCGTGAAAGCGACTGTGGCAGGGGACAATTTGCCTCCTATCTAGTCAAGGTATCGGCATCTCCTGGCGCGTACCGAAGAGGGGAACGGCGGCATGGTCAGCCCCGGTGCCAGTCGCTTCTTCGGCGATGGCCCGCCGTGTCTGGGAGCGAAGCGGCGCTCCGACCGGTCGGGACGGTCGTCGCGAGCGATGGCCGACCGTGCCTGTTTTTGGTGAGAGTCGAGCATTGCAGGGGTGGAGATGGGCTTGTATGATGGGAAGAACTCGGTCTGCGGAGGAACGGCCATGCTGAAGGTCTTGACGGCGGGAGAATCGCACGGGAAAGCGCTCGTCGGCATTCTGGAAGGCATGCCGGCCGGGGTGCCTCTGGTTCCCGAAGATTTCATCGGCCTGATGGAACGCCGCCAGTCGGGCTACGGACGAGGCCCCCGCCGGCTGCTCGAGCCCGATCGGGTGGAGATCCTGTCCGGGGTCTGGCGGGGTCTGACCATCGGCAGTCCGATCGCCCTGCTGATCTGGAATCGCGACCATCGGTTCGCGGTGCTCGAGCCGCCGCCGCTCGAGGCCGAGGAGCCGACCGAAGCGCCGTTGACCGTCCCGCTGCCCGGGCATGCCGATCTGGCCGGCGCCTTGAAATACGGCTTCGACGATGTCCGGCCGGTCCGCGAGCGCGCCTCGGCCCGCGAGACCGCGATCCGCGCGGCGTTGTCGGTGCCGGCCCGCCGTCTGCTGCAGGAACTGGGGGTGGAAGGGGTGGGCTTCGTCGTCGCGGTGGGAGGCCAGGCGGCGCGGGTGCCCGCGCGGGCCACCGTGGCTTCGATCCGGGCCAGTCTCGATCGCCAGGCGCGCTGGTTCCTTACCCCCGATGCCAGGATCGTCCCGGTCTGGAAGCGGCTGATCGATCAGGCTCGCCGCGACGGCGATTCCCTGGGCGGGGTCGTCGAGGTGTGGGTGGAAGGCCTGCCGCCGGGGCTGGGCAGCCATGTCGATCCGGCGCGTCGCCTCGATACCCGGCTGGCGGCTGCGCTGATGGGCATCCAGGCGGTGCGCGCCGTCGAGATCGGAGAAGGCATCCGGCAGAGCAGCCTGCCCGGCCGCCAGGCGCTCGATCCGATCGAGTTCTCGGCGAAGCGTGGCTGGCACCGGCCGTCCAATCGGGCCGGCGGCATCGAGGGGGGGATGACCACGGGGGAACGTCTGGTGGTTCGAGCGTTCATGAAGCCGGTGCCCGGTCCTTGTCGCCTGCCCTCGGTCGATCTGCGCACCGGGCGGCCGGCCGTGCCGGCGTTCTATCGATCCGATACGTGTGCGGTCGATGCTCTGGCCGGCGTGGCCGAATCGGTGGTCATCCTCGAGCTGGCGTCAGCCCTCCTCGAGAAATTCGGGGGCGACACCCTCGAAGAGCTGGCCGTCGCCCTCGAAGCCTACCGCCGTCGGGTGGCGAAGTTCGCCGGTTCCGCCTGACGTCCCCGCTGGCTGGCGGCAGCCGGAGGTCGTTGGTATGGCGTTAGAATAGCCCCTAGCCGGGGAGGCGGTCCGGCGCGCCGCCTGCGCGGGGGGCGCCAGGAGGGCCCGTGGGTGAGGCAAGCGGGCTGGGCGCCACGACGCCGAGCTGGCGCCCAGCCCATCGGCATCCCGGTTCGAAATGGGGCGCCGCTCGCTTGGGGGCGCCCAGCACCGCTCGTGCTCAGCCGAACCGGTAGTGTTTGCGGACCGCCTCGTGAACGGTCCAGCGGCAGGACAGGCCTTTGGGGAAGGTGACCAGATCGCCTTTGCCGAAGGTCACTTCCTGGTCGGCGGTCTTGACGGTGACCCGGCCGGCCAGGAAATAGCACATCTCGCGATCGGAATACGACCAGTCGAACGTGCTGGGGTCGCAGGTCCAGATGTCCCAGGTGTCGACTCCCAGGCGTTTGAGTTCGTCGGGCGTAGGTTTTTTCACCTCGATGACCATGCCGTTCCTCCTTGTGAGCGTTCTTGTCAGCGGGCGGGATGGCCTGCCTCCGACTCCTGCATCCTACAAGAATCAGGAAGACCCGGGCAAGCCGGGAGGAAGGGAGCGGCAAACCAGGACAAGAAAGCCGGAAAAGAAAAACCCCGGCCGTGAGGCCGGGGTCGAGATCGGAGGGTGGGTGGTCAGAACGAGGAATCGAAGGCGTTGTCGAACGCGTCGCCGGGCGTGCCGGCCGGCGGCTGCGCCGGCTGTTGGGGGGTGGAGGGCGGAGCGATCGATTCGCCGCCGGAGGGGGTCAGGGTGGTGGGGGCGGCTGATTCGATGCTCTGAGCGATGATGTGCGGGGTGATGAGGATGATCAATTCCTGCGAGGAGCCGGTCTTGCCGGTGAAGTTGAAGAGGGATTTGATGATCGGGATGTTCCCCAGCAGGGGGATCTTATTGCGTTCCTTGGTCTCGTTGTCGCGGATCAAGCCGCCGATCAGGATCTCTTCGCCGTCCCGGACACGGATGGTGGTCTTGGCGGAGCGGGTGCCGATGACCGGATACATGCCGTTGTTCGACCAGCTTTCCACGAAGGAGACTTCGGGTTCGGCATCGACGGTGATGTAGCCGTCGTCGTTGATGCGGGGGGTGATCTTCAGCTTGATACCGGTGTCCTTTTCTTTGGGGGGTTGGTCGGCGCCACCGGGGTAGATGACCTTGGTGCCCACCACGATGTTGGCTTCCTGGCCATTCACCGCAGAGATCTTGGGATTGCTCAGCACCTTGCTCTCGTTATGGGTCTCGAGGATGGCCAGGGTGGTTCGGAAGATCATATTGTCCCGATAGAAATCGCCCAGGCCGAACAGAGCGCCCTGGGGGCGAGCGAATCCCTGTTGGTAGAGCGAAGAGTCAGGATTGTTCGCGAAGTATTCCTTGGTGCGGAAGACGGGAGCGCCGTTGAGGTCGGCCACGGTGTCCTCCAGACCGGCCTGCCATTTGAACCCGAGGTTCTTGGTGGCATTGGTGGTGACTTCGACGATCTTCGATTCGATCATGACCTGATGGACGGGGGTGTCGATGGTCTCGATCAGTTTCTTCACCTCGTCCAGGATGTCCTTGCCGCCGGAGACGATGACCGCATTGATGCGGTCGTCGGTGGCGACCTTGACGTCCTTCTTGATGGTCTGAGCGATGATCTTGCTGACGTCGGCGGCCTTGGCATACTGCAGCCGCTTGGTGATGGTCAGGCCCTTCTCGAAGGCCTCGATCAGCTTCTTCTCATCCGCCAGGATCCAGGTGTTGCCGATCTTGCGGACGGCGAACCCGTTGGTCTTGGCGATCAGGTTCATCGCTTCTTCGTAATAGACGTCGTTCAGGCGCACGGTGACGTTGCCGCGGACGCTCTTCTCGGCGATGATGTTGGTGCCGGACTTCTGCGCGATGATCTTGATGATCTCACGGATATCCGTGTCGCGGAAATCGAGCGAGATATTGTCCTCGGCCACCGCCGAGGATGCCAGCAGCAGGACCCAGGCTGCCAGCACCAGGAAGAGAGTCTGTTTGGGGATGCCCGTGGAACTCATTCTTTTCCACCTCCGATCGGAAATGTCCGACGCATTTGTTCCCTGAAAGAATAGATGACAAGTCGATCAGCTAGTACATCGACAACTTTGAACTTTCCGTCCACCGTCATTTCTTTATGCACGACATATGGTTTGTTCTCGAAGATGATCATGGCCAGCCGTTCCGCATCATTGCCGCAGATGCCCGAGACGGTCAGCACCAGCGGAGGGATGGGTTTGGGCTCGGAGGCCTGGGGAGGAGGAGGCTGGATGCGGATCGTTTTCTCTTCTTTCTTGGGTTCAGGCTTCTTGACCAGGGGTTTGAACGGGTCTTTCGCCTCGTTGGGAGGAGAGAAGCGATGGCGGTCGGCCAGGGCCTGGACCTGCGTCGGTTCTTCTTCCTGATCGGGAGGGACCACGGGAGGTTGGGGCAGGGGGAAGGAGGCGGTCATTTCCTCCTCGGAAGGTGGTTCTTCCTGAGCCAGACCGGGGCTGCCCATGCCCAGAAGCCCGATCAGAACGATGGGTGTGGCCAGGGCCAGACGCGAAATCCGGGACCAGGTTGCGGGAAGACGGGTCATGGCAGCCCCCTTTTCCGGCTCGGTGGCCGGGCGTTTATTCCTTGCCGCCCCCGATGGGGAAGGTGCGGCGCATCTGTTCCTTGTTCGAGTAGATGACCAGGCGGTCGGGCAGGATGTCGACGACTTTGAACTTCCCGTCGACGACCATGTCCTTGGAAACGACGTAGGGCTTGTTTTCGAACATGATCATGGCCAGGCGTTCGTTGTCGTTGCCGCAGATGCCAGAGACGAACAGCTGGATGGGCTTGGGGGGCGGCGGCGGGGGAGGCGCGGCCGGACCGGCAGGTTTGGGCGCCGGGGCGGGAGCGGGCGGCAGGACCACCTTCTTGACGACCAAGGGTTTGAAGGGGTCTTTCGCCTCATTACCGGGCGAGAATTTGAATTTTCCGGCCAGGATTTCGACCTGTTCTGGTTCTTCGAGGTTGGCGGCCGGCGGAGAAGCTTCGTCGCTCCCGCCGCTGCCTGGATCTTCAGCATTTCCCGTGGTTTCCGTAGGCGATTCGGCAGGAGTGGTGGCGGTTTCCGCCGGGTCGGCGGGGGTCGCCCCCGGGTCGCTCGGGGTTGCCGATGCGCCGGAGTCGGCGGGCATGGAAAACTCGTCGGCTTCCTGGGCGGCCACGGGGTGGCCAGCGGGTGCCAGAAGCAGGAGGGCGGCGAGCCCCCAGATCGATATGAACCGTAGCGTCCTCATGGTGTTTTCCTCCTTGCGCGCAAACGGTCGGCAGCATGAGCCTGCCGTGAGCAGCTCCGGTGGGTGCGGAGCCTCCTCAACGGTGACAACGGGTGCAGGTGGCAGTGGATTGGGAGCAGATGAGCCGGTGGGAGGGGAACCGCCGCGGACCGCGGCCTCAGTACCCGCCGCCCATGATGTAGACTTTGGCGTTCAGGGTGACGGTCAGCAGTGGGCTTTTCGACTTGGGATCGGTTTCGGCCGACACCGAGATCGTGATCGATCCTGCCGCCAGGTTGATGATCTTGCGCTTCTCGCAGATGATCAGGAAGTTGCCAATGTCCTGGAAGGTGCCCAGCAGGCCGATTTCGACCGGCAGTTCCGACCACTGCTCGGCGCGCACCAGCGGCGAGATGCGGATATCCTGGAATTTGACGTTGAATTTGTTGGCGATGGCTTCGACGGAATCCAGGAGTTTGGGCACGACCGTATTCATCTGGTTGGATTCCATCTGCAGCTTGTTCTTCTCGGTGGTCAGCTTGGCGATGGCCTCGTTGATGCGGGCGATCTCGTCGGCGACGTTGCGGATTTCGTCTTTCTTGGCCTCGAGGCCTTTGATGTCCTGTTGGAGGCGGCCCCGCTCCTCTTCGGCGGGCTGCAGGTAGTAGATCCAGAAGACGCCGCCGGCCCCCGCCGCGGCCAGAACGATGATCAGGATGACAACGGCAAAGTTGTTCATGGTGGCCCCCTATCTCGAACCGATGTCGCGCTTGATCCGGCAGGTGATATCGAACCGCCAGACGGGCACTTTCTCGTAGGTGTTCTTGTTGGCGTTGCTCAGGAACACCTCCTCGAAATAGGAATGCCCCTGGAGCTGCTTGATGAAGTTCTGGATGCCGCGGGTCAACTGGCCCGTGCTCTTCTTCCCTTCTTCTTCGCAAGCGTAGCCCGTGACCTGGACGCGGCGGTCGGAATCGATGCGCAGGTTGGTGATCCAGACGGTCTTTTCCGGAACCACCGTGGTCAACGCGCTGAACACCTCGGACCACTGCAGCAGATTGGCGCCTGACAACTGCTTGAGCTGCTCGATCTGCTGCTCGAGATTCCGTTTGTCCTGTTCGAGACGATCGCGCTGGTCGAGCTTGTCCTTGTCGCGGCGGACCTCGGCTTCCAGTTCCTCTTTCTGCTTCTTCAGGTCATCATTGTAGGTTTCGACCCAGATGGTGAGGAAGTAGAACGCGACCAGGATGCCCGCCAGGGCGATGACCAGGAAGATGGCCGCGAACGGGATCTGGATCGGCTTGCGCCGTTTGACGGTGATGAGATTGATTTTGATCATGGCTTACTCCTGCACCCCCCTTAGAGCCAGGCCGATCGCCACGGTGAACTGCTGGAGATTGTTGTAGAGCATATCGGTGTCGGGCACGGTCACGTTGATGCCCTCCAGCGGATTGCCCATGTAGACATCGACGCCCAGCTCGTTGCTCAGGTAGGTGTTGAAACTCTTCAGGTTCGCCCCGCCCCCCGACAGGATGATCTTGTGGATCAGGGGTTCGCGGGACTGGGCCTTGAAATAGTCGAAGGAACGCCGGATTTCCGACGCCAGCTCCTCGACCGTGTTCTTCACCACGTCGGCGATCTCGTTGCCGCCGGTATCCCCGATGGCGACCTCGGCCTCCTGGAGCTTGATGCTCTCGGCCTGGTCGAATTCCTGTTTCATGACGTTCATGATCATCTGGGTGATGTTGTTGCCCGCAATGGGGATGTTGCGGGTGAACATCAGGATGCCCGATTTGAGGACCGAGATGTTGGTGGTGCGGGCCCCGGTATCGATGATGGCGACGACCTCCCCGCCCTCCTGGGTGCCGGCCGTCTGCATGATCGAGTTCTCGAGGGCATTGATGGCCGCGATGGTGTCGACATCGATCACCTCGGGGATGATCCCTCCTCCTTTGAGGACCTCGGTGTAGCTGTTGACCAGCTCTTTCTGGGCCACGACCAGGAGGATCGAGTATTTGCCCCCGCCTTCTTCTTCGGTGATTTCGTTGAGGACCGCGTGGGTGATGCTCACTTCATCGATGGCATAGGGAACATACTGTTCGGCCTCGATGCGGACCGTCTGTTCGAGTTCTTCAGGGGTCATCACCGGCAGCTTGGTGAAGCGCATGATGACGTTCTGGCCCGAGATCGAGGCGAAACTCCGCTCGGGGCGGATCTTGGCATTCTTCAGCATCTCCTTGATCACCGCCGAGACGGTCTGGGGATCTTTGATGTTCCCTTCCTCGACGGCGGAATGCGGCAAGGGGGCCATGGCGTAATTGATCAGCTCAGGCCCGGTGGGGGTTTTCTTGAGCTGAACCGCCTTGACCGAGGAGGTGCCGATATCGATCCCCAATGAGGTATTACTGCTCCCGAAGGTAAACAACCCCATACGATCACTCCTTGACGTGCGGAGCGCGGCAAGATCACCGCGCCTGGGCAGGATAGAAGGCTTCAGTTACCTATCGACAGATCTGACCGGTTTTCTGAGGGGGGCGGGCAGGGATGGGTGGATGTCGGCGGCTATCAGTATTGCAACCTCCGGAGGGCGACATTGGAATAATAGAACGCCAGAATCTGGCGGTATGACCATTGCCGCCGGCCCAGCTCGACCGCGCCCGCCTGGCACAAGCCAACCTGGTGACCATACCCGCGCCCGAGGAGCGGGATGATCGGATCCCCGGACTCCCTATCCAAGACTAAATCCTGGGTTCCGGAAGCGTCAAGGGGTGGAGGAAGAGGTTCGCCGCGCGATGGCGTGGCCGGGCTGGCCAACGGACCAGAACGCGATGCCGCATCGGTGGCCGGCTGCTCGGGGGCGGCGGCCGCCAAGGCCAGGACCATCCAGCCGCCGGGGGGCCGTCGGGCCCGGACCAGCCCGGCCCCGCTCTGGACCACCAATGCCGTCGGGGTTGGCTCAGGGAGGGTGGTCAGCCGAGGTCGCGGGAGGGCGTAGCCCTGAGAGGGGGAGCGGAGTTCGGTTCCTGGTTGGGGGTGGGAGCCGGAAGGCGGAGAGAGCTTCGACGGGGCCGCATGGGAGGCGTGGCTTCTCGCCGGGGTGGCGGCCGCGAGGGGCTGGCGAGCAGGGGCCGGGCGGGCCGTGGGCGTGGCTCTGGCCAGCTGGAAGGTCGTGCTGGGGAGGTCGAACCAGCGGCGGAAGGTGGTTCCCTTGATGGGAATCGGCCCGCGATCGGTGAAGAAGGTCAGCCGGTCGACCCGGTCGAGCGGGGCGGGGCTGTCCAGCTGAACGCGCCAGAGTCGGGAAGCGGCATATCCCTCTTCGCGCAAGCGGGCCAGGATGGCGCTGGCTCGGATCTCTCTTCGCCAGCGATAGTTGGTGCCGGCCTTGCAGAACGGGCATTTGACCCGCCGCAGGTAGGAGGTGGGCGAGCCGCCGAACACCTTCTCGTTGTCGGAGGTCATCCCGCCGCAGGTGGCGTGATAGAGCGTCGAGATGGGCACCCCGTCGCTGATCATGATGATGCCGCGGGTGTCGCGCACGGCACCGTCGATGACCGGGCGTTCGGCTTTGACCCCGCCATAGGCCTGGCAGTGCTCGCGCGCGCAGAGGTCGAAGCCGTCCTTGCCGTGCTTGCCTCGATTGGCGACGGCATAGGTGCGGGCGATGACGGCCTGGGCGCGCAGGGTCTCGAGCGGGGACAGGGAACTGATCTCGGCCCCGACCACGCCGCGGAGGTAGTCCTCGATGCCGACCTCGTTGATCACGGCAATGCCGGCCGGCATGACCCGCAGCTCCACGGCTCCGCGATACGGTCGGCCATCGATCTCGAACACCCTGCCTCGCGGCTCGAATCGCAACGTCTTGCCGAGATAGGGCGGTCGGGTTGGAGGCCGGCGCTTGTCCGGGCGGCGCCGGGGCGATGAGGCCGGTGGATTCGGGGTCGGCGCTTGGGTTTCAAGGGTCATGACCTCTCCCGGTCGCAAGGCTCGCCACCGGCGGCCGTTGTCCTCGGCCAGTTGTCCTCCGTGCGGAGCAGACAGGCGCACTCGGGGGAGGCCTTGCCCCAAACCGATGCGCAGAACGATTTCTTTCGCCCAGGTTGGGTTCCCTCCGGCGGTTTCAAGCAGGTTGAGGCAGGTCAACGCAAGGAGGGCGAGGGTGAGGGCGGGAGGCCCGGCCGGGCGATGCGGCCGGGAACGGCCATTCGGCCAAGGGGGGAAGGCTAAGGCGGTCATGCGGGGGAGGGGCGAGGGGGACGGGCGGTGAAGCGTTCCTCTTCGCTGAAGAGGCAGCCGCAGTATTTCTGTTTGTACAAGCCTTCGCGACGGGCGACGGCATAGGTTTCGCGGAAGGCGGGGCGCAGATCCTGGGCCAGGAAGGGGACGCCAGCGGCGGCGGAGACCTCCTGCCCGATCTGGACCAGGAGGGAATGATCCTGGTAGGGGCTGATCAACAGCGTCGTGGAGAAGGCGGCGAAATGTTCCTGGCGAGCGCGGGCCGCGGTGGCGGTTAAGCGCAGTCGGAAACAGGCCGCGCAGCGGGACGCCCGGTCAGGGTTGGGACCGACCACGGCCAGGAACCGGCGCAAGCCATAGGTGGCATCGCCGATCAGTGGAGTCAGCCCAAGAGCGGTGGTGAGTCGTTGGAAGGACTCGAACCGCTGGAAATACTCCTGATACCCATGGATATTGGGGTTTTCCCAGAAAGGAACGAATTCTTCCTGGGTGTGGGTGGCCCGCAAGGTAGGCAGGGCCCCTCCCAGGCAGGGCCCGCAACAGGCATGGACCAAAATCGCCATGAACACCGCCTGACCGCAGATCTTGGCGCCATCATACCATGGAACGGCGGGCAGGAAAAAGGCCCGCCTCGCGACGAGGCGGGCCAGGGGAAGACGATGTGACGAGCGTTCGCAACGTGCTGCCTCAGGGAGTCTGCCTCAGGCTCTTATCGAGGGTGCGCACCGTCATACGGGTTTCGAACAGTGGCAGGGTAGTCAGGACCGTTCGAGTATTCGGGGCGGGAGAAGGAACAGCCGGATAGAGAGCCCGTTTGGTCGTGGTCCAGCCGTTGGGGTTGTTGGTGGCGGGATCTACCAGATAGGTCCAGTCGAGGGCGTTGTCGCTCGCTTCCATGGTTACGGGGAAGGCCATGGGGAACCTTCCTTTGATCCCCCGGAACAGGCCGAGCGTGGCGCTCGGTGTCGCGGTGACAGGGGGCCACTGGAAGGAGGATTTCGCTGTCACGGTATCGGTCTCTTCGTCGGGGCGGATGATCTTGATGGTCACCGTATTGGTGGCGAGCCCAGCGTTGTCGGAAACTCCGGACCAGAACTCGAATTCGACGTTCTCTTCGAAATAGTTGGGGGTGATGCCGGCCTCGATCTGCGTTTTGAGCGGAACGTCAGCGAACGGTCCCACGATGTCGCTGTTGAGCGATTTGAGCATGTACAACGGAGGAATGGTGCCGGGCACGCGGCCGGTATCGTCGGCTTTCCAGATGGGGTCGCGATTGACGAATTGCGGATCGAGGGAGATGGCGATATTCTTGAGGTCCTTGCCATCGGTGGGGAAGAACTGCGGGGCGGTGCGTTGATTGGGGAACCCGCGTTCCGAATCAGGAATATTTTTCAGATCGCGGATGGTGAACCAGGGATAGGGCGGGATATTGTCGCGAATGTTGAGCACGAGGTTCAGCGGTTGCACGTCAGAGACATTCCCCGAGCTGTCGCACATCTGAACCTAGAATGGCAGGGGGGCATAGCCTGGAGTGTTGTTGGCATAGTTCAGAGGAACGTTCCGCGTCTGCCCTGGACCGAAGAAGAGCTTATCGATGGGGATGGTGAATTGCATGAAGGAGTCGGCCGTGTCTTCGTAGGTGGCGAAGGCGCCCCGCGGGGTGTTGAGGGCCATGAACGAGAGGAAGGTGTCGGGGTTGGCCCCGCGGCCGTAGGTATTGTAGTCTTCGAACCCTGTCGTAGCGGGGACCAGGTTGACGGCATGGTTGCCGGGCTGGTTGGTGGAATAGGAAAGATTAGTCCAGCGGCGGGCCCGCGAGAAGACCGGCTTCAGGTTGTAGCGGGAATCCTTGGGGTGATCGCGGAGAATGGTCGCATTGTAGGCGGCGTTCGCCTCTGACTGGGCGATGGACAGGCCTTCTCTGTTCGAGTTTTCCCAGGGGTTGTTGTCGCGGACGACGAATTTGATGGCGCCGGGGTTGGCTCGCCCCGCCGGTCCGATGCCTTCGGCCAGCGGTTCGCCGGTGAAGGCGAACAGGTTGCGAGGCATGGTGAATTCCTGGTCGAGGGTGGGAGCCGAGTTGTCGATCGCCAGGATCTTGGTGCTGGCGGTGATGGTGATGGGCCGGTCATACCAGCGAGAGCCGACGAAATACTCGATCTTGGTGCCGTCGGCCAGGATCTTGGTGCGCTTGGTGTACATCAGATACTGGGCGACCCGTTTGGCGGTGATGACCAGCGTGTAGTACTCGGGGTCGGAAGGCAGATCGATGACGCCGAAACTGTAGGTCGCCACCGTCGACTGGACGGTGTTCTGGCCGAAAATCATGCGTTTCTGTTCGGTGCCATTGGGGTATTTCGCGATGATATACCCTTCGAACGTGGCGGAATCGTTCTTCCAGCGCAGATCGCCCTTCAGATTGCGGAAGACGTAGTTGGGATCGGAGTTGACGAAGTAGGGACTGTTCGGGTCGAGCAATTGCTTGGCGACGTAGTTGAAGCCAGGGGTGGGATAGCCGGCAGTCGGGTTGGGATTGGGGTATTGATCGATGGGGAAGAAGATATTGGCTTGCGAGGCGATGGCCATGCGCCATCCATATTCGCGGCCGGCCAGGATGCCGTGGTATCCCTCGGCATCGTGGTTGCACCAATAGGCGTCGTCGTTGGCTTTGGATTTGTTGTCGCAGCGTTCGATCGGGGCCAGTTCGACCGGGGCGGTGGGAATGACATCTTTGAAGGCCACGCAGATGGGAATGGCCGCCCAGGTATCATCGGGGATGATCTCATCCAGGTAGGCGGACATCGTGGCCTGATTCATGAACTTGAACCGAGGATCGTTGAGGATTTTGGAGATCTGGGCCTGTTTGCCGACCGAGAGGGCCTTGGTGCCATATTTGGCGTATTTGAACCGGTCGGCATACATGGTGCCGAAGGGCATTTCGTCGAAATTGAACCAGTCGTACGTAGCCTGACAGGTCAGGATGTACTTTCCGCCCACCGGTGAATAGAACAAATAGGAATGGTCCATGTCAGTGGGGTTGGGATAGGTTGGTGGAGGCGTCTCGGGATCGGGAGTGGGGGTGGCGATGCTTTCCTTTTCTTTGACGCTGGGGTCGAGGTTCAGATAACTGACCTGCCAGAGCCGCCACCGATAGAAGATCCTGCCAGGGTCGGACGGGTTGGAGGAGGAGTTGGGGTTGGTGATGGTGGTGACAAATCCGCCTGTGAAGCCATCGCCATCCCAGTCTGGTTGTTCGAGAGGGTTCTGTTGAACGGGTGAGAGTGGGTAGTTTTCAACCATGAACCAGTAGTCGGTGGATGGTTCGAGTTCAGTATTCTCTGGGAGAAGGCCAGCACCTTGGTTGGTGCTGAGTTCTTCTGGCTTTTCCTTCGGGGGGTCTTTGTAGGGGCCGATGAGGTCGAGGTGCGACACGTACCCAGGGAACGCCAGGGGTTTGGGGGGCGTGGGGATGTTGATGGCCGCCAGTTGGGTGAGATTGGGAGGACTGAGATTGTCGACATACTGCGGGCCTGCCACGGTCCAGCCGAGCCACACGCCACCCGTGGCGATCAGGTTCGCTCCGAAATTGGTGAATGGCGCCTTGGACAGGACCGGCCAGGCGGCCCCTGGCATACGGAAGGAGCGGGCGAAATACTTGTAGCCGATGGCTTTTTCCCCGACCGGGCGAGTCTTGCCGTCGGTGATGCGACGTTCGAACACGGTCTTGGTGAATTTCTGGGCGAAGATGGCCCGGCCGAACACGACGCTGGGGTAGATGCTATCGCCGATGACGTCGATCACGTCGGTGTCGGGATTGAAGACGGTGCGGGGATCGGCGGGGGAGGGCTCGCGGACGGTCTTGGCGAAATACAGGCTGCCGAACCCGTCGGCTTTGATGTCATCGATGTCGCTGCCCAGGTCGAGAGTTTCGAAATCGAGGCTGGAGATCGGCGGCGATTGGTTTTCTTTGCGGATGAATTTGTAGACCAGGCCCTGGGTCTTGTCGTAGGCGAACACGATGCCGCCCTGCTGGTTCCATTGGTTGGAAACGGTGACAGCTTCGATGCTGAACCCCGGCGGGGGGTCTTTGGCGGTGCACTGCTTGTACCACTCGCCGATGACGCGGGAGCCGAGGCAGTAGACGAAATCGGTCGTTCTATCGCGAAGGGAAACGCCCAGCCAGCGCGTACCCTTGGCGGTCGGGCTGGCGACGTCGGCCGGATAGCCGATCAGGGGATTGCCGGGGGTGGGGATATAATTGGCGGGCAGACCGGCGCCGACCGCCAGGGTGATGGTATAGAAGCTGGAATCTTCTTCGCGGGAATAGAAATAGGTGCGGGACGGGCTGCCGCCCACGGGGGGCATGAACGCCAGACTGGTGAACATCGGTTTGGCATCGCCCGAGCCGCTGCCGCTGGCCCCTCCGCATCCGTCGAGGCAGCCATTGAGGATCTTGCGGGTCCATTTCACGTCGTAGCTGGTGCCGACCGTGTTGGTTTCTTGCGGCCCCACCATGCCGTCTTTCCAGATGTTGAGCTTCCATTCGTGGGAGCGCCCTTCCATGGAATCCTTGAAGACCTTGTAGGAGACAGGGAATTTGCCGACGGCGCTGACCGTCTGCCAGGAGGAATACCAGGCCCCATTCGGGATGGAATACCAGTTGCGACCGGGGAAGACGGGGTCCTGGACGCCATTGATGATGGGGAGCGGATTGCCTGCGGGAGGGGGGATAGGCGTGCCAGGGCCGCCCGAGGTGAAATAGGGCCAGGTGCCGGAGTGGGCCCGGATGGCGCGGCCGGCTGGGCCGGTACGATACACGGGTTTGGTGGTTTCCCCCGTTCCGCGATGGTCGTAGTGGATGTAGGCGTGGTAGCCCCAGTCGGCCTGGTTGGCGGTGACGCCATCATCCAGGACCTGCCGGGGAATGTTCACATTGAGCAGGGTATAGGTTTTGCCGACTTTCTCGGAAAAGGTATAGACGGTGCGGTAGAGGTCGACCGCGATGCCGGCGCTCGAGCCAGGATTGTAGAGGTAGCCCAGTTTCAGCCCTTCCCCGGCAGGATCGCTGAGGCGATAGACCCCTTTGTAGAGGCCGTCGCCGAGCAGCAGATAGACCTCGCCGTTGCGGTTGTATTCGAGCGCGAGGCCGAGCAGCTGCGGGGCGATGCCGAGGAAGCACCCCAGGGCGACGAGAGGGAAGAGCCATCGGATCTGGCGTGTCGTCATCATACCCTACCTCCTCTTGATGCCGGATGGACGGTCAATTGGCCGCGTGGATGGCCTCCAGGATGATGCCTTGGATGCGGGCCTCGATCTTGTACTGGTCGAGAATGGCTTTCATCACTTCGGCGGTGAGGTCGATCCCGCCGGTGACGACGAAGGACTGCTGGAGCATCGGCTGGAACGGGTGCAGGATGGTGGCGCGATGGCGGTACCACCCCTCGGCCCGGCTCTTCTGCAGGTCGTAGAATCCGGTGATGGCGGGGGGATCGTTTTCGAGACCGGCGGGCGGTTTCTGGGCGAGCACCTCGCCGTATTCGAAGGCCGACGACAGATCGGGAGGGCGGTTCGACTCGGGAGGGAAGGCGAGGCGGCTCAGTCCGGAGTCGAGCACGGCAGCCACGCCTCGATTGGCCGCCACCTGCTGGGTGAGGCGCTGGACCTCGGCGAAGATGGCGGCGAACCGCTGTTGGGTTTCTTCGGGCGAGGTGTACCGGGAAGGCAGGCTGGCCCCCAACTCTTTGTTGATGGCTTCCTGAAGTTGCGAAGCCTGGATCTGGAGCGCCCGCATCTGGCTGGTGAAGCGAACCGACAGACTGTTCATGCGGATGTTGTGGCGATGGGTCTCGAGGTGGGCAGCGCCAGTGGCCAACCCTGGCAGCTTAGCATCGAAGGCGGCCTGGGCTTCTCGGGTCTCGGCATCGAATTGGGCACGCAATTCGTTCATCCGGGTGTCGAGGCCCTGCAATTTCTCTTCCAGTTCTTTGATGCGGGCTTTGTTCACTTCCTGGCGCCGGGGCGGCTCGGTCGGAAGGGCCGCAGGGGTTTTGAGGAAGGCCCGATTGAAGGGGTCGTAGGTCGCCATGGCGGGATGGAAGACCAGCAGGGTCAGCAGGTCGACGGTGCCGATCACCGGGGGCGCGACCTTGGCAGGGGCGGGGGCCGGGGCGGCGGACCCCGTCGCAGACGCGGCGAGCAGCAACAGCGGCAGCAGCGAGACAACCAGGCGAGGGTGCGACCGAGCGGGGCGGGGCATGGAGTTCCTCCTGATCATTTGATCACCTCGCGTTTGACGGAGATGATCTTGACAACGGTCTTGTCGATATTTTTGCCGGTTTGATTGTTGACATAGGAGACGTTGGCCTCGATGCGCAGGGCTTCCTGGTTCCAGCGCGAATCGGTGAGCAGAGCCATGCTGGCAATGGCCACAGAGATCTTTTGATTGGTGAAGGTGGAGCTGGCCAGGTCAAAATCGACCATGCGCAAATTCGGGTCATTGATGGCAAATTCTTTGAGATACTGGGGATGGCCGAGTTCATGGGCGCGCCAGGCGGCATAGAATTCCCCAGGGTAGAGCTGGAATTTGAGGATGGCCTTGTCGATCAAGCCCTGGGCCAGGAGGTCGTATTTGGCAGCCTCTTCGAGCTGCAGGGTCTGAGGTTTGCTGATGCGCAGCATCCCGCTGTAGGTGATGGCCATCTGCAGCAGAAGCACCGAAAAGATCAGGGCCATGATCAACGCGGTTCCTCGTTTGTTCATGTTCATGGTCAGTCCACCAAGCGCGCCTTGAAGGAGGCCAGACTGTAGAACCGGGGACCTCGGCGGGAATCGTTCCAACGGATGATGATCAGGTAGCGATGGTAGTGGTTGGTCAGTTCGCTCTTGGGCAGTTCGAGTGGGGGGTCTGCCCACCCCCAGCGGGTTGGGTCATTGGAATCGGAGGCCTTCAGGGGGGGGGAATAGACGGGAACCCTGAATTTCACCGGCAGATCGGTGATCTGGAGTTCGGCCGTACAGGTCAGCCGCTTCTCGGACAACGGGCCCAGCCTCAGCGTGAGGTTTCCGCTCGGGCTTTTATAGGAGAAGGGGGTCGCGCCGCCCAAGGTCCAGGTGGGGCCGGAGCCGCCCGCTTGCGCGGGAAGCTCGTTGAAAGGGAATTGGAGGGCGGTGTTGAGGAGGGTCTGGGCGAGATGGACGGCGGTGATGACCTCTTCGTCTTTCTGGGTGCCTTCGATCGACGTGCCCATGACTCCGATGATGGGCAGGAAGGCCAGCGCCAGGAGGAACAAGGCCAGAACGATTTCGGTCAGGCTGAACCCCCCGGGGCTCCGGGTAATCGGTCTGGAATGGGATCTGAAGACAACGTCCACCTCAAAAATCTCCGAGGTTGGGGTAGGAATGGATCGGGACATCGGGGGAAATCCGGGCTTCAACGGTCTGGTTGAAAATGGTCGGGGGATGATCAGGATTGCGGAAGGCGACGGTCAGACCAAGGGTTTTGCCTCCTGGTTCGAGCCCGGTTCCTGAGGCGGTAGCCCAGGAAATGGTGATCGATGCCACGTCAGAAAGTTCGATCTGGAATTCTTCAGGACCGAGTTGATAGTCGGCGGGAAGGGCGGAAAAGCCTGCCGGGGTGAGGGACCCGAAATCGGGAGGAAAATTGACGGTGGTGGTCATGCTGGCCGAAGGGAGCGTCGTGGCGTGGAGCTGGAGTTCGCCCGTGCCCTGCCGGCGAGGGACAAGCCACAGCACGTGCGGCAATCGCAAGCCTTTGGGGCCGTTGATCTTGGGATGGGTGAGATCGGGCTTGCAAACGGTGAATGCCATCACCTTCTCGGGTCTGGCGGCAGGGGTGAAGGAAACCCCGCTCTGAAGGGTATGGATCGGAGCAGCAACGGTGACGACCTGTTTGGAGGACTCCTGGTCAGGATCGATGCGAGTCAAGTTGGTGGCTTGTTCGAGGCGGCTTTTCAAAACCGCGAGGAACCGCTCTGCTTCTTTTTGTTTGTTGAGTTTCCAGCTTCCTGAGAGGAACATATTGGCCCCTGAACGGTACAGCAAGAATACCCCGCCCAAGAATAGCGAAAAGAGACCGGAAGCGACCAAAAGCTCAATCAAGGTGAATCCTCGCGGACGAGCACTCCATCGGAAAAAGAGACCGAAGCGTTCCATGTACTGATTATAGCAAATTCCTGGCCATCAGAGGAAGAGATATAGAATGAGTGGTTTCCTCAGGGAAGGTTCAGGAGTAAGGCGAACTCCCGTGCCTCCTCAGTGTTAAAAAAATTGTCTGAAACCAGGAGCTGGCGAAAAAAGTTTTTCCCAATTCAGGCGGGCTTCGCGAGGTCGGTTCAACGGCCTGCTGGAGCGCGAGCAAGGTACACTGCAGGGCCTCATGGCTCGCCTCGTCGCAGGAAGCGGGGATCGCGCTCGCTCAGCGCCCTGAGCAGGGTGGATAGGACATCGGGGGGGAGATTGTATTTCTGGAAAAGGCGTGTGATGACTTCGAACGTGAGATCCTGTCCGCCCTGGATCACCATGGGGTGGGGGCGGATTTCCCGTACAACGGGGTAGGCGGGATGGCGGGTCAGGTCGAGCCACCGTGCCAGCCGCTGGGAGGGTGGGGTGACGGTCGGATCGGTGGAGGCAGGGTGGCTGGCCAGAAAGGCGTAGTACAGGTCTACGGTGGGAAAGTCGGCTCCATGGCCGATCAGAGGCGCCGCCGTCGGGGGTGGAGGGGAGGCGAGGGGGAGGCTGCGATTGAGAACCGCGGCGAGGCGCAGTTCGGCTGCCACGCTGGCGATGATCGCGAGCACCTCGGTTTCGATCTCGGCGAGAATGGCTCGCGTCTCGGCGGGGGAGGTCAGGTCGGGATGGTCGCGCCGGAATTCGAGGTCCTGGCGTTGGCGCTGGAGAGCTTCGAGCGTTGCGGTCAAGGAAGCAAGTCGGTGATCGCCGCGACCGGGAGGGTGAGCGTCGGATGCTCGCAGGAGTTCCACCCGCTGTTCTTCAAGGATGGCGGCCTGGGAGGCGAGGGTGGCAAGAGCGGCCGTCAAGGTGGCGGGGGGGGAGCCGACCTCGGCCTGTAGAGCCATCAGACGCCTTTGCCATTCCTCCGGGCGGAGGCCGAGCGGCAAGCGGTAGAAGCCCAGACGTTCGCCGTCGAACAGGGCGAGACGGGGATGGACCAGGATGACGGTGACCAGGTCGACCACTCCGATCTGGAGATGGGGCGCCTGGCTGGCCGAGGTGGGCGGGGGCTCGGCGGGTGCGGGGGACGCGGCGGGTGGGGATCCGGCCTGGAGGGCCGACCCGATGGCCAGCGTCGTCAGAAGAAGCAGGGCGAGCAGCGACGGCCGAGAGCGGGAGGGGAGGGTCGGGGCGCGCATGGGGAAAACCTCAGCGGGGGGGTAGGGGGAACAGGATCGGTTCCCGCAGCAGGGGGAACAGAGGGCGCAGGGTCGTGGCCTGGCTGGCATAGGCGGAGAGCCAGCAAGGATCGCCGGTGGCCAGGAACCACCACCAGGAATTGCCGCGCCAGATCTCGGGATCGGGAGGCGTGGACGGGGCAATCCCGGGCAGAAGATTCAGGAAAATGGGGAGAGAGGGCAGGTTAGGCCTGGCCGTGGGATCGGATCGGAAGTCGGGGTGTGATGGTGAGCTGACCGAGGGGGATGCCATCGCTCCTGCAGGGGCAGGCCAGGAGTCTGCAAGGATCTGGCGGATCTGCGGCAGGATGCTGGCGGGATCGGTCCGTCCGCCGTGCTCGAGGCGGGCCTGCCAGGCGGCTTCTTCGGCCGCCAGCGCCGCCTCTGCGGGCGCGGCGCTCTGCAGCTGGGTCCAGAACGCCTCTTCGGCAGCGGAGGCGAGGTCGTCGGACGCGGCGCCGAGGGCGCGGCTGATCAGGTCGCGGGTCTGACGCTCCCGCTGGTGGCGGGCGGCGCGGAGGCGGGCGAGGGTGGCGGCGATGGAGGCGGGGTCGACGAACGCGCTGGGGGTGCCGGCGAACCGTCGGGTGGCTGGATCGAAGCGGCCGGTCAAGGGATGGGAGGCGATGCGGGACAGGAGGTCGAACCGCTGGAACAGCGGGGGCTGCCCGGACACACGGGCCGGGCCGGCCGCGAGAAGAACGAGCAGGGCGATCGCCAGGCGGATCGTGTGGCTGAACGGTCGTTCGACGTGAGGTGAAGCGGGCGTCGCGAAAGAACGGGGCCGGGCCGCCGGGTGAGAGGCACTCGTCATGGGGTGGGATCCGGCAGCGGAGGGATATCGTCGGATTGCGGCACCTGGGGAATGACCCGGCGCGGGGCGAGGCATTCGCGAGCCAGGAGGTTCTCTACCAAGGTCGGGTTTTCGAACAGGCCCAAAGGGTGGCCGTGCACAGGGAAAACCGTGAGGGCGATGATGTGACCAGGCAGGGGAACCAGGTGAAAGGTGCACGACACCCAGGTCAGTGAGGGGAATTCGCTGGCCCAGGGGAGGTCGGTGGCCGGCAGGATGGCTCGGGTGCGGGCTTCCTGGGCGAGAACGAGGAGGAAGCAATTGCCGCGGGAGTTCCGGTCGCGGTAGAGCACGAAGCGGAATCGGATCTGGTCGAGCCGCAGCAGGAGGGGGGCCGGGCGTGGCATCTGCAACGTGCGAGCGGTGGCCAGCAACGACCCGGCGGGGTCGAGCAGGCGGAGGGGCCAGGCGGGATGGAGCAGGCGGCCGAGCAGGAAGGCGAGCCAGGGCCGGGCGTCAGGCGTGGGCGCCAGCAGGTGGAGGCCCGAGGTGGCCGAGGCCAGGCCTTCCGAGGCGAAGCGGTCGACCTCCGCTGTCAGGATCAGAGGAGCGGCGAGCGGGATGGTCACGCTCAGGGCTGGTTCCCAGGCGTGCTCGGCCAGGGTGCAGGAAAAGGCGGGGGGCGGCGGAACGACCGCCAGCCGCAGAAAGAAGGAAAGGAAGAGCGGCCATCGGAAGAGAAGGCGCAGAACCCCGGCCGGGGGCGAGGCTCGCGGCGCATGGCGGCGCGGAACCGATGGCGGGCGTGCGCCGCCGGGAGGTTGAGGCGCTTTGGGAAGGACCGGCGTGGCAGGAAAAATGCTCCAGGCGGTGATCATGCCGGTGGAACCAGGGTGCCTGAGAGCGTCCAGGCGCGGGCGCGATCGATGCGCACGGGATGGATGGTGCCGATCAGGGTGGGAGGGGCGGCGCAATCGACGGCCCGGCCGGTGCGGGTTTTCCCGAGGAGATGGCCGGGGGTGCGCTCGGAATGGCCCTCGAACAGCACCGGCAGGGTGCGGCCGACCAGTTTCTGGCTCTCTTCCCAGGAGATGCGGTTCTGGAGTTCGATCAAACGGGCCAGGCGGTGCTTGCGTTCTTCCTCCGGCAGCAAGCCCGGCAGAGAAGCCGCCCGGGTACCGGGCCGCGGGGAGAAGTAATACATATAGGCCGATTCGAACCGGACTTCACGAACGAGGGCCAGGGTTTCTTCGAATTCGGCCTCCGTTTCAGAGGGGAAGCCGCAGATGAGATCGGTCGTCACGCAGGCCCCAGGGATGGCCGCCCGCACGCGGCGGACGAGGTCGAGGTAGCGGTCGCGGGTGTATCCCCGGTTCATGAGGGCGAGGATGCGGTCGGAGCCGGCCTGGACCGGCAGATGGAACTGCTCGCAGACCTTGTCGAGGCGGGCGAGACGGTCGACCGCGGCAGGGGTGAAATCGCGCGGGTGCGAGGTCAGGAAGCGGATCCAGCGCAGGCCGGGCACCCCCTGAAGGCGTTCGAGCAGGGCGACGAACCCTTCGGTCAGGCCGAGGTCGCGGCCGTAGGCGTTGACGTTCTGCCCGAGGAGGGTGATCTCGATGACGCCGCGGGCGACCAGGTCGGCGACGAAGGAGATGACCTCGTCCGGGGGGCGCGAGACCTCGGGCCCCCGCACGGTGGGGACGATACAATAGGAACAGAAGTTGGTGCACCCGCGAATGATGTTGACGAACGCCGAGAAGGGGCGGTCGAGGATGATGCCATCGGCCTCTTCGCCGGTGAACCCGCCGCGGGTCGCGAATTCCCCGGTCGCACGGCCGCGCCGGGCCTGCGCGAGCAGGTCGGGCAGGCTTTCGATGTCATTGGGCCCGAAGACGAGATCGACGAGGGGAAGCAGGGAAAAGAGGGTCGCCTGGTGGTTCTGGGCCATGCAGCCGGCGATCCCTATCAGCAGGCCGGGGTTCCGGCGCTTGAGGTCGGTCAGCGCCTGGACGCGGCTGAGCAGCCGCTGTTCGGCGTGCTGGCGGACACAGCAGGTGTTGAACAGGATGAGGTCGGCTTCTTCCTCGGCCTGGGTTTCTTCGAACCCCAGGCGAGCGAGGATGCCGCGCAGCCGCTGGGCATCGGCCAGATTCATCTGGCACCCGAACGTGGTGAGCAGGTACCGCATACCCGGAGTGTAGCATGAGCGGGGCGGGCGAGGCGATGCTCGGCTTCGGGCCTCAGCCGAAAGCCAACCCCAAAAATCAGTCCGACCGGGAAGCGGTTCTCGTTCTCTTGAGGGCTGCCGCCAGGTGCGACCGGCCCCTGAACCCCTTGCCCTGGCCCAGCCGAAGGCGAGGCGTTTGGCCGGCTGGTCGGCCTCGGCGCGGGTGGTCGACCGGCGGCCCCTGCGCCCACCGAGCAACCTTCAGCCAGGTCTTCAGTCAGGTCTTCCGCCTGCTCTTCCGCCTGGCCTTCTGCCTGGCCTTCTGCCTGGCCTTCGGCCGGCGTGTCTCGGCCGCTCGAATCGGCCTCAAATCAGCGGCCGGTCGGGTTCTCTGCCGAAGCCCCGACCGGAGGAACGCGCTGCCGGGAATGACGGGCGAGTCAGCTCCCCGAGGCGATGTAGGTAAATCCTTCGAGGGCGCCCGGCCCGACGGTGTACATGGAATGGGTCTTGGCGACATCGTTGTCGTCGGCTCCGCAGCCGATGGTGAAGGCGGGCAGCAGCAGCAGGGCCAGGGTGACGATCATCCAGGAAAGGCGGCGTGCGAACATGCCTGTGCATCCTCCAGTCGTAAGAAATCGATCCTCCACCCTGTCGGCAAGGTGACCGGTTTTTTTTACCACCCGAGTCGCCTCGCTCGACAGAAACGAGGGGCGTCGCCGGAGTTGACCCCTGGGGGAATGGCCTCTATACTGGCCGTAAATTGCCATTTCCCAAGCCCGAATCGGAGGTTGACCTCGTGACTGCTGCAACGTCTCCGTCCCCCGCCGCTGGCGGCTGCGCCCCTCGAACCATGGCCGAATTGATGGCCGATCTCGGATTGCAGGCCGACGAAGTCGAAGCGTTCGGCCCCCTCAAGGCCAAGGTGTCATTGGCCGCGCTGCGGCGGGTCGAGAGCCGGCCGATGGGCAAGCTCATCCTGGTCTCAGCCATGACCCCGACGCCGGCCGGCGAAGGCAAGACGACGACGACGATCGGCCTGGCCGATGCCTTCCGGAAACTGGGGCGCAAGGCGATCGTCTGTCTGCGCGAGCCCTCGATGGGCCCGGTGTTCGGGGTGAAGGGAGGGGCGACCGGGGGCGGTCAGGCCCGGGTGATTCCGGCCGATGACATCAACCTCCATTTCACTGGCGACATCCATGCCGTGACCTCGGCCCACAATCTGTTGGCCGCCTTGGTATCCAATCATATCTTCCATGGGAATGAGCTGCGGCTCGACCCGCGCCGGCGCTCGTTCCGGCGGGTGCTCGACATGAACGAGCGGGCCTTGCGGTACGTGGTGGCCGGGCTGGGGGGCCCGACCAACGGTATTCCCTACGAGACCGGGTTCGATATCACGGCCAGCTCGGAAGTGATGGCCATCCTGTGCCTGTCGCGTTCGGTGAGCGAGTTGAAGGAACGCCTGGGCAACATGCTGATCGGCTTCAACATGGACGGCGAACCGGTCTATGCGCGGCAATTCAAGGCCCACGGCGCGATGGCCGCCCTGTTGAAAGATGCGATCAAGCCCAATCTGGTGCAGACCCTGTGCGGAACGCCCGCCTTCATCCATGGCGGACCGTTCGCCAACATCGCCCATGGGTGCAACAGCCTGGTGGCGACCCAGCTGGCGCTGCACCTGGGCGAGATCGTCTGCACCGAAGCCGGGTTCGGAACCGATCTGGGAGCCGAGAAGTTCTTCGACATCAAGTGCCGGGTCGGCAACCTGCGCCCCGACGCGGCGGTGATCGTGAGCACGATCCGGGCCTTGAAGCTGCACGGCGGGGTGGCGCTGGCCGACCTCCACCAGGAGCGGATGCCCGAGTTGATGGCGGGTTTCGAGAACCTGGCCAAGCACATCGAAAACATCGGGCTGTTCGGGGTGCCGGTGGTGGTCGCGATCAATCGGTTCGCGGGCGATCGCGACAGCGAGATCGCGTGGGTGCGGGAAGCCGTGGCGCGGCTCGGGGTGCCGGTCGAGGTGTCCGATGTCTACGCCCGCGGTCCCGATGGGGGGCTCGATCTGGCCCGTCGGCTCGAAGCGGTCATGGCCACCGAGCCGTCCCGCTTCAGCTGTCTGTATCCGCTGGAAATGCCGCTGCATGAAAAATTGAATGTGGTCGCCCGCTGCTGCTACGGGGCCAGCGAGGTGACCCTGCTGAAGCCGGCGAGCGAGGGGCTGGCCCTCTTCGAGAAGCTGGGCTATCGCAAGGTGCCGGTCTGCATCGCCAAAACCCAATCGTCGCTGAGCGATGTGCCGGGAGTGGTGGGGCGGCCGACCGGGTTCAAGATCACGGTGCGACAGGTCCGATTGTCGTCGGGGGCGGGGTTCGTGGTGGCCATCGCGGGCGAGATCATGACCATGCCCGGTCTGCCGAAGAATCCCTCGGCCGAGAAGATCGACGTCACCGAAGACGGCACCATCATCGGCTTGTCGTGAGGCCCTCACCGGCCTAGAATCCCTGACAGGGAGCGGCGCCCTGGGGGTGGAACCGCTTGCGCGTGGGGAACCAGGGAACAGGCTGGACGGGCCTTCCCTACACGGTTGCGGCCGTCCGCCGTTTCCTGAGCCGAGGGCTTCAGTACAGACGCAAGAGAAGGGCTTCGATGCGGCCGGGGGCCATGGTCTGGATGAGCATCCGACCGCGGAGGAGGTCGCCGCTTTTGAAGGGACGAGGGGGAGCCCCGACGAACTGCAGGTGGACCCGCTCGCCGCCGTTGGCCAGACGGATCCAGAGCGCGTCGCCATCGACGGTTTCGACTTCGGCTTCGATGTCACGGACCTGGCCAGGTTCGAGGGGCAGCCTGGCCAGAGGATCGGGGGTCGGGGCGCCAAGGATGGGGGTGGGGCTCGCGGCAGGCGGAGGGGGCGGCTCTGGCTCTCGGAAGAGAAAGAATCCGAGGCTGAGCGCAGCGGCGATCAGGGCGCCGCCGGTGGCCAGGGCGCGGGCGTGCGGGGCCAGGGCCCGCGGCAGAGACTCGAGGAAGGCTTCGAGCGCAGCGCCCCAGAAAGCGGAAGAGGCCGGGCCCGGCTGCGGTGAGGGGCCGGGGCGGCCGGAGGGAGAGGCGCCCGCCTGGCCGGCAGGAGGCAGAGCCGAGGGGGCGGCGGCCGGGGGAGGGGATGGCGGTCGTCGCAAGGCCTGGATTCGCGAGAACGCATAGGGGGGCGGGGCGGTGGCGCGCCGGGCGGCGGCGGCCTCCTGCAGGGTGGCCAGAAGATCGGCGGCGGCTTCGGGGTCGGCGGTGGGGCCGACGATGGTGCGAGCGGCTTCCCGCAGGAACTCGTCGCGAATGGGGTCGAGCGGCGCTTCGCCGGCGAGTTGAACGAGGTCGGCGAGCAGGGGCCGGTCGAGGTGGGGGCGCAGGAGGGCAAGGACGCGGGTCAGCAGGTCGGGATGGGTTTCGCGTTCCCAGACTCCGAGCAGGAGGGCGCGGATCTCGGGAAAGGCGAACCAGCCAGCGGCGTTCAGGCCGGTGGCCCGTTGGTGGGGATGCCCTGAGCCGAGCATCTGTTCGACCCACAGGAGGGCCTGGCGTTTATCGACCGCCAGCAGGGCGCGCACGGCGGCTTCGGCGACCTGCGGGTCGGCGTGGGAGAGGAACCGGGGGAGGAGGCTGGCGATGCCCTCGGGGGGGAGGCGGGCGAAGACGCGCAGTACGGCGGCGAGGAGCGGGGGATGGTGGCTTTTCAACAGCCGGCGGAGGTCGCTCGCCTGCTCACGGGTGGCGCAGCGCCCATAAGCTTCGACGATCGGTTCCCGTTCCGCGTCGGGCAGGGTGTCGAGCCACAAGCGAAGGCGGGGCAAGGCCGCCGGGAAGGTGAGTGGGGTCAAGGCGTTGATCCACTGGGCACGGGCGGCGGGGGAGCCGTCGGGATCAGGCGCCTCTGGCGGAAGGGCGAGGGGGGAGGCGGCAGGGGGGAGCGGGCCCGACCGATCGGCAGCGGTGTTGGGTGGCTCACTCGCAGGAGGACCGCCTGGAACGGTGGTGGGAGGCTGTGGCGAGGGGTGGGGCCCGGGGGTGCCGGTGGTGGGAAGAGTCGGCGCGGCAGTCGCCGGGGGGGGCGAAAAAGGCTGGGCGGGGCCGGCCGATCGTTCGGCGACGTCGCCGTCGACCGTGGGGCTGGATTGGAGATGCGCCAGGAGGGTGCGCAAGGCGGCGGCCACGGCGGGATCTTCTTCGCCAGCGGCCTGCGCTCGAATGAGTTCGAGCAGACCGGGAAGCCCTTCCTCGGCCAGGGCGGCGGCCAGGCGGACGCCGGCCAGCCGGGCTTCGGGCGTCGAGGCGGTGAGGGCGGCCCGGCAGTGCTCGAGATCGCGGGCCTGCCGGCGGGCTTTGACCGTGACCGTCAGGCGCTCGAGCTGCTCGGCAGGGCTGTCGGGAACGAGGCCAGCTGCAGCGAGGGCGGTCAGCACCCCCGACAGGATGCCGGACAGTTGGCGGCGTCGCTCGGGCCCGCTGGTGGCGAGGAGTTCCGCGAGATGAACGGGAACTTCGGGATCGGGATTGATCTGGAACAGTCGGCCGGCCTTCGCGACCAGCGCCGGATCGCTTTCGAGGCCCAGGAAGCGCAGCAACAAGGGTTTGACGGCCGGGAAGGGCAACAGCAGCGCCTGGTCGAGGGCGGCCGCCCGCTCGGCCGGATCCTCGGCGGCCAGGGTGGCGGCCAGGTGAGCCAGGGCTTCGGGGCGGTCCCATTTGTCCAAAAGGCGGATGGCGCGCAAGCGGATGGCGCGGTGGGCATGGACGAGGAAGAAGGGCAGGAGCGGTTTGAGATCTTCGGGGTTGAGAGCTTCCAGGGCTTCGATGGCGGCGAGGACGATCCGGGGATCGTCGTGATGGCAGAAGGCTTCGACGGTCGGACCATCCGCCGGCGAGCCGGCGCGGCGGACGAAGGCCAGGACGAAGGGCAGGAGCGGAGTGGGCAGGCAGTTCCAGCCGGCCTCGCGCAGGAGATCCATGGCCAGGGTCCGGTCGCGGCGGGGCATCTGTTCGAGGGCCAGCGCCAGGTCGAGCGCCCGCTGGACCGGCGAGGCCAGGGCGGTTTCAAGGGTGGCCAGGGGCGTCGCGGGCGGGGCGGGGCGGGAGGCGGCGGCCGCCCAGCGGGCGCAAGTCAGTTCGAGATGGAAGCGGCTGATCGGCTCGGTTTCGAGCGCCAGCCAATGGCGGGCCTCCGCGAGGCGGGCCGGGGTGGCGGGTTCGGTGCCCAGGCGGGCGAGCATCTGGAAGCGGGTGACGGGATCGGCGTCGGCCCAGTTCGCCAGATCTCCCGAACCGTCGGTCGGCGGGAGGGGCGGAGAGGTGGGGCCAGCCAAGGCAGAGGGCGGGGGAAGCGGCTCGGTGGAGGCGTCGGTCGGCGGCTCGATCGGGCGGGTCTTGACGACCTCGCGGAGGTCATAATCGGCGCGCGGAGCAGATGGGGAAGGTGGCGGCCGGGCGAGCGGATCGAGCTGGGCCAGGACGGCCGCGGGTGACGCAAAGCGAGCGGGATGGGCGGTGGCCAGCGTGGCGGCGGCCTGCTGGAGGAAGGCGGCGACCGGCGCGGGGCGGCAATCGGACGGCCAATGGGCGGCCAGGGTGCGGAACAGCTCTTCGTCCATCCAGGACAGGAGAAGGTCGGCCAGGCCCTGGAACACGTCGGAGGCGCTCTCGCGGGTGAAGGCCTGGACGACGATCTCCTGCACGGCCGGTCGGTCGAGGGTGGCGGCGGCCTGGATGCCGGCCAGGCGGCGGGCAGGTTGGACGGAAAACAGCAACTGGCGGATGGCCTCCAGGGCGGCCGACTTGCGCAGGGGAGCCAGGGCTTTGACGAACAGGGGCTGGACTTCGAGCGGTGCGGTCGGCAGGCGCTCGATGAGCAGCGTTGGCAGGTCGTCGGGGGCGAGCGCGGTCAGCCCTTCGAGTGCGGCGCCCACCAGCACGGGGTCGGGGCTGGTCAGGCCTTCTCGGCACAGCTCGAGCGCGGCGGGGCCGGCTCGCGCCACCAGCATCCGGAGGACGCCGGGACGGGCGGCGGGCGGGGCGCGGCGGAAGTCCCGCCACAGGCGGTCGCGAAGGGCGATCGCTGGATCGGGGACCGGCCGTTCGTGCGGGGAAGTCGGACCTTCGTCAGGGGGGCCGGCGACCGGCGGGTTCTCTGGCGCAGGCTCGGTGGCGGTGGCCTCGGCAAGCAACGCGGCGATGGTGGCCTGCAGGGTCGGGGCGGGTTCGCGGGCGGCGTGGGCCTGCAGCGCCGCCCGGGCCGGCTGATGCCCGGCCCGGCTGAGGTCGGCCAGTCGGGCCACGCCGGCGCGTCGCGTCGCTTCGTCGGGCGAGCCGAGCAGGCGCGTGGCTTCCCCCAGCCAGCGGGCGGCCTGCCGGTCACGGTAGAGCGCGATCAGATCGGCGCGCCATTCCTCGGCTGTCCGTGTCGACAAGCCAGCCTTGATCAGGAACTCGACCACCCCCTGCAAGATGATTTTCAGCTCGCGCTGCTTGTCGCCGCGGGAGGTGGCCAGCAGGTCGATGAGCCGCTCGGGCAGTTCGGGCGCCGGGTTGATGATGAACAGACGGCCCGCTTTGCGGATCAGGGCGGGGTCCTCTTCCAGGCTGAGGAAGCGGAGCAGGATCTGGACGATCTGGGGGAAGGGGAAGAAATAGGCATGGAAAAGGGCGGCTTCGCGGTCGCCCGGATCTTCGGAAAAGAGGAGGGCTTCGAAATGCCGTTGCGCCTGCGGCGGGTCGATCCGGAAGAGGAGGCGGATGGCGACCGATTTGATGCCAGGAGAGGGGTGGCGCAGCAAGGGGGTGATCAGATTGCCCAGGTGCGCAGGGTCGAGTCGCTCGAGGGCTTCGACGGCCGCCAGGATGACGCGGGGGCTGGGGTGGCGGGTGAGGGCTTCGAGGGCCGGAACGTCCTCGCGGGAGCCATGCTGGCGGAAGAGACGAAGGACGAAGGGGAGGATCCGGTCGGGGAAGGACCCCAGCCCTCGCTCGCGCACCAACGGCATGACCAGGGGCAGTTCGTCCGCGGGGGTGCGTCGCAGCAGCAGTCCGACCTGGAGCCAATCGGGATCAGGGGTGGCCAGCAGGGTGGTCAGGGCAGCGAGAGAGGTGCCCGGGGCGGGAGGGGGACTGGCCGTATCGCCGAACTGGATGAGGAGGTCGAGATGGAAGCGGGTGGCGGGATCGGTTTCGGTGGCTGTCCGCTGGCGCAGCGCGGCGGCCAGCTCGGGGGTCCAGGTCAGGGTTTCGAGCCGGGACAGGACGGAGAAGCGCACTCCTGCATCGGGAGAGCGGAGGTCCTCGAGAAGGGAGGCGAGCAGGTCCACGGTACCACCCGGTGGCCGGTTGCCAGAGGCAGCATACCGAGGGGCCGCGGTGGCGTCAATGGGAGCGCGGTAACCAGGGTCAAGCGAGTTCGAGGCGCCGCTCAGGAAAGGCCGGCCTTCTGTCGAAAGAGGAAAGCAGAACTGAACCGAAATCCTCGGGAGAGAGGATCGATTCCAAGTCATGGATGCTTCGTGGAAGGGCCCCGGCCGCCGGCGAGGCCGGGTTCGTCTGTCTCCCTGGACTTCCAGCCTGATCCTGAGCATGGCGGTGCTGCGCTGGGCCACCCTGGCGCCAGCTGGCGACCTGCCGCCGCCCGGGCCGCGACGAGCGGTGCCGGCGACGGAGGCGCCATCTGTCTCGCCTCGAAGGGCAGGGGAAGCGCTTTTCCCGAATGCAGGAACCATGGGGCTGGAATACCTGCGATTGCCCCAGACGGTAGCCGAGGGTGGCGGAGCGACGATCGTGGCGATGAGCGGCCGCGTGGAGCATGCGCAGCACGAGGGGCTGGGTGTGAGCGATGCCCGCCTGTTCTTGGCGCGGCAGATCGGGGTGGTGCCGGGGGGCCAGGGGCGGGATGTCGTGCATGGCGAAGGCTTCGTGGCGGCGGCCATTTCGGCGCCGGACGGGGCCTTCGCGCTGGCGGCCCCGCCGGGGACCTACGAGCTGCTGGTGTGGCGGCGGGATTTCCGGCCGCGCGTGGTGCAGGTGGGCCTGCCTGGCCGGGTGCCGCTGGTGGTGCGGTTGCGCCCGGCACCGGAACAGGCCCATGTCGGATGGACCTGGCGAACGGCGCCGTCGCCGGTGGAGGCCGCTCCGGCCCAGGTGGCCGGTTCCCGATCGGCGTCCGGGTCGACGGTCGCTCGACCTGGCCGGCGCCGCGCCACTCCTGCCGCGACCAGGTCCGGGCCCCACGTGGCCAAACGACCGCCGCAGGACGCGGGGGCCGGGAGCGGCCGATGACTCGGCAGAGGTCGCCGGGAGGGATTGTCGGAACCACTCCCTTTCCTGTACAATGCCCCGGCAGCACCCCGGTGGGGAGGGGCTGCCTCAACGAAGGAGGGCCCTGTGCCGATGGAGCGGGGGGCCATCTTTCAATCGCGCCAAGTGAGAGAGCAAGGAGAATGTCATGGCGAGTTCGACCCTGATCAAGAGTCTCGAAGATCTGTCCCAGACCTCGGGGGAATCGGTCGGTTTCCAGTTCCGCATGAAATGCGGATCCTGCCCCAAGGTCGTCTTCACTTCAGAATTCGTGCCCTTCTCCCAGGGCAGCGGAACGGCGGGCCTCACGAAATTCTTCAAGAAGGAGCCGGCGGCCCCGCCTCCCACCCAGAATCCGGCCTGGAAAGCCGAACACGACCAGGTGGCCGAAGCCTTCGCCAATGCCATCGAAGATCGATTCACCTGGTGCCCCAAATGCGAGAAGTTCGTCTGCGAGAAATGCTGGAACGCGGTGCGCGACATGTGCCTGAGCTGCTGCGCCCGCTATGCCCAGTCGGCCTACGATGATCCCTACATGATGCGGCCGAAAGAGGCCCAGAAGTGCACCAAGTGCGGCGCCGATGTCTCGGGGGCCAAATTCTGTCCGAAGTGCGGTTCGAAGGTCATCCCCAAGGGAATCTGCCCGGGGTGCTCGCACAAAGTGCCCGAAGATGCCCTGTTCTGCCCCGAGTGCGGGCAGAAGCTCAAATAGCCGGTCGTTCCCGCGCCTCTGTCGCCGGGCCCTGCGCGCTGCCGCCAGGGCCCGGTTCCATTCGGGCCTGACGTCGGGCGTGCTATAATGGCCGCGGCCGGCCGGGTGGCATGGCCAATCTGGCACTCGAGGAGGATGATCGTGAAGCTCGTCCCATGTCCCAGATGCTTGACGTTCGCCAGGGGCCGGCGTGGTCAGGCGCTGGCCGTCGGTCTCGGCCTGGTCGCGCTGATCTCTCTGTTCATGGCGTGGCAGATCTGGCAGTGGTTCTTCTGCCGCATCGAGATCGAACCCGGCATGTTCGGGATCTTGACCGCCAAGATGGGCAAGGACCTGCCTCCGGGCGAGATCATCGCTCCTGACGAGAGTTACAAGGGCATCCAGTACCAGGTGCTGCCCGAGGGTCGTCACTTCTACGATCCGATTTTCTGGGATTGGGAGATCCTGCCCATGCTCGAGATCCCCAACAAGCATCTCGGCGTGAAAATCTGCTTCTATGGGACACTCTAGCAACCCTACAGATGAAAAAGGCTGCGGGTGATGGACCGTGCCCGGCCAACGACCTGTCTTCGCCAACGCTTTGCCCTCGACCTCCTGGGGAAAGCCCACCTGGCCACGATGTTCGAG
>QOQW01000006.1 GCA_003327425.1 Candidatus Ozemibacter sibiricus
CGCCTAGGTACAAGCCCCCCCCTTACAATTTTTTTGGCCCCCCCCAAAAAATAGGAAAACAAAGTTCCCCCAAAACAGGGGAAAATGGCTACCAAACTGGGTTCGCGATATTCACCGATAATTGCTGCTTGCCGATGGCCTTTATCAGAACCCGAGGCGAAGGATCAGCGGATGGCGGCGGCGTATTTCCAGGAGGTCGATCTCGAGATCCGGGCGGAAGGAGACCCCGCGGGTCAGGGTGAAGGTCTCCGGCTGGATCTGGAAGATGGCGGTGCCACGCGGCCCGGTCAGCAGCAGTTCGCCTCCGGGTTGGAAGCATTGTTCGAGCTGGTCGGGCGTCAACGGCACCATCTCCTGATCGCTGTCGGTCTCCAGGAAGGGCAGGGGAATCACGTCGCCTTCGGTCGGGTCAGGGACGGCCTCGCCCAGAGATGGGGCCGACCGGACGTGCACTTTGATGGTCGGATCGACGTAGATGAACTGGGAAAAGCGGTGGAACACTTCTTCCAGAGCGTTTTTAAGAGCCGCCTCGAGCGGTTGCCGGCTGCGGATGCGGTCGAGCAACAGCTGGGCCAGGTCGCCCAGCAGCGCTTCCAGAACCGGCACTTCGTTCTCCTGTTCGTCGGGGTCGAGGCAGGGGAAGCGGGCGCAACGGGCTCTGGCCTCCTGGCAGAGGCGCATCGGGGTGCGGGGAAGCAGCAGCAGCTGGTCCACCACCCGGTCCCAGAACGTGCGCGTCTCCAGGATGATCTCGAGACGTCGGATGGGACGGCCAGTCCAGCGGCGTCGATGGCGGAGCAGGAGGAAGCGGGAGGGCGAAGCCCGCCGCGACAGCCACGAATCGAGGGGCGGCAGGCTCAGGGAAGGGGCCATGATGCCTGGCGCCCCTGGCGGGGCAGGGGTGACGGCAAGGTGCTGGAAGACCAGATCGGAGCTGATCTGGGGGGCCAGCAGGGGAATGGGCCGGGCGGAAGGCGGCGGTGGGAGGGAGACCGGCGAGGGATGACGGCGGTCCCATTCTTCAAGGGTCCAGAAGATGCCGCCGAAGGCTGCGGCGAGGGCGAGGGTCAGCCCCGCGGCGGCTTCCCAGGTGCCCCGAAGGAAAAATGCGGTCAGCCGTTGCCCCGCTCCGGCCTTGGTGCTCACCACAACCGGAAGGCCGGCAGCGGGCAGGTGGAGGAGGCCGATCAGGCCCAAACCAAGGCTGGCCGCGGCAAAGGAGGCGATGATCCAGATACGGCCGGGCCAGACCAGGTCAGGAGGGAGGCCGACCTGGGCCGCCAGAAGATCGATGCCGGCCAGGCCCCCCAGGTACCCCCAGGCGAGCAGCAAGCCAGCGCCGAGCCTGGGATGGAAGGTGAAATGCCCCCCATGGAGTCCATAGCCCAGGCTCAATCCCCAGATGACCAGCAGGAACCCGATAAGGGGGTGCCCAGTTGAGCCGGTAGCCAGGGCCGTGGCCAGGAATCCCCCGATGACGACCAGGGCCAGGCGGCCGTGCCAGCTCAGCCAGGCGGTTTCAGGGGTGTCGGGCGTGGGGCGTCGGGGTCCCACGACCAGCAACAGCCCGACCAGGAGAGCCAGAGCAGCCGGGAAGACCAGCAGCACCGCCCCGGCCCACTTCTGCAGGCGATCCGCCAGCAGGCCGTCCTGAAGAGAGACTTGAAACGCCAGCGGCTTGTGGCACTGGGTGGCGAGCAACCGTCGCAGCATCTCGGTCGGTGAAAGGCCCAGCCTGGCCGCGAGCTGGGCGACGGGCGAACGACCTTGGGGCCCGCCGGTCCGGGCCGACTCATCCCCTTGCGGCGGCAGGACCAGGTCTTCGGCCAGGATCGTCGTGCCGCTGGCCGACCAGATCCTGAGCCGGAGGGGGAGTCCCTTCGGAAACGATCCAGGAAAGGGGATTCGCAGCATCCCCGCGGCCGAGGCCAGAGCATGGGAAGCCATCAGGTGGTTGCGTGCCCAGATCTCCAGGCGATGGGGCGAGGGCAGAGCCTGATCGAACGTGATGAACAGACGCTGATCGATGAACCGTGCCTCCCATGCCGGGGGGGGCACCGGGGGTGGTTCGCTCCAGATCAATTCGGCTGGCGGCTCGGCGCGAGCGCCAGGGCTCAGGAGCCGATGCCAGAAATCGAAGCCGGGAATCAGGCGGTCGAGGTCGGGTAGAAGACTGGCCAGTGGGCGAGGTTGGAATGGGAAAAGAAGAGAGGTTTTGACCCGCCCGGCGGTCAGGTGGACCTGGAAATCGCCTGGCCCTGCGGTCGTGGGCAATCGCAAGATGAACCGGCCGGTGCCCGTCGTCGATGAGGTGACCAGCGTGCGGTTGACGATCTCCAGGCCGGAGGGCGGAACCGCCCGGACACGGGTCAGCAGGTTGGGCAGGGGCCGGGCGGTCGACAGATCGAGGCCCGCGACTTCGAATATCCCCGTTTCCCCCGCGAATAGCGGCAGAGAGGGAGGAACCACCACCAATGCCAGCGGGGGGGCCAGTCGCAGGGCGAACGCGGCCAGATCGGCTTCAGGATACGAGGGCAGGAACAGCCTGGCGCGAAAGGGGCCTTCCGGCACCCCAGGCGGCAGAAACACCCGGGCCACATAGCAACCTGGTTGGCGTTCCGTCAGGGGAACCTTGATCAGCGGGGGCGAGTCGCTCCGGGGGCCCCTGATCTGAAAATGCACCGGCAGATCGGTCAGGGGGCGGCCGCCCTCGGCGGTCCGGAAATAGAAGGCGATTTCCTGGGTGTCGCCGGTCTTCCAGCCGCTCGGGGGGGAAACGACGATCTCGGTCCGGGGAAGACGCTCCAGCGACCGGATGAGCAGGAGGGCTGATCCGGCGAAACCTATGAGCAGGGCTCCCACGATCCCGAGGAGCAGCCAACGATTCTGCATGTGTCTGAGGCCCCGGCAGGGACGGGTTCAAGCTAACACCCGGCTGGCACCCTGTCAACCGCGCAGCCAGTGACGGTATTTCTGAGGTCGAGTCGCCTGTTGAGGGAAATCCGCAAGAATTGAGCAATGGATATGGCCCACCGAACGGAGACCTCTTCGACATGGCGAGAACGGCCGATTCGGGGCCGATCGAGCTTCCCCCGGGCTTCTGGCGAGACAATGGAAGGTGGGGTGCCAACCGGTGCGGTATCGGTGCAGGGTGGTCAGCGGGGAGATCATACCGTATAATTCCTCCTGTCACTCCCATGGAAGCGGAATGCCTGACCGTCCTCGTTGAACGCATCACGTACACCAACCCCGACAACGGGTATTCGGTGCTCCGGACCTCCTGTCGGGGGCACCCCAATGGCGTGGTGGTGGTCGGCAACTTCGGGGTCGTCCATCCTGGCGAAGAGCTCCGCGTCTACGGCATGTGGACCTGCCACCCGCAGTTCGGGGTGCAGTTCCGGGCCATGCGGTACACGACGCTCAAGCCGGCCACCATCAAAGGCATCGAAAGATACCTCGGGTCGGGTATGATCAAGGGCATCGGGCCGGTGACCGCGCGCCGCCTGGTCGCCGCCTTCGGCACCGAAACCCTCGAGGTCATCGAACGCCACCCCGAACGCCTGACCGAGTGCCCGGGCATCGGGAAATCGCGAGCCGAGAAGATCACTGCGGGCTGGGCGCAGCAGAAGGCGGTCCAGGACGTGATGATCTTCCTGCAAGGCCACGGGATTTCCCCGGCCTATGCGGTCCGGATCTTCCGATCGTTCGGGGCCGACGCGGTCCGCAAGGTCTCGGAAGACCCCTACATCCTGGCCTACGAAATCTCGGGGATCGGCTTCAAGACTGCTGACAAGATCGCGGCCGAGTTCGGCATCACCGGCACCGATCCGCGCCGCGTGCGGGCCGGACTGCTGTACCTGATGAATCAGGCGCTGGAAGACGGGCATGTATTCCTGCCCCAGCCTGAGCTGGCCAAACAGGCGCGCGACATCATGCAGTTCGATGACGACGCCGTGGTGGTCGCCGCCATCGATACCCTCCTGCAGGAAGAGCGTCTGTCCTTGCGCGTCTGGCAGGACCAGCGGCTCCTCTACCTGCCGCACGCCTACCAGGAAGAACAAGGGGCGGCCCACCGTCTGGCCGATCTGCTGTCCCGGCGGGCCCCCATCTCGCGGGAACGTCTGCTGGCGGCCCTCGATGGCGCCATGGCCCTGGAGGGGGTCTCGCTGACCGATCTGCAGGCCATGGCGGTCGAACGCAGCCTGGTCGAGCGGTTCCTCATCATCACCGGCGGTCCTGGCACCGGCAAGACCACCACCCTCCGCGCCGTGGTCGAGGCCCATCGGGTGCTGGGACGCCAGGTTGCCCTGGCCAGCCCGACCGGGCGCGCCGCCAAGCGGCTGGCCGAGGTCACCGGCCACGAGGCCAGAACCATCCATCGCCTGCTCGAATTCTCCCCGCAAGACAAAGGCTTCCGCTACAAGCCCGGCAACCCCCTGCCGTGCGATACCCTGATCGTCGACGAAGCCTCCATGCTGGATATGGGCTTGTTCTACCACCTGCTGCGGGCTTTGCCGTCGGGAGCGACCTTCGTCCTGGTAGGCGATGCCGACCAGCTGCCCTCGGTCGGCCCCGGGCTCGTCCTGCAGCAGCTGATCGCCTCGGGCGTGGTGCCGGTGGTGCGCCTGGAAACGGTGTTTCGGCAGGCCGAGACCTCGAGCATCATCACCAATGCCCACCGCATCAATCGCGGACAGATGCCGATCCTGCAGAAGCCCGACGGCAAGACCCGCACCGACAGCTATTTCCTCGAGATCGAATCCCCCGACCAGGGGATAGGACTGTTGAAAAATGTCGTGGCCTCCAGTCTGCCGAAGCGCTTCGGCTATGATCCGATCGCCGACATCCAGGTGCTGACGCCGATGCATCGGGGCAGCCTGGGGGCCGCGGCCCTGAACACCGTCCTCCAGGAGGCGCTCAACCCGCCGTCTCCCGACAAACCCGAATTGAAGCACATGCACCGGGTGTTCCGGCCGGGCGACAAGGTCATCCAGTTGAAGAACAACTACGACCTCGAGGTGTTCAACGGCGACATCGGTCTGGTGCGCGAAGTGGCTCCCGAAGATCAAGAGCTGGTCATCGCCTTTCCGCAAGGCGAGAAGGTCTACCAGCCGGTCGACCTGCTCGATCTGTCACTGGCCTACGCCATCACCATCCACAAATCCCAGGGCAGCGAATACCCGGCGGTGGTGCTGGTGATGACCACCCAGCATTACATGATGCTGCAGCGGAATCTGCTGTACACCGGGCTCACCCGGGCCCGCCGGACGCTGGTCCTGCTCGGGACGAAAAAAGCCATCTGGCTGGCCGTCAGCAACGCCAAACCGACCGTCCGCCATACGGTATTCGGCGCCCTGGTGGCCGAGAAGATGCAGGCGATCCTACCCTCCGAAAAATGACAGCACCATGCAGGCGATCCACAGCAGGCACGACAGGAACGTCATCGACTGGGCGCTGCTGTAGACCGAGAATTTCGCATGGGCGATGCTCGACACGATGTAGATGTTGCGCAGGAGGGAATCGAGAAACCGCCGGCAGTCATGGGCATTGAACTCATTGATGTAGGCTTCGGGGCTGGTCGTTTCGACGATGTCTTTGTAGTAGACCAGGCTGGTGGTGGCAGGATCATCATCGATCATCGGCAGCTTCCGCGTCGAAATGACGTTCATCGACAGCAGGATCGACAGGATGCACGACCCCAGGAATCCCAGGAACACCAGGTACCCCGGCCCGGACAGCTTCTGCAGGGTCGCGATGAAGGGGCTGAGCGCGGCCAGGAATATGGAATTGATGAGGAGCAGGCCGTTGGCCTTGGTATCGGCGAACTGGATCAGCCCCTGATTGTACGAAAGGATGCTGAAAGCGACCTCGATCTGCTTGGTCACCGGAACTTCTTCTTTGGTCTTCCGATCCAGATACATAGGCTCCTCCCAGGGAGAATCCAGCCGGCCCCTGACCCCGACGAGGGGCCTGGCTGTGATATGCCCTATGGTAGCAGAGTTTCGCGCCATTTGCATGGAGCATGGCTTGAACCTGACGGGGCGAGGGCAGCTTGATTCCGGCGGGCGGCCTCGGCGGGGGCGGCCCAAGAAATGGCGAAACGGGCGGGCACCCTTGACGCTTTTCGAAACGGTTGTTAGGATTGAATTAAATTCCGGGGTACATCCAGATTTCAGAGTTTCAGGGGGTTCGGTATGAAGAAGCGACGCCTGTTCACCACACCTCTGTGCATCGTGCTCTCCCTGTTGATGCTCATCGACTACGCCGTGTTCAACGTTCCGCCCGCCAAGGCGCTCGACAAGAAGAGCCTCTTGATCGGGGCCGGCGTCGGGGCGGCGGCGGGGGCAGGCATCGTGCTGGCCGCGCCGGCCATTGCCGGGGCCGTCGGGGCCGCCGGTGGCCTCGCCGGCATCGGGACGGCCATCGTCGGCGGTCTGGCCGCCGCGGGTGGAGCCCTGGTCGGCGTCGTCTCCGCCGTGGGCGGGGCCATCGCTGCCGGCATCGGGGCCATCGGCGGGTTCATCATGGGCATCATCGGCAGTCCGCTCTTCATTCCCGCCCTCCTGGTCATCGGGGCGATCGCCATCGGCTACTACCTCTACAAACGCCACAAGAAGCAGCAGCAGAGCAACTCCCCCGTCATTCCGGGCAGCGACAACATCGTGGTCACGCCCGGGGACTACGACATGAATCCGGTGTTCAATCCCACCGCGCCCGATCCCGTGACGATCGGCAATGAAGATACCATCACCATCGCCGGGAGCGATGTCACCATCAGCGATACACCGCCTTCCGTCTCGGTTCCGGCCACCACCGGCACCAGCGACACCACTCCCGTGGTCATCGGCGGCACCGATGCCACCAACGATGCCCTGGCGGCCGCCCATCGCCGCTACATTCAGGCCTACAACGAGTACACCCAGCTGGTCACCACCGGTGGCAGCGGCAATGTGAAGGAAGCCCTGGCCAAGTACAAGGCGGCCTACGCCGAGTACATGCAGTTGAAAGCCGCTTCCGGCCGCTGATCCCGACGCCGCCCCACGTCCTCTTCTCGCTTCTTCTCGCGCCCGGTCCGCCGGGCGCGGTTCATTTAACGAACCATGCTGGGCGGAGCACGTTGCCGCGTCGGTTCCAAGGGTGGTAGCCCCGGGGTGAGCAGAATCTCAGGCAGAGGGCCCGGGAGTGGGGGGGGCCGGTGCGGGATCGCCGGTTGCGGGTGCGAGGCTGGGTGGTCGGATCCGGAAGAAGGTCAACACCGTATCCCCAAAGGTCCGTTCGTCGAACAGCTCGAGGGCTGGCCGCCCGGCCAGGCCCAGATCGTCTTTCTTCTGGCGCTCGATGATAAAGATGGTGCGGGGAGTGAAGAGAGGACAGCTCGGCAACGCATCGAGGATCGGCGTCAGCAGTCCCTTCAGGTAGGGCGGGTCGATGCAGACGAGATCGAAGGGTTCGAGATCGGGGCGGGCCAGGAATTTCAGACAGTCCTGGCAGTAGACGCGCCCCTGCGCCGTAAAGCCGGTCAGGGCCAGATTTTCCCGGATGGTGCGGGCGCACTCGGGGGAATGGTCGACGAAGGCGGCGAACGAGGCCCCCCGCGACAATGCTTCGATTCCCAGGCTGCCCGAGCCGGCGAACAGGTCGAGGAACCGGCAGTCGGGCAAGCGGGCGGCCAGGATCGAAAACAAGGATTGTTTGACCCGGTTCATGGCGGGGCGGGTCTTTCCCCCGCGAGGCATCTTGAGGGGACGGCCTTTGGCCGTGCCGGTGGCGACGCGCAGGGCGGTCATGCGGTGGTCATCCTCCGTCCATGAAGGTGTCGAACGCGGGGCCGAAACTTTCGGCGGTGCGGGCGAGGAACCAGTCGCGGATGGGCGGTGGTTCCCGGGTCAGCAGGTCGAAGGCCCGGCGCCGGGCCCGCTCGATCAGCTCGGGGGCAAGGGCATGCGCGAAGGCCGGGTGCGACAGGCCGCTCTGGTGGCGGCCCACCAGGTCGCCGGGGCCGCGCAGCCGCAGGTCTTCCTGGGCGATGACGAACCCGTCGGTCGTCCGGGTCAGGATGGCCAGCCGCTCGGATTCGGTCTGCGGGCTGATGAGAAGGCAGGTGCCGGGCCGGTGGCCGCGTCCGACCCGGCCTCGCAGCTGGTGCAACTGAGACAAGCCGAAACGGTGGGCATCTTCGATGATCATCAGGGTGGCATCCGGGTGGTCGATGCCCACCTCGACCATGGTGGTGGCGATCAACAACCGAATCTCGCCGGCCCGGAACCGGCGCAGCGTGGCCAGATTCTCGGCGGGCGGGCGCTGGCCCGAGACGGCGGCGAGGGGAACATCGGGCAGGGCTTTGCCCAGCTTGAGCAGGGCTTCGGCCACCGAGCGGCGGTCAGAGCGGGTCGAGGGTTCGATGACCGGGCAGATGAAGAAGGCCTGGCCGCCGGCGGCCAGATGGGCATGCAAGGCGGGCAGGGCGGCCTGCCATCCGGGCAGGATCTGGGTCTGGACGGGCACGCGTCCAGGCGGGGCGTCGCGCAGGGCGGTGACGTCCATGTCGCCGAAGATCGTCAGAGCCAGGGACCGCGGAATGGGAGTGGCCGACAGGGCCAGCAGATGGGGGCCGTGGGGCGGGGTCGTTCCTTCGCTCGCGCGCTCGGGACAGGGGCTTCCCTCGCGACTGCCCTTGGCCACCAGGGCGCGCCGGTGATCCACCCCGAACCGCTGCTGCTCGTCGATGACCACGAACCCGAGAGCCGCAAAGGCGACCTCATCTTGGAACAAGGCATGGGTGCCGAACAGGTGGCGCAGGCGCCCGGCGCGCAGGGCCGCCAGCAGCTCCTGCCGTTCCTGGGGCCGGCGAGAGCCGGTCAGCAAGCCCGTCTGCGGAGCCTCTTCCGGAAAGAATCGCAAGAAGGCCGCATGCTGTTGGGTGGCCAGGATCTCGGTGGGGGCCATGAAGGCGGTCTGGGCGCCGGGCCGGATCTGGCTGGCGAACAGCCGCATGGCCAGGAAGGCCACCACCGTCTTGCCGGAGCCGACATCGCCCTGCAGCAGGCGGTTCATCGGCCGCCCGTCAGGGGTGGCCAGATCGGCGAGAATGACGCCCAACGCTCGTTTCTGGTCAGCGGTCAGAGCGAAGGGCAGGGGGAAGGGCGACTCGCTGGGCGGGGTTTCGCCTGATTCGCGCGGGAGGGACAGGGTGCCGGTGAGTCGTTCCCGGCGACGCAGCACGCCGATCTGGAACAGGACCTGATCGAAGAAGGAGAACGTCTCGCGGGCGCGGGCGGCGGCGGCGAGATCGCGGGGCCAATGCGCGTCGAGGATGGCCTGGCGAAGCCGCGGGAACGGGGAGTCGGGGGCGAGGGTGGGAAAGGATGCTTCCCAATCGAGGGTGATCAGAAGGTGGGCGATCAGCCGCCGCACGGTGCGCGGCGAGAGCCGGGCCTTGGCCAGGGCCGCAGAACTGGGATAGATCGGGGTCAACGCGCCGGCGACCGGGCTCGACCGCGAGGGAGCCGCTGGCTCGGCGAGTGTGGCCGCTGCCGGCGAGGCGGACGGATCGGGCGGCGTCGCCTGGAGAGCCGGTTCGGCCGGCGCCGCCGAGTCGGTCGGATCGGCTGGCGTCGCCTGGTCAGGCGGGTCGACGGGGTCCCACTCCGGGTTGTCGAGGACAGGGATGTCCTTGATCTCGGTGCCTGGCCCGAACAGGAAATACTCGCGGCCCACGACCAGCGAACGAGCCAGATACGGTTGGTTGAACCAGCGGGCGCGGGCTTCTCCGCTGGCGTCGCGGAACAGGGCCCAGACGATGACGAGTCCTCCGCGAGGGCGCTGGAGCTTGAGGGCGGTCAGCCGGGCGCGGAAGACGCCCTGGCCGTCGCGGTCGGGGCGCAGCGCGGCCAGAGGCCGCAGCGCCGTGCGGTCTTCATACCGCCTGGGCAGGAAGCGCAGCAGGTCGAGCACCCGGGTGTAGCCGGCGGCGGCCAGGGCGGCGGCTCGTTTCGGGCCCACGCCCGGAATGGCGGGAATGGCCGAGAACAGATGAGGTCGCGGCGCCCGGGGGCGACGGCGCACCGGCTGCCGGTCCGGCGGCGAAGCCGCACAGGAGGCAGGAGGACCGGCGTCCGGCAGCGTTCCGGCAGGCTGGCCGTGCCCCGCGCTCAGGTGGTGGTCAGCGGGCATCGGCGCTCGATCGGCGGCGAATCAACGGGGCTCGTCGTCGTACTGGAACAGTTGCTTGAGAATCATGAACCGATCGTTCATGTGGGCCAGTTCCCAGCCGTTCTTGCCCGCTTCGTCGAGCAGGGCGCCCAGGCGTTCCAGGAAATCCGGGCCGGCCAGGGTGGTCAGGTCGTAGGTTTTGTAGTTCCAGCAGCGGTTGGCTTTGATCAGGGCCATGGGTTCTCCTCGTACCTGGTCAGGATTGATCCAGGGTGGATTTGACGAACAGGTAGCTTTGCATGAGAGCTTTGAGCGACTCATCCGGTTGGGGCGACTGGGCGCAGGCGCGCAGCGTGGCATCCATGGCGGCGAAGGCCGCCGCGGGGTCGCCGGTCAGGGAATAGCAGAAAGCCAGCATCAGGTTCGATTCGACATCGAGCGGCGACAGGGCCACGGCCCGGGTCAGCACTTCGATGGCCTGTGGATATTCCCGCGCCTGGAGGTGGAGCATGGCCAGCTTCTGATACAGCACGGGGTTGCGCGGGGACAGCTCGATGGCCTTCGATAGGAGCTGGATGCTTTCCGCCGTGTGCCCGCCCTGCTGGTAGATCTGGGCGAGGATGAGGTAGCCGCCCAGCAGCTTGGGGTAGATGTGCAGGGCGCGCAGGAGGTGTTCCCTGGCTTTCTCGTACTCCTTCTGCAGGTACGCGATGGTGCCCAGGTTGTAGTGGGCTTTGGCCGAGTTGGGGTGGAGCGCCAGGATTTTTTCGTAGAACCGGGCGGCTTCCGGAAATTTCTTCACTTGGAAATACAGATTGGCCAGTCCGATGGTCGCCTGCAGGTGGTCGGGGTCGGCCGCCAGTATTTTCTGGTAGATCTTCTCGGCCGAGGCGAACTCCTTGGCCTGCACGGCGCTGGCCGCCAGCTCGAGTTCGCGTTCGAACGATGGGGCCGGTCGGGCGGCCTCGGACGGGGCGACTGGGGGGGCTTGCTCCGCTGGGGCCGCCGGAGCAGCGGCCGGGGCCTCCGGTCGGGCGACCGATTCCTGGGCGGTCGGGCGGGGCGCGGCCGGCCCCGGCTGCCCGGTCGGCCCGGTTCCTTCGACCAGGTGGGCGATGAGGTCGTTGACGGCGGCCGCCAGGGACGGATTCTGACTGATGGCTCGTCCGATCTCGCCGAGGACGAAGATGCCCGATTGCCGATGCTTGGCGTCGTTGCGGGTCAGCAGGGTCTGCAGATTGTCGAGAACGGAAAACTCGTTCCACAGCCAGAGGGTCTTGATGACATTGGTCTTGACCCGGTTGTCCTCGTGAGAGAGCAGTTCCTTGAAGCGATGGACCAGGGCCGCCTCGGGCTTCTGCCGCGACAGCTTCTGGATCGCCTCGATGGCGTTGGCGACGACGCGCGGATCGGGGTCGTCGAGCGAGCGGACGAGCAGATCGCGGTGCCCGGGGCCGGCGCAATCACCCAGGGCGGAGACGATGGTGGCACGAACGATCGAGTTCGTCTCGCTGGGCAGTTTCTGCGCCAGCAGGTCGACGGCGCGCTGGGGCGAGCACCGGGCCAGGGCGATCACCGCCTGCACCCGCACATCGAAATTGGGATCGTCGAGGAGCGGGATGAGATGGCCCACGGCGTTGGGCGATTCGATCTTGCGCAGGGCGTTGGTGGCATTGCGACGCACGTCGGGATCTTCATCCTTCAAGGCCTGGGCCAGCTTGGGAATGAACCGCACATCGCGGATCTCGCCCATGGCATAGGCGGCCGACCCCCGGAACCACTTGTCGGGATGCGAGAGCATCTGGGTCAGGGTCTCGGAGACGTCGAAATCGCCGTATTTGAAGATGGCCTTGGCGACGTTGGCGCGGACGCGATTGTTGGGGTCTTCGAGGTAGGGCTGGATGATGCCGACGATCGAACTCGATTTGATGGCTTCGATCGCCTCGATGGCGTTGGCGCGGACCCGGGCGTCCTCGTCGCGCAGGGCGCTCTGGAAGATGGGCAGCAGCCGCTCGTTGGCCATCGCCCCGAGGGCCATGATGATGGTGGAGCGGATGCGGGGCGATTTTTCCTGGGCCAGCAGGCGCTTGAGCAGGGGGATGGCGAAATGGCTCTTGAGTCGCCCCAGGGCGGTGATGGCCGAGATGATGGCCTCCTCCTCGAAGAAGAGGCGACCGCCGCTGCGTTGCGAGCCCCCGGTGACGTTGGCATCGGCATACTCGTTGAGGGCCTCCATCAGCACGTTGAGGGCCTCGTCGTTCTTGATCATGCCGAGGGCCTGGGCCGCGTTGAACCGCACCTCCTGCTGACTGTCGTTGAGGGCGCTTACCAGCAGGGAGACGGCCTTGGAGCTTTCGAGGTTGCCGAGGGCGAGGGCCATGAAATCCTGGATGTTGTCGGTTTCATAGGTGCGCAGCAGGAAATCGGTGGCGCGTTCGCCCTTGAACTTGGACAGGGCGATGGCGGCTTCCCGGCGCTGGGCGTAATCTCCGCGTTGGAAGGTGTCGATGAGGGTGCCCAGCAAGGGGGCCAGTTTGGCGAGGATCGCGTCGGTCTGGGGCTTGTCCATGGGCTTTCTCACTGTTCATGCCGATTCCGGCGGTTTTCCCGCAGTGTAGCACGGAAATCCCCGCGGGAAAAGAGGGCGGCCTCGCGGGGTTTTCCCGGGTTGATGGATAGGTACCGAGAAGAACAAGGTGGTATACTGGCAGGGTATGGCTGACGAGACCAGTTTGTACCAGTTGTTGAAGCACACCTACGAGTGCCGGGGATCCGACCTCCACCTGAAGGTCGGTCTGCCGCCGGCCATCCGTATCGATGGGGCGATCACCCAGGTCGACGGGGTCCGGTTCAATCGTCGGGAGTTCGAAAAGGTGATCGAGGCCCTGCTGACCCCCGCCCAGCAGGACCGCTTCAAGGCCGGCGGCGAACTCGATTTCGCCTACGCGCTCGAGGGGGTCTGCCGATTCCGGGTCAACCTCTATCGCGACATCAACGGCATCGGCGCGGTCTTCCGCGTCATTCCCTACAAGGTCTTCACCTTCGAGGAGATCGGTCTGCCGCTGGCCGCCCAGAAACTGATCGAGCAACCCAACGGGCTGATCCTGATCACGGGCCCGACCGGCGCCGGCAAGACCTCGACCCTGGCCAGCTACATCAGCTACGTCAACGCCAAGGCGCGACGCCACATCATCACCATCGAAGACCCCATCGAATTCCAGTTCGAAGACCAGCTCAGCATCATCAACCAGCGTCAGGTCGGCGCCGATGTGCCCGGCTTCTACGAAGGACTGTTGACCGTGCTGCGTCAGGATCCCGATATCGTGGTGGTCGGCGAGATGCGCGAACCTCGCACCATCGCCCTGACCCTGAACGCCGCCGAGACCGGCAAGCTGGTGCTGGCTACCCTGCATACCACCTCGGCGGTCCAGACCGCCGAACGGATCATCAACGTCTTTCCCGAGAACCAGCAGCGGCAGATCCTGCATCAGTTGTCGATGGTCCTGCGGGGGGTGATCTCGCAGACCCTCCTGCCGAAGATCGGTGGCGGGCGGGTGGCGGCCTTCGAGGTGCTGATCAACACCTCGGCCGTGCGCTCGTTGATCGGAGAGGGCAAGATCCACCTGATTCCGAGCTTCCTCGAGACCGGCACCGAGTATGGCATGCAGACCATGGACATGTCGATGGTGCAACTGGTCAAGAATGGGCTGGTCAAAGCCGAAGAGGCGCTGGCCCATTCGCCCACGCCGGCCAATCTGAAGAAACTGCTGCAGGCCCTCCGGGACCGGGACTAGGAGGCAAGGCATGCTGCGCATCCATTCCTACTTCGAAACCGCCATCGCCCGTCGGGCCTCCGACCTCCATCTGAAATGCGGCAGCCCGCCCACCCTGCGCATCGGCGGGCGCCTGGTGCCCCTGCCCGAAGAACCGCTGGCCCACCAGGAGATGCCCAATCTGTTCCTGCCGCTGATGGATGTCCGGCAGCAGGAGCAGTTCCGGGCCTGCCTGGAAGCCAATTTCATGATCAACTACCAGAACCGGTGGCGGATCCGCGCCTGCATCTTCCGGCAGCGGGGCAGCCTGTCGGGGGCCTTCCGGTTCATTCCCACCAAGGTGCCGAGCATCGACCAGCTCAAGCTGCCGGTGCGCCTGAAGGAGATGGCCCTGCGTCCGCGCGGCCTGTTCCTGGTGACCGGGCCGGCCAACAGCGGCAAATCGCACACGCTGGCCGCCATGGTCCATGAAATCAACAAGAGCAGCGCGCGGCACATCGTCACCATCGAGGATCCGATCGAATTCGTCCACAAGCCGCGGCGCTCGATCTTCACCCAGCGCGAGATCGGCCTGATGACCAAAGATTACCAGTCGGCCCTGATCTACGCCCTGCGCGAAGACCCCGATGTCATCCTGGTCGGCGAGATGCGCGACATCACCACCATCGAGATGGTGCTGACCGCGGCCGAGACCGGGCACCTGGTCCTGTCGACCCTGCATACGGTCGGCGCCGTGCAGACCATCGATCGCATCATCAACGTCTTCCCCGGTCATCGGCACGATGAGATCCGCACCCAGCTCTCGCTGTCGCTGCTGGGCACCATCTCCCAGATCCTGCTCCCCGGCCGGGAGAAGAACGAACGGGTGATGGCCTACGAGCTGATGATCCTCAACCCCGCCATGCGCAACCTGATCCGCGAGAAGAAGACGAACCAGTTGAAGTCGGCGCTGATGCTGGCACGCAAGGAAGGGTGCGTCACCCTCAAGGACAACCTCACCGAGCTGCTGCGCGATGAACGGGTCGATGCCCGGCTGATCAACGCGCTGATGAAGGAGATCGTCGAATGAGCCTGGGGCCCGAACTCGAACCCTTCCGGCTGGTCAAGGCGGCCCGCCGGCTGCTGCGGCCGGCCACCGCCGCGCTCGAGGCGCGCGTCGCGGCGGGCGACGACGATGACGCCCTCTATGCCGCCCTGCTCGCTCTCGGCAAGATCGGCGACCCCGCCTCCCTCGAGGTGCTGCAGGGGGCGCTCGATCGGTTCCCCGAGCGGCCGGAGCCCATCGCCGCCCTCGGCCATTACCGCAGCAGCACGCCGGTGCCCAAGCTGCTCAAGCTGCTCGAGAACCCCGATCATCCGTTCAAGGAGGAAGTGGTGCGGGTGCTCGGCGAGATCGGCGATCCGATGGCCGGCAAGGTGTTGAAGGAGCTGCTCCATGACCAGGACCGCATGGTGCGATACCATGCCGCCTGGGCGTTGTACAAGATCGGCGGGCGCGATGTGGCCCAGAGCCTGTGCCGTCTGCTGTCCGACCCGGACGAATGGATCGTCATCAACGTCCTGGAGATCCTGTCCCGCCTCAAGGAGGTCGAGGCCATTCCTTCGCTGGTGGGGCAGTTCGAGATCGCGCGCGATCCGCGGTTGAAGGCGATCATCATCAGCACCCTGGCCAGCTTCGGCGAGACCCAGCTGCTCAAGGTCTTCGAAGAGGGCCTGAAATCGTTCGACCCCCGCATCCAGGCCAATGCCGTCGAGGCGATCAGCCTGCTCAAGATCTCGGGACTCGAGATGAAACGCAAGCTCAAGCGGTTCTACGGGCATTCCAACAACCGGGTGCGGGCCAATACCGCCCTGGCCCTGCATCGCATCGACGAGGCCACCGTCACCCAGGAGATCCAGGCCATGCTCGACAGCCCCGATGTGGCCACGCGGCGCTCGGCCGCCTTCGTCCTGTCGAAGGCCGCCCTGCCCGGCCGCGATGCCATGATCGACCGGCTGCTCGGCGATCCGTCCTATGCCGTGCGGAAGATGGCCCTCAAAGCCGCTCTGGCCCTCGAGACCGGGGTCTCCATCGGTCGCATCCAGCCGCTGCTGACCGATCAGAACATCTGGGTCAGGCGCGAAGCGGTCGATTGCGCCCGCAAGATCCCCGAATTCCCCGCCGCGGTCATCCTCGAGGCCTTCAAGGCCGAGAAGAGCCCTCCCGTGCTCGACAGCATGCTCGATTTCATCGTCGAGCGGCACCTCGATCAGGCCGTCGACGCCATCCTGGCCAAGATCCGCGAAGAGCCCGAGGAGGGACTGCCCAAACTGCTGTCGGCGCTGGGCCACCTCGAGGCGCGGGACGCCATCCTCAAGGCGCGCAAATCCTTGGGTGCCGCGACCCCCGAGATCATGCGGGAATACTACATCGCCCTCCTCCTGCATGGCGACCTCGGGGTGCTGGCAGAGATCAGCGCCGCCCTCCAGGACCGGAAACGGGAGGAGGAGGTCCTCCTGCACATCGAGCTGGCCGGCGAGCTGGGCGCCTTCCTGCAGCAGACCGACCGGTTCTCGCGGCGGCTGCATGAAGCCCTGGCCGCCGAAGTCGCCAAAGACCTGGCCGGGGTGGCGACGCTCGACGCGCCTCCCGCCCCGCCCGCCCTCCAGAAGGACGCTCTGCCGCGCGGGCTCGAACTGGTGGCGCAGGGCCGGCTCGAAGAGGCCATCCGGTTCTTCGAGGAGTATCTGCGCGCATTTCCCGGCAGCACCGAGGCGCTCTACCATCTGGCTGCCGCCCTGTTCCGCCAGGGGGAGGTCGAAAAGGCCCTGCCCATCTTGCTCGAGCTGCTCGAGAAAGCCCCCGGCCATGTCGCCGGCGAATTGCTGCTGGGGCAGATCCATTTCCAGCGCAAGCGCTGGGATGAGCTGATGAAGCTCTATGAAAACCTGTGCGGCCGGCTCCCCCGGGATGACCCCAAAACGCTCGGCCAGGTGCAGGGGGCCCTGGGGCTGGCCTATTTCCATCTCAAACGCTACCAGAAGGCCATCGAAACCCTGAACCAGGCCATGGCGACCAACCCGCGCGATCTGTCCTCCTGCTACCACCTCGCCCTTTGCTACTATGCGGTCAAGGAGCACGCCAAAGCGCTCGGGCTGCTGCGGAACCTGAAGGCCACCCTGCCGGCCGACAGTCGTGTCTTCCGCAATGTCGAAGAACTGATCCAGAAATTGGAAGACGAGGGTTGACCGCCCGCCCTGCCCGTTCACGATTCTTCGGACCCTGCCGATAGAAAGGTCCGACTCCACACTCGAGGGACGCGCCATGGATGGTCTGTTCAAGTTGTTGGCCGATCTCGCCAAGAAAAAGGTGTCGGCCCTGCACCTCGCCCCGGGGGAGATCTGCTTCATCCGGAAGAATGGTCTATTGGAGCCGCTGACAGGGATTTCGTTCGGCGAAAACGAGGTCAAGCAGTTCATTCTCAAGACCAGCACCCCGCGGGCTCGGGAAATTCTCGGCAAGGCGCGGCAGGTGACGTACGCCTTCGAGCATCCCGCCCTGGGGCGGTTCCGCTGTTCCGCCTTCTTCGCCAAGAACCGGTTCGCGGTGGCGGTGCGGGTGATTCCCGACAAACCTCCCTCGCTGGCCGAACTGGGGCTGCCCGAGGCGGTCAAGAAGATCCTGGCCCGTCCCGCCGGCCTGATCGTCGTCGCCAGCCCCTCCGGCCACGGCAAGACCACCACCATCGCGGCCCTGCTGGGGTTCATCAACAGCCATTTCCAGAAGAATGTGGTGACCGTCGAGAATCCGGTCGAGATCAGGTTCCGCGATGAGATGTCCGCCTTCATCCAGCGCTCGATCCCGCTCGATGTGGCCAACTTCTACGAGGGTCTGGTCGAAGCCTACCGGTTGTATCCCGACGTCGTCATGACCGACAGCATCAACTATGCCGATGCCTTCGATCAGGCGCTGTTCCTGTGCGAATCCGGCTGCCTCGTCATCGCCGCCACCGATGGCGGCAGTTGCCAGCAGATCATCGAGCGGCTCATCTATTCCCGCCCCAAGGAAGAGCGCGACTCGCTACGCGGCAAGCTGGCCGCCCATCTGGCCCTGATCATCAGCCAGCGCCTGGCGCCGCGCCAGGACACCATCGGACGGATTCCCGTCTTCGACATCCTGGTCAACACCCCGCAGGTGAAAACGCTCATCAAGAACGAGAACCTCGTCATGCTCAAAAGCATTCAGGAACAGGATCAAGCCTCCGGCATGCAGACCTGCGATCGGCATCTGCTGACCCTGGCCCAGAAGAACGTCATCTCCCCGGCCACGGCCGTCGCTCTGGCCGACGACCCGCAGGAGATGCAGACGCGATTCGCCAAGAGGTGACGGCATGGACCTGAAGAACCTGCTTGCCAAGATCCATCAACAGGGCGCCACCGAACTGCACCTGAAGGCCGGATCGCCGCCGCTGATCCGGCAGAACCGCTTTCTGCGCAAGATCGATCTGCCGGCCCTGACGCCCGATGACCTGAAGGACGTGCTGCAGACGGCGCTGCCCGAGGAAGAACGGAAACGCCTGCCCGCCTTGCGGTTCCACGAGGTCAACGTCTTCGGCGAGCCTCCGTGCAACTATCGGTTGCAGGTCCTGCAGGCTCAGGGCGAGTTCATCGTCATCATCCGCATCATCGCGGCCACGGTGCCGGGCTGGCCAGAGCTGGGGTTCCCCTTCGCCCTCGAGCCCCTGACCAAAGCGGCGATGGGCCTGTTCATCCTGGCTGGACCGGCCCGCTCCGGCATCTCGACCTCGCTCGCCTCGTTCGTCGAACGGATCAACCAGAACCGGCCATCCCATATCCTGGTGATCGAGGATCCGATCGAGTACACCTTCGAGCCGAAGAAGGCGCGCATCTCGCATCGCCAGTTCAAGAAGGACATCCAATCGGTCGAGCAGGGCATCAATTTCGCCAAACGCATGGACGTCGATGTCCTGGTCCTGGGCGATTTGAAGCGGGAACTGCCGTTCGGCAACATCCTCGATTTCGTGGCCGGCGGCCATTTCGTCGTCCTGTCGATGCAGACCTTGGGCGTGCAGAATACGGTCGAGAAGATCCTGTATTCCTTCCCAGAATCCGACCGCGAGCATGCAGCCAATGTCCTGGCGCATTCCCTCCTGGGCATCTGCTCGCAGGCTCTGTTGCACAGTCCGACGCAGAATCGGATGGTCCCGGTGCACGAAGTGATGCTGGTCAACAACACGCTGCGCCAGATCATCCAGAAAGGGCGCACCGCGCAGATCGATCCCAATCTGCGGTCGGCGGGCGAAGGCAGCCAGCCGTTCGATGTGCCGTTGGCCAAGCTGGTGCGCGACCAGGTGCTGCCCAAGGAGGCGGTCGACGCCTTCCTGGCGTCCTTCAGGGGGGGGAAATGAAGCGAATGTCGTCGAACGGGTCTCGGCAGGCGCGGGGCTGCCGCCACGGCTTCACGTTGATCGAAATGAGCGTGGTGGTGGCCATCATCGGGATCTTGTACTTCACCGTGGTGCCGCTCTACGGAACCACCATCCAGCGGGCGCGCGAAACCGCTCTGCGAGAGAATCTCCAGGTGCTGCGCAAGACCATCGACCTCTACTTCAAGGATCGGGAGGTCTGGCCGGCCGATCTGGCGACCTTGGTGAAAGATGGCTACCTGCGCGCCGTGCCGGTCGATCCTCTGACCGGCCGAGCCGACACCTGGGTCACCGTGCCGTCGAACGTCGGCGCCTTCGATGTCTTCGATGTCCATTCGGGGGCGGCCGGCACCGGGCTGGACGGCACCCCGTATGCGACCTGGTAGCCGGCGGTTGACCGGTCGGCTGCGGAGGCACGGCCCATGACCCCGGGTCAGCCCAGCCGTGAGGCAGCCGGCCGTTTCTCGCCCCCAGGGAGACGAGCAAGCTCCGACCGAAGGCGGGGAACCGCCCTGCTCGTGCTGGTGCTGAGCCTGATCTTGCTGGGCGTCGGCCTGGCAGTGGGCCTGCCACGCGCCACCCACGACGTGAAACGGGCCAGGGAGGTGCAATTGCGCTTCATCCTCGGCGAGTATCGACGGGCGGCCGCCCGCTTTCGGGAGCGGCACGGCCGGTGGCCCACCCGCCTCGAGGAGCTGGAGGCGGACGCCAGTGGCGTCCGTTACCTGCGCCGCCGCTATCGCGACCCCATGACGGGAACGTTGGATTGGCAGGTCGATCTGGCGGGCGACCAGTTCTGCGTTCGCTCGACCAGCTCTGACCTCAGCCTGGCCGGGGTTCCCTACCGGGAGTGGCGTTGAGCGGCTCCTTCTGACCGTTCTCGCGGGCATCCGAACGTGGCTGCCAGAAATCCGTTGGGAGCGCGGGGCGGGCGGTGGCCAGCCTGACTTGTGGGGCGAAGGCATCGAGGGCGACCCCAGCCCCCGCTTGGCGCTCGCCCCCCAGGAAGAGGCCCCCTCCCAGGCTCTTTCCTCGCGCTGGGACTGGCGTGCCTGGGGGCGGTTTCTTGTACAAGCGTGTGGTGCCGTGCGACCCCCAGGGGCGATCGGGCTCCCCGAAAAAAGAACTGCCCCCCGCTGAGGGGGGCAGGAGAAGTCGTCGGGGCTTGGTTACTTGGCCTTGTTGATGCTGTCTTTCAGGTCTTTGCCGGGGATGAACTTGGCGACCTTCTTGGCGGGAATGTTGATGGGCTTCTTGGTCTTGGGGTTGACACCCTTGCGGGCGGCGCGCTTCACGGTGGTGAAGGAGCCGAAGCCCACCAGCTGCACCTTCTCGCCCTTCTTCAGGGTCTCGCGGATGCAGTGGATGAAGGCCTTGAGGACGGCTTCGGATTCGACGTTGGTGATGGCGGCCTTCTTGGCGATGGTTTTGACCAGTTCGGACTTGTTCACGGGGGGACCTCCTGTTGAAGATTGAGTAGTGGTGCCATTCTACTAGCATATAAATTCGACAGACGCAATACTGGATTGAAAAATTCGAGAATTTTTTTTTGAAACCCCGACCATCAGACCGATTGCCGGGCCGATCTTCCGGAAAACCAGGAATATCAAGGATCTGAAGGGATGGGCGCGGAAAAAGCCGTGGAAAGCTCAGTTTTTCGCGGTTGTACGCGATTTTTCGGGTTTGATCGGCGTCCGGCCAGGGGACCTGGCCAAGAGCGATCGGGCGAAGGCCCGGCCGTCATCGTCGGTGCGGCCGACCATCCGGGCGATCTCGGCCTCCCGGTCCCGACCTTGTACAAGATTGATGGTGACCTCGGTACGATCGTTGGCCACGGATTTGACCACGGTGAAGTGCCGGTCGCCTTCTTTGGCGATCTGGTGGAGATGGGTCACCAGGAGGACCTGCTTGGTGGCACCCAGCTCGCGGAGGCTGGCTGCCACGGCTTCGGCGGTGGTGCCACCGATGCCGGCATCGATCTCATCGAACAACAGGGTGGGCAGGTCGTCGCCTCGCGCCAGCACCCGCTTGAGGGCCAGTGCCACCCGCGACAGCTCGCCGCCCGAGGCGATCTTGCGCAGGGGGCCGGCGGGGGTCCCGGGATTGAGGCCGACCAGGAACTCGACGGTTTCGGCTCCCTCAGGGCCCGGATCGAGGGGCCGGAACTCGACCTGGAATTTCGCGGTGGCGAAGCCCAGACCATCCATGGCCTGAGACACCAGCTTCTGCAGCTGGATGGCCAACTGGCGACGAGCCGACGAGGTGGCGGTTGCCAGTTCGGAATAGCGGGCCTGGGCCTGGGCGAGGGCAGTGCGCAGCTGCTCGCGGGTTGAATCGGGGGCGGTCAGCTCGGCCATTTCCCGGGTGGCGTCCTCGCGCAGGGCGAGAAGGCCGGCGGGATCGGTGCCGAACCGGCGGCAGGCTCGATGGATCTCGCCCAGCCGGTTCTGGACCCAGGCCAGCCGCTCCGGATCGAAGACCACGGCTTCGGCGGCGGCGCGGAGGTCCTTGTCGATGTCTTCGACCTCGTAGAACAGCGATTCCAGGCGGCCGTGCAGGGGAGCGAGGTCGGGAGCGTGGGGAAGGATATCGAAGAGGGCGTCGCGGGTCCGGCGGAGGAGGCCGACGGCGCCGACCTGGTCATCCGACCCGCCGAGGGCTGCGGCCCCCGTCTGCAAGGCAGAGGCGATCGCTTCGGCGTGCGACAGCCGGTCGGCTTCGTGGCGGAGGGCCTCCTCTTCGCCAGGATCGCGCAGGTCGAGGCCATCGAGCACGCGCAGGGTGTCTTCGAGGTCGGCCAGCCGCCGCGACCCGTGTTGTAGACGTTCTTCCAGATCATCCAGTTGTCGTTGCAGCGCCTGTCGGGTTTCCCAGGCCTGCCGCAGATCGAGCAGCCGGCGAGCGTGGAGGTCGCCGCCGGTGCGGTCGAGCAGCCGACGTTGGGTCTCGGGTTGCAGCAGGGTCTGATGCTCATTCTGGCCATGGATTTCCATCAGGGACCGCCCCAGGTCCTTGAGGGCGCTGGACGTGGCGAGGATGCCATTGATGAAGATCTTGTCGCTGCCCTCAGGGCGAAAGGTGCGGGTGATGACCAGCGAGGCCGGCGTCTCTTCGTTGGTGAAGCCGAGGCGGTCGAGGACGGCCCGCGGGCCCGGCACCCGCGACAGATCGAAGACGGCGTGTACCTTGGCGGCGGCGGCGCCGGGCAGGACCAGTCCAGCCTTGCCTTTCTTGCCGAGGATGAGCTTGACGCCTTCCAGCAGCAGGCTCTTGCCGGCGCCGGTCTCGCCGGTGATGACGTTGAGACCCGGCCCGAACGTCAGGTGGGCCTCGCGGACGAACAGGAAATTCTCGAGTACCAGCTCGGTCAGCATGTCAACCTGCCTCTGGAGGGGAATGACCCCGGACCTCTCCGACCTGGATGGTGGTTGGGGTGCCTCCTGGGGCCGGTGGGAGTTCGGGGAGCGGTGGGGTGGGGGAGAAGGCGCCGCGGGAAGAACGACGCGGGGGCATGACGCTCCAGAACCACTTCTGAAGCGTTCCTTCCAACGGAACGGCAGGGCCGGCCCCCGTCGGCGAGGTCTTGGCGATCTGGGAGAGCGTTTCTTTGATGGTGGGCGGTCGGGCGCGGGGAAAGGCCGGCCCAGGAACAGGGAGCGCGGGTGGGGGCGGGGGCCGGGTGGTAGCGTAGCGCATGAGGGCCAGACGGGTGCCTGGGTAGTAGAAGCTCAGGATGGCGGCTTTGCTATAGCCGGCCAGGCCCATGCCGATGGCGCCGTCCTGGCACAGACCGACTCGGTGGCCCCGGCTGGGGCGCAGGACGCGGCGATGCTGGGGAATGGCCGCCACCCGGCTCGGCGGCTGGCGTTCGAGCGCGGCGACGCCTGCTTTGATCTCGTCAAGGGCGAGGTTGCAGAAATACCCTCCTTGCCCGAGGGAATCATCGTGGGCGGGCAGATACGGAACGTCGGCCCCGCCCCAGACGGCTTTCGAAGAAGCGAGACGCCCGCCGCACCGCGCATGGTAGACGGTATTGGCGAACTGGCCATCGTACAGCAGGACTTCGCCGTGGGTGCGGCTGACGGCCTGCGAGGAGGCCGGCAATTCGGCCAGCATGCCCGGATAGACCTGGCAGTGGACGCGGTCGCAGAGATCGAAGCCCGAGGCCGCATGCCGCTTGAGGTTGCGCAGGGCGTAGGTCCGCGCCGCCACCGCCTGGGCCTCGAACGACGCCCGGGGGGCGTGGTCCCCCATCTCGGCAGGGACGACCCCTTTGAGGTAGTCCTCCAGGTCGACCACGTTGACCGCGAACAGATGGCCTTTCCAGGGCGCGATGACCAGCGAACCGCGGTAGGCGTACAAGGTCTTCGAGGGGGTGTCGTCGGGGCCGCCCAGGGCCCAGGTGCCACCGGGTTCGCCCGACGGAGAAGCCGGGGTGGTCGGGCGAGGCTTGCGGGAGCGGGAAGAGGACCCGATTCTGATCAGCAGATGGCTGGGCGGCCGCCCGACGGCGGAAAACACCAAGGGCCTGGCGCTGCGAGCGAGCACGGTGGAGCCGACCAGGACGGCGAGGCCGTGGGCGTGGGCGACGACCGTCGCTTCGGGAAGGGGACCGGGATGCAGAGCCCGCCGCTGGGCTGGATCGTAGATTTCGAGCGCTCCATTGGAGGGCGCGATGACGACCTGGGTGGGAAACCCCAGTTGGTACAAACCGATGCGCAGGCGGAAATAAGGCGCTACGGCGGTGACCGACGCCGCAGCGGTCGGCATTCCGATGGCCGCCAGGAAGGCGACCACGGCCAGGCCGATCAATACAGGCGTTCGCATGGACCGATTGTAGACGACGGCCCTTCCCCCGTCAAGGCGGATCTGCGGAGGATGGCGGGGGAAGTTCGGCGTGCAGAGTCAGTTCTGGCGGGCGTGATAGGGGCAGGCCACGCTGTGTCCGTTGCCCAGCGCCAGCAGGGGCGGGGGGAACTGCGCGCAATCAGGCTGGACGATCGGGCATCTGGTGCGGAATCCGCAGCCCGAGGGCTTGTTCAACGGCGTGGGGACTTCGCCTTGCAGGATCTGTCGGCGGGCCCGCGGGCGCGTGGGGTCGGCCTGCGGAATGGCCGACAGCAGCGCTCGCGTGTAGGGGTGGCGCGGGTTGTCGAACAGCTCGGCGGTCGGGGCGATCTCGACGAGGTTGCCCAGGTACATGACCGCGATGCGGTCGGAGATGTGCTCGACCACGGCGAGATCGTGGGCGATGAACAGATAGGTCAGGCCGAACTCTTCCTGCAGGTCCTGCAACAGGTTGATGACCTGGGCCTGGATCGAGACGTCGAGGGCCGAGACCGGCTCATCGGCGATGACCAGACGAGGGTTGGTGGCCAGAGCGCGCGCGATGCCGATCCGCTGGCGCTGCCCGCCCGAGAATTCATGCGGGTACCGCTGGGCCTGCTCGGGCGAGAGGCCGACCTTCTCGAGCAGCCAGGCGACGCGGTCGTCCATGCCGGCGGCGCCGAGGTGCGGCTGATGGATGGTCAGCGGCTCGCGGACGATGTCATGCACGGTCATCCGAGGATTGAGCGAGGCATACGGATCTTGGAAGATCATCTGGATCTCGGCCCGGAAGGGGCGCATCTGGGCGTTGTCGAGACGGGCCAGGTCGACGGTCACCGGCACCCGCATCGGGAAGGGGCGTACCGACCAGGCCCGCTTCTCGTCGGAAAGGGCGTGGACCTGCACTTCCCCGCTGCGGCGGGAGCGGAAGAGGATCTCGCCGCCGGTCGGTCGGTAGAGATTGGCCAGGCATTTCCCCGTCGTCGATTTGCCGCAGCCCGATTCCCCGACCAGGCCGAGCGTCTCGCCCTCGTGCAGAGTGAACGAGACCCCGTCCACCGCCTTGACCTCCGCCACCTGTCGCTGGAAGAGGCCGCCGAAGACCGGGAAATACATGCGCAGGTCGCGTACTTCCAAGATGGGGAGTCGATCGGCCAGTACCGGAGAGCTGGCGGGTTGGGGGGCGGCGAGGGGCATTCTTGAGTCGGTCGGCGGTGGCTGGCTCATAGCTGGCCTTGGCAAGGAGGGGTGGTGGCGGATTGGGTGGGCTGAGGGGGGCGGTGGCTGGCGCGATCAGGCGTTGACGAGGCGGCGGGGCGGGCCAGATGGCAGCGGACGAGGTGGCCAGGGACCGTCTCGATGAGCGGAGGCGGCAGGGTGGAACACTGGTCGAGACGTTCGGGACAGCGGGTCGAGAAGCTGCACCCGGCGGGCAGCTCGAACAACGAAGGAACCGTGCCTTCGATCGTCGGCAGGCGTCGGACCTTCTGCCCGCGCCGCGGCAGGGAGCGCAGCAACCCGCGGGTATAGGGATGCCCGGGGGCGGTGAAGATGGTGCGGGTGTCGCCGATCTCCTGGATCCGCCCGCAGTACATGACGGCCACGCGCTGGCAGGTCTCGGCCACCACGGCCAGGTCGTGGGTGATGAGCAGGATGGCCGCCCGTCCCGACTTCTCTTTGGCGGCCAGCATCAGCTCGAGGATCTGCGCCTGGATCGTGACATCGAGGGCGGTGGTCGGTTCGTCGGCGATCAGCAGCGCCGGCTGGCAGGCCAGCGCCATGGCGATCATGACGCGCTGCCGCATGCCGCCCGAGAACTGGTGAGGGTAGTCGAACAGCCGCTGGCGGGCGGCCGGAATGCCGACCAGGTCGAGCATCTCGGCGGCGCGGTCGAGGGCGGCGGGGCGCGACAGGCGCTGGTGGAGCATGATCGCTTCGGCCACCTGGTCGCCGATGGGGAAGACCGGGTTGAGGCTGGTCATCGGTTCCTGGAAGATCATCGAGATCTGGTTGCCCCGGATCTGTCGGATGCGCTCGTACGAGCCGCGTCGATAGCCCTCGAGCAGGTCTTCGCCGCCGAAGAAGATCTGACCGTCGACGATCCGCCCGGGCGGGTCGGGAATCAACTGGAGAATCGACAGCGCGGTCACCGACTTGCCTGATCCCGATTCCCCGACGAGGCCCAGCACCTCGCGTTCGCGGATCGTGAAATCGACGCCATCGACGGCGCGGGCGAGGCCGGCCTCGGTGCGGAACCAGGTCTTCAGGTCGGTGACACGCAGCAGGTCGTCAGGCATGGTGGCGGGGGGGGCCGGCGCGGCCAGGGAGGCCGGTTCAGCGCAGGCGCGAGTACTCCTTGGGGTCGAAGGCTTCCCGGATCGCCTCGCCGATGAACGAGACGAGCAGGAGCGTGCCGAACAGGGCGACCATCGGCGACAGGCCGAGCCAGGGCTTCGACAGATTGGCCAGCCCCTGGCCGAACAGCTCGCCCCACGAGGGGGTGGGCGCCGGCAGCCCGAAGCCGAGGAAGTCGAGCGAGACCAGGGCGCCGATGTTGCCGACGATGGCGAAGGGGGCGTACGAGATGACCGGGGTCAGCGCATTGGGCAGGATGTGCCGGAAGATGATGGCCCCGTCGGTGCAGCCGATGGCCCGCGCCGCCGCCACATAGTCGCGGGCCTTTTCCCGCAGGAACTCGGCGCGGATGTAGTAGGTCATGCCCATCCAGCCGAACAGGCACAAGATCAGCGCCAGCAGCGTGAAGCTGGGCACCATGATCGAGCTGATGATCATCACCGTGTAGAGGAAGGGCATCGCCGACCAGATCTCGACGAACCGCTGCAGGATGATATCGAAGGTGCCGCCATAGTAGCCGAGCAGGGCGCCGATCGTGATGCCCAGGGCGTAGCAGATGAAGGTGACCACCAGGGCGAAGGTCAGCGAGATGCGGAAGCCGTAGACCATGCGGGCGAAAACGTCGCGCCCGCGGTCGTCGGTGCCCAGCAGGTGCTGGAAGGGGCGGGGCGGGGTGATGCCGGGCTTGAGGGGCAGCAACCCTTCCAGGGCCATCGCCTTGTAGACCTGGAGAGGCTCGAGCTGGCGCCACCCGGGCCGCTGCGCCAGCAGATCGGCCGGCGGCGTGGCGGGCAGCTCGAACCAGCCTTCATCCCAGTAGCAGAGCCGCCAGGCGCTGCTCAGCCAGGTCGGCGGATGGGGCGGTCGGCCCGGCAGTTCATGCAGCAACGATTCGATGGGCCCATAGGGGTAGAGGGGAAGAATGACCAGATCGTCGCCCCATTCTTCGCGGTAGCGCCGGTCCTGCTCGGTCGCGGTGCCGGCCGCCAGGCGGGCGGCCCGCTCGCGGGCCTGCTGCTGGTAGAGCTCGCGCAGCCGCCGGTAGTTGGGCATGCCGTAGCCTGTCATGCCGAAATCCCGGGCGCGGGCGAACGAGAACAGCGTGAAGTGCCACTTCCCCTGGTAGCGGACGGCGATGGCCCGTTCGTTGATCAGGAATTCGGCCCCGAACGAGGCAACGTACAATCCGAGGATGATCAGGAATGAATAGTAGCCGCGCCGCAAGGTGGTGAACTTGCGCCAGCGCCGCTGAAAGAGCGGGCTGCCCAGGAACAGGGCGAACGCATCATAGACCGACCCGGCCAGCGGCAGAACCCACCACGCCCCGACCCCGGCCACCGCCACCGCGAGAGCCCAGGTCACGAGCGCCGCTTCTCCTGAGCCGGCCGGCCCGACCCGGGCGGCCAGCCCGCTGGCCGGCACCAGCCACCACCTCGCGGCGACCAGCAGGGCGAAAAACCCGAGGTACGGCGGCAGGGTGCGCACCCAGGCGAGCAGGCGAGACAAATGGGTCATGCGGTCCTTTCTTCCGTCTCAGCTGAACCGGATGCGCGGATCGATCGCGCAGTAGAGCATGTCGGCGAAGATATTGCCGAGCAGCTTCAGACTCGAGGCGATGACCAGGATGCCAAGCGTGACCGGATAATCGCGGGCGACCAGGGCGGTGTAGCCCAGGTAGCCGAACCCGTGGATGTTGAAGACCTTCTCGATCAGATAGGACCCCGCCAGCACCAGCGACAGCATGTGGCCGAGGCCCGTGGCGATCGGAATCAGCGAGTTGCGCAAGGCGTGCTTGAAGATCACGGTGCGCTCCGAAAGCCCTTTGGCGAAGGCGGTGCGTACGTAGTCCTGGCCGAGGTTCTCCATCAGCGAGTTCTTCATCAGCACCGTTTTCGAGGCGAACATCCCCAGCACGTAGCAGAAGACGGGCAAGATCATGTGCCAGATACGGTCGAGGACCTGGCCGAACCACGACAGGTCGTCGCTCGAGCCCCGCGTCAGGCGCTGCCGCTTGGCGGGCGGCACGGCAGCGAAGGCGGGGTGCCGACTGTTGATGAACTGTCCGGGGCGTAGCTGGGGGTGCTTGGCCCGCTCGTCGTCGGGTATGTCTTCGACGCGCGCGCCCTCGAGCAGGAAGCCCGCCAGGTAGGAATCAGGCCCGATCTGGGCACTGGACACACCCCCCAGCGGGAAGACCGACCAGAAACTGCCGCCGCCGAACAGCAGCAACAGCAGAATGCCCGCCGACCAGCCGGGGATCGAATAGGCGATGAAGACCAGCACCGAGGTGGCGGTGTCGAAGGCCGAGCCGTGCTTGACCGCCTTCCAGACCCCGAGCGGGATGCAGATGGTGTAGGACAGGATGAACCCGGTCAGGCCGAACCACAGCGAGACGGGCAGGCTGTCGCGGATGACGTCCCAGACGGGGCGGGCGAAGGTGTCGGAGGTGCCCAGATCGAGCTGCACCACCCGGCCCAGCCAGGACAGGTAGGCCAGGTAGAACGGTTTGTCGAAGCCATAGATGGCCCGCAGCTTCTGCATCGTCTCTTCGCTGATGACAGGGCCGCCGTCGGTGGCGCTGCTGCCGCCGGCATCGCCGGCGCCGCCTTCCCCGGTCAGGGCCTGCAACTGCTGGTAGCGCAGGACGGCCTGCTCGACCGGCCCGCCCGGCACGAAGCGGGTGACCGTGAAGCACAGGAAGGTGATCCCGATGAAGGTCGGAATCATCAGCAAAAACCGTTGCAGGAAGTAGGTGGTCATGGGGCGGTCGTCTTCGGGGTCGGGGTGGGGAGGTCCTGGCGCGGGTACCGTTCATCCCACCACCGTACGACCTCCGGCTCGATCGGCAGCGCGGTGCCAGCGGCCCGGGCCGTTTCGAGGGCGCGCTCCTTCTCGGGGTCGACCCACCAGAGCGCGACGATGCTGCGTTCATCGCCGTTCTTGGCCAGCACGCCAGGCGGCATGCCGAACCGGTTCCAGTACAGCAACCGGGTGTGGGCCGCATACCAGCCGAAGGCGTACAGGTGCTCGCGGCAGACGATGCCATCGATTTCGCGCACCGCCTTGATGCGATCCTGGGGATCGAACATCGCCGGATACGACGCGCAGATGGCGTCGACCCGGGCGTTCTTGAAGCCCCAGATGTTGTTGTTGTTCGGCTTGTCGGCGAACTTCGAATGGAAGGTGCTCTCGGGGTTGGGGAACAGGAGGCCGCCGTAGGCCCGGTTGCTGAGCAGGAAGTTGCGTTCCCCCACTTCCTTGATGTCGGTGGCCCAGGTCACCTGTTTTAGGTTGAGCTTGATGCCGACGTCTTTCAGATCTTCTTGAAAGATGGTCAGGTAGCGCTCGGTCGAGGCCGAGGTGAAATTCAAGGAGACTTCGAATCGTTGGCCGTTCTTGGTGAGCCATCCCTCGGCGTCGCGGTCGGCTTGCTTCCACCCGGCCGCTTCGAGCAGTTCGACAGCCCGGTCAGGATCGAAGCGGATCTTCGGATTGTCGGGATTCTCGTAGGGCGAGTTCGGGAAGAAGGTGTCGAGGTACTCGTACTCGTTGAAGAACAGCTTGTCCATCATCTTCTCGCGGTTGAACAGGTGCGCGAAGGCGAGGCGGACCCGCTTGTCATCGAACGGCGGTCGACGCAGGTTGAAGGCGATGCCCGACACCCCGACCGGCTGGTGGGTGTAGACCTTGCGCCGCTGCACCCAGCCCTTGGCGATCTGCGGCATCAAAGCCGGAATGAAGACTTGGTGCCATTCGCGGGCCACGTTGACCAGCAACCAGTCGAGTTCGCCCTTCTTGAATTTCTCTTTGATCAGGTTCTCGTCTTCGATGAACAGGAACTGCAGGCGGTCGAAATTGTAATAGCCGGTGTTCTTCTCGCGCTCGACCTGCCACCAGTCAGGGCGTCGCTCCAGCACGACCTCTTGGTTGACCTTGCAACTTTCAAATTTGTACGGACCTGAACCTGGTAGCATTTTGAACTGGTACTCTTCGAGGAACTGGCGCGCCGTCAGGCGGTCGAGCACGTGGGCGGGGTAGATGGTGAAGCCCACGGCGGCCGACATGAAGGCTCGCCAGTTGAGTTCCTTGGACCGGAAGACGACGATTCGCTCGCCCAGGGCCACGGGTGGTTCGTACTTCTTCCAGTAATCGTTGGTGAACGGGTCGTCGAGGTCGGGATCGGTGAAGAACCGGTAGGTGGTCAGCACGTCGCTGGCGGTGACGGGCCGGCCGTCCGACCAGCGGGCGCTGGGGTCGATCTCGAACAGGAAGGTCTTCTGGTCGGGGCCGATCGCCCAGCGCCGGGCCAGGTTGGGAACATATTCGAAGGTGATGGGATCGAGATCGAGCAGGGTCTCGTAGACCAGCCCTTCGAGCGTGCGAGTGGTGGCGGAGTTGCTGTTCCGCCCGAAGGGTCGCAGGGTCGGCGGGAAGGCGGTCGAGACGTAGCGGAGGGTGCCACCCTTCTTCGCCTCGCGGCTGCCCAGGCCCTTGTAGCCCTCGTTGGTCTGCCACTGGACGGTCTCGAGCAGGGAAGCCAGAGATGAAGGCGCCGCCACCGCCGTGGCGGCGGTCGCCAGACCGCCCGCTTCCTCCGAAACGGATGGCGTTGGGGAAGCAGGCATCGGATCGACCGTCGAGGCCACGCTCGGGACGGAGCCGGTATCGGCGGCAGCGCTGGCTTCTGACAGGGAAGACGAGGGAGGGGCCGAGGCGAGGACGGCCGACGGAGATGACCCCACCATCGCCCCACCGGGCAGGCGGTCGAGGCGCTCGATCAGGGCATGAATGGCCCGAGTCAGCTCCTGCAGGGCGCGGGTGTTGGCCTCCAGGGCCGCGGTGTCGTCGCTGGCTTGGGCCCTGGCTGGCCAAAGGAAGAACAGCGATAGCCCGAAAGCAAGGGCAGACCACAGAAAGGTCGGGCAACGGTCGGGTCGCATGACCACCTCAGGCAAGGGGATGGGGGTACCATACAGTGCCCGCCGCAAAATGGCAACAAGGAGGGCAAAGAGTTCTGATGGACGAACAACCCTGCAATGGCCCTTGGTCGCCATCCCACCGGCCGGCTGACAGAGGAGGCCGCTCGATGGCAGTGGTCACGGGAGAACGTGCGGTGGAGCTTGCTTTGCTATTTGCCGATGGCCGTGCCTTTGTGCTATGCCAGAATCACCCCGACTGGGGGAAACCCGGGGATCGCTCGCCCCGCAGGGAGGCGCCATGCCGTTTCAGGCTGCCAAGCTCGTCCTCACAGGAGTGATGCTGCTCATGACCATCCACCTTGCCGCTGCCGAACCCGACCGGGGGTTGATGAACCGGTACGATGTCGCGCGCGATGCCGAACTCCGCGAGCGGGCCGCCGACTGGCGGAACGGGGCGATCGTCTACCAGATCCTGGTCGATCGCTTCGCCCCGCCGGGCGATCCCCAGGCCAAAGCCCGCTTCTACCAGCCGCCGCGGGTGCTGAAAGCCTGGAGCGAACTGCCCCGGGGCGGCCCTTTCCTCGAAGCGGCTCAGGTCTGGGCGCACGAGATCGAGTTCTGGGGGGGCGACCTGGCCGGGCTGCAGAGCCGTCTCGACTATCTGCAGCAGCTCGGAGTCGAGGTCGTCTACCTCAATCCGATCTTCGAGTCGTTCACCAACCACAAATACGACGCCTGGGACTACCACAAGGTCGATCCGGCCTACGGCACCCGTGAAGATCTGGCCCGCCTGGCCGACGACCTGCACCGGCGTGGCATGCGCCTCGTCCTCGATGGGGTCTTCAACCACATGGGGCGGCAGAGTCCGATGTTCCAGGATGCCCTGACCAATCCGAACAGCCCCTGGCGCGACTTCTTCCAGATGACGCCGGCCAACGGGCGTGGCTACGTCGGGTGGCTCGACGTTCCCAACCTTCCCGAACTCAAGCTCGAGAACCCCGCCGTGCGCGACTGGCTGTTCGGCCGCGACGACTCTGTCGTCCAATCCTACCTGCGCCGCGAAGGGATCGATGGCTGGCGGCTCGATGTCGCGTTCGACCTGGGGTTCCGCTACCTGCACGACCTGACCCAGGCCGCCCATACGGCCAAGCCTGGCTCGCTGGTCATCGGCGAGATCTGGAACTATCCCGAGGAATGGCATCCCTCGGTCGATGGCGTGATGAACATGCATGGCCGCCAGATCCTCATCCGAATGCTCGAGGGGAAGCTCGACCCCCGCCTGGCCGCCGAGATGTGGGAAACCTTGATCGCTGACGCCGGCATGCAGCACATCCTCAAGACCTGGCTGGTGCTCGACAACCACGATACGCCGCGGCTGGCCACCCTGCTGCCCGAAGACTGGCAGCAACGCATGGCGCGGGTGCTGCAGTTCACTCTGCCCGGCTCAGTGTGCTTGTACTATGGCAGCGAGGTTGGTATGACGGGCGGGCGCGATCCCGAGATGCGCGCCCCCATGCGCTGGGACCTCGTGGCCGCCGAGCCGCCGCTGTGGCGCTTCCATCGCGATCTCATCGCGCTGCGCAAGCGGGAACCCGCCCTGCGCTACGGCGATTTCCGCCGTCTGCCGGCCGCCCGCACCTTCGCCTTCCTGCGTCGCACCAACGTCGTCCGTCAGACCGTCCTCGTCGTGGCCAACCCGGGCCCGCGCGCCGTACAGGAGTTCATCCAGGTGCGCGACAGCAAGCTGATGGATGTCACCCACCTCCAGGATCAGCTATCCGACCAGCGCTGCACCGTCTATTCCGGGTGCCTCGACGTCAAGGTGCCGGCTCGTACGGTGCTGGTGCTCAAGCCGGTCACCGATCCCCTGCCCAAAGGGTACAACCGGTACGACCGCATCTATTGAATCGCCTCGACCATTTCTGGCAAGGAGGAATTCCCATGGCTTCCGAACAATGTCCTTTGACTCCGCTCGATGAATTCCAGCGGCAGGCCAGCATCCTGCGGGCCGTCAAAACGATCGCCGTGGTCGGCATGTCGCCCAATCCCGACCGGCCCAGCCACGAGGTCGGCCTGTTCCTGCGCGATCGGGGCTACCGGGTGATCCCGGTCCATCCCGCCGCGGCGGAGATCGGAGGGCTGAAAGTGGCCAGAACCCTGACCGAAGCGGCCCAGATGGCGGGCGGCATCGATCTGGCCGATCTCTTCGTCTCGGGCGATCGCCTGGTGGCGATCGTGGAGGAGGCGCACCGCCTGGGCATTCCCCGGATCTGGTTCCAACCGGGGGCCGAACATGCCGGAGCCGAACAGCAGGCGCGCGCCTACGGCATGGAGGTGGTGACGCGGGCCTGCACCATGGCGGTGCTCAAACGTCTCGGCTGATCGCCCTCGCTCGCTGCGGTCTGGTGGCCGCCGCCTCTACCGCTGGCCAGCCAGACGGCAGGGCCCAACCGGGGGTCAGCGGGTGCCTCGTTCGTAGGGCTGGCCGAGAGCGGCGGGGGGGCTGGCCCGATGCCGGGCCGACGAGGTGAACCAGAGGGCGCCCAGGGTGGCCAGGTATGGCAGCATTTTCAGGAGTTGCGGCGAGATGCCGTAGGATTGCAGGGTGAACTGGGCGACATCGATGCCGCCGAACAGGAAGGCGCCGAGGAAGGCCCGCCACGGATTCCACAGGGAGAAGATGGTCAGGGCCACGACGATCCAGCCGCGGCCAGCCGTCATGCCTTCGATCCAGGAGGGGCTGTAGGCCAGGGAGAGGTAGGCGCCGGCCAGGCCGGCCATGGCGCCCCCGAAGACGGTGGCTACCACGCGCACCCCGATGACATCGAGGCCGAGGGTCTCGGCCGCCACCGGGTTTTCGCCGACCGTGCGCAGGGCCAGGCCCCAGCGGGTGTGGAACAGCACGGCCCACAACATCAGGCCGCTGGCCACCGCGAGGTAGAACAGAGGGTCGCGTTGGCACAGCAGAGGGCCGACGATCGGCACGCTGGCCAGCCCGGGCAGGGGCCAGGCTTCGAACCGCACCGGCAGGGGTTGCCCGATGTAGCCTTTGCCCAGCAGCATGCTCAGCCCCAGCCCCAGGGAGGTCAGGGCGAGGCCCGAAACGACCTGGGTGGCGCGCAGGCAGATGCAGACCACGGCATGCACCAGGGCCAGCAGGGCGCCGCTGCCCATGGCCGCCAGCACCCCCAGCCAGGGCTGGTGGGTTTCGAAGGCCACGGCGAACCCGCTGACCGCGCCGACCGCCATCATCCCCTCGATGCCGAGGTTCATGACTCCCGACCGCTGGGTGAAGATCTCGCCGAGCGTGCCGAGCAGCAAGGGAGTGCCGGCCACCAGGCTGCGGGCCAGGACCGACATGACCAGAGAATCTGGCGCCTCAGCCATGGCTCGACCTCGGGGTGGCGACCGTCGTGCGGCGGATCCGCCAGGTCTGGAAGAAATCGCCGATCAGCAGCGCGAACAGGATCATCCCGTTGAAGATATGCACGGTGGCGAACGGCAGGCCGAGCGAGGTCTGGATGACATCCCCGCCGACCAGCAGTCCGCCGAAGAACAGCGAGCTGAGCACGCACCAGCCCGGATGCAGCCGGGCCAGGTAGGCGGTGATGATGGCGGTGAACCCGTATCCCGAGCTGATCGAAGCCGGTGAGGCCAGATGCCGATGGATGCCGGCCACCTCGCCGACGCCGGCCAGTCCAGCCAGCGCTCCGCTCAGCAGCATCACCCGCAGCACCACGCCCGCGGCATCGATCCCGGCGTAGTGCGCGGCATCGGGGTTCTCGCCGACCACCCGCACTTCGAACCCGAACCGGCTGCGCGCCGCCAGCACGGTCAGCCCGACCGCGGCCAGCAGGCCGAGCCCCAGGGTCGGCCAGTGGATCCGGGAGCCGTAGAGGGTGGGCAGAGTGGCTGCGGCCATGAAATCGTCGGTGTAGGGGAAGCCGAACTGGCTTTTGCCTTTCCAGGGACCGTAGACGAGATATTGCACGAATTCGGCTGCCACGTAGTTCAGCATCAAGGTCGAGATGGCTTCGTTCATGCCGTGCCGAACCCGCAACCAGGCTGGAATCAAGGCCCACAGCGCCCCGGCCGCCGCCCCGGCCATGAACATCAAGGGCAGCACGGTAACGTCGGGCAGGATGGGAGCCAGGAACAAGGCTACGCCGGTGGCGCCCACTGCTCCAGCCAGGAGCTGGCCTTCCCCGCCGATGTTCCAGATGCGACCTCGGAAGGCGAGGCACAGCCCCGTTCCGGTCAGGATCAAGGGAATGGCCTTGGTCACGGTATCCTTGCGCCCGAAGGTGCTGCCGAAGGATCCTTGGCAGACCTTGGCGAGGGCGGTGACGGGGTCGACCCCTTTCAGCAAAAAGACCAGCCCGCCGCCGAGCAGGCCGACCGCCACCGACAGCACCAGCCAGCCCAGCGCCTGCCAGGCGGTGGGCGGGGAGCGGCGCTCGAGACGGATCATGGCGGGCGGGGAGCGGCGAACCGGGCGTCGCCCATCAGCAGACCGATCTCGGCGCGGGTGATGGTGCGGGGATCGGCGATCCAGCGCAAGGTTCCTTCGAAGATGACGGCGACGCGATCCGACAGGGCCAGCACTTCATCGAGGTCCTCCGAGATGAGCAGAATGCCGCCGCCGGCCTGCCGCCGCTCGAGCAGCTTCTGGCGGATCAGTTGCGCGGCTCCGATGTCGACACCGTAGGTCGGATGGGCGGCCACCACGATGGGCGGATCCTGCCACAACTCCCGCCCGACCAGGAACTTCTGGATGTTGCCCCCGGAAAGACTGCGCGCCAGGGAGTCAGGGCCGGCCGCGGCCACCACGCCATAGGCGTTGATGATGGCCCGGGCTTTGTCGCCGATGGGGCCGGGTTGCAGCAAGCCATGCCGGCAGTAGGGCGGCCGGGCGTAATCCTTGAGCACGGCGTTGTCGTGCAGCGTCATGGCTCCGACCATGCCGTACCGCAGCCGTTCTTCGGGAATGTGGGCGAGGCCGGCCTGGGCGGCGGCCCGCGGGTCGCCGGGCGGGAGGGCCTGGCCGCGCACCTTGATCGTGCCCTGGAGGGGCCGGCGCAGACCGGTGATGGCTTCCACCAGTTCTTTCTGGCCGTTGCCGGAAACCCCGGCGATGCCGACGATCTCGCGGCCATGCACGGTCAGATCGAGCTGGCGCACCGCCGGCCGGCCCCGGTCGTCCATGACGCTCAGGCCGATGACCTCCAGCAGAGGCTCGTGCGGGAACAACGGCGGCCGCGGCAGAGCGAAGGCGACCGGCCGCCCGACCATCAGGGCGGCCAAGGCCTCTTTGGTGGTGTCACGGGTGGCGACGGTGCCGGCGTGGCGACCGCCGCGCAAGATCTGGATGCGGTCGGTGATCCGCATGATCTCGTCGAGCTTGTGGGTGATGAAGATGACGGCCTGGCCTTCGGCGCGCAGGCGATCGAGGATGGCGAACAGCTCCTTCGCTTCGCCCGGGGTCAGCACCGAGGTGGGTTCGTCGAGGACCAGCAGCCGAGCCCCGCCCAGCAGGGCTTTCACAATCTCGACGCGTTGCTGCTGCCCGGCCGACAACTCCCAGATGTACGCGTCGGGGTCGACCTGCAGGCCGTACCGTTCGCTGAACTCCCGCAGGCGGGCAGGAACGTGGCGGGTGGGAGCGAAGAAGGGGACGTCGGGCAAGGCCAGAGCAAGGTTTTCCGCGACGGTATGGGTGGGAATCAGCATGAAATGCTGATGGACCATGCCGATGCCCAGGCGGCGAGCGTCACGCGGCGAGGCGATCCGCACGGGTTGACCATCGAGGAAGATGCCGCCCGCCTCGGGGGGGTACAGGCCGAACAGCACGTTCATCAGCGTGCTCTTGCCGGCCCCGTTTTCCCCGAGCAGACCGAGGATCTCGCCGCCGCGCACGGTCAGATCGATGGCGTCGTTGGCGACGAGGCCGCCGAACTCCTTGCGGATGCCCCGCATCTCGAGCAGACCGAACGGGGGCATCTCAGGGTGTCAATGGCCAGCGGATGGCGGGAAGCCAGAACCTGGATCTACTTGGGAACGCTGCCCACCACATTGTCGACGTACCAGTCGATCGTCCAGAGCTGGTCGTGGGTGGCGCGTTCGCCGGCTTTGATCCGTTCCTGACCGGTGTTGTCCTTGATCGGCCCGGTGAAGGGGTCGAAGGAGACGGTGGCGTCGGTCATCTGTTCGATGCGTTTCATGACGAGGTCATGGATGTTCGTCTTGCCCAGGACGGGGTCGGTGTGTTCGATTTTCTTCAGCACCTCGACGAATTTGGGATTGATGGGTTGGCCGGGTTCGGCCCCGATGGCGGCGGCTCCTTCCTTCATGAGCCACCAGTGGTCTTTGCCTTCGAACCGTCCTTCGCGAATCGAGGTCACCAGCATTTCATACAGGCCGGTCCAATCGACCAGCTGCCCGGAGACCGCGGAATTGGGCCCGAACCGGCCCATCGGGCTGTAATGGGAGAAGGTGTAGACCGGCCGCCCCTTGGCGGTGTGCTCCTCCCCGACCTGGATGACCGCCGGCGAATCTTCGGTGAAGGCCAGGGCGTCGCAGCCTTCGGCGACGAGGGCCTCGGCCGCCTCGCGACACTTGGCCGGATCATACCAGGAGTACAGCCATTTGACGTGGACCCGCGCCTGGGGATTCACTTCTCGGACGCCGAGAGCATAGGCATTGATGTGTCGCACCACTTCAGGGATGGGGTGGGCTCCGACGTAGCCGACCTTGTGGCTTTTGGTGAGAGCCCCGGCCATCAGCCCGTTCAGGTAGTAGGCCTGGTACAATTCGGCGAAATAGGTGGCAAGATTCTTGGCCTGCTTGTACCCCGAGCAATGAGCGAAGATCTTGTCGGGATACCGCTGGGCGGCGGCTACCGTGTCATTCATGTAGCCGAAGCTCGTGGCGAAGACGACGTCGCAGTTCTCCTCGGTGATGAGACGGTCGATGACCCGGCCGGCATCGGCTTCAGGAACGGATTCGACGTAGGTGGTGGTCAGCCAGGGGAATTTCTTGACCAGGGCCTGCCGGGCCTGCTCGTGGGCGTTCGTCCAGCCATAGTCGCCGATGGGCCCCACGTAGATCAGGCCTGCCTTGACCGGCTTGCCCTCGGCAGGAGGCCCTTCCCGCCCCTGGGCCGCCGACAGCCATCCGCCCAGCACGACCAGGATGCCGACCAGCCCGGGCAGGAACCACTTGTACTCGCGCTGCATGAAAGACCTCCCAACGATGGTATCTGCTGCTGGCATGGTATCACGCCCACGGGAAATTGCAAGAAACTCCGCGGGCACGGGGCAGGTCAGAGCCTCCGGGCAGCGGCATCAGGAACGGATGGGCGGCGATCGGTCGGGGCCGGTCGCCATCGAGCGCCGAGGCAGAGAGTCTCCGGGGCTGGCAGGGTGTCGGAACCCTCGGCCTGGGTGAGGCCATCCCCAACCGGTTCTGGCCTGCACCAGCAGAACCAGGGCGAAGTCGCTCATCAGGCCCGCAGACCTGGTCGCGAGCGAGGTGTCACTCAGAGCCGTGGCGCGGGCCGGGAGAGGCTTGTTCACAGAGGGGGCTCCCGCGGTCTCCGCTCGCCGATCGATGGCGCGTGGGCTCTCAGCGAGCGGGAGTCGGCAACAACCCCTTCATGCGGAACACATCATGCATCCGGCTCAGGTTCTCGTTCAGTTCCCACCAACCGTTCTTGAAGGCGGCATAGTCGGGTGCGCCGGTCATGGCCGAGGCATAGCGGATTGAGTTGCCATAGAAGAGCCATTGCCGCACCCACATCTTCTCGAGGGTCTCGTCGAAGGGGTTGGTTTTGTCCTCGAAGCCTTTTTCCCAGGTGGACAGCACCAGCCGGGTGGCGGTCAGGGTCATGGCATCGGTTTCTTTCAGGGTCTGATCGAATTTGGCGAAGTGTCCTTCGATGACCCCTGCCGAGTGGCAAGCGCCGCAGACTTCGGTCATGGCTCGCTTGCGATCGTTCTGCTGACCCGGGGTCAAAAGAAATTCGGTGGCAGGTTCGCCGGAGAAGGTGGTGGGCAGGGGCAGGCCATCCTTGTTGCGGATGCTGGTGGTATCGCCCGATGTCGGCTGGGGGTGGGTATACGGCAGTCCGAAGATGCGCACCCAGAGCCGGGCGCCGAAATCATGGGTGCGTTCGGCGATGATGGTGTTGGCGCCGTGTGTGATCAGGCTGTTGTGGCAGGTCGCGCAGGTCGGAGCGGTGAAGTGCTTCCCCACCTGCCAGGGAACGGCGGTGAAGTCCCAGTTCTTCTCCAGGGAATTGTAGATATTGCCGTGCTTGCTTTCTTTGTAGACATTGTAGGCAGGCACGTCCGGTTCGAGGTGGCACTGCCCGCAGGTCGATGGTTTGCGCGCCACTTCGATCGAGAAGGCGTGGCGCGGGTGGCAGGAGGTGCAGGCCCCCAGACTGCCGTCGGGGTTGCGCCGGCCGACGCCCTGATTTGGCCACCCCTCGAGCTGCGGAATTTCGGCATCGCCAAGATTGCTGGTCACCGTACGAGTTCCCGAGGCGACCACGAGGGTGCCGTGGCAGCCGAGACAGGCTTCGTGGCGGGTAGAAGCCGTAGAGGGGTGCGCGTGCAGCGCGCCATTGTCGAAGCGGCGCTGGCCGATGGAAGCCTCAACCAGGGTGTGGTAGAGGGGATTATCCATCAGATTGCCGAGGGCGTGGGCTTTTTTGCTGCCACGGTATTGACTGACTTCGGCGGGGTGGCAGACCTGGCAGTCGTTGGGGCTGACCACGGTATGGATCTTTCGACCGAAATGATCGAACGCATCGGGATGTTGCTCAGCATTCAGACCGTGACACTCGAAGCAGCCGACGGCGTGGCGGGACAGCGCCTCAGGAAGCTGGGTCGCGGAAATGCGCTTCTCGAGGGCCGATTTCTGCATGGCGTCGGCGGGGGCGATGCCGGCATGCCGACTGGATTCCCAATCCTGGACGAGGCCGGGGGTCAAGGTGCGGTGGCAGGTCAGACAGGATCTGGTGGCGCCGCTGATCCTGGGGGTGGCGGTGGCGGCAAGTCTGGGGTCAGGGGTGACTCCAGGGGGAGAGGCCAGATTGGCTGCGAAAACCGTCCAAGGCAGAAGCATCAAAAGGGCCAAAGGAAAGAGGCATGGGCGACGCATCGGATTTCACCCCCAGGGTTTAGGTGTTGTCGGCAACATACCAGTAATCTGGCCGCCGTGCAGAGCCGCCAGCGTTTGGACCACGGCGTTCCGGGCGGCTCGACCGGGCCGGCGCAGTCATTCAAAAGGGATCGTCATCCTCCTGGCGAGAGGGGGATTCGTCGGAAACGCACTGGCTCGTGACCTGGAAAAGGGCGCGAACAAAAGCCGCCAATCCGTAGTACATCACGAGGAGCTTGAGGAAATCGACGGGGCCTGGCAGCGGGGGGCTGGCTTTGCCGAGATGATCGAGGACCAGATAGCCGGTCAACAAACCAGCCACCAGGACGAGAAACATGAGGTGGTGCCAGACCGAGCGCCAGGAGCCGGCCAGTTGAAAGATGGCGAACAACAGCAAAAGCCCCAGCAGCCCTGGCAGGAGGTCCATCATGTGGTTCATGCGAATGGTTGTCGGGCGGTAGAGATGAGAATGGGGCGGGCGGAAGGGGTTGGCGGTTCGGCCTCGGCAAGGGAACGCCACGAGATGTCGAGCCGCCTTCTCAGGAAAGAATTAGGAACCACCGAGGCGCCTGCCTCGCCAGCGAACATCATGGGGTATGGTCTGCTCGAGTGGCTCAGGGCAGGAGGATCATCTCGCTGCCCGGCAGCAGAGCTTCACCATCGACCGCGACGGTGACGGGATAACCGCTCTGGGTGGTGCCGTCGAGGAACCATTCGACGGCCACGGAATCCCAGGGTTGGAGGATCTGCGGCCGGGGTGCTTTGGCGATCGTGGTGTCAGGGGCCCCATAGAGGGTGAAGCTGACCTCGGTAGCCTGAGGCGCGATCAGAGTGGCGACCGCCGAGATGGTCCAGCCGCCGGCGCGAGGTTCGGCCTTGACCTGGGTGAGGCCGACCCGCGGCGCGAGGGCATCGTCCTCGGTCTTGGCCAGCACCTGGGCGCACTGGGCGAGGCGGGCGTCGAGCGTGGCGACGGCGCGATCGAGGCGCGCAGGGAGGTCGGCGGCGGGCAGGGTGCCGGCGGCGGCGGGCAGCAGGGCCGCCAGCACGTCGGCGCGGGCCAGATCCGCCGCGATGGCCTGATCGGTCATGCCAGCGAGATCGCCTTCGCGAGAGGTGCCGGCGAGGGCGGCCTCGCAGGTCAGGGTCCACAGACGGTCGGTAGGTTCGTAGGCTTCTTCGAACGCGACCAGCTCCTCGGCCACCGCGGCGAGGGCGGCGGTGTCGTGGGCGGCGAAGGCCTGCCGGGCCCGGTTGGCGAGGGTGTGGTAGTCGGCTTTGAGCGTGCCCAGAGTGCGCAGGGTCGCCCCGAACTGCGCGGCTTTCACCGGGAGGCGGGGGAGATCGCTGGCCTTGGTCTGGGGGAGGGGCTGATCGGGATGGAAGGCGAGGTGCAGGCCTTTCTCGAGCTGGCCACGGGTGCGGCAGAATTCGATCAGGCTGCTGGTCATGCCATGGACCAGAGCGCCGCCAGAGAACGTAGCCGAGATGATGCCGACGACCTTGCTGATGTTGGTCGGGTCGATGAGACTGGCGTAGCCGGCGATCTGGGCGACCGCCTTGGCGATCTTGGCAGCCTCGACCTCTTTGAGGGTGAAGGCATGCTTCTTGGCGAGGTCGGCCGCCCACTCCTCGAACAACGAGGTGGCCGTCTGGGGGTCTTCGTCATCGAGGACGGCCCGGCGGGCGGCTTCGGTGGTGCCGGTGAAGTCGCCTTTGACGGCGGTGGTCACGGCGGTATCGAGGAAGCTCTGGGTCTTGGCCACATAGCCGACCTTGGGCAGACTGACGAAGGCATACTTGGCCACCGTCTTGGCGGCCCAGGGCTTCATCCAGGAGGTTTCTTCGGTGACGGGGGCTTGCAGCAAGCGGGCGGCCACCGAGCCGCCGAGCTGGACGACGATGGGGACGATGGTGGAATAGGGGGGCTTGAGCTTGACCGCGATCAGGTTGGTGACGCGGGTGATGATGCCGATCGATTTGCCGATGATCAGCTTGACCACCTTCTGGGTGAGGGTGCCGACGATAGGTACGTTGGCCAGGCCGTTGGAGATCTGCAGCAAGGTGGACCGGCCGGTCAGCACCAGCTTGACCGCCTCGTGGAGGGTGTAGCCGAAGTCCTCGGCCATCAGCAGGTTGTTGTTGTAGAGACGCTCGACGAGGTCTTCGAAGATGGTCAGGCGTTTGAGGGCTTCCTTCACCGGACTGGCCGGCTCGCCGCCAGCCCGCAGCGTGTCGATCCAGGACTGGGCGGCGGTCTCATCGTAATCGACGATGCCCAGGCCCTCGGGGAAGGGGATGTTGGGCAGGTTCAGGCTGAGCTGCAGGATCTTGTACATCTGCAGGATCTGCCCTTCGAGAAATTGCGGGTCGATCTTGAGGTGGGTCAGGGCGTTGATCAGTTCCTGTTTCTTGTTGCACAGGTAGAGGATGTTGGTGTGCGAGGTATCGGTCTCGTCGCCACGAGTGGCGGGAGGGGCGGCCGCGGTCTGATCGTCGGCGGTCTGGCGGTCGGCTGAGAGGCCGTTCAGCAGGGGGGCGAGCGCCTCCTCGACGGCGGGGTCTGTCGCTTCCCCGTGCCCGGCGGCGAAGGTGCGACGCTCGGCGAGCAGGCGCAGCAGCGGTTCATAGCCGGGTTTGGCGCCAGCGGCCGCCAGGATGCGGGCGTTGGCCACGGCCTCAGGGGTGCGGGCCGGGTCGAGCAGATCGGCAGCCGCGCGGGTGATCTCTTCGATCTGCCGGGTGGTTCCCTGGTAGAGTTCGTCGAGACCGGGCTGGCCGTCCTTCATCAGGGGTTCGAGCGTGGCGAGCAGCTGCTGGCCACGCTCGAGCCCAGCCAGGTAGCCGCGCATCGTGGGTTGGGGGTTGAGGGTGAACTTCACGTCGTATTCGAGAGGTTTCTTGGTGGTGTTGCCCACCAGGAGCGACACGGCGTTCAGTTCGGCGCCCAGGCCGGCGATCGTTTTGGTGGCCTTCCAGTCCTTGTCAAGGGGCAGATCGTAGACCTTGGTCTGGCAGGATTCGACGACCAGGCGCACGACCGGGGCTTCCTTGGGCCCGAAGATCACGCCCTTCTTGGCGGCCACGTCGATCTGCACCTTCCCTTCGAGGGGCATCAGGTTCGGGTCTTTGGGCGTGATGGTGATCTGGCCGTGGTCGGTGCTGACGTATTCAGGGTTGAAGAGGGAGAAGTTGACCTTGGTGATGCCTTTGTCGAGCACGGGCCCGAATTTGAAGACGGGATAGTTGCCCCCGCACCTGGTCAGCAGCGTCTTGCCGGGTTCGAGTTCGCGGGTGTCGGGCGGCCACAGCTCTTTGGGCGGAAGAACGCCGTCGTTGACGTTCCACAGCACGAAGCCGGGGCCGGGCAGATTGACGCAGATGATGTCGGCGACCGTGGGGAACGGCGGGCTCCAGAAGGGGTAGGATTCGACCCGGTAGTAGTCGGTGGCCCAGGGCTGGACGGTGTCTTTGAACGCCTGCGGTCCTGACCGCGGATCGACGGTGCGGTGCATGACCTTCACCGGCAGGGTTTCATCGTAGTGCCATTTGCCGCCCCCATTGTAGGGGTCGTTCAGGTAATTGGCCACCGACCAGTCGCTCCAGACCTTTTCGAAGGTGGTCTGGTAGCCGCCCTTGGCCAGCGCCTCATCGATGCTCTCGATGCCCTGCTTGGGGTTGCTGGAGACCAGCAACGACATGGGAGTCGTGGTGCCCGGGTATTTCTGGTACAGGTAGTAGAAGAACAGGTAGACGGCGCCGTAATCGGTGATCGAGTTCTTCCAATCGGCGATCGTGTGGTCAGGGGCGCGGGTGAAGGCCATGATCTGATTGGGGTGGCCGAATCCGCAGACCTTGAACGCATACTGGGACTGCCCTTCATTGATCCATTTGGTCTCGCGCGGATCTTGGTTGAAATGGATCAGGTGCTGGAACTCATGGGCGACGACACCCATGTAGAATTTGTCTTTGGGATCGGAAGGATAGAGATCGAGGTAGATCATTTCCCGCTCGTTGCTCTGCGGGAAGTCTTTCACCGAATACTCGTTGAGCGGGAAGAAATACCCGCCGACGTAGCCTTTGCCGGGTTCCCAGCCGTCTTTGATGTCCAGCATCAGCAGGGTGATGCGGTTGTCGCCATCGATGCCGGGTTTGGGCTCGCTGCCGAAGCATCGGGTATCGGTCGGATAGATGTTGGTGTCGAATTGGGCCACGATGCTGTCGAGGGTCGGTCCGTCGACCTTCTGGCCCTTTTCGACGTAGAGGTAGCAGTGCTTGCCGATCCGTTCGAGCACGGCGGTGACGCGCTCGAACTGCTTGGTGGCGATGTTCATCGCCCAGAAGGTCTCTTCGCCGCCGATCGGAACGCCCTCGCGGGGGGTGCGCCGGGTGATTCGCCGGAAGCGGGTGGCGGCGGCGCGGGCCATATCGTCGAAGAGGGGGGTGGCGTCGACCCAGGTCGGACGGTCAGGATCGAGGGGTGTCGCCTCGTCGAGACGCAATTGCTGCCAATCGGGGGCTGGCAGGTCGCTGGCGAAGGCGGTACAAGCCAACAACACGAACAGGAGAGACCAACAACAACGTTTCATTCTACCCTCCACGCGACATACTCGAACGCCGTACTCGGACCACGTTGGGATTGTTGGGGGGACAGTGTTTCTATTCTACCGACCTGTAGCTTCAGTGACAAGAAGGAGAGGTGGATTTCCTGAGGGGGAGCAACATAAATCATGTTGCGAGCCATGGGTGGAATGGCGCGAAGATCGGTGAAGATCGGCCTGGCTGGCGGATGGACAAGACCCGAAGGCCGGCCGGTGAGATGTTCCAGGGGTGGCCCATGCTTTCAGCCCGGCGATGGATGGAAAAACGGGGGGAAAGGGGGAAGGACGTGGTCGGGATCAAGGAATTGCTGCCAGTTCTGGCAGGGCACCCAGGGACGGAGATGCATCACCTGGGTTCGGGGCGCCGGGTGGAAGCCAAAGGTCCCTGGGAGCCATGATCCCGCCCCTCGACAGCGTTGCGGGTTGGGGGCCGATCGGACCGCGTCCGACAGCCCTTTGGCAGGCAAGGGTCGACCGCCAAAGGTTCGTCTGAGCGTATGCCCCGGCAGGCTCGAGATCCTTGCGATCGGACTCGACTTGGAATACAATGCCATGCTGATGGTCGGGCTGGTGTACCGGCCGCACAAGGGCTCACCCGTGGGGGAGTTGTGGCATGAATGATCTATTGAAGCTCTTGTCGGAACTCCAAGGCCAGGTGCGGGCTCTGGAAGAACATGTCGAGCAGATCCGCGACCTTCGCCAGGAGCTGGTCGACCTCGAACGCCGCCTGCAGGCGGTGCGCATCTTCGACCTGCGCGGCCACGTGCTCGGCACCCTGGGCGACGGCCAGTATCGGCTGTCCCTGGCGACGGGCGAACGGGCGTTCCTGCGCTCCCCGAGCGTTTTCGACAAAGGCCAGGCGATCGCGCTGGCGGGCGTCCAGATCGGCACGATCGATGGCGGTGGGGGCCTGGCCATCCGGGTCTTCCGGGAAGCCACCCCCGACGATCATTTGCATGAAGAGGCCTTGCGGCGTCAGATCACAGATCGGAAAGCCCGCTTGTCCCGTTTGGAGATCGAGACCTTCGGGGGTACGGGAAAACCCCACTGAGCCTTGGAGTCTTTCTCTCGCGTCCCTCCCCGGGAGACCTAGGGGCTTCCCGCCCCCGATCGGATCACCTGTTCGGAGCCAACCATGAGTGATGTGAAATCCCTCTTCACGGGAATGATTGACGAAGTGGCCGCGGGTCGGCCGGTAGCGTGGTGCATCGTTGTGGAAACCACTGGTTCCACTCCACAGGTCCCGGGGGCCATGATGTACGTTGACGCGGCGTCGCAGACGCATGGAACGATTGGTGGCGGCTGCGTCGAAGCCGAGATGCGCCGTCGGGCTTTCGATCTCCTGCAACGGGGAGCGTCCGACCTCGTCGAGATCGTGCTCGATCACGATCTGGGGTGGGATGATGGCCTGATCTGCGGGGGCACCATGAAGATCGCCGTGTTGACCCTGTCACGTATCGAGCAGACTCTCGATCTCCGCGAAGCCCTGGCCCGCCTGAACCGTGGAGAGACGGCCGAAACGACCATCGAGCTGGCTGGTGTGCCTTCCCCTTGTTCCTACCGGGTGCATTTCGAACCCGATCCGAAGCTGGTCATCGCTGGGGCGGGGCACATCGCCCAAGAACTGGCCAGGTTGGCGGTCGGTCTGGGTTTCCAGGTAACGGTTGTCGACAACCGTGCCGATTATGCGCATCCGCGGCGGTTCCCTCCGCCCATCGCACTGGCGGTCGGCGAGATCGATCAGACCCTGGCCACGCTGCCTCTGGACGGCGCGACCTATGTCGTCATCGTGACCCGTGGCCACAAGCACGACCGTACTGCTCTCGAGGCGGTGATCCGGTCGTCGGTACGATATCTCGGCATGATCGGCAGCGAGCGCAAAGTGAAGATGATCTTCGATCAACTCATGGAGAAGGGCATTCCCGCGGAACTCATCAAGCGCGTTCGGGCTCCGATCGGACTGTCCATCAATGCGATCACCGTTCCAGAAATCGCCGTCAGTATCGCTGCTCAATTGATTGCTGCGCGTCGCGAACGCGTCGAAGAGATGGTGACGGGACCGTTCCCTCTCGCCTTTAGCCAGAATATGAAGGGGTGAAAAGGTGGTTTACGAGCTGCGAAGGTGGTTCCCGCCCAGTCGAAGGGTGCCCGGCGGTTCCCGAATGTCTTCAAGGCAACCGAGGCCCTGATCCATGATTGAGCGGACTCGCCCCGCCTGGGTTATGAGATGCGAGGTTGGCCAGCCGCTTGGGGCGACGCCTGCGCCTGGTGGCAGGGCCGGCACCAGGGGCGCCCGTCGACCAGGAGGTGGCGCCCGTCCATGACGGTTTCCCCGCAGGAGGTGCAATTCACCTTGATCATGGGCTTGCCGGGCAGATCCTCCGGGGCGAACGTCAGGGTGACCGGCTGTATGGCGAAATGCGCCTCGAGCGGGAAGGCCAGGAAGACCGGGGCAGCCTGGTCGCGGTCGTGCAGGTCGAGGCCGGCCTCCTCGAGGCGAGCGGCGATCTGGGAATAGGTGCCATCGCGCTGGGCGAGGCGAACGCCTTTCCCCTCGGGCAGGCGGACGAACGAGGCGGCGAACCTTCCCCAATCGCGGATCTTCATGGTGCGTCGCCCCACCCGGCAGCCGGTGACCGACATCACGGCATCGGTCAGACAGCGGTCGATCTCGGCCACCACGATCAGATCACGGTCGGGAAAAGCGGGCAGTCCCAGCAGGTGCTGGGCATACATGGCCATCTTGACGCCGGTGTACATGCCGGCGCACAGATGGCCGTGGAAGAGTTCGGCCTCGCGCAGTCGTTCGCGATAGGTGGCCAGATCGAGGTGAGGGGTGCCGTTGGGTTCGCTCATTGTTGCCTCCCGAAGGGAAGTGGCCTGGTAGGAAGCTGGGCGGCCTCTTCCCGACTGTTCCCGATCGACAATCGTACCAAGTTTACGATGGTGGGGCAAGGGCGTGAGGAGCGCCAGGCGCGCGCTGACGTGGTGCCTGACCTCCCAGCCGGGGGGCATAAGCCTGGCGGTCGATCGCTTTGACGCTTGCCCAGGTTTCTGTCAGCGACAGCCAGTTGGCAAAGGGAGCTGGCCGTCCCAGGGGGGGAGAGGCTGCGGAAACAGTGGCCACTTCCTGCTCTGACCATCAATTTCAGATTTGTGGTGGCTTTCGGGCGGATGGTTGCATTTGGGAAGACGCTGTTTCATCATGGAGGGGCGCGGCGTTTCCCGAAGACGCCAGGGACCGATCGATGGCCCGAGAGGAAACGCTGGCGGTCGAAAGAGCGCAGGAACCAGGAGCCGCACTTGTGTCGACGAAAAACTCGCCAGAACCCACCCACAGGGGTGGCGGTGTCGTCGCCTCGTCCTCCGTGCCCTGGTTGCGTGAGCCGGGGCGGGTGAGGCTGATCCTGGGCGGTGGGGTCGGCCTCTGGCTGCTGTCGTTGGCCGCTCGCCTGGTCTGGCCGGATGACATTCGCCTGTTCTATGAGCTCGGGCTGCTCTATCTGGTCGTGGTGGGCTGGTTGGGCCCGGCCTTCCTTCGCGCTCGTCGAGAAGCCCTGCGTGGCATCCTCGACCAGCACGTGGCGGGCGATCCGGTCTTCGAATCTCTGTACGCGAGCTACCTTCAGCGTTACGAACAGGGATGGCGGCCCCTGGCGGCGGGTCTGGCGGTGGCCATTCTGTTCATCGGCTTCCGGTGGGGCATCAGTTGGGACGTGCTGCCATACCGGTCCGATCTGGCCCGACTGGCGGTCACCCTGGCCGGCGCGCTCGCCAGTGGCCTGTTCGTCCGCACCTTGTGGCTGCTGTTGGGGTTCGGCGGCCTGGTGACCGACATGAGCCGCGAACTCGAGGGGCGGGGGGCGCGGCTGTTCTCGCTCGAACTGCTGGAGCGGGCTGGCGCGGGGTACGCGCGCACCGCGTTCGGCGCGTCCTTCCTGTCGATGGGTCTGTTCTGGATGGTCATGGCCTCGCGCAGCCTGCTCATCGATCGGCCGGGCGACCTGGCCGAGACCCTGCCCTCGATGATGGTGGTGCTGTTGCTGGCCTTGGTTGTGCCGCTGGCCTACCTGGTGATCCCCATCTGGCGCCTCCATCGCATCATGGCCCAGCGGAAAGAAGAGATCCGGCGTCTGTTCGCCGCCGAGCATGCGGCCACCGAAGCCCGGTTCCTTGCGCAGCCCGATCGCGAGATGGCCGAGGCGTATCTGCGCGGGCGCCAGGTGATCGCCGAGATCGACAATCTGCCCGAGTGGCCGTTCCGATTCGAGGCCCTGGCCAAGGTGATCACGGTGGTGGCCGTTCCTGGCGCCCTGTTCATCTGCAAGGAGATTCTCGTCGACGTCCTGGTCGAACTGTTGAAAAAGTAGGGCCCACCGTGGGGTTTGCGCGCCGCGGGAGCGAAGGCTGGATGGTCGGGGATGGCCGCCGTCGACGAGGCGCTGGCCGGTTGGCTGGCCGAAACGGCGAGGAGTCGCGGTGGCCCTGCTCGCGGCGGGGCGACTCGATTGGCACCACCTGTTTGTGGAATGGCCCCGGATTCTGGTAGAACGGAAGCATGACGAGCGAAAGGGTGGCAGGAACCAAGGAACCGGGCGGGCTGGCGACGACTCTGGTCGATGGACGATCGACCGGCCGTGACGGGGCCGGCCGAGCCGGCCTGTTGCTGCGGGCGTGGCGGGAGCGCTGGGCACAGCAGGAATGTTGGCCGCCTGAAGAGGTCGATGCCTTCCTGTTGCGCGGCTGGGGCCTGCCCGATGCCGAGTCGGTGATTCGTCGGGCGGTGGCTCAGATCGAGGCTGGCAAGGAAGGCCCCCTCGATGTCTGGCTGTCCACACCAGCGGGCGAAGAGCGGCTGGCGGGGACGTCCCAGGCGCTGAGCGACCAGGGCGACCTGGTCGAGGCCTTGCCGCGCCTTGGCTTGACCGGCCTGACCGTTGCCATCGACGACCGCACTCATCTGACGATCGAGCTGACCGCCGCGGCTGACCGCCCCCTCTGGGGCGCGGGACGCCCGTCCCCGCATGGTCCATGGTTCCGACACCTCGAGGAAGGACTGATCGCCCTCGATCGCGAAGGCGGGCGGGTCACAGCGGGGCTCGCTCCGAACTGGCCGGCGATGGCCGCCAACGACCAGATCTGGGCCTGGTACCGCCTGGTTCGGCTGGGGTTGCGCGTGCGGCGATTCCGCCTGGATGGCGGGCCGCTGGTCGCTGACCCGGCGGCCTTGGGGTTCGGTGTCGTCACGCCTTCCTTTCTGCCTCGGTCGGCCTGGGAAGATCTTTTCGAGATCCTCGATCGGCGTCCTCTCGCGGATTGGCGGCTCGAACCGGGCTTGCTGCCGGGCCTGTTCCGGGATATGCAGATCCGGCGCCTCCGATTGGCCATGGCCGTGGCACGGCACCTGCGCGGGCTGGCCTGTCGATCGCCGAGCGAGCAGGAAGCCAGCCGTCGGGTGCTGCGGGCTTTCCTGGGAGGCGAGGCCCTTCTCGAAAGCCTGTCCCATGAGTTCCAGCTTCGGCATGTCGATCTGCGTGAAATCGAATCGCAGATCCGGTGGCGGGCGCAGGGCCTGCGTCGCCTCCTGCACGCGTTCGAGCGGCCCCCTGCCTACATCGCCCGGGCCGCCCGCCTGGCGATGACGCCTGTGCCCGCCTGAGTCACCACGCCGCGCGGGGCGGGGCCTCAGCTTTTCGCGGCGGCGGGAGCGGCAAAGGCCTCGAGAGCGATCTGCCGGACGGTGCGGAGGTCGACCTTGCCGGTGCCCAGCACAGGGATGGCAGGCACCTGGACAAAACGTTCCTTCTTGGGGATGAACAGATTGGGCAGGCCCTGGGCCGCCAGCTTGTCGAGCAGCGGGGGAATGCGCTCGAGCGGCAGAGTGGTGAGCACGGCGAGGGCCTCGCCCTTCTTCTCGTCGGGGATGCCGGTGACGGCGAAGACCTGGGTGGTGGCGCCGGCCGCCTCCATCAGCGCTTCTTCGACCTTCCCATGCGGGACCATCTCGCCGCCGATCTTGCTGAAGCGCGACAACCGGTCGGTGATCTTGACGAACCCGTCTTCATCGATGATGGCGATGTCGCCGGTGACGTACCAGCCGTCGCGCATCACCTTGGCCGTCAGATCAGGGCGCCCAAGGTAGCCGGCCATGACGTTGGGCCCCTTGACCAGTAGCATGCCGGGCTGCCCGACGGGAATCGGTTCGCCGGTCTCGGGATCGACGGTGCGCACGCTGACGCCCGGCACGGGGTGGCCGACGAACCCGCGACGCGATCCCACCTGGTAGATGCCCGCTTCGCGGATGTCGAGCGTGCTGACGGTGATGGCGGGGGCGCATTCGGTGGCGCCGTAGCCCTCGATGGGGCGGATCCCGAACTTCTCTTCGAACGCGGTGGCCAGCCGCTCGGTCAGCTTCTCGGCACCGGTGAAGACGAGGCGCAGGCTGCCGAACTGCCCCGGCGCGCAGCGCCGCATGTAGAGCTGCAGAAACGTCGGGGTGGCGATCAGGAAGGTGATGGCGTGCTGTTCGACCAGTTCGCCGATCCTGGCGGCATCGAGGGGATTGGGGTGGAAGACGATGCCCATGCCGCATTTCAGCGAGAACCACAACGACATGAAGCCGAACGAATGGAAGAACGGCAGCACGCCGAGCAGTCGATCGCGGTGCCCGACGGGCAGCGCCTGTCCGACCCCTTCGATGTTCGACAGGATGTTGTAGTGGGTCAGCACCACGCCCTTGGGCGTCCCGGTGCTGCCGCTGCTGAAGATGATGGTGGCGGGGTCGTCGGGGCCGACGCGCCGATCGGCATAGCACAGCCATTCGAGCAGCGGCAACGGCGCCAGCAGGCCGATCGCCAGGCAGTAGAGCTTCTCGAAGGGTCCGATGTCCTTCCCCACCTCTTCTAGGAACACGGGGCGCAGACCTGACGGCAGGGCGACCTTCGCTTTGTCCAGGAATTCCCGGCTGGTGACGACGGTCTGCAGGCCGGCCTGCTGGGCGGCCGACTCGAGGCCGGCCAGGCCGGTGGTGAAGTTGAGGTTGACGGTGACCTTGCCCAGAAGGGTGGCGGCGAGGTTGACCAGGGCGCCGGCGATGGACGGGGGAAGGCAGATGCCGACGTGGCGCTGGCCCTCCCATTCGTGCCGGAGGCGCCGGGCCAGGGCGACGGCCCCGGCCAGCACGCCCGCTTTGGTCATCCAGCGGTTGGCGTCGGCGAAGGCGCAGCGCCAGGGCCGGGTGCGCAGGCTGCGGATGGCCTCGTGGTGCAAGGGAAAGCTGTCGGGTTTGCGGTGTTCCCAGGCGGCCGTGCCCAGCTCCTGCACGATCTGGCGAAGGCGCACCGTGGGCGTATCGGACGGCAGGGGCGCCCCGAACTGGATGGTGATCGGATAGGGGTACCGTTCAGGCAGCTTCGAGAAGAAGGCGCCGCCCGCCCGCGAATAGAAACTGCCCCACAGGCGATCGAGGTAGATCGGAATGATCGGGGCGGTGCGCCCCTTGATGATGCGTTCAAGCCCCCGTCGGAACGGCAGCAGGTGTCCGATGCGGGTCATCTGGCCTTCCGCGAAGATGCAGACCAGATCGCCCTGATCGAGGCAGTCGCCGGCCTGCCGCAGGGCTTTGAGGATGACCCGCAGGCCGCCGGTGGCGGAGACCGGGATGGCGTTCATCCAGCGCATCAACGGGTGCAACCAGAAGTTGTAGTAGTAGATCGAATCGACGATGAATCGCACCTGGCGATGGGTACTGGCCATGATCAGAAAGCTGTCGATGAACGAGACGTGGTTGGGTACCAGCAGAGCACCGCCTTCGCGCGGGACGTTCTCTTCCCCGACGATGGTCAGGCGATAGAAGGTGTGGGTCAGGATGACGAAGATCAAGCGGATGAGGAAATCAGGCAGCAGCCAGACCGCCCACACCGTTCCGCCTACCGTGAACAAGGAAGACAGCGTCAGGATGGCCCGGGTCGACAGGCCCAGCCAGGCCAGGCCGCCCGCCCCCAGCGAGCCGGCCATGATGCCGAAGAAGACGAACACGTTCGTCAGAGCGATGATGCCGCCGCGCCGGTCGGCCGGAGCCCGCCACTGCACGATGGCGTTCAGCGGTACCACGACGAGCCCGCTGGCCAGGCCCAGCAAGACCATCAGCAGCAGGGTGTAGCCGTACGTCGGCCCCCACAGGCTGAACAGAAGGCTGAAGAACGCGATGCCCAGAGCCCCCAGCGGGATCAGGCCGTATTCCACCAGGTGCCGCGAGAGTCGGCCGGCCCACAGGCTGCCCAGGCCGACGCCGATGCCATAGAACGCGAGCGGCAGGCCGGACCAGGTATCGGAATTGGCCCAGTCGCGCGTCAGGGCTTTCGTGTAGACCAGGATGTCCTGGCCCAGGAGGCTGGCGGTGAACCAGAAATAGATCGAGCCCAGCACGGCCAGATAGAGCACGCGATCGGCGCCGATCGCCTGCCAGGAGCTGCGGATGGTGGCGACGAATCCGCCTTCGGCGCGGGCGGGCGGCACGGGCGGCACGTACCACGAGGCGATCCAGCCGATCAGGGCGAAGAGGGTCAGCAGGCCGCCGGCCAGGGCGGGGGTGGGGCCGGACAGGTCGAGGAGCAGCCCGCCGGCGCCGGTGCCGAGAATGATGGCGAGGAAGGTCCACATCTCGAGGCGGGCGTTCCCCCAGGCCAGGCGCTCGGGTGGCAGCAGTTCGGGAATGATGCCGTATTTGGCGGGGCTGAAGAAGGCCGATTGCATGCCCATCAGGCCGAGCACGATCAGGGGGAGCAGGCGCGGGGCATCGGTGGCGAGGGCATAGGTGCCCAGACCCATCAAGCCGATCTCGAGGGCTTTCAGCCAGACGATCAGCGTGCGTTTGCTCCAGAGGTCGGCTAGCATGCCCGCCGGCAGGGAGAAGAGGGCGAGGGGAAGGGTGAACACGACGTAGGCCAGGGTCGTCTGGGCCTGGCTGGCGCTCTCGAAGGCGGGATCGGCGGTGGTGAGCCCGGCGGTGGCCGCCCGGATGGTCAGCAACGCGACCATCATCTTCCAGGCGTTGTCGTTGAAGGCTCCGAAGAACTGAGCTACCAGCAGGGCGGTTAACGGCGATTTCGGCTCGTTCGCTGTCATGGGCTGTCCTCTCGCGGGGATTGACCGGATTCCGAAGGAGTATACCAGAATCCGGCGCGTTTCTTCGTCAGGGCAGCCCTCGTCTCGGCAGGATTTGTGGTAGTCTACCGGGGAAATCCAGCGAGGGGAGGATTGGCATGAAGAAGACCCGCACCAACTGCATTGGCATCCTGACCTCGGGCGGAGACTGCCCCGGCCTCAATGCGGCCATTCGAGGCGTGGCCAAGGCGGCCATGGCCTACGGCATGAAGGTGATCGGCATTCATGATGGCTTCCGAGGGTTGGTCGAGAACCGCACCACCATCCTCGATTCTCTGGCGGTGAGCGGTCTGCTGACCCGGGGCGGAACCGTGCTGGGCACCAGCCGCGACAAACCGCACAAGATGCCGATGGGGGGGAAGGAACGCGATATGACCCAGGTTGCGGCCGAAAATGCCTGCCGGCTGCAGCTCGACTGCCTGGTCTGCCTGGGGGGCGGCGGCACCCAGAAGAACGCCATGCATCTGCACCGGGAGGCCGGTCTGCGCGTGATGACCCTGCCCAAGACCATCGACAACGATGTCTTCGGCACCGATATCACCTTCGGGTTCGACACCGCCATGGAGATCGCCACCGATGCGATCGACCGGCTCCATAGCACCGCCACCAGCCACCATCGCATCATCGTCCTCGAGATCATGGGGCACAATGCCGGGTGGTTGACCCTCGGGGCGGGTATCGCCGGTGGTGCTGATGTGATCCTTATTCCCGAGATTCCCTACGATCTCGAGAAAGTCGCTGCCCATCTGAAAGAGCGCCGGGCCACCGGCAAGCGCTTCTCGATCATCGCGGTGGCGGAAGGGGCGATGACCATCGAAGAGGCCGAAGAGCAGGCCGAAGCCGCCAAGAAAGCCGCCAAGGAAAAAGAGCGGAAGAAGTCCGGTGAGTCGGACCAGAAGAAAGAAAAAGCCGAGGGCAAAGAGGGGGGGAAAGGGAAAAAGAAAGATCCCTCCAGAGAAGAAAGTGATGAGCCCCTGCCAAAGGAGGGAGGGGCCGTCGCCTCGGCAGGTCGGGTCCGGTTGGTGCAGGAACCCAAGGCCAGTCGCATCGCCCGCGAACTGCAGCGCCTGACCGGAACCGAAGCGCGGGTCACCTCTCTTGGCCATGTGGTGCGAGGCGGCACGCCTTCGGCCACCGACCGCCTCCTCTGCACCCGGTTGGGAGTGCGAGCCGCCGAGCTGCTGGCCGAGGGTGTCTACAACGTCATGGTGGCTGTGAAAGGCGATCGCTGCGAGCCGGTGCCGCTCGAGCAGGTGGCCGGCAAACGCCGGGTGGTGCCGCTCGACCATCCCTGGATCCAGGCGGCGCGCTTGACTGGCACTTCGCTGGGCGATTGATTCCCGCCACGGTGACAGACGTATGGAGACGAAACCGAACAAGAACCATGAGACCATCGCGCTGTGGCTTGGTGAGACGCAGGCCGTGGCGGTTGGGCGCTGGCTGATGGTGCTGGGGTTGCTGATGGCTCTGGTGGTGCTGCCGGGCTGTATTGACCTTTCTGGGAAGCAGACCCGGGAAAACGAAAAGCTTCGCCGTGAACGAGACCGTCTGGAGAATGAATTGCGGCGGGTCCGCTCGAAGTTTGATGAACGCGACCGGCTGATGCAGGAGAAGATGCGGCTCGAGATGGAGATCGAACAATTCCAGCAGTTCCTGGAACAGGAGGGAGGGCAGACGCCATGAAGAAGCGGCCATGCGTTGATGGGTTGCCTCGGTCGCCAGGACAGGTTGGTCGAGTCGCTGCTGACCCCCGGGTGACGGCAACCTCGGCCGAGGCAGGTTTCCACCTATCGAGGGTGAGCCTGGTCTTGCTGGTGGGGCTGCTTTGCCCTTGGCTGACGGGGTGCGAGATCGCCTGGACCGCTGACCTGCTCGAAGAAAAGGCGAAACTGGAACAGGATATCGCCATGCTGAAACGCAAACTCGAAGAGATTGCCGGGCTGGACGAGGAGATCAACGCCTTGCGAGCGCGGATCGAGTCCTACCAGAAGAAGCTTGAGGGGATGCGGCAGGCGAACCCGGAAGCCTGGCGTCGCCTGCAGAATCGCTTGAGTGGGCAGGCTGCCCCCTGAACCATGTCATCGTTCTGGTTGCCAGACGAATCTTCTCGCCCTGCCGGGTATCATCGCTTCTGGCCAGTGTTTCGGAAAACCTGGGTGGGCGGATTCCTGTTCATGTTGGTGATGTTCGTCATCCAGTGCTTTGGCACGGCGGGTGAGGGCAGGATCGTGCAGAAAGAAGTCGACCATCGTCTCAGAAGCGGGCTATCCCACTATTTTCTCCTGGACTCCGGGCAGCGCCTGCGGGTTCCGCCGGAGGTCTACGACCTGGGGCAACCGCAGCAGATGGTTCGAAAACGGCGATTCTCCGCCTCCTATCAGGTCAATGGAGTCTGGTACAGCGCCTGGGGGGGTATCTGCCGGCAATGTTCATCATCCCTACCATCGTGGCCGTTGGATTTGCCCTGTTCGGAATGAAGCCTGAATGAAAGAGTTGACACCCCGTGGTCGATGGTGGCGTGCGAAAGAACGTGCCAGTGACAGGAACGCAACGGGCCCTGTATTCAGCATCGACAGAAACCTTCTGTCGAACCTCAGCTGAAGAAATACTGGGGACGATCGCCTCGGGCTTTCCCTTTCCCGTAGAGATCGCGCAGCGGAACGCCTGGTGGCAGGAAATCGTCATTTTCTAAGCCTGTTTGCAGCTATTGGTAGGCGGCCAGTTTGGCGATGGTGTTCTGGAGGGCCTGGCGCAGGGTGGGGTCGGTTTCGCGCTGGAGGGCGGCGGTCAGGGTGGGCAGGCTGCTGCTCGCGGTCTCACCCATCAGGCCGAGGGCGTGGATGGCCGCTTCGCGGGCGGGGGCTTCCCCTTCCTGGATGAGGCGCTCGAGCGAGGTCAGGGCTTCCCCGCCGATCTGGGCCAGGATATCGGCGGCCACCCAGCGCACGGTGGCGTTCGGGTTGGTCAAAATGGTCACCAGGTTGGGCACGGCGGCTGGCCCGATCTGGGCCAGGGCTTTGGCGGCCAGCCAGCAGACGCTGGGACTTTCGGTGCAGAGGGCTGCGGACAGGGCGGGAACCGCTGGGGCGCCGATCTTGACCAGGGTGGCAGCAGCCCAGCATTGATGTCCGGCGTCGGAACTGCGCAAGGCCTTCATCAGCTCAGGGATGGCGTCAGGGCCGAAGCGAGTGACCGCCTCCCCACCTTCCTCGGGTCGGGGGTGGCCACGCTTGATTTCGGCGATGAGGGTCGGCAGCACATGGGGGCCGATGCCTTCCAGAATATCCATGGCGGTGTACTGCAAATCGCGGTCAGGCTGGTCGAGGAGTTTCATCACCTGAGAGACCGCCGGTTGCCCGATGCGGATCAGCACCTCGGCGGCGGCACGTCGCAGCGGCTCCTGCGACAGGGCGGCGATCAGCGGTTCGATGGCGGCTTCCCCCAGGTCCTCCAGGGTAAGGGCGAGAAACCGCCGAATGAACGGGTCCCGATCGGCGAGCAGGCGGATCATTCGGGGCAGCCCGGTGATCCCCAGGCGAGAAAAAGTGGTGACGATCGTTCGTTTCAACAGGTCGTCGCCGCTGGTCAGCTTCTTTTCCAGGTCTTCGAGCAGGGTGGGGGTGGCGATGCGCAGGCGCCCCGCCACGATCGCCGCAGCGCGGCAGACCATGGGTTCCGGATCGCGGACCGACATCTCCAGCAGGGGGGTGATGTCCCGGCCGTGCGCCAGCCAGGTCGGCAGCTCCAGGATCGCCATTTCGCGCAATCCAGGCAGCGGTGAGAACAGAGCCTTGAGAAAGGCTTCCCAGGCGTCTTCAGAAGGGGCTCGGCCGATGGTGTCAGTCATGGCATTCGGTGACGGTGGGAACCATTGTACCCCGGTCTGACCAGAAAGGCCAGTCGGACGATGGGCGGGCGAGCTGCGGGCTGGCGGCGGGCTGGCGAGGGGGGCGGCCAGACGTGTCAGGGGCGGCCGCGCATCCCGGCCGCGGTGGCCACGTGGGTCAGAAACCCTCGCCAGGCCTCGATGTAGGCCGGGAGCTCCCAGACCGGGTCGTTGTGGCCGACGCCGTCCAGCCAGAGGTGGTGCTTGGACGAGGTCGGGGCCGCGGCCAGCAAGGCCTCTCCGTCGGCGAAGGGAATGACCTCGTCGTCGCGCGAATGGATGACCAGCAATGGGCCGTGATAGCCCGACAGAATGCCGGTGGAGGGCAGATCGCGCGACAACACCAGGGGGCCGATGAGGGGAAAGCGTCGTCCGGCCCGCCAGCTCAACGAGCGAAACCCCGACTCGAGTACCAGGCCGGCGATCCGGTCGAGGCGGGGCGCGGCCAGAGCGGTAGCAATGCCGGTTCCCAGGGATTCCCCGAAGAGGATCACGCGCTCGGGCTCGACGCCCCGCTGCGTGTGCAGCCAACGCAGGGCGGCTTCGCCGTCCTCGACCGCCCCCGCCACGGTGGGGCGGCCCTGGCTGGCGCCGAAGCCGCGATAGTCATAGATGAACACATCGAGGGGAAGCGTCGCTACCAGCGCAGCGATGCGGGGAAACCGCATCCCGAGGTGGCCGGCATTGCCATGCGAATAGAGCAGCACATGACGGGCCACCGGGGCGTCATTCGAGCGAACGCCGGCCCCAGGACCGGTGGAGCTGGCAATGCTGACATAGACCCCGTGCAGGAGGGATCCGTCGGCGGTCGGGAACATCACATCCTGCCAGATCTGCCCATGAACAGGCGGTAGCGGGGGCGGCCCCGGCAGACGGATGGGAAAGAAGATGACTCGGTTCTGTCCAAGGTACAAGAGAGCCGCCAGAACCACCACCACGGCAACGAGGCTGCGAAGAACCAGCCATGCTTTCATCCAGAGCGCGGGTTGGCCCATGCTGCGGTTGGACCCTCCGTAGGGAAGCGGTTCAGTCTCAGGCTCCCAGGCTGCCCTATTTTAGCATCTTCTCACGTTCGGTCCAGCCCTGGCCGAAACAGGCCCAGAGCCATCCAGGCTGGCCCTCTGTCGGCCTGGACGCCGCGGCCTTGTCACCGACCGAGCGGGGGCGATCGGCCAGGTGACCGCGTCGCGATCGACCGGCCGTGACCAGAGAGCCAGAAACGGGTTGCGGCAAACGGCATCGCTGGCAGCGAGGCCGTCGGCCGCGGGGGCGGCCCGGCGTGTGGGTGGTGCTGGCCGGACGAGCGAAGGGGCCGAGCGTTCTGCCGGGGCCGTCGAACTCGAAGGGTTGGGCTGATAGGGGGGGAGCGGCCTGCCCCGGACAACCCCAGAACCAGCGGCGATGAACTGGCCCACTCGCCTCCCCGGCGGGCAACGCGGGGCGATCTCAGGCCCGTGGCCGGCCCAGCAGGCAGATCAGCGAAGTCAGGTTCCCCCGGCCATCTTTGACCGGGATGAAGGTGAGGTGCATCTCGTAGGCATAGTTCTCGCCGATGGCGTCGAGGCTTTCGTTCACCGGCCAGATCTGGGTTTTGACCGCCTGGGCGATCCGGTTCTTCAGCTCGATCGGGAGCGGCGTCTGCGCCAGGGGCAGCTCGTAGACGTCGTCCCAGGCCAGCTGGAAGAATTCCAGGCAGGGGTTGTTGGCGAAGGCCACCTGCATTTCGGCGTTCAGCAGGAGCAGAGGGGCTTCGAGATGGTTGGCCAGGGCGGCGAACCGGTTCTTCTCATGCAGGATCTTTTCGACCTTGAGGCGATCGCGGGTGGCGATGTGCTGCACCATGTGAGCGAGGGCTTCGAACACCTGACCGAGATCGTCGTCGGAATCGGTGCGAACGGTGATGCCGTAATCGCCGTCCCGTATGGCATGGATGAGATCGCGCAGCCGCCGGATCGGCAAACGGATCTGCTGCGTGAAGAAGAACGAGAGCCCGATGGTGCCGGCCACGGTCAGAATGCCCAGGATGCCCATGCGGGTCTGCAGAGCCTTGGTCACGCGGGCGATCTGGCCCTGGTCGGCGGCCAGGATCTTGAGATCCTGCCGTTCCAGGGCGCGCAGGGCGGCGGCGATCTCCTCCTGGGAGTCGAAGAGGTCGAAGAGCAGCGCCGGGTCGCTGGCAGGCCCGGCGGCGGTGGCCGAGGCCAGGGTCTGCTGGTAGAGATCGAGGTGGGCGAGCAGAATGCTCTGACTGGCCACCAGCCGGGGGTCGGTGGTTTCCCCTCGGCGGACATGCTGGCGCAGGCGGTCGATCTCCCGGATGGCCTCGGCCAGGCGCTGCGGACGGCCCTGGTGGAGGGCTGCCATGACGTGGGCGCGGATCTCGGCGAAGATCTCCCGGCCTTCGGCGGCGAAATTGGCCAATTTCAGGTCGGCCGCCAGCGAGGAGCGGATCTCTTCGTTGAGGGCATGCAGGTGATACACGGCGAACAAGCCGAAGAAAAAGACCAGGAAGACCGTGAACACACCGGCCAGTTGGAAGCGTCGGGTCATCGACAGGCGGATCATTCCTGCACCTCGCGCGCCATCGGTTCGGTCAGAGCGCGCAACCGCTCGTCCTGTCCGACCACCACCAGGATGTCGTCGCGGGTGATCTCCTGGTCAGGAGAGGGCAGATCGTTCAGTTCGATCTTGATCACGTTCTCGCCGCGCTCGTTGATGGCCGGCAGCTTGCGCTTGATGGCGATGACATTGACGCCCGCTTTGGCGCGCAGATTCAGGTCTTTGAGGGTGCGACCGAGAAATTCCTTGGGGGGAACCACTTCGATCAGCGAATGGCCAGAGCTGAGCGTGATGCTCTCGAGGATGTGCGGGGCGATCAGCCGGGAGGCCATCTGTTCTCCCATCTGTTCTTCGAGCGAGAAGACCTCGGTGGCGCCGACCTCCATCAGGATCTGGGCCTGGGTACGACTCATGGCTCGCGACAGGATGCGGGGAACCCCGAGGCGGCGCAGCAGGGCGGTGGCCATGATGGAGGTCTCGACATTCTCGCCGATGGCGACGATCGCGACGTCCATGTCCTGAATCCCCAGGTTGCGCAAGGCGATCTCGTCGGTGCAGTCGGCGATGGCCACGTGCGAGACGTGATCCTTGAGGCGGTCGATGGCGGCCTCGTTGCGGTCGAGGGCCATCACCTCCCCCCCGCGCGCGAACAGGGAGATGGCGAGCTTGGCGCCGAAACGCCCCACTCCGATGACGACGAACTGCATGGCGTGCCTCCTGGAAGGACCTTACCCGACCATCAACCGGGTGGGGGGATAGCGGACATGACCGGCGATGGGCGCGGATCGGATCGACAGGGCCCAGGTCAGGGGCCCGATCCGACCGATGAACATCAGCAGAATGAGAACGAGTTTGCCGAGGGGCGACAGGGCGGCGGTGATGCCGGTGGAGAGCCCTACGGTGCCGAAGGCGGAGACGGTTTCGAACAGAAGAGGCAGGAGGGGCTGGGGCTCGGTGACGGTCAGCACGAAGGTGCAGCCGGCGATCAGGCTGGCGGCCAGGGCGGTGATGAGGAAGGCCCGGACCACGGTGACCGGCGGAATGGCGCGCTCCCGCACCACGACCTGCGAGTCGCCGCGCATCTCGGCATCGAGGGCCAGCAGCATGGTGCCGAGGGTGGTGGTCTTGATGCCGCCCCCGGTCGAGCCGGGGCAGGCCCCCACGAACATCAGCAGGATGGTGAAAAACTGGGCGCCAGCCGACAGCCGAGCGTAGTCGATGGTGTTGAAGCCGGCGGTCCGGGCGGTGGCGGAGGCGAAGAAGGCGGTCAGCAGGCGCTCCGGCCAGGACAGGTCGCGCATGACCGGGCCCGGCAGTTCGAGCAGAAGCAGCATCAGCGTGCCGCCTCCCAGCAGAAGGCCGGTCATGCCCAGCGCCATCAAGGAGTGCACGTCGTGGGCCAGCCGACGGTCGCCGCGCAGGAAGCCGTTGATCGCGCTCAGCACCGAGAAGCCGAGGCCGCCCGTGATGAGCAGGCCAAGGATGGCGGCGTTGATGACCGGGTCGCTGCGGAAGCCCATCAGGTTGTCGGAGAACAGGGCGAAGCCGGCATTGCAGAATGCCGAGATGGCATGGAAGACGCCCAGATAGAGGGCCTGCCCGGCGCTGCATTCCAGCACCATGGCGAAACGCGCGGCCAGCACCAGCGCTCCGACCCCCTCGATCACCAGGGTCCATTTCAGGATGTCGCGCAGGGTCTGGCGCAACGCGGCGTGATCGGAGGCGTCGAGGACGGTCTGCAACACGGAGCGTTCGGACATGCCCAGGCGCTTGCCGACGAGAAACGCGGCGCCGGTCGACAGCGTCATGATGCCCAGCCCGCCGACCTGGATCAGACCGAGAATGACCAGTTGACCGAACAGGGAAAAATAGGTCGGCGTGTCGACCACGATCAGACCAGTGACGCAGGCGGCCGAGGTGGCGGTGAAGATCGCCGTCAGGAAGGAGGGCGCGTGGCCGGGGTCGACCGAGACCGGCAGGAGCAACAGGAACGTGCCGATCAGGATGAGGCCCAGGAAACTGCTGGCGATCAGGCGGGCGGGGCGCTCGGAGATGGTCTGGGCGAAGTTCGGCAGGGTGCTCGCGGCCAGATACCGATGGAAATAATGGGTGAGCTGCCGCACGCAGAGAACATGGGCGGGATGGACGCCCCCAAAGGTCAGCACCAGCAGCGGCACAAAAAAGACCAGATCGATGGCGGCCCTGACCAGAAACGCCAGCAGCCCGGGGGCGATGGCCATCGCCGTGAGCAGGTGCAGGGCATAGAGCGGGTAGATGGGAATCGCGGTCAGGTCTTTGAAGCGCTGATAGACGGCATGGCCTTGGCAGGTGGGATCAAGGATCAGGAATGCCACCTCCAGCAAGGCGAACAGGTTCATCGTCCGTCGGCAGGCGGTGTGCAGGCGGTGGACGGACCAGAGAGAACCAGCGGCGTGATCGGTCATGGCGATCTTCCCGGGCGGACAGGCGCCTCCGGCGCTGGGCGGCCCATCAGAGCGCGCCTGGCTGGCCGACCAGGTCAGCCGAAAGAACCGATCGACGGGCATACCCGATCACGGGCAGTCCCATGCAGCGTGTCAGACCTCCGGGGAACCGGGGGTCTCCTCCTTCTGTCGCCTACGAGGTTAGCTGGCGGGTTGGGCGCTGAAGGTCGCCCTTCCAGGCGGGCTGGAATTCACCCCAGGACGTGGGTCCCCCGTTTCCGATCTGCTCGGAACTCGGCGTGGCATGGCCCCATATATACGCTCCCCCGCGGGATTTGTCAACTACCGGACTGCCCTCTGCCACCAGTCTGGAGGGGGCTGGATGTCTCGGGGCGGCGACGCGGCCATCTGCCCACATCTTGTCGTGACACGGCCGATCGGTCACGGAATCGCCGGAAGAGGGATCGGGGCGGCCGGGTGACCGTGGCGGGTGCAGCGGATGTGCCAGGGTTGCGTGGGGGAGCGAGGGTCGGGGGGAGCGTAGAGGAGGGTGTAGGTGCCCGGCTCGCCCGGCAAGGAAGCCAGGCCTTCTCCGCAGCCGAGACGGGGCGGAAGATAGCCACCGGCCTGCAGTTCAGCGAGAGGAACGGGGCCCGTGGCGATGGCCAGTGGCGCTGTGGCGTGGTCGAGATTGTACAGCTCGATGGCGCTTTCCAGGCGTCGAAGGTCGTTGAAACAGCGCCGTTGCCAGATCGCCTGAAGGTCAGGGGGCGTGACCCAGGTGGACCAGAGAAGGGGAACACCGATCAGGAGCAGACCTCCGCCGATGAAGGCGGCCAGAGCCCGCCGGCCGCCAATGACGCCCGCCGCCAGGGCGAGCCCCAGGCCGATGGCCAGAACGGCCAACCAGGGAGCCAGGCCGGCGGGCGTCATGGCGGTCAGGGAGTTCCCGAGGTCATTTCATCCGTTCCTGGGCGCGTGCGAGCAGGTCGCTGGCTCGGCGGTCGCCTGGGCGAGCCTGCAGGATGGTCTGACAGCTCTCGGCGCAGGCCGGCAGGTCGCCCGCCTGGAAATAGGCCTCGGCCAGGGCGAAGCGAGCTTCCTGGTTCTGCGGATACCGGCTGACCAGGGCGCGCAGTTTGTCGAGCCCTTTGTCGGCGTCGCCGGTGTAATAGGCGCTCTTGAAATACAGGCGGGCCGCTTCGACGTCGTCATCTTTGAGCGACAGCGCCTTGTCGAGGGCTTCCATGGCGCGCGCGTGCTTGCCGTTGGCGGCGGCGTTCTTGCCCAGGAGCAGCCAGGCCTCGTGGTAGGCGGGAGCCTTCTCGACGGCTTTGCGCAGAAGATCGCGGGCTTCCGCTTCTTTCTGCTGGGCGAGGAACGCCTTGGCCTGCTCGACCCAGGCCTTGGCCTGCGGATCGATGGCGGAGCCGGGCGGGGGGGCGTCGGGTGTGGCGGGGGCCATGGCGGGGGCCGGGGGCTCAGCTCGGGGAGCTGGGGCAGGGGAGGAGGGAGCGGGGGCGGCAGGTGCGGCTGGCGCCGGGCCGAGGGCGGCGAGGCGCGCTTCCAGGTCTTGTCGGAAGGCGGCGGCTTCAGCGGAGACGGTGGCCGCCGGGGCGGCCCGCAACGCTTGTTCAAGCAGCTTGCGGCGGGCAGCCACGGCCGTTTCCGGCAAGGCGGCCGCTTTGGCCGCCAACTGCTGAGCAAGACCAAGGGTTCCGCCGGTCTGATCGGTTCCGGTCGGGGCGGGGCTGGCGGTGGGGGCGGCCGTCACGGCCGGCGCGGCGAGCGTGGGCGAAGCGGGCTCTCCGGCCGTGGTTGACGATGGGGCAGGCGCTGGTGATGGCTCGGCCGGCGGCGTGGCCTGAGAGGTTCCGGTGCCGGGCAGACCGACGATCTGGAAGGTGACCGAAACTTCAGTGGCGGCGCCCAGGCCGCCTTTCACTTCGTCCAGGACGAGGCGCAGCCCGATGCCCTGGCCGCGGGCTTCGCCGAGCACGGTGCCAGCCTTGCCCTTCGCGGCCGCCAGTTTGACCGGGGCCAGTTCGATGGTCCGGGTGACCGCGCCCCCTTCGAGCAGACGCAGGCGAGCGCCGAGCTGGCGCAGATACGAATCGTTCTTCTTGTTCTCCCAGGTTTCGAGGATCTCGATTTCCCCAGCCAGGGTCTTGCCTTCGATGGTTATGGGAGCGGGCAGGGGAAACGTGGTGGGGTGCGGGTCATAGCTGATGAGCCGAGGCACGGTGGCCAGGATGTCGGCCGGCGCTGGCTCGGCAGCGGGGGCGGGCGCCGCTTTCCTGGCCGCGGCCGGAGCCGTGGCTTTCTTCTTGGCGGCGGCCTGGGCCGGCAGGGCACTGGCGACAAGGAGCAGGGCGATCAAGGTGAGGACGAGACAACGACGCATGGGGTCCTCCTCAGGGGGGAGTGATTGGGCCGACGCGCGCGGTGCGGCCAGAGGGGACGGGGAACAAAGCGGACCTCCGACGCGCCGGGACGGCCGTCGGGAAAAGCCTCACAGAAGGATCGGACAGGGAAGCCGGCCAAGGGCTGGGCCCGAGCGAAGAGCCCGACTGTGAGGAACGCGGATTCATAAGCGGTCGATGCGTCCTCCATTGTCGGATCGTTCGGGCTGGCCTTTGTTCCCGGACAGGGTGTTGGCGCCGACCCGAGCCTGGCTGGCATTGCCCTGCACGTGAATGCCGTGCTTCTGGTTGCCGGAGATGGTGTTGCCTTCGATCCGGTCGGCTTTGCCGCCCATGTCGACCTGTACGCCATGCCAGCCGTTGCCGGTGATGGTGTTCTGCTGGATGGTGCCGGCTCCGTCGGCGTAGACGAACACCCCGTTCTCGGCGTTGTCGCGGATGGTGTTGCCCTTGATGATCGGCGCGGCTCGATTCTTGATGCCGATGCCCGACTTGCCGCTGCGGGTGATGGTATTGCCGGACAAGGTGCCGCCGGCGCCATCGCTGAACCAGACGCCGTAGATGGCGGCCCCCTCCATGGTGTTGCCCTGGATCAGGGGTTTGCCGCCGCGGACCAGCAGTCCCATGCCGCGCGAGCCGCTCAAGGTATTGCCCTGGACGACCGGGTTGCCCCCGTAGATGCCGACGCATGCGCTCCAATCGGGGGCGGCGGCGGCGGCGGTGCTGGTCACGAGGCAGTTCTTCAGCGTGGGGGAACCGCCAGTGATCTTCACCGCGTCGGTCTGCGAGGTGCCTTTATAGGCGATCGTGAGGTTGCTGACGAGCGCTTTGCCCGCCAGCGTCAGCACCGGGCGGTCGGCGCTTTGCAGGATGATCTGACCGCGGTCGCCATCACCGACCACGGTGATCGCCTTGTCGATGACCAGGCCGCCCTGATGGGTGCCTGGCTGCAGTTTGATGGTCGTACCGGGCTGGGCCTGGGCGACGGCGTCAGCCAGGCTGGGCGACCGGCCGGGCGCCACGACGATCTCGAGGGGGGAGCCAGGCGGCTGGACGGGGGGTTCGGGCGGGGTAGGGGGGCGATCCGGCGGCTGGATAGGCGGGGTAACCGGCGGTTCGGGGGGGCGGGCGGCGTCGGTCAGGGCCTTGGCCAGGGCGGCCAGCCCAGGATGGTCGGGGACGAAGGCGCGGGCCTGGTCGCCAAGCCGGCGGGCGGTGGCGAGATCTTTGGCCGAGACTGCCGCCTGTGCGGCCTCGAGACAGCGATCGGCGGCTCGACGCCGGCCGGCCCGGGCCGGCTCGGCACCGCCCGGCAGCTGTTCGAGGCCTTTCAGCAGACCGGCGACCGTTTCGACCTTGGTCGGGAAGTCGGGGGCCTCGAGGGTCTGGGTAACTTTGGCCTCGAGGTCGGCGCGGCGGCGCTCGCTGGCCTGCTGGGCGGCGGTGCGAGCCTCCTGGGCCAGCGCTTGGAGGCCAGGGTCATGGGCCAGCGGGGGGAAGAGGAGGGCTTCGCGCACGATGGTTTCCGCTTCGGCCGGGTCGCGGGCCAGAGCGGCGCGGGCCGCCGCGGTCAGGCGGTGGCGCAGGGCGTCGGCGAGTTCCTGGGCGACCGCCGCCTGGCCGAGGCTGTCGAGTTCCTTGAACAGGCCGGTCAGTCCTTTGGCGGGGCTGCCGGGGGCATATTTCTCGAGGGCGGTGCGGATACGGTTGACCCGCTCGCTGGCCTGCCGGGTCTTGAGCTGTTCCATGCCCTCGCGCAATTCGGCGAGGAAGGGATCGTCCGCCGGAAAGAGGCGGTTGGCCACCGCCAGCAGCGGGTCAAAGTCGTCGGTCGTCCTGGCGGCGGCGGCGCGGCTGCGCAAGGCCGCGGCCGCGCCGGCGCGGATCTCGCCCGCGGCTTCGGTGGCGCCGGCCTTATCGAGGTCGGCGAGCAGGGCCGGCAGCCCGGCCGCTTTCTTGGCCAGCGGATCGGCGGCCCACGCCAACCCCTGCACCCGCTTCTTGTTGACGGCTTCGGCCACCTGGGCCTGCGCGGCGGCCGAGGCGAGAGCGGTTTCGAGGGCGGTGATCTCGGCCTGCCAGGCGGCGGGGTCGAGGGCGGCGGGCTGGCCGACCTTCAAGATCTGGAGGGCTTTGGCGGGGTCATTGGCGACCTGGCGGGCGGCCGTGCGGTAGCGTTCGGCCAGGTCGCGCCGGCCGGCGGCGGCTTCCTCCGGCAGGGCGAATTCGGTTTCGAGCCGGCGCAGGTCGGCGAGTTCAGCCTCGGGCGAGTGGGTCGGGGCCCAGGCGGCGCGGGCCTGGGCGATCCGCTCGCGAAGCTGGCGGAGGAGTGCCTCGCGTTCGGCGGCGGCGCGGGCCTGGGCGATCGCTTCGGCCAGCGTCTGTTCGCGAGCGGTGAACCTGGTCTGGTCTGGAAAAGCAGCAGCCGCCCGTCGGGCGAGAGCGAGGGCGGCGGCCGGGCTGGCCGCTGCTTGTCGGTCGATTTCCTCCCAGAACAGGTCGGCCACCCGTTGGCGGCCGGCATCGGCCCGGGTCCGGTCGCCGAGCGTCGCGAGCCGGGCGCAGGCCGCCAGCACATCGGTGGGATCGGTTGCGATGGTGAATCGGGTCAGGGCGAGATCGAGAGCGGCGGCGGCGCTGGCCAGGGCAGCTTCAGCGGCGGCGCGGCGGGCGGCTTCCTGGATTGCGGCCTGGCGCTCGAGCAGGCGAGGCTCGCCCGGCAGGGCGGCCAGGCCTCGCTCGAGCAGGGCGAGGGCGCCGCTGGCGTCGGCCGGGGCCAGGCGGTCGGCCTCGGTCAGCCAGAGGTCGACGAGGCGGGTGCGCAGAGCCGCGGCCCGTTCGGCCTGGCCAGCCGCCGTCAGGCGATCGGCCAGCGCCAGCACCGGGCGCGGGTCGGTGGCGGGGGTGAGGGCGGCGGCGACCCGCTCGGCTTCCTCGAGCAGCGTGCGCAGGGCCGCGGCCTGGGCGGCTTGCTGGGCTGCTTGTTGGGCGGCCGCCGCCGCGTCGGAGGCGAGGCGAGCCCGGGTGGCCTCCGCCTGGCGGATCCGGTCGTCGAGACCGGGCGTGGTCGGGAAATGGGTGCGCAGATCGCGATAGAAGGCCAGCGCCCGTTCAGGATCCGTCTGGACGAGGGCGTCGGCATCCCGCTGGAAGCGGTCGATCCAGGTGGTTTGCGTCCAGGCGGCTTCGGAAGCCAGGCCGGCCTGGGCCATCTCGCCAAGCAGGTCGGCCAGCTCGGCTGACCCTGATCCCGGGGCCAGGCCGGCCAGCAAGGCCGCCGCCCGCTGCCGGAGGGCGTCCTGGCGCTGTCGCTGGGCAGCCTCTTTCTGCAGATCGGCTCGATAGGCCAGCAGGGTGAGAGCCGCCGACGCATTGGCCGGGTCGATGCGAACGGCCTCTTCGAACAGCAGCAGGGCCTGGGTGGCCTGGCCGGCTTCCCGGGCGCGCGTGGCCCGGCGCTCGAATTCGGCGCTGATGACCGGCCGGAAGGCCTGGGCGAGGGGCCCGCCGCGGGTGGCCTGTTCGAGACTGAACAGGTGGCGGGCCGCCGTTTCGAAGTCGTTGAGGGCGATGGCGCGCCGAATTTCGGCTTCTAGCGCGGGGACGGTCAAGGCGACGGCATCGGCGGGCCGCGGCAGGGGGGGCGGCGGGCTGGCCGGGCGCAGATATACCCAGGCGCCCACGCCGAGCCCGAGGGCGCCGACCAGGGCGAGGCCGATCAGCCAGGAGCGGGAGGCGGGCCGGTCGTCGAGCAGGGTGCGCAAAGGCGCGGTGCGTCGGCTTTTGGCGATCTTGCGCGGGCCGGCTTCCTCCCCCGCGGCAGCGGCCGGATGCGACAACTGGAATTCCTCGAGGGCGGCGATCAGCTCTTCCGGGGTCGGTCGCGCCTCGGGGTTCTTGTCGAGCATGCGGCGGACGAGCGGGAGCAAAGGGGCGATGACCGGATCGGGAATCAGGACCTGGGCCGGCAGGGTGGCCTCGATGTGCTTGGCGGCGACCGCCACGGCGGCGTTGGCCCCGGGTTCGGCCTGGAAGGGGGGCTGGCCGAACAGCAGTTCCCAGAAGATGACCCCCATCGAGTAGATGTCGGATTTCCCGGTCAGGGCCTTGTCGCCGAGGCATTGCTCGGGCGACATGTATTCGGGCGTGCCCAGCGTGAAGCCGGTTCTGGTCGTGCTGACCGACGAGCGGGCGATGCCGAAGTCGAGGATCTTCAGCAGGCCGTCGCGGGTGATGTAGAGGTTGGCGGGCTTGAGATCGCGATGGATGATGCCACGGGCGTGGCAGGCCGCGATGCCTTCGGCCAGCTGCAGCATCAGCGGCACGGTGTTGAGCGGGGCCTTCAGAAGGCTGGGCTTGAGCGTGGCCAGCGTGACCCCGTCGACGTATTCCATGACCAGGAAGGGGCGGCCGGTGGTCTTCTCGATCGAGGAGGCGTAGATGCCGACGACATTGGGATGGCCGACCGTGGCGAGCAGCTGCCCCTCGCGGATGAACCGCTCGACGAGGCCGGGATCGCGGCAGGCTTCTTCATTGAGCACCTTGATGGCGACCGTCCGATTGAGGGCGCGATCGCGCACCTTGAACGCGCGGCCCATGCCGCCTTCGCCGAGCAGGGATTCGATCTCGTAGATCTCATTGACCACCCCGCCGATCTGGAACGGGTCACGGCCCGTCGCTCCCGTGCGGCCGCCGGTCTCGAGGAGACGCACTTCCGTCTTCAACTGCTCGATGATGGTCGGCAGATCGGGACGGTCTTCAGGCTTCTTGGCCAGCATGCGCCCGAGCAGATCGCGGAGATGGGCGCCGACGGGGTTGGCGTCGAGCTTGTCGAGGGGCGGCGGATCGTTGAGGTGCATCAGGGCGATGGCCAGGGCTGGATCGGCGGCACCCGAGCCGACGTCGAAGGGCAGCGAGCCGGTCAGGAATTCCCAGAGCATGATGCCGATCGAGTAGATGTCGGCCTTCGGGGTGATCTCGCCTTTGCCCAGGCATTGTTCGGGCGACATGTAATGCGGCGTGCCGATCGCGATGCCGGTGCGGGTCTGCTTCTGGGCGGCCTTGGCGATGCCGAAGTCGACGATGCGGATCTTCCCCTCGCGGTTGACCAGGACGTTGCCGGGCTTGATGTCGCGATGGATGATGCCCTTCTGGTGGCAGGCGTGGATGCCTTCGCACAGATCGATGAAATGCCGCAGGAGGGTGATGGGATCGCGTTGGTAGTCCTCGCGGCGTTTGTCGATGCTGACGCCGTCGAAATACTCCATGACCAGGAAGGTGGCGTTCAGCTCGAGGTCGGTGTCGGAGGCGTAGACGGTGACGACGGCGGGATGATCGATGGTGGCGAGGATCCGGCCTTCGTTCAGGAAGCGCTGGGCGAGTTCCTGATTCTGGGAGACGTCTTCCAGCAGGAACTTGATGGCGACTTCCCGGCCCAGGTTCTGGTCGAGAGCGCGGAAAACCATGCCCATGCCTCCGGCGCCGAGCTGGGCAAGGATCTTGTAGTGCCTTCCGACGATTTGTCCGACTTTGATCATGCGCGGCGGGATTGACTTTACGCTACAGGCCTCTGGCCGTCAAGATTCACGCCAAAGTGAGCCCGCAGACCAGAAACAGTTGGCTGGGGAGAGCGGAGGGTATACAATGCGGGAAATGGCAAACGAGGATCCGCGACAAACCCTTGATACCCTGGCGGCCGAGCTGGCGCGCCGTCAGGCGGCGCATTCCACCGGGGCCGGGCGTCGGCGTTGGCGTCGGCGGCTGGTGCGGGGCCTGGTGGGGCTGGTGGCGCTGGTGCTGCTGGTCCTGGCCGGCATTTTCATCGTCAATTTCCTGCGCCTCAACAGCAATCTCATCGAAGGTCACATCAAAGGCGTGGTCCTGCCGGCCATCACTCGCGGGGTCTTTCCGCTCGAGGTGGGTCGCACGTCTGGCGACCTGTTGCACGGCATCGAACTCGAATACCTGCAGGTGCGCAACCCGGCGTTTCCGACGGGCGGCGTGCTGGCCGCCATCCCACGCATCTCCCTGAAATACTCCCTGTGGGATGTGTTCTTCGGCGACCTCGTGCTCGAGAAAGTGATCGTTCACAACCCGGTCATCACGTTGTCGCGCGCGGCCGACGGACGGGCGATCTGGGACTTCCCGACCGCCTGCTGGATAGGCGATCTGACGGCTGTCGCATCCGGAACGGGTTTGCCGGCGAGCGGGGCCCCAGGAACGGCTGGGACCTGGACCACGGAGGCGGGGGCGCCAGGCGGAGCCGAGACGGGGCAGAGCCGGTTCGCCCTGGCGCGGGCGCAGGCGATCGCCGATCGGTTCCTGTCCCATGTCGAGATCAGGAATCTCAGCGTGATGATCCCGCGGCCGCGCGCTCTGCTGGCCGACCAGACGCTGGCCCGGCTGCTGCGCCTGTCGACGGGCAACTTCTACCGCACCGGGGTCGATCTGCTGGTGCGGAAATTCCCTGAGCGCGATTTCACGACCCACCTGCTCAAACTCACGCTGCCAGACGACCCCGCTTTCCTCACCTTCCAGGTCACCCGGCTCCGGACGACGGGCGATCTCACGCTATCGGCCCAGGTGCTCGGCCAGAACCTGGAGGTCGCGGTGCAGAACCTCGGAGAGCCCGGGCGCCGCATCATCGTCTACGATGGTCGCGACAAGGAACGTTTGAACCTGCGGTGGATCCTGGGGCGGCCGGGCAAGCCCTGGCCCGAGCGTATCACCGGCCTGACCGGAGTGTTGCGGCTCGCCGCGCTGGCTCCGCTCGAAGCCTGGCTGCCCGAAGGTTGCCGGCTGGCGGGCCGGGTGGAGGTCGCGCTGGCGGCTTCAGAGAGCGTCCCCTTGCGCGAGACGGTCGTCCACTGCCAGGCGACGGGGTTGCGGGCCGAGCTGCCCGGGTTGCCGCCGCTCGAGCAGCTCGATCTGCGGCTGTCGGCCCGAGGCGGCATCGCCAGCATCGAACAGGCCGTCTTCACCGTGGCCGGGATTCCCTCGAGCCATACCGGCACCCTCGACCTGCGCGATCCCGAGGCCATCACCGGCGAGTTCGCCTCCGAGCTGGCCGGCGATCCGCTGCACCTGCGGACCGGCTGGCGGAAGCAGGGGCCCGGCCGCGCCCGCCTGACGCTGGTGGCGGGCCGACCGGGCGGCGAGCTGTCGCTCGAGGCCGAGCGCCAGGAGGCGCCCGGGCGGGTCGACTACCGCGATCTCGCCATCCGCCTCGAGCTCGAAGCCAAGCGGTCGCTCTACGAACTCGTGCCGGTGCGCCTGCTGCCAGACGACCTGCGGGCGCGGTTCGCCGCCTTTTTCGACAAAGTGACGATCCTGGGGCCATTGCGGGCCGAGGCGGCGCTGCCCTCGCCGGTCGATTGGCCGCAGGGCATGGCCGAACTTCTGCTCGACGGGGCCCGGTTGCAGAACCGAGCGCAGCCGGCGCTGGGGGTCGACCTCGGCGGCCGCCTGCGGTTGCGGGCCGGCCGTCTCGATCTGCTCGACACCACCGCCACCCTGGCCGGACTGCGCGCCCTGGCCAGCGGATCGCTCGCCTTCGCCTCGGACAGCCGGCAGGTGGAACGCTACGATCTGGCTGTCCGTGGCGCCTTGCTCGCCAGCCGCGCGCTCACCCTGACCGGCGCTCAGGTGGCCGATTCGTGCGGCCTGGCCAGTCCGCCGTTCGCGACTCTCGAACTCGAGGGCGGCACCTTCCTCGAAGCCGCCCTGCAGCGGCCCGGCCCGCCGCCCACCGCGCGCCTGTCCTTCGATCGGCTGCGGCTGCGCACCGGCCACGGCAAGCCCTGGCTGATCGATACCTTGCAAGCCGAGGTCCGGGCCGACGAGGCTCCGATCTTGACGGCCAGCGCACCCTGGCAGCCGCGCCTCGTCGAGGCCACTGCCGCGCTGCGCTTGTTTGGCGTCGACCTGGCGGTGGCCGCCACCGCCGATCTGGCCTCTCGCACCTTCGGCCAGTTCCGCCTCGAGGGGAAGGGCACCGACCTGCAGACGGTGCTGGCGGGGGTATCCGAGATTCCAGCCGTCGGGGCCGCCCTCAAGAAGTGGGGGCTGTCGGCGGGCGGCGCCTTCACGGTCCGCCTGGCCGGAGCCGGCCCCTTCGCCCGCCCCGCCGTGGCTGGCGGACTCGACGTGCCGCGCCTGACCCTCAAAGCCCGCGAGGCCAGCGCCGACCTGCCGTTCGTCGCCTCCTTCTCGTCGCCGGCGGAAGGTCGCTACCAGGGCCAGGTGCGAACGCGGCAGGCCGGGCTCATCGTGCGCGGCGTGGCCTTTCCGCTGGCCGCCGCTCAGGCCAGCCTCACCTACGACCGTTCCCAAGGGGGGCCGCAGCAGGTCATCGGCCTCGACGCCCAGGTGCAGAGCTTCGGCGCCACCGTCGCCGTGCGCGGGGAATATCTGCCCCACCGCGGTCAGATCAAGCAGGCCGTCGGGCGATTGTCCAGCCCGCGCATCGAGGAGCTGGCCCGCGAGATCGCCCGCATCGGCCGGTTCAACCTCCCCTTCACGCTGGTCGGGAAAGCGGCCGGTGAATGGAAGGCGGCCGGGCCGGTGACCGATCCCCAGGGCGAGGGGTTCCTCGAGGTCGACAGCCTGGGTCTGACCTTCCCGCTGCGGCAGCGCGGCAACCAGACGATCGCCCTCCAGATCGAGGATCTGGCCGGCCGACTCGAGCTGAGCTACGGGGGCCAGGCCGGCGATGCCGCGGTGGCCCTGAAAGGGGCTCGCGGGAAGGTGCTGGGCGCCGATCTCGTCCTCGAGGGGGCGGGCCGCCTGCGCCGGCAGGGCGAAGGCCGGGTGCCGGAATTCGACCGGCTGGTGGCCAGCTTCACCAATCTGGCCGCCGACCGGGTGTTCGCCCTGTTGAAGGCCGGGTTCTTCCCCGCCGAGACGGTGGCCCTCATTCCCGAGATGGCCGGCACTCTGCACGGCAGCCTGGTGGTCGGCGGGGCCCGCAACCGGTTCTCCGCCGAAGGCGAGGCCCGTCTCGAGAATGGCCGGTTGGCCCATCGCCTGCTGCTGGCCCCGCTCGAGGGCATGAACGGCCGGTTCCTGTTCTCGCGCAAGGCCGAGCGACCCTGGCCGGTCGTCGAGATCCGCGATTTCACCGCTTCCTTCGGCCGGACCCGGTTCGGCATTCCCTTCGGGCGGTTCACCGACCCGCAGGGAGCGGGCGGGCTCGACCTCGAAGGGCGCCTCGAACGGGCCTTCCCCGCTGATATCCTGAAGCTGCTGTCGGGCTGGAATCTGCCGACGGTGTCGTTTCCCAAGGAAGGCGCGCTGTCGGGGCGGGTGAAGGTCGACGGCACCCTGGCCCGGCCCCGCCTCGATCTCGACCTGCGCACCGAGGCGATGCTCGTCGATTACCGCACCGACCAGCAGAGCTACCTGGTGCCGCTGGGCAGCAGCGCGGCTGCTCTCTCCTTCGACCTGGGCACCGGCGAAGCCCGGCTCGCCTCGGCCTCGCTCGGGCTGCTGCTCGGGTGCATCGAGATCGGGAAGGGGTGGGCGATCTTCAACAAGGGGCGTCCGCAGCGGTTCGAGCTGGCCGGCCGCCTGCGGGGGATCGACCTCGGGGCCCTGCAGGCCGGCGGCGAGGCGGCCGTCCGCGGGCGCCTCGAGGGGACCTTCCAAGCCGAGCAGACGGCGACGGGCAGCCGGGAAGCCCTCTTCCAGCTCGTGTTCCATGACCTCGTGGTGCCGAACATTCCCGTCGATCCCGAAGCGATGAACAAGATCGGTCTGGAGTTCCTCGAGTCGCCCGAATTCCGAGAGGGGCGGCTGAACCTCTACCTGTCGAGCGACGAAGAGGCCGGCCAGGCCGGGCGGGTGCGCGTCGCCGACGGCCTGTTCGCCGGGCCCGACATGCGCCTGGAGATCGGCAACAGCGCCTTCGACCCGCTCAACCTGCAGCTCGATGCCAAGATCTTCTTCAACCCGCAACCGTTGCGCCGGACGAAGCTGGGCCGCCGGCTGGGCAGTCTGACCAAGCATCTGCAGGACAGCAAGACCGGCCTCCCCTACGTCGACCTCACGGTCAGCGGCCGCTGGGACAACCCCGCCCTGCTCGGCCGCACCATCGCGCGCCGGGCCGAGAGCCGGGGCAAGCGCAACTTCATCAAGAGCATCTTCGGCGGCCGCCGCACTCACAAAGCCAGCGTCGAAGAGCTGATGGAGTGGTTCCCCGGCTGGAAGCCTGGGGAATGACGGAAAAGCCAGGCCCGGACCGGTCCTCCTCGAAGGGTGGCGCATCGCAAGCCATGACGGAAAATTCGCGGAGGGCGTGGCAGAAATGACTCGCTTCGCGGTTGGCGTCGAGCCCCCTGGCGCCTTGGCTCGCCAGCCCATGAAGACGATGCAAGAACGTTGGAAGCGGGTCAGTCGCCGTGGTTGTAGTCGAGGATGATATAGCCGCCCGACTTCTCATCGAAGCGTAGCCGCAGCAACCCGCGTTTCTGGGCCTCCTCGAGGAGGGCGCCGAACGAGCGGAACCCGTAGTAGGACTCGTTGAAGCCGGGCTTGATGCGTTTGAGAGCCTGCTTGACCATCGAGCCCCAGATGATGCCTTCGTCCCCCCGTTCCCGGGCCAGGGCATCGATCGTTTCCATGACGAGGTTCATGGCTTCGAGCACGCGTTCATCTTCGGGTTTGCCACTGGCGGGACGGCCGGTCTTCCCCTTGTTGGTGGGGGCGGCCGAACGAACCGAGGTTTCCCGCTTCTTCCCCTCACGGAGAATATCATCGTAGAAGATGAACTGGTCGCAGTTGGCGGTGAGCAGGTCGGACGTCGAGTTCTTGACGCCGACCCCGATCACCATTTTGTTGTTTTCGCGGAGTTTGCTGACGAGAGGCGAGAAATCGGAATCGCCGCTGAGGATGACGAAGGTGTCGACGTGCGACTTGGTGTAGCAGAGGTCGAGGGCGTCGACGACCATCCGGATGTCGGCCGAGTTCTTGCCCGACTGCCGCACGTGCGGGATCTCGATCAGTTCGAACGAGGCCTCGTGCATGGCGGCCTTGAATTCTTTGTACCGCTCCCAGTCGCAGTAGGCTTTCTTGACGATGATGTTGCCGCGCAGCAGGAGGCGGTCGAGCACTTTGTGGATGTCGAATCTGGCGTAGCCCGAATCGCGGACCCCGAGGGCGATGTTCTCGAAGTCGCAGAACAGAGCCATGTTGTGAACGGGCAGTTCGTGAGTCATGCAGTGTACACCTGAGGAAGGATGGGTCCGGGGATGAGGGGAAACCCCGGATGCATTGTCCACGGTATGGTAGCACGAACTGGCGGGGTCCGGAATGTGGTATCCTGAGCCCCATCTTCAGCGGGAAGGAAGGGCGATCCATGGTCGAGGAAGCGGTGTTCGCACGGATCGAGGCGGAGGCGCGGGCCTTCTGCGAACAGGCCCGGGGCAGCCACGGCTGGGATCACACCGAGCGGGTGCTGGCGCTGTGTCTGCACATCGGCCGCATCGAAGGAGCGGACCTCGAGGTGCTGCGCCTGGCCGCGCTGCTGCACGACATCGGTCGCCCGCTGGAGGACGAAAGCCAGGGCCGTGACTGTCATGCCGAGATCGGGGCCCGGCTGGCCCGCCAGATGCTCGAGGCGCACGGGCTGCCGGAAGATCTGGTGGCCCGGGTCGAAGAGTGCGTGGCCACGCATCGGTTCCGGGGGCGTCGGTGCCCGGAGACCCTCGAGGCGAAGATCCTGTTCGATGCCGACAAGCTCGATTCGATCGGGGCGGTGGGCATCGGCCGGGCCTTCCTGTTCGCCGGCGAGGTCGGGGCCCGTCTGCACGATCCCAAGGCCGACCACGCGCATACCCGTCCCTACACCGCCGACGATACGGCCCACCGCGAGTTCGTCGTCAAGCTCTGTCGGGTCAAAGACCGGATGCTGACCGCCGAAGGCCGTCGTCTGGCTTGCGATCGGCACGACTTCATGGTCGCCTTCTTCGACCGCCTCGACCGCGAGGTGGCGGGCGAGGTCTGACCGGTTGGGGGTGGAGCCGGCTCGCGGTTCCCTTGCTCCGCCGGGTGCCGTCGAGGCCCCTGGGCAGACGGCGAGGTTTGCCGCCTGGCGTCCAGGGTGAGTTCGATCCAGGGTGACGGGGCGAGGGAGGGCGGTGTATAGTGGGGCATGTCATTATCGATGTTGAGAGGTCGAGGGATGCCCCTGGTGTGCATGAATGAATGGGCCGGGCGGTGGGCCCGGTGGCTGAGCCTGGTCGGTGCCTTGTGGCTGACGGGAGGAAGCCTGGCGTGGGCCGCCGGCTTGACCGTGCCCCCGACTTCGGAACCCGAAGCCCTGCTGGTGGTCGAGGTGACGTTGCCGCCGTCCATGGCAGGGGCGGCCCGGCTCACTTTTCCCCCCAAAGCGGTGCAATTCGTCGGCCCCGTGGTCTCGACGCCGGAAGTGCAGTTCGTGCCCGACGAGATGGTCGAGATTCATCCTGAGGGGGGCCGACCAGGCACCTTCGGCCTGAAATTCCTGGCTTTGCCTGGCGCCACCGCCGCGACCTTCACGTTGACCATCGGAACCGAGCAGCAGGAAGGTGGAGTGACGTTCGTGGTCCGGCAGGGTCAGGGCGGGTATTCTCTGATCTTCCTGGGCGTGGGGCTCGTCTTCCTGGTACTTGGGTGGAAAATGTGGCAGGTGCAGAAGAAGCATCCGGCCCTGATGTCGACCCGCTCTCTGTTCATGAACTACGAAGCCCTCGAGAAGATGCGCCAGGAATTCTTTCCAGGCTCTCAACCCGAACCGCCGGTGAGCGCTGGAAAAGAGAGCGCCCCGGCGGCCGGATCAGGGATGCCATCGCCGACGGATCGCCCCTCGGCCAGCGGGAGCCATCCTTCGGTCCCTGGTTCGGTTGCGGTTCCCCCGCCAGCTTCGAGTGACCAACCCGCCCTCCAGCCACCGGCCACCCTGGTCGATCAGCCCGCTCCGGCGGCCCTGGCCACCCTGGTCGATCAACCAGCGCTCCAGTCGTCGCCAGACCTTGTCGCGCCAGATGCCAACAAGGCCAGACCGACCCTGGTCGATCGACCCTCGCCCCAGCCCGCGCCGACCCTGATCGATCAACCGGCGCCTTCCCCTTCTTCGACCTTGATTGACCAGCCCGTCTCCGAAGTGATTCCGCCGATCGCTGATCAGCCAACGCCTGCCGCGGGGCCCACGACGGCAGCCCAGCCCGGCCCCGGCCCGATACCAACCCTGGTCGACCAGCCCGCTCTGAACTCCCCGCCCACGTTGGTCGATCGGCCAGGTGTCCAGCCGGTAGCGACGCTCGTCGATCAGCCGGCCGTCCAGCCCGCGCCGACCCAGGTCGACCAACCGGCGCCGGCCCATCCCCCTTCTGCGGTCGACCAGCCCGCCTCCCCGTCGCTGGCGCGGGCCACGGTGCAACGGCCTTCGGCTCGACAGCCTGCGGTGGGGGCCCCCGAACCCCCGCCTGTCGCCTCCGGCGGAAAAACGGTGGCCCGCCACACCCCTGTCACCCCGGCCGGCGGCACTATCGCCGGCCCGAAGTCGACCGCCGTCGCACCTGGAGCCATTGTCATCCGATTGCAGGATGACCGTGGCCGGGAATTCTCCGGCACCGCCCGGGAGATTACGATCGGGCGCAAGAAAGATAACGTCATCTGCCTCAGCGCCGCCGAGGTCAGCCGATACCACGCTACGATCCGGGCCGATGGCGAGGGCTTCCTGCTGGTGCCCCTCTCGACCAGCAACCTCACCACCCTGAACGGGGAACGCATCACCAAGCCGGTTCCCATCAAGGCCGGCGACGAACTCGGCCTGGGAGGCACCCCATTCCGGGTGCTCGACCTCCGCCGCGGCTGATTTCGCCCCCCGCGACGCGCTGGTCGAGCGAGCCTGGTCCGCGCTGATCCCGTTCGGTAGGCAACCCATCGCCTCTTCACTCCAACCGGTCCGCCGACCCTGGGCCTTTCGTCAGGGGAATGCCCAAGCGGAGTTCAGCGATTGCGCACCTCGAACTCGAGGGCGGCCGAAGCCACGTTTCCGGCGAGGTCGGCCGCTTCGATCTCATAGCGATAGCGGCCATCCCGGAGGGCTCGGGTGGGAAGGGCGTAGCGGGCGGCGTAGCCGCGCTGGCGGTCGCCGTTGGTGAGGGTCAGCAGGAAGGAGCGTGGCCCCATTTCACCGTTCGAGGCGATCACTTGTTCCCCGGCCCGCACCCGTTCTTTGTAAATGACGGTGGCGAGCTGCGTGCGGTCACCGATCACGGGCAGGCGGTCGAACCGCACCACCTCGAGCCAGGGCAGCAGTTCGCGCGGCTCGCTGGCGGGGGGGATGGCCAGCAGCCGGGTCCGCACGCGGAACGGCGAGTGCTGATACCGGCTGCCGGGCATCTCGTCGGTGATGGCCGCGACCAGATCGATGTCGCCGTCGACCACCGGCCGACCCTCGGAGCCGGGCGGGAAGGCCCGCTCCTCCTCGTTGCGGACGAGCCATGCGCCATGCACCTGTGGCGGGAGGTTATCGAAAAGCGGGGCCAGGAACAGGGCCGGATTCAAGTAGGTGCCATCGGAGGCCACCACTTCCAGGTGGCAATGATGGTAGGTGGCTGGTTCGGGCAGGACGGGCTGATGCCAGGCGACGATGGTGCCGAGCGGAGTGCCGGTGGCCACTGCTTCGCCCGTTCGACTGCGGCGCAGCACCTCGCTGGGGATGGACGCGGCATCGAGGTGGCGGAACATCCAGGTGTGGCCCCAGGCATCGGTCACGGCCACTTCGACGTAGCGGGTGTCGCTGCCCGATCGTGGGTCGAAGGGCCAGCGCCGATACTGGAAGCGCAGCGGCGACCGTCCGGCGTCGATCTGATACGACGACACGGTCACCGGGCCGGCGACCGGGGTGACAATGACCGTCCCCACGGGGGCGCGCAGGTCGATGCCGCCATGCAGGTACGGCACATTCGAGTAATTCTGGAAATCATGGAATTGAGCCCCGATCAGGAACGGCCCTCGCACCGGCCATTCCAGGCGCGGCGTGGGTAGGACGAAGGATTCTTCGGCGGTGGCGGCCCGGAGGTCGGGGTCCATCACCAGCGACAGGATCAGAAGGGCGAACAGGCAGAGCCCTGTCCAACGCCCACGAGGTCTACAGAAGGGCCGAAACCACGGCAAGGAGGGCATCAGTCTAGGCTTCCTTTGGCGGGTATAGGCTGGGGAAGGCGGCGGGTGAGGGAAATTCATCGCTGACCGTCTCGCCGCTGGCCCAGCACCGACGTTGCACCACACAGGGGGCTCATCGCAACCTGGGGTCGCCGGGCCGGCGATTGTACTTGTAGCGGAAGGTGATGCTGGTAGTCGGGGCGATCTGGGTGATCTGGAGGGCGCCGTAGGTGTCGCCGACATGGAAGGCGTAGACCTGGCCTTCGGCGAGAGCGGTGGGGAAGGGATAGCGGTCGAGGGCCTGGGGATAGAACGTCGCAGGGGCCGAGGCGACGTCGTCGAGGGACGTGGCCTCAGGCAGGTAGGCGATGACGGGGGTCTGGTCGGCGGTGGTTTGCGGTCGTGGGTGATAGCGGAACCAATTGCCGAGCGTCGGCAGGTTGTTGGGTGGCAGTTTGAAGAAGGTGATCCCCACGACGCTGCCCGGCACCGAAGGGACCGAATCGGGCGGGGAGGTGACCAGCCACTCCCGGTCATAGAACAGTTCAAGGGCCCCTTCGGCCAGATCGAGGACTCCGGTCTCGCCAGTGCCGGGCATCGGCGCCAGATCGGCGACCCGCGACGCTTCGCGGATGATCGCTTCCCCCCAGGTGAAATCGGCGCCCGGAATGATATTGGTCGTCATGCGCGTGTTGAGCCAGGCCTGCACCAGACCGCTGAGGGCCGATACATCGCCGGTGAACTGGCTGATGTTGCGCAGGGTCGGGCCCGGGCGCTGGCGCCAGGCTTCATAGGCCAGGGCTTTGGCGGTGGTGCCGGCATTGAGGGTGACAGTGGCGACGGTGATGCCGGCATCGTTGACGTTCACGCGATAGTATCCCTTGAGCAGAGGGCTGGTAGCGGCGGTATGGCTGGCCGGCAGGAGTTCGAGGGCGAACTCGGTCGGCCCGGGGATGAGGGGAACGGTGGCGCTGAAGGTCACGCGGTCCTGGAGGGCGCTGATGCCGAGGGTGGAAACCCGCGCCAGGACGGTGCCGTTGATGACCAGCCGCCCTTCGTAGCGCTGGGTGGTGGTGCCATCGCTTCCTTCTCCTTCGGCGGCACGCAGAGCCAGGGCGAAGCCGGCGCCACCGCCGACCGGGCCGGCGACCGCCTCGGCGCTGATCGAGAGGGTGCCTTCACGGGAGGAGATGCCCGAACTCGAGCCGGCGCAGCCGACAAGCAGGAGGCAGCCCAGCAGAGCGATGGCGCTTCCCAGGCGAGGCGAAAGAAAGGGGACGCCCCGATTGGCTGGGGGCCACCCATGGCGTCTCTCGGCGGGCGCGACCGGCGAGCGAGTCTGGGAAAACCGCATGACGACACTCCCGAAGGTGGAATCGAAGGCACGGTGGTGGCGCGAGTATAGCATGTTCAAAGGATTTGTGCCAGGGAGGTCGAAGCCGTCTTCAGCGGCTTCGACGAACCAATGGCTCCCCCTGGTCCGGCGAGCCCAGGGCGGCTGAGCCTTTCGGGCAGCGGCGGGCGAATCCGCAGTACATGGAAGGCAAACGCAAATCAAGTTCGCACACGAGAAAACCACCCCCGACCTGGATGTGGTCGGGGGTGGTCGAAGGTCAGAATGGGGCGCCGATCAGTAGGCGATCTTCGCGGCAAACGCCTGAGGATTCAGATTCTTGTTGCCCTTGGTGGTGTTGTATTTGTAGCGGATGGTCACCATTTCAGCCGACACCGCATGAATCTGGAGGGCGCCGTAGTAGCCGTCAACCAAGAAGTCATACACTTGATTTTCGGCCAATTGGGTCGCCTGGGAATCACCGCCGAAGGCGTGGTGGTTGTAGGTGTCACCGGCCTGTGTCACGGCATCGAGCGAGGTCACGTTGGGCAGGTAGCGGATCACCGTGGTTTGGTTGGCAAAAGGAGTGAACGGGCCGAAGAAATTCCCGAGGGTTAAACGATTGTCGGGGGCCGGGAGGGGGAAGAAGGCGATTCCGATCTTCTCGGGAACGGTCTGCATCTGGCTGACCTGCTGCGGTTCGGTCTGGCCAGGCAGCCACTGGAACCCAGGCTGAATGTAGGCCTCCCCGGTGGCGATGTTGCCGGTAGTGGTAGGAGTGGGCGCTGGAGTGTCGGAAGCGACTTTCTTGGCGTCGTCCGTGACGGTAGCTGGCCACTTGAAAGTGGCATCAGGGAGGACCGTAGCGGTCATGTTGGTGTCGAGATGATTCTGGATCTTCAGGGCCAGAGCGTCGATATCGGCCTGATTGGGGCTGAAATCATTGATGGTGGCATTCGCCGTTTGCGTTGGATATTTTTTCTTCCACTCTTCATAGGCCAACGCCCGAGCGGTGGCGGTGGCATTGAGTTGCGGGTTGTCGGTGGTGCGCCCGCCATTGTCCACCGTGGCGACCCGGTAGGTTTTGAACAAGGGGTCCGTGGTGGTATTGGCCGTGGCCGGATACAATTCGATGGAATATTCGTTTGTCCCTGGGTTCACCGAGATCTCAGCGTTGATGTACAATTCCTTGTTGTCATCTTTTTTGGTGAGATCGGTGGTTTCGGTGGCGGTCACCCCATTGACTTTGATCACCGCTTTGTACCCGGTGGTGGCGACCACAGCCGCACGTGGCGAATGCCGAACGGAAGCGGCGAACGCGGCAGCGCCAGCGCCTCCTGACGAAGCGATGGCCGCGATGGCGATGATTCCCAGCGCCGCACCCAGGATGCCGCCACCATCTCCGCCGCACCCAGTGGACATGATGGCCAGGCCGCCTACGACGGCGAGAATCAAGACCAGGCTGATGGTTTTATACATGGTTCCTCCCCTGAAGTTTTGGAATGGCGCTTCATGGTATCACAATCTAGCTCAAAATGCGAAATTGTGGGGAAGGCGGGCGAAGAGAACCCGGTATCCTCTCTGGGAGGCAAGTTGCCTCGGTCTCATTCCCAGGGAAGCGGTCGAATCACCTCTTACGCCCTCAGACAACAGGCAGGTCAGGGGGCAGGGGCTTGAGACCTTACCATTAGCCGCCAAGGATTTTATCCCCTGCCTGGGATGGCCCCCGAAGGGTAGGTAATTACCTTGCCCATGACAGTGTAGTGTTGAAGTTATAGTGGTGTGAGTGGTTGCCTTCTGATCTGAGAAGGGTATAATGCCCGGTCATGCCTGTTCGAAGGAACTCCGTCGCAACCTCTCCCGAGAGGTGGCCCTGATGCCGACCGCCTGGGCGTTGGGGCTGTTCGCCTTCTGGCTGGCGCTCATCCCGCTGCTGGTGCGGCGCGGCTGGCCGCTGGGGACGGTCATTCTGGGGGCGGCGGTCGGTCTGGCCCTCGGGCTGGGGCGAGGCCTCGGCGGCCTGTGGCAGGACGCCGCCTCCGTCAGCACCGACCCCAACCTGCTCGAACTGATCGCCGTCGTCGTGCTGATCTACCACTTTTCCTTCCTGCTCAAGTCGACCCGTCGCATGGAGGTCGTGGCCGAAGTCCTGCAGCGCACGATGCGCGATCCGCGGCTGGTGCTGGCCGCGGTGCCGGCGTTGGTCGGCTTGATCCCGATGCCCGGCGGCGCCATGTTCACCGCCCCCATCACCGACGAAGTGGGCAATCGCGTTAATCTGCGACCCGAAGACAAAGTCTTCTCCAACTACTGGTTCCGCCATTGCTGGGAACTGGCCTTTCCGCTCTATCCCGGCATCATCCTGTGCGCGGGAGTGGTGCGGTTGCCTCCGCTGACCCTGGCCGGCCACCTGATGCCCCTGGCCGTCACCGCCTTCCTCGCCGGGGGTCTGGTGTTCTGGTGGCGTTCACCCCGTCCGGCGCGAAAGGCCCCTTTGTCGGACACCCCGATGGCTGGCCCGTCGGAAGATGCGAGCGAGCCGGTGATGCCAGTCGATCCCCCGTCGAGGTCGGGACCTACCGACCACGACCAGAGGGCGTCAGCTCTTCCGGCCCCCGACGTCACCGGTCGGCCCGGGCTGCTCGTCTTGTGGCCGATCCTGTTGGTCATCGGCGTCGCCCTGGCGAAGCTTCCCCTCGTGCCGGGCCTGATCGCGGTCATCGCTGTCTACAGCCTGGCCGAGCGGGTGGGCTGGCGGCAGAGCCTCCGCCATTTTCGCGACTCGTTCAACGGCCCGATCCTCGTGCTGGTCTGGGCGGTCTTCCTGTTCGGGCAGGTGCTGGTCTCGACCGGGCTGCTCCGCTTGCTGGCCGATCATCTGCTGGCCCTGGGCCTGCCGGTGGCGGTGCTGTCCTGCGTGCTGCCCTTTCTGATGGGCCTGTTGACCGGTGTCACGCCCGGCTTCGTCGGCACCGTGTTCCCGTTCCTGATCCCTTTCTGGGAAGGCGACTCCGTGGGGTGGCTGCAGTTCGCCTACGCCAGCGGCCTGGCCGGCATCTTCCTGTCGCCGGCCCACCTCTGCCTGTCGATGACCCAGGAATACTTCCGTGCCTCGTTGCGCCGTGTGCTGTGGCTGGTGGCCATCCCGGCCGGAGCGGTGGTCGGCCATGCCACCCTTCGGTTGCTGCTGGCGGTGGGAACTCATGGATGACGATTGTGGCCAAACCTTGCCAGACTCGAAGGGCAGGAGAGCTTGATTGCCGGCCAGCCGCTCGCGCCGTGTTCCTGAACCGGGTGGATCGTCGCTCCCACCCCTTGTGGCAAAGATCGTTTCTTGCCATACTTCCGGCTAGGCACTCAACCGTATGACCTCCAGCCCGAAACCATCAGCCTCCGTCCCGAAATGGTGCGATCGCACCGCTCGCCTGTTCGGAGCCGAAGGGGTGGCCCGCCTGGCGGCGGCGCACGTCATGGTCATCGGGCTGGGCGGCGTGGGCAGCTACACCGTCGAGGGACTGGCCCGGACCGGCGTGGGGCGGCTGACCCTGGTCGATTGCGATGCGGTCTGCATCACCAACATCAACCGGCAGTGCCACGCGCTGGCCTCGACGATCGGGCGCTCCAAGGCCGAGCTGATGGCCGAGCGCGTGCTGGCCATCAACCCATCGGCCCACGTCGAAGCGGTGAAGGACTTTTACGAAGCCAGAACCGCCCCGAGTTTTCTCGCTCGCCGGCCCGATGTCATCGTCGATGCCATCGACAACATCACGGCCAAGCTGCACCTGCTGGCCACTTGCATCTACCGGGCCATGCCCGTCGTCACTGCCCTGGGTGCCTCGGCCAAGGTCGATCCCACGCGGGTACGGGTGGCCGATCTGCGCAAGACGCATGATGATCCGCTGGCCAAGACCATTCGCAAGAACCTGTGGCGGGTCTATGCGATCAATCTCAAGCGGGTCTCCCGCCTGCATGCCATCTACTCCGACGAGGAGGTCATCCTGCCCGACCCCGCCTATCGATCGTCGCTGTGCGGCCTGGAATGCGCCTGCCCCAACCAGGCCAACCAGCATCACACCTGCGCGCGGCGCCGCCTCCTCTACGGCTCGGCCGTCTTCGTCACCTCGGTCTTCGGCATGATCGCGGCCGGGCTGGTCACCCGTTTCCTGGCTGGCGATTCCCGCGTTGATCTACGCCCGACCTTCAAGGTGCTCGACGGCGACGAACCGCTGCGCGATCCCGACGAGCGCTGGCGCGACGGAACTCTGGTCGACCCGATCGACACCGAACCGCTGGATGAATCTGCTTCCGCGCTGCCCGACAAGAGCGATTCTTCAGCCTGACCGAGGAGGCGGCGAGATCGACCAGGGAAGGGGAGGGTCGCTCGGTTACCGACGCCGAGGAACCAGGATCAGACGCGGGCGTACCGGCATGCCGACCCGCGGATAGAACGCTCGCTCGTCAGGAATCGCCCATTCGCCCTCGAGGCGATAGGATGGCTCTGTCACCTCAGGGAACCATGGCTCATCGACGATGATGGTGTCATAGCGGTGACCGGCCAACGTGGCCCGGAAATCGGCCAGCAGGCCGTCACGCAGGTCGGGGCGGGCGACCCGCAGGACATCGCACAGGGCCATGTGGTGGGCGCCGGCCGGCTTGCCGGCCAGCGTCAGATACCAGCCGTGGTAGGGCAGCAGCACCGACCCGGGCCGCTGGCGCAGGAACTCGACGAAACGGGCAGCTTCGGCCCGATCAACCGCATCGGGGATCAGCGGACCAGGAGAAAACCCCAAACGCCAGGCCTGCACGATCAGGGCGATGCACAATGCCATTTCCAAGGTGGTTGCCCAGGGCGGATGATGAACCGGCGGGGGGCTGCCCTCGGCGTTCCTTGACGGTCGGTCGGAGGGATGGGTCGTTTCCTGAAGGAGGCGTTCGAGGGCGCTCCCGCCGAGGGCGGCCAGCAGGGCGATGGACGCGGCCGCGGGCAGCAGGACGTTGCGATAGCTTCCCTCATGTTGATAGGCCAACCAGGCGGAACCGACGAGACCGACCAGCATCAGCGCATGGAAGGATCTGTTGTTTGGGGTGGCATTCGGTGGTCGGTACCAGAAGAACGACGAGCCGACCATCAGCGCGATCACCCAGGGGGCGAGGTCGTCGAGCAGAAAATCGACCGGCGGAATGGGCTCGAACGGATGCAGTCGCGGGAGAATCAGCACGAAGGTCGTGTACCAACCCTGGGTGGCCAGATGGCCCCAGAGGGCGGGCAGCCCGACCATCGCCGTCCAACCGACGACCAGCTTCAGCCAGACGTCGGCCGCGAGAGAAATCCAGCCCAGGGCCAGCATGGGAAGCGCCGCCAGAGCGGCGGTCTGCTTGGCATGGAAGGCGGCCCCCAGCAGGATGCCGCCGAGCCACCCAGACCCGCGGGGAGTCGACCGGCGAAGGGCGACGAACCCTGCCGCCGTCAAAAACAGAGCCACCGCATCGACCCGGGCCAGGTCCATCCAGAAGCCGGTCGCGCCGAACGATCCCAGGAAGAGGCAGGCGGCAACGACGGCCCAGAAGCGACTGCCGGTCTCGCGACGAGCGCACCACGCCAGCAGAGCGGTCGTCCCCAGGGCGGCGGCGATCGAGATGCATCGCAGTGGGGGAAGCCCCGGGCCGGTGATGGTCCAGAGGCCGGCTCCCAGCCAGAAGTAGAGTGGCGGATAGATGAACGGCACGAAGGCGAGAGACGGTTCGATGTAGAGCGAGGCCCCTTGCTGCACGCGAGCCACGAGGTCGGCCATCGCCCCTTCCATCCATTCGAGTTCGTACGGCCAGGCGGCGCGGGCGAGCATCACCCAGAGGGCGGTGCCGGCGGGAACCGCTAGAGCGACCAAGCTCAACCAGCGAAGCAAGGGGCGCAGCATCTCAGCCGGTCGCAGCCAGCCCTGAACGCGGGATCAGGCTTTCTTTCGTTTCCCCATCCGGAGGGGAGCGATGGGGGAGGGGCGCGGGGGGGCCGGCGGTGGGGGCGGGCCATCGTCTGGCCCGGTCGCGCTCCGCGAGGAAAGCCTACCATCGGGGTTGGCGCGGGTTCCGGCGGCTGGCTCAGCTTCGGGGGGAGCCGCCCCGGGGGAAGCCGGTCGGGGGCTTCCTGGCTGGGGGTGGGCCTGGGAAGCGGTCGCCCGGCTGGTCGGGCCATGATACCCCTGCCCGAGCAGGTAGACTTCCCGGCTGCGGGCCAGGGACGCCTCGGGCGTGACCGTCTTGGCGAAGCGGAAGAGCGTGCGGGCGCGCTGCCGCAGGGCAGGATACTCGGCGCCTTCGAAGACCTTGGCGAGCATCGCCCCGCCCGGCTTCAACCAGCGGGCGCACAGATCGAGCACGAGCCCCACCAGTTCGGCCGAGCGTTCGGTATCGGCATGATGGATACCGGTGGTGTGGGGGGCCATGTCGCTGAGGATGACGTCGAACCCGCCTGGACAGAGGCTGGTGATGCGGTCTTGCACCGCCGGGTCGGTCAGATCGCCCTGCAGGAGGGTGACCCCGTCGATCGGCTCGACGGGCAGGAGATCGACCCCGATCACCAGGCCCTTGGGGCCGAGGCAGCGCCGGACGACCTGGCACCAGCTGCCCGGGGCGCATCCTAAGTCCAGTACTTTTGAGTGCGACTGTATCAATTTGTACTTCTCGGCAATTTCTTGCAACTTGTAGGCGGCGCGCGAGCGGAAGTCCTCGCGGTGGGCCTTCTTCAGGAAGGGATCATGGAGCCGGCGACGGATCCAGTGGCGATCGGGCATGATGCGAAATCGCGTCTCAGCGGCGCGGGGCGGCGGCGGCGGCCATGGTCGGCAAGGCGGGTCGATGGCCGGCGGGGGTGGCGGGGGCGGCGTGCAGATCGGGGGCGTAGGCGTGGATGGTCACGGCTCCAGGCAGTGGGCGGATGGCCTGGCGCAAATTGAACATCCGTTGTTCGGGCAGGGTGTGGATTCCCTTCTCGGCCCGGATTTTCAAGATGACCATGTCGCGCACCAGGATCCCGGTGTCGCGGCGATCAGGAAGGTCCTTCAGCCAGCCGAATCCGTCGCCGCCGCCCGCGATGTAGCTATTGAAGGCGACGCGATATGTTCGTTCGGTCTCCACCGGGGTGCCGTCGGAGGCCACCAGACTGATCACCCGATCCATCGGGGGACGGTGCGGGTCGAAGGTCACCTGCAACCCGGAGGGGATGAGATAGCCGTACGTCGCGATGAACTCGCGTTTGAGGCCGGCGGCCTCGACCCGGAAATTCTGGACGGCATACTCGTTGTCGGCCGGCCCGATGGGGGACCAGTCCACCGACAGCGTTTCCTCGAGCAGCCGCCGGATCTGCGCCCCGGTCATGGTCACCACCACGGCGGTATTGGGGAACGGTTGCAGGGTGAAGATCTGTTCGACCGTCACATCGCCCCTGAACACGGGGAACCGCACCCCGCCGATGTTCATGAACGCGAAATCGGCTTCGCTGAACTGGCGCATGGCGTCGGCCAGGTAGGAGCCTTCGGGGGAGTCGCCGCCGATGACGCCGCGCACCAGGTCGACCTGGGACGGCCCCAGGACTTCCTTCATCAGGTGATCGATGGGCGCCATGTAGGACGCCACCAGGCGCTGGGTATCCGGGTCCTCCGGGTAGTCGGACAGGTAGAGGGCATGGGCCTGGAACTCGGTGGCTTGCGCGTTTCCGGCGCCTAGAGCGATCTCGGAGCGGGTCACGAACCGGTTGTCATAACCGGCATGGAAGACAGGAGTGGGGCGGGGGCCGCACCATTCGGGGGCGGTCATTGGCGTGTGGCTGTGCGAACCGAGGATCAGGTCGATGTCGGGCAAAGCCGTGGCCAGCCGGCGATCGTCTTCGATCCCGAGATGGGAGAGCACGACGATGAAATCGGCGCCGCGCCGCCGCAGGGCAGGAACCAGTTCGCGCAGAATCGGCAAGGGGTCACGGAATTCGAGGCCGGCCGTATTCTCGGGCATCGAGATCCGGGGGGTCTCGGGCGTCAGCACGGCGGTTACACCCAGCAGGCGCCCCTTCCAGGGGATCAGAACATAGGGCCGGACTCCGGCCAGCAGTCGGCCGGTCGCCTGTTCGAACACATTGCAGTTGACCACCGGGAAGCGGGCGAGCCGGATGGCTTCCTTCAGGCGGGCCGGGCCGTAGTCGAAATCGTGGTTGCCGATGCCCGCCGCAGCGACCCGCAGGTGGTTCATGAGGGCGATCATGCACTCGCCTTTGGTATGGTCGACGACCGGTGTGCCCTGGAAATAGTCGCCGGCGTCGAAGAAGAGGGGCAGGGCGCCCCGCTGGTAGGCCTCGAGCCGAGCCCGCTGCAGGAAGGTCGCCAGGGCGGCGTGGCCGCCGATCAGCGGTTTGTCGGTGGCGGTGCTGATCGGATCGGGTTGGGCCGTCAGGTGCCCGTGCGTATCGCTGGTGTGGAACAGCACGAAAGAGGGGGCCAGGGCCGGTGCCGGAGGAATGCCGGCACCCGGGCCAGCCCACCAAGGAATCAGCAGAAGAATGGCCAGGGCCAACGGCCACCGGATGAGACTGAGGCAGGCTCGAGCGGTGAGGGGACAAGAGGAGCGGCGCATGGAAGCCTCCAGGTAAGGGGTGGAAAAGGGCATCAGGAGAACGCTGGGGCAGGGGGCCATACCACGCCCGACCGGCCGATCGCCAGCCGGTGGCATGGTTCCCGCCTGCGACGTGGCCGTCGGGGCGGTCAGCTGCCGAGCGTGTGCAGGGCTTCTTCGGCCTGGTGGGCGATGGCGGGCTCGGGACGCAGCTTCAGGCACTTCTCGAACGCGGCGCGGGCGCCCTTCAGGTCGTTGGTCTTGGCCAGGCAGAAGCCGTAGTAGTAATGGGCCTCGGCGTTGCTGGGCGAGGCCTTGACCGCCCGCGTGGCGAACTGCAGCGCTTCGGTGAATTTGCGTTTGGCGATCATCTCCTTGGCTTTGTCGAGGGCGATGGCTTCATCGTCTTCGAGCACCAGCTCGATGAACTTCCGGTTGATCGACAGGAACCCCACTTCCGAGGTCGACTGGTCGCGCAGGTCGGTCACGCTGACATTGGTCACGGGCAGGAAATCCTTCGTCGCGGTGTCGGCGTTCAGGATGTCGGTCAGTCGACTGTTCTCATAGAGATGCACTTCGCCTTTGATGCGGTGATGGGGGGTGTAGATGATGACCCGAAGCTTTTCCTTGTGCGCTTTCATCGTGTCCTCCAGAGGGGTGGTTGGTCGTTCAGCATTCGGCGAACCGTCCTTCGGCCTCGGCCAGCAGGGTGCCATCGGGGCCGGTGACGGTGCCGCGCGCGAAATGGATCCGTTGGCGGTGGCCGGTGCGGGTGCCGGTCACGGTGAGGGGAAGCCCGACCGGAACCGGGCGCAGGAAGCGGACTCGCAGGTCGGCGGTGACGACTTGCCGGCCGGCTCCGTTCAAGCAATGAGCCATGGCTTCGTCGAGCAGGGTCGAGAGCAGCCCGCCGTGCACGATTCCGGCATAGCCCTGGAAGGCGGCCCCGGGGACCCAGGTGGCGGTGCAGGTATCGGCATCGTGCCGACGGAAGGCGATCTGCAGGCCATCGGGATTATGGTCGCCACAGACGAAGCATTTGCGGTTGTCGAGCAGGGCGAGCCCGCTGCCGGCCCGGGCTTGCAGACGATCGCGGGCTCGGCTCAAGGCTTCCGCCAGCCCGGGGCGGTTCACGGCGACGGGGGTGGTCAGAGGCAGACGTTCGTACAGCGCGCCGGCGGCTTCTACCAGCCGGCTCTTCACCAGCTCGAGCCCAGGCACCGGGAAGGTGGGCATGATCGGATCGCCAGTGACGATCGGCGTCGATCCCAGATCGTTGAGACCCGCGCCGATCAGTTCGGGGTAGCGGGCGAACAGATGGATGGGCACCGACAGGGCATGCACGGGAAAAGCCCGCGCCAGCTCGATGATCATCGCCCGGACCTCGTCGAAGGGCAGGGGCGGGCGGGCGCGGAATGGCGTGCCGGGCACCGGCTGGAAAGGGACCGCTCGCACGTCCTGCAGCCAGGGGTCGGCGGCGCAGAACGCCCCGATCTCCTGCACGGTTCGCCGACGTTCTTCCGCGCTCTCCCCGAGGCCGATCAGGAAATCGAGGTGGTAGGGCAGGCCGGCCTGATGGGCTTTCTCGATCGCTTCGCGGGCGGTGGCGGGGCGGCGGCCCCGCGCGGCCGCGTGGGCCTGGCCCTCGCCATCGAGCGGCGCGGCGAGGACCGGGATGCGCACCGAGGCCGCCACGGGCGCCAGGGTCTTCAACTCGAGCGGGGTCAGCCAGCCGACCTGGAGCACGGGCAGCAGACCGTGCTCGAGCGCCATGCGGCAGGCCTGATGCAGGTATTCCCCGAAGGACGTGCATTTGTCGCGGGCCAGGGCCATCAGCACGTGCGGCCGTTCGGCCGGCGACTGCCCGGCGGCCAGCACCACTTCGGTCGCCCGCCCTTTCGCCAGAGGAGCGAACTGGTCGCCCAGGCGACTGAGCGGCACCAGGGGATCATCATCTCGACGGAATCCGCAATAGGCACAGGCTTCGCGGCAGGAACGGGTCAGCACCACGGTTCCGCTGACCACCACCGAAACCGATCGGGTCGTCTGCATGGTGGAAAGTGTACCACAAAATCGGCGGGGCGACACCTCGCAGAATTTGGGAACCTTTTCGCCGATCCGTGGTCAATGCATGCAAATCCTGGGGAAAATGTGAGGAGCAAGCGTCTCATGATCGTCCCTTCCTCTGGAAGGCTCCGGTCCCTCCTGGCGGTCCTGATCCTGTTGGTGCTGGGGCTGGCCGCTGGCCAGCCGGGAGCGGCCCAGTCGGCGGGCTTCTCGATCGACGCCACGGTCGATCGCACCAAGGTCAGGTTCGGCGAATCCTTTCAATTGCTGATCACGGTCACGCAGCGCCTTTCCGGCGGAGGCACCGAACGGATCGGGGCCCCGCAGGTCAGTCAGATTCCCGGCTTCGACATCGTCGGCCAGCGCACCTCCCACAACACGATGATCATCAACGGCATCGGGCAGATCCAGTTGCAGACGGCCGTCGAGCTGGTTCCTCAGAAGGCCGGCGAGTTCACCATTCCCGCGTTGAGCATGCAAGGCCCTGACGGGAAGATCTACTCGACCCGACCGATCCCGATCACCGTCCTGCCGCCGGCCCCCGATGATGAAGCCCCCGGGCTTGGCGAGGCAGAACCGGCGGCCGGCCCCGGCGATCAGGGCGAAGAGAGTCGGTCGGGCTCGCGCCTGGCCAATATTCTGGTCGTCGCTCTGGTCATTCTCGGGTCGGTGATCGGTGCCCCCATTCTGCTGACCTGGCTCCTCAACCGGAACGTCAAGCCGTCCACCCGCTGGCAGGACGAAGAGCCGGCCACCATCACCGCCACCACCACCGGCGGGCCGCGGCGCGGGGCTGCCGAGACGAGAGCCGCTCGCCCTGTCCCGCCCATCGAAGACGCCCAGATCACCCGGCGCGAATCGCCCCCCGCGGCCCCCGCGAGTGGGGCGGCGAGCGCTGGGTCTACCGGCGTCGCCGCCGCGGTCAGCGGGAGCACCCCTTCCAGGGCGACCGGCGGCGGGCCCCGTCCGTCCACGCCCGCTCCCCAGGCCGGGCCTCGCGTCGCCGCGCCGCCGCCCCTGCGCGATCAGGTCGATTTCGAGCGCGAGGTCACGGCATTGCAGCGCCTCCATCCCGAGGCCGATCTCGAATTCTACCGCTCGTTCTTCGATCTGTTCCGCCGGGCCGCTCTCGGGCGGTCGGCCCGACTCGACCCGCACATGACCCCCGATGAGATGGTCCAGAGCCTCCTGCGCACGCTTCCTGAGCCGGTCGGAGTCCGGTTGCGCCGGCTGGCCGACGATTGGGAAGGGGTCGCGTTCGCCCATTGCCGCCCCGCCCGTACCTGGTCCACCATCCTCGAGGACGCGCTCGCCGTCCTTGCCGCCATCCCATCCCAGGAGTGAGTCCATGAGCCCCGCTGTCGATCCCGCCCTCCGTTCCCGCCTCGAGGAGGCCGGCAGTCGCCTCGCCGCGGTTCGCGCCGAAGTCGGCCGCGTCCTCGTCGGTCAGGGGCACCTCGTCGATCGCCTGATTGTCGCCCTCATCACCAATGGCCATATTCTGCTCGAAGGCGTGCCTGGCCTGGCCAAGACGCTCGCCATCAAGGCTCTGGCCCGCACGGTCGATACCACTTTCTCGCGCATCCAGTTCACGCCTGATCTGCTGCCGGCCGACCTCATCGGCACGCGGGTCTATGATCCGCAGAAGACCGCGTTCTTCACCCATAAAGGGCCGATCTTCGCCAACTTCGTTCTGGCCGATGAGATCAACCGCGCCCCGGCCAAGGTGCAGAGCGCCCTCCTGGAGGCCATGGAAGAACGGCAGGTCACCATCGAGCACGAAACCTTCAAACTGGCCGAGCCCTTCCTGGTCTTGGCCACCCAGAACCCCATCGAGACGGAGGGAACCTACCAACTTTCCGAGGCCCAGGTCGACCGGTTTCTGTTCAAGGTCATCGTCGATTATCCCAGCTTCGAAGAAGAACGCCAGATCGTCGAGCGTATGGGGCTGGCCGAAGAGAAGCACACCCTCGATACCATCTCGCGCGTCCTCGATGGGCCGCAGGTCATGGCCCTGCGCGACCTGTCGCGCCAGGTCTACGTCGATGGGAAGATCGTCGAGTACATTCTGCGTCTGATCGATGCCACCCGTCGCCCCGAAGTCTATGGCCTCGATCTCAAGGAATACATCCGGTTCGGCGCCTCGCCGCGCGCCTCGATCTACCTGACCCGGGCCGCCCGCAGCCTGGCGCTGGTCCATGGGCGGCCCTACGTCAAGCCCGACGATGTCAAAGCCCTGCTGCCCGACGTGCTCCGGCACCGCTTGATCGTCTCCTACGAAGCCGAGGCCGATGCCATCACCAGCGCCGAGGTGATCCGCCGCATCGCCGAGACCGTCCCGGTCCCGTGAGAAGGCCGGGAAGACGGCCCTGGATCCTGGCCGGCGGGTGGGTGGCCCGAGGCGCCTGCCCGGCGGCCAGGCGAGAGGATTGACATGCTGCCCAAGGAACTGCTCGCCGAGGTCCGGAAGATCGAGATCAAGACCAGGCATCTGGTCGACTCGGTTTATGCCGGCGGCTATCGTTCGGTCTTCAAGGGCCGCGGCATCGAGTTCGCCGGCATCCGCGAATACTACCGCGGCGACGAGTTCCGCGCCATCGACTGGAAGGTCACCGCCCGCACCGGCGACCTGCACGTCCGCGAGCATATCGAAGAGCGCGAGCTGCAGGTGGTGGTCGCCCTCGACCTGTCGGCCTCGATGGCCTTCGGCAGCGGCTTGCGGGAGAAACGCGAGACCGCCGTCGAGTTCGGCGCCGCCATGACCCTGGCCGCCGCCCGCAACAACGATCGGGTGGGCATCTGCCTCTTCACCGACCAGGTCGAGAAGTTCATTCCCCCTGCCAAAGGGCCGACCCACAATCTGCGCCTGATCAGGGAATTGCTCTACTTCCTGCCTGCTCACCAGCAGTCCGACGTGCGGCCGGCTCTCTCCTTCCTCAATCGCTCGCTGGGCCGCCGCTCGGTCGTGTTCCTGGTCACCGACGCCATCGATCTGCCGCCCATGGAGCGCGAACTCCGCATCTCGGCGGCCCGGCATGATCTGATTCTGGTCACGGTGCGGGATCGCCGGGAAGAAGAAATCCCTGATATCGGTCTGGTCGAGATCGAAGACCCCGAGACCGGCGAGGAGTTCTTGTGGGACACCGCGGTGCCGGCCGTGCGAGAAGGCTTCCAGCGCACCGAGCAGGAAGCCCGGGCGCGGCTGATGGCTCTGTGTCGCCGGCTCGGCATCGACGTCATCGCCCTGACGGCCGGGGAATCGGTGATCGATCCCATCTGCCGCCTGTTCGCTGCCCGCGAGCGCCGCCAGGCCGGGATCGCCGGCGGCGGCGGCGGCCTGGGCGCCAGAAGCGCCGCCGCGGCCTCGCCGTCCGGCCGCCCGGGTGGCCGAGATTCTCCGTGAGGTGATCCATGAACGCCCTGCGCACGCTACTCACCCGTGTCAACACCCTGCTCGTCATGATGCTGGCAGGCCTGGCCCTGGGTCTCACCCTGGCCTGGGACTACTACACCCAGCGGCGGGTGCCGGTGCGGGCCGGCGAGGACTATGCCGCCGAACTGCTCGCCTACGGCCTGACCCATGAGGCCTTGCAGGTGCTGCAGGAAGCGGCGGCCGCCGAGCCACGCTCGGCGCGGGGCCTGCGCCTGCGACGCACCATGGCCGAGCTGTACATGGATCGCCTCGGCGATTATGAGAAGGCGCTGGCCGAACTCGTCTATGTGCGATCGGTCGATCCTGGGCTGGCCAGCGCGACGGAAGAGAGGGTGCGCCGCTGCCTCGACCGCCTTGGCCGGACCTATGATGTCCAGCGCCGGCTGATGCTCGAGGAAGGCAGGAATCCTCTCGTCTCGACGGTGACCGCGAGCACGGCGGTGCGCCTGGGCAACCAGGAGGCGATCACGGTGGCCGAGGTGGAGCGCCGCCTGGCCCAGATGGGTCTGCCGGTCAAAGATCCGCCCCGCGAAGCGCTTGACAAGCTGGTACAGGCCATGGCGGGGGAAGTGCTGCTGCGTCGGGCGGCCGAGCGGGCCGGCGTGCGCCGGCACCCGGCCTTCCTCGAACAGGTGCGGCTCTTCGAAGAGAACCTGGCCCTGCAACGCTACCTCGAAGAGCATGTGCTCAAGGATGTCCAGGTCGACGACCAGGCCCTCGACCTCTACCTGCAACAGCACCGCGCCGAATTCGAATCGCCTTTGCGCGTGATCTATTCGACCCTGGCCTTCGCTGACCAGGGCGCCGCCCAGGATTTCGTCGCCGGGCGTTCCCCCGCCAGCGCTCCCGACATCCTGGCCGACCGGGTCAACGCCCTGCCGCAGGACCTGCCGACCATCCTCAAGGGCATCAAGTGGGAGACCGAACCACCGCCGAGCCTCCTCGGCCCCGTCGAGCAGGATGGCAAATGGGTGGTCTACCAGATCCACGAGGTGGTGCCCCCGCGTCGGGTGCCGCCCGAACTGGCCCGCCAGCAGGCTCGGCTCCGGCTCCTCGAGCAGAAACAGAGTGGCAGGCTCGCCGAAGCGATCGCCGAACTGGCCCGGCGAGAGGAACTCAAGATCCTGGATGATGTGCTGACCCGCGCCTTCTACACGACACCCCCCGCGACGGGGACCGCCCCGGCGGCTCCCGGAAAACCCGCTCCTTCCAGCCGCTGAGGCGCGACGGGGCCGATCGCTATGGCCGAGACCCTCTCCACTCTCCGCCATCGGAGCAGCCTTGCGGCTGTCCGGGTGGGGAGGCGTGTCTGCCAGTCAACCGTGCCCCTCTGCGGGCAAACTGCCTGGCGTGCTGTCAGACGGTGGGGGGGAGTAGGCTTTTTCTTGGCTGTGGTCTTGGTGGGCCTCTCTGCTCCGATCCTGGGGGGGTCGGGCCCTGCTGAGGTCGCCACCGCCCCAGCCTCCCAGGAAGCGGCTGCCTCTCGGTGGCCGAACGCGACCAGCAGCTCCGATCTGCCGCCGTTGCCGCCGGGCGAGGAGATCTACGATCTGCGTCCGCTGCATCCGGTGCCGTTCCCCTGGTTGGCCACCATCGCGCGCTGGACGGCCATGCTGATTCTGGCCTGGGCGGGTTGGCGGTTCCTGCACTGGTGGCTGGCGCCGGTGCCACGGGTGCCCCGGCCGGCGCGGCCAGTCGATCCCCTCCAGGAGGCCCTGCGCGCGCTCGATCGGTTGCGGGCCTCCCCGCTATGGGATCCTTCCCGCGTCAAAGATGTCTGCGAGCGGGTGGCCTTGATTTTGAAGGTTTTCTTGAAGGCCCGGTTCGGTCTGGGCCTGGGAGGAGCCGCGACCACCGACGAGCTGCTGGAGGATCTGCGCCGGCAGCGGGTTCCCATCTCGCTCGTCAACCGCTCGGCCGAGCTGCTGGGCCTCTGTGACGAGGTCCGCTATGCTCGCGGGTCGCTGGGCGATCGGCCACTCGATCATCTCTACACGCAGGTGCGCGAACTGCTGCTGCGGGGGGATTGGCGGCCATGAGTCTGCGCTGGTACGATCCCGAATTCCTGCTGCTGTTCGCCCTCATTCCCCTCGTGCTGGCCTACAAATTCGTTGTGGTAGGCGGCTTGAAACGTGGCGGCATCCGCTACCCCCTGGCCAAGCGGGCGATCGAGACCGGCCTCTCCTGGCGGGCGCGGCTCGCCTTCCTGCCCGATCTCGTGCGGGCGCTGGTGCTCAGCCTGGTCGTCCTGGCCCTGATGCGCCCGCAGTGGGGCATCCAGCGCGAGGAGATCCATCGCCAGGGGATCGACATCATGATCGTGCTGGATGTCTCGGGCAGCATGGCCGCCGAAGACTTCAAGCCCACCCGGCTGGCCGCCGCCAAAGCCATCACCGAGCGGTTCATCACCGGGTTGCGCGATCACCGGGTCGGTCTGGTCGTCTTCGCCGGCCTGTCGATGACCCAATGCCCGCTGACCATGGATTATGGCGTCGTCACCGAACTGCTGCGGCGGGCCGACATGCGCATGATCAAGGCCGACGGCACCGCCATCGGCGACGGGCTGATCAACGCCGTCTACAAGTTCAAGAAGCCGCGCGGGGAAAAACGGGATCAGATCGTCATTCTGCTTACCGACGGCGAGAACAATGCCGGGGTCGTCGACCCCCTCGAAGCGGCCAAGATTGCCGCCGATCGCGGGATCCGGGTCTATACGATCGGGGTCGGCAGCCTCGAGGGCGCCCCCATACCCATCGACACCCCCCACGGGCGGCAGTTCGCCCGCAACCCCGATGGCAGCCTCTACATTCCCCGCATCGATGAGCAATTGTTGAAGGACATGGCCTACATCACCAAGGGGCAGTATTTCCGGGCGACCGACAACCAGGCCCTGGAGAAGATCTACGAGACCATCGCCCGGCTCGAAAAAGGCAAGATCGACGTCAGCCGCACGGTCCAGTATGCCGAGCGGTTCGGCTGGTTCCTGTGGCCGGCCTTCGGCCTGTTCGTGATCGAGCTCTGGCTGCGCGGCCGCGTCTTCGCGAGGGTGTTCTGATGTTCCGGGAACCGTGGGTGCTGGGGCTGCTGGCCTTCACGCTGGTGTGGGCCATCCTGCTGGTCCGGGTCATGATGCTCGACCTGCGCCGGCGGCGGGCGGCCTTTGCGGCCGCCCCCATGCTGCATCGCATCACCGGGCACCAACCGACGCGGCGGCCCGTCGTGAAATGGGGGCTGATGCTGCTCGCCCTGGCGTGCTTCGGGCTGGCCCTGGCCCGCCCCCAGGGGGGCTTCGTCGAGGAGACGGTCATCGGTCAGGCCCTCGATCTGGTGGTCGCCCTCGATGTGTCGCAATCGATGCTGGCCCCCGACGTCAGCGGCAACACCCGTCTCGACGTGGCCAAGGCGCTGGTGGCCCACCTGGTCAACTACCTCAAGCAGGACCGCCTCGGCCTGGTCGTCTTCGCCGGCGACACCATGGTGCAGAGCCCCTTGTCGCTCGACAAGAACGCCTTCTTGACCTTCCTCGAACGCACCGACCCCTCTTTGCTCACCAAGCAGGGGACCAATCTCGCCGCGGCCATCGAGACCAGCCTCGACCGGTTCGACTTCACGGCGTCGCAGGCCCGCGTCATCCTGCTCATCTCCGATGGCGAAGACCACGATAAAGAACGGCTCGATCGAGCCATCGCCGAGGCGAAGCGCAAGCGGGTGCCGGTCCATACGATCGGCATCGGCAGCAAGGAAGGGTCGTATCTGCCGGTCGGGCGCGACGTCTGGGGGCGGGTCATCTACAAGACCTGGCAGGGGGAGCGCGTCGTCACCAGGCTGGATGATCGCATGCTGCGCCGCATCGCGCAGGAGACCGGCGGCCGGTTCTTCCGGGCCTCCGACATGGCGACGGCGCGCGAGGTCGCGGCCGGCCTCGAGGCCCTGCCGCGGGCCGCCATCGCGGGCGGCAGCCAGCTGACGACGCGGGAGCTCTTCTCCTGGCCGCTCCTGGCCGGGTTCCTGCTGTTGTTGCTGGAATGGATGATTTCCGAGCGGATTCCCTACGAACGGGAGAAAGACCATTGGTTGAAACGGATCTGAACCGGAGAAACCCGGCGTGGCTGGCTGATTGGCCGGGCCCTCGCTCGGCGTGGCCAGAACGTGGGGCTTCCCGACGGCGGCGCGCGCTGTTCCTGGCCGGGCTGGTGCTGGGTGGCCTGCTCTGGTGCGCCGGCGGGCCGGCCGCGGGAGCGCATCCGGCCGATGACGTGGCGTGGGCCCAGGCCGCGCTGGCGAAGGGAGATCTCGAGGCGGCCGAAGCCGCCCTGCATCGGGCGCGGTTCGCCGATCCCGATGATCCGCGCCTGCTATACAACCTTGGCGTCGTCCAATATCGCAAACGGAACTATCTCGACGCCGCCCGCTCCTTCGCCGAGGCGGCGCGCGCCGCCCCAGATCCGGCGGCACGGGCCGACGCCCTGCATAACCTGGGCAATGCCGCCTATCGCGCCGCCCGCTTCCAGGAAGCGATCGGGGCCTACCAGGCCTCGCTCGATCTGCGGGAAGACGCCATGACCCGCTACAATCTCGAGCAAGCCCGGAAACGCCTCCAGGAAGAGATGGAACGCCGCGCTCAGACCCAGCCCGACCAACCATCGCCCACGGGGGGTCAGCCAGGGCAGGACCAGCCGCAGGGCGGACAAGCCAACTCGTCACCAGGGGGAGAGGGCTCCTCGCAAGGTGGGCAAGACCGGCAACCGAGTGGGCAGGGCGAGTCGAAACAGGACGGCCAGTCAGCGGAACAGCGAGCCGATCAATCGGGGCAGCAGGGCCCCGATGGCCAGGCCGGGCAGCCTCAGACGGGGCCGTCGGGCCAGGATCAGGCATCCCGCCCCGACGGGGCCTCGCCGAAGCCGGGAGACCAGGCCCGGACCCCCGATTCCCGGGTCGGTACCGATACCCCCGAGATGGGGTTGGGCTCGGACACAGCCGAAGTCGGCCCCGAGGGAGAGAAAGAACGCCAGGATCTCGCCATGGCCCAGCCCGATCGCGAGAAACCGCCGCCGGCCGATATCTCGCAGCGGGCGCGGGCCATGAAGAACATCAAGCTGAATGCCTATGCCGTGGAGAAGCTCCTGCGCGATCTGGAGGAGCGGGAGAAGGAAGTGCAGCGCCGGTATCGTCGCGACCCGCAACGTGATGATTCCCTCGATGAAGAGTTCGATCCCTTCTTCATGACGCCCGACCAGCTTCGCGATTTCATCGATCGCCGCTCGGGCCGTCGGGCTCAGCCGAAATCCGATTCCCCGGACTGGTAAAGCGCGAACTGTGTAGCGACCCCGATCGGTAGCCGACCGGCGCGGCGGAACACCCCCAGGCTTGTCGGAAGGCGCTGGCCGCGTCGGCGGCATCTGATGGGCCAAGGAGCTGTCTGCTGCGAAAAGGAGCGGGAGTGGTCTTTTGTCGGCCGCAGATTTGAGGTACCATCGGCCCAATGACATCCCGGAGGTGATCTGCATGGCCCAGGCTCCGATCAACAATCCCATTCTGGCCCTGTCGAAGGAACATCGGTTCATCCTCGAGCAGATGGCTGGCGTCGAAGCCGTCCTCAAACAGCCGGATGCGGAGGCCATGGCGGCCCATCTCCGGTCGATCGAATCAGCGTTCATGCCCTTTGTCGAGAAGCATTTCCGGTTCGAGGAAGAGGTACTGTTCCCGGCCGCTCTCGAAGCGATGCCGGTGGGGCCCACCATCCGGGTGATCCTGCAACTGACCCGGGAGCATGGCGAATTCCTGCGGTGGGCCCGCGACCTGTTCGCCTGGGCCCGCTCTTCGCGCCGTTTCGAAGGGCTCGAGGGGGCGGTCCGTCGACAGGACATCAAGGCGGGAATCGACCTCATCCGACAGCATTCCCACCTCGAGGTCACCGATCTGTTCCCCCGAATCAGCGGCAATCCTCGCTGCTGCCAGATGATCGAAGCGGTGCTGGCCCGCGGCGTGACGGGCTTCTGAACGCGGCTCGCCGCCGATGTCACTCACCACGTGGCTTCGCCAGGCGCTGGGGTTTCTGCGTTCTTTCCATTGGGAGCGAACGCTGATGTTCGCTGATCCCGCCGGTCCGATCGAAGCGTTCACCTGGGGACGGTTCGTCATCGCCGGACAGGAGCACGGGCGGGGCGACCCGGGGGCCGGGCAGGGCAAGGACCTGCGCATTCTGTTCCCGCCCCTGACCGTGACGCGGTGGGCCGAACGCACCGGCCACCACCTCCGTATCGACATGATCACCGGGATCTTCGACCAGGGTCTCGAGGTGCTGCTGCTGGGTCTGGGCGCCAATCGGGCCATCGCCTGCCCGCCCGAGCTGGTCGAGGAGATCCGCCGGCGGGGCATTCCCGCGGTCGAGCTTCATGATACGGCCGCGGCCTGCCGGCGATTCAACGAACTGGTCCGGCAGGGCCGGAAGGTGGGCCTGCTGGCGCACGGCACCTGCTGATCCACCCACCGTCTGTCTTTTGGGGCCGCCTTGGATCCGACGGCCGCAAACCCAGGTCGGCCCGGGGCTCATCTTGCCGTTGTTGGCTGGGGCCGAGCTGCCGGTTGGCGGGGGGGCCTGAACGAAACCTCTGCCGGAAAGCGAGAAAAGGGCGACCACCCCAAGGTCCCTAGGCATCTGGTTGCGAAGGTGGGAGGCATGACGGCCCGTGGGCTGAGTGAGAATTCCTGGGGCATCCATCTGTTGCAAGACCGCGAATCGCAGTATGATGAAAAGTGAGAGCTGCTGACATGAAGAAGTGTCCGAAATGCGGGAAGTCCTTCCCGGTCGGAGTGGTGATGTGCCCCTTCGATCGGGTTCCGCTTCCCGCCAGTCCGGGGACGCCGGCGCCGGGGTCCGGGCCAACGGCAAGTCGCCCTGGGTCCAGCGCTTCTCCCGGTATGGCAGCTCCCGCTTCGCCGGGCAGCGGCCCCCCGGCCCGCGCTCCCGGCATGCCCGGGCTGCCGCCCCGTCCCCCCGGCCCCACAGTGCGTCCCCCCGGCCCGCCGACCTCGACCGATGTGCGTGGTACCGGTTTCTATGCTCGCAATGGCTGCTTTACCTTCCTGCTGGCGTTCGTCGGAGTGACGGCCACCCAGATCATCGCTCCCGATCTCAAGGCGCTTACGTGGATTTTCTGGATCATCGCTCTAACGGTTTCGGGGCAGATCATCGGGCGTTCGCAGGGCCTCGACAAGCAGGAAATCTCCCGCGTCACCAATTGGGGCGCCGGATTCTTCTTCCTGATGCTCCTCTGCGGAGTGGTCCTGCTCAGCATTGGGGCCTTCCTGGCCAAACCGCCAAGGATGTCCAGCATGTTTCCTCCGCCGTCTTCTTCCCGCTCGTCATCCCCCTCAGGTGCCAAAGGAACCGGAAAAGATGGCGGGTCGGCCATTCGTGGCTCCCGTGATCTCCCCGAAGACATCGGGGCCTACCTGCGTTTGGTGGCCGATCTGGGCAAACTGGAGAAAGAAGGGGCGCGGGCTTTCAGTGATAATCCGACCGACGACAAGGTGATCCGCTACCTCGAATCGTCTCGATCGGATTGGGTCCGCATGCAGGACCGGTTCGAGGCGCATTCCCCCGGCACCCCCGAGGTGCAGAAGATCCATCGCGAGGTCAAGCGTCATCTGGCGCGGCGCATCGAGATCCATCGCGACATGGCGATCGCCTTCCGGAACAAGGATGGCCCGCGGCTGGAGCGGCTGGTCCAAGATTTCCAGAACTGCCAGAACGGCATGGCCCAGGCCGGGAAAGAACTGGGCCAGCTCGCCGTTCAGTACCGGGTCGACGTCAAACGCTACGGTTTCTGAGCCGAACACGGCTCGGGGGCGGGTTGGATCGGCCCGGCGGCGCGGCGATCAACCTGGCCGGCGATGGCGGCGGTCGAGTTCCTCGCGGGCATAGCGCAGGCCGATCGGCGTCAGGGCGGCGGGCTTCTCCTCCAGGATGCGGCGCAGGTGGGCCTCGTCGAGCTGCGCGAAATGCCAGCGCAGGAAATACTCCTCCGATAAAGTGGCTTCCTCTACCTGGGTCGATCCGCAGGCGGCACAGACGCGCGGGGGCGGGCGTCCGCCCCCGGCCAGCAGGCCGGTCACCAACGAGACGAAGCTGCGGGCCGGCGGCGCCAGGCGACCGTGGTATCCGCAGTGACGGCAGCGCACGTCGATGGGGATCAACCAGGTGTGGGCGAGGTGGAACGCGGCCAGGTAGATGAACACGGCCACTCCACCGAGCAGGACCAGGAGCAGCAGGGGCATGAGGCACCTCCATGGTCAACGGGGTTGACAATTCAGACAAGGGTGGCGGGCAGAACGGGCTGACGGTCGGTCATTGCTTCCCTTTCAGGACCTCGAGCCCTTGCAGGGCCTCGGGGTGATTGGGAATGATCTGCAAGACTTTCTGATAGGTGGCGGCAGCGGCCTTGTAATCCTGGTAGGAGCCGTGCTCTTCGGCGATGTCGATCAGCGACCGGACGGCCTTCTGTCGCAGTTCTTTGGCTTTGCCGCCGGCCCCCAGCTTTTCGAGGCGCCGGGCCAGCTCGATGATCGCTCCGACGTTGGTGGCGGCCGAATCGGGCTGCACCAGTTCTTCGAGCCGGGCGATGATGGCGGCCTTATCTTTGGGAAGGTCGGCATCGGCGGGCGGCGGCGGAGGCGCGGGGACAGCCGGGGGCGCAGCCGGCGTCTTCGGTGGCGTACCGGGCGGGGAGCCAGGTGTGCCCGGTTCGGGGCGGTCGGCCGGGGCGGTCGGCGGGGCCGACGAGGAATCGGGAGGGGTGGCCGGAGCTTCGCTGACGGTGCCCCCGCCGGCCAGAATCAGCTGCTGGACCCGTTTGATCTGGGGATGATTGGGGGACAGCCGGCGAGCCTGGGCGAGGGTCTGGTTGGCGAGATCCCAGGACCGGTAGGAGGTATGTTCTTCGGCGATGTCGATGAGTGCTTTGACGGCCCGTTCGCGGTAATCAGCCGCCTGGGCCTTGGCCTTTTTCTTGTCGAGAGCCTGTAGCAGGCTGGCGATGGTCTCGACCTGTCCCAGAACATTCTCGGTGGAGGTCAGCGCATCGAGCTGGGTGACGATCTCCTCGACGGTCAGCTTGGGATCGGCTGTCGGGGTGGAGGAGACGGCCGGTTCGGCGGTGGAGGGTGGGGCGGAAGAGACGGGTTCTGGAGCCGGCTGCTCGGAGGAGGAAACCGCCTTGACCTTCTCGGCGAGCTGGTCATGGAGCTTCCTGGCCTCGCCGTCCGGGTCGGGGAGCTTCAAGAACTGCAGCCCCTTCAGGATGCCGAGGGCCTGGCTAGGGTTTCCTTTTGCGAGGCGTCGGGCTTCCGATAAATACCGGGCGCGCACGATCGGTTCGAGTTTGGCCACCACCTCTTTCCCTTCATCCTCGAGGAGGGTCTTGAGTTTCGCCGCCAGGCTCTTGGGGGTGGGCTCGGGGTTGTGTTTGGCGATGATGCCCTGCCAACGGGCGAGCAGCGCGGCTTGTCGGGCCGCTCGGCGTTCGGCGAAGGCTTGCTCCAGGGCAGGCCGGGCGGGGTCGGTCGCGGACAGCAGCGACAGACCGCGTTTCTGCAGGGCGGCGAACTCGGCGGCGGTGCCGGCCTGGAGGGCCCGCTCGAGCAGGCCATCACGGGCCTGCGTCAGCAGGCGGTCGGCCAGGGCGGTCTGCCCGTTGGCCCGCAGGCGAGCGAGGCGCTCGGCCAGTTCGGGAGCATCGCGGGTGAGGATCTCGCGGGCCAGGCGTTCAGCTTCCTGGACGGTAGCTTCGGCCTGGGCCCGTTCGGTGGCCAGCCGGCTCAGCAGAGCCTGCTTCTCTTTGGCCATGATGGGGTGGTCGGGCGCCAGCACCAGGGCTTCTTCGACGATGGCCAGCGCCCGGACGGGGTCGGCCTCGCGGGCGGCCAGCAGGGCTGCCGCATATCGGTCGAGGAGAGCCTGGCGCCGCTGGGCCGCCTCGGCGGGGCGTTCGAACTCGGTGGCCAGCCGCTGCAGATCAGCGGCGATGTGGGCGGTCGAGGCGGGCGGGGTGAGGACGGCTAGCCGGGCATCGAGATCGGCTTGGAAGGCGGCAGCGCGGGCCGCCAGGTCGGTCGAAGGGGCGGTGGGGGCGGTCGCCGTCGCCTGGCTTTCGCCGGCCGGGGAAGAAGCCAGGGATGGAGAGACCGTCGGTGGTTCGGTCACCACCGCCGAAGCGATGGCTGGGGGTGGCGTGGGGGCCACGGCGAGAGGTGCGGAAGCGACGGGCGCCCCCGTTGCCGTGGCTGCCGCCGTCAGAGCGGTTGCTTCCGGCTTGTCAGGAGAAGCCAGGCTGGTGATGCCGGTCGGAGGAAGAAGAGCGCTGGGGCCAGAGCCCGTGGCCACGGCTGGAGTGGTGGGGGGCACGGCGGCCACCGACGCCCCCGCCGGAACGGCAGGCGCGACCTCCGCTCCAGGAGGGGAGATCGGCGGGTGGAGGTCAGACCCTGGGGCGGGAGGCGATGCCCCCGGTTGAGGGGTGGTGGCAAGCCCGGCGACCGACGTCGGCTCGGGGCCCGGCGTCGACGCGGGCGTCGGAGGCCAGCCGGGCCGGCCCAGGCCGAGCCAGACCCCGAGCCCGACCGCCGCCAAAGCCAGGAAGCCGCCGGCCCAGATCTTCCAACCGCCGCCCTGCTGCTCGCGCTGAGCGGAATCGAACAGGCTCTTGACGCTCGACCGTTGCTGGCTGAGCCGTTTGCGCCGCGTGAGCGCTGATTCGGCGCCGCTGGCGGCCGGATTCTGCTCGATGAACTGCTCGAGGGTGGCGATGATCTCGTCGATCTCTGGCCGGTTGGCGGGATCCTTGTCGAGCATTCGCCGGACCATGGGCAGAAAGGGCAGGAAGACGCTGCCTTCGGGCAGGGCGGCCATCGGGAGCGTGGCCTGGATATGCTGCAGGGCGATCGAGAGTTCGGGGTTGCTCGCCTCTTCGGCCTTGAAGGGCGGTTCGCCGAAGATGAGTTCCCAGAAGATGATGCCGACCGAGTAGATGTCAGATTTGGCGGTGATCTCGCGTTTGCCGGTGCATTGCTCGGGCGACATGTACTGGGGGGTGCCGACCGTCGTGCCGGTGCGGGTGAGGTTGGCGTGGGCCTTGGCGATGCCGAAGTCGAAGATCTTGAGCAGGCCCTCGCGAGTCACCATGATGTTGCTCGGCTTCAGGTCGCGGTGGATGATGCCCTTGGCGTGGCAGGCCCGCAGGCCTTCCAACAGCTGCAGCATGAGCGGGGCGAGGCGCGCGCCATTCTGGCGCAGGGCGGGTTTCAGATCGGACAGCAGGGCCCCGTCGATGAACTCCATGACCAGGAAGGGGCGCTGCGTGGCGCGGTCGGTGCCCGAGGCGTAGATGTTGAGCACGTTGGGATGGCCGACCGTGGCCAGCAGTTGCCCTTCTTGCAGGAATCGCTCGACGACGCCCGGCACCTTCATGGTCTCTTCGCTCATGACCTTGATGGCCACGGTGCGGTTCAAGGTGGTATCGAGCGCTTTGTAGACCTTGCCCATGCCTCCTGCGCCGATCTCGGCGATGATGCGGTAGATCTCGCCGATCATCTGGGTGTCTCCGCCCGTCGCGGTGTCGGCCGGGCGCAGGCGGTGCAGCTCCCGTTTCAAGGCTTCGATGATGTCGGGAATGGCCGGGCGCTGTTCGGGCTTCTTGGCCAGGATGCGCCGGAACAACCCGGACAGGTTCTTCCCGACCGGGAGGGCTTCGAACTCGGGCCAGGGCGGCTCCTGATTGAGGTGCTGGAGGGCGACCGACAGGCCGGGGTCGGTGGCGTCCTTCTCGGCTTCGAAGGGCAGCTTGCCGACGAGGAGTTCCCAGAACATGATGCCAAGGGAATAGATGTCGGAGGCGGCGGTGATCTCCGCCTTGCCCAGGCACTGCTCGGGCGACATGTAGTGCGGGGTGCCGATGGCCACGCCGGTGCGGGTCATCTTGGCCGAGGTCTTGGCGATGCCGAAATCGACGAGCTTGAGCTGGCCGGTCTTGTCGATGAGCACGTTGGCCGGTTTGAGATCGCGATGGATGACCCCTTTCTGGTGGCAGGCATGGATGCCGCCCAGCAGGGTGATCATATTCTGCAGCAAATGGGCCGGATCTTTGTGCAGCTCGTCGCGATGATCTTCGAGGGTCTGCCCTTCGACGAATTCCATGACCAGGAAGGGAATGCCGGTCGGCTCGTCGACGCCGGCGGCATAGACCTCGATGATGACCGGGTGCCGCACCATGGCCAGGATGCGTCCCTCGTTGAGGAACCGCTGGACCACCGACTGGTCTTTGGCCGCGTCGGGATGCATGATCTTGACCGCCACTTCGCGTTGCAGGTTGATGTCGGTGGCGCGGAAGACCATTCCCATGCCGCCCGCGCCGAGGCGGGCGATGATCCGATAGTTCTTCCCCAGGATCTGATCTTTCTGGAGCATGGACCCACTGTACTTGTATTGCCAGACCCCGTCAAGAAATCCCGCGCCGGCAGGAGGAGGAACGAAGACCAGGGAATTCAGGATTTTGTCAGGTCCGAGGGTCGCGTGGTAAAGTGGGATGCCCTCACCGGCAGGTGATCAGGGCGACTTCAAGAAAGGAACTCTCTATGGCGAAAACCATTCGTCCCGTTCTGCCCCTGGCCCTGCTGGGCCTGGTGGCCTTCATCCTGCTTGGCTGCGGTGGCGGCGGTGGTGGCGGAAGCAGCGGCGTGGGGGCGACCGTGCCCGAGACTCCTCCCACCCTCGACGGTCTGGCCCGCCCGGCGGGGTACCAGAGCTCTGGCTTTCCGGTGACCGAGCCCACCATCACCCTGCCCGGCTTCGGCGCGGACAATAAAGCACTGGCGATTTTCGCCAATACCTACGCGAGTGAGAAAAGCGGTCAGTTGACCGCCTCGCTGGGAACTCCCGCCAGTCTGCGCCTGGCTCAGCGCCCCGCCGACGCCGGCCAGACCATGACGGGGTCCGTTCCTGGCGCCGCCTTTCTGCAGCGCTTGCGGCAGTGGCAGGCCGCGCTGCCCGTGGGGACGGGCGGGCGAGCCTCTCTGCGGGCGACGCCGCGGGCGGCCACGCTCAACGAACAGGTGACCTTCCAGATGCCCAAAGACCAGGTGGCGATTCCGGTCACCGCGATCTGCCGCAAGATCGTCGATCTGCCCGGCGTCACCACCGGGGGCAAAGTCTGCTTCTTCGTCGATAAAGATGACGGCTATTCCACCGATACCACCGGCAAATTCATCGATACCCTGGCCGATCACTGGGTCGGCGTCAACGGCCAGACCAGCATTTACACGACGGTACGGCAGATCTTCGGCGAAGAGCCGCCGGCCACCTTCAACAACCTGGCCCTGGGCAACGACATCATCATTCTGATCACCTCGAAGGTGAGCACCATCGATCGCTACCTGGCCGGGTTTTTCTGGTCGGGCGACCTCATCGCGGGATCATCACCTTCCTCCAATCAGCGCAAGATGTTCTACCTGACCAACATCACGGCGCCTGAGGTGCCGGATCTGACCGAGACCACCATGGCCAGCACCATGGCCCATGAGTTCCAGCACATGGTCAATTTCTACCAGCGGCATCTCAAAGGGTTGCAGGAGGATACTTGGCTCAATGAAGCCATGTCGGGCTATGCCGAGCATGTGTGCGGGTTCTCGGCAGCCACCAACAACCAGTCCAAGGCTTTGCAGATCAACCGCTATTTCGAGGCAGGCAAGATGCCGACGGTTTCCCTGACCAACTGGAAGGATGACCATGAGAACTATGGCCTGGTCTACCTCTTCGGCACCTGGCTGGGGCAGAAATTCTCGCCCAATAAAGACGGGACGGTCAAGAACCTGCTGGCTTCAGCCTTCAAAGGCGAGCAAGCGGTCGCCCAGTTCGCCGGCGAGAGTTTCGACAAGGTTTTCTCCAAGTTCATGGTCATGCTGGCCGTCAACAACCCCGATGATCCGATCTATGGCATCACCGGCCTCGACCTGAAGGGAACGTTCACCTACGGTGGCGGACTGGCCCCTGTCACCCTGACGGGCCCGCAACCTCCGGTGGCTTTCAACGGCTATCCCTACAATACTGGCTCGATCACCATCGCGCCGCGCGCCGGCTTCGCCGTGGCCTTGGGCAACGGGAACGGTTCGACCTTGACGTTGCGATTCACGACCTCGGCTTCCGCCTTCCAGCTTCACAAGTAGTCTCGAACCCCCGGGTGCTGGCTTCCCTGGGCGGCCTTCGCCGCTGCCCGGGGAAGATCCTTTCTGGGAGGGTTCAGGACGGCTAAGGCAGAGTGACGATCATGCCGGGCCCCTTCTTACGAGCCGCGAACAGAGCCGATTGGACACGCCAGACCAGATCGTCGAGGGTCTCGTTCGGACGCAGCCCGGTGATGCCGATCGAACTCGAGGTGACGATCCGGCGGTCGGTGAAATCGCGGGCGGCCAGGTTCTGGCGGAACCGCTTCATCACGGCCTCGGCCTGCTCGGGGGGCGTGTTGGGCATGAAGGCGATGAACTCGTCGGTGCCGGCCACGCCGACCACATCGACCCCGCGCAGGCAGGCCTTCAGCTCGTCGGCCACGCCGACCAGGACGGCTTGCCCTCGTTCGAGGCCATGCAGGTTGAGGATCTGCTTGAAGTTGTCGAGGTCGAGCAGGATGACCGACAGCGGCCAGCCGAAGCGCCCGCTTTTGTTGACTTCTTCGCCCAGCTTGTGCATGAAGAACGAATTGCACAGCAGCCCGGTCACCGGGTCGAACCGCCGCAGCTCGGCCAGGGCCTTGAAGGTTTCCTCTCGTTCTAACACGATAGAGACGGCGCCACCCACGGCGAGGAAGAAATTCTTGACGTGCGTATCGACCGGAAAGGGCTCGGCGAAATAGCTGGCCAGGAAGCCCAGGGTACGTCCGCCGTAGCTGATGCGGGTGGCCACGGCCAGGGCGTAGTCCTTCTCGAGGAAGAGTTCTCGGTAATCTTCCTGGGGAGAATCTTTGGTGACCACCACCAGCGGTTCGGCATAGAACAAGCGGCCGATCAGATTGTTGCCGACGCACCGCCGGAACTCGCAACTGGCGCTGCGAAAGACATCCTTGCAATGGACAGCTTCGATGTAATCGGTCTTGGGATTCTTCAGCGCGATGATCGACTGCTCGGCATGCAGATGCACTTTCAGGCAGTCGAAGATCTTCTGCAGGATCCGGGTGGCGGAGGTTTCGGTGGTGATGCCTTGCAAGGCATGGCAGAGGGCGGTCAACAGACGGTCTTTCATGGGGCCTCCCGTGGCGGTGCCTGGTTCCGCCCAGGACACCGATCATTTCGTTCTTTCCTTGAATATAGTTGATGTCGCAAGGCAAACGCAAACTGGCACCTTGGTGCTGGCAAAATGACGCCTCGCCTTGAATCTGAGGTCACGGTCTGACCAACTCCAGAAGTCGAGGCAACCGGCTGGCCGCCGCAAGGGGGAGAGGGGCGGTTGCCCCGGGCGTTGTGGTCGGGAGGGAAGAGGCGCCTCGACTTCGAGGGCCCTCGAGGGGGGCCTGTCTGGTGGCAAGCCCAGGGCGCAGGCCCATCGGCGAACGGCCGTGCCGGCCCTCTTGCCGCGCGGTCCGCGAGATGGTACTCTGCTTGCTGACGGCCAGGCATGGCCGTCGAAGAGGAGGTTGACATGGATCCGGTGTCGCACAGCCTGGCGGCCATGGGCGCCGCCCACCTCGTCGGCGGGCAGACCCTCGGCCGGCGGGTGTTGTGGGTCGGGCTGCTTGCCGGGTTTCTGCCCGATATCGATGTGCTGTTCCGGTGGGGCGGCGACGGTCTGTCCCATCTCTACCTCCATCGCCATTTCACCCATTCCCTGCTCCTCATGCCGGTGGGAGCCACTCTGGCCGCCGCGCCGTTCCTGCGGGGGGCGGCCTGGCAGGAGCACCGGGGCGTTCTCTGGCTGAGCGCCCTCGCCGCCTATGCCAGCCACCTGTTCCTCGACCTGTTGACCAGTTACGGCACCCTCGTCTATTGGCCTTTTTCCTCGCAACGCGTGGCCTGGGACATTTTGGCCATCGTCGATCTGCCCTTCACGCTGCTGCTCCTCGGCCTGCTGTTGACCTCGGTGTTCAGCCCGTCGCGACCGGCGGTCGGGGTGGCACTGCTGCTCGTGGCCCTCTGGATCGGCTTCGGCATCGTCCAGCGGGAGCGCGGGCTCGCCCTCCAGGCGGCGCTGGCGGCCCGACGAGGGCATGGCGAGCGCTATGGGCGGGTGATTCCGACGCTGGGCAATCCGTTCGTCTGGCGGTCGATCTACCGCGCCGGCGACCGGCTGTATGCAGATGCCATCCGACTTCCCCTCTGGGGAACCGGACAAATCGAGCCCGGCGAAAGTCTGCCCTTGGTGGTGCCGCCGACCCTGGCGGCCGACCTGCCGGCCCCCGAACGCGCGCAGGTCGAGCGGTTCGCCTGGTTCGCCGACGGCTTCCTCGCCTGGGCCCCGCATGATCCGCAGATCCTCTGCGACATGCGGTATTCGCGAACGCCGGGCGCCTTTCAGCCTCTCTGGGGCATCCGGTTGGCCAAGGGGGAATCCCCTCGCCTGGTTCGGTTCGGGCTGCGGTCATCGCCGGCGGCGGGGTCGGCCCCTGGCACCACCGATCCGGGGCCAGGGTAGACCTCCCCGCTTCTTTCCGTTCCCGATCCCGGGCCGGCCGGTCGTAAGCTCGCGAGGACCCACCCAGCGTCCGCTGAGGTGGGCGAGCTGCCTGGTGAATCGGGCCTAGCGGCCGTCGCGCGCCGGGCGGACCACTCCGCGCCGAAGGGCGGCCGCGACCTTGTGCAGATCGATGCTGGTGGCGAGTCTGACCAGCTCAGGATCGGACAGGAGGGCCCGGATCTTGGGGTGCTGCAGCAGTTGGGCCGGATTCTCGCCACGTTCGACCAGCCCGCGCAGCTCCTGATCTTGAGCCAGTTCCTGCAGGCGCGGATGCTGCGCCAGCGGTTCGAACTGGCGAAACAGGGCTTCCCGATCGATCTGCTGCGGATCGAAGCCTTGACGCAGCTCGGTGGCCACTTTCAACAATTCGATGGTGCCTGACGCGCTCTCCGGTACCAGGGGAGCGACGGCCTGCTCGACCAGGGAGGTGGCCAGGGGATGGCCGGTGGTCGGGACCTCAGTCGCCCCGGAGAGGGGGCTGAGGGTCAGGGCGAATCCCACCACGCCGACCAGCAGCACGGCTTCTACCCCCCCGAGCAGGAACCCGGCGCAGCGGTCGAGGGGCCCCGGCAGTTGGCTCTGATCTTTGATGAAATAGAGCAGAACCGCTACCCCCAGATAGGTGAACAGGAAGCCGGTGTAGAACCCGAGGATCGTGCCGAGAACGCCCTGAGCGCCGAAAAGGCCCGCGAAGAATTCCTTCCCGAAGAAGCCGACGGCCAGCCCTCCGCCCAATTGGGCCAGCGAGAGGAATTCCCACAAACCGCCGACCAGCGAGGCTTTCCAGCCGAAGTAAAGGGCGGTGGCCGCGGTGGCCAGATTGATGGGGACATCGATGGAGGGGAACCGCTGCCAGTGCGCGCCGATCACGCCGAGGGCGATGAGCCAGGTGGCGAGCACCAGCGGTTCGGGGGTGCGCCACCGGGCTCGATCAGGTGGTGGCGGTGGCGAAGGGGGCGGGGAGTGGACCAGCGCCATGGTCTATCTTCGTCGCGCGCATCAGGCGATGCTAGAAGAGATTGCGGATGTCCTGGTAGGTGACCAGCAGGAGCAGGACGAGCAGGAACATCATGCCCACGAAATGAATGCGCTCTTCCCATTTGGGGGTGATGGCGAGCTGCCAGCCCGTCAGGAAGTTGAGAAAGGCGAAGACCGTCTCGAGCAGCACGAACACGATCCGGCCACCATCAAGCACGGGAAGGGGCAGCAGATTGATCAGACCGATGTTCACTGAGAGCAGGGCCGTCAGGTAGAGCAGCTCGAAAATGCCTTTGCTCGATTGCTCCTTGATCATCTGCATGATCTTGACGGGGCCCGCGACATCGGCCTGGGTTTCCCGGGTGATGATCTTGGCCAGGCCGGCCATGGTCTGCAGGATGATGCCCAGGGCGGATTCCCAGCCTTTCTTGATGGCGCGGCCGAGTGGGAGCACCCGGTAATCGTAGTTGTTGGGCGCCAGACCGATGCCGATCCGGCCAGAACCTGGGGCGCCGGCCGGCACGACGGTGATCTTCAGCACCTCGCGGTTGTGGATGGCGAACGTACCGTGGTCGTAGCTGTAGTCGTCTTGCAGGAGGCCGCCGCCGAAGCCGGCTTTCGGCACGGGGTTGTCGCGCGCCACATCGAGCACGATGGCCTGTCCGCCGTGCTTCTGGATGGTGCGGATGGCTTCGCTCCAGTCTTCGATCGGTTCGCCGTTGATGGCCGTGATCAGGTCGCCGGCGCGGATCCCGGCGAGGCTGGCCGGCTGGCCCGGCATCGCGTCGAGGACCTGGATATTGCTGAGGGGGCCGCCCGCCACGCCGTAGATGATGACGAACAGGACGACGGCCCAGGCCAGATTCATGATCGATCCCGCGCTGAGGACCAGCGTCCGGACCCAGCGCGATTTGCTGGGGAAGCCCCGGGGATCGTCGGGGTCGACTTTGATCAGATCGTCCGGATCGACGGCTTCCTCTTCGGCGGGCGAATCGATCTGGGAGTTGTCGGGGGCGCCTTCCGAACCGGTCGCCGGCGGAGGTTCCTCTTCCTCGGGGGCATCCATGCCGGCCAGGCGGACGAACCCGCCCAGCGGCAGGGGCCGCAGTGAATAGATGGTGTCGCCGAATTTGAGCTTGATCAGGCGGTTGCCGAAGCCGATGGCGAACTCGATGACCCAGATGCCGGTGAGTTTGGCGGTGGCGTAATGACCCAGCTCGTGGACCAGGGCGATGCTGCCGAGCACGAAGCAGATGGAGAGGAGGGTCTGGATGACGGTCAGCAGGATATCCAGCATGGAAGGCCTTTCAACGCAAAATCAGGAGGAGAGCAGCAGGAAGACGACCGGGCCCAGCAGCAGCAGGCTGTCGATGCGGTCGAGGATGCCGCCGTGCGCCCCGAGCAGCGCCCCGGAGTCCTTCTGTCGGGCTTCTCGCTTGAGGACCGATTCGAACAGGTCGGCCACCTGGCCGAGTACCCCGATGGCCAGGGCGAGACCGACCTGCTGCCCGGGGGAAAGGTCAAACACCCTGGTCTGGCCGAAGGCCCAGACCACGAGGGCGGTCGCGGTCAGCCCGCCCACCGCGCCGGCGATGGTTTTCTTGGGGCTGATGCGAGGGGCGAGGGGCGGGCCGCGCAAGGTCATGCCGACGGCGTAGGCTCCGATGTCCAGGGCCCAGATGGTGGCTAGCAGCGCGAACAGGACCAGGCCGCCATGTCCCCGCCCGACCAGCAGGAAGAACCCGAGGGAGAGCGGAATGTAGGCCAGGCTGGCGGTGCCGATGGCGAAACGCTGCGAGCCTTTGCCATCGAGGCCCCGCAGGACGATCAGGCAGGCGAGCGCCACCACGGTCAGCGCGAAGGCCAGCAGCAGCCCCCGCTCGCCGCCGCGCGCCGCCCCGAACAGGATCACCAGCCCGCCGACCGCCTCGAGCAGCGGAGGCCCGGCCTCCGGGGCCAGCAGGCGGAACAATTCGGCCTGGGCCAGGACATTGACCAGCCCGAACAGCACGAATCGAGGCAGTTCGCCCGCGGTGAGGGCGACATAGACGAGCGGCACCCCGATGACGATGACCAGCAGACGAGACCACATCAACGGCGATTTCCCAGTTGCTCGCTGATCTTGCCGAATCGGCGTTCCCGGTTCTGGTAGCTCTGGATGGCCCGCAGCAGCTCGACTTCGTCGAAATCGGGCCACATCACGTCGGTCACGTAGAGCTCGGAATAGGCGCACTCCCAGAGGAGGAAGTTGCTGATCCGCATCTCGCCGCTGGTGCGGATGATCAGGTCGGGATCGGGGAGGTCAGGGGCGTAGAGTCGGCGGGCGATCGCCTCTTCGGTGACGTCTTCCGGGCGCAGCCCATCGGCCACGATCTTTTTGACAGCATCGACGATCTCGGCGCGGCCGCCGTAGTTGATGCAGAGGTTGAGGGTGAGCCCCGTGTTGTTCTTCATCAGCTCGGTCGACTGGCGCGCCTCTTCGAGAATTTCGGGGGCCAGACCTTCCCGGCGGCCGAGCAGCCGGAAGCGGGCATTCTCGGCGTGCAGGGCCGCCCGTTTGCGTACGATATAGGTGCGGAACAGGCGCATCAAGGCCGAGACTTCGAAGCTGGGGCGGGCCCAGTTCTCGACCGAGAACGCGTACAAGGTGAGATACCGCACCCCCAGCCGGTCAGCGGCCCGGACGATGCTATCGACCCGCCGGGCGCCCATCTGGTGGCCCCGAATGCGAGACCAGCCGCGTTGCTTGGCCCACCGGCCATTGCCGTCCATGATGATGCCGATATGGGCGGGCACGGGGTGGGCCCGGACGGCGGCTGTCAGTTCTTCGCGCAGCCGCTCGCGTTCAGGAAATAGGGTGTCAGTCATCGGCCGTCAGGCTCCGCTCACCGGCGGCCGGGCGTTCCGGGCGAGATGGCCTCGACCGGACAGATCTCGGCGCATTTCCCGCAATCGGTGCATTTGGTGGTGATGACGTAGGGCTCGCCTTCCTTGATCGCTTTCACCGGACAGACCGGCAGGCAGGACCCGCAGGCGACACATTCTTCGCTGATGTGGTACATGGCTACTTGCCCAGGATCTCCTTTTCCTTGGCGGCGAAGACCTGATTGATCTTCTCGATGTATTCATCGGTCAGCTTCTGGATGCGTTCGGTGGTCTTCTTGCTCTGATCCTGGGTGATCTCGCTCTTCTTCTCGAGCGCTTTGATGGCCTCGTTGGCATCGCGTCGGACGTTGCGGATGGCGATGCGGAAGTCTTCGGCCTTCTTCTTGGCGGCCTTGACCAGCTCATTGCGCCGTTCTTCGGTCAACGGCGGGATGGGCAGCCGGATGAAATTGCCGTCATTCTGGGGGTTGAGACCCAGATCGGATTTCTGGATGGCCTTCTCGATCTCGCTCAGCAACGATTTTTCATGGGGTTTGATGAGGATCGTCTTGGGATCGGGGGCGGAAATGGAGGCCACGTGGTGCAGCGAGGTCTCAGAGCCGTAGTAGTTGACGGTGATGCGGTCGAGGATCGAGGGCGTGGCGCGGGAGGTGCGCATGGTCGCATATTCTTTCTTCAGCACCTCGACCGACTGGGCCATTTTTTCGGTGGATTCCTTGATGATGGACTCGAGCGACATGGGTTCCTCCTGATCTGGTTCAGTTTGATTCGTCTTCGATGACGCGGGTGCCGATGGGCTGTCCCTGGCAGGCTCGCAGGATGCTGCCGGGTTCGGCCATGGACAGGACGATGAGCGGCATGCGGTTCTCGCGGCAGAGGGTGATGGCGACGAGATCCATGACGCCCAGGCCGCGGCGCAGGACTTCGGAATAGGTGATGCGGTCGAACTTCTTGGCGCGGGGGTTCTTCACCGGATCGGCATCGTAGACCCCGTCGACTTTGGTCGCCTTGATCAACACATCGCAGCCGACCTCGATGGCCCGCAGGGCCGCGGCCGAGTCGGTGCTGAAGTAGGGGGCGCCGGTGCCGGCGGCAAACAGGCAGACAGTGCCGGCCGCGAGGGCGTCGCGGGCCCGATCGATCTGGTAGAAGGTGCAGAGGGAGTCCATCCGGCTGGCGGAGAACACCTCGGCGGGAATCCCCAGATCATGCAGGTGTTCCGCGAAACAGAGGGCGTTCATGACGGTGGCCAGCATGCCGATGAAATCGGCCCGATGGCGGCGCACCGCCGGCAGGTGGCCGCGCGCCCCCCGGAAGAAATTGCCGCCGCCCAGCACCAGGGAGGGCGTGATCCCGGCTTTGACGAGGTCGGCGATCTCGCGGGCGGAAGTCTCGAGAGCGGTTCGATCGAAGCCGAAGCCGGTGGGGCCGCCGAGGACCTCCCCGCTCAGTTTGAGCAGGGGCCGGCAGAACGTGGGGCGGGCAGCGGAGCGACGTGCGGCACACATAGGCGAGGTATCCGTTCTTCCTTTTCCTGGGCGGGGTTTCTCGAAGGAACTCCATCATTACCATAATCTAGTTCCCCTCGCAAGGGAATTGCCTGGTTCTTCGCTCTTCGGCCAGGCTTCGGGACAACCGTTCTTCGCATCTTGGCCAGTCCAAGTTCCCCTGCCAACAGAAAGGCCATTCGATGGGCTGCATTTCGTTTTCGGGGATCAAGACTGAGCCGACCAGCAGGAAAGTCTGTGGGATAGGAAAAGGGGCGGCGAGGTGATCGCCGCCCCTCCAGGGTCCGGGGTCAGGTCAGCTGCAGCATCCGGTGGCGCCGCCGCAGCAGGAAGATGGGGCGGTCTCGGCCGGGCGTTCGCCCACGGCCCACCGCCAGAAGGCGGTCACGGTGACGGTGGCGTCGTGCGCTTTGCCGTATTCGGTGAGCAGATCCTGGATGGTCTTGGTGTCGTCTTTGACGTAGACCTGCTCGACGAGACAGCGCTCTTTGTAGAATTTGTCGAGGCGGCCTTCCACGATCTTCTCGAGGATGTTCTGGGGCTTTTTGGCATTCTTGGGGTCGTTCTGGAGCTGGCCGAGGATGATCTCCTTCTCTTTGGCCAGGACATTGGCGGGGACCTGCTGGCGCGTGGGGTAGAAGGGATTCATCGCCGCCACCTGCAGGGCGATCTCGTGGGCCAGAGCGATGGTGGCAGGCTGGTTGGCCAGGTCGGGTTTGGAGCAATCGAGCTGGATCACCACCCCGAGCTTGCCCTCGCCGTGGATGTAGGTGTCGAAGACGCCGGTGGCCGGGGCGGTCAGCCGCTGGACGCGGCCGAGCTGGATGTTCTCGCCGATCTTGGCGACCAGGCCTTTGCGGATCTCGTCGACGGTTCGGCCTTCGAGTTGATGATTGGCCAGGGCCGTGAGATCGCCGAGGGTGGGGGTGGCCAGGACAGCGTCGGCCAGCTTGCCGGTGAAGGAGACGAATTCGGCGTTGCGGGCGACGAAGTCGGTCTCGCAGTTGGTTTCCAGGAGGACGGCGGTGCGACGATCGGGCGAGGTCTTCGCGACGATGAGCCCTTGCGAGGCGGCGCGGCCGGCTTTGTTGTCGGCCGAGGCGAGGCCCTTCTTGCGCAGGTAGTCGATGGCTTCTTCGAAGTTGCCCTTGCACTCGATCAGGGCTTCCTTGCATTTCATCATGCCGGCGCCGGTTTTCTCCCGGAGCTCGCTGACCATTTTGGCTGTGATTTCCATTGATGTCACCTTCTTTGTGCGGAATCTGAGCGCGTCTTCTGCCTCAGGGGTTCAGTGATCGGTGGCGATGACCAGTTTGTCGGAATCGGCCAGGGCGGCTTCGGCCGCAGCGGCCGCGGCGGGCGCGGTGGCCCCGACGGCGGCGGCCATGGTGGCCTGGTCGGCGGCGGCGCTGGCCACTTCCTCGAAGGGTTTGCCTTCGAGGGCTTCGAGGACGGCGTCAGCGATCAGGCTGGTGACCAGCTTGACGGCGCGGATGGCGTCATCGTTGCCAGGAATGACGTAGTCGATCTGGTCGGGGTCGCAGTTGGTATCGACGACGGCGACCAGGGGAATGCCCACCTTGCGGGCTTCGGCCACGGCGATGGCTTCCTTGTGCGGGTCGATGATGAAGATGGCGCCGGGCACGCCCTTCATGTTCTTGATGCCGCCGAGGGCGCGCTGCAGCTTCTCGCGCTCCTTGCGCATGCTGGCGGCTTCTTTCTTCGGGTAGGACTCGATCTTGTTGGTATCGATCAGTTCATCGAGTTCCTTCAGCCGCTGGATCCGGCGTTGGATGGTGACATGGTTGGTGAGCATCCCGCCGAGCCACCGGTAGTTGACGTAGAACATGCCGCAGCGTTCGGCTTCCTGTTTGATGATATCCTGGGCCTGCCGCTTGGTGGAGACCATCAGGATCGGCTTGCCTTCGCGCACCACGCTCTTGATGAACTCGCAGGCCTCATCGAGCAGCTTTGTCGTCTTCTGCAGATCGATGATGTAGATGCCGTTGCGGCTGGTGAAGATGTATTTCGCCATCTTCGGGTTCCAACGTCGGGTCTGGTGGCCGAAGTGGACCCCCGCCTCGAGCAACGCCTTCATGGAAACCAGGGCCATGGTGTACCTCCGATGAAATTCCCTCCCCGGACACGGGGAGTGTAGTCTTGCCATGGTAACGCAGGACAGCTCTTTCGTCAAGGCTTAAAGGTTCCTTCGCTCCCGCCGATGAGCAAAAGTGGGAATTTTCTCATTTCCCTGGTATACTCAGGGAACCTGATCCGGGAGGGGCGCCCCCGTCACATGATCGAAGAAATCCTCATCAGCCTTCAGGACAAGCTGCGCAGCTCCGACTTCCTCGACAACGAAACCGCCATCGACAAGTTCGGGGCGCTGTTGCAATCCCAGAACACGGAGAAGCAGCGCAAGATCATCGGGACGATCCTGCCCCTGGCGTTGAGCAGCAAGTTCGAGACCATCCAGAAGAAGGTCGTCCAGGTCGTCAGCAACTACCCGACCATCCTGAAGGATGTCCTGCCGGCCCTCAAGCTGTCTTCCGACCCCACGGTTCGCTTCTGGGCCCACTACATCATGATCCAGCTCGATTTCTTCGCTCGCGACGAATTGCTGGAGATCGCCAAGAGCAAAGAGAGCGACGAGATCCGCATGCTGGCCATGGAGCAGCTGGCCCGCAAGCCCGACAAGCAAGTCATCCTCTGTTTCCTGGAACGCATCTCCGACCCCAGCTGGATCATCCGCCGTCTGGCCAAGAAACTTCTGATCGAACAGGGCGATGGCATCTACCAGATCATCCAGGAATACTTCATGAACTGCCCCAGTCGGCAGAAGTACGACTGCATCAAGATCATCCCCCTGATTCTGAAAGACAAGGCCTTCGCCCTCTTCCAGCGCATGCTGGAGTCCGACACCAAGGGCGTGGTCCGGCCCTACATCTGCGCCGGCCTGGGCGAGATCAAGACCGAAAACTCCCTGCAGACCCTGTTCGGCATGCTGCAGGACGGCAGCATGCTGGTCCGCGAGGAGGCGATCAAAGCCCTCACCAACTGGGGCCGGGAAGTGGTCCACCCCCTGCTGGCCATCTTCCCCAGCGCGTCGCCCGAGACGCGCCATTGCATCATGATCCTGCTCGGGCGCATCCTGGGCCTCGATGTCACCAAGGAACTGAACGACTTCTTCGGCCCCCCCACCTCGGAGACCAAATACTACATCATGACCGCTCTGTCCCAGGTGCGTGATCCGGCTGTCGTCCAGGATCTCCTGCCCTACCTGCGCGATGACTCGGTGTTCATCCAGGAGCACGCCAGTCGCATCCTGGCCAGCATGGGCGTGCACGCCCTCGATCCCCTGCTGGCCTGTCTCGACAGCGAAGACGACAAGTTGCTGCTGCCGGTGCTGCGGGTCATCGGCGAGATCGGTTCTAAAGACGCCCTGCGTCCCCTCCTGTTCCTGATCGACAATTCCCGCAACACGCTGGTCCGCACCTGCGCCATCGAGGCGATCGCCAAGCTCCAGAAGTTCGAGACGGTCGCTGGCCTGTTGCTGCTCAAACTCGACGACAAAGATCACGCCATCCGGCATACCATCGTCGAGAACCTGTCCAAGCATCCGCGCTCGGCGTTCTTGAAGGATCTGGTCCTGGCCTGCCTCGATCGCAATGCCGACGTGGCCAGGGGCGCCCGTGAGATCCTGTCGCGACGCGATTACCCGGGGGTCCCCTCGTTCTTCACCCTGTTCGAGACGGCCACCGATTTCGAGAAAGACAAAATCATCTCGCTCGCCTCCAAGCTCAGCACCGAACAATTCGATTCGGTGCTGAAGAAAGAGAAGATCACCATCGAAGCCTTGCAGCCCGAGAACGTGGAGACCCGCGTCCATCGCCGGCGCTACACCAAGGAGAACATCACCGACATCAAGGAGCTCCTCTACTTCCTGCATGAGGAGCGCGGTTCCGACCTGCATCTGAACATCGGTCTGCCGCCGAGCATCCGGATCCATGGCGATCTGGTGCGCACCACCTTCGAGACCATCACCCCCGAGAAGAGCCGCTACCTGCTCTACTCGTTGATGAACGATGCGCAGAAAAAGACCTTCGCCGAGCGCATGGAGATCGATTTCTCGTTCGAGATTCCCGATTGCGCTCGCTTCCGAGCCAACGTCTTCATGCAGAAGAACGGCATGTCGGCCGTCTTCCGGATCATTCCCAATGTCATTCCCACCTTCGAAGAGCTGTCCCTCGACAAGGAGACCATGATCCGGGTCTGCAACCACAAGACTGGCCTGATTCTGGTCACCGGCGCCACCGGCTCGGGCAAATCGACGACGCTGGCCGCCATGATCGATTACATCAATCGCACCCGCTACGATCACATCATCACCATCGAAGACCCCATCGAGTTCGTCCATCCGCACAAACGCTGCGTCATCACCCAGCGCGAACTCGGCACCAACACCCTCAGCTTCAGCAACGCCCTGCGCAGTGCGCTGCGCGAAGACCCCGATGTCATCCTGGTCGGCGAAATGCGCGACTACGAAACCATGCATCTCGCCATCACCGCGGCCGAAACCGGCCACCTCGTCTTCTCGACCCTGCATACCATCAACGCCTACGAGTCGATCCACCGCATCATCGGGTCCTTCCCCGGCGACCAGCAGCACACCATCCGCATGCAGCTGGCCGGCAGCTTACGCGGCATCGTTTCGCAACGCCTCATTCCCGCGTATCTGTCCTCCGGGCGGGTGCTGGCTTATGAAGTGCTGGTGGCCACCCAGCCCATCCGCCGGTGCATCAAGGAAGACAAGATCGACCAGATCATCTCCACCATGCAGACCAGTCGCAGCGACGGCATGATCACCATGGACATGTGCCTGGAGGACCTCGTCATCCGCAAGAAGATCACCTACGAGGACGGCCTGAAGAATGCGGAAGACAAGAAGGAGTTCGAAAAGCGTCTGACCGAGCGGCTCGGCGGCAAAGCCACCGGCGCTGTGCCGGCCGCGGGGGCCGCCTCTGGAGCCGGAACCCCGCCCGGCGCCCAGCCGCCGGGTGTCGGCAAGCCGGTCATCTCCACCACCCCCCAGGTCAAAGGCCCGGCGCGATGAGGCACCCGTCGCCAGGAATCGGGCGGTTCCGAGTCGGGGGTGCCGATCACGCCACGCGGGAACGGTCCTGAATCATCGCCCAGGGCGAGTGGCGGTCGCTCGCCAAGGAGGGGAGAGCCATGGTCCATCTCAACCAGTTGGTGATCAAGTTCCAGATGTACTGGGACATCCCAGGTTTCCGGGTCGGGCTGGGACTGGCCCTCCTGACGATCGGGATCGTCACCATTCTCCTGCCGGAGGGTCGCCAAGGCCTCGGGATTCTGCTGACCATCGTCGGGTTGTTCGCCCTGCTCCATGGGGCGTCCGAAATCGCCGGGCTGTCGCGGCGGCGGCCTCCTCCGGCCCCGCCGCCCGCGGCGCCAGCTCCTCCCAAATCCCATAGCTTCATGCACATCCAGGTCGATCCCCCGCCGGCAGGTGGGAAGTAAGAAGCAAACCAGGAGGGGCAGAAATGGGTAATCCTTTGTCAGAGGCCAATCTGCAAGAGGTGCAGCGAGTCACCGTCCTGGGATTGTTGATCAATCTCGTTCTGACGCTGGCTAAACTCGTGGCTGGCATCACCGGGCACAGCCAGGCGGTGGTGGCTGATGCCGTCCATAGTCTGTCCGATTCGGCCACCGACATCGTAGTGCTGGTGGGAGCCCGGTTCTGGGGCAAACCCGCCGATGCCGATCATCCCTACGGGCACCGGAAGGTGGAAAGTTTCGCCACCGCCTTCATCGGCTTGGCTCTGGGTCTGGTCGGCCTCGGGCTCGGCTACAACGCCCTCGTCACCATGCACGAACAGCACGAGGCTCCGCCGGGCCTGGAGGCGCTGCTCGCCGCCCTCGCCTCGATCGTGGTTAAAGAGTGGCTTTACCAATGGACCATCCGGGTCGGCAAACGGGTCAAATCCTCGGCGGTCATCGCCAATGCCTGGCACCACCGTTCCGATGCCCTGTCCTCCATTCCGGTCGCGGTGGCGGTCGGCACGTCCTTCATCCTGCCGGGGTGGGCGTTCCTCGACCACGTGGCCACCGTGGCGGTGGCGCTGTTCATCCTCCAAGCCACCTGGATGATCATGTCCCAGCCGATCCATGATCTGCTCGAACGTGGGGTGGAGGCAGAGGTCCTGCAGGCCATCGAACGACACGTGCGCGGGATTCCGGGCGTGCGCGATTTCCACAAGATCCGCACGCGGTCGGTCTCGTCGGCCATCTTCGTCGACCTGCATGTCCATGTCGATGCCCACCTCGATATCGCGCAAGGGCACAATATCGCCCGCCAGGTGAAGAAAGCCCTCCTGGAATCCGAGCTGGGCATCGTCGATGTCCTCGTCCATATCGAACCCTACGATCCCGCCCGCGGCCTGGTGGAATGCAACGGGACGTGACCGGGCCCCGGCGAGGGGCGAGACTATGACCGACGGACACGACCGACGTCGCGAAGCCCGGGTCAGGTTCGACTCCCTGGGGATGCCCTTCCAGGGCATCCGCCAGGCGGACGCTCTCGGGTTTCAATATGTGCTGATGGATTTCAGCTCACAGGGGCTGCAGATCGCCATTCCCGGCTGGGTGGCCGCCTGGGAGAAACTCCTGGTCGGCGACGTGATCGATTTCGGCCTCCCCCTCCGGGTCGGATCGCAGATCGGACATCTCGGCACCATCCGGTGGCTGCGCTGGCAGGAAGAAGCGCGCGAACAGTATTGCGGGGCTCTCCTTTTGCCGCCAGGGCCGTATGCCGAGCCGGGAGCAATCGCGGTCGACATCGAGGACGGCGGGGCCCGCGTCGTTCTCGATGGCTCGCGTTCCCTCGCCGAGCTGGCCCATACCACCCTGCGGGATGCCGAGCTGCTGAAGAAGAGTCTGCTGATCCATCTCGACCATCTCTTGCCTTTTTTCCAGCGCCTCGCTAGCGACCGCGACACCTATGCGCAGATTCGTGAGCTCGTCCTGGATGACGTCCGGGCCCGGGTGGCGGCGAACCACGCTCGCCTGCAGGAATGGGCCCGAGCCACGGTCGGCGGGGCTCCCGACCGGTTCCCGCTGCCGGCCGGGTTCGATCTCGAGGAGTTCAGGCAGTGCATGGAATCGGAGATTCCAACCGTGCTGTTCCGGATGACCTTCGAGGGCGAAGTGATCCTGCGTTATCTCGAGGAGATCAAGCGGGTCGAGCAGCGGCTCTGTCGCGATTTCAATACCCTCGTACTGATCAACGTCCTCCGGTTGGAAGGAGGCGCCTGAGCGGTCAGGGTCAAGGCCCCGGTCGGCGAAGCCATGGTCGCCAGTCGGGGCGATCCGGCGGGGGGAGCAGATGGGCCAGGGCGGCCGTCTCGGTGGCGGTGAGGGGCCAGGCTTGTTCCTTGTCGACCTGGAACCAGAGGATGCTGTCGATCCCAAGGCGGGGGGCGACGGTCAGGGCTTCGGCCAGCCAGGCGACCCGGTCGCCGCCCTGCGGCGAACAGGCGGTTTCCCAGATCACCAGCGGATGATCGGGGGCCAGCCGCTGTAGATCATCGACAGGTCGAGCGAACAGGTCGGCGAAGGAAATCCAGGTGCTGTCCCAGCCATGCTCGACGCGGGTGCGCGAAGTACCCCAGTTGTAGCCGTCGACCCCGACGAGGTCGACCCAGGCCGGCCCGGGAAACCACGCGGCGAACGTGTTCCAGTCGGGGTGATCCGGATGCTGCGGGTCGGGCGGGGCGGGGTCGGGGTGGTGGTTCGGGCAGAACGCCCAGAGCGCCTAGGTGGCTTGCTCCTGGTGGAAGATAGCCACGACGTGGCGCCATAGACGGCGATACAGTCGGGGACTGGCCGGCCCATACTCCTGGCGGGTGGTACCCCAGTGGTAGTGGGCGAGATTCATTTCATGGGCGAAGCGGATGACCAGGGGCCGGCCCCAGTCGCGGGCGGCCCGGGCCCATCGACGAAGGAAGGAGTCATAGACCCCGCCCATGATCTCGGCGGCCGGGATGGCTACGGTGACGGAGCCCAGCACGACCATGGGTTCCCAGGTGATCACGGGCAGGGCGCCGAACGCCCAGATGGCCTCGCAGGAGGTGGCCGGGAACTGGTCGAGATCGAGGGCGGTGGAGGCTGGCCACTGGCGGTAGAACCCGACCAGCGAAGGGACCAGACCGGCGTGGGTGGTCTCGGCGATCAAGCGATCGACGGTGATCGGCTCACCTGCCAATTGAATGCCGAGACGGACGGGTCTGACCTCAGGCGTAGTCGTCGCGGCCGGCATCGGTGGGAGGAAGTTCCCGCCCGATGCGGGGGAGGTGGCAAGGCTGGCGAGGGCGACGAGCAGGCCGACACCCAACCGGCCGACCAGCCTGGCCCCGATGGCCCGAGGCGGCAGGCGTGGACCGCTCATGGCGACGATCGCAGACGATCGGGATCGTTGAAGTATAGAACAGAGTACAAAATAATGGAATGGCACAAACACCAGAACATGTTGGCGAGGATGGCGGCGCTCTCCTGCCGTTCGAACCAGAGCCGGTTGGCACCCCACACCGCGGCCACGAAGCTCAGGGTGGCCAGCGTCAGTTGCGGCCAGAGCTGGGTCAGGGGCAAGGCGACGCTGCCGGCTTTCGGGGTGACCTGGAAGGTGCCGCGGATGCCCAGCAGCCCTTGCAAGGAAGCGCGCATGTAGACAGGAAAGGAGATGGCGAGCAGCAGCTGGCCGCGCACCGCTTCGCTCAGGCGGTACTTGCGGTGGGTCAAGGTCCAGAAGAAGGTGGTCATCGACAGGATGATGTACGGGGTGAAGAACAGGAAGTAGAACCCAGGCCAGGCGAAGTAGCTGGGAACCTCGAACAGCAGGTAGAGAACAGGGCAGAGGAACATGACGAACAGGGCCCAGCCAATGAAATAATGGGTACCCGACAGGAAGTATTCCCACCACTTGTAGGCGGACAGCTGCCTCGGGTGGGCCCACCATTCGGCCAGGATGCGGCGGAACAGGCCGGTAGTGCCCAGCGCCCAGCGGAATTGCTGCTTGAAGAAGCCGCCGAGATCTTCCGGCCCCATGCCGAAGGCGCTGACGAAATTGCGGTAGGCCGAACTCCAGCCACGCTGATGGAACCGGAGCGAGGTGGCGAAATCCTCGGTCACCGACTGCTCATCGAACTTGCCGACGTCCATCAGGGCCTCCCGCCGGAAGATGACGTTGGTGCCGCAGCAGAACATGGCGTCTTTGAGGCTCTTGCCTTCGCAGATGTACTCATAGAACACGGCTTGCTGCATACCCGCGGCGTGCGCCACCCGGTTGGTCTCGAAATTCGAGTAGTACTGGGGGGTCTGGATGAACGCCAGGCGTGGATTCTGCTCCATCATCGCCACCAACGGCTCGGCGAACCCGGGCAGAGGATTCATGTCAGCGTCGAAGACCACCAGATACTTCTCCGGTTCGGGGGGGCGGGGACCGTTCGTGGTCAAGGTCGCCCCCTCCGGCGGGTGGCCGTCCAGGAAATCGAGAAAGTCGTTGATGATGCCGGCTTTCGCCCCGCGCCAGCGCCGCCGGAAGACATGGACGCCGAGGCGCGCCGCCAGCTCGTCGATCTGGCGGCGATAGGCCGCCATCTGATCGGGATCCCGGCCGGGGAGGTCATACCGCGTGTCATCGAGGAGGTAGAGGCGTTTGTTGGGATAGGTCAGGTTGTAGAAGCAGGTCAGCGTGTTCTCGAGAACGCTGGGGGGCTCGTGGTAGGAGGGGACCAGCACGGCAATGGGAGGGAATTCGGTCAGCGGTGGGGGCAACATGGTGCGACGATCGAGCACCTTTTTTTCCCCCAGGAGATGGAGCAGGTTGAGGAAATACCCCACACCGTGGACCAGAATGAACCCCTCGGCCAGCAGCAGAGCCAGCGCCAGGGCCTTTTCGAACCAGAGGTAGTCCGATAGGAAGAACAGGGCGGTGCGGACGATCAGGTAGGTGAACACAGCCACCAACGCGAACCCGGCCAACAGCAGGAACACCAGGCTGCGCGAGGGAAGATCGCGGAAGAAGCTGGCCATGGTCAGAAGTTCCGTTCCAGGAGGAAGCCGAAAGAGGTGGCATCCCATTGGCGAGACCGGTGGACCATTCCGCACAGTTCGACGGCCCAGCGCCAGGCGAACTCGCAGTGCCAGGTCAGTTCGAGGCGCGTGGCTCGGTTGTCGTCGGTATCGTCGAGGCGGGTCAGTCACACATCGACCTGGTGGCGGTCGGTCGAGGCCAGCAGCCGCTTCGAAAGATCGGCCTGATGGTGAAGGGTGAAGGCGCGGCTACGATAGGACTGGGGGGTCCAGTAGGGGTGGAGGATGTCGGCCAGCCGTCCCGACCGGGTGATGAAAACCGAGGAGCGATCAGTGTCGCGCGCTTCGCCGGACACCACCAGGCGCCAGAGGCGAGGATGCTCGGCCACGCGGTAGCCGGCTTCCCATTCGAACAGGCGGCCGCGGTTGTCGTCGGTCAGGTCCTGGCGGGTCCAGCGGCCCTGCACTCGAAAGCGGCGATGGGCCGCCCAGACGGCAGACAGCCAGCGTTGGCGGGCCTGCAGGCCGTTACGCAGGCCGATGTCGTTGACGAACTGGTCGAGGCGATCGAGGCCCAGGCCGATGTCGAGGCGATCGCCCACGGTGGCGCGCAGCCCTACCTGCCCGGCATCCCGGTCGGGAAGGGCCTGGCCGAGAATGCGTCGTTCGGAAGCGAACTCCTGGCGCTGCCAGGAGGCATCCAGGCGCACCCAGGGATTGAACTCCCCCCGCAAGGTCAAGGAAGGGCCGCCGGCCCGGAACGCCCCGCCAAAGAGGCCGGGATGGTATTCCCAGCGGTTTTGGCCAACATCCAAGCGCCAGCGTGGGCCCAGAGCGGTCTCTCCTTCCAGGCGCCAGCGCCACCAGGACATGCGGGCCAGTTCCCCGCGGCCTTCCTCGGTCCAGCGATCGAACCGCATTCGGAGCAGAGGGCGCCCGACCACCTGGTGCTTGCGCTGGGCGTGGCGGACCAGACTGTGCAAAGGATCGAGCCGGAGGATCTCGCGGTAGGAGGCGGCTTCATGGTCGCGCAAGCCCAGGCGGTTCTGCACCTGGGAGAGGTCGAACCGGGCCTCGAGGTTGCCTGGTTCGGTCTGCAGAAGATGGCGGAAAAGGGGAAGGGAAGCCTGCAGGCGTCCTTCCCAGACGGCCCGCTTGGCCCGCTCTTCGAGGTCGAAGATCTTCTGTTGTCGGGCATCGGCCAGGGTCGAGGCCAGGATCTCCTCGAGGATCGTTCGCGTCGCAGAGGAAAGCTGGCGGTTGGAATCACGCGCCAGCTCGGCCAGGCGGTCCCATCCGTCCCAATCGGGGGGGCGAACGAGAGCAGAGCCAAGATCGAGGGTCAGACTGTGCTGCTGCAACCGTTCACCGATCTGGAAATCGGCCGCCGGGCGTGAGTGGCTGCGGTACAGGGTTCGAGCTTCGTCGGGGCGTTTGTTCCAGAAGGCCAGGCGGGCGCTTTCGCGCTGGGCCACGGGATCGTCGGGATCGGCCTGCCGCAACCGGCGGTAGGCCTCGCGGGCTTCGTCGTAGCGGCGGTCCCGGGCCAGCAGGCGGGCCTGCCACAAACGGACCAGGAAATGATCGAGGGGTGCGCTGCCGGGGGGACCAGGGTGTGGAGCGCCTCGCGCCGTCGCTCGGTGGCCGCCAGGAGCATGACCAGGCCGAGGCGGGCGGGCAGGCAGTCGGGCTGGCGTTCGAGGGCTCGTCGGAAGGCAGCCTCGGCCGCGGACAACCGCTGGCGGCGCATCAGCTCTTGGCCCCAATCGGCCAGGTGGCGGGGGGCCGTCTGGTGGTCACGAGCGATGGCTTGTTCCAGTTCGGGGGTGCGTTCTCCGAAATGGGCCAGCAACCGAGCGAGCCGCAGGTAGGGGTGAAGAGGCCGTTGCGGTTCGAGGGCATCCAACAGCTGGCGGGCGGCGGTGGCCTGCCCAGTCAGATCGAGAAGACGGTGCAAGTCGACCAGCGTCTCGATGGGATGGGGATCATCGAGGCGACCGTCGAGGGGCAGGGGGGCGAGGGCCACCGCGGCCGAGGCGGGATGGCCGCTTCCCAACCAGGCTTCAGCCTGCAGAAGGTGGGCCGCGAAGGCTTCAGGGGAGCCGGCGGGGGCGGCGGCGGCCGCGGTGGCACCCAGGGCCAGGGCTCCCGCGAAGTCCTTTTCGAGAAGTCGGATGCGACCTTCCAGCCAAGCCAGGCGGGGAGTGGCCGGATGGCGGAGCCGGAGGAGGGCGCACACCTGGCGGGCTTGGGCATAGCGTTCGGCGCTGGCCAGGCTCCAGGCCAGGGCCAGGCCCAGATCGAGGTCGGCGGGGGCCGCCGCCGCCAGCCGACGATAGATGGGCCACGCCCGGGCGTGGTCGCCCGCGGCGGTCAGCGCATCGGCCCAGCGACGTTCCAAGGCAAGGGTGGCCGAGCCGTTGGTCTGGCTCTGCAAGGCCCGCTCGTACGCCTCGCGGAAATCGACGAACCGCCCCTGGGCCAGGCAGACATCGCCCCACAAGGCCAGATCGGTCGAACTGGGCGACGGCCCGGCGGTCAGGGGCTTGACCGTGGCTTCGGCCGAAGCCGGATCGGCGGCTCGCAGGTATTGCCGCCCCAGTTCGCGCCTGACCTCGGCATCCCCGGGGTCGTCGAGCAGGGCGGCTTCCAGGGCGGGGACGGCCCGGCCGGTCTGGTTCCGCCAGCTGCTGACCAGGGCGAGCTGGCGTCGCAGCCGGCGGCTCTCGGACGAACGGCGCTCTTTCGCGAGAGCCAAAGTGGGGTCATTCAGCAACGCTAGGGCTTTGGTCCAAGCAGTTTCTGCCTTGGCCAGGTCGCCAGAATAGAGGGCCACTTGTCCTTCCAGGTCGGCGACTTGCCAGGCCAGGGCGCCCGGCGTCGCCGCCAGGCGGTCAAGCGCGGCCCGCGCCTCGGCCAGCTGGCCGGTCCAGAGGGCGACCTCGGCCTGCCGCACCAGAAGGTCGGGGGGCGGGTTCGCTTCGGTGGTGGCTTCCCGGAGAATGACGAGCGCCTCGGGCAACCGGCCGGCGCGGATCAGCAGTTCGGCGAGCTGGGGTCGGCGAGCGGGCTGGCGGTCGCGGTGGGCGAAGGCGTGGTCGAGATGGGGAGCCGCCTCGGCGGCGCGACCGACCCGCAGAAGTAGGTCGCTGAGCAGGGAGCGAGCCTCGAGGTTCAGCGGCTGGTCGACGACCACTCGATCCAGGAGGGAACGTGCCTCGATCTGGTGCGCCGGGTCGTCGGCCAATAAGGTCGCCAGTTGCAGGCGGGCCTGCGCGTCCGAGATCCAGTCGGCGGGCGGCACCAGGCTGCCGGAGGAGAGACGTGCCCGGGCCTCGACACCACCCGTGAGCGCCAAGAGCATGACCAGCCACAGGAGCCGAACCCATGGCCGGGGTGGGCGATGGTGGGCCATACGAGGCTGGCAGACCTGGTCAGCGTGGACCACCCTGTCACTGCCTACCGCAACGGTCTGGGAGCCCTTTGCGGCAAAGTTGGAACGCCGCACACGGTCGTCGATCGCGCGCCGGGAAGCAACCCGTGGGTTGGGCATGGCCGATGCCGGTTTTCTCTCACCGGCCTTGCAGAGAGCGGCGCAGTTCTTCGGCAGCTTCGGCTTTGCGGTCGGCCCAGATCAGGACGTTCGCCAGTTTGCGCCGGACCTGGACATCATCGGGGCGCGCTTCCAGAATGCGTCGGAACTCGGCGATCGAGGCGTCATACTGCTTGAGCCAGCTCAGCACGTCGGCCAGTTTCAAGCGGGCGGCCAGATCGCCGGAATCCGAGGCCAGATGAGCCTGCAGAAGGGTGCGAGCGGTCTCGAATTCCTGCCGGGCGATGTGCAGGTCGACCAGCGCGAGCCGCAGCGAGGCATTGACCAGGTGGGGAGGCAGCGTCTCGGCCAGCTGTCGGGCTTCGGTGGCCTGGCCGCTCCATAGCAGGACGGCCGCCAGCTCGGCTTTGGCTTCCAGCAGGTGAGGCTGATCGGCCAGGAGGCGTCGGTACTCCTAGATCGATTCGTCGTACGCCTTGGTATAGCTCAAAACCTTGGCCAGCTCCCATCGGGCCTGCCAATCCGGAATGGGATCGCCGAACCCGGGCGGCAGGGGAGCAGGTGGACTGGCCGGGGGAGCGGCGACCAGCAGCGGAGGATGGAGGATCGAGCTGACGGCCAGAGCGATCAAGCAAAGAGCAGTGGCGTGCTTCATGAGGCAGGTTCCTTCAACAGCAGGCGAAACTCCCGGGCGGCTTCCGCAAAGCGCCCGAGGCGGGACAACAGCCGCCCATACAACAGACGAAGGGCAGGCGAGTCGGGGTGGCGGGTCACCTCATCGGCCAGAACGCCGAGGGCGGCCTCCCCTTGGTGGAACCGCAGGAACAGTTCCACCAGCGCATCGGCGGTGTAGGGTCGGAACCAGCGGTGCTGGAAGGCCTCCGCCAGGGTCTGGCGCGCGGCTTCGACCTGACCGAGAAACAACCGTATCTCGGCGAGATGCAGCAACAGATCGCGGCTGGGGACGCCGGCCCGTTCGGCGGCTTCGTAGTGAGAGAGGGCGCCGACCAGGTCGCCTTCCTGAAAGAGGGCCTCCCCTCGACGAAAGTTCACCCACCCCGGCTTGAGTATCTGGTACGCCACGCTGGTCAAGATGGCGACCAGAAGAAGGAACAAACCCAGGCGAGTCCAGCTCATGGCTGATCAGGGGAAGGGGGTGGGGTGGGGCCGGCGCCAGGACCGTTGGCTGGAACGGGCGGGGGATCGGCCAGAGCGGCAGCGAGATCGGGATAGAGGGGCAGGGCTTTGTCCACCCGGGTCAAGGAAAACACCCGGCGGACAGGGCTCTGCAAGTTGCAGGCCCGCAGGCTGCTCTGCAGTCGGGAGATGGTGGTCCAGGCCCCGACGATGGCCGTCAATCCGGAAGAATCGAGGAACGTCACCCCGGTCAGGTCGAGCACGAGGTGGACCCGGCCCGCTTGCAAGTGGCTGTTGACGGTGGCCCGAAAAACCGGGGCGGACTGCAGGTCGAGGCTTCCCTCGAGGCGCAGGATGGTGAACGGCGGGCGCAGTTCATGGGTGATGTTCATGGAATGGTCTCCGCAAAGGTGGTCGGGCCGACGACGGCCCACCAGCCTTTCATCGAGCCGAATTCTACCACACGGAGCGCCAGACTCAAGAAGGCGGGCAAATCAGGCGCTTCCCACCGCGGCCTTCGCCTGGTCTGCATCGGGATCCTGCGATGCGGGTTCCCGCCGTGGCGATGTTTTTCCCGGGTGTAGGGGCAAGCTGGCTTTTCAGAGGGCTGCCCCGCAGTATTTGCAATAGCGCGCGTCGGCATCGTGACCGTCGGCGCTGCAAGACATGCACGCCTGTGTGCTGACCGGTTTTTCGCTGGTGTCCGGCCCCCGCACGATTTCGGCGGTGACGATGCCGGTCGGCACCGCCAGGATGCCCCAGCCCAGCAGCATGACCACGCTTGCGAAGAACCGGCCTAACGGGGTCTTGGGCGTGATGTCGCCGAAGCCCACCGTGGTCAGCGTGACGATGGCCCAGTAGATCGAGATCGGGATGCTGGTATAGCCGTTTTCCGGCCCTTCGATGACGTACATGATCGACCCGATGATGATGACCAGGGCGGTCACCCCCAGCACGAATACCGTGATCCTGGGCACGCTGGCCAGCAGGGCGCGCTGCAGTTCCGCCGCCTCCTTGACGTAGGTGGACAGTTTGAGGATGCGGAAGATGCGCAGCAGACGCAGCGTCCGCAACGACAGGAACACGCTGGCTCCGGGCACGATGGTCTCAAGCCAGGTGGGCAGAATGGCCAGCAAGTCGATGAGGCCCATGCCGCTGAGAATGTACCGCCAGGGGCGCGTCACGCAGACGATGCGCATGACGTATTCGGCCGTGAACAGCAGGGTCAGGACCCATTCCGCCACATTGAACCATGGCCGATAGGCGGTCTCCAAGGGGGCCACGCTCTCGAGCATCACCAGGACGACTGCCAGAATGATGGCAACGATCAACACGAGGTCGAACGCTTTGCCGGCGGGCGTGTCGGCTTCGTAGATGATCTCGTGCCAGGTGCGGCGCCATCCTGTCAGGGTGTCTTTGTCAGGGGTTTCGACCATGAGCGGTTCTCCGTGGCTCAGCGCTTGGCGGGTCGCAAATGCTTGTGGGGCTTCCCGGCCGTGAGTAGAATTTAGGTGATACTTGATGCCCTTGCATTCGATATACCATACCTGAACCGGTGGGGGAAAAATGCCTCAGATCGGCGTTCATCTTCAAGCGTGGAACAGCTCAGGGGCCAGGGAGGCCGGCCAGGTCGGTTGGCTCCTCGCTCGGCGGTCCTTCCTGGGCCTGGCGGTGGCCTTGCTGCTGTCGGCAGGCGTGGTGGCCGGCCCGCGGGCGCCCGATCAGATTCGCTACGCGATGCCGCGATCCCTCGAACTGGCCCTGGCGCCTGCCTCCGGAGCTTTGCAGATCGAAGCACGCCTCGAGAGCCGGTGCGGCCTTCTTACCGATCTCGAGCTGTTCGTCACCACCTCGCCCGATCTGCGTTGCAACTGGACCATGCAGCGCCTGAGCGAGCTGCGGCCCGGACGACCAGTACATCTGACCCTGCCTCTGGCGCGCACGGCTTCGGGGGCGGGCGAGCTGGGTTCCTGGGTCCGGCTGGGGGTGCGCTATATCCCTGATTACGAGGCGTTGCGGGCGGCCGTGGCCGATCCCGCCTCGTTCCCGATCGAGGCCGAACGCCGGCGCCTGCTCGGCATCCTGGCGCGCAGCCAGAAATCCCGCGCCCGCTTCACCGATGCCACGCGGCTCTTTCTGCCACGGCCATAGCCTATCGCCATGGTCAGGGCAGATCGATCCAGTGCCGTTCCGTTCTCGCCGAACTTCATCCGGTCCACCAGGGGCGAGACATCCTGGCGCCCACGGTCTGCCTCTCATACGAAGTGCCTGAACCAGGGAGGGGAAAGATGAACGCATCGCGGAAAGGGCGATCGCCACAACGACTTCTGGCTGGGTGGGTCGGGCTGGTCTTCCTGCTGGCCCAGACCATTCCGGGCTTCGGATGGGAGCACCCTGGCGGGGAACGGCCCGCCGCTCCCCCGGCGCAAGTCAGCGCTTCTGTCAGGCAATCTTCGCCGATCGCCGCGTCCGGAGCGTCGCCGACCGCCCGCGCGGCGGCCTCGCGTTCCGGCGCGCCGGTGTCGGCAAACGTCGCTGCGGCCAGAGAAGCCGGTGATGATGACCCGGTCGGCGATGCTCCCGAGGCGGTGCCGTTCATTCCGGTCGGTTCTCAACCCACGCCGGTCGAACCCGGGCCCGCCTCTCCGCCCCGCCAGATGAGTCTGGCCGAGCAGTCGGCGTGGTCGGCCGCCCGGGCGGCCGCGGCCGCCGCCGGGTCCACCCTGGGGGCCGCCGCTGGCGCGGTGGCGTTGCCGGCGGTCGTGACCGCCATCGTCGGCGCCCTCGGCATCTCCACCGCCGGCACCGGGTTCGTGGGGGGCGTGATTCTGCCCGCCATGCCGCTGGTCGGCAAGATCCTCGGTTCGGCGATCGGCTCCGCCCTCTTTTCGAGCGTGGTGGCGGTGGCGTATGAGGTGCGGATGAACCAGTTCCGGGCGGTGCCCAAGACGGCCGCCCAGATCGCGCGTGATGTAGCCAAGTCGGCCGCCTTCGAGGCGGCCGTGGGCGCCGCCACCTTCGGATTGGGCGGTGGCGCGGGCGCGGCCACCAGCCAGACGCTGAAGCAGACGCTGACGAAGATCCTGGAAAAAGCCGCCACGCGGTTCCTGGCCGAGTCGGCCATCAACGTGCTGGTCCGAAAACTGCCGGGAATGCAGCACCTGCCGGGGGCTCCCTTCGAGCCCGGGCCGACGGGCGAGCTGCCGACCGTGCCCGAAGAACCCGAGGTGGCCACCGGCCCGCCGCCGCCGCCCCAGGTGGGCGGGCCACAGGGCACCAATCCCCTCGCCAGCAGCCGGCCAACCGCTATGATGGCCGCCCCGCATGCGAGAGGGCAGGCCATCGGCGCCCGGCAGGAAGCTTCGGCCGCGCGAGCAGGTTCCGAACCGATCTCTGGGAGGAATCGCCCCTCCAGCGCGGGCCGTTCTGCCGACGCTCAGGGAGCAGCCAGGCCAGAGAGGGTGGCTGGGGCAAGGCCGCATGCCTCCCTCCCCGCGGTCGGCCGACCGCCGGTGGTTCCTGCCACCTCCGATGCGCCGGCCGACTCCGCCGAGGCGGACGCCGCCATGCAAAATACCCGGCTCGACCACGCTGATCATGGGCCGGGCGATCGCGCTCCTGCCCACGGCTTCTCGGCCGACGTCGAACGGCGGGCCCGCGTGGGGCTGGTCACCGAGCCCCTGGCCGCGGTGGCGAGTCTGGTGCCGGGCACCCTCGGCGGCGGACTGGGTCTGCGTCTGTCGGTGGCCATCAGCCTCGATCGCACCATGGAGTGACCCCCGGCTTCCCACCGTTCGACCGTTGTCCAGGAAGCATGGCGTGTGGCGATTCGCCATCCCTGGGCGAGCCGGTTGCCCCGCCATCTTCATCCAGGAAGGGCCGCCCTGCCAAGGTCGACTGGAGGTGTGGGCGGCTTCAGACAGGCGCTCTCCGCCCCTGGGGCTGAGCCACGATCGACCGGGGGCAGAGGCTGCACTGGTCGAGGGCAGTGCCAATATTCGCACGGCCAAAGCTCCGCCTGGCCCCGGTGGAGGGGGCCGGTCGATCACCGTCTGGGAGGGTCGCGGGAGGAAGGCTCCGGGCCCCGGGGCAGGGAGGCTGGCCGCGCAGGGGTCGATCAATCCCAGGCGACGCCGTCGATGCCCTCAATGCCGAGGCCGGGCGCCTCCGGCACGGTCAGCCAGGGCCCGTCGATGGTCACGCCTCCGCGCACCGGGTCGGCCGCGCACAGCATCGGGCTGTCGAGATCGTAGCGCGTGATGATGCCGCGGCCGCAGGCGAGATGGGCGGCGGCGGTCACCGCCAGCCGGCTCTCCATCATGCAGCCCATGAAGCACGGCAGACCATGCAGCTCGGCCAGCGCGCAGATGCGCAAGGCGCCACGCAGGCCGCCGCTCTTCATCAACTTGATGTTGAGGAAGTCGGCCGCTCCCAGGGCGATCAGCCGTTCGGCATCGAGGCCCGAGAACACGCTCTCGTCGGCCATCACCGGGGTGGCGATGGCCCGGCGCACCTCGCGGAGCCCCTCGAGATCATGGGCGGCGACCGGCTGCTCGACCAGTTCGATGCCGAGCTTCGCCTCTTCGAGCGTGCGCATGATGGCGATCGCCTCCCGCGGCATCCAGCCCTGGTTGGCATCGAGCCGCAGCACGACGTCGGGCCCCACCGCCTCGCGCACTGCCCGGATGCGGGCGATGTCGAGGGCGGGGTCCTTGCCCACTTTGCTCTTCAAGATGCGGAACCCTCGCCCGACCGCCTCGCGGGCATCGCGCGCCATCTCTTCGGGACTGTTGACGCTGATGGTCAGATCGGATTCGATCCGCGGCCGCCGGCCGCCGAACAAGCGGTGGAGCGGCACGCCATGCAGCTTCCCGAACAGGTCGTGCAGGGCGATGTCGACGGCGGCCTTGGCGCTGGTGTTGCGCACGCAGGCCCCGTCGAGGACGTCGAGGGTCTCGTCGAGCCGGTTGACGTCGCAGCCCTTGAGCCGCGGCGCGATGAATTCATGGATGGCCCCCCGGATGCCGCCGAGGGAATCGCCAGTGACCGCCCCGGTGGGCGGGGCTTCCCCCCACCCGATGGCGCCGGTGTCGGTGTCGATGGCGACGATCACCGAGCGCAGGTGCTCGAGGGTGCGCAGCGCCGTTTTGAACGGTTTGCGCAGCGGAATGGAGACGATGCCGGTGCGGATGCCGGTGACGATCATGGCTGTTTCCCCTGGCGATGGGTCGCTTCCTCGAGACGGAACTCGCGGGCGGCGTACAGGCCTTCCATCCAGGATTTGCCGTTCGACAGGTAGATGGCCAGCAGCGGAGTCACGAAGACCAGCCGGGCCTTCGACCGTTTCATCTTGCCGTCGGCGTCGGGCACGTTGAACCCCGAGAAGTCATGGATGATGTAGTAGTCGCCGGCCTCCTTCCCGATGTAGAGCATGGCGTGGCCTTCCATGTAGACGGGCGAGCCGGGCGGCAGCCGGTCGAACAGAGCGCACCGCTCGGCCAGGGGCATCTCCTTGGGCATCGGGTGGGTGAGTCCCAGCGAGAGTTTCCCCTGCTCGCCGGCGTTGCGCGGCAGATAGACCCCCATGCTGCGGAAGATGTCCATGATGAAGGCGCTGCAATCGCGGGTGTTGAACATGCCGCCCCAGCCATACCGCTGGCCCAGGAAGCGGAAGGCCTGGATCAGCGTGTGGCGGGCCGTCAGCGGCAGATACCCCACGCGCACCTCGTCGGCGCGCGAGATCAGCCCCAGCCGCCATTCCAACCGGCCGGCGGGGGACCGCGCCGGCAATTTGACCACCCAGCTCCCAGCCGGGTGCTGGCCGTCGATTTCGAGCGGGATCTCCTCGCGCCTGGCCAGCGGGATGCGCACGCCCATATCGAGCTGCAATTCGGAAATCTCGGGCCGCAGGGGATTGTAGGTGGTGAAGACGTGCTTGCCGGTGACGACGAGGAACGGTTCGGCGTCGAGCCAGCGGAACAGCTCGGCCCGTTCGCCGATCGCCACGTCGGCCACCGGCACCCAGGCCAGATAGTGGTAGGCCTGGGCCAGGAACCATTTCCCGTCGGCGCTCTCATGCAGGATGGCCAGCGGTTCGAGCGGGTAGAGGGCGGTCTCCATGAACTGGTCGAACTCGTAGTCATCGGGCTCTTCGAAGATCTGGTCGGTGGTGGGGAAGGCCCGCATCTCGGTGCGTTTGACGGTCACCCCGAACCGCACCGTGACGAGATCGGGAACGGCGGAGGCGTTGAGGGCCTGCTCGAGGGCGTCGAAATAGGCCGGTTCGACCGGCTGGCCGTGGCGGTAGACCGTTTTCGACGGGCGACGGCTGACCTTGGCGATCATCTGGCGCACCTCGTCGCCGGGCACGACCCGCCGGAAACGGCGCAAGTCTTTCAGCACCTCGCACTGGCGCAGGTTGGCACGATTGAAGCGGGCGATCTCGTCGGGGGTCATGATCACCCGATCGGGATCAGGGCAGCGCGCTGCCCAATATCCCGGATCGAGCATGGCATCGACGACACCGGGAATGTTGGGATCGAACTGGATGAACCGCGGGTCTTCACTCGGTTTGGGGGCCGGGGCGGCCGTCCGGGCGCCGCCACTGTTGCGGGCCCCGGCCCCCAGGGATGGCCCGGAGGCGCCGACGACCAGCAGAACGAGCAGGATCACCGACAGACCTGACGAAGGAACGGAAGACTGGTGCATGGACGAACCTCTCTGCACGATCTAGATGAGCGACAGGATCTGGCCCACGGCCAGCCCCACCCCGGTGCCGATGACGTAGCCCAGCATGGCCATCAGCACGCCCACGGGAATGAGCACCTCGCGGTAGGCGGCGGCCAGGATGGGGGCCGAGGCCACGCCGCCGATGTGGGCCAGGCTGGCGACGCCGCAGGTGAAGAGATCGAGCCTGACCAGCCGGGCGATGAGGGCCAACGACAGGCCATGGACCGCGATGATCAGAAAGCCGCAGAAGATGTAGAAGGGGGCCTGGGTCAGCTCTTTGAAGTCGGCGCGCGATCCCATCAACGCCACCATCAGATACAGGATCAGATTGGCCAGCATCGCGATGCCCGGCGTCCGGCCCAGCCGGGTCATGCCGCCGCCGATGCCGGCCGCGGTAGCCAGCAGCACCACCCAGGTCGAGGTCGTCAAGATGGGCCAGGTGGGCAGCAGCCTGGCGACCTCGAGGCAGAGCGCTCCGACCAGGCAGCTCGTCCCCAGCAGCCCGACGAGATGATGGAATTCCATGTCGCGATGTGCCTCGGCCTGCTCGGCGACGAGGCGGGCTCCGATCTCGTCGAGGGCCGAGGTGTCGGCCCCGGTCCAGGCGTTGAAGCGGGGGGCGGCGGGCACGCAGGCCAGCAGGATCATCACCCAGACGGCGTAGTTCACCGAATCCATGAGCAGGGTGTAGCCCATCTGGGAATCGCTGACCTCGAGCGCCTTCTGCACCGCCACCATGTTGCCGGTGCCGCCCACCCATGATCCGCAGAGGGCGGCGAAGGTCTTCCAGGTGTGCGGTTCCCAGTGGTGGCGGAAGGCGGCATAGACCACGATGAAGCCGAGCATGATCGAGAGGGTGCAGGAGAAGAAGCCCAGCAGCATGCGGGGGCCGAGCTTGAAGATCTCGCGAAGGTTGCAGCGCAGCAGCATCAGGAAGATCATCACCGGCAGCAGGTTGTCTTTCAGCAGGTTGTAGGAGAGGTTGACGTCATCGCTTTTCTGCCACACCCCGAGCGTCGACAGCAGCATCACCAGGAAATACAGGAGCACGATCCCTGGCACGTACTCGAAGAACCGGCGATACCGACGGTCGAGCTGGACGACGACCGCGATCAGGAACAACAGCACGGCCACATAGGTGAATCCGCTGGTGATCATAGGGGGATGATACCAGAATCCCGCCCCCCGCACCTCACGTTCGGGGCGGGGCGAGACCGTGCCGATTGGCTTGAGACGACACGATCGCCTGGGAAGGGTTGTTCTGTCGTGAAAGCCCGGGCGCGGGACAAGGCCTGGGTCCGCGCGTGAACCGGTACGTGCAACGAACCATGGTTCGCCAGAGCGCCGGCGGGCAGGTCAGGGCCAGATCGTGATCAGGCCCGAGTCAACAGCTTCTTCCAGCTCGGGGGAAGGTTGCGGTCGAGTTCGACGCCTTCGAACGGCTTGCCTTGCCGGGCGCCGACCTGCCAGGCCCACGCCGCCATCTCGGCCAGCCCTTTGGCCAGAGGCACCGGTGGCGGCTGGTCGGGGAAGACCCGCCGGACCTTGTCGTGATTGGCGTAGGCATGGACCACCTCGTTGCGAGGCGGCAGATGCTCGATGGGCACTCGCTTCCCCATGGCGGTCATGACGGCCTCGGCCAGCTCATTCACCGAGACCGGCTGATCGGCACCGACGTTGAAGACCTGTCCGATCGCGGCCGGCACGTGGATCGAGCGCGCGATGATGGGCGCCACGTCGTCGATATGCGAGAAGGCGCGGGTCTGGGTGCCGTCGCCGAAGATGGTGAGCGGCCGGCCCTGCATGACCTGATTCATGAAGATGCCGATGACGTTGCGGTAGGGGTCGCCGAGGTTCTGGTTGATGCCGTAGACGTTGTGCGGCCGGAAGACGATCCAGCGCAGACCGAACATCTCATGGGCGGCGCGCAGGTCGAGTTCCACGGCATATTTGGCGATGCCGTAAGGATCTTCGGGGGCCGGTACCAGCTCTTCCGTCATCGGCAGCTGGTTGCGGCCGTAAACGGCGATCGAGCTGGTGAAGACGAAGGTCGCCACGTCATGCCGCACGGCCGCGTTGATGAGGGCGACGCTGGTCAGCAGGTTGTTGCGGTAGTTGAATCCCCGGATGAAATGGGACAGACCTTCGGCGGCATAGGCGGCCAGATGGAAGACGTGCTTGAATCGATACTGGGCGAACAACCACTCGAGCAGGTCGACATCGCCGGCATCGCCGTGCACGAAGGTCGCGCCCGCCGGTACGTTGGCCTCGAACCCGCCCGACAGATCGTCGAGCACGACGACCGCATGTCCCATCGCCACCAGATGGCGCGCGACATGAGAGCCGATGAATCCGGCACCACCGGTCACCAGCACGGCTTCGTTCGGCATAGGAACGTCTCCTTTCGTCGGGCTCGTCAGCTCGGGCAGAATTCCTCGAAGCACTCCCGGACCAGTCCGATCCGGCGGATGACGTCTTCGAGTTCCTGCTGCAAGGCATCGTTGTCGGGGGTGAGGGCCGGGTCGGCCAGAATGGCCTGCCGGCGTTTTTCCAGCCGGTCGTACAAGGCGTGCAGCTGGTTGCAGAACACCTCTGGCGAGTAAGCGGCCGGCTTGGCCCTTGGCTGGCGCAGCGGGGTCGAGGTCGAGCGCGGCGCCGCCGCTGGACGTGGAGCCTTCCGTGGAGCTTTCCGGGGACGGGTCGTGGGCATGCGAGGCGGTCCTCCCTCGTCGCCGTGGCATGGCGTAGCGGGCGACGGATCCATTGTACCACAAGGCGCCGCGCATCGGAAAAGAACGCGGCGCCATCGACAGCTCTCAACGGGGAGACCGGCCCGAGGGCCATACGGGCCTCGGGCCGGCCGGGAAGCTCAGCGACAGTTTCGAACGACCTATTTCTTGGCGGGGGCTTTGTCGATGGCCCCTGAGGTGATGTCGATCGCCTTCTTGTAGGCGTTCTCCGCCTCGCTTTCCGCCCCCTTCTTCCGGAGGATATCGCCGAGATTGAGATACAGGCGAGCGGCGATTTCTGGTTGCGTGCCCTTCAACCGGTCGGCTCCTTCCTGCAGATTCGATTTGGCTTTGTCAATCTGGTCGGCCTTGAGATAGAGTTCCGCTATTTCCATGTAGACATGCCCGATCTGTTTGCCCAGGCGATGGAGTTCCTTATCATCGACCTGGGAAGCCAGTTCGAGGATCTTGTGCAGCTCGGCCACGGCTTGCTCGATCTTGTTCTGGCTGGCATACAGGTCGGCGAGGTTCTTGTGGGCCTCAGCGCGGGTGCGCAGGATCTGGTTCTTCCGCTGCCGTTCGCGGTGGGCTTCCATTTCCTTGGGGTCGAAATCGCGACCGCCTCTGAGCTGGCGCAGCCGCTCCATGGCGGGTCCGCCCGGACGCCCGGGGCCGCCGGGTCCCCCCGGCCCGCCCATCGGCCCCATGGGAGGCGGGCCCATGTGGGGACCGCCGGGGCCCATCGGGGGCCCGCCTTCGTCATCCATCTCGGGGTCGCCGGGCGGGAATGGTGGTTCCTGGGCGAGGACGGGGGCCGCCCGACCCAGCACCATGACGACGAACAGGCCGAGAACGATCAACCGCGTGATTCTTCCAACCATGTGTCCTCCTTTTCTTTTTCCTCGTCATCGAGGAAGCTGATTGCGGTCTCCTGGGCATCCAGGAAGCTCCATTCTTGAGTGTCGATGTCGACGTCGTCGGTTACGATCGATTCCCAGGGTTCGAGAAATGTGACGTGAGCCAGGTGGGAAGCGGGTCGGCCAGACGGCGCCACCGGTGGCGAGGAGGGGCGGGAGAAGTGGATGGCGATCAGCAGCATGGCCGCGGCTCCGGCCACGGCCAGGGGGTGGACCAAGGCACGGGCCAGCGCCGTCCACCACGCCTGGGGCTTGGAAAGAGCCGCCTCCAGAACGGCCTCGCGCAAGCGGGGCGAAGGCAGGTCGAGGGGGGAGGGGTCGAACCCGGCAGGGGGCGAGGCCAGTTCAGCCTCGAGCCATTGGCGACAGGCGGGACAGTCATCGAGGTGGGCGGCCAATTCGGCGTCGGCCTGGCCTTCCGAGGTCTGCAGACACTGGCGGAGCTGTTCGCAGTTCATGCGGTCTCTCCCAATTCCGAGGGGGGGGCTGGCCAGACCTGGGCGAACCGGGCGCGCGCGCGGAACAGCAGCACTTTGACATGGTTGGGGGTCAGCCCCATCACCTCGGCGATTTCCTGGCAGGTCAGGTCATCCCAGTAGGCCATCACCAGGACCTCTCGATCCCGCTCTGGTAAGCGGTCGAGCACTTCTTTCACCGACAGCCGGGTTTCGACGGTGCCGGCATGGCTGGCAATGCCGACTGGCGGCAGTTCGGCCACGGCGGTCTCGCGGCGACGCCTGGCTCGCATGCGCAGAGCCGTCCGGTAGAAGATCGTATACAGCCAGGTCTTCACGCGCGCCTCTCCCCGAAAGCCGTCCAGGCCGGCGAACGCCGCGGCGAAGGTTTCCTGGACGGCATCTTCGGCCAGGGCCCGATCGCCCAGCATGCGCATGCCCAGCGTGAGCAGGAAGGGGGCATAACGGTCGAACAGCGCCCGGTACCCTTCGGGCCGGCGCTGCCGGCACAGGTCGATCGCTTCCCGGTCGTCCATCAATCCTCTGAGGCGGCAGATGCCCCTCAGGTTACAAAATTTTTTTGATGGCGAAAACCGGAGAAGGCGACGGAACGACGGGAAAATTTTGAACCCGCAACCCGGTCGCGGTCAGGCGCCGATGTAGAGCACCTCTTCTTCGAGAGTGATGCCGAACAGGTCGAAGACCTTTTCTTTCAGCTTCGCGGCCAGCGTGCGCACGTCGGCGGCAGTCGCCTCGCCATAGTTGACGATGAAATTGGCGTGCTTGTGGAACACTTTCGCGCCGCCGACCGACATTTCTTTGGCCCCGGCTTTTTCGAGCACCTCGCCGGCGGGCCGCCGGCGGGTTTCCCCGGGAGCGGGGGGCAGGTTCTTGAAGAAGGAGCCGGCCGAGCCCACGCCGAGCGGCGGATGCTTGGCCTGCCGCTGGGCCAGGATGTTGGCCATCTCGGCCCGGATGGCGACAGGATCGCCGGGAGTGGTGCGGAAGGTGGCGTTGAGGATGACGTGAGGCTCGCGCTTGAGGCGGCTGCTGCGGTAGGTGAACTCGAAGAAGCTGGCATCGGCCTCGAAAATGCGTCCGGTGGCCGGGTCGAGCAGGGTGGCGGTAACCAGGAGATCCGAGATGGTGCGGCCGTAGGCTCCGGCGTTCCCGTAGATGGCGCCGCCGACGGTGCCGGGAATGCCGGTCATCGGCTCGAAGCCGGTCAATCCATGGGCCGCGGCCAGCTCGACCAGATGCCCGAGTTTCCGCCCGGAGCTGATGGTCAACAGGCCGCGCGCCGGGTCGAACCGTTCCGGGTCGCGGCTGGCATTGCGGATGACCAGACCGCCAATGCCGTTGTCACTGACCACGAGGTTGGACCCTCCGCCCAGGAGGAACCAGGGCAGGCCCTCGGCCTGGGCCATGGCGACCGCCTCGGCCAGTTCGGCCTCGGTTTCGACTTCGAGGAACAGTTCCGCGGCCCCGCCCAGGCGGAAGGTGGTGAACTCCCGCAGCGGGATTGATGGGCGGATGCGTTGTTTCAAAGCGTTGCGATCGACCATGACCGACACCTCCTGCAGATCCATGCTGCAGAATAGGTATCGACCAGTTGGCCCCTCGGGGTGAGCCCGATCGGCGTGATCGGGGCGACCGAGGCGATCGAGCCGAAAGCCTCGCTCACTTCCCTTTGGTGATGATTTCGATCTTCATCACATCGCCTTTCTTGACCTTCTCAGGGATGTCCAGGCCTTTGACCACCTGCCCGAAGATGGTGTAGGCGCCGTCCAGGTGGGGGGTGCTGTCGAGGCAGATGAAGAACTGGCTGCCGGCGCTGTTGGGGTCGCTGGTGCGGGCCATCGACAGGGTTCCCTTGACGTGTTTGCGAGTGGTGCTGAACTCGGCGGGCAAGGTGTAGCCAGGGCCACCGGTGCCGTTGCCCAACGGACATCCGCCCTGAATGACGAATCCAGGCTCGACGCGGTGGAAAGTCAGGCCGTTGTAGAAGCCTTTGGCGATGAGCGAAAGGAAGCTTTCGACGTGCTTGGGCGCGGTTTCCGGAAAAAGTTCGATCCACATCTGGCCGGCCGGCACGGTCAACAGCACCACCGGATGGTCGGGATTCTCGAGCTTGACATCGGGAGGCAGGGCCGGAGCGGCAGGTTCGGCCGCCTGAAGGACGACAGGAACGAGCAGGGCGCACAGAAGAGCGATCTTCACCATGGCGATCTCCTATCGATCTTTGGATGAAGCATTCTATCGCATTCAAGGCGCTCTGCCAAACCTGAAGCAGCGCTGTTCCGTTGAAAATGCCACCGGTCGGCCATGATGGAGGGAAACAAATTTTCCCTCCGGGAAAGAGCCCGGTCTCGGGGAAGATCCAGGCTGGGCGTAGGAGGAGAGAAGGCCGCTAGAAGGAGTCAGTGCAATTTGAACTGGACGGTGAGCATCACCCAGGTCTCGCGGGGCTCGCCATTGACCAGCACGGGCGAGAACACCCAGCGGCGTAGGGCCTGCGCGCCGAGAATGGCCAGCTTGGGATCGATGGTCGAGGCCATCGTCAGCACGTCGCCGACGGTACCGGCCGGCTGGACCAGGACCTTGTAGGTAGCCTGCCCCCGAATGCCCTGCTTGCGGGCCCATTCCGGATATTCGGGCAGCACTTTCGACAGGATCTTGGGGGGCGCGAACCGTTCTTCGCCGCCACCGAGCGATTCGAGGCCGGCCACTTCGACCTCGCCGCCGCCGACGGTGGCCAGCGCCGGATCGGCCGCCCCGGAGGGCGGGGCCTCGCGGTCGCCCGTGCCGTGCGGCAGGGGGGCGGCGGTCATCTCGGACGGCATTTCCATCTCGAGGGGATCGCCCAATTCCCCCCCCGCCAGGGGCGCCGACAACGGGGTGGGCGGGGTGGGTTCGGTCAGCGCGTGGCTGACATCGTCGAACGCCGGGGCCGGAATGTAAGGCTTGGTGTCACGGAATCCCGTGGGAGTGTCCTGCACCGCGGTGGGTTTGGTCGTCTCTGTGTTGGTGCGTGGTCCTGGGCGGGTCGTACTGCCCGTTTTCGCTTGAGGGTTCTTGGGCCGCACCGGGGCCTTGACCTTGGGGGCGCTCGGCACGGGAGGGCTCAGGCGGCGGTTGTCGGTTTGACGTCCTTTGGCCTGGCGGCTCGCATCACCTCGGGCCTGGCGAGACCCGGTCTCCGGCTGCGGTTGGGTCGACGAACCGGGACGCGGTACGCTGAGCGGCCCCACCAACCGCACGGGATGCACGGTCGGGGTGGGAGGAACATACGGCCCGCGCAGCGCGAACCAGGCGGTCATGGCTAGCAGCAGGGCGAGATGCAGCAAGAGCGAGGCGGTGAATTCCTCGCGCCCGTCCTCCTCGGGATGCACCAGAACCAAGGTGGGGCGGTGTTCCCCGGTCATGTCACTGGATCCTGGTCGACAGCCCGATGGCCGTGCCGCCCGCGGTGCGAATGGCGTCGAGCACGCGTACCACATGGCCGTATTCGGCGCCCTGATCGGCTTCGACCAGAATGCCGCGATTGGGATCCTCGGCGAGGTATTCCTTCACGCGCAGCCCGACCTGGTCGAGATCGAGGGCTTCCCCGCGCAGGGTGATGCCGCCGGTCTTGTTGACCTGGAAGGTCAGGGTCTCGCCTTCGATCACGGCGCCCGAGCTGGCCCGGGGCACATCGATCGGCAACCGCCGGGTGTCGCGAGCGAAGGAGCTGGTGACCATGAAGAAGAAGACCAGCAGAAGGATGACGTCGATCAGATTGGTGACGATGATCTGCGGGCGCTCGCGCCGTCGCTCAGGCAACAGCTTTTTCATAGGTGGCCTCCGCACCGGCGAAGAAGTTGGCCAGATCGAGGGAGTGATACTCCACCTGTTCGACGAACTCGGTGGTGACGCTTTCGCACCAGTTGAAGACGGCCAGGCTGGGAATGCCCACGAACAGACCGGCGGCCGTCGTGTAGAGGGCCTCGGAAATGCCGCCTGCCAGGGCCGTGGGGTCGCCGATGCCGATCGTGCTGATCACGCTGAAAGCCGAGATCATGCCCGTCACCGTGCCGGTCAGGCCCAGCAGCGGACTGATGCTGGCGATGGTCGACAGGATGGCGGTGTGCTTCTCATAGCGCTTCATCTGGCGCAGGGCCTCCTGGCGCATGACGTCGAGCAGGGCATCCTTGGGCAGGTCGAGCCGATCGATGCCGGCGGCCAGCACCCGCGCCAGGGGATGGTTCTCGCGTCGGCACAGCCGCATGGCTTCCGTGAAATCGCGGGCGCACAGCGCGGCTTTGACCTGTTTCATGAACAGCTCGGGGGAACGCCCGGCCCGCCGGTAGAACCGGATGCGCTCGATGGTCACGGCCAGCGCCAGGATGGAACACAAAAAGATGGGGATCATCACCGGGCCGCCTTTGATGAACACCTGGACGATGAACAGCTCTTTCAACATGGGTTCCTCCTTGAAATGTCGCTCAGAAGTTGGCTTCCAGCCCGGCCAGGGTCACCCGGCCCTCTTCGGGCACGTCATACCGCAGGCTTTTGGCCTCGTCATAGAGGTCGCGAATCTTGATGTAGGCTTTGAGATGCTTCTTGAAGTCGTACCGGAACACCAGGTCGGCGCGACTGTAATCGCCGGCATCGACGGCCACCGCCGGAATGTAGGCGATCCGATCGGCCGCGGCATGCCGGGTGAAATCGACGTGCAGGGGGCCTTCGTTGTACGTCAGCCCGACGTCGAGCAGCCGTTTGGCTTCATAGGACAGGCGGGCGCCGGTCCGGTCATCCTTGGGATTCTGGAAGGTGGCCGCGGCCGTCAGTTGGAAATTCTCATCGAGCTTGAAGGTGCCTGACAGGCGAACGCCGGCCCGGCGGGCCCGCGCGGCGAACCGGAAGGTCGAGGTCAGCAGGCTGCGACCGGCATCCCAGCGGTCGAGATACTCGATCGCGTCGTCTTCGCGAACGTTGAAGAGTTCCGCCCCCAGCACGTTCCCATTGGCCGCCCGGTAGTTGAGCTGGCCGGCGGTGCGCCGCTCGTGGGAGGCGCGCAGAGGGGTGAAGGCGACATAGCGGCGGGGCAGATAGACCTGTCGCAGACTGTCGTTGCCCAGGTCCTCTTCATAGGACAGAACCAATTGCCAGGGCTTTCCCCAACGGTGATCGAGTCGAACCAGGGGCGAGAAGCGAGAATCCTCCATCATGGTGATATCCCGCACCCCGGCGGTCAGAAAGGTGGTCTTGGCCAGTTCGATGTCGGCGAGAGCCGAGGCCGTCCGCTTGGTGAACCGCTGGGAAGGTCCACCCGAAATCTCGAAACTGTCGCGTTGCAGGTCGAGACCGAGCCGGCCGGTCACGGTCTGATTCAGACTGCGGCGATATTCGGCGCCCGCCGACGTCGACAGCAGGTCGGCGTCTTCGGCGAATCCGACGACCCGGTTGGTGGTCGTGCGGTTGACCGCGTCGACCTGAACGTAGCCGGTGAAGAACGCTCCGTCCGAGAGGGTCGAGTTGCCCTTGACGGCGAAGGCCTTGGTTTCATCCTCGATGCCGGCGAAGGGAGAAGGACTGGTGCGGGGACCCCGCTGGGCGAATTCCTCGGCCCCGAGAGCGCCCGACACGGTCAGTTGGTAGCTGCCTTCGCCGCTCGTGGAAATCTTGCCCGCCAGCAGCGTCCGGCGATCATCGATGGTGGATCGGTAGCCGTCGCGGGCTTCCCGCACCACGCTCGCTTCGCCGACATAGCCCTGGTAGCTGCCCCGGGCCTGGCCGCGGAACTCGGTCGCCCCTCGGCTGCCGGCGCCGAAGAAGACCGACACTTCGTCCTTGCGGGGGCGCTGGTCGGTCACGAACGGTTTCTCTTCGAGGGTGCGGGTCTCGCGCGAGGGGACCTCGGGCAGGATCTCGGGCAGGGGCATGGATCGTTCCCCCATCTCGAGCTGGATCTCCGCCGGGTCGCCGGAAAACTCGCCGCTCTGGGCGTCTTTGCCGACGACCTGGACCTGCCCCATGTCATAAGCGTTCTTGGCGGCCAGGGCGGGAAGGGGAGCGGTCGCCAGGGCGATTGCCAGGAAAAAGGGCCAGCGCATGGTGTGCCTCCGGATGCTTGTCTGCCATCTTCATCGGCATTCCGGGGGGGAAATCTGAGGCATGGCCCGGACGGCATGGCTGGCCGGCTGAGGCGAAAGCGTCGGCCCGGCCGCGCCAATGGCGGTGCGAAGGCTGCGAGAGAACGGCGCCGAGCGAGGGAAAGGCTATTTGAGATGGGTGCGAGCCTCGTCGGCCAGGGGGCCGGTCGGCTGGAACTTCAGCACCTCGCGCCACATCTGCACGGCCTTCTGGCCGCGACCGAGGTCGGCATAGGCCCGGGCGGCCTCGGCGTAGGCCTCGGCAACCAGCGGGCTTTTGGGGTACAGCACCGGCACCTTCAAGACTTCGAGGATGCCGTCATCCTTTTTGCCCTGGGCGATCAAGGTGCGCCCGAGCCAGAGACGGCACTCGGGGATCGCCACATCGCTGGGCGGAAATTCCTTGAGAATCTCGCGGAAGGTCGTCGCCGCGGCTTCAAAATCCTTCATCTGGTAGAGGGCGATGCCGATGGCCCGTCGGGCGCGCGAGACCAGAGGATTCTTGGGATCTTCGGCGATGATGGCTTTGTACTGCTGGATGGCGAGGGGCAGATCGCCGACCTGCCGGGCGATCTCGCCGATCTGGAAGCGGGCTTCCTGGCGGAAATAGCCGGTCGAGTCGCGCAATTGCGAGAAGGCGGCCAGGGCTTTGCCGGTGTCTTTCAGCTCGAGCTGGCACAGACCGATCTTGAAGAGGGCGTCGTCGCGCAGACGGCCATCAGGATACGTCGACAGGTAGCGTTCGAAGACCGGCACCGCATCGACGAACCGCAAGGCCTTCATCAAGACCTCCCCCGAACGGAACAACGCCTGGGCGGCCAGCTCGGACGACGAATCGGCGATGGTGCCGAAGGCCTCGAGGGCGGCCTGGTGATCGCCGGATTGGTAGGCGATCTCGCCGAGCTGATAGAGGGCATCGACCCGAGCGGCGCCTTTCGGGTATTCCCGGATCACCCGTTCGAAATACTCGCGGGCTTTGGCCAGCCCGCCCAGGTTGAAATGGCATTCGCCCATGCGGTAGAGGGCCTTTTCGCGGAGCGCCGGGGTGGTCTCGCGACGGACGAGGTCCTCGAGGTCGTCCAGGGCTTCGCGGAACTTGCCCATGGAGATCTGCACCAAGGCCATCTGGTAGCGTGCCTCTTCGGCTCGCGGATGCTTCGGGTAGGTCTTGAGGAAGGCTCGGAACGCCTGCAGACTCTCGGTGAACTCGCCCAGCCGGGAGAGGGCCAGGGCCCGCAGGTACGACAGTTCTCCGGCCTCGTCGGCCGGGAATCGGGCGATGACCTTGCTGATGAGGTCGACGGCGTCACGGTATCGATGCAGGTTCATCAGCAGGTCGATCAGGTTGCGGGTCGCCTCGAGACGGACGGGGCTGTCGGGATTATCGGCCACCCGTCGGAACAACGGCTCGGCCTCGGCCGGCTTGCCGCCTTTGATCTTGCACCAGGCCAGGGAATACAAAGCCTTGTCGGCCAGATCAGGCGTTGGCGAAGCCTCGGCGACTCGGGCCAGGGCGACTTCGGCGTCAGCGTACCGGCGACTGCGGAAGAGGGACTCGCCGATGTAGAACTGCACCACCGCTCGCTTGTCGGGAGGAGCGAGCGGCAGGGCCTTCTCGAAATGCGTCAGGGCTTCGGCGAACAGGCTGGCATTGAACCGACCGATGCCGACCTGGAGGTGGGCCTCGAACTGCTGCGGCCCGGTCAGTCCCGGCTGGGCCAGGATCTCTTCGTAGACCGCCTGGGTGGCTGTCGGGTCGAATCCGTAACGCACCATTAGGAAGCCCATTTTCAGGCGGGCGTCGATCCAGAGCTTGGGATCCTTTTTGCTGACCAGGGCGAAACTCTCGACCGCCGATTTGGGGTTGTTGTCCTTGATGTGCGCCCATCCCAAGCCGTAGGCGGCGCGGTCCCGGAAGGTGCTTTGCGGATGCTCGCGCAACACCTGGGAATAGGCGGCGGCCGCACCGGTCCAGTCATTCATGCGGTAGCGGCATTCGCCCAGCCAGAACAGGGCGCCATCGCGTAGCGAGAAAGGCGTGGGATCGTTCACCACGCGGGCCAGGACGCGTGCCGCTTCCTCATGCAACTGACGCTGGATCAACCCGAGGGCGTAGCGATACTGCTGGGCTTGTTCAGGAGCATCGGTGGTGGCGCTGACGGCGGGGGGGAGAAGCGCGGTCTCGGCCAGCACAACCAGCAACAGGCCGACGACAAGGCCTGCCATTGACGGTTTGCCGGGTAGGGGGAAGGGGCGATCGGTCATCGGTTCATTCCTATCGACGGATGATGGTTCGTCACTAGCCATTCCGTCGTCGCATCTTTTCTTGGTTGCGACAACGGGGCAGTTGCGACGGCGAGAAAAACACCCGCGAGCTCAGAGGGAGGGGATTTCAGGGTTGCTTGTCCTCGTCCTGGTCGTCGTTGACCTCACGCTGGGCTTTCTTGAATTCGCGGATGCCGCGCCCGAGGGCTTTGCCGATCTCTGGCAGTTTGCCTGGCCCGAACAGGATCAGGATGATGACCAGGATGACGAGCAATTCACTGAAATTCAACCCCACGGTGGGCCTCCTTGGGTCCGATGTCCTCGGCGTTTTCGGTGCCAAGGGACGCCGCCATCGTAGCATGATCGGGTTTTTCCTCGCAACCTTGGGTCCAGCCGAACAGAGCCGGCCAGAACCTCGAAAGGTCCTGGCCGGCTATGGACCAGAAGAATCGGCGGGGTCAGCCCATGAAATACCAGAGAATCCCGCCGCCGAGGAGGGTGATTAAGGTGGTCAGGAAGATCTTCCAGAGGACTTCAGAGGAAGACTCGCCATTGCCCGCAGGAGAAGACGCTGGATCGATTGGGTTCATCATCGGTTGATTCCTTCGTAGTTGGAAGTCGCCAGGATGGGTTGGCCTTGCAGGGCCGACCAAAAGGGGAAGAGGAGGGGTGCGGATCGGGGGCGACCGGAATCAACCGTCGCTGCGGGGAAGTTGAATCGGAACCAAACCCCACTCGCGGGGGTGAACCCCTTCGAATGGGTGTCGCAGCCGGGTGGAGGCGAGATGCAGGTGCTGGCCAGGGGCGGTGAAGAGGGAAGGCCCGCAGAACCGAGCTTCCCGGTGGGGCCCCGGCAGAACGCGGAGGAGGTGTTCACCTTCTCGGAGAAGACTGGAGGCAGGGACTGCCGTCGCATCGGATTGGTGCAGCGCCTCTTTCGCCTGGCGAAGGTCGCCGAAGGCCCACCTGGGCAAAAGATGTCGGCCATCGTGCCACAATCCCTGGAATAGGCAGAACCCCAGGAAATAAGCCAGAAACAATCTGCGCCACATGCTCTGAGTATACCCGAAACCTCTGGTCCTGTCCAATGTGGCGACGACGGGCAGCGGCGGAAGTCGGCCAAAGGCGCCACTGGCTGTTCAAGACCTCGTTTTCGATGCGTTGACAATCCTTGAAGGGTGGTTTACTCTGGCCACATGGAACGCAAGTTGACCATTTTCCTGGTGGTGGGGCTATGGCTGGTCATGGGCGGGTTGGGGGCTGAGCCCGCCTGGGCGCAGATTTCCGACGCCGATGGTCTGGTGCTCGACATTCCCGAACCCCCTGGCGCCAAACAGGAGCTGCCCTCGCCCATTCCCATGATCTACGAATTCGTCGGGGGGCTGATGGGCGGCGACCAGGACCGCTGCTTGAGCAATTTCGATGTGCCCACGTTCCTGGCCATCATCTTCGGTGCGCCGCTCAAACGGCTCAGCCCGGCCGAATACCAAGAGCTGTTTGCCTACCAGGTCCAGGTGCAGCGGAACGAATTCCGGTTCCTCTCCCGAATCATGCACCGCATGGCCAAAGACGCCAAATTCAATTATTCCAATCCCCGATTCCATAACAACGTCCAGTGCAAGGTGGTCGTGCAGATGCGCACCACCAAGGGCAATCACACCCTCGAACTCTACGCCCGGTATTCCAATGAGCGCTGGGCGATCTATGATTACATCCTCGATGGCAAGAGGTTCACCCAGAGTTTCAAAGAAGGATTGGGCAACCTCAAGCTCGATGGCTACATCGCCAGTCTGCGGCCTTTCTACGACGACTTTCCTGGCACCCGCACCATCCGCAACGATGAGTATGGCATCAGTCTGAAGGTCCCTTCGCGGTTTCAGATCAAGGAGAAGATCAGTCCCAATTTGCTGGCCTCGGTGACCGGGCTTGATGGCCAGTTCCTGCTGCACGTGCAAGCGGCCCAGTATTCGACGGCCCAGACGCTGTCGCAGGTGGCCGCCGAGATCAAAAATACCATCCTGCCCTTCAATCCAAGACTCTACGACCAATGGAAGACCGACATCGCCGGGGTCGATATCGGCCATGTGCTGTTCCAATTCGAAAAGAACGGCAAGACTCTCTTCACGCACATGGTCATCATCCCCATGGGCAAGAAGCTCGTGGTCCTCAACTTCTATCACGGCTCCCTGCCGCTGATGAAGCACATGACCAATATCCGCGACAAGATGTTCGACAGTCTGACCCTGACTCGCATCGAAGGTCGGGGCGGGGAACTCAGCCTGCCGGGCGACGATCTCGGTCTGCCCGCCTCGCCGGCCACCGGTGAAATGACCCCACCGCCGCCCGCGATGGATGAACCGCAGCCCATGGCGCCACCGCCGCCGCAAGAACCCCCGGAAATTCCGCCGCCTGGTCCCGATGAAGAGCCCGACATCGATACCGGCGAACCTCCCCCTCCTCCTCCGCCTGGCGCTGGCAACGCGACCGGCGAGGACCAGCCCGAAGGCGACGATTATCCTCCGCCCCCGCCGCCTGAACCGAACGCCGACTATCCGCCACCTGACGAGAGCGGTGGCTCGGAAGTCTCGTTCTGAGGCCGGTCAGGGCACGTTCCGATCAGGGGCCGACCACTTCCACTTTGACCAGGTAGTGAGCTGACTGTCTCCCGGACGACCGGCCGATCGAGCCGCCGCCTCGGGTTCCTTGCCATCGAACGTCCGTGCCGCCCTCCGTTCGATCGCTGGCCACGTCGCCGAGATAGGTCCATTCGCCTAGTTTGACGGCAACCTGGGACATCAGCCGGGTCGCGCTGGTTCCGGTGCCATCGGCAGCGCGGATCTCGACCACCGCCATCCCGTCGCCGGCCCGTCGACCGAGAATACGCAACCCTCTCTCGCTTTTCAACACGGCGGTCTGCAAACCCCAGGGGGTAGAGAGATCGACGATTCGGGTGGTTTCATCGAGCAACGCGACGGGAACCCCTTCGAGCCCCATCACGGTTCGCACGTCGGTTCCCCGCTCCTGTCGCGAAGTCTGCTGCGCCTGGATCTGGGCGCCCCGCTCGCGGTGGGGCGCGGCCCCCACCTGCCAGGCGCGGGCTTCTTCTGCCGAGATCCGGCGCAATGAGAACCGGAAGGTGACGGGCGGCTGATCGAGCTGGGCGAGGAGAGCCGCGGCCTGATCGAGCAGGTCGTCGTGCTCGGCGTTGAGCACAAGAGCGCTGATCATCGGGGCCTCGGCGATGCGGAGCTGGCGTCCGTAGGTCTGGCGCAGGATATCGGCCAGCATGGCGGGCGAACCAGAGCGCACCTTCACCACCCGGGTGGCGGCGGGGGCCGGAGTGGTCACTCCCAGAACCAGAAGACCAAGCAGCAGAGCCATCGAGGGAACCATCGCCCATTTCCGGACGTCAAAGCCTTTCGGCTGGCCAGGCATGGCCACGGCGTGGGTAGGGGAGACCTTGCTGCTCATGGGGCCGCGTGCTCGGTGGGGGCGGGTTCGGAAAGGGCAGGGGAGGAAGTCGGGCGCGGCCGACGACGGCCCCAGGGCCGTCGGACCGACCGCGCCAGGCGCGAGCGCTGATCGACCTCATGCAGGCGGAACAGCATCCGGCCGGGAGTTTCGAGGGTGCCGGTGTCGCCATAGCGCATGATCAGCCAGTTGGGGGGAAGCCGGCCCAGCACGTGATTGGTGGTGCAGACGGTCTCCCAGCGGCCATCGAGCCAGACTTCGTTCCAGATGTGGGTGGCCTCCTGCCATCCCGGGCGCAGGATGAGCCCGCCCACCAGCCGGCACGGCAGGCCCCGGGCGCGGGCCATGTCCTGGAACAGGCGGGCTTTGCCGCTGCAGTCGCCGTGCCCCAGCCGCAGGAGGTCCTCGCCGGACATTCGGCCGGGAAGCCTCTGATACGGAATCCCATGGCCGATGGTGACCGCCAGCCAATCGACCAGAGCCCGCCCGGCCAGGCCGGCGGGGATCTGCGTCAGGAACTCCTGTTCACGAGGACCGAGGGGCAGGGGGCAGCTCCAGCGGGTGGGATCATCCCAGGGCGGGGGTGCCCCCGCCGGGGCGGTCGGGTCGATCCGGACCTGTTGTCGCAACATGACGGCCGAGGCCGTCGACGGCATGGCCAGGCGCCGCCGAACGGTCGGACCAGGATGGGGCTCGGGCAGAGGCTCGCCGATATGGTGCCAACCCGTCGAGGTCTGGCGCGGCGAGGGGACGACGTCGGCGATGGCGACCTCCTCGAGGCCCTTGCGGTGCCAGGTGAAGACATCGAGTTGCCAGGTGCGGGGCGCTTCCGGGTTCCGGCGCAGGGCGCCGGCCGCCCCGCTCCGGCGAAAATCGCCGACGGCGACCAGATGCGAATCCAGGCTGGCCACCGCCGCCACCAGGCCGAACAGGTCGCTTCCGGCTGGTTGCACGGTAAGGGAAGCCACCTCGGGGGTGGGGGCCAACGGCCGGCTGGTCGTCGCCGGAGGGGCCCATTCCACCACCGGTCCGCTGGGTTCACGGGGAGCCAGGCGCGGGCCATGGATCAATGCTGGCAGGCTGGCGATCCCCTGGATGAATCCTGCCAGGATGATGGCCAGGTTGGAGATGATCCGGTTGGCCCCGGCTCCGCCGATGGCCAGGACCGGTCGCCCATCGCGCAGCAGCAGCAGAGGAGCCTTGGCGGAAATCGGGCCGGCCTGCGGTGGGTAATCGGCAGGATACTTCGCCACGGCCGGGGTGAAATTCCGCATTTCGTCGTTGTAGAAGAATCCAAGCGGCGAGAAGTCCCGCGTGCCGAAGTGCCGGCCCAGGGTGAGCGTGAGGCTGACGATGCGGCCCTGGCGATCCCAGGTGACGAGATGGGTGGTCTCGTCGGGCCCGGAAGCGGCTTCGGGGGAAAGCTCCTGGGCGGGCCGGGTCAGGCCATGCTCCAACAGGGCCAGGAACCGGCGCGGCGAAGTCAGGCAGGCGGCGAGATGGCGATGCTTGATCAGGAGGGCGCGGCACAGCAGATCGATGGTGCGACGGGTCCCCTCGGCGCTGGTGAAATCCGGCAGATGTTCCCGGACCAGGGCCTTGACCAGCCACATCACCACCAGAGCCGAGGAAGGGGGCGGGGTGCCGACCAGCGTCCAGGGGCCGAACGACAGGCGGACCGGCTCGACGGCGCGGGGCACGAATGCCGCCAGATCTTCCAGGGTGTGATCGGAGCCACGCGCACGAAGGTCTGCAGCCATGATCGCGGCGTGGGGGCCGCGGTAGAAGGAAGCGCCGCCATCGATGGCCATGGCCGATAAGACCTCGGCCAGTTCAGGCTGAGCCAGGTGCTCGCCGGCGCGGGCCGGCCATCCCTGGGGCCCGAACCGCTGCCGGGCCAGGGCATCGGGGAAGCGCTGGAGGTTCTTTTCCAGCAGGCGCTCCAGGGATGAGGAGACCTTGCAGCCCCGGCGCGCCAGTCGAATGGCAGGCGCCATCACCTCGGGCAGGCCGCGGGTTCCGCCCCGGCGATGCAGATGGAGCAGCAGGGCGGGCTCGGTGGGCAGCCCGATCTCGCTGCGGCTGCCGGAGCGGCGGCGGGGTGGCGGCGCCGAGGCATCCCAGGCTTCGATGGTGCCGTCCGGCTGAGAGACCAGCGCGAACCCATCGCCGCCCAGCCCTGAGTTGGAAGGATCGACCACGGCCAGGACGAAGGCGGCGGCGACGGCCGCATCGATCGCGTTGCCGCCCCGTTCGAGGAGGCGGAGCGCGGCGTGGGTGGCTTCCGGATGCCCGGTCGAGACCGCGCCATAGGGGCCGCTGGCGACCAACGTTCGGGCCAGAGCCGCCCCGCGGCAGGGGCCGAGGGCCATCGCCAGCGCGAATACCCCGAGCAGGAGGCCCGGGCCGGGCCACCACGCAGATCGAGGCCGGAGAGACGGGGACGTAGAGAGAAAGTTCATGCAGGGACTCCGGGGAAAAAGAGTGTCAAGCCTCTGAAGGCGGAGGGGGAGGCGGAGAGGAGAACAGATGATGATCGATGGCGCGGCGGGTCTCTTCAATGAGTTCACCGAGGTCGGCCACGAGGTGATTGGCGGTGGTCTGGTCCTGTTTCAGGCAGGCCGCTTCGAGTCGAGCCGCCCATTCGGCCAGGGCCTGGGCGCAGAACTGGACGGCGGCCCCTTTGAGGGCGTGGGCCGATTCCCGGACGCGGCTGAGGTCTTGCGCCGCCAGGGCCGCTGGAATCGAAGTGGCGTAGTTGGCCAGCCCTTCCCGGAAATTGCCCGCTAGCTTGCGGGCCAACGGAAGGTTCTGGCTGAGGCTGGCCAGCAGACTGGCGTGATCGAACACCTTGGGCGGGGGGGGAGGGCGCGTCGGTGAGGCCTGGGGCGGGGGGCGTCGGGCCGGCAGGCGCGCCGCCCAGGCGCTGAGCATGGCGGCCAGACGTTGCGGCGTGAGGGGTTTGGCCAGATGGTCGTCCATCCCGGCCGCCAGGCAGCGTTCCCGATCACCCTCCAGGGCGTGGGCGGTCAGCGCGATGATGGGGATGCGCGAGTCGGGAATCACCGATTGCGCCGCTCGGATCCGGCGGGTGGCCTCATACCCGTCGAGACGCGGCATCTCGCAATCCATCAGGATCAGGTCATACCGCTGGGTCTGCCAGGCTTCGATGGCTTCCTCGCCGTCGAACACGGCATCGGCCGAATAGCCGAGCATCTCGAGCAATTTGAGGGTGATGCTCTGGTTGATGTGATTGTCTTCGGCGAGCAGGATGCGCAGGGGTTTCCAGCCCACGACCCGAGTGCTTTCGGCGCGGGAATCGCTGGAGGGAAGGGGGGGAGAGGGGGACAGCGCCTGGATGGCGGGGGGCGGAGAGCCGCGCGGCACGGCTGCAGAAGCCCCGCTGGCCGTCGGCGGGGGGGATGCCGTGGTGGAGGGCGCGCCCTCGTCGAGGGCGAGGTCGGCCAGGCACTGCACAAGGTCGACCGGGCGGACCGGTTCGCAGAGGAAGCCGGCGACGCCGGCCCGGGTCAGGGCATCCCGTTCGGACCGAAGATAACGGGTGGTGACGAACACGACGCGGGTGCGGACTGCACGCTCGGCGGCAAGAGGGAGCGAGGCGAGAATCTCGGTCACCGGCAGCACCAGCTCGGCCTCGTCGACCAGCAGCAGGTGGAAAGATTGCCGCTCGGCGGCCGCCATGGTCAGCGCGGCCTGGGTCTTGGTCAGATCGGCGGCGGTCTGGACCAGGGCTCCACCTTCTTGCAGGAGCGAGGTCAGGCGCTGGCAACGTTCCTGGTGCCGCAGCAGCAGCAGGATGCGGTGCCCGGCGGCCCATTTGTGGCGGGGTTCCGGGGTGGACTGCGGGGTGAAGGCCGCGGTGAACCAGAAGGTCGAGCCTTTGCCGACGAGGCTCGAAACGCCGATCTCGCCGCCCATCAGTTCGACCAGCCGGCGCGCGATCGAGAGGCCCAGGCCGCTTCCGCCATGCCGGCGGCGAGAGCCCGAATCTCCCTGGCTGAACGGTTGGAACAGGCGAGGCAGCATTTCGTGCGGGATGCCGATGCCGGTGTCGCGGATGCGGAAACGGATCAACCCGGTCGGCTCCTGGGGGTCGGCCAGTTCGACGGTCAGGGCGACCTCGCCGATCGAGGTGAATTTGATGGCGTTGCTGAGCAGGTTGTTCAGGATCTGTCGCAGCCGACTGGGATCGCCCCGCAGGGACAGCGGCACCTCGGGCAGGATGCGCCCGATCAGTTCGATGTCCTTTTCCCGAGCCAGGAACGCGCTGAGCCGCAGGGTGTCTTCGACCAGGGTCCGTAGATCGAAGTCGAGGGATTCAAGTTCGAGCCGGCCGGCTTCGATCTTGGACAGATCGAGGATGTCGTTGAGGATGCCCAGCAGGTTCTCGCTGCTGGTCAGCAGGGTTTTGACATGGTGCCGCTGTTCGGGGGTCAGCGGCGACGCCAGCAGAATATGGGCCAGGCCGATGATGCCGTTGATCGGGGTGCGGATCTCATGGCTCATGCTGGCCAGGAACCCGCTCTTGGCGCGGTTGGCGCTTTCGGCCTGGGCGGCGTGGGTGCGCGATTGCCGGGCCGTTTCGTCGAGGCGCTGGTTGGCGGTGACCAGGTCGCGATTGACCATGGCCAGCTGGTCCATGGTGTTGGCCAGCTCGGCTTCCTGCTGCTTGCGGATGGTGATGTCCTGGATGGTGGTCAGAATGGCCGGTTGGCCCCCGAATTCGATGGGACCGCAATCCACTTCGGCAGGGAAGCCCTCGCCCGACCCGCGTCGGCAGCCTTGCCATTCGAAACGGATGGACTGGCCGGCCAGGACCTGCGCCCGGCGGGCGGGCAGATCTGGGGCTGGCGAGCCCGCATGGGTCAGCGCTTCCATGGTCTGCCGCAGCGCCTCTTCCCGGGACATCTGGAACATCTCGAGGAAGCGGGCATTGACGGCCAGGATCCGGCCGTCGGCATCCTGGACCAGGATGGCGGTGGGCAGGTGGTCGAAGACCTGTCGGATGTAGCCCTCGGTGCGTGCCAGCGCTTCCCTGGCCCCCACGCTGGTCTGCTGGAAGATGAAGAAACCCAGGAGCGCCAGGAGGAAGAGGAGCATCCAGACCAGGGGAAACAGGCGCGCCTGGAAGATCTGGCGCTGGTGTTCGCCGGCCGCTTGTTCGACGGCGGCCAGGCGGGGCGAGCGGCCGAGAGGTGCCAACCCGACGAGGGAGTATCCCCAGCGAGTCGGAACGGGGCCGATGGCCACCGCTTTGCCCTGAGACAGCGCGGCGTCGAGGTCGGGCCGCTCCTGGAACCAGAGTTCATCGCTCGGGCCGGGAAGGGCGATGGCCGGCGAGCTCTCGGGAGAAGAGGCCAGCGGAGCCTCGAACAGCACCTGGACGCTCTTTGCTTGACGGTCGATCAAAAAGAGGCGGCGGCCGGCGGTCTGGATCCGGCCGAAGCTGGCGACGGGCGAACCAGGGGCACGTGAGGGGCCGGGAGCGACCACGGCGAGCGAGGCGGCGGGCGCTCCCTCGGGGTGACCGGTCTCGACCAGGGTGGCCAGGATCGCGGCCGTCTGTCGGAGCGCTTGCCGCAGTGCCTGGTCCATGGCTTCCCCGACGACATGGGTCCGACCGAAGCCGAGCAGGATGGTGAGGGCGACGAAGAGCAGGCCGAAACGGTTGTTCCAACGGCTCCAGGCGGCGGTGTCGGGGTCGAAATACCGTTGTCGGCACACCCGGCCAAAGTGCCGCCAGACGGCCATCCCGAGAAGTACGGTGAGAACAAGACCGATGATCGGCAGCGAGAATCCGTGCTTGCCTCCAGGACCCCAGGTGGAGAGGAGGTCGAACGGGCAATGTCCTTGGATGCTGCCCAGGAGCCAGAGACCTGCCAGCAACCACCACACCAGGGACAGCAACGGCAGGCGCCGCAGGTCAGGATGCGAGACCTGGCGGAATTTCCAGATGGCCAGGCCGGCGAACAGCGCCGCCGGGCTGGCCAGGAAGATGGTCAGCCAAGTCGCCCGCGGCCAGGGGGTGGCGGAACCGATCGCCGTGAGCAACCCGGCAAGAATTGGGCCAACCAGCCCATGCCAGAAGGGGTTGTCCGGGGGGTCTGGCTCGGTGGAACGGGCAGCCACCCAGGCCTGTCGCGCGAATTCGACGAAGGCCAGCAGAGCCAGCCATCGGAGCGTCTCGAGGGGAATGGTTGTGGGAAGGTTCAGCCAGGCCAGCCCCATCAACTGCAAGAGGGCGTCCAGAGCCAGGAGCGAAGCCGCACCGGCCAGCCATTTCCAGGGAAATCTTCCGTTTTCGAGCGAGGAGAGGGCGAGGCTGGAGCAGGCGACCAGGGCCAGGCTGAACCCTTGCAGGAAGACGAGGAGATCGAGTTGTCGGAAGAGAATCTCGGTCATTCTGAATCCCATGGTTGACTGCTGGAGGAGAGGCTGGTTGTTCCTCCGACTTTCTCGAAAGACCTTTGGTCGGGGCACGCAGACCTGAGTCGATTCGACGGGAAGAGACCGATCACGGACCGACAGGCCTCTGTATGGAACGCATCATACCATCCACTCCCTGGAGAGTAAAGGTATGAAATCCCCTGGGCCTGGGCGAACCATCGCCCAGCGGTTTCCCGGTGAACAGAGCGTTCGCAGGGAAGGCCGGGCCCGGTTGTCCGTTCGGTGGCTGTCGTCGGAACTCTGGCCAGAAAGGGGGCCAGTATGCTATGCTGCCCCCGCCATGTCTGGCGCAAACCTGAAACAGAACGCGAGGTTGGCGGAATGCACGCACCAGAGAAAAACGCCATGAGAGAGATCATCTGGATACCAGAACGCCGGGGGTATGTCTCCGAAGTCCGTTCCCTGCTGGCCGACGGGGGATACCGCCTGATCGAAGCCCCCACGGCCGTGGAAGGACTGCGCCTGCTCGATGAGCGTCGAGCGCAGAGCGAAGCCGTCGCCTGCCTTCTCACCGGCATCCACCTCCCTGACATTCCTGGCCTGCGCATGCTCGAAATGGTGAAAAGCCGGTTCCCTCGCCTGCCGGTGGTTGTGTTGACCGAGGCCGGGACGCCTCCCTTCCCCGGCGATCGGGCCGCCCGCCTGGCCGATGGCTTCTTCCAATGGCCGTGTTCCGGCAAGGAAGTGACCGATCACCTGGGTCGCCTTGCCGCCGTCGATCCCTTCCAGGCCGAGCGGCGTTCCCGCCGTCGCGGCAAACGCCCCCACCGGGCCTGGGGGTTGATCCAGCTCTTCGAAGAAGTCGACGCCGAACGGGTCTTCCGGGCCTTGCGCGATCATCCCCTGGTCCAGACCTGCGACGGAGTGCAGGGGGAGTTCGATCTCGTCGTTTCCCTGGCCTCCGGGGTCGCGAAGAACATCGAGCAGTTCTGGAAGGACGTGAGCCGTTGGCCTGAGGTGGCCCGGAGCGATCTGCTGGCGGTCATCGAACCGCCCCTCGACGAGGCCGTGCAGGAGTTCCTGGCCGCCTTCCGTCGCCATCAGGCCGAGGAAATCCAGCAAGGCCGGCAGATCCGGCCGGCCCTGCTCGTCGATGAGATCCTGCTGGTCGAGATCGATCCGGCCGCCCGCAGTCACGTCTTTCCTCGTCTGGCCTGCGCCGAAGGCGTGGTGCAGTGCGAAGCCGTCCGCGGGCCCTGGCAGGCCATCGTCCAGGTGCAAGGCCCCACCCGCGAGCAGATCCGGCGTCTGGTCAGCGAAGAGCTGGCCTCGCTCGAAGGCGTCCTCCGCCTGCGCCCCCTCAAGGTGGTCCGTCTGTCCGAAAATTGACCCTGCCTTCAGGCAGGGCCGTGATAACCGCAAGAGTCGTTTCCGGGAAAGGAGCAGCCGAAGCCAATGCAACCCCCCAACCACGATCGACCGGGGGCCCGACCCTCCCCGTCGGCCCTGGCCCTGGACCTCTGGCAGAATGGCCAGGAGCCTGGCCAATTGATTCCGCTCCTGCAGAAAACCCAGGAGCAGTACGGATACATCCCCGAGCACGCCATCCGGACGATCAGCAGCATCACCCGCGTGCCCGAGAGCGAGATCTATGGGGTCATCACCTTCTACAAGCAGTTCCGCCTCAAACCGCTGGGGCGCTATCTCATCCGCTTGTGCGACGGCACGGCCTGTCACGTCAACGACGCCCGCACCTTGATGAACCTGATCAAGGAAGAATTGCAGCTCGATGCCGATGACACCACGGCCGACGGGCTGTTCACCTTGACGCCGGTGGCCTGCTTGGGCTGTTGCAGCCTGGCGCCGGTCATCATGATCAACGACGAGACCTTCGGCCGGCTCACCCCGCCCAAGGTTCGGCAGATCCTCAAGGAGTTCCGGCAGCGAGCCGCGACGGAAGACGCCGCCACCCGAGGAGGAACCAGCGCATGAACGCCTCTTCCACCGTCATCACCGTCGGCACCGGCACCTGTGGCGTGGCCGCCGGGGCCGACAAGGTCCTGGCCGAGATCCGTCGCCAGGTGGCGGCCAGGGGGTTGGACCGCGTCGCAGTGCGCGAGACCGGCTGTGTCGGCATGTGCTACAGCGAAGTCCTGGTCGAAGTAGCCGACGGTCAGCACAAAACCCTGTACGGTCATATCACTCCCGATCGGATCGGCCGCCTCCTCGAGCAGCACGTCCAACAGGGGAAACCGGTCGAGGAGTGGCGCATCCTGACCGACGATCGCGACGGCCCCGAGGCCGCGTTCCTGAAGCGCCAGAAGCGTATCGTGCTGCGGAATTGCGGCCATATCGATCCTCTTTCGCTCGACGACTATCTGGCTCGCGATGGGTACAAGGCCATCCAGAAAGTGGTCAAGGAGATGACCCCGGAGCAGGTCATCGATCTGGTGCAGGCCTCCGGCTTGCGCGGGCGCGGCGGGGCGGGCTTCCCCACCGGCACCAAATGGCGTTTCGCCCGCCAATCGCCCGGAACCGAGAAGTATGTCGTCTGCAACGCCGACGAAGGAGACCCCGGCGCCTTCATGGACCGCAGCGTGTGCGAAGGCGACCCCCATTCGGTCATCGAGGGCATGATGATCTGCGGCTATGCCATCGGGGCCACCCATGGCTACATCTACTGCCGGGCCGAGTATCCCAAGGCGATCGTCCATCTCCGTCGGGCCATCGATGAACTCAAGGCCCGCCAGATGCTCGGCACCAACCTGTTCGGCAGCTCGTTCTCCTTCGATCTCAAGATCAAGGAAGGCGCCGGCGCCTTCGTCTGCGGCGAAGAGACCGCCCTGATCGCTTCGATCGAGGGCAAGCGGGGCATGCCGCGGCTGCGCCCGCCGTATCCGGCCGTCCGGGGGCTCTGGGGCAAACCCACCAACATCAACAACGTCGAGACCCTGGCCACCATCCCCTGGATCATCCTCAACGGCGCGGCGGCGCTGGCCAGTCTCGGTACCGAGAAGAGCAAAGGCACCAAGGTCTTCGCCATGGCCGGCAAGGTCAAGCGCTCCGGCCTCGTCGAGGTGCCGATGGGCATCACCATCAATCAGATCATCTTCGATGTCTGTGGCGGCATCATCGGCGATCGCGCCTTCAAGGCGGTGCAGATGGGCGGCCCGTCGGGCGGGTGCATCCCGGCCTCCCTCGGCGATACCCTCATCGACTACGAACAGATCAACCAGACCGGGGCCATCATGGGCTCGGGTGGCATGGTCGTCATGGACGACACCACCTGCATGGTCGAGATGGCCCGGTTCTTCCTCGAATTCACCCAGAACGAATCGTGCGGCAAATGTACCAGTTGCCGCATCGGCACCTTGCGCATGCTGGAGATCCTCGAGCGCATCGTGGAGGGGCAGGGAAAGCCGGACGACATCCCCGCCCTGCTCGAGCTGGGCGAGCACATCAAGGCCACCGCCCTGTGCGGCCTCGGCCAGACCGCCCCCAACCCGGTCCTGACCACCTTGAAATACTTCCGTGAGGAATACGAGGCCCACATCCACCAGAAACGCTGTCCGGCGCATAGTTGTCCTAAATTGGTCGAATATGTCATTCGCGCCGACAAGTGCGTCGGATGCACCGTCTGCGCCCGGGAATGCCCGACCCGGGCGATCAGCGGCAAAGTCAAGATGAAGCATGTCATCGATTCGCAGAAGTGCGTCAAATGCGGCAAATGCTTGACCGTCTGTCGCTTCGATGCTGTGGCCAAGGAATGATCAAGGAGCCTCCGATGAGCAACCCCACCCAGATCCGCCTCACCATCGATGGCCGCTCGCTGACCGCCGCGCCGGGCCAGACCATTCTCCAAGTGGCTCGCGCGCATGGCATCGAGATTCCCACCCTGTGCTACGACCCGCGCCTGAACCCCTACGGATCCTGCCTCCTGTGCGTGGTCGAGGTCGAGGGCCAGCCGCGCCTCGCCCTGTCCTGCGCCACCGAGATCCGAGAGGGCATGAAGATCGTGACCAGCAGCGAGCGCATCTATAAAGCTCGAAAGAACGCGCTCGACATGCTCCTGTCGAACCATTTCGCCGACTGCCGCGGCAACTGCTACGAGAAGTGCCCCGCCGAGGTCGATGTGCAGGGCTACCTGGCGCTGGCCAGCGCCGGGAAATACCTCGATGCCCTCGAGCTGATCCGCAAGACCAACCCGTTGCCGATGGTGTGCGGCCGCGTCTGCGTGCGCTACTGCGAAGCCAACTGTCGCCGCCGGGATGTCGATGCCTCGGTGGGCGTCAATTTCATCAAGCGCTATGTCGCCGACCTCGCCAGCGACCATCTGCCTAAGCCGCTTCCCGCCCGCCCGACCGGGAAGCGGGTGGCCGTCGTCGGCGGCGGCCCGGCCGGACTGACCGCCGCCTACTACCTGGCCCGCGGCGGCCATGCCGTCACCATCTTCGAGGCCCAGAGCCACCTGGGCGGCATGCTGCGCTGGGGCATTCCCGATTATCGCCTGCCGCGCGACATCCTCGACAAAGAGATCGGCATGATCCTGTCGCTTGGCGTCGAAGCCAGGACCCGACAGGTGCTGGGGCGCGACTTCACCCTCGATGACCTGAAGGCCCAGAAGTATGATGCCATCTATCTCGCGCTGGGCGCCTGGGTGGCCAAGAAGATGCGGGTGAAGAACGAAGAGACGCCCGGCGTCTGGGGCGGCATCGACTTCCTCCGGAAGGTCAAGCAGGACGGCCCGCCCGAACTGCATGGCCATGTGCTGGTGGTCGGCGGCGGCAACACCGCCATCGATGCGGCCCGCACCGCCTTGCGGTGCAAGGCCGGCAAGGTCTCCATCCTCTACCGTCGCACGCGTGAGGAGATGCCGGCCGATGACATCGAAATCGAAGATGCGCTGGCCGAAGGCGTCGAGATCAAATTCCTGGTCGCGCCCGTCGAGGTGGTGGCCGAGAATGGCCAAGTCAAGGCGCTGCGCTGCCAGGAGATGACCCTCGGCGAACCAGACGAGAGCGGGCGGCGTCGTCCCGTGGTCAAAGAAGGCTCCGATTTCGAGATCCCCTGCTCGACCATCATCGCCGCCATCGGGCAGGATTCCGATCTGTCAGGCCTGAAGAATGAACGACTCGGCCAGATTCCCACCACCAAGTGGGGGACTATCATCGTCGATGAAGCGACCTATGCGACCTCCGTTCCCGGCGTGTTCGCCGGCGGCGACGTGGTCACCGGGCCGATGGCCGCCATCGATGCCATCGGTGCCGGTCGCAAGGCGGCCCAGGTCATCGATCGCTACCTGGAGACCGGCCAGATCAAACCCTATCCACGCGAGTTCCTGAGCAAGAAGACCAACCTGGGCGAGATTCCCGCCTCGTATTTCGCAGCGGTCGAGAAGGTCGAGCGCGCCCATATGCGGCAGTCCCCTGTCGCCGAGCGGGTCCAGACCTTCGCCGAGGTCGACCATGGCATTCCGCCGACCCATGTCTCGGTCGAGACCTCGCGCTGTCTGTCCTGCGGCTGTTCCGACGTCTTCACCTGCGAGGTCAAGAAACTGGCCGGCGAGTATGGCGTCGATCAGAAGCGATTCGCCGGCAAGGTCAAAAAGTACGAGGTCGATCTCCGGCACCCCTTCATCACGCTCGACCCCAACAAGTGCATCCTGTGCGGGAAATGCGTCCGCCTGTGCGGGGAATTGATCGGGGCCGCCGCGCTCGGCTTCGTCCATCGCGGGTTCGAGACCATCGTTCGCCCCTCGCTCGACCGGCCGCTGCAGAAAACCACCTGCATCAGCTGCGGCAACTGCATCGATGTCTGCCCCACCGCCGCGATCGCCCAGCGCCTCCCCTTCCAGAAGCCCGGCCCGTGGGTCGCCCAACCCCACGAATCGGTGTGCAATCACTGCGGGGTCGGGTGTGGGCTGGTCTACCACAAAGTCAACGACACTATCTGGTACATCAGCGCCCGGCCGGCCGCGGCGCACGTGCCCGGCCAGATCTGCTTCAAAGGCCGGTTCGCCCATGAGTTTCTCCGTTCGCCGGAGCGCCTGCGTGAACCCACCGTCGGCGTCGGGGCGAGCCGCCAGACGGTCCACCTCGATGCGGCCCTCGACGCGGCCGTGGCCGGTCTGCAGAAGGTCGCCGCCACCCACGGGGCCGACAGCCTGGCGTTCATCGTCTCGGCTCGCGCGACGAACGAAGAGATCTTCCTCGCCCAGAAACTGGCCCGTCAGGCGTTCGGTTGCAACAACGTGAGTTCGCTGCCGGCCCTGGTCGGCCTCGGGGTGGGGCAACCCCTTCAGGCGGCGACCGGAGCCATCGCCTCCAGCGCCACGCTGGCCGACCTCGCTCGGACCGAGCTGATGATCCTGGTCAATGTCGATCCGGACCAGGACAACCCGGTGCTGGCCTTCACCATCCGGCAGGCGCATCGCCGCGGGGCCAAGCTCGTGGTCATCGGTTCCGCCCCGACCCTCCTGGCGGAAACCTGCGATCTGTGGCTCGATCCCCGGAAAGGGAGCTCTCCCGTCCTCCTACGGGCCATTCTGGCCGAGCTGGTGCGGCAGAACGCCTTCCTCGAGCAGGCGGTGGCGGAGGCGGCCAATTGGGCCGCGCTGCGCGCCGAGGCGACCCTCACGCTCGCGGAGGCCGCTGCCGCGACCGGGGTGGATGAGAAGAAAATCGCCTTCCTGGCCAATCTGCTGGCGGTCGCCCACCGCTCGGTCGTCTTCGTCGCGCCGGGCGATTCCGGCGAGGCGCATGCCAATGCCGATCTCCAGGCGATCAGCAATCTCCTGGTGTTGGGTCATCGCTACGGCAAGGAAGGCAGCGGCCTGTTGCTCACCCGTTCCGCCCCGAACGGGCAAGGCCTGCTCGACCTCTTCGCCAGCCCCGAAAGCGCGCAGAACCGCCTGGTCGGCATGCAGAACCCCTACCTGGCGGGGGCGATGTCGCTCAAAGATCTGCGGGCCAGCCTGCAGGCCGGTCGCATCAAAGGCCTGTTCGTATTGAACGAAGACATCACCTGCATCCCCGTGGGAGAGTCCCTGATGCGGCAGACCGAATGGGTCGTGGCCATGGATCTGCTGCCGACCGGTACCACGGCCCGTGCGCACGTGGTGCTGCCGGGCAGCGCCTTCGCCGAGACCGACGGCACGGTCACCTCGATGGATCGCACGGTGCAGGCCTTTGCCCAGGTCCTCGCCCCGCCGGCCGGGCGGACCGGCTGGGAGATCCTCGTCGGCCTCTGGCAGCGGGTTCTCCAGCGGCAGCCGCCGACCTTGCAGGAGATCCGGCAGGAGATCGGCCGGATGAACCCCCACTACCATCCGATCGTACGGGTGGGTCGGAGCGGCAGTTTCCGCTGGAACGAGACCGAAGATGGCGGCGATGTGCTCTTCGCCAAGGGGTTTCTGACGGAAGACCGTCGTCCTCGCTTCCTCACCCCGGCGCTGGAGATCGTCGCCGACCCCGAACGGCAGGCGCTGGTCGCCGATCTCACCCGGTCCTCCTGTCTGACCGCCGCGGTGGCGGCCCAACGGCAACGCCTCCAGGCGGAGGCCGGCTGAGAGACCGTTCCGGGGCTCCCCTCGCCGTCGCCTGGCTCGCCCAGGCCCCTGGCCGTTCCACGGCCAGGGGCGTTTTCGGTTTCGAGGTCAGTCGTGGCAGAAATTGGTCGGCGTTTGCCCGGCGAAGACCCCTTTGTACTCGATGGCCCCTTCGCACCGGGTGAAGATGAACTGACAGATGGCGGTGCCAGGGATGATGCGCAACGGGATGGGCCCGAAGTTCGAGATCTCGAGGACCTGATGATTGGCGATGCCCGGCTGCATGAACGAAGCCGAGATATGCACGAGCAGACCGACCCGGGCGAACCGGCTGCGGCCTTCCAGCCAGCCCGCGATGCCGGCGCGCGTGGTGATCTTCTCTTGCGTGATGCCGAGGACGGTCTGCCCTGGCTGGATGATCAGGTCCTGGCCAGGGGGAACGAGGAATCCCTTGGTGGCGGCTTTGAAATCCATGTCGTCGGTCAAGTGGAGTTCAGTGGGCAGATGCACGAAGACCCGGAAGGCGTTCGACAGGTGGAGATCGACGCTGGCCGGGCCCAGCATGCTTTCGTTGAACGGCTCGATGATGATGTTGCCCCGACGGATTTCTTCAAGAATGGCTTGTCGACCAAGAATAGACATGAAAACCTCCTGCACTTCGTGGAACCGATGGTACTAGAATTTCGCCGGGCGAACCAGGGGGGGACAGAGAAGGCGCAGGGGAAAGGTCGATCCTTGAGGCACTCCCTTGGCCCTTGGCCCTAGGAGCTGGTTGCCTTTCCTCCGGGATTTGTGGAAGAGGAAACGCCTTTGCTATACTGCCACCTGACATGTACCACACCAATTTCGTTCATTTGCACGTCCACAGTCACTACAGCTTGCTTGATGGAGCGGCGCCGGTCAAGGCGATCGTCGAGGCCGCCCGGAAGTACCGCATGCCCGCGGTGGCGATCACCGACCATGGGAACATGTTCGGCACGATCGATTTCTATCAGACCGCGATCAAGCGCGGGGTCAAGCCGATCATCGGGTTCGAGGCCTACATGGCTCCCGGCAAGCGCACCGAAAAGACCCCCGCCGGCGAGAAAGACTTCCACCTCGTCCTTCTGGCTCGCACCAACGACGGGTACAAGAACCTCGTCAAACTATCGACCCTGGCCTATACCGAGGGCTTCTCCTACCGCCCCCGCATCGATCGTGAGCTTCTCGAGACATACGGTGGCGGCCTGCTGGCCTTGGGAGCCTGTCTGCAAGGGGAAATCCCCGCCCGCCTCTTGAAGGGCGATCTGGCCGGGGCCCGCCAGGCCGCCAACTGGTACCGCGATGTGTTCGGGGCCGACAACTTCTACCTCGAAGTCCAGAACCATGGGCTGCCCGAGCAGCTCGAACTGCTGCCTCGCCTCGTCGAATTCGCGCGCGATCAGGAGATCCCGCTGGTGGCGACCAATGACAGCCACTACGTCAACCCCGAAGACTGGGAAGCGCACGAGGCCCTCCTCTGCATCCAGACCCGTACGACCTTGAATGATCCCAATCGCTTCAAATTCGGGTCGCGGGAATTCTACTTCAAACCGCCGGCGATGATGGCCGATCTCTTCCCCGATCTGCCCGACGCCATCACCAACACCCTGCGCGTGGCCGAGAAGTGCAATGTCCGATTCACGCTGGGCAAGCCGATCCTGCCGCATTTTCCCATCCCCGAGGGCAAGACGTCCGAAAGCTACCTCGAGGAACTGTGCCGGCAGGCCCTGCCCGAACGTTACCCCCAGGCCGATGAGAAGGTCTTGCAGCGGCTCGAATACGAGCTGTCGGTCATCCGGCGGATGGGGTTCTGCGACTACTTCCTCATCGTCTGGGACTTCATCCGCGCCGCTCGCGACATGGGGGTGCCGGTCGGCCCGGGCCGCGGTTCGGCCGCCGGCAGCATGGTGGCCTACCTTCTGCGCATCACCGATCTCGAACCGCTGCGCTACGGCCTGCTCTTCGAGCGCTTCCTGAACCCCGACCGCATCAGCATGCCCGATATCGACATCGATTTCTCGGATGATGGGCGCGGGCGGGTCATCGACTATGTCGTCCAGAAATACGGCCGGGACCGGGTGTCGCAGATCGCCACCTTTTCGGCCATTCTGGCCAAGACGGCCATCCGTGATATCGGCCGGGTGATGGGCATGCCCCTGGCGGAGGTCGATCGCATCGCCAAACTGGTGCCCGAGAAACCGGGCATTCACCTCAAGCAATGCCTCGCCGGCAAGGAAGGGGAAGTCGTTCCGGAGCTCAAGGAGATCTGGGAGAACGGAACCCCTGACCAGAAACGCCTTCTGAAGAATGCCATGACGGTCGACGGGCTGTACCGGCACAGCGGCATCCATGCGGCCGGCGTCGTCATCTCGCGTGAGCCGTTGATGGATATCGTTCCGATGTTCAAGGACAAATCGGGCGAAATCATCACCCAGTTCGAGAAGAACGCCATCGAGAAGATCGGCCTGCTGAAGATGGATTTCCTGGGGTTGAAAACCCTGACGGTCATTCAGCGAGCGCTCGAATACATCAAAGAAACCCGCCATCTCGACATCGATTTCGATCGGTTGGGGTTCGACGACAAGGCCACCTATGAGCTGATGAGCAAGGGTTTCGTGCAAGGAGTGTTCCAGCTCGATTCTTCGTCAGGCATGCGCTCGCTGGTCATGCGACTCAAACCGTCGGTCTTCGAAGACCTCATTGCTTTGCTGGCGATGTACCGACCCGGTCCCCTCGGGTCAGGGATGGTCGATGATTTCGTCGAGCGCAAACACGGCCGACAGGCCCTGGTCTACCCGCATCCGGACCTCGAACCGATTCTGCGCGACACCTATGGGGTTTTCCTGTACCAGGAACAATGCATGCAGACCGCCAACGTGCTGGCCGGGTTCACCATGGCGCAGGCCGATGGCCTGCGCAAGGCGATGGCCAAGAAGATCGCCGAAGACATGGAGAAGAACGGCAAGATGTTCGTGGAAGGCGCGGTCAAGCGCGGCATCGACAAAGGTCTGGCCGAATCCATCTTCGCCATGATGGCCAAGTTCGGCGAATACGGCTTCAATAAGTCGCATTCCGCAGCCTATGCGGTGCTGACCTATCGCACCGCCTACCTGAAGGCGCATTTCCCGACCGAGTTCATGGCCGCGGTGCTCAGTTCCGAAATCAACGACACCGACAAGATCGCCATCTTCGTCGATGACTGCCGCGCGCTCAATATTTCGGTCCTGCCGCCCGACATCAATCGCAGCCGACAGAACTTCACGGTCGAAGAGGGGTCCATCCGCTACGGACTGGCGGGCATCAAGGGGGTCGGGGAAAAGGCCATCGAGTCGATTCTGAAAGCCCGCCACGACGGAGGGCCCTTTAAGAGTCTGGCCGATTTCACCCGCCGGGTCGATACGCGAGTGGTGAACAACCAGGTCTTAGAGGCCTTGATCCACTCGGGAGCGATGGATGTGTTCGGGTGGCGGCGCAGCCAGTTGGTGGCGATGGCCACCGATGCCTTGCGGTCAGGTCAGGCGCTGGCCAAAGAACGCCAGGCCGGGCAGGCCACCTTCTTCGACCTGTTGGGCAGCGAAGCCCCCGACGCCCTCGAGGCCGACCTGCCGCCTCCCGATCTACCGGAATTCCCCGAACGCGAACGGCTGGATGCCGAAAAGAAGGCCTTGGGCTTCTACCTGACAGGGGATCCCTTCGGCGAATTCGTTCCGCTGGCCCGTCTGTTTTCCACGCATGCCCTGCCCGAGCTGGCGGCGGGGGAAGGTCAGATCTGCCGCATCGCCGGCCTGCTGACTTCTTTCAAGAAGCATCCGACCAAGAAGGGCGATGTGATGGCCTTTTTGACCATCGAAGCCGACAATGTCAGTCTTGATGTGACCGTTTTCCCGAGCCTCTACCAGGAAATGTCGGCGCGATGGGAGGTCGATCAGCCCCTGTTCCTGGTCGTGCGGCCAGAGATGCAGGGCGAAGATCTGAAGGCGGTGGCCGAGAAGATCCTGACCCTGAAAGATCTGCAGGAAGACGAATCGGTGAAGCTGCGTTTCATCGTGCCGCCTGAACATGCCGCGAAAGAAACCTACCAGGAGCTCCTGCGCGTGGTGCGCCGCTTCCCCGGACCGCTCCCCTTCACCATTCAGATCTTCTTGCCGAGCGGAGAGCGGGTGGTATTGAAGCCGCCCCCGCTGCTGAAGGTCTCCCTTGCTCCCGGGCTCATCAAGGAATGGGAAAAAATCTGCGGGCGTGGCACGGTCAAAGCGCAATTTCCCCAGCTCGAGGCCATCCGGGACCGCCCCCCCCGCGGGCCACGCAACGGCAATGGCGGGAATGGGTACGGGAATGGTCGCCGAAGCACCCACTGACCGCGCCAGGGTTCCTGCTGGCGGCCTGACTTCCGTTCGGCCGGCCGGTCGGGGTGGGCGACAGCAGGCCGGGGAGGGCCTGGCCCTGGCCCTGATGCTGTGCGTTGTTCTGGCCTGGGCTTTTCCGGCCCGCGCCATCGAACTGGATGAGGCCTACCGCTTCCTCGGCCCCTTCGAAGTCACGGCCTCGCAGGGCATTCGGTTGTATTATCCGGCCGGTTGCCGGAGCGCCATTCCCAGGGTGCTGCGCTCGTTCATCACCGTGCGAGAGTGTCTGCTCACGCATTTTCCCGACCAACGGGGATTCGAGGTCGTCGTCCTGCTGACCGATCACGACGATCGGGAAAGCGCCGGAATCGATGCCACCTTCGATCTGGTTACCCTGGGGCTGTATGAAGAGATGGGCTCGCTATCGACCCGCGGGTATTCGCTGGCCGAGCGATTCGCGATCCGGCTGGCCCACACCCTGATCATGCGCACCCTCGGGTCGGCTCATTCAGCCTTGCGTCGTCGGATCGGGCTGTTGTCGATTCCGCCTTGGTATCTGGAAGGGCTGGCTCTGTATTACGGTTTGCCGCTCGATGTCCGGCACACCACGCGGCTGCTCGATCTCGCCCGGCATGGTCGCCTGTTCTCGCTCGACGAACTTGACACCATCCAGAGTCGGCGGGCCCGGGTGCGCGAAGAGATGAGCTATCAGGTGCACAGCATGCTCGCCTTCTGGCATCGAGGAGCCGCACCCGATGCCGGGTTGCGGTTGCTGCACCAGATCCGGGGACGGCCCGGGCAGTTCGCCGATCTGTTCCGCCGCGCCTTCGGGATCTCGCTCAAGGAAGCCTTTCGGCGCTATCGCGAGCATGTCCAGGCCGAGTGTGCCAGGACGCCGGAGTGTGCCAAAGCGGTCGACCCTCCGGTGCTCCCAGGGTGGGCCGAGGGGGAATACGCCCAGGGCGGGCGGCTTCGACCAGATGGGGCGCAGGTCTGGGTGTCGAGCCGCCGCTACACCCAGGAGGTCTATGATCTGTACATCGAAGCTCCGGGAACGCGACGACGATTGGCCTTGCGCAATGTCCATCCTCGCCTCTGGGTCGATCCCGAAACGGGCAGCGTGCTGACCGGGAAGTTCGAACTGACCGCGCGCAAGCAACGTCGGCTCTTCCTCTGGGAAGTGCCGAAGCAGGGGCGGCCTCGCCGGGTGGTGGACCTGGCCGGAAGTTTCCAGCCGTTGGGTCGGCTGGACGATCGGCTGCTGTTCCTGAACTGGACGGCCGGCACGCTGCGCGTCATGTCGCTGCCCTGGCCGGTCGCCAGCTCCTCGGTTGGCGACGCGGGATCAGCCGGGGTCGCGTCGTCCGCGGTCGGGGCGGCTTCCCTCGCCACCGGTCTCCCGCTGATCCCAGAACGGGAAGGGCGGCACCGGCCAAGGGCCGGCGAGACCCAAGAGCGCGAAGAATACCGGTTCCCGGCCCATCTGCAGCCGCTCGAAGTCGCCCTGGACCCGGCCGGTCGCCGGCTCGTCTTCGTCCTGCGCGACGGAGAGTCCAGCTACCTGTGCCGAGACCGGTTGGCGACACCCTCTGCCCCGTGTCCGCAAGTGCTGTTCGTGGCGAGCGACACCATCCGGGCTCCACAGGCGGTCGGCGAGGATGTCTGGTTCGCGGCGGCCGGGCCCTACCGCACGGTCCAGGTGTATCGCTGGTCGACGAGGGGGAAGAGCCAGGAAACCGTGGCGGAAGCCGATGACGCCTCACCGATCTCTTCCCTTCAAGATCAGCACCGCGAGAGGGCAAGCGCGACCGTCGCGCTCATGACCGCCGTGCCCGGTGGCATCTGGGATTTCCTGCTTGAACCTGACGGCGGGCTGGTGGGCACCACCCTGCAGAACGGCTGGTTTCGCACGGTGCGGCTGCCCACCGCGGAGCTGGCGACCGCCCCGGCGCCGGTCGCGCCCTTTCCTTGCGATCGCGGGCAACGGGCTGGTTTGACGGTGCGGCACTATCAGCCCGAGTTCCGCAGTTCCTACTGGTTGCCCAAGGTGTCGCGCGATGATCAGGGCGGCGTGTTCGGCGTCTACAGCTATCGGGCCGACCGGCTCGACCGCAGCCGGCTGGTCGTGTCGCCGACGTTCGGGTTCAAGAGCCGCAACTGGGGCTACCTGGCCGAATTCATGCGGCGATTCGACCTCTGGCGGGCCGTGCTGGCCAGCGAAGATCGTGTCGTGTCGAAGAGCTATCTGAGCAATGCCTACTACGAACGCATCCGATCGCTCGATCTGAGCCTGACCTATCCGTTCGATCTGGCGACCACCCTGACCATCGGAGGCAATCTGTCGCATCGCCGCATCGCCAAGATGCCTGATAAAGGCGCCCCCGCCCCGACCACAGGGCGTGACCATTCGATCTACGGCCGCATGGAATACCGGGCCATCCGCACCGAACCGTTCTGGGAACTGTTTCCCCGGCACGGGCGTCGCCTGACCGCCTGGTGGCGGAAAGGCCTCGATCTGCTCGATGGCCAACTGAAGTACGATTCGATGTCGCTGCGCTATGAGGAGTATGTGCCGTTGAACCAGGCCTGGGTGCTGTCAGCGCGCGCCTGGGTGGCCGAAGACGACAAAGAAGGAGACATCCGGCGTCCGGAAGACCTCAACCTGGGCGGCACCGATTTCCTGCGGGGGTACCCTGGCGCGGTGCGGTTCGGCGACTCGCTGCGCGCTTTTGCCTTGCATCTGGGGCGGCCGTTCCATATCGAAATCCCGGCCTTGCGATCGTGGGTGCAAGAGGAGATCGTCGTCGCCGAAGCCTTCTGGGAACGCGGCGACGTGCGAGCCACCGGTCGCCGGTTCGATTTTCTGGAAGACCGCGGATTCGAGGTGCGAGCGCGGGGTCTGCTGCTGCGGCGGATTCCGGCCGCGATTCGGGTCGGGGTCGCCTGGCCGAGCGGCGGTGGCCCCCGCCACGACTACTGGATGGTCGACTTCAGTTCGTTGACCGGCAGCTGGCAATGAACATGGCTCGCTCTGACCATTGCGGTTGGCGGTTGGCCCCGAAGTGGGCCGCATGGGTCGGGGTGCTCGTGTTGGGGCTGTGGTTCGCCGGGGCGAACCCTACCTGGGGCCAGGATTCCCTGAAGGGAGCGGTTCGCTCGTGGTTCGGCGCGCTGGCGGCGGCGACGACGGTGGCTGATCCTGGGCCGCTGCCAGACGGCGTCGTCATCTGGCAGGCGCCGGGGTGTCGGGGCATCCGCCTGGAGCCGGGCCGGTTCCGGGTGGCGCCCCTGGTGTGGTCAGGATCGCATGGCCTGCTCGACGAGGTTCGGCGCCGGGCCGCCTCAGACGCGGCGCTGCTGGCGGCCATCAACGGCACCTTCTACTCGATGCAAGGGCCCCTGGGGCCGATCGTCATCGACGGCCGGGTTCCCGAGCGCCCTCGCCCGTTGCCGGGGACGCTGTCCCGATGCTGCCTGGTGGTGATCGAGGAAGACGGGCGGCGACGGTGGCGGCTGGGCGAAACGGCCGCTTCGCTGGCAACCCTGGTTGGGCCGGGCTGGCCGCCTGGCCTGTCGGTGAACCGTCCGGTCGCCCCGGGGGCGCGCGTGGTGCACCTGCTGGGGGGCGGGGGCTGGATCGTTCGCCAGGGCCGCGATGTGCACATGGAGGCCTACCAGCGCCAGCGCTTCCGGTTTCGACGGGTCGACCAGGACAGCCGGCATACCGTGGTGGCCATGGACGACCAGGACCGGTTGTACCTGCTGGTGTTCGAGAACGGGGCCAATCTGAGCCGCGTTTCTGCCGTACTGCGCGATCGGGCGCATTTTCCGGGGATCACCGAGGCCGTCTTCTTCGATGGGGGTTCCTCGTCAACCCTGGTCTGGCGTGACGACTATCTGGTGGCGCCGCTGTATCTGATCGACAAGGCGCGCTTCTCGGCGATCGGAGTGTGGTCGGTCGCAGCCGGGGCCACGGGGTCCCCGGCCACGGGTTCGGCCTCCCTGCCGACCGATCCGGGGGCGGGCCCCACCGCTCCGTGATGACGGGAAGCGGGCTGCCGCCGCTGGCGACGCTGGGCCGGATCGACCGCCGGGGCGAATGCGGCGACTTCGACGCGATCATCGTCACGGGAGATGCCTACGTCGATCATCATGCCTTTCCGGCGGCGGTCGTCGTGCGCTGTCTGCAGGCCCTCGGCCTGCGAGTGGCGGTGATCGCCCAGCCGCGCTGGGACAGCCCGACGGATTTCACGGTGTTCGGGGCGCCGCGTCTGTTCTTCGGCGTGTCGGCGGGGGCCATGGACAGCATGGTGGCCAACTACACCTCGCTCAAGCTGCCGCGCCAGACCGATCGGCTGTCGCCGGGGGGGCGGGCCGGGCTGCGGCCGAAGCGGGCGGTGCAGGTCTATGTGCAACGATTGCGCGAGGCCTTCCCGGATGTACCTATCGTGGTAGGCGGCATCGAGGCCTCCTTGCGGCGGTTCGCCCACTACGATTTCTGGGAAGACCGCCTTCGGGATGCGCTGTTGATCGATGCTCCGGCCGATCTGCTGGTCTACGGCATGGCGGAAGGAGTGCTGCCGCGGGTGGTGGCGTGGCTGCAGGCGGCGGCCGGCTCGCGCCGGGCCTTGCGCCCCGCCGTGCTGCCGCAGGGCTGCCTGCGGGTCAAACCAGGAAGCTGGCGGGAACTGACCGGTGGCGAGGTGCGGTTGCTGCCGACCGCCGATGACATCAGGCGGGAGCCGCGACGGTTGCTGGAGCTGGCCTTGATTCTGGACACGTCGGTGCGACCGGGGGGGCCGGTGCTGGTGCAGCCCCATCCCAAGGGCGATATCATCTGTTTCCCGCCCCAGATCGAAGATGTGAAGGCCGAACTGGCGATGTTCGACCGCCTGGCCTTCACCCGGCGGCCCCATCCTCTGTATGACGAGCCCATTCCCGGGCTCGAGCCGGTGCAGTTCTCGGTGGTCTCCCATCGGGGTTGCCTGGGAGCCTGCTCGTTCTGCGCCCTGGCGATGCATCAGGGCCGGCTGATCCGGTCCCGCGATCCGGCGGCGATTTTGGCGGAAGCGGCCACCTTCCCTGCCCATCCTGATTTTCGGGGCACCATTCCCGACCTGGGCGGTCCGTCCGTCAACATGTACGCCTGGGACCAATGGACCGTGCCCTCGCTCGAGGTCGAAGGCTTCGCTCGCGGCGGCGAGCGAACCAGCACGGTCGCCGCGGCCAGTGCCGGGGCTGGCCCGCTGACCGGCTCGCCAGCCGGACCGGCGGCGGGGCTGGCGCCGCTCGCCACCCTGCTGCAGCAGGTACGGGCCCTGCCCGGCATCCGGCATGTGTTCCTGGGGTCGGGCCTGCGGTACGATCTGGTGCGACCCGACGATTGGCCGGCGTTCCTCGAGATCCTGCGCTGGCATGTTTCTGGCCAGTTGAAAGTGGCTCCCGAGCATCTCGACCCTGAGGTGTTGACCCTCATGCGGAAAGGCCCGCGCGCCGATTTCGCGGCGTTCGTCGACGCGTTCCGCCGGGCCTGCCGCGAGGTCGGCCGCGACCTCTATCTGGTGCCCTATTTCATGACCGCCTTCCCGGGAGCGGGCGCGAAAGATGCCCTGATCGCCGAGTTCGTCAAGAAATTTCGACTGGCGCATGAGCAGATCCAGGAATTCACGCCGACGCCCGGCACCGTGGCCACCGCCATGTACTGGACCGGCCTCGACCTGCGCGGCCGACCCCTCGCCGTCGCCCGCACCGCCACCGACCGCCGCGCCGGGCGGCGCCGCATCCAGAACGGGCAGCCAGGAGGGCGGCGATGAAGGTCGTGCCGGAAACGGGCGATCCGCGCTGGCTGTCGTTCCTGCGGGTCCACGAGCTGGCCTTCAATGCCGAATTGCATCTGCATGCCACCGGGCAGCGACGGGTCGAATGCCTTCCTCCCGACGGGCCGGCCCGCGGCGCCGGCTGGTTCCTGACCTGGGCCGATACCGAGGCGGGCGAATGGAACCTGGCCCACCCGTTCGGTCCTCCCGAAGCCTACCGGGCGTTCCTGTCGCTCTTCCCCGCCGATGTCGAGTTCCATCTGCTCATTCCGATGGCGGACCTCCCAGTCTTTCAGGCGGGCCGTCCGATCGAGATGGTCGAAGAGCTGATCTGGCATGTCGATTCCCTCGCCCTGACCGACCTGCCTGATCCTCCCGTTCTGCCCGAACTGCCGGCCGGGTATGAATTCCGTGCCGTGGCGGTCGATCCAGGCCTGTTCGTGCTGTCGGGCGAACCGGCGATCGTACCGCGCTCCTATCTGATGAAAGACGGAGCGATCGTGGCCCTGGTGCGGGTGACCCACGTCACCCGCCGCACCGTTGAGATCTATATCGAAACGGTGCCCGGGCAGCGTGATCGCGGTCTGGCCACCGTACTGCTGGGGCGGGCCATGCAGGGATTCCGCCTGTCGGGTCGCCACCTGGTCTACGTCACCAGCGCCAGCAACCTGGCGTCGCGCCGGGTCGCCCAGAAAGTAGGGCTGGTTCCCTACCAGACCCTTGGACGATGTCCCTTCCGACGATAGCTGGTGATGGATTGACTTCCCTCCGCCAAGGGTCCTAGAATGCCTTGGAAGAGATCTCAATTGGGCATGGAAAGGATGGATAAGGTATGAAGGCTGTCATCATGGCCGGCGGGTTCGGCACCCGCCTCCGACCGATCACCTGCAACATTCCCAAGCCGATGGTGCCCGTCGCGAACATTCCGATGATGGAGCACATCGTCAATCTGCTGAAGAAATTCGGCATGACCAAGATCCTGTCCATTCTGTATTTCCAGCCCGAAGTCATCACCAGGTACTTCGGCAACGGCTCCGATTTCGGCGTCGAGATGGATTACGTCATGGCGACCGCCGATTACGGCACCGCCGGCAGCGTCAAGAATTCGGAAGCCAAGCTGAAAGACAGCCCATTCATCATCATCTCGGGCGACGTTTTGACCGATTTCGACCTCGATGCGGCCATCCGCTTCCACCAGGAGCGGAAGGCGATGGCCACCATGGTCCTGACCCGGGTGGCCAACCCGCTCGAGTACGGCGTGGTGATCACTGCCGAGGATGGCCGGATCATCCGCTTCCTCGAAAAGCCCAGCTGGGGCGAGGTGTTTTCCGACACCATCAACACGGGCATCTATATTCTGCAGCCCGAAGTGCTGGCGCAGATTCCGCCCCAGACCGAGTTCGATTTCAGCAAGAATCTGTTCCCGCTCATGCTGAAAGAGAAGATGCCGCTGTATGGCTACATCGCCGAAGGCTACTGGAAGGACATCGGCGACATCAACGAGTACCGCCTGGCCCACCGGAACCTGCTCGACGGCAATGTTCAGATCCAGATCCCGGGCACCCGACTGAACGTCATCGGCCGCGATGTCTGGGTCGGCACCGATTCCAAGGTGGGACCCAAGGTCAAATTCAAAGGCGGGGTGATCATCGGGGCCAATTGCGAGATCGAGAACGGCGTCGAACTGGAGAACAGCGTGCTGGGCGATGGCTGCGTGGTCAAGGCCGGCGCCCGCATCGTCGATTCGATTCTGTGGGAGCGGGTCCATGTGGGGGCCAAGGCCCAGCTCGAAGGCACCATCGTCAGCTGGGACACCCAGATCAAGGATGGCGCCGTGCTCGAGAAAGGGACGGTGATCAGCGAGGAATGCCGGATCGGGGAGCGGGCCATCGTGCGCAGCAATGTCATGATCTGGCCCCGCAAGGTCGTGGAAGACGGCTCGACCGTCTTCACCAGCATGGTCTGGAGCGACAAATGGACGAAGAACCTGTTCACCGACCTGGGCATTTCGGGCCTGGGCAACATCGAGATCACCCCCGAGTTCGCGTCGAAGCTGGGGGCGGCCTTCGGGTCGAGCCTGCCCAAAGGCAGCAGCATCAATACGTCCCGTGACGGCAACAAGTTCTCGCGGGTCATCAACCGGGCCCTGATCTGCGGTCTGACCTCGACCGGGGTCAACGTCGCGGACCTGCGGGTGACGCCCGGGCCCCTGGCTCGCTTCAAGCCCAATGCCTTCCATCGCGCGGGCGGGGTCCACGTCAAGCTGAGCGCCACCGATCCCAACCAGGTCGAGATCAAGATCTTCGACGCCGAGGGGCGCGATCTGGCGCCCTCGCAGAAGAAATCGATCGAACGCACTTTCAACCGGGAAGACTTCCGACGGGTCTCGCTGCAGGAGATCGGCGAAATCACCTTCCCGCCACGGGTTCCCGAATACTACAGCGAAGAGCTGTTGCGGCACGTCGACGTCGAAGCGATCAAGGCGCGGGGCCTGAAGGTGGTGGTGGATTTCGCCTTCACCGGGGCCAGCAGCATCTTCTTCTCCTTCCTGGGCAAGCTGAATTGCGAAGTCATCTCGCTCAACGCCTACCAGGACGAAACGCGGTTGCATCGGGTCCATGCCAATCTGAAGAGTTCGCTGGAGAAACTGGCCGGGATGGTGCGGTCGTTGAAAGCCGATGCCGGTCTGATGTTCGACGACGGCGCCGAACGACTCTACGTGGTCGATGACCAGGGGCGGGTGATCCTGGGTGAGGAGGCGCTCGTCGCCTGGATCAAGCTCGTCCTGACCCTGCACCAGAACTGCCGGGTGGCGGTGCCGATCTCGGCGACGCACCTCGTCGATCGCCTGGCCGAGAAAGCGGGAGCCACGGTGATCCGCACCAAGACCGGGCATCGGGCCTTGATGAACGCGGCGGTCAACGACAAGGTCATCTTCGCCGCCGACGACTGCGGTGGTCTCATCTTCCCCGAATTCCAGCCCACGTTCGATGGCATCATGGGCGCGGTCAAGCTGCTCGAGTATCTCTCGCGCTGCGGCAAGCCGCTCTCGAAGCTGGTCGGGGAGCTTCCCCCCTTCTACTGCGGGTCCAAGCGCATTCCCTGCCCCTGGGAGAGCAAGGGCAAGGTCATGCGCCATGCCATGGAGTTCGCCCGCGACAAGAAGACCGTGCTGGTCGACGGGGTCAAGGTCATCCTCTCCGATGAGGAGTGGGTGCTGATCCTGCCCGATCCTGATCAGCCGTTCGTCAACGTTACGGTCGAAGCCGGTTCGGAAAAACGCCTCGAAGCCTTGCTGCGCGAAACCGTGGAGAAGGTCGAGTCCTGGAAGGACAGCGCCGACTGACCCCGGCCCGTCGACTGACCCCGGCCCTGGTCTGAAGACCTTTGGCAGACACCGTCAGGCGCGCCGCCCCGGTACCATTGACCAGGGCGGCGCGTTGGGGTCTTGAGGGGAAGGCCGGGAAGAGCCGCGCGCGGGCCGGCCGTGGGCGCCGTCAGTTGCCCGGCTTCGGCGGCCCCTCGAGCTGCATCCGAAGGGTGTCGTACTGCAGCTTGGGGAAGGCCATGAACTCGAGCAGGTCATCCGATTCGAACCGGATGAAATTGAGCTGCCAGGGGCCGTCGGGCTTGGGGCGGTAGAACGAGAATTCCCACAACACCGGCATCAGGTCGTGGAAGCTGAACCAGTAGACGATGACATAGCGCTGGCTCACCCCGAACCGGCGGAAGCCGATGAACTCGCTGCCTGAGAGGTTGCCCAGCTTCCCTTTCATGGCGGTGATCTTGTTGGCGAAGCTGTCTTTGGCTTCCTGGCTGATGGGGAAGATGGCGAACAGGTCGCGGGCGGCCGACACGACATCCTGGGTGGCCAGGTTGGCGAAGAAGGTCTCGAGAATGGGCTTGACCTGGTCGACCGGGGCAAAAGGCACGGTTTCGAGCGGACAGCCGGTGACCTGGGCGACGGCGGGCAGGGGACCTGAGGCCAGCCACCATCCGATGGCGAGCAGAATGAGCGGTCGCGAGAGGGGCAGGGCGGAAGGGCGGCGTGGGCAGGTCATGCGGGTTCCTCCTGGAAGTGATCTGGGGGGACCTCCTGGCCGCCGACGAACACGCGGTCGACGCGCAAGGTGCGGAGCTGGTCGGCCGGTACCTGGCAGGGGTCGCGGCGCAGGCAGACGAAATCGGCGATGAAGCCAGGCTGGAGATGGCCGCGCAGTCGCTCTTCTCCGGCGAAGGCATGCGGCGCGACGATGAAGGCAGTCAGGGCTTCGGCGAGACTGAGGCGTTCCTCGGGCGTGGGGTGGTTGACGAAGCCATGAATGCCGAGGAAGGGGTCGAGCGGCGTGACCGGACTGTCGGACCCGCCGGCCAGGGCCAGGCCGTGGGCCCGCAGGGTGCGGAAGGGATTGGTGCGGCGGGCGCGCTCGGGGCCGAGCCGGCGGGCATACATGGCCGCGGGGCCGCCCCACAGCACTTCGAAGGCGGGCTGCACAGCCAGACGGGCGCCTGCTTCGGCGGCGCCGGCGATGGCAGTCGGGGTCGGCAGTTCGAAATGTTCGATGCGATGACCGAGAGCGCGGGAGCCGTAGCGCCGCACCCCGGCGCGGTAGGCGGCGACCAGGCGGTCGATGGCGACATCGCCGATGGCGTGCATGGCCAGTTGCAGGCCATGGTCGGCACAGAGCGAGACCAATCGATCGAGATGGGTCTCGTCACGATAGATCACCCCGGAGGTGGTCGGATCGTCGGCGTAGGGAGCCGACAGGGCGGCGGTGCGGGAGCCGAACGAGCCATCGACCATCAGGCAGCCGCCGAGGCGGGGCCAGCCGCGGCGCCTGGCCAGGGCGGGGTCTTCCGACTGATGGTAGACCACGCCATGGAAGCCGGGACGAGCCAGGAAATCGGCGACCAGCTCGACGTCGTCATTGGTGGCGGCCCAACCGCCTTCGAGGGCGTGCACGGTGGTGATGCCGCGGCCCAGGCACCAGCGGCGGGCCAGCTCGAGGGCCCGTTCCTTCATGGCCCGGGGCAGGTCGCGCATCAGACGGCTGAAGAGGATGACGTAATCATCGCGATAGTAGTAGTCGTGGTGGAGCGTGGCGGTGGGATGCACCTGCTGGGCCCAGCGGACGGCGGCGGAGTTGGGAATGGCCGAGTGCAGGTCGACGCGGGAGATCCAGACGCGGCGATCGGGGACCGCGCGGTCGATCTCGGCCACGGTGGGCAGGCGCTTTTCCCGCAGCATGGTTTCATCGAGGTTCCAGGCCAGGATCCAGTCGTCGGCATGGCGCGCGGCGTGGTGACGCAATCGGTCGCAGACGTCGTCGAGCGAGGTGGCCTCGTCGAGACGGCATCCGAGGAAGGTCAGACCGGTCTGCAGGAAATGGACGTGCGAATCGGCGAAGGCGGGCAGGACGACGGCTCCGCCCAGATCGGTGCGGGGCAGATCCTTCCAGGCGCTGTGCCGCTCGAGGCCGAACCCGACCTGCGTGATCAGGTTGCCAGAAACGACGAAGGAATCGAACGCAGGATGGGCCGGATCAGGCAGATCGCGGCCCGAACAATGGAAGAACAGTCGGGTTCCCATGCGTGGTTCCTGGTCAGAAGAAGAGCGAATCGTACCAGCGTTTGGTGGTCACGATCGCTTCCACTCCCCACCGCACGGGGGGCAGCACCAGGCGCCCGAGCAGGCCAAGGAGGCGGGACAACCTGGTGAGGCGCAATACCCAGTAGAGCAGGCAGAAGGCGGCGGTGCCGCCGGCGGCCAGGCTGGCATACAGCACCCACAACCCATGCTGGGCGCTGGGACGACAGGCCGGATCGAGCAGGCAGGGGCGATTCCGGTTCCCGAGCAGGCGGCAGAGGATCTGGGCCGGAAACCAGCGCGCGGCCGGCCGCCCCGCGCAGGTGGCATTCAATTCGCGCAACGGAACCATGCCTGCACTATACCAGACTTGCCTTCGAGGGGAAAGGCAGTGGTTGAATTTTGGCCCGAGCATTTCCATAGTTGGTTCCCCGGCAGAACTCCTGCTCCGTCCTTTCTTCCGGGAATCGAGTGTGGTAGAATGCGACATTCGGATCTTCAGTCCTGGGCCTTATTCCGAACCGGAGGGACGAGATGAAGCGCATAGTCACCGCTGCCCTGCAGTTCTCGGTCGAGCCGATGGCGGTGGAACGCAACCTGCAGCGCGCGTATGAACTGCTGTGTCAATGTCATGAAACGACCAAGGCCGAACTGGTCGTGCTGCCCGAATCCTTCACCACGGGCTTCACGCCGGTCGGCGACGTTCGCGACCTGTGGAAGACGGTCGATACCATTCCTGGGCGCCTGACCGATCGGGCGGTGGCCTGGGCCAAGGAATTGAACACCTACATCGTCTTCCCCACCTACGAGCGAGGGAAGCGCGAGGATATCGTCTACAACAGCGCCGCCCTCGTCGGGCCGCAAGGAGTGCTGGGCGTCTATCGCAAAACGCACCCCTTCCCCACCGAGCGGCGAGAAGCGGGCGGCTGGACCACCCCGGGGCACAAACCCCTCTGCGTCGAGACCCCGATCGGCAATATCGGCATCGTCATCTGCTACGACGGCGATTTTCCCGAGCTGGCGCGGGTCACCACGCTGCAGGGGGCCGAAATCATCTGTCGCCCCTCGGCCTTCATGCGCACCTTCGACCACTGGGAGCTGACCAACCGGGCTCGCGCCTACGACAACCACGTCTACTGGGTCGCCGCCAACAGCGTCGGCCCCGACGCGGGAGGCTCCTGGTTCTTCGGCTCGTCGATGATCGTGCACCCCACCGGCGTCAAGATGGCCCAGGCGCGGGCCTGCGATGAGTTCATCTGGGCCGAGCTCGATCCTGACCCGATCCGCACGGTCGTGCCCAATGCCTCCGCCCCGCAGCACTTCGATCACCTCGAGGACCGCAACCTGACCTCGTACGCCGGCATCCTCCGCCAGGGGCGATCGGCCTTCGAGCCGGCCCGGCGCATTCCCTACCAGCGGTGGCGGTGATTTCATGCCCGGGCCCCTGAATGGCATCGTCGTCGTCGATCTGACCCGGGTCCTGGCCGGCCCCTTCTGTACCATGCTGCTGGCCGACCTGGGAGCCGAGGTGATCAAGATCGAGCGCCCCGACGGGGGGGATGACTCGCGCGCCTTCGGTCCCTTCGTGCAGGGGGAAAGCGCTTACTTCATGAGCATCAACCGCGGGAAGAAGAGCGCCACCCTCAACCTGAAGCACCCGCAGGGCAAAGAGCTGTTGCAGGCGCTGGTCGCCAAGGCCGACATCCTGGTCGAGAACTTCAAGCCGGGCGTCATGGACCGCCTCGGGCTGGGGTACGCCGCCCTGTCGGCGCTCAACCCGCGGCTCATCTACGCTGCGTCGTCGGGGTTCGGCCAGACCGGCCCCTACAGCGATCGCCCCGCCTATGATCTGATCATTCAAGGCATGGGCGGGTTGATGAGCATCACCGGCCCTGATGCCAGGCATCCCACCAAGGTCGGCAGTTCGATCGCCGACATCTTCGCCGGCGTGTTCACGACGATCGGCATCCTGGCCGCCCTTCATGCCCGCGCCAAGACCGGACGCGGGCAGCTCGTCGATGTCGGCATGCTCGATTGCATGGCGGCCATCCTCGAGAATGCCGTCGCCCGCTACGTCGCCACCGGCACCGATCCCCAGCCGATCGGCAATCGACATCCTTCGATCGCCCCGTTCGCCACCTTCACCACGGCCGACGGCGCGATCAACCTCGCCATCGGCAACGACGAGCTGTGGAAGAAGTTCTGCGGGCTGGTCGGGGCGCCGGCTCTGGCCGACGACCCCCGCTATGCCACCAATCCGCTACGCGTCCAGCATTGGGCCGACCTCGAAATCGATCTGAACAAGATCCTGGCGGGCCGAACCACCGCCGCCTGGCTCGAACTCTTCCAGGCGAAGGGGATTCCCAGCGGCCCGATCAATTCGATCAGCCAGGTGCTGGCCGATGCCCACATCCTGGCTCGCCAGATGCTGGTCGAAGTGAGCCATCCCACGGCTGGCCCCATGAAGATTCCCGGCGTGCCGATCAAGCTGTCGGCCACGCCCGCCGAGGTGCTCGGGCCGGCGCCGCTGCTGGGACAGCACAACGCCGAGATCTGGGGCGCGCGGCTGGGTCGGTCGCCCGAGGCGATCGCGACGCTGAAATCGCAAGGCGTGATCTGAGACGAGACCGTGGCCATCTGCGGCACCCCACTGTCGATGCCCGAACCGCCGAACCCACGGCTGACAGATGCCCGGGCCGGGCGAGGGCTGCGGTTGCCGTTCGAGGTCCTCCCGGCTGATTGGCTGCGATGGCCGGGACGCTGCCGAGCCCCGGGCTTCCGCCTGACCGCCGATGCTCTGACGGTGCTCGACGGCGGGGCCGCACGCTCGATTCCGTTGGCCGACGTTGCCGACGTCCATCTCGACGGCGGCTGTCTGCAGGTGGTGCTGCGCTCGGGAGACCGTTGGGAGCTCGCCCCCGGGCCGCATCCGGAAGACGCACTGGCCTTGGTGGCGCGGGTGGTGACCGAGTACCGGCAGTGGGAGACCTGGCGGGCCGCTCCTTTGTCGCCTGCCGCCACCCTCGAGGCGATCGACCGGCTGGCCGACAGCCTCGCGGAACCCTGGGTGCGGGCGACCGAGCTGCTGCTGGCCCTGGCCGTCGGCAGCGGGGCCAGCGACCTGCACCTCGAACCGCTCCCTGGCCGCACCAGGGTCACCTTGCGGGGGGCGGGCGGCTTGACCGAGGCGGGGTCGTTCCGCGCGGAGGCGCATGCCGGCGTGATCGCGCGTCTGAAGCACCTGGCCGGCTGTCATCCGCACCTGACCGGCATTCCCCAGGAAGGAGCATGGACGATCGACGCCGCGGCGGGCATCGAAGCCCGGCTGGCGGTCTTCCCCTCGCTCGATGGGGAACGGGCAGCCGTGCGTCTGGTGCGACCGTTGCAGTTTCCCGATCTCGAGGCGCTCGGCTGGCCGGCGGCCGCGGTGGCAGCCTGGCGCCGGCTGCTGGCCGAGGGGCCGGGGTTGCTGCTGCTCACCGGCCCGGTCGGCAGCGGCAAGACCACGGCCCTCTATGCCACCCTGGCTGAACTGGCCACCCAGCCCGGAGGCGAGGGAAGCGGTCGTCAGGCCGCATCGCCCGCCCCGGCCGGCGCCGGGCACCCTGTCGGCGACCTCGGCATCAGCGGCCCGCCAGGCCCGGGCCTGTCTAACGCGCCGGTCGGCGCCTGGCCGCCCGGCGGCGGGCGGGCGCGACGCCGGGTGGTCACGCTGGAAGACCCGGTCGAGGGGCGCGTGCCCGGCATCTGCCAGGCCTCGCTCGACCCGCGGGCCGGGCTCGACCTGGCCGGGGCCTTCAAGCACCTCCTCCGCCAGGATCCGGATGTGATGGCCCTGGGCGAGATTCGCGATCCTGACTGTCTGCGACAGGTCCTGCAGGCCGGTCTGGCCGGGCACCTCGTCCTGGCCACGTTCCATGCTGCCTCGCCGGCGGCCGCTCTCGACCGCCTGCGCCAGATGGGGGCCGCCCCCGACCTGCTGGCTTCGGGCTTGCGCGGCTTGGTGGGCTTGCGTTGGGCCACGGCCGGGGCGGGCGCCAGTACGGCCGCTGCCGCCCCGTCGAGCAGCCGACCGCGACCGGCGGTGTCGGTGGTCCGGCTCGATCCGGCGGCGCCGGCCGGCGCCTTGCGCCTTCACCCAATGACTGATCCTCCCGAGGTCTCAGCATGACCGGCCGACTTGCTTCCCGTCTCGGCTTCGCGTGGGCGGCCCGCCGTTCGCCCTCGCCCCCCTCGGCCCGGAGAGAGCCCCTGCCATGAGTCGGTCGGTGCTCAAGACCCTGCTGGCACCCGCGGCCCCAGCCTTCGACCATGAGCGGCGGGAGACCCTGGCTCTGGTCGGCTGCGCGCTGGCCAGCGGAACGCCGCTGCCCAAGGCCCTGGCCGTGGCGGCCCAGCAGGCTTCCTGGCCGGCCGGGCGCGCCGCCTTCGCCTTCCTGCGCGAGGGGCTCGCCCAGGGGCAACCGCTGCGCGATCTGCTCACCCAAGCGGGTTGCCAATGTCTGCCGGCCTCCTTCCGAGCGGTGCTGGGCGCCGACCTGGCCGATCGCGAGAAAGGCGCCGTGCTGGTGGCCCAGGCGGCCGTCCAGGAGGGCAATACCAGCCAGCTCGCCAAAGATCTCGTCTATGTGGTCGTGCAGATCGCCATCGCCGGCCAGGTCTTGATCGCCATGGCGATGTTCGTCTTGCCGCAGTTCAAGGAGATCTTCCTGGGCATGCAGCTGGAACTGCCCTGGACGACCCAGGTCCTGCTCGAGGTCAGTGATGCCCTGTTTGTCTGGTCGCCCCTGCTGGTCCCGGGCCTGCTGATGGTCGCCGGATTGATCTCCTTGTCCCGCAAGCCTTGGTTCCCGTACCTCTGGCGCGGTCCGCAACGCCTGCGGGAAATGGCCATCATTCTGCGTCTGCTGCCAGAGGTAGCGCCCCACCGGGTGCCGTACATCCTGTCGGTCATCGGGCACCCCCTCCTGCTGCCGCTGACCGGCCACGCCTTCCGCGCCTACGGGGAGGCCCTGGCCCGACAGGAATCCCCGCGGGCGGCCCTCGCGCCCCTGGGCGCCGATCCGCTGGTTGCCTGCCTTCTCCATCTGGGGCACAGCGAGGGGCGTTCCCCGCAGGTGCTGCGGGAAGGAGTCCGCCTGTTGGAAACTCGGTTGCGCTTCGAGCGCCAGCGGTTCCTGCTGGCCGTCGAGAACCTGCTGCTGCTCGGCATCGGTCTCGGCGTCGCCGTGGTCTGCATCGGCGTGCTGCTACCGATGGTCCAGCTTCTAGGGGCGATATGAGCCAGATCATGAACGCGACCCCGTCCCTGGCCGGGCCGGCGGAGGATGTTCTGGTCTTCGCCCAGATCCTGCATGCCGCCAGCGGCAGCGGGTTGCCGTTGAGCCGCTTCCTGGAAGAGGCGGCGGCCGCCCTGCCGCCGGCCCGAGCGGCCGATTGGGCCAAACAACTGGGGGAAGGCCTGGCCAAAGGGCACCCGCCGGCCGAGATCCTGGCCGGCCTGGAAGGAATCGACCAGGCCTTGGTGGCCCTGCTGTCGGTGCCGGGCGGGCTCGGCCTGCGCGATGCCCTGGCGGCCTATATCCGGCATCTGGTGGGGTTCGCCCGTCTGCGCGAACACCTGCGGGCTGCGCTCTTCCAACCTTTCCTGGTGGCCTGGCTGGCGGTGGGCAACCTCGTGCTGGTCAATCTCCATTTCCTGCCTGCCATCAGCGGAGGCTTCCTCGAGCAACGCCTGCCCCTGCCGATCTTCCTGCGCGCCTGGTACATTCTGGAGCCCGCGACCTGGCCCCTCTCCTGGATCCTGCCCGCCGGCCTCGTCTGGCTGGCGGTCGAATTGACCCGGCTGCTCTATGTGATGGCTCCGCCGAGGCTGATGACCAGCCCGCTCGCCGGCCCTCTGGGGCTCGATCATTTCTGTCGGCTCGAAGAGAAGGGCCGCCTGATCGGTCTGCTCAGCCTCTACCTCGGGGCGGGCCGCCCTCTGGCCCAGGCCCTGCGCTGGACCGCCGCCCACGGCGGGGCCCGGCTCTATGCCCACGACCTGACCGCCGCGGCCGCCCGGCTCGAACGCGGAGAAGCGGCCGCCGCCGCTCTGGCCGATAGTGCGGTGCTCGGGGCGGTGGCCGGCGAACTGGCCCTGGGGAATCCGGATGGCCGTCTCGATGAACGCCTGCAGGAGCTTTCCGAGAGCTACCAAGAGGCTGCCAACCGCCAACTGGCCGTCATCGAAGGGCTGGGGCGGGTCGCCGGGCTGCTCCTGGCCGGCACCGTGGTCCTGTTGCTCTGTCTGGCGTTCTTCCAGCCGTATTTCACCTATGCCGGCCAGACGGCCGTCGCCGGAGGCTGACATGTCCAGACATCCGACCTCGCGGGGGCTGACCTTGCTGGAAGTCTCGCTCTCGGTCATGCTGGTGGCCCTGCTGATCGGCACCGCCTATCATCTGTTCCAAGCCGAGACGCAGGCTTTGCGGTCCATCCGGCATGCCAATCTGGCCTTGTTCGCCCTCGAAGGTCTGCGCAACCGCCTTCTCGCCGAGATCCATGCCGGGCGGCCGGTCGATCTGGCGAAAGCCCAGGCGCTGGCCGCCGACTACCAATTGCCGGTGCGGCTCGCGGTGCAGGAGGTCGAACTCCCCCTTCGAGGCCGCTCCGAACGGCTGTTGCGCCTGATTCTGCTGGTTCCCCCCGATCCGGCCGGCTTCCCTGGCCGACGCTACGTACGCGAGGTGCTGCTGCGATGAGCCGTCGGCGAGCCACCACCCTGATCGAATTGATGATCGCCATCGCCATCTTGGGCATAACGATGGGTGCGCTATTCTCGCCTGTGCAGCAACTCCTGGAATGGAGCCGGCGCGCCGACCGAGAATTCCAGAACCAGGAAGCGGTGACGATCGGTTTCGCCGTCCTGAAGGGGGCGTTCCGGCAAGCCCTGGAAGTCCGCTGGCGGTCGGAGGATGAGGTGGTCTGTCTGGGGCTGCAGGATGTGATCATCCGCCGCCGTGAACAAGGGCGGGTCATCGAGGTCGCCAAGAAAGGCGGGCTGATCCGCCTCGATTTCCTCGAAGGCGCCCGCTTCGGGCCGTTCCACCCTGTCGATGAGCGGACGGTCTGGGGCGCGGTCTTTCTCGGGACGGCCAAAGTGCCGATGTTCTGGAGGTGCGGACTGTGAGACGCCTCCACTCCCGACGGGGATTCACCCTGTTTCTCATCCTGATCGGCCTGCTGGTCGTGGCCACGTCGATGTTCCTGGCGCGGTCGCGGCACCTGGTCGGGCTGGCCGCCCGCCAGCGAGCCCTGATCGCCCAGGTGCGGGCCGAGGATGTTCCGGGCCGTTTGCAGCCCGCTGTCCCCTGCGAAACCATTCCTGTCCAGACTCCGGCGGGGCATTGGCTGGACGTCCCGTATCTCGAGGACGACCCGGCCCTCGAGGCTCCAGAGGCTCCCGTGGCTGGAGCCGATCACTAGAAAGAAGGTTCCATGAACGTCGTTTTCCTGTCCCCTCACTTTCCGACCAACTTCTACAATTTCGCGTGCGCCCTGTCTCGGGCCGGAGCCCGGGTGCTCGGCCTGGCCGACGTGCCCTATGATTGTCTGCGCCCCCGACTGCGCGAGGCGCTGACCGAGTACTATCAGGTGGGCAACCTCGAGCATTACGATGAAGTGATGCGGGCCTGCGGGTATTTCATCCACCATCACGGCCGCCTGGATCGGGTCGAATCGCACAACGAGCACTGGCTCGGGCTGGAAGCGCGACTGCGCGAGGATTTCAACATTCCTGGCCCCCGTCCGGCCGACCTGGAGAAGATCAAACGCAAATCCGTGATGAAAGACTACTTTCGGCGGGCCGGCGTCCCGGTGGCGGAGGGGGCGCTCGTACGCACCGAGGCCGAGGCCTGGGCCTTCGCGGACAAAGTCGGCTATCCGGTGTTCGCCAAGCCTGACATCGGGGTGGGGGCGGCTTCGACCTACAAGATCGAGAACGTGCGACAGATGGAGGAATTCCTGAAGACGCGGCCCCCCGTCGACTACTTCCTCGAGGAATTCGTCGACGGTCGCCTGGCCACGTTCGATGGGTTGTGCGACGGCGAGGGGAAGGTGGTCTACTGCGTGTCGCATTTCTCCGAAACCGGGTGTTACGAGCTGGTGGCCTACGATGTCGATCTGAGCTACTACTCGCTGCGCGAGATGCCCCCGGACCTGCGGGAAGCCGGCACCAAGGTGGTCGAGGCCTTCGGCATTCGCGAGAAATTCTTCCATCTCGAGTTCCTGCGCCGCCGGTCCGATGGAGCATTGCGGCCCCTCGAGCTGAACTGCCGGCCGCCCGGCGGGTTCACGACCGATCTGATGAATTTCTCATCCGATATCGACGTCTACCAGATGTGGGCCGATCTCGTCGTGCACGGCCGCCGCCCGACCGGCCCGATCGAGATGAAATACCACGCCGCCCATGTGGCCCGCCGCCGGCACAAGCGCTATCGTCTGTCGCATGACGAGATCTTGGCTCGGTTCGGGCACCGGATCGTCATGTTCGAAGAGATCCCTTCGCTGCTGGCCGGCGTCATGGGGGATTTCAGCTACATCGTCCGCTCGCCTGACCTCGAAGAGATCAAATACCTCATCCGGGAAATCCAGGCGCTGGCCTGAAAAAGGCGAAAAGAGCGGTACCGAACCAAGCTTTTCGCCCGATCGTCAGCCTGGTCTGGCGATTCCGGACGGCCGGGAGAGGGGAACTGCCTTGTGGCTCAGGGCTCAGGACCCGGTCAACGTGCGCAGGAACGAGCGGCCGAGGTTCAAGACCTTGCGGGGGCTGGCCAGGACTTTGCGCCCGTACATCTTCAGGCAATCGAGCGGGTTGTGGATGAGCTGCAACCCGATCCGACGCAGGTTGAGGACGCGCACCCAATGTTCGAGCCGCTCGCGGCTCAGCGCCTCGGTGCGCATCGAGGCCTGGGAATCGGCGTTAAACTCCTGCCAGTCGCGCGCTTCGATCCAGCCGCGTTCCTCGGCCAGCTTGTACAGCTCGGTGCCGGGGTAGGGGGTGCAGAGAGAGAACTGGAGATAGTCAGGGTGGGTGCGCTTGACGAACCGCCAGGTCTTCCGGATGCTGCGTTCGGTTTCCCCAGGCAGGCCGATGACCAGCGTCAGATGCACCTTGATGCCCAGCTCGCGCGTCAGGCGAATGACTTCCTCGGCCTTGTCGAGGTCGAGATCTTTGTGGATGCCGGCGAGAATGTCGGGATCGGCCGATTCGACGCCGTACTTGACGGCGAATAACCCGGCTTCCCGGCAGGCGGTGAGGGTCTCGCGATCGAACAGATCGGCCCGGCACATGGCGGCCCAGGGGATGCGGATGTCGCGCCGGCGGATCTCTTCGCAGAGCTTGAGCACATGCGATTTGCGCAGGTTGAAGGTGTCGTCGTCGAAATAGACGGCCTTGAATGGCCAGCGCTTCAGGCACCAGGCCATCTCGTCAGCGACGTCGGCCGGATCGCGGAAACGGACGAGGTAATTGCCATAGCGCGCGTTGATCCAGACGCAGAAGGAGCATTTGTAGGGGCAGCCGCGTTCGGTGTACATCTGCAGGTTGGGCACCGGCAGGAAGGCGAAATCGTCGTTGTAGCGCAGCATCGGCAGGCTCTCGCGTTCGGGCCAGGGCAAGGCCGCGAGATCGGGCGGCGGACGGCGCGGCTCGACGACGACGCTACCGTTGGCGCGATGGAGGAGCCCACGAGTGTGGGCCAGGGGCTGCCGGTCGCGAAGCCGTTGGGCCAGTTCGAGCGCCGTTTCTTCCCATTCGTAGACGAGCCCGACATCGATGGCGGGATTTTTTTCCAGCATCTGAGGCCCCCACCCGGTGACCATCAGGCCAGCGGCTCCCAGAACGGCCTGCGGCAGCATGTGGCGCAGCGTTTCGAAAATGGCCCGATCGTTGGTGTAACTGGGGGCCACCACTTCCTGGATGTAAAGGTCGGGTTGGTATCGGCGCACCCGTTCGAAGAACTCCTCTTTGGACCAGCCCTCGGCCACCCCATCCCAGAATTCGCACTGAAAGCCGTGCTTCTTGAGCAGGGCGGTGGCCTGGGCCGGTGTGAAGGGGAAAGGGATCCAGGCGGGAACGCCCTCCCAGGTCAGTTCATCGGTCATGTAGGGGAAGCGCGCCCCGGACCGCAGGCCGAACAAATGGCCCTGCCGCCAGGGCGGGTTGGCGATCAAAATCTTCATGCACGCCCTCCATACGCCGGGGATCGCGAGGGAACCCGTGATCCCATCGCAGGTTTGCGGCGACCGTGGCACGCCGGTCGACGATGCTCCATGGTAGCACACCAGGGACGGCAATGGAGGGAGGTTGGGGCCGTTTTGTCGCACCATCCGGACGCCACGAGCTGTAGACTTGCCAGGGGATGGGAGGGGAGGGTAGGATGGGGGCCATGGAACGAGCAAGTCCTGACCGCCGCTCCCGACTGGGCGTGATCATGCTGACCTGGAACCAACGGGAGATGACCCTCGAAGGGCTGGCCGCCCTGGAGCGGGTCGACGAGCCTCGACCTCGAGTGCTGCTGGTCGACAACGGCAGCCGCGATGGCACCATCGAGGCGGTGCGCGCGCGGTTCCCCTGGGTCGAGACGCTGGCCTTGCCCGAGAATCTCGGCTTCTGCGCCGCCAACAACCGGGGGGCCGAATACCTGTTGCGCGATCCGACCCTCGAGTATCTGATCTTCGTGAACAACGACATCGATCTGCGGCCCGACTGCCTGAACCGCCTGGTCGCCTTCATGGATGCCACGCCCCGGGCCGGAGCCTGCGGGCCGCTCATCTTCTACTACGAACCCTCGGATGTGATCTGGGCGGCCGGCGGCCGGATCTTCCCCGATCTGATGTGGTTTCCGCCCTTGCTGCGCGACCAGCGCGACCGCGGGTTCATCCGGCCCCGCCGCGTCGATTATATCCACGGGTGCGCGCTGCTGGTGCGGCGGGCGGTCATCGAGCAGGTCGGCCTGTTCGATGAGCGGTTCTTCATCTACCACGACGAGATCGACTGGTGCCTGCGCATGGCCCGCGCCGGCTGGGAGGTCTGGCTGGTGCCGCAAGCCCACCTCTTCCACAAGGTCACCCAGGCGGTCGGGGTCCACAGCCCGATGATGATCTACTACACCTCGCGCAACAAGCTGCTGTTCTGGTGGAAGCACGGGCGCTGGCGCGATCTGCCGAAGTTCTATGCCTTCCATCTCTGGAAGGGCATCCGCATCTTCGCCCGGGCCGGGTCGTTCTGGTCGGTGGTCTCCCTCGGAAAAGCGCTGGCCGACGCTCTGATCGGCCGGTTCGGCCGCGGCCACCTCGAAGCGGCGCGTCGCGCCTGACCCGCGTCAATATGGATCTCGACCGCTTCAAGCGCTGGATTGGCTTGCGCACCCTCTATCTCAAATGGGTGCTCCCGTTGCGCTTTCCCCTCATCCTGAACATCGAACCGACCAACCGGTGCAACCTCGCCTGTCGCATGTGTCCGCGGGCCGGCAGTCACCGCCGCGTGACCGATCTCGACTGGGGCTTGTTCGAACGGCTGGTGGCCGAACTGGCGCGGGAAGGGCCGATCTTGAAGGTCTTCCTGCAAAAGGATGGCGAGCCCCTGTTGCACCCGCGCCTGGCCGAGATGGTCGCCCGCCTGCGCGAGGCGAACGCCGCCCGCCGGATCTCGATCATCACCAATGGCACCCTGCTCACCGAGGAGCAGTTCGTCCGCCTCGCCGAAGCCGGTCTGCATGATCTGATCGTCAGCATCGATGCGGTCGATCCGGCCAATTACCTGCATCTGAAAGGGGCCGACGCCTACGAGCGCGTGACCGCCAACGTGCGGCGCGCCGCCGAACTGAAACGGCGGCATGGCTGGCGGTTCCCCGAGATCAAGGCCCGCCTGGTCGCCCGGCGTGGCCGCCAGGCCGAGGTCGACACCTTTCGCCGGCTCTGGACCGGCGTCGCCGATTTCATCGACATCACGCCCTACCACACCTGGCTGGGGGCAGTACAAGATGAACGCGCCTATGGCGGCGCGCCCCGCTATCCCTGCGCCCTGCTCTGGTACACAGGCGTGATCAATGCCGACGGCCGGGTTTCCCCCTGCTGCATCGATTACGACCAGAAGGGCGACCTCGGCCCGATCGGGGAAGGCGGCTTCGCCGCCATCTGGAACGGCCCCGCCCTGCGCCGGTTGCGCCGGCTCCATCTCGAAGGCGCCTATGATCGCACAGCGATCTGCGGCCCCTGCGAATACTGGTTGATCAAGGAAAACCTGGGGGCGTGGCTCCGCCGGAAATACCGCCTGCCGCCTCTCCCGGCCGGCGGCGCCGCGTCGAGGCCAGCATGAACGGTCCTTGCCGTTTCCTGGCCTTCGCTTGTTCCCAGCCGGGCGCTGGCCCGCGCGCCAACCCCTGGCCTGAGCTTTCCTTCGACCTGGTGCAAAGAACATGATGACCGACCCTGCCTCTGCTTCTCCCGTGGTGGCTCCGAGCCCGACCTCGTTCCGGGTGGCGTTCGTCAATCCGCCCTTCCTGCCCGACTACTCCCGCGGCCAGCGCTCGCCCGCCGTCACCCGCAGCGGCACGCTGTATTACCCGATCTGGCTGGCCTATGCCGCGGCGTGGGCCCGCGGCCAGGGCCACGCCATCCTGCTGCACGATGCGGTGGCCTGGCGGCGTGACGACGCCGCCAGCCTTGACGAGGTTTGTACATTCAAGCCAGATGTGGTTTTGGTCGAGGGCGCCACGCCCAGCATCGAGGCCGACCTCGCCTACGCCGAACGGCTCAAGGCCAGACTGCCGCCGGGCGCGCAGGTCTTCGCCGTCGGCACGCACGTGTCGGCCCTGCCCGACGAAGCGCTGGCCAAGGCCCCGACCCTGGACGGCGTGATCGTCGGCGAATACGAGATCCCGCTGCGCGAGATCCTGCGGGCGCGCGTCGCCGGGCGCCCGCTGGCCGGGCTGGAAGGCGTGGCCGTGCCCGGCCATCCCGCCGGACCGTGCCGCGAGTATCTGACCGACCTCGATCAGCTGCCCTTCGTTTCCGAGATCTATCGCGACTTCCTGCCCATCGATCGGTACTTCAATCCGAATGCCCACCATCCCATGGTCACCATCCTGACCGGGCGGGGGTGCCCCTTCCACTGCAGTTTCTGCGTCTTTCCGCAGACCCTGACGGGGCATGCCTACCGGCGCCGGTCGCTCGAGTCGGTGCTGGCCGAATTCGAGTGGGTGGCGCGTCACCTGCCCCAGGTGCGCGGCATCTTCATCGAAGATGACACCTTCACGGCCGATCAGCCGCGGGTTCGCGAGTTCGCCCAGCGGCTGCGGGCCCGGCGCCTGCCCCTGACCTGGACGGCCAACGCTCGCGCCGACGTTTCCCTGGAGACCATGATCGCCATGCGGGAGGCGGGGCTGCGGGCCTTGTGCGTCGGGTTCGAATCGGGCAGTCAGGCCTTGCTCGATCGCATCGGCAAGGGCATCTCGCTGTCGACCATGGAGACCTTCGCGCGACAGGCGCGACAGGCCGGGATCAAGATCCATGGCTGTTTCATGGTCGGCCTGCCGGGCGAGACGAAAGCCACGATGCAGGAAACGCTCCAGTTCGCCCTGCGTCTGCCCCTCGATACGGCGCAATTCTACCCGCTGATGGTCTACCCGGGGACCCGCGCCTTTCGCGAAGCCGAGCGGGCCGGCCATCTGGTGCCGAAGAGCTGGCGCGAGTGGCTGTCAGCCGAGGGGCTGCACAACTGCGTCGTCCGCACCGGCGACTGCGGGCCGGCCGCCCTCGTGCGGTTCTGCAATTTCGCCCGCCGGCGCTTCTACCTGAGCAAGTCGTATCTCTGGTACACATTGCAGAAAGTGCTCACCGACGCCGAGGAACGCCACCGCATTCTGCGCTCGGCCCGCACCTTCCTGGGCCACCTGCTCCGGGATGCGTGAGCGGCGCGTCGGGCCCTGCCCCGAGCGCCATGCCAGAAGGGGCGACACCACCGTCGTTGCGGATCAAGGAGGAAGCTATGGGTGAGATCGCGGTCTCGGTCGTCGTGCCGGTCTACAACAATCCGGAAGGGTTGACGGCCTGCCTCGAAGCGCTGGCGGCGCAACAGACGGCCCGTTCGTTCGAGGTGGTGGTCGTCGACGATGCCTCGACGGTCGACCTGGAGCCGATCCGAACCGCCTTCTCCCCTCGCCTGTCGCTGCAATGGCAGCGGCTGCCCCGCAACAGCGGCCCCGCCGCGGCCCGCAATGCGGGCATCCAGGCAGCGCGCGGCGAGCTGGTGCTGTTCACCGACGGGGACTGCCGCCCCGAGCCGCTCTGGCTCGAAGCCCTGGCCCGGCCGTTCGACGATCCCGCCGTGCGGGGAGCCAAGGGCGTCTATCGCACCGCGCAGACCGATCGGGTGGCCCGGCTGGCCCAGCTCGAGTTCGAGGAGCGGTATGACCTGCTGGCGACCTTTCCCGATATCGATTTCGTCGACACTTACTCCGGGGCCTTCCGGCGGGCCGATCTGCTGGCGGTCGGCGGGTTCGACACCTCCTTCCGGCGCGCCGACAACGAAGATGTCGATCTGTCGTTTCGGATCAAGGCCCGGGGCGGACGGTTCGTCTTCGTGCCGACCGCGGTGGTCTGGCACCGGCACCGGGAAGGCTGGGCCGGCTACGCTCGCCTCAAGTTCGGGCGGGGGTTCTGGCGTATGAAGGTGTACCGGAAACACCCGCACAAAGCCGGGCGCGACACCTACACGCCCTGGACGCTCAAGGCCCAGCTCGGGTTGCTTGGGCTGGCGCCCTTGCTGGCGATGGGGTCATGGCTGGGATGGCCTGGCCCGGGGTGGCGCTCGCGCCAGCAGGAATCCGCCTTGGCGTCCGCTCCTGGGCTCCGTCCGCTCGGAAAGGGGATGATCGGCGGCGGCTTCGCACCCCCGAGAAGGCGCTCAGGCCTTGCCGCGTGGGTCCTTTCGTGGTTCGCCGCCTGGCTCATCACCTGTCTGCCACTGATGAAGGTGGCCTGGCGTCGAGATCGCTGGTTGATGCCGTGGGTGCCCGTCTTTCTGCTGGTGCGCGGCGTGGCGCTGGTCGCCGGCATGCTCGCCGGGATCGGATCTGGTTTGCTGGAACCGTGGCCCGCCCGCTCAGGAAAGGCGAATCAGCAGGAGGTCGCCCAGGTTCGTGGGTGAAGGCCGACCGGGCCAGGCGCGGCCTCGCTCAGCCAGGAAGGTCGCGGTATCGAAGCGGCCCAGGGCCTCGCGCGCCGCCCGACGGTGATCCGGCGCGGCAAGATCGTCGGTGGTCAGCCATCCACCGGCCTGCGTTGACGACCCATCTCGACCATCGGTGGCAAGCACTCCGAGGTCGAAGCGATGCCCCGCCTCGGCCAGGGCCAGGCCGAGGGTCACCGCCAAGGTGGACGCGCGGCCGCCAGCCCCAATGGGGCCCTGCGGCGGGAGGTTCACCTCGGTTTCCCCCGCGGCGAGATGCCACACCCCGACAGGAACCGCCTGTCGACTCGCCGCGTCGACAAAGCGGTTCGCCCAGACCGCCGGCGATCCAGCCAGGGGCCAGGGCAAGCGGTTCGCGGCCTGACCCTGCGCTTCGAGCAGGGCGGCCGCTTCGGTCAGGGCATCATCGGGACGGCCCAGCAGCTCGAACGTCCATAGACCGGCGGGCACCTCGTCCGGCTTGAGGGTTTCGGGGCGGTGGCCGGCTACGCCCTCTTGCAGGATCTCCAGGGCGCGCGGAGGGAACCCGGCGAGCGAGCTGGCGACTTCCAGAGCATCCGCGAACGTCGTCGGATCGGGGCAGAATGGGCCTGAGCCGATGTCATGCGGCTGGTTCCCGGGCACATCGGACAGCGCCAGCACCAGGACGGGGCTGTGGCGCTGCACGAGCGGTCGCAGCAGCCCCCCGCCTTTGACCGCCGACAGGTGCCGGCGCACCACGTTGAGGTCGGTGATCGGGCGACCGGAACCGATGAGGGCGGCATGGGCGGCCCGTTTGTCGGTCTGCGACAATCCAGGCGCCGGGGCGGCCAGCAGGGCAGAGGCTCCCCCGCTCATGACGATCACCACGGGCACGGTGGCCGGAAGATCGGTCAGGAACGCGATGAGCTGGGCAGTCGCCTGCCAGGTGTGCGGGCCGGGCAGGGGGTGGTCGCCGCGATGGACCTGCCATCCAGCCCGAGCCAGCCGTGCCAGGATCCCCTGGTCGGGCGGTTGATCTTCGATTCCCGCCCTGGCAGGCTCAGACGTATGGCGGGCCGCCTGCGAACCAGCGGTCGAGGGGGAATCGCCAGGGTGCGCTCCGCGCCAGGGCAACGGGCGGGCGGGCGCGATCATGGCATCTGTCGGGTGGGCCGGGCCGAGCAGGAAGCCGCGCGTGCCGACGGCGGCCGTCTCTTCGATGGCGCTGGCCAGGGCGAGGGCGGCTTTGCCGACCACCACCACCCGGGCCGGGGGGGAAAAGGCGCCGCGTCGGGCGGTGATCGGCCGGCGCGGGTCGAGGCGGGGAAGAAGAACCTGCGGGAACGTCGATAGCAAAAAGGCAGGAGTCATGGGTGAAGGCAAAGTCATCCCTCATCTTCGGCAAGTTCATTGACCTACTCGAGAGCCTGGGCGGCGGCTTTCGATGAACGTGAAAACGGATGCGAAGCGGTTGAATCGATGGAAATCCTGTGCTATTCTCTGGGTGAGGGGGTGTCGCATGGCGAAATACCTCGTCGAATCGCTCAATCAGAAGTTCGAGATCAAGAAGTACCAGGTCTACTTCAACATCCAGCACGGGGAACAGGCGGAAACGATCCTCGATAGCCTCGATCGGGCCACCACGGGCCTGCAGACCGTGTTCGTCCTGGATGAGCCCCCCGCCGTCGAGTTCTACCTCTATCCAGATCTGGCCACCATCGAACGGGTGACGCAGCGGCCCATGACCATGGGGGAGACCATCCGCATCCTGCCCGACGAAGGCGTGATCATGCTTGCCGCTACCCACCTCCCCAAGCTGCTTGGGGAAGAAGTCGTCCGCGCCCTATCCTACCTGCTGTTCAACGTCGGGGTGCGTGAGCGGGAAGTCGGGATCCGCACCTATCGCACTCCCTCCTGGCTCCGGGAAGGCATCTGCCTGCAGGTGCCGGCCAAGATCCGCCCCGACTCGAAAGACTACCTGGTCGGCGGCTGGAACACCCTCCTCGAGGCTCTGAAGGCCGAACAGTTGATCAAACCCTCGGTCATGGCCAAGAGCCTGCACCTCATCCCCGACGCCAATCGCCGGCAACTGGCCATCCATCAGGCGTACTTCATGGTCCGCCTGCTCCTGTCGAACTACGCCGACAAGTTCTTCCGGAAATATGCCACCTTGATGGCGGCGTTCGAAGACATGGAAGCCGAAAACGCCTTTCAGCAGATCACCAGCTTCGATTTCGAGAAATTCTTCGGCCTCTTCAAGGATTGGGTCCGGACCACCAACGTCTGGGTCGCCATCAGCGACTGAGGCGCGATGGCTGAAGAACAGAGCGGGGCGGTCTTCCTCATTGCTCTTCTGGTCACGACCCTGGTGGTAGGCGCGTTCGTCCTCATCGTCAAGTCCGACTACCGAGTCGAACAGATCGTCATCACCAACGAAGACTACTACCCGAACGTGGAAGTGACCACCGAGACCGACTGACGTGGGCCATTTCATTCTTTTCACCCTGGCCTACATCATCGGGATGGGCCTGGCGGTCATTCTCGAGATTCAAGCGGCCCCATTCTTCCTCCTGTTGGCCGCCTTGCTGCTCGTCGGCAGCCTCATTCCCCTCTGGCAGAGGCATGGTCAGGCGCTGACCGACGGCGACTTCCACCGTATCCTTCGGGAAGAAGAGGCGTTTCCCGTGCTCAGCGTCCTCCTGCTGATGGGGGCCATGAGCTGTTTCGGCGTGTTCCGCTATGCCGGGGCGCTGCAAGCGACCGGGCCACGCCACCTCGATCGCGTCATGGAGGACGCCGACCCCTCGACCAGGTGGCGGGTGGTGGGAGAGGTGGTCGCCGAACCGACCCTCAAGAACGATGTTCTCGAGGTGAAGATCCAGCCGCGACTGGTTCAGAAAATCGGGACGGCGCGCCACCTTCCGAAAGCAGCCCGGGGCAAGGGCAAAGCCAAAGGCAAAGGCAGGGCCAAGGCGCGAAGCCAGGGTAGCCGGGCCGCCGGCGAGCCCGGCCCGACCGCGGTTCCCCCGGCCAGCGAGGGCTATGCCCTGCCGGAGGAGCCCCCCGAGCCCGAGCGCGAGGTCGATGAGGGGCTGGTGATGGCGCTCATCTACCAGGAGACCGAAGCCTATCGTCTGGTCAAGTTCAAACAGACCGTCGAGCTGATCGGGCCCTTCCACAAGGCCTCGGTCGCCGCAATCCTGGCAGCCTCGATTACCAGAGGTACCTGCGCAACCAGGGCGTGTTTCGCACCTTCCGGCTCACCGCCCGCTCGGGCCGCTTCGCCATTCTCTCCGAAGACCCCACCGGCGCCTGGTGGTATCGGTTCGCGCTCCATCTGCGCACCCGCTTCCTGCAGGTCATCAAGCAGACCATGCCGTATCCGGAGTCCGCCTTCCTGGGTGGCGTCCTGCTCGGCCTGCGGGGCGGCCTGCCGCCGATCGTGGCCACCGAGTTCCGCAAGACCGGGGTGTCGCATGTGCTGGCGGTATCCGGGCTGCATGTGACTATCATCGCCGGCCTGTTCTATGGCCTCTTCACCCTGTTCCGGGTGCCGCTGCGGGTGTTCGCCCCGCTCATCGTCTTCTTCCTGTTCACCTTCGCCCTCATCGTCGGATGGCCGAGTTCGGCGGTGCGGGCCGCCTTGATGAACAGCCTGTTCATTCTGTCCCGAGCCTACCTGCACGACCGGGGGTTCCGCCTGTCGATCGTCTTCTCGCTGGCCGTGGCCGCGGCCTACATTCTGTCGATGAGCCCGTTGCAACTGACCGAACCGAGCTTCGTGCTGTCGTTCATGGCCATCTACGCGCTGGCCATGTTCACCGATCCCGCCGAGAAGCTGATGCGGGATACCCTGCGCGGCGACGGGCTCGTGCTGGCCGCCGTGGCCACCTTCCTGTTCTTTTTGACGGTCACCGTGAAACGCGATCTGGTCATCCATCCCTGGTTCTTCACCGGGACGGCCCTCTATATCGCCCTCGTGGTCTGGGGCAGTCGACGGCTGGCCGCCAGTTCGACCTTCCAGAGCTACAGCTTCGAGATGCTGCCCGGCTGGTTGAAGAGTTTCACCGCCTCGCAAGTAGCCATCTTCCTGGCCATGATGGGTCCGTTGTCGGCCTACTATTTCGGCTCGATGTCCCTCGCCGCGCCGCTGGCCAACATGATCGCCATTCCACTGATCGGATTGATCGTCCAGCTCGGGCTGATCGCAGCCATCATCGGCGCCTTCCTGCCGGTGGTGGGCGTGCCGCTGGCCCTGGTGATCAATGCGGCCAACTGGCTGGGGGTCAAGTTCTTCCTGGGTATGGCCCATTTTTTCGCGGTGCTGATCCCGTTTCCCCGCGTCTCGCAACCGGGGCTCGGGTTGATCCTGGGCTATTACGCCCTGCTCCATCTCTATTTCTATTGGGAACCCATCCGCGACTACGCCCTGGCCCTGGGCGCCGCCATCCTCGACCTCTGGGAAGACCCCGACTACCAGCTGCCGCTCGGCCTGCTCGGCGGAACGGTGCTCGGGGTCGTGTTCTTCCTGGGCGGGTTCGCCTGGTCCCGCCTGGAGCGGACGCCCACCCTGCGCGTCACCCAGCTCGATGTCGGCTTCGGCTCCTCTCTGCTCGTCGAGAAGGGCGGTCGGATCGCCCTGATCGATGCCGGCATGCGAGATGGCCTGTCGGAGTACGATGTCGGGGAACGGGTCATCCAGCCCGCGCTGTCTGAGAAGTTCGCCGATCGGCTCGACCTGGTCATCCTTTCTTCGGCGCTGCCTGAGCGCATCTCCGGCCTTCTGTCGGTGGCCGAGAACTACCAGATCGGCCGCCTGCTGGCTCCCTTCGACATTCCGACCGATGGGCAGCTCATCCCCTTCCAGGAATTCGTCAAGCGCTTCAACTTCGCTGACGTCAAGCTCGAGGCCGACTTCCGCCAGGGCATCATCCCCGCCATGCCTCCCAACTACTACCTCGACCAGGCGTTCCAGGCCTTCAATGGGCTGATCCGCCGCGTCCACAAATCGGGCATCCCGGTGGGCCGGCTCGCCGCCGGCACTCCTGTGCCAGGCTTCGAAGAGACCATCGAGGTTCTCTCCCCGACTCGCTCTGGCGACCGGTTCGCGGTCTATTACGACGGGGCGATCCTCCAGATCCGGGAAGGGGCGCATCGGCTCGTCTATTCGCCGGGCAGCATGTATGCCCTGCCCAAGGTGCTGCCCGAGCGGGTCGATGTGCTGTTCCTGGCCGATCTGCCGTTCCCGCTCGAGGATTTCTGGGGGTTGGTGGCGACCGACCGGGTGAACCGCATCGCGCTCAGCTTCCGCCGGCCTTCATCGTGGTTGTTCGAAGGGTACTACATGAAGAAGATCGTGGAAGGACGCAGCATCCAGGTGGAACGGAAGCTCCGCGACCAGCCCGATCGCTTCTTCCTGACCCAAAGCGACGGGGCCATCCAGGCCGATGTGGTGAAGGATCGGCTGATCGTCCGGCCATTCCTCGAACGGGAAGGGAAAAGCGCCGCGCCATGAGCCTCACCACCCTCGAGAAGGTCACCTTCACCGCGTTGCTGATCGGCATTCTGCTCGGACTCGGCCTGATCGTGATCCAGGTAAGGGCCCACTCCGCGCGAAATCGCGCCGTTCTGGCCGACATCGCGGCGATCCAGGCCCTGACCCCCCGCACCCCCCTGGAAAAGGCTCAGCACAGCGCCGAAGACGATCGCGAGAACCACAACAAGCTCAACATCAACCATGCCACACTCCAAGACCTGGAAATGCTACCCGGCATGGGCAAGGTCATGGCCCAGCGGATCCTCGACTTCCGCCAGGAAAAAGGCGAGATCAAAGATCTGAATGAGCTGATCTCCCTCAAGGGGATGACCAAGAAGAAATACGCCACCCTGCGGCGCTTCCTGACCGCCAAAGGCGGACGCCAAGGAGGCCTGGGCGCCGGCAAGAAGTTGAACCTGAACTTCGCCTCGTTCGAAGAACTCGAGAAACTTCCAGGCGTCGGCAAAACCCTGGCCCGGAGCATCATCGATGTTCGCAATCAACGTGGCGGGTTCCATACCCTCGAAGACCTGCAGGAGGTGCCTGGCCTGACCCCTGCCAAGCTGCAGAAGTTCGTCAACCTCATCGAGGTGCCCTAGACCATGGCCGACTACGGGTTCGAACAGAGATCCTTCCAATCGACCGCCCATCGCTTCCTGTTCATCGTTCTCTTCCTGGTCTGCATCGGGGTCTGGGCCGTCTTCCTCAGCCCTGATCTGGCCGGATTGCTGCCGCCCGCCTTCCACCGAGAGCTGTTGCTCGACTTCATCAACGTCGGCCAGGGGGATGCCATCCTGGTCCGCACGCCGCGCGGGCGGGCCTACCTGATCGATGCCGGCACCAACGTGCCGCTGGCCCAGGCCAGGTCGGAGGGCCGCGAGCTGGTTCATCACTACCTGCGCCGCGAAGGGATCACCCGTCTCGATGGAGTGGTGGTGACCCATCCGCACAACGACCACCTCGGCGGGATCCCTCCCGTGCTCAAGCTGCTGCGGGTCGACCGGGTATGGGAGTGCGGAAGCAAGATCGATACGGTCACCTACCAGGACTACGTGAGCCTCTGTCAGCAGAAACGCATTCCTCGACAGTCGGTACAAGCCGGCGACCTGCTCGATTGGGGGGACGAGCTGTTCGTGCAGGTCCTCCATCCGGTCGAGGTGGTGAACTCCGAGGAATATTCCGATCTCAACAACATGTCGGTGACCCTGCTGATGCGTTACGGCAAAGTGACGGTGCTGCTCACCGGCGATATCGAAGAGAAGGTCGAGATGGAATTGACCCGCTATGGGCCCGGGTTGAAGGCACAGGTGATCAAGGTGCCGCACCATGGGTCGGAAACGAGCCTGTACAAGCCGTTCCTCGAGCTGGTGGCGCCGGAGTACGGCATCATCCAGGTGGGGCGCAACAATCCCTTCCGGCATCCTTCGCCCGCGGCCCTCAGTCTGTATGCCAGCCTGCAGACCAGGCTCTATCGCAATGATTACCACGGCAACATCCGGTTGCGCATCGGCGGGCGGGATTCCGGCGATTACTCATTCAAGGTTGACCGGGACATGTGACCTCTCTATACTGAGGCGGACTCCCCACCTGACACCGAAAGGATGCCTACGATGGAAGAGACCGCCCTCTTGAGAAACCCCGTCACTGCCGATCAGACCTACCAGCACCAATGGGACGCCATCCGGCTGGCCGAGCCTGGATTGCAACGCCTGCTCGAGAAGGTGGCCAGACCCCAGGGCACCGCCCTCATCTTTTCCCACGATGATCCTGACGGTATCACCAGCGGGTTGATCTTCAAACGCATGCTGCAGAAGAAGGGCTGGAAGGTCGCGCTGCGGCTGCCCGAAGGGTTCATGCTGCAGCCGGCGCAATTGGAGCAGGCCCTGGCCGAAAACCCCGACACGGGAGCGATCTTCCTGCTCGACAAAGGCACCCTCGCCCCCTACAGCGATTACGGAAAGCGATGGCCGGTCTACATCGTCGACCACCATCCGACCCCGAAGGTGCCGACCGATTGCGTCATCTACAACCCCAGTCTCGAAAAATACACCTGGTGTTCGACCTCGATTCTGGCCCATGGCATTGCATTGCTGGCCGGCACACGCGACCTGTTCGACGATTTCCTGTGCCTGGTCGGACTCAAGGGCGACTGGGCGATCGAGCCGGTCAGCGGCCTGCTTTCCGACTTCGTCAAGCCGTTCCTGGTCGATCACGGCATGGCCTTCCGCAATATGTTGACCGTGCTGCGTGAACGCCCCACCCAGTTCGATTCGATGCAACGCGAGGTGACCTGCCTGCTGAGCCGCATCACGGAGTTCGTTCACGGAACCGGCGGCGGAGGCTTCTCGTACTTCTACCATGATCGCCATCCCGACCTGCGCACGGTCGACCATGCCCGCTGCATCGCCGAAGCGCTGGAGGCCCTGGCGCCGCAGGCCGACCAGCTGCCCCGCTTGACCTCCCTCGATAGCTTCGTGGCCTTGCTTCCCCAGCCGCATCGCGGACTGCTCGAGAAGATCTTCGGCTTCTTCCTGGAAGACTGGGAGAAAGCCAGCAAGACCCTCGACACCACCGCCCGGATCCTGACCCTGGAAAACACCACCATCTATCTGTTCGTCGGGGTCAAAGTGTCCCTCCTGCCCATGATCGGCTCCATCAAGCTGTTCGAGCTGAACCAGAAGGCGGGCGATCCGGCCGCGCAGATCATCATGGTCAGCCGGGTGGCCGATGATTACACCCACGTCTCGGTGCGCGGCACCGGAGATCGCGTCCATTCCGGCAAATTCTGCGGCACATTGCAGAACGTCCTGCAGGCCAGGTTCCCGGAACATAAAGCCTTCATCAGCGGGGGCGGGCACCCGAAGGCAGCCGAATGCACCGTCAAGACCTCCCAGGTGACGTTCTTCCAGGTTCTCCATCAGGTCATGACTCAGCTCAACGACATGCGGGAACTCGATCTCGCCTGGCGGGCCGGCTCCCTGACCCCGGAGCAGGCCAGCAAGGCCCGCGATCTCGGCTTGGAATACGTTCCCGCCACCCCTCGATGAAAGGACCCTGTCCATGAGCTTCAAGGAAACCGATTTCCCTGCCCTGATCAAATACCTGAAGGCCTTTCTGGCCCGGGAAAGCGATCCGCTGCTGCTGCGCGATGTCGTCCAACAACTGGTGAAACTGTATGAGGAAGTGCCGCTCTATCCCGGCATCGTCAACATGTGCCTCGGCGGCGTGGTCAAGGAGACCCGCCCCGCCGAGGTGACGGTGGGGCAGAAAATCTACATCCGCAACCGTGAAGACTGCTACTTCGGCACGGTCGTGGCCAAGGATGCCGACGGGATCACCCTCAAAGGGGTGAAGTCCGTCACGTGCGAAGATGAACTCGAGCTCGGCCTCAAAGAGATGGATAAGGTCTGTGTCATCAATGACAAGGTGCTGCAGGAGATGTGGCCTTCGCTGGTATTCGAGAAGGGAATGAAGAAATGAAGACCTGCACCCTCCAGAAAAGCGAATTCCATCTGCTCATCGGCCCCGCCGAATTCACCGTCAAATCCGGTCTGGTCGAGGTCATCGGGGCCCGGACCGGGCCGGGCCAGCGGGTCGTGGTCCCGCTCGGCAAGCGGGTGCCCATCGCGGTGCTCGAAGATGCGGTCATCGAGTATGAAGCCCGCGATGATGCCTTGTCCAGAATGGAAGGCAGCTCCATCCCCCCCGAGTGGGACCAGCTGGCCGACCGGATCGCCCGCGAGCGCATGGCCGGGAAGTTGTACAAGATCATTGTGCTGGGCGAAGTCGACACCGGCAAGACGTTCTTCAGCACGTATCTGGCCAATCGGTTGATCGACAAACTGGGGCGCGTCGCCATCCTCGATTGCGACACCGGCCAGTCCGATATCGGCCCTCCGGGCGCCTTCGGCATGCTGGTTCTGAAGAAGCCCGCCATCTTCCTGACCGAAGAGACGCCGACCCACCTGTATATGCTGGGGGCGCATTCCCCGGGCCTGCATTTCCTGCCGGCCATGACCGGCCTGGCCACCATGGTGCGGAAGGCCGAAGCCGAAGCCGATGCCTTGATCATCGATACCACGGGATGGGTGCAGGGCGATGGCGGAAGGGCTCTCAAAAAAGCCAAGCTCGATCTGGTCGACCCCGATCTCGTCATTTTGATGCAGCGCCTCAACGAGCTCGAACATCTGGTCAAGCATCTTCCCCCTGCGCGCATCGCCCGCCTGCCCGTTTCGAAGAAAGCTTCGCCCACCTCCCAGATGGAGCGGAAAGCCTTGCGGGAGATGGTTTCCACTCGCTATTTCAAAGAGGCGCGAGTGATCACCATTCCTTTCCGTCAGGTGTTCACCGACCGCTGCTACTTCCTCACCGGCACGCCGCTGACCCTCGAAGGAACCCTGCATGCCGAGCGGCTCTCGGGATGGGAGGGAACCCTGGTCATCACGTCCGGGCCGTTGCTGCCCGAGATGACCAAGAGCTGGCCGACCGACCTGGGCATGATCCGGAACTTCATCGCCGGCGAGGAACGAGGTCTGCTGATCGCCCTGCTCGATGCCGGTCAGAACTGTCTGGCCCTTGGCCGACTTGAAGAAATCGACTTCCTCAACAACCAGTTCCGCATCCGCACGCCGTACAAGGGCTCGCTCGAGTCGGTCGCCGGCATCCAGTTCGGATCGCTGAAGCTGACCGAGAAAGGCGAAGAAGCGGGATTCATCGAACCCGGCAGCTTCTGATCCCCCGCCGGGATCGATCCTCGACACTCAATTTGGCAGGCTCCGCACGAGGGGCCTGCCGCCTTTTTCGGCCACCTGTTCCGTCGGATCGAGCAGGTGACGATGCTCGGGCGCGGCCGCCTCCGTTGTGCTTATGGGCTGGCTGGTGGGCGAGTCGACCTGGGAGCTGCCTCGTCGAACGCGGGAAACGGGGGGTCGCAGGGGCAAGCGAGGTCTGAGGAGCCCGAAAACTGCGCCCCGCCGCGGCGATGGTGCCGGGCGGGGCGTTTCGCGAGCGATCGAAGAAAGAAGGATTACCGGTTCAGGTCGCCAGCCTTGCGGAGACGAGCGGCTTCTTCGAACAAGGCACGGGCCGCCGGACTGCCCGATTGTTGCAGGGCGGCCCGGAGGGAGACGAGTTCCCCTTCGTCGAGCGCCTGGGTGCGCTGCAGGAGCGAACGGGCGAGAGGCCCGGACAGCGGCGTGGTCGCCTGGACCCCGATCAGAGCTCGTTCGGCGGCGAGGGCGGCCTCGTAGGCCTCGTAGGCGGGCGCCAGAGAGGCGCCTTCCAGGACCTTCTTCACGCAGGCCAGGGCATCGATGAGGCCGGCACCGAACTTGGTATCCTTGCCGGCGGCGCCCAGATCGAGCGCGGTGGATTCGGCGATGGATCGCACCTGATCGATGGTGAGGGCGGGGTTGGCTTGCAGCATCAGGGCGACCACGCCGGCCACGTGCGGGCAGGCCATCGAGGTGCCGCTGTTGGAAACATAGCCACCGCCGATCTTGCAGGAGACGACCCCCTGCCCGGGAGCGGCGATGTCGGGTTTGACCAGGGTGATGCCATCCCAGACGGAGGGGCCGACGCTGCTGAAATAGGCGATACCATTGGAGCTGGTGGTGGCCGCCACCGCCCAGCTGTGGGGGAACCCGGCGGGGGTGCCGACCTTGCCGGAAGGACCATTGTTGCCGGCCGCGAACACGGGGACGATCCCGGCGGCGACCCAGGCCTGCACGGCATCCCAGAAGGTGCGATCGGTGGTGGCGTTGGAACCCCAGGAGTTGCTGACCAGCTTGGGGCCGTCATTGGTCTCGGGAATCCCGTCGGGATCCATGACCCATTGCATGGCCTGCAGGAGCCAGGTGTCTTCGGCCCCGCCTTTGCGGTCGAACACCTTGGCGACGATCAGCTTGGCGCCGGGGGCGACGCCGACGCCGTTCCCTCCCGCGATGGAGCCGGCGGTATGGGTGCCGTGGCCTTGATCATCGTACGGGGCGGGTTTGGCATTGGGCGTGAAGTCTTTGAAGGCCAGGACCTTGCCCATCAGGTCGGGATGACCGGCGTCGATGCCGGTGTCGAGGTGGCCGACCACGATGCCGGTCCCATCGATCTTCAATTCATTCCAGACCTCGGGCGCCTTGACCTTCACGATGCTCCATTGGTTGCCCTTGTGGGATTTCACCGGGCGGGCCTCGGTATCGACGGGCACCCAGATCTGGTAGCGCGAGGGTTTGGCGCTGAGAACGTTGGGCAGTTTCTTGATGTGCCCGATCTCGGTGGTGGTCGCCTCGAGGGCCACGCCGTTGATGATCCAGAGGGGGGTGAGGTCATCGGTCTTGATGACTTTCTTGAGGACGGGAAGGTTTTTCTTGACGCTGGCCTGAAGCATCTTCACGACTTCAGCGTGGCTGCCTTGCTCGGGAAGCTGATACTCGGGCTTGAACCGGACGATGTAGGTCTTGCGAGCCGGTTCCTGGGCCCAGGCCGTGCTGACCGCCAAGCCGACCAGCAGCATCAGACAACAACAGACGAACCAAAAACGCCTCATCACAATCTTCCCTCCGTTTTGATGAGATTCTTTCATTGTATCGGAAAAGCGGCCCTGGGGCAAGAACCGGTTCCAGGCCCATGGGGCCGGGGTATTGATCAGGCCCTGGCTTCGAGGGTTTTGCCGTAGGCCATCAATCCACCAGCCTGATAGATATCCATCTGGACCTGGCTGAAGGGATCGAGCTGGATCACCTTGCCGGACTTGAGATGCTTGATGGTGCTCTTGACCAGATCCAGTTCCACTTCATCGCCGTTGGCGAACAACAACTGACCGGGAGGGCCGGCGAATCCTTCGCGTGAGAGGATGGGCAGGCCCGTATTGATGGCATTCCGCTTGTAGATGGCGCCGAACGATTCGGCGACCAAGGCCTGGACGCCATTGGCGATGAAACAATCGACCGCCTGCTGCCGGGAGCTGCCCGCCCCGAAATTCTTCCCGAGAATCAGGATGTCGCCTTTCTGGACTTTCTTGGGGAAATCCTCCCAGCCGCTCAGATTGCCGAAGGCCAGGGGGCCCATCTTGCTGAGGTCGGTGATGGCGAGATGGGCGTTGTGGAAGATCATGTCGGTATCGATATTGTCGATCAAATGGCCGCGCGCATCGGCGATGACCCAGACGCGCCCTTTGAGGAGTGTGGGTTTGGTGGTCATGGCGAAATTCCTTTCTGAGGGAATGCGCTCGTTCAAACGAGATCGCGAGGATCGGCCAGTTCACCGGCGAGGGCCGAGGCGGCCGCGACCAGGGGGCTGGCCAGATAGGTATCGCCATCCCCTTGCTTCCCCTTGAAATTGCGGTTGCTGGTGCTGACCTGGACCTCGTCTTTGCCGGTCATGCCGATCTGCCCCGAAGCGCAGCCGCCACAGCCCGGGTGGCTGATGACGAAGCCCGCGTCGAACAGGGTTTTCAGCACGCCGCTCTCGAGCATCTGCGCGTAGACTTTGTGCGTGGCGGGCACCACCTTGGCCATGACGTGAGAAGCGATCTTGCGGCCGCGCAGGAAGCGAGCGACGATCTCGAAATCCTCGAAACGGCCGTTGGTGCAGGATCCGATGAAGACCGAATCGATCTTGCGCCCGGCCACCTCGCGCACCCGCTTCACATTCTCGGGCGTATAGGGGCAGGCCACCAGGGGTTCGAGGTCGCTGACGTCGATTTCGATCTCTTTGCAATACGAGGCATCAGGATCGGCGTAGATGCCTTCAACCTTGCGACCGGCAGCCTTCGACAGCCATTCGAGGGTCGCTCGATCGGGCGGAATGAAGGAGATGATCGCTCCCATCTCGGTCGCCATGCTGGCGAGGGTGATCCGGCCAGGAAGATCGAGGGCGTCGATGGCCGGTCCATAGTATTCCATCGCCAGGCCGAGGGCCCCATTGGACCCCAGGGTCTGGACCATTTTCAGGGTCAGGTCCTTGGCCGTGACCGGATAGCGGAAGGTGCCTTTGACCTTGACCTTCATCGTGTGAGGCACTTCGAACCAGGTCTTGCCCGTCCGGAAGGTGAAGGCGATGTCCTGATCGCCCATGCCCTGTCCGAAGGCCCCGACGGCGCCGAGGATGTTCAGGTGGCTGTCAGTGCCGACGATGGTGGCTCCTGGCACCGCCATGCCTTCTTCGATGTTGATATGCGAACCGATGCCCTGGTTGACGTCGTAGACTTTGATTCCGTGCTTACGAGCGAATTTGCGACAGATGTGCTGATTGTTGGCGTAGGGAATATTGTTGGCCGGGACCACGCAGTCGAAGGTGAAGCAGGTCTTCTTCGGGTCATCCGGAGCCTGCCCGGGGTAGTTGGCTTCGAAATTCTTGACCACGTTGGCGCCACCGAAATCGCGAGCCGAGCGGACGTCGAGGTCCATCCATACGATGGATCCGGGGGTGGGAGGTTCCTTGGAATGGCGGGCAATGATCTTCTGGATGATGGTCTGTCCCATGATCCTTTCCCTTGTGATGAATTTTCAGATTACCTGAGGGGATGGAGATATTCTAAACCATGGCTATGGTCAGGGCAAGATGAAATCTCCGGAAATGAGGGTCTCATCATCATCTACCGGGGGCACAAACGAACAAAGTTATCAGAAAAAAGGTACAAATTGACCCCTTTACAGGAATCATGGAAGGTGGTTAAATGGTGCCCCGATCCCGAGGCGCCATCCCCCCACTTTGCCGTGCACACGCACCGGAGGATCATGCTGTCAAAATTTCGGTGAGGAAAAGGAACATCCATGAAGCAAGGGAGAGAACTGAGGTTCGTCGAAGGACGTGACGGTGCCCTCAAGCCGTTCAGCGCCGATAAGATCCGGTCTGCCATCGAGCGCGCCGGAGCGGCCACCGGTGAGTTCGGGCCGCTGGAAGCCGCCCGCATGGCCAGCCAGGTGGTCAATGTCCTCGCCCATCGAGGTTGCACCAACATTCCGACTGTCGAAGAAATCCAGGATGTCGTGGAGCACATCCTGATCGCCAACAACTTCTTCGCGACCAATCGGTCCTACATCGTGTATCGCGAACAGCACCGAGCGATGCGGGAAGGCAAGCGCACGCTCGTCGACGTCATCAGTTCGATCAATGAATACCTGGGTCAGCAGGACTGGCGGGTCAATGCCAACGCCAATCAGGGCTATTCTCTTGGCGGGTTGATCCTGAATGTCTCCGGGAAGGTCGTCGCCAACTACTGGCTGTCCCATGTGTACAATCCCGAGATCGGCGAAGCCCATCGCAGCGGCGATTTCCATATCCATGATCTCGACATGCTCTCTGGCTATTGCGCCGGGTGGTCTCTCCGAATGCTCCTCCAGGAAGGCTTCAACGGGGTGTATGGCAAGATCGAAGCGGCCCCTCCCAGCCACTTCAGCAGCGCCCTCGGCCAGATGGTAAATTTCCTCGGAACGCTCCAGAACGAATGGGCCGGCGCTCAGGCCTTCAGCTCCTTCGATACGTACCTGGCCCCCTTCGTGCGCACCGATAAGCTCTCCTATCGCGAGGTCTACCAGGGCATCCAGGAATTCATCTACAATCTCAACGTGCCTTCGCGGTGGGGCACGCAAACGCCTTTCACCAACCTCACCTTCGACTGGATCTGCCCCGAGGACCTGCGCCACCAGACCCCCCTGGTCGGCGGCAAGCCCGTCGATTTCACCTACGGGGACCTGCAGGCCGAAATGGATATGATCAACCGGGCGTTCATCGAAGTCATGAGCCAGGGCGATCGGGCCGGCCGGGCGTTCACTTTCCCCATACCGACCTACAACATCACCAAAGACTTCAACTGGGATCACCCGAACTGTGCCCCGCTGTTCGAAATGACGGCCAAGTACGGGCTGCCCTATTTTCAGAATTTCATCAATTCTGACCTCAAGCCCAATCAGATCAGATCGATGTGCTGCCGGCTCCAACTCGATCTGCGGGAACTGCTGAAGCGAGGGAACGGCCTGTTCGGGTCGGCCGAGCAGACCGGATCGATCGGCGTCGTGACCATCAACCTGCCTCGGCTGGGGTACACCTACAAAGGCAATTGGGACGGCCTGATCAAGCGACTCGACGATCTGGTCAATCTGGCGGTGAAGAGTCTTGAGGTCAAGCGGAAGGTGATCAGCCGTTTGATCGACAACGGGTTGTTCCCCTACACCAAACGCTACCTCGGAACGTTGCGGAATCACTTCTCGACCATCGGCATCAACGGAATGAACGAGTGCATCCGCAACTTCACCGACGGAGCCACCGACATCACCTCGCCCGAGGGCATCGAGTTCGCTCAGCGCGTGATGACCCACCTGCGCGAACGCATGGTCGAGATCCAGACCCAGACTGGCAATCTCTACAATCTCGAAGCTTCGCCAGCGGAAGGGGCCACCTACCGTTTCGCCCGCGAAGATCAGAAGCGTTTCCCCGGGATCATCCAGGCAGGCAATCCGACGGCTCCCTACTACACCAATTCCACCCAACTGCCAGTCGGGTACGATGGCGATCTTTTCGAGATGATGGAGCACCAGGAAAAACTGCAACAGTACTACACTGGCGGCACGGTCCTCCATCTCTACGTCGGCGAACGGATCCCCGATGCCAACTCGTGCAAGCGGCTCGTCCAGAAATCGCTGAGCCAGTTCCGGCTGCCCTACATCACCATCACCCCGACCTTCTCGGTCTGCCCCAAGCATGGCTACCTGTCGGGAGAGCACGAATTCTGCCCGACCTGCGATGAGGCCGAACGGGCGCGTCGGAAAGCCCAAGCCACTGTAGACCTCACCGGAACCGAGACCCCGCCGCCAGCGACCATCGACCTTCCAGAGGAGAGCCGCCAGCGGTGCGAAGTCTGGACACGGGTCATGGGCTACTACCGGCCTGTATCCCAGTTCAATGCCGGAAAGAAGAGCGAATACCGCGAACGCACGGTGCTGCGTGCCCCCGCAGTGATCAGCAAGGTCGTCTGATCGTTTCTGCCCTCTCGGGATGCTCTTTCCTGCGCCAGATCGGCCCATCGTCGGTGGCTTGCAACCGCTGACGATGATCGATTTCCCGGGACGCATCGCCTGCGTGCTCTTCTTGCAGGGATGCAACCTCCGGTGTCGCTACTGCCACAACCCTGAGCTGGTCAAGAAAGCCGGGGATATCTCCCATCCCTGGCATGATATCCTCGGCTTTCTCGACCGTCGGCGGGGCTTCCTCGAGGGAGTGGTCTTCAGTGGCGGAGAACCGACCTTTCAGGATACCCTGCGCCCGGCCGTCGAAGAAATCCGGGACATGGGATTCGAGGTCGCTTTGCACACGAATGGGGCGTTTCCTCTGGTTCTGGGCGGCCTGTTGCGTGATCGATTGCTGTCGTTCGTGGCCCTCGATATCAAAGCGCCCCCGGGACATTACCATGAGGTCACCGGGGCGCCGATCGATGCCGGGGTGCGGGAATCGGCGCGGCTGCTCATCGAGAGCGGCGTCGCCCATGAATTCCGCACCACCGTCCACCCTTCGGTCATCAGCCAGGAATGGGTGATGGCGATCGGGGATTTCCTTCAAGCCCTCGGAGCGAAGCGGTTCATTCTGCAGAAATGCCGGGAAGGCAAGACGCTCGATCCGCAATTGCCTCCCGTGGGCCCCGAGTGGTTGGGAAAACCCACCCTGGACCACCTGCGCCGGCAGTTTTCGGGTCTGGCCATCCGTGGAGATCCGACCCGTTTCCAGGATCTGGCCGCTTGAGTTGAGCGGCGCGCGAAGCCTTGTTTCGCTGTCTGGCCGATGCGGGCAAGGAAGGGACGCAGGGTCTCTTGATGGACTGAAACTGGCCACCGTCAGCGATGTGGCTAGGCTTCCCAGCGGTCGTTCGCCCAAGCCCCACAGGAATGGAGAACTGGCCGGATATCAGCGTTCGATCAGGCTGCGATAAAGTTCCAGGTAGAGGAAGGCTTCGAGGTCGGGGTTCAGATTTTCCTTCACCCAGGCTCCGGCGCGCTGACCGACCGCCGCTCGCGTCTCATGTTGGCGGAGGATGAACTCGAGTTTGCTGGCCAGATCGTCCTGGTCATGGATGCGACGAAAGCCTTCGGGGGAAGGACTGGTGAAGTACAGGAAGCCGTTCCCCCGTCCCGGGTTGGCGAATTCATCGATGATATAGGCACGATTGCCAGGAATATCTGACGCCAGGACGGCGGCACCCAGCGACATGGCTTCGAGCAGGCACTGGGATCCTCCTTCGGCGTGTGAAACATTCAGAATGACGTCGGCTTGCGCATACCATCGCGACATCTCCCCAGGCGAAAGCTCGGGCACGAGGCGGATCCAGGGCTGGCCGGCGGCCGCCTGGGCGACCAGCTGGCCGTATTCCTGGTCGAGATGGTTGCCCAGAATGACCAAATGCAGATCGGGGATCCTGCCCAGCAGGGGTTCGAGCGCCTGGATGGCAAAGAGAGTGTTTTTGACCGGGACCACCGCTCCGGGCACCACGACCACGCGAGCGTGCGGTGGAAGCGGAGTGACCGATAGTTCTGGAAGATCGCTGGGCGGGGCGGCTCGAACTCCTTTGGGAATCACCCGAAATCGTGAATCCTCGGGGAGGAATTCCTTGAGGTAGGGAAGCATTCCATAAAAGGGCACCACCACTTTATCGGCGGTCGACAGAACGGTGCGTACCTGTTCGTTCAGGATCGGCGTCTGCAGGTCGACGAACACATCGGTGCCCGTGCAGGTGATGACCAGGGGAAGACGTGACCGGCGGGCGATTTCCTGGCAGGCCAATCCCGATTTGACCAGGTGGAATCCATGGATCAGCTGGGGGCACCGGAAATGGGTTTCCAAGTCGCCAACGTTGATCTCTTCTGAGGTATCGACTTCGAGAACATGACAGCCGAGCCGGGTCAGGGCCTGTCCGAGGCGTCGACCATAGGCGGTATCTTCGCCATAACGGCTCTGGACCAGGCAGATCCCAAGGAGAATCTCCATGTGCTCGAAGAACCTCCGGATTCATTACGCGTCCGGGAAGGGACTGGTTCGAGAGGCGGTTGACAGGTGGGAAGATAATGAGGACAATACTTTACCCTCCAGACTTAGTATCAATACCATGATCGGAAGGAAATTGCCATGGATTTGAATCCAAACGATTTTCAGGTGCGACGCCTCGGTGAGGCGACCTTTCCCTCGCCTCTGGGCCTGTCAAAGAGCGACGGCGACATGCTGACCAACTACACCCAGGACGACGACCGGATTCTCTATGAAGTCAGCCTCCGGAAAGTCCAGGAAGTGATCGCCGCGGGAAGGGTTCCCTGTTCGTTCGAAAAAGCCGGCCCGCGAGAAAAGGTGTTCTTCAATCCCTCCGAAACGCGAGTCGGGATCGTCACGTGCGGTGGCCTGTGCCCTGGCATCAATGACGTCATTCGGGGACTGGTGATGCAACTTTCCTTCTGGTACCGGGTCAAGGCCATCTATGGATTTCGGTATGGTTATCAAGGACTGGTGAAGGAGCTGGGTGCCCCGCCCCGAGTGCTCGATCCAGAAGTGGTGGCCGACATCCATGAATTCGGCGGGTCGATCCTGGGCACATCGCGCGGGCCCCAGGATGTCGGCAAGATGGTCGACCGGCTGATGGACTTCGGCATCGACATCCTGTTCTGCATCGGAGGCGATGGCACGCTGCGCGGGGCCAAAGACATCGCCGATGAGATTCTGCGCCGCGGGCTGAAGATCGGGGTGATCGGAATCCCCAAGACCATCGACAATGACATCGGGTTCATCGAAAAAACGTTCGGCTTCGAAACGGCCTTTTCGCTGGCGGTGGAATCGATCCGCACGGCGCATGTCGAAGCCAAGGCGGTGCAGAACGGCATCGGGTTGGTGCGCTTGATGGGGCGGGATTCAGGGTTCATCGCAGCCAATGCCGCGGTGGCTTCCCAGGATGTCAATTTCTGCCTGGTGCCTGAAATTCCGTTCGATCTCGAGGGGCCGAATGGGTTCTACACCCATCTGAAGCAGCGGCTGGCCAAACGCGGGCACGCGGTGGTCGTGGTCGCCGAAGGGGTGGGGAAGGCTTTCGGCGGCGATCAGGGGAAGGATGCCTCGGGCAACATCAAATTCCCCGATGTCGGGGTCTTCCTGCGGGATGATATCAAGCGGGTGTTCGGCGAGCAGGGCATCCCGGTCAACATCCGCTACATCGATCCCAGCTATATGATCCGCAGCGCGCGGGCCCTGCCGTCCGACAGCATCTACTGCAACCAGCTGGCGCAGAATGCCGCCCATGCGGGCATGGCCGGCCGCACCGGCATGGTGGTGGGCATCTGGAACGACCATTTCACCCATGTTCCCATCGAAATGGCCGTCAAGAATCGCAAGCTGATCGACCCGGAAAGCACCTTCTGGCTCAACGTCCTCGAATCCACCGGCCAGCCGCGCAGCATGCTCAATTCGGCCTGACGGCAGGGCTGGCCGGGGTTCCTGGCGGTCGGCGGCAAGCGTTCCCGACCCTCCCGCAGGCCCGAGGCGCGGGCCGCCGTCGCCATCCAGCCGAACCCCATTCGCACCGGGAAGAGGTCAGATCGCCAGCATGGCAAGCACGGCCTCGTGCAGGCGACCGTTGGTGGCCAGCAACTGGCCGCGATCGAGGGGCATGGGCTGGCCGGCGAAATCGGTGACCCGGCCGCCGGCCTCCTCGACCAGCAACCGGCCGGCGGCGACGTCCCAGGGCTGGAGGCTGGTCTCCCAGAAGACATCGAACCGGCCCATGGCGACGGCGCACAGATCCAGGGCGGCGGAGCCCAGGCGCCGCACCCCCTGCGTCGCCAGGATCATCCGACGCAGACGAGCCAGCACCTCGTCGATCTGGTCACCGATCCGATAAGGGAAGCCGGTGACGACGAGAGCCTTGTGCAGGTCATCCTGGGCCGATACCCGGATCGGCGCGCCGTTGAGCCAGGCACCGCCGTTGGTCCAGGCCACGAAGGTCTCGCCGGCGATCGGTTGGTGGACAGCGCCCGCCACGGGTCGTCCGTCGAGGCAGAGGGCGATCGAGACCGAAAAGATCGGCAGGCCGTGCGCGAAGTTGGTGGTGCCGTCGAGCGGGTCGAACACCCAGACCCGCCCCTGGCGCCAATCGGCCCCCCCGGTTTCCTCGCCGAACAAGGCGTCAGCGGGAAATGCTCGCGCCAGTTCGTCGCGAATGAGACGTTCCGAGGCCAGGTCCATTTCGGTGACGAGGTCGGTGGCCCCTTTGAAGTCGACCTGCATCGCGGTGGCGAACCGCCCTTTCAGCAACGCCCCCGCCATTGCGGCGATGCGAGCGGCGACGGCCGCCTCGTGAGCGAACGGGGCTGCCTGTCCAGGGGCTGGAGTGGAGGTCGGCATGGGGGCCGGGGTGGGGGAGGAGTCGGCGGGTGATGACATGCGGATAAGCCTCGAGCGTTGACAATGAAGTCACAACGATGATGGAGTTGCGGTGGCTGCTTCCATCCGGTACCATATTCCCGGCCTGTCCGCAAGGGAACATCGCCAGGCCGCAAGGGAGGAAACGCGATGGGCAGACCCATTCTGGCAGTGCTGAGCGTCTCGGCGGGAGCCGGACACGTCCGGGCGGCCGAAGCCCTCAAAGCAGCGGCGGAAGCCCACTTTCCAGCTTTCGAGGCGGTCCATATCGATGTCATGTCGACCGTCGGCGAGATCTTCCGGAAACTGTACGCCGAGACGTACCTGTCGCTGGTGGAGAACCACCCTTCCTTGTGGGGAATCATCTACAAGAAATCCGACAAGCAAAAGGCCGATTCTTCCCTCAATCGGTTGCGCCGGGCGGTCGAACGGCTCAATACGCGAGGCTTCATGGCCAGGATCGCCGAGCTGAACCCCGACCGGGTCATCTGCACCCATTTCCTGCCGGCCGAGCTGCTGTCGCGGCAACGGGCCCAGGGCGCCTTCACGCGGCCGGTCTGGGTGCAGGTGACCGATTTCGACATCCATGCCATGTGGATCCAGACCGATGTGACCGGCTATTTCGTCGCGACCGACGAGGTGGCCTTCCGGCTGGCCGATCGCGGGGTGCCGCGCGAGGCGATCACGGTCACGGGCATTCCCATCATGCCGGTGTTCGGCCAGCCGCCGGACCGCGAGGCCGCGGCCCGTGAACTCGGGCTCGACCTGAACAAGAAGACGGTGCTGATGATGTCCGGCGGCTATGGGGTGGGCGGCATCGACCAGCTGGTGGAACGCCTGCTGCGCCTGCCGGGCGACTTCCAGATCGTGGCGCTGGCTGGGCGCAATGAGGCCCTGCTGGCCAGTCTGCAGAAGCTGCAGGCGACCGCGCCCGGACGCCTGTTCCCGATGGGATTCACTCGCACCATCGAGCGGCTCATGGCGGTGGCCGATGTCGCCATCACCAAGCCCGGCGGGCTCACCACCTCGGAATGCCTGGCCATGGGCCTGCCCATGATCATCGTGTCGCCCATTCCGGGCCAGGAAGAACGCAATGCCGACTTCCTGCTCGAGCATGGCGTGGCTCTCAAGGCCTACGATGGTGCCGGCCTCGAATACCGACTCGCCCAATTGCTGCGCGATCCCGAGCGGCTCGAGGCGATGGCGGCCCGGGCGCGGGCGCTCGGCCGGCCCGACGCCGCTCGTCGGGTCCTGGAGAAGGTCTGCCAGACGACGCCCGCCACCGTTGTCACGCCTCAGCCGGCCGCCTTTTCGCCTGGCCGCGGGTGAGCCGACCCCCATCGGCCCGCCCTTCGACCTGCCCATGGCACGAGATTCCTCCGTCGACCAGCCGCAAATACCTCCGGCGGCTCAGGAAGGAAGCGAACTTCGGGGCGCCGCGGGCTTTCCCTGGCGGCATACGGTGGCCTACATCGGGTGGGTCTGTCTGCTGGCCTTCTTCTTCGCCAACGTCGAGATCCAGATCGAAGGGGCGCAGGGGTGGGCGGCCGGTCTGCCCACCTGGCGGATCGAACAGCACTGGCTCCTCGACCTCTTCTGGGGCGGGCGGCCCATGACCGGCTACCATGCCTGGGTCTTTCCGTTCATGCTGCTGTTCTTCCATCTGCCCGCCTTCTGGGCCTGGCAATGGAACCTGCGCCTGGAAGCCCGCATTCTCGGCAGCGTCATGCTGTTCTGGCTGGTCGAAGACTTCTTGTGGTTCGTCATCAACCCCGCCTTCGGCTGGGAGCGCTTCACTCCGGCCCACATTCCCTGGCACAAATCCTGGACCCTGGGCATGCCTACCGATTATGTGACCTTCACAATCGTCGGGGGAGCCCTGCTCTGGTGGTCTTTTCGGCCGTCGTCTCGGGCCGCGGCCCCGAACTGAGCCGGGAGCCCCGCGGTCGCGGCACCTCTCGGGTCAGGGCGAATCAGGCTTGCCGGGAACCATCGGCACGAACCGTACGGGCAGATCTTCCTCGGTTCGCACCTGCCCGGCCTCTTTGCGCAGGATGACCAGGCGCTGGGCGAACCGCTCGCCCAGGGGCAGAATCATGCGGCCACCATCCTTCAATTGATCGACCAACGCCTGCGGAAGCTGCTCGGGAGCGCAGGTGACGATCACGGCATCGAAGGGGGCGTGCTCGGGCCACCCTTTGTAGCCATCGCCGGTCAGGACCTTGACCGCAAACCCCTCAGAGGCCAGGACCTGCCTGGCGTGATCGGCCAGCTCAGGAATGATCTCGATGCTGTAGACGTCGGCGCCGAGGTCGGCCAGAATCGCGGCCTGATACCCTGATCCGGTGCCGATTTCGAGGATCTTTTCGCCCGGCTGCGGCGCGATACGTTCGGTCATGTAGGCGACGATGTAGGGTTGGGAAATGGTCTGCTGATGGCCGATCGGGCAGGGGTGATCGCCGTAGGGGTCGCTGGCCCAGCGATAGGCTTCCGGAATGAACCGGTGCCGTCGTACCCGACCCATGGTCGTCAGGATCCTTTCATCCCGAATTCCGTACGCTCTCAAGGTCTGGACCATGGCTGCCCGCTGCTCGTGCATGTCATCATCCTCCCCGGGGCCGGAGCGGGCGGCCACCGTTCTGAGCCACCCGTCTCCGAAGGCCATCCAATGCCAAAGGGCCAGGATGAAGGCGGCAGCGGCCAACCCGACGAGCCGTTTCATTCGGACCCCCTTGGTGATATACCTACCCACAACAGTACTCGAGATCCCTCCCGGCGGCAAGGCGAACTAATTTCGCCAGGTTGGCAGAACGCTAGCACGATTGAGCCCGGCGGGATGGCGGGGCACCGGGAAACATGCTATAGTGAGCACCATGGCGATTCATCCAGAGCAGCGACTTCGCGCCAGCCGCTCGACGCGGCAGGTTGGCAGACGAAGCCGGGGGTTCGTGGCGTTCGTTCTGCTGGGCGTCGGGCTGATGTTCCACCCCGTCGCCGTTCTCGCGCAAGATCGGGCCTCGGCCCCCGCCACAGTCGGTGCCCCAGAGGTGACGCTTGATGTGCGCGATGCCGACCTGCGCCAGGTCTTTCAGAATCTGGCTTTGAAAGCCGGCATCAATATCCTGATTTCCCCCAAAGTCAAGGGCACCGTCACCTGTCGGATCGTCGACATGGATCCGGTGGAATTGATCTATTACCTGGCCCGCACCAATGGGTTGATCCTCGAACGACACGGGAATATCCTGCTCGTTCTCGCCGAAAACCCGCCTGGTACACGGACGCGCATGGAAATCATCCCCTTGCAGAATGCCAATGCCGCCGAAGTGGCCCGGATCATCCAGAATCTCCAGCTCGACAAGCGGGCCCGGGTCACCCACGATGAGCGAACCAATCGATTGATCGTCGTCTATGAAGAATAGCCAGATCGTCGTGGCCGTCGCCCTGGCCCTGGTGGTGGGACTGGGAAGCGGCCTCCGGGCGCAAACGCCTTCGGTCGGGTCGGCGGTGACGCCGTTGCCTGCCTCTTCCCCTGCCGTCGCTTCGCAGCCCGTTTCTCGGCAAGCTGTCCCTTCGCAGCCCGTCGCTTCGCCACCGGCGGGTTCGCCGGCTGGCGCGACGGCGGCCGCCCTGCTTCCCGACGAAGTTCCGGAGCATGTGATCGCCGAGACCGCCCCCGATATCCAGCCGGCCAGCGATGTGCTTTCGGTCGACCTGGGCGACCTGCCCATCGAGGAGAGAGACCTCGCGACCGAGGCGGCCAGTCTGCTCCTCGGAACGTCCGAGCCTCCGTCCGAGCCGGCGCGCCGGCAGAAAAAGCCGGTGCGCCCTCGAGGAGAGAAAGCCCCGGCCCTCGAGCCGGTCCTGTTGTTGGGGGCCGAAGAAGAGCTGCAGGCTCTGGCTCGTCAGGAGGCCGAGAAATCGGTGACCCTGGAGGGCTACCTCAAGATCGAAGAGCATCCCATCGCCCGGCGGGCGGCGGTCCGGCGCTGGGTCCTCGAGACCGCCTCGGGAACCCGCATTCCCTTGCAATCGACGCTGGCCTTCATCACCGAACTCAAGAAAGATGGCATTTTCGATCAACCTGTCCGCCTGACCGGCGTCTGGCGCCCAAGCCCCGGGAATGAGCGGCTGCGCTTCTTCGCGGCCGACCGGATCGAACCACGCCCCGAACCCGAGGAGGGAGGGGTCGCTTCCGCTCCGCTCCTGGCTTCGGGCCCGATGACGGCGCCGGGGCCAGCCGGGGCTTCGGCGACGGCGTTTATCGCCTACGAAGACGAACTGGCCGCCGGGGCGAGCCAGCCGCGGCCGGCCACCGCCCTGGCTTCCCCGGCGCCCCCTCTGACCTCGCCGGCCGCCGTCCTGTCACGGCGTGGCGAAGATCCAGGCCCCGGCGACCAAACCGCCCCGGCCAGCGCTTCGGTGAGGGGGGCGCCCCGCGTTCCCTGAGCCGCCAAGCTTCCTGCCCGAACCTTCGCGATGTTTCCCTTCGCCAGCCGCCTGCCCCCCGAAGACCGCCGCGCCTACCAGCTCGACGCCGTGGCGGCCGGCTTCTATGGCGTGTTCATCGGCATCTGCAATCCGTTCGTCCCCGTCATTCTCAAACGCCTGGGGGCGACGCCGTTCGAAATGGGCCTGTCGCTGGCCGCCCCGTTCCTGGCGCTGGTGATCGGATTCCCGCTCTACCGCTTCCTGGGCGGGTTCCGTGCCCTCGATCTGGTGACGGTGCCGACCTTCTTCTCGCGTCTGATCGTGATCGCCATCGGGATGGCCTCGACGCCGCGCGCCATCCTGACCGCGTTCGTCCTCGTGCAGTTCGTCGAATCCCTGGGCATGTCGGCCTGGACCCGCGTTTTGAAGGAAATCTACTCGCCTCGCGGCCGCAGTCCGGCCATGGGCTTCGTCCGATTCTTCCTGGGCGGCGCCATGATCCTGGCCACCGCGATCGGCGGGGTGCTCATGGATCGCGGGCATACCTTCCTGGCCTTCCTGGTGGCCGGGATCAGCGGTTCGATCTCGTCGTTGATCTTCTCGCGCGTCCTGCCTCGCGATCGTTCGCCCGTCTTCTCGCCCTCGACCATCGCCACCCGCGACATCGCCCGCACCTTCACGACCTCGGAAGCCTTCTTCTGGCTGAATGTCACCGTGCTCTTCTATGGGTTCGGCAATCTGCTGGTCCTGGGCACGCTGCCCACCATGCTGGTCGAGCGGTTCCAGATCTCCAACACCGCCCTCGGGTATCTCAATGGCCTGACCAATGTGCTGCAGACCGCCGGCTATCTCGGCCTCGGCCTGCTGCTGACCCGCCTCGGCGGCACCCGCGGCCTGCTGCTGGGCATGCTGGTGGGCGTGGCCAACCCCTGGATCTTCCTGCTCGCCCCGCGTCTCGAACTGCTGGCCATCCCCTTCGCCCTCAACGGGATCGTGTTCGCCTCGTTCGATCTTTCCTGGCCCGTATTGATCCTGACCATGGCTCCCGAACGCGAGATCGGCCTCTTCGCCGCCGTCTACACCCTCCACATGGGGCTGCGGGGATTGATCGCCATGTTCGTCTCCAATCTGGCGCTTCCCATGCTGGGCACCGGCTTTTTCTTCGGCCTGGGCGGCGTTCTGATGGCGCTCGGGGTGGCGGTCGGCTTCTTGTTGCTCGATCGATGGGAATCGCCCGCGACGACCCAGCCCGCCTGAAGAAGCTGCTGGCCACGCTGCCGGCTCGGCCGGGCGTCTACCTGATGCGGAATGCCAGCGGCGAGATCGTCTACGTCGGCAAGTCGCGCTCGCTGAAGAACCGTGTCCGCTCGTATTTCGCCGGGAAACGGCGCGACCCCAAGACGGCGGCGCTGGTCGAGGCCGTGGCCGATATCGAATTCATCGTCACCGAAACCGAGGTCGAGGCCCTGATCCTCGAGAACAACCTGATCAAGCGCCATCGGCCCCGGTACAACGTCATGCTGAAAGACAGCAAGACCCATCCCTACCTGCGCGTGACGATGGGAGAACCGTTCCCCCGTCTCGAGAAGGTTCGCCGGGTCGTGTTCGGAGACGGCCATGCCTACTTCGGGCCTTTCCCTGACGAAGGCGGGCTCAAGCGCATCGTCGATCTGCTGTCGCGCACGCTCCGCCTGTGCGTGGGCAAGAAGGTGCTCCGGCCCGACCGGCCGGCGTCGAAAGCCTGTCTGCGCTACCATCTCGGGTATTGCCAGGGCGCCTGCATCGGGGCTGTCCGTCCTGAGGAGTATCGGAAGATCGCCGAACAGGCCGTGGAGATCCTGTCGGGGCGGGTCCCGCTCGATCTGGCCGCTCTGCGGGCCCGGATGAACGAGCTGGCGGCGGCCTATCGCTACGAGGAGGCCGCCGAGCTGCGCGATACCATCATGGCCTTGGAAAGCTTCTTCCAGGCGCAGAAGGTGGAGTTGTCCCGTCCGGTCGACCGCGACCTGTGGGGGGTCGCCGAAAGCCCCGACCGCCTCGTCGTGTCGGTCTTTTTCGTGCGGGGCGGCAAGCTGCTGGGCCATCGGGTCATCGAAGCCGAGCGCGAACCGGGGGCCGCGGTGCGTTCGTTGCTAGGCCATCTGATGATGCAATTCTACGAGCAGAATCTGATTCCGCCGCGCATTCTGGTGACGCCGCCGCCGGCGCCGCTGGCCCCCCTGCAGGACTACCTCGCCGGGCGGTGCGGGCATGCGGTGCGCTTCGGCACCGCCCGCCGCGGGCCCTTGCACCGTCTGTTGCGCATGGCCAGCGACAACGCCCGGGAGGTGCTGCGCAATCTCAAATCGCCTGGTCCGACCCGCGTCGCCGAAGGCGTGATCGATCTGGAACGCCGCCTGAACCTGCCTCGCCTGCCGATGCGGATCGAATGCATCGATATCTCGCACCTGCAGGGAGCCGATCCGGTGGCCTCGCTGGTGGTCGCCATCAATGGCGAGCCCCGCCGCAGCGAGTATCGGTTGTTCCACATCAAAGGGGTGGCCGGCATCGATGATCCGGCCGCGATCGCCGAGGTGACCCGCCGCCGCTTCGCCCGCCAGCTCCGGGAAGATGGGCCCCTCGCCGATCTGCTGATCGTGGACGGGGGCCTGGCCCAGGCGCGGGCCGCCCAAGCCGAGCTGACGACGCTCGGGGTCGAGCGCCCGATCTTCGGGCTGGCCAAGCGCGAGGAAGTGCTGGTTCCCCCTGAAGGTGAGCCGATCCGGCTGCCCCACGCCTCGCCGGCGCTGCGCGTGCTGGTCAGGCTGCGCAACGAAGCCCATCGGTTCGCCAATACGTTCCGGGCCCGCACCTCGGCCCGCCGGGTCATGCGTTCGGCCCTCTTGAACCTCCCCGGCGTGGGCCCTCGCACCTTGCAGAAGATCCTGTCGGAATTCGGGTCTCTCGAACGCGCCAGCCAGACCACCCCCGAGGAGCTGGCCCGCCGAGCCGGTCTGAGCGCCCGCCTGGCCGACCTGGTCCATGCTTCCCTGCAGCCTCGCTCCCCGAAACCACCCGACGCCGGTCCAGAGCACGCACCCCCGGCCGGTGACCGCCCGACCCGATCCGACGATGAGACGAACGATTGACCCTCTCCTCGCTCAAGCAGGGCTCCCATGCTCCTCGTGCCCGCCCTGGCCAGTCGGTCGCTCGCCCTCGCCTGAGCCGCGGGAGAGGGGACTGGCATCGGAGACCGGAATCGGGTAGAAGATTGACCATGCATCAACGGCCACCATCCTTCCCCAGAACACTCTGGCGTTCCTGCCGCCTGGCGGCGGTCATGGGTTTGGCCGGCCTGCTGGCCATGGTGTTCGGGGCGGCCGTCAGGGCCCGGGCCATGGAGCCCACCGGAATCGGCCGCCGCGAATGGGATGGCCATCTGGAACGGGCGGTGACGCGCGCCTTCGCCGACGGTGAGGCCTTCCGGGCGACGGGGCTGTTCGATTGCCTGGGCTACACCGCCACGCAGGTCGCCGAAATCGCCCAGGTCACCCCGCGCCCGGCCTCTCTGACCGTCGAGTGGGCCGCCGCCGATCCCGCCAGCGGATTCTTCCAGCGACTGCTCGTCACGACCCATCGCGTTCGGTACTATGACCTGACCATCGAACGGGCCGTCTTTTCCTTCACTGATATCCGGCTCGATGTCGATGCCTTGCTGACCGATCGCCTGGTGTTCCGTTCAGTCGGTCGGGTTGGCCTCGAGACGTTCGTTTCAAGCGCCGACATTCTCAAGGTCTTCGATCTGGTGACCAGGGCCCGCGGGCTTTCAGGGCTGGTCATGAACATCGACCGTCGCACCACCCGCCTGCGTGGGCGCGTGCGACAGGGATGGCTGACCGTCAACTTCCACCTCGAGGGGATCCCCTGCCTGAAGAACGGCCGGCAGATCGAGTTCCGTTGCCGACGCCTTGTGCTCAATGGGCTGTCCCTTCCGCAAGGGGTGATACGAGGGATGTTCTCGCGGATCAATCCGGTGTTCGATGCTGATCAGACCTGGCTCAACCTCCATCTGGACAAGATCGCCCTCGAACCAGGATACGTCCGTTCCTGGGGAGCCATTCTCCCCGCGGCCAGGTCAGACCCTACACCGGTCAGTTCGAACAATCCCCTCCCATCAACTGGTCGTCAGGGTTCAAGGAACCTGGCCCCTGCCCCGTCCACATCGTTGTTCCCTGTCGAGGAAGCAGTTTCGCCGAGGTCGTCTTCCCTCGCGACCAAGGCTGACCCTTGAGGCATCCCCACCCATGGCCACTCCTCGCCGCATCGCCCGCCTCGCCCAGGTCCTGCACCGCCGCCAGCCCGAAATTCTGCTGGCCCTGGACGGTGTCCATGATCCACACAACCTTTCGGCCATCTTACGGTCGGCCGATGCCACCGGCCTGACCCGAATCCTCTGGCAACCCGACCAGGAAGACCCCGACCCGCCCAATCCCGAAGTCGCCATGGGCACCGAACGATGGGTGGCCCTCGAAGCGGTGCCGAACCTTCGCGAGGCCATTCTGGCGCTGAAAGGGAACGGATATCGGGTCGCCGCTACCCACCTGGCCGCCGACGCCGTCGATTTTCGACAGGTCGATTGGACCGGCAGCTGGATCATCGTCCTCGGGAATGAGCATCGGGGCTGTACCGACGAGATTCTGTCGGTGACCGATGTCAACATCGTCCTGCCCATGATGGGTTTCGTCCAGAGCCTCAATGTCTCGGTCGCCGCGGCCGTATTGCTGTACGAAGTCCAACGGCAGCGAGCTGCCGCTGGCCTTTACCAACGAACTCTTCCCACTGAGACGGTGCGCACCCTGTACGAGCGGTGGGGCCTCGCCAACGACGGCATTTCCTGCGATGATCTCCTGGTTCCGCCGGCCAGTCTGCCACCTAGCGAACAGGGCCATACCGACGGACGCCATAAGGGAAAGGGACGCCCCAAACGGCAACGGGGCAGCGGCTGACGCCGCTCTCGCGACCACCCGCTCGAAACACCTCAAGAAATCCCAGGATTCGACCGACAGGTACGCGGCACCTACGCGTCACGGAGATAGGGACATGTCCGGACACCTGCAGTCGATCAAGGAATGGATCAAGGATTTCCTGAAGGCGCTGGTCTTCTTTTTCGCTCTTCAGACCTATGTCGTCCAAGGGTTCGTGATCGAAGGGGCCTGCATGGAGCCACAATTGCGATCACATGAGAAGATCATGGTCAACAAACTGATCTATTACTTCCGGCCCCCGGCGGTCGGCGAGGTGGTGGTGTTCTCCTTCCCGCTCGATCCGCGCAAGGATTTCATCAAACGAGTGGTGGGGGTGCCTGGCGATCTGCTCGAGATCAGGGACGGATTTCTGTACCGCAACCATAAACGAGTCGCCGAGCCTTTCGTCAAGGAATATGTATTCGGTACATTCGGTCCCCTGCGGGTTCCGCCCGGGAAGGTCTGCGTGATGGGCGACAATCGGAACAACAGCCATGACAGTCGGGCCTGGGGGTTCCTGGACATCGCTCAAGTGAAAGGCCGGGCCGAGTTCGTCTTCTGGCCGCCCTGGTCCGTGGGCTTGATTCCAGCCATCGCCGACTAGTTTGACACCTTTTCCTCCCTTTCATTATAGTAGGGGTGAGGGAAGAAATTGCATGTCGACCCGTTTCCAGGAGAAGAGCTTCCATTGTCCGGTCTGCGCCCGGGATTTCCGGGCGTTGATCGTCGAATCGGTGAGCCACCAAGGCCAGGATTCCGATTTCTACCCCCACTACATCGGGGAAGACCCGCTCCCCTATTTCCTGGTACAATGCCCAGACTGTCAGTATTGCGCCTATCCGGATGATTTCACCAGCTCCGAATTCTCGCAGCGCCCGATCACCCAGGCCATGATCCGCAGCATCCTGGGCCAGCCGCTGGCGCGCAAACTCCCGCGCCATGCCCAGCGGTACTACCTGGCGGCCAAGCTCTACGAGGCGCAGAAACGGAATCCCTACTACATTGGCAATCTGTACCTGCGTGGGTCCTGGGTCTGCCGGCAGGAAGAAGATCGCAAAGCCGAGATCGAGCTGCAACAGCTCGCGGTGAAATTCCTCCGCCAGTCGGTCGAAATGTCGACCGTCGTCAACCCCGACAACCTCCCGGTGGTAACCTACCTGGTCGGAGAACTCTACCGGCGCCTCGAAGACAAAGCCCTGGCTCGCGAATGGTTCGGGTCGGTCGAAGAGCTGGTCGCCGACACCGAGCAGCAGTGGGTGCTCGAACTGGCCAAGAAACAGGCCGAATTGAACGAATACTTCCTCAACTGACGCGCCTTTTTTTTAGCCGGCAGCGCACTTTCCCCTGTAGGTATTAGTGCCCTGATGGGCCCATGTACGGCAACATGGGGCGGAGAGGGCTGGAGGTAAGCCCTCCTTTTCAGGGCAAAGGAACCTATTTCCAGAGGCCGCCCCTGTCGGTGGGGGGGGTCTGCAGGCAATTTTCCCCTCAACCGTTCTCCGCATTCTCCCGATGTAGGGGGGTGTTTCCTGTCCTTAACGCCTGGGAGGAACAAGAACGGCGTGAGAGTGCTGGTGGTTTCTGATATCCACTCCAACTGGGAAGCCTGGCAGGCCGTCTGGAAGGCGGCCCAAGCCGATGCTCCAGATGAGGTCTGGTGCCTGGGAGATCTGACGGGATACGGCCCCGACCCCGACCGTTGTCTCGACCATGTTCGAAATCTCCCTCGGCTCAAGATGGTGATGGGCAACCACGATCGAGTGGTAGCCAAAGTCGAAAGTCCGGTGGGATTCAACCCTCATGCCATCATCGCCGCCTACCGGAATCTGGCCCGCTTGAAAGAAGACCAGACGGCCTGGCTGGCGGGGCTGCCAGGCACGTTGCAACCGCGCCCGGACATCCTCCTGTGCCACGGCAGCCCAGTCGATCCGGATGAATACCTTCTCACGCCCCAGGTCACCGAGCCTTCCTTCCAATTCATGTACGAGCAGGGAGTGAAGCTGGCCCTGTTCGGCCACACCCATCTTCCGGCCTTCTACGAATACAGCCCGGAGGAGGGCTTGATTGCCGACCCCGATCCCATGACGGGGCATTGGTTCAACCTGATGCTCGACGGCAGGCATTACTACCTGGTGAACCCCGGATCGGTAGGACAGCCGCGCGATGGCAATCCGCAAGCCGCTTTCTGTCTGCTCGACCTCGAGGAGAAGAAAGGCTGCATCAGCTTTCATCGGGTGCCGTATGAGATTCAGGCCTGTCAGGAAAAAATGCGGCGGGAAAAATTTCCGGACATCCTGATCAACCGCCTGGCCATCGGCTATTGAGGCACGCGAGGAGCCTTCCATGGACAAGATCCTCATCAAATTCGCGGATGATCGAGGCCGGATCAGGGAAACGGTGTTCGAAACCGCCGCCCCGCAGGATCTCCGCAAGGCCCTGGTGGAGCGGGGGTATTACATCCTGTCGGAGGAGGTCCTCGATAAAGGGCTCTGGGAGCGGGTGAAAGGCCTGCTGCCCTTCCTGGGAGGGGTGTCTCTGACCGAACTGGCCGATTTCACCAAACTTCTGCGCACCCTTCTCCGCGCGGGCCTGCCGTTGCGGGATGCCCTCGACGTCTTCCTCGAAGAAGCGGCCAAGGGGCCGCTGATCCAGGCCATCGAACAGATCCGCGACGACATCGACGAAGGGATCTCGTTCAGCAAGGCCCTGGCGCGCCATCCCCAGATCTTTCCCGAGATCTATGTCCGGACCGTCGTGGCCGGCGAGAAAGCGGGGGCCCTCGAAGCCATTCTCGGGCGCCTCGTCGTGTACTTCCAGGGGACGGTGGCCGTCCGTCGCAAACTGGCGGCGGCCCTGATCTACCCCAGCGTCCTGCTGCTGGTTTCGCTGGTCGCCATCACCTTCATGGTCGTCAAAGTGGTGCCGGAATTCGTCGATCTGTTCCGCAGTCTCGAAGTTCCCCTGCCGCTCTTCACCCAGTTCGTGCTGGGGCTGTCTTCGTTGATCGGTACATGGTTCTGGGGCATCGTCGCCGCTCTGGCGGCGGGGACCTATTTCCTCTTGCAGTTCGCACGCACCCCCGGTGGCCGATTGGGGCTGGACCGCGCGAAACTCTGGCTCCCGCTGTTGGGCTCCCTCGAAGAGAAGTTCGCGTTCAGCCAGTTCGCGCGCACCCTCGCCACCATGCTCAACGGCGGGCTCCCGCTGGTCGAAAGCCTGGCCGTCGTCCTGGACAGTCTCGAGAACAAAGCCATCGCTGCCCGGCTCGAGGCGTTGCCCGGCATGCTCGGCCGCGGGGAAAGTTTCGCCCGTTCGCTCAAACTGCTCGGCGACGTTCCGGCCGTCATGGTGCGGGTGGTGCATGTCGGCGAGGAATCGGGCAACCTCGGCGAAATGCTGGAGAACCTGGCCGATCACTATGACGAGGAAATCAGCAATCTCACCTCGACGCTCACCTCGTTGGTAGAACCGCTCTTGTTCCTGTTCATGGCGGTGGTGCTCGGGGCGTTCATCGTCGCCCTCCTCATGCCCGTGCTGACTGCCGCCACCAATATCCGGTAACCCCCGGAGGAATCCATGGAACCCATTCGCCAGTTCCTGCTCGACAACCGGCTCCTGGACGCAGACACGGTGCACCGCCTGGCAGCGCAGGCCGGCGATCGGCCGGCGGAATTCGCCGCCCTGGTGGCCAACCAGGAACAGCTCGATCTGGGGCGTCTGCGCCGGGCCTTCGCCCAATCGTTCAAGAAGAAGGCCTTCTATGAAATTCTCCTGGAAGATGGTGTGATCACCCTCGAGGACGTCCAAGCCATCGTCGAGGAATTCGGGGGCATCCCGGCCGATCTCGGCAAGATCCTGGTCGAGCGCAAACGTCTGACGGAAGAGCAGGCGGCGCGCACCCTGGCGCGCGAACTGGGCCTGGAATACGTCGATCTGAACACCTATCAGGTCGACGACCAGTTGTTCAATTCGGTCGATGTCGCCCTGATGCGCACCTACCTGTTCATCCCCGACAAACGCGGGGAGAAGGATATCACCCTGATCATGGCCAACCCCGGCAACGTCGACGAGATCGAAGCGCTCGAAGTCAAGCTGGGCCTGCCGATCGTGCCGAAGGTGGCCTGCCCCAAGAGCATCGCCAAACTGCTGGCCTTGATGGTCGAAACCAGTCTCGATTCGAAAGTGGTCTTCGCCGATCTCGAGAACCTGCCGCCCCTGGAGGTCGTGGTCGAGGAGGAGGCCGAGGAAGCGCCGCCCGCGGCCGGGGTGCCGATTCATCAAAGCATGAAGGAAGAGGCTCCGGTCGTGCGCATGGTCGATTCGATCATCCTCAAGGCGGTGCGCAAGCGGGCCAGCGATATCCACTTCGAGGTCTATGAATCGTCGTTGAAGGTGAAATACCGCATCGACGGCGTTCTCTTCGAGGTCTTGTCGGATGTGGAGCCGGCCATGCGGGTGCCGATCATTTCGCGCCTCAAGGTCATGGCCCAGCTCGACATCGCCGAGAAACGGGTGCCGCAGGACGGTCGCTTCAAGCTGCGCATCGACGATCGCTTCGTCGATTTCCGCGTCTCGGTCCTGCCCTCGATCTTCGGCGAGACGGTGGTGCTGCGCATCCTCGACAAGTCGGCCCTCGGCCTCGACCTGCGGAAGGTCGGCCTGGCCGGCCATGATCTGCTGGTCTTCCAGCGCAACATCCTCAAGCCCTACGGCATGGTTCTGGTGGCGGGGCCGACCGGCTCGGGCAAGACCACCACCTTGTACTCGGCCATCAAATTCGTTCATACGCCCGGCGACAAATTCATCACCATCGAGGATCCCGTCGAGTACCAGTTGCCCGACATCGTCCAGATCCCTGTCAACGAGAAGAAGGGGCTGACCTTCAGTTCGGGCTTGCGGTCGATCGTCCGGCAGGACCCCGATAAGATCATGGTGGGCGAGATCCGCGACCCGGAGACCGCCAAGATCGCCATCAACGCTGCATTGACCGGGCATCTCGTCTTCAGTTCCATCCATGCCAACAATGTCATCGATGCCATCTCGCGGCTGTCCAACATGGAGATCGACCCGTACGAATTCGTCAGCTCGTTCAATCTGATCATGTCGCAACGGCTGATCCGGATGATCTGTCCGAATTGCAAGGTTCCCGATGACACGATCACCGAAGAGGCCCGCCGATTGACCATCGATTTCGCCGCCCATGCCCATATCGCCTTCCAGCGGGGCAGCGGCTGCCGCTACTGTCACCAGACCGGGTACCAGGGACGATCGGGGATCTTCGAGGTTCTGGAAATGTCGCCCCAGATCAAACAGATGATTCTCACCCACCAATCTCCGTTGCTGATTCGCAAGACGGCCATCGAGCAGGGCATGACCCCCTTGCGGGCCGCTGGCTGGGCCAAGGTCGAACGCGGCGAGACCACCTTCGAAGAGATGAACCGGGTCACCTTCGAAGAGGGAGGCCTGGAATGAACCTCTTCACCGAATTCTTCGCCCTGGACCTGGGAACTCGCAGCATCAAGGCCTTTTCGGTCAACCCGGGCAGCGGGGGAGAAGGATACGTCGTCGCGGACGCCATTCATCACCCTCTCCCGCTGGGCTTGGTCACGGGCGGGTTCACCAATCCCGTGATCAGGTCGGGGGCCGACTTGGCCGCCGAACTTCGCCAGGTGCTGGGCCGGCTGTCGTCGCACAAGGATGGCTGCATCCTGGGCCTGCCCGATCGGTGGGTCAAGCTGCATCTGGTCGACCTCGTGCTCAAGCCGCACGAATTGAATTCTCGCGATTTCCTCTCCTGGCGATTGCGCCGCACCTTGAACCTGCCAGAGGGCCTGGATGTGGTCATCGACCACCAGATCCTCGGGATCAGGCAGGAGGAAGAAGGGCTGGCCTGCCAGATCCTGGCGGCAGCCGTGCGGCGCGACCTGCTCGTGACGCTGTCGAGCCTGCTGGCTGATCTGCATGTCGAACTGATGGCGATCGACACCTCGACCCTGGGGGTCTACAACCTGCTCGAAGAGCAACACCCGGAAAACACGCTCGATCGCAGCCTGATCATGTGCCACATCGGGCACGAGACCACGGTGACCAAATTCTTTAACAGCGGGCGCCTCATCTACGAGCGGGTGATCGAAGTGGCTGGCGAGGAATTCACCCGGTTGGTGGCCGAAGTCGAGCACCTCGAGCCGGCCCAGGCCGAGGCGGCCAAAGAGAGCCGGAAATTCTTCCCGCAGACCAAAGCCGAGGTGCTCGAGCAGGTGCTCCACCGGGAAACGTTGCGGAAGGTGTTCGGCAACTGGCTGCGCGAACTCAATGTCACCTTCCGGTTCTATCAAGACAAATTCAAGGTCATGCGGTTGCCCAAAATCTATCTGACCGGCGGTTCGAGCCTTTTCCCCGGTCTGCCGGAATTCCTGACCGACTTTTTCGAGACTCCCGTCGAACGGTTCAACCCGGTGGCGGGCATTCCCAGTCCCGGGCCGATCGATGACAGGGTGAACGCCTTGGGAGCCCTGTTCGCCCCGAGTCTGGGTCTGCTGGTCCGGTAGGAGGAGCGCCATGAAGCATCTGTTGAACTTCGAACCGCCGGTCAAATTCCGCAAGGGCAGCAGTTTCATGTTCCAGACCATTCTCTGTCTGCTGTATGCGCTGCCGGTCGTGATGGGGCTGGTGGTGGCATTCAACTACCTCCACCTTGAATCCCTCATCGCCCAGACGACCGAGGCGATGGACGCCCTGGAGAAACGGCATGCCCTGTTCGCGCGCCAGATGGCCGAAGCTCGCGGCGAAATCGGCGATCTGAAAGCCGACGAGGAGCGCCTGGTCAGCTATCACCGCCTCCTGGCGGGATTGTCCTTCTCCTGGACTCGCCTGTTGGGTGTTCTCGAAGGCATCCTGCCGGAAGGGGTGAGACTCGTTCGCATCCGGATCCGCCCGCAATCGGTGGTGAAGATCTTCCTCGAAGGGCAGGCCACCGAGCTCGGTCAGGTCACGGACCTGCTGCGGAAGTTCTACGCCCTGGACCGGTTTGTCGCGCCTCGCCTGAGTCGACATACCCGCGAAGAGACGCCCAACGGGCCCTTGGTCGGCTTCACCCTCGATGTGGATTATCTGCCGAAGCTGGAGGTGCAGCCATGATGAATCCCAAGGAAGTCCAACGGCTCAAAGAGCGGGCTCCTCTCCCGTTGATCGTGACCGTCATCATGTTCTTCGCCCCCCAGTTCCTGATCGATCCTCTGATCGACAATCTCGAAACGACTGGCAAGACGTTCGATGGGCTGGTCGCCCAGGTGCAGGGGGCTTTGCGACAACGGACGCTCGATCAAGGGCTGTCCGCCCGACGCGCCGCGGTGAGGCGGGAAATGGATCGCCTCGAGGCCTGGCTGCCCCCGGAGGACTATCTGCCCACCCTCATCGATCAATTCAATGCCCTGGCCGACATCCTCGGCGTGGAGATCCGCTCCGTCACCTACCGTTTTCCCTCCAGCACTCCCGAGGCGGGCCCCTCGCGCCGAGTGGATATCCATCTGGCGTTGGCGGCCTCGTATGAGGCCATGCGGTCGTTTCTGCAGGCGGTGGAGGGTCTGCCTTCCCCCCTCGTGCTGACCGAGGTCGTCGCCAACCAGGATCAGACCTTCACGGTCTCTCTGCAGCATCTGGTGAAGCCATGAAAACACAGGAATTCCCGCTTCCCCCCAAAAACCGTCTCGATGTCGTCGACACGGCTCTCCTCCAGCAAAAGGAAAAACAGGCGTTGAAATGGCTCCTGATTTTGCTGGTCCTGACCGTGTTCTACGAAAGCAAGGACTTTCTATGGTCGTCGCTGTCGATGCCAGAATTTCCCGTACCCGAGGTCAACACCAGCCTGCGGCGGGTCTTCCCCAGTCGACGGGTCGGTCGATTGATCCAGACCCTGCAAGCGATGCAGGCCGCGCAACCCCTGACCAGGGATGCGTTGCTCCCGTTGATCAATGACCTGCTCTGGATCAAAGACCAGGACCCGGCACGGGTCGGGCAGGCCATGCTGCAGAATCGACTATCCATGACCCTGAACCGCCTGTGGGAAGTCTTCCATGCACCTCTATGGGAAGACCGCAAGCCCTTCGAGGGCGTCATCCAGGAAATTCGCGCCTTGTTCACCCTGCTGCGGGAAACCCCACCTGAGCAACTGCCCGTTCCGGTCCTGCCAGTCGGCCCCCGACCATTGCTGCCACTTGAGGCCCCAGCCCGGCATCTATTCCGGTTCGCTCATGCCCCCTCCCGTCCAGTGCTTCCGGAGGAGCGTCGAAAATGAGCGGGATGGCCACCCCGAGGCTTGTCTTTGTTGCAATCCCTCGGTCGTCTTGCACCAGAGGTTTTACGTTGATCGAATTGATGGTGGTGGTTTCGATTCTGGGGATTCTCCTCTCGATCGCCAGCCGACGGAATGCCTTGGTTCTTGAACGATCTCGCGATGCCGCCCTGATGATCGACCTCGCCCACCTCCGCAATGCCGTGCATCAGGCGGCTCTCGAGTCTGGCGGGGTTTTCCCCGCCACGCTCGAGGAACTCTTCCCTCGCTTTTTGAGCCGAAAACCTGGAGCCTGGCAGGGCGCCCGGGGGTCCGGAGTCATCGGGTACGATCCCATCACCGGGAAAATCGAGCTCCGGGGGCCAGACGGCATCACTCCATCTCCCTTTTTGGATAGCAAGGGACGGCCCTATGGGGAATATTGACCTACGCCGGGGGTTGACTCTGATCGAATTGATCGTGTGCACGGTCATCATCGGCGTGCTCTCGGGGGTCGCGTTGCCGTTGTCCCACCATTTCGTGCGCTACCAGAAAGAGATGCTATTGAAGGAAACCCTTCGGCAGACCCGAGAAGCCATCGACCGGTATCGCAACCGGCGATTCGCTCAAGATCCCAATCGCAGCGAAGACGACTGCTGGCCGCGCAGCCTCGAGGATCTGGTGACCGACCGCCTCTTACGGCGATTGCCGGTCGATCCGATGACGGGCAGACCCACCTGGCGGGTGATTTCGAGCACCGATGAACCGGGGATCCCTTTCAGCGATGGTCGCAATGTGTTCGACCTGCGCTCCCTGGCGACGGGCACTGCTCTCGACGGAACCCCCTACTCGGAGTGGTGAACCGCGGCGGCTGATCGCAGGAGGGTAGGGCTACCCTCTGATCCCTTACAGATCAGCCGTTTTGCCCGGGCCAGCGGGATGTTCAACTTCTGACCACCCCCCAGGCGGTGCCCCCGCTTGCGGACGTCCCAACTTTGCGCACCCATGGGAAATTTCGCTGGTAGAGCGGATTGGGATGCCATCTTCAGGCTTGGCATGGAAAATGCTTGAGCCTGGTCATCCCACGAAAGGAGGGACACGATGCACCAGAACACCTGTCATCCATTTCCTCTCATGATTCTATTGGGTGCTTTGCTGTGGGGGCTTCCTGCGTGCCTGGGTGCCGTGGGCCTCCGTGACGAAGATGTCCTGGCCAGCCGCACCCTGACCTGCAAAGACGCCGACGGCGAAGTGAAGGTCACCATGGAATGGCTCCGCCGGCCAGGCGAGATGGCCCTGACCATCGAATACTTCGGGTACTTGATCCAGGAAGGGACGGTGAACTTCTACCTCGAAGTGAACGGGATACGACGCGAATTCTGCACCTTCCAGGAGCAATTGCCCTCTCGCGCGCAGCGGATCCGGTTCCGTTCCTTCCACCCGACCACGGTCCATAAAGGCGTCACCAAGCTGAAGACCCTTCCGCCAGGGGAGGTCGTCGACTACCTGCTCTTCCGCAATGCCGCGTACTATCCGCAATTCGGCAAGACCCACATCGAACTCAAATTCTTCGCCCACGGGCGATGGGATGGAGACAGCAACCATGGCAACGCCAACTACGTATTCGAATTTGAAAGTCCTGTTGAAGAAAAAACCCAAGATCATTTCTAGACCGGAAACCGTTGGGCAGAAACTGCCCGTGATCCGGCGCCCGCCAGTGATCCCCGGATTCCGTCGAGGGCAATGAGATGCTGCCCAGGGAATTGCTGACCGGCGCCGCCATGACAGAGCGCCTCGCACGATGGACCGCCGTCCTGCAGCCGGCCCCAATCTTCGCGAAGCCATCGCGAGAGATCGAACCGAGGGAGCATCCGGGTGATGACCGTAAGAACGGTGCATCCCAGATCCTACCAACCCGCCCCAGCGAGTCTTCTCAGGCCACGGGAAATGAGGGGCCGGTGGCTGGCCCTCCCACAGGGATCGGGGAAATGACGGAATCCGGTTGATGGGGTTCTGCTCTCAGGGCGGAACCCGCTTCAACGGTCATCTCCCTCGGATTCGGTCTGAAATTCGGAGCAAAGCCGCCTCGGCTGAGGCAGCCGCCCGACCTGGACGATCGCTTGGCCTGTTCCCGAAGGGGGGCCCTGGCCGCGGTCAGGGGAGTGGAAGTCCGGGGATGCTCCGAGGATTGACGTAGGACCCGTTCCGTTTGATGCCCATGTGGAGGTGAGGACCGGTGGTCCATTGGCCGGTGTTGTCGGAGCGGGCGATTTCCTGGCCCATGGACACCCGCTGCCCCCGCTGGACCGAATAGCTCTGCAGATGGCAATAGAATGACTCGAGACCGTTGTCGTAACGAACCTTGACGAAGGTGCCGCCGCCGGGCTCGAAGCCGACTGCCGTGACAACTCCGTCGCCAAGCGCGTTTAGGCGGGTGCCATTGGGAACCGGCAGGTCGATCCCGTAGTGGAAGGTGTGACCGAAGATGTTCCGGGGGCCGAATTCGGAGGAAACCCGGCCAGGCATGGGCGTGCAGGGCGGGGCCCCGAAGCGGCCCTCGCCTGGGCTGACAGGGGGAGGGGCATTGACCGCGTCATTGGTCGGGTTGGTGGGATAGCGGACCGGCGTTTGGCCGGCTGGCTTGCGGGCGGTCGAGACGTAATTGGCATGCACATACGCCGTCTGCCCGTTATAGGAAATCTTGTACCAGTCTCCATTTTCGCCGATGATCGAGACCTTGTCGCCGTCATGCAGGCTGCCGATGATGGTGCCCCAGGGTGACGTGCGGACATTGAGCGAGGTGCCGACCCGCACCGTTCCTTCCACTGGCGAGGCATAGGCGGATTCGTCGCCGGCGGACGGATCCCGGGCATCAGGAGGTAGGTCGAGTTCCCACCCAGCATAGATCAAATTTGGATTGCTGGTAAGAGAGGGATAGCGATGCCGGTTCATTTCGACAATCTCGAAATACCGCGTGCCGTCGCCGAGATAGCGGGTGGCGATGTCCCAGAGGGAATCGCCGGGCTTGACCACATATTTGGTGGGCTTCCCAGGCGCAGCGCTCTCAGTGCGGGAAGGCGGATTGACCGCCGTCTCTTCCCCCGGTGGGGGCGGGACGATGACTTCGGGAGGCGCATCTGTGTCGATCTCGATGGTGGTTTTGACCGTCTCTTCGGAGCTCGACACGGGATCGGTGGCCCCCGCCATCCCCGTGGCCAGCATGATCAGCAGCGCCGCTGTGATGAACGCCCGCATCGCGCGCATACCCTTTCCTCCAGAATGAAAAAGGATTCCTGATCATTCTACCAGGAATCCTCGAGAAAGTTTGTGGGAGAGAGGATTATTTCCCTAGGGCCCAGGTCACCAGATGCCAATGGGGAGAATACACATAAAACCCCAGAAGTCGGCCGTCCGGCATGACGGTGAGATGGCGTGGGAGATCGGGCGACAGATAGGGGATCACCCGGATGTCGGCGCTGGCCAGCACCTTGCCGTCAGGCGACACCCGCGACACGCGGTGTCGATGGATGACGCCGTCATTGTCGCAAGCCACCACCTCGACATAGACGTTGCCGGTGGCATCGATGCCCAGCACCTTGGCCGAGACGAAACGGGCCTTGCGCTCGGCAGGCACGTCGTTGGCGAAGGTGGCGACGACGACCTCGCGAGTGGGGGAGGCCTGGGTGAAGCGACAGAGCTCGACCGCCTGCTCCGACCCCCGGATGAAATAGGGTTGCCCTTCGGAGCTGGTGCAGAGACCGGCGTTGACGAGGTCGGCCTGGGGCAACGGATACTGATCGACGATCTCGCCGGCCGGATTGAACCGCAGAAGGGCATTCATGGTGGGCATGTCGACGAGGAGATTCCCTTTGGCATCGGTGCCGATGGCCCGGGCGTCCGTCAACCCTTCGATTTCCACGACCACCTTGCCGGCCGCGTCGGTGCGCAGGACTTTGCCATCACGGGCAGACAGGAGGTAGAACCCGTCATTCGGCGCCGGGGCGAAGTCGCGGATCACGCCTTCCCCGCGCGGGAAGAGCCCCGCCAGCGAGCGTTGGGCCTGGAGCTTCCCATCGGGGCCGAACTGCTTGAGGGCCTGGTTGACCCAGTCGAGGACCCAGACCGACCCGTCGGCCTGCGGGCGGAAGGCATAGGGCACGCCCTCGGTGACATGGTTTGGATCCTGGTCGGAGCCGCCCACCTGATCGGGCCCCTTTCCGAACGGCAGCTTGAAGTACGGGGTCGGCGGGATCGCCTGCGAGGCGATCGAGGCTTCGAAGCGCAGCGTGTCGATGGTCACGACCTGGAAGTCGGCCCCCGCCAATGACCCGGACAGGCCGAGCACCAAGACCAGGAGGAGAGAGGGCAAGGCGAACCGAATGTGCGATGGACTCATGATGGAAGGGCTCCTTATCGTCAGGGAAGCTTGAGGACGGTGCGAGGATTGATATACTGGCCGTTGCGTTTGATGCCCATGTGGAGATGGGGACCGGTGGTCCATTGGCCGGTGTTGTCGGAGCGGGCGATTTCCTGGCCCATGGGACACTCTAGCAACCCTACAGATGAAAAAGGCTGCGGGTGATGGACCGTGCCCGGCCAACGACCTGTCTTCGCCAACGCTTTGCCCTCGACCTCCTGGGGAAAGCCCACCTGGCCACGATGTTCGAG
>QOQW01000054.1 GCA_003327425.1 Candidatus Ozemibacter sibiricus
CGTTGCCCTCGACCATCCTGAGGGAAGCCCATTTGGCCACGAGTTTCGAGAAGCTCTGGGACCTGAGCCGGCAGCGACTCATGTTCCTTGCAAAGGTTATCTGTACCCATGCTAGAGTGTCGGCCCGCAGCCACAAAAACCACATCTGGTCAGGCATGTGGGAGAAGAAATTCAGCGATCGGTTCAAGCTCAAGGTCGAAGATACCTTCCACCGCCGGTACACGGTGATCGGCGATGTCATGGATTTCGGCGAGAACGTGCTGTCGGCGCGGGCGACCTGGCGGCTGCCCTCCAAGATCGAGGCCGGCATTCGCGGAGAATACCTGCTGCGTCGGTACACGGCCCTGTTCTATCGCGATTATCGGTATCTGCTGGGCGGGGTGTTCGCCAGCTATGCCAAGCCGAAGAAATACGATTGGTCCTTCGTCCAGGATTTCCGCAAGTTCTCCTACCGGAATGGCAACAATATTGCGACCGATTGGAATGACCAATCACAGCCAATCACCGAAGGGAAGTTCAATTATTATCTGAGCGATGACCTGAAAATCAGATTGTCGGCCTCGCGCGAGAAGACCTACTACAAATCGTTCGACACCACGTCCCAGGAATTGCTCTGGGACTTTACTCGCCCCATGACTGTCACCGAGTTCTATGGGGGCCTCGAATACGACTTCTAGACCACAGAAGATAAGGGCATCATCATGAGATTTCGTTTGACCAGCTTTTGCCTGTTCACTCTGCTCGTCGGGGTGGTTTTGTCTTCCGGATGCTTCAGTGGTGGTGGCGGTGGTGGTGGCGGAGGGGCTCGCCAGGTCCCACCCGACCTGCCGGCCTTGCACCGCACACTGGACGGCTTCTTTGCGGCAATGGCCAGGCGGAACGACCGCCAGGCCGTCGAGTATTTCTCGCCGCGGGCCCAGGTGTCGGGCGAGGCTTCGAGCCGCCTGCGCAACCTTTATCTGCGAGATTTCGGCGAAAACATCTATGATCCCGCCGATGACGCTTCGTATACCTTCCAGGTCGACCCCGATGAGATCACCTGGGATGGTGGGCGGTATGTCGTTCCGGCGCGCTACACCAGCCTCTCCGGGGCGACCATGCTCATCACCTTCTACATGGTGTATGACCAAGGGAAGTATTTCATCGACGAGATCGGGTTCGACGACGGCGGGGCCAGCCTCTCGGTCAACGCCCCATTGGCTGAGTATTTCCCTCTGCTGGCCGGCAACAAATACTTCTATGCCGAAGAAAGCAACGGGGTCAGACTTACCACCAGCGGCATCCTGATGACGGTCGGCAGTCCGGTGACGATCGATGGGCGACAGGTCTTTCCGCTGACTCGCTCTTCCATCAGCTATGCCGAACTCAATTCGGTGTTTTCTGGATCGGAAACCCCGTTCGAGAGTCCCGTTCGGGATGAACCGCGTGCTCTGCATCATGAGATTTTTCTGGGTGAAATCAGACCGGGAGTAATCAGGGTAGGTGCGAGTCTGAAACCCGATGTTGTAGACGCGCTCGAAGCGGCCTTCCTTGCGATCGAGGAAGAGCTCGGCGAGGTTGTCGCGATAGGTTTTCTGCGCATTCTCGGGATACCAGACATGGTGCAGCTTGTCTTTGAACGAGAAGATGGTTCGAGGAGACCGGGTATGAAGCCAGGCCAGGGTGAGAACGTTCTCCTTGACCAGCTCGTTGCGGCGGCGCTGCAGGTATTTGTCCTCCAGCAGGAGCTTGTTCTTGTCATCCATTTCATAGGAGAGCGAGAGGCGACCCTGATAGGAATTGTTGGGAAGAGCGGTATCCTGGGCGGTGTATTTCTCGTTCTTGTTGCGCAGGTCGACTTTGAGGGTGCCGCTCCATCGGACTTTTTGGCCTTCTTCGGCTTTGGCCGAACGCGTCCCCCCGGACACGCCAGCTGCTGGAGCGGCGGAGGGCTGCACGGGGACCACGGCGGCGGGCTGGTCGGCCGGCTTGGCGGGTTCAGCGGCCTCGGCCGTCCTGGCAGGCTCGACGCCCTGGGCAGGCGCAGCCGCAGGAGCGGGTTTGGCGGCATCCGAAGCAGGCTTGGCCGCCGGCGCACTCGGCCGTTGCTCGCTGAACCGGTTGAGGTAGAAATCCCGGAAGTGCCGGTAGAGATCGTCGAGCCGGCTGAACCCATCGAACAACTGGGCGCGGTCGGCGGGATTGTCGCCGGAGACGCTCTTGAACAGGTCTTCCATCAGGTCATACCGCTTCTGCACGTACTCGAGCAGGTCGTCGGCGTCGTCTTTGCAGGCCTGCCATTCCTTGGTGCCCGGCTTCAGCCCCTGGTTGTCGATCTTGCGCTGGATCTCTTCGAGCTTGCGCAGGGAGGTCAGGAAATCTGGCTCATACCGCCGGAAGGCATCGAGGGCGCGGGCGCTGGCATTGGACAAAGCGTACGCCGGCAAACCGGCCCCGGCGATCAGAATGGCAAGAAGGATGGACAACAGGCGATGTTTCATGGCGATTCCTCCCAGGGGTGGCTGGTTCACCGGCTCAGGAACTGGCCGAGCTGGCTTTCGAGATCGTTCAGGCGGGATTCCAGGAGTTCAGCCCCGATGCCGACCTGATGGTAGATATTCTGAATTCGGTCGAAGAGCGCCATCATTTCCTCCTGCTCGGCGGTGCGGAACTTCTGCCCGGCCGTCGATCGCATGATCGAATCATACAGGCGCTGGGCATTGAGGAAGAGGCGGCGGGCCTTCGAGAAATCGCGCAGGACGGCCAGCGAGGCGCTCAAACGGCGTTCGGCGTCGGCCCCGGCCACCTGGGTGTTGTAGCTGTCGATCTGCTGATTGAGCAGGATGACGGCATTGGACATCAGATCGTCGATCTGCTGCAGTTCGGTCAGGACCGCCCCATCGATCTCGACCACCGCCAGATCCTTCAAGAGACCGGAGATCTGCGTCTGCTTGGCTCCGATGGTCTTGACCAAAGCCTGGGCCGCGGTATCCTGGGGGTTCTGGTCGAGGTAGTTCTGCACTTGCGCCAGGAGCTCCCCGAGGTCGTTGAGAGCCTCGGTGCATTGGTCGAGGGCGTTCATGAACCAGTATTGGCTGATACCGGTGGGGCGCGCCGATACTTCACGCATGATCTCCTCGACCGGCTCGAGAATGTTGGCCAGATCGCCTTGCCATCGCTCCAATTCGGCGACATCGCCGATGGTGCCAACCTTGAATTGGGCCTTCAGCATCTTGGCGATCTCGTTCTGGAATCCCTGGATCTTCTGCTGGGCGTCATTCACCATCTTCTGGTAGCCGAGCAACTGGGTGGTGGCGGCCGCATCGCCCGCGGCGCCGGCGAGTTCGCGGTCGATCTTGGCACG
>QOQW01000055.1 GCA_003327425.1 Candidatus Ozemibacter sibiricus
AATTTTACGCGAGAAGATGTGCATGCCTTGATCGGACAGCATGTCGCCGAAAAAGGTCAGCCATTTGCCGCGGAAGCGATCGATCTGATCTATGAATTCTCGCGTGGTCAGCCCTGGTTGGTGAATGCCCTCGCCAAGAAATGCGTCTGGAACCTGGTTCCGGAAGAAACGAAAGCGCTGGTGACGGTCGAGCATGTGCGCCAGGCGAAAGAACTGCTGATCCAGGAGCGGGCGGTGCATCTCGACAGCCTGGCCGAGCGACTGAAAGATCCGCGGGTGCGCCGGGTGGTGCAGACGGTATTGACCGGGAAGACGGATACCTCCCTTGGGCGAAACGATCGCGATGTCGAGCTCTGCCTGGACCTAGGCTTGATCGAATGGCGGAATGGGCTAGCGATCGCCAATCCCATCTATCAAGAGGTCATTCCGCGGGTCTTGTCGCAGAATTTCCAAGATAATTTGTACTTCGAGGAAGATTTCCCATGGCGGCGTTCCGATGGGTCCCTCGACCTGGCTGGGTTGTTGCGCGAGTTTCAGCGATTCTGGCGCCGGAACAGCGATGAGTGGGAACGCGGGTTCGACTATCCGGAAGCGTATCCACACCTGCTGCTGATGGCGTTTCTGCAGCGGGTGGTCAATGGGCGCGGTCGCATCGAACGAGAGTATGCGGCGGGGCGTGGGCGAGTCGACCTGGCCGTGGAGTGGCAAGGTCGCTGGAGCGTGATCGAGATCAAGCTGGTGCATCCGGCCGATGGGCGGGAGGGCACGATCGAGGAGGGGCTGCGGCAGACGGCCCGTTATCGTGATGCGGTGGGGGCGAGCGAGGCCTATCTGGTCGTGTTCGATCGCCGGCCCGAGGCCCGCGCCCGCCCGTGGGAAGAGCGCCTGACCTGGGAAGAGCGGCCGTCTCCCACCGGCCAGGGTGGCCCGATCACCGTGGTAGGAGCATGATGCCGCGGGGCAGGAGCCAGTCCCAGAAAGGCGGCCAGGGCTTGGGAAGCCCTGTAATGCCAAATGCCGCCAGGGGCCACTGGCCCCTGGACCCATTATCTAGGTCTGCCGAACGCGCAGCGTTCGGCAGACGGGGGTCGCTCTTCGGAGACAAGGCCCAATGTGCCATTGGTGATCGCTTGGGTTTCGGTGCTTGCAATCCCTTGGCAGCTTATGGGAACCTGTGATGGCCTGGGAGGGAGCAAGCGTTTTGGGTGCCTGACCTTCAGCCGGTGGCAATGGAGGGAAAGTCCATGAGCAGTGGGGTGTCTGGGTTGCGGGGCGATCCGTGGCTGCCTGAAGAGCAGATGGGCTGGCGGTCTTCGGCGAAAGGGCGGTTTTTCAATACGACCGGGCCGTGCAACCCCGTGGAACATTATATGCTCTCGCCCAAGCAGCGACTGGTTGGGGCGATGCTCGACAAATACCTCACGCATAACCTGTATTGGGTGTTGCACGCGCCGCGCCAGACCGGCAAGTCGACGTTTCTGTTGAGCTGGGTGCGCGAGATCAATGCTTCGCGGGCGGCTGTCGCCTGCTATGTTTCGGTCGAACGTTGCCAGGGATTTCCCGATCCTGAAGTGACGAATCGGGCCATCTGCGAGGCGATGGTCGAGTCGGCGCAGTTGACTTTCGTGCCGGAGGCGGTGCCGACCATTCCAGATGTCGGGGCGGCCAGCCTGGTAAGTGCCATGCTGAGCGGGTGGGCGCGGCAGGTGGCGCCGTGGCCGCTGGTGGTGCTGTTCGACGAGGTCGATGTGCTGCAGGACCAGCCGATGGTGAGCTTCCTGCGACAGTTGCGCAGCGGGTTCGCCCAGCGGGGGCCGGGGCGGTTCCCGACCTGTGTGGCGCTGGTGGGCATGCGCGATCTGCGCGATTATTTGATCAAGGCGAAAGACGGGGTGCCGGTAAATCCGGGGAGTCCCTTCAACATCAAACAGGCTTCGACCTCGCTCAGCAATTTTTCGCGCGAAGATGTGCATGCGTTGATTGGACAGCATGTCGCCGAGAAAGGCCAGCCATTCGAAGCGGCCGCGATTGATTTGATCTATGATTTAACCAGGGGCCAGCCGTGGTTGGTGAATGCCATGGCGCAGAAATGCGTCTGGAACCTGGTTCCGGAAGAAACGAAAGCTCCGGTGACCGTCGAGCATGTGCGCCAGGCGAAAGAACTGCTGATCCAGGAGCGGGCGGTGCATCTCGACAGCCTGGCCGAACGGCTGAAAGACCCGCGGGTGCGGCGGGTGGTGCAGACGGTTTTGACCGGGAAGACGGATACCTCCCTTGGGCGAAATGATCGCGATGTCGAGCTTTGTCTGGACCTTGGCTTGATCGAATGGCGGAATGGGCTGGCGATCGCCAATCCCATCTATCAAGAAGTCATTCCGCGGGTCTTGTCGCAGAATTTCCAAGATAATTTGTACTTCGAGGAAGATTTCCCATGGCGGCGCCCGGATGGGTCCCTCGACTTGGCTGGGTTGTTGCGCGAGTTTCAGCGATTCTGGCGCCGGAACGGCGATGAGTGGGAACGCGGGTTCGACTATCCGGAAGCGTATCCACACCTGCTGCTGATGGCGTTTCTGCAGCGGGTGGTCAATGGGCGCGGCCGCATCGAACGAGAGTATGCGGCGGGGCGGGGACGGGTCGATCTGGCCGTGGAATGGCAAGGCCGCTGGAGCGTCATCGAGATCAAGCTGGTGCATCCGGCCGATGGGCGGGAGGGCACGATCGAGGAGGGACTGCGGCAGACGGCCCGCTATCGCGATGCGGTGGGGGCGAGCGAGGCCTATCTGGTCGTGTTCGACCGCCGGCCTGAGGCCCGCTCTCGTCCGTGGGAAGAGCGCTTGACCTGGGAAGAGCGGCCAGCCCCCACCGGCCAAGGCGGCCCGATCACCGTGGTGGGAGCATGATGGTGCAGGGCAGAACCCGACCGCTAGAATGGCGGTCAGGGCTGGCGAAGTGCCTTTATCCTTGGAAGGCCGCCAGGGGCGGTAGGCCCCTGGACCCCTCAATACGCTCTGCCGATCGCGGCTCGTTGGGAAGACAGAGGGCATCTCGATGGGTGCTCGGCCGATGGGCCATTTTTGAGCACCTGGGTTTCAAGCCTTGCATTCGCTCTGCAGTTTGTGGGAACTTGAGATTGCCGGGGCGGGCGATGACAGCGGGTGAGCGGAAGCGGAGGTGACGGCGATGAACGGAGGGGGCCCTGGGTTGCGGGGCGATCCGTGGCTGCCTGAAGAGCAGGTGGGCTGGCGGTCTTCCGCGAAAGGGCGGTTTTTCAATACGACCGGGCCGTGCAACCCCGTTGAACATTACATGCTCTCGCCCAAGCAGCGGTTGGTGGGGG
>QOQW01000035.1 GCA_003327425.1 Candidatus Ozemibacter sibiricus
TAAACGTGTTGCCCTCGACCTCCTGAGGGAAGCCCATCTGGCCACGAGATTCGAGATACTTCGGAGCCTGAGTCGGCAGCGACTCATGTTTCTTGGTAAAGGCCATCTGTACCCATGCTAGAGTGTCACGTCCGGCTTGCCGATACCTTGCCTGATGAGGACAAGCGCTATGCACCATTCTTGCTGTGCCAATTCCCGGCCGCTGCCCGGCGGCCTCCTGTTGCTGTTGTTCACCCTGGCGACCGGGGTCGCCTCGGCGGCCCTCACGCCGCTCGAACGACCCGGCGCCACACCGCCCGCCCTCCAGGCCGCCCCCGCGAGCCGGCCGGCGCAGGCTCTGGCCCTCGAGGAAGAAGCGACCGAAGGCGGGTTCGTCTTCTACAACCGCAAACTGATCGCCGAGACCATGGGCCGGATGCGCCAGCTCCTGCTCACCTTCGACGACGGCCCCCATCCCGTGACCACGCCACAGGTGCTGGACATCCTCAAGCGCTGGAACGTCAAAGGGGTCTTCTTCGTCGTCGGCATGAACGCCCGCAAGTACCCCGACCTGGTGCGCCGCATCCATGCCGAAGGCCACACCATCGGCAACCACACCTGGTACCACTTGAATCTGAAGAAATTCAGTCCCGAACGCATTCGCAAGGAAATCCGGGAAACCAACGACCTGATCCAGCAGCTCACCGGGGTGCGTCCCCGCCTGTTCCGCCCCCCCTACGGCAGCCTCAACGCCACGGTCGTCGAGATCCTGCGCCAGGAGGGCATGGACATCATGCTCTGGACCTTCGACCCGCGCGACTGGCGGAATCGCAGCATGGTCCAGACGGTGGCGTCCCTCAAGAAGCAGCTCCATCTCGAGAACGGCGGCAAAGGCGGCATCATCCTCCTGCATGATCCGCTCCCTTCCACCGCCGCCTCGCTCGACCCGCTGCTGGCGGCCCTCTCCCAGAGCAACCTGCTGCCCACCGCCTACCACCGCGGCCCGACCCAGGGTCGGGAGTTCTGGGCGGCGCGCAGTCCCTTCCTGTGGCGAACCTTCCACTGGAAGCGTCCCTTCCAACCGGACGGGGCGCGCTACCCGGTGTTGACCAGCCTGCTGCAGCCGCCCCCGCCCGGCGACTTCTCGGCGATGGCCCTCTTGCGGGCCAAGAAATCGGGACAGCTGTTCACCACGCTGGTCACCCGCGCCTTCTGAGCCCCTTCAACCGCAGGACCGCGCCCACAGATTGATCCAGGCCACGTCGGGCCGACCCGCCAGGTCGGCCGATCGTCCGCATTCCACCGATCGGAAGCCGGCGATGGTCGCCAGGTCGATCAGTTCGTCTTCCTGGTAGAGAGCCCAGAACCGGCCTTCCTCATCGGCGAATTCGCCGGTGCCGGCCTTGACCGACAGGAACAGCAGCCCCTCCGGCATCAGCACTCGATGCGCCTCGTGGAGCGCGAAGAGGATCCGGGCTTTGGGCAGATGCAGCAGGGAGGCGCACGCCCAGATGCCGGCGAAACTGGCCGGACGGAAGGGCAGCCAGGCCAGATCGCCCCGGATCAGGGTCTGGCCGCCCCGCTCCCGATGCTGCCGCAGCATTCCCATGCTCCGATCGAGGGAGACCACGTCGAACCCCCTGGCGGCCAGGGTCAGCGAATCGCGGCCGGCCCCCGACCCCAGATCGAGGACCCGACTGCGGGGCGGCAGCGCCCGACAGAACGGTTCCCACAGGAAGGCAAGGTCCCGAGCGAGGGAATGGGCCGCATACGCGGCCGCGTGGCGATCGTAGAAATCCATGGCGCCTCGGCTCGGTCAGGACAGCACCAAATGTTCGACCGCCGCGGCATCGGCCAGATCGGGCAGCACCCAGGTGGGGGCTGCGGCGGCCAGCCGGGCGAGCGGAACCGCTCCGGTGGCCACGGCCAGCACGCGCACCCCCGCTGCCTGGGAGGCCGTGATGTCGTTGATGGTATCGCCCACCATGATCACCTCATCGGCGGGCACCGGCTGGCCGCGCAAGGCGCCGGCGCGACGCACCGCCCGTCGGATCAGCTCGGCCCGCTCCGGATCTTCGCACCCGAAGGCCCCGACCCGAAAATGCTCGGCGATGCCGAAGCGGGACAATTTGATCTGCGCCCCTTCTCGGAAATTGCCGGTCACCAGGCCCAGACAGACGTCGGGATGAGCGGACAACCGCTGCAGCAAGTCGGCCACGCCCGGCTTCAGGTGGCCCCGCCCCTGGATGCCCGCGGCCAGGATCTCGGCATAGCGAGCTTTGAACCGCGCCAGGCGGTCGGGCGACGGGAAGGGCGTGCCATCGCGAGCGCTGATCTGACGCAGGGCGTTGAGATCGGTATTCCCGTCCAGGCGGATGCCTTCGAGGCCGCGCGGCGCCTCGAGCACCTCGATGACCGACCGTTCCAGGGCCTCGTACCCGCTGCGATCGGCCGACAGCAGGGTGCCATCGATATCGAAGAGGACGAGACGCCGCCAGGAGGTGGACATGGCCACGGTCAGCTTCCGCCCCCCGGGCGATGGTCCTGGACCGGTTCGGGGGTTGCATCGCTGACCGGTTCGGCGGGGAGCGGCTCGGCCGGCGGCTGGCCGGAGCGGCCGGCCGCCATCTTGTCCTTCATCCGGATGATCTTGCCCCGCCCGCGCACCCCGGCCTCTTCCCGGTAGCCCAGCACCTCGTAGACCCGCATCGTGCCCTCCAGGCCACGGATCGCGACGTTCTCGCGCGGCACGGCCCGCACCTCGTTCGAGATCTGCTCGTAGGTCGGCTCATCGATCAGCAGGCTGCTCTTCAGCTCTTTATTGAGCGCTTCGAGGCGAGACGCCAGGTTGACGGTGGTGCCCATGACGGTGAACTCGGAGCGCCGTTCGGAGCCGATGTTGCCGGCCAGCACCGGCCCGGTGGCGATGCCGATGCGGATGCTGAAGCCTTCGCGCCCCTCCTGGGCCCAGCGGGCCTGCAGGTGGCGCACCTCTTCGAGCATGGCGAGCGCCGCCCGCACGGCGGACAACCCGGGCAGCGGCAGGTCGGCCAGGACGCCGAAGCGCGCCATGACCGCGTCGCCGATGAATTTGTCGATCTCCCCGTTGTTGTCGAGCACGATCTCGGTCATGCGCGAAAGGTACTCGTTGATGGCATGGACCACCTGCTCCGGGGTCAGCCGGGAACTGAAGCGGGTGAACCCTGCGATATCCGAAAACAGGATGGTCGCCGTCTTGGTGGTGCCGCCCATGCGGATCGAGCCGGGGTTTTTCATGATGGTCTCGACCAGTTCAGGCGAGGTATACCGCGAGAAGATCTCTTTCAGGCGCTTCTTCTCCTGGAGCTGCTGTTCCGTCAACTGCCTGGTCGAGGTCAGTTCGTCGCGGGTCTGCAGCAGGATGTTGGCATTGGCCAGGGCCATGCCCATGAACGAACCGAGCGAGGTGAGGAAGCGCAGGTCGGCCTCGTCGATCTCCTGGCGCTCGCCCTGGAAGGCCTCGAGATGGATCACCCCGAGCGACTCGGTCTGGGTATGGATGGGCAGCGCCAGCAGGGTGCCGGGCAAAGGCGGCAGGTCGATGAGCGGGCGGGTTTCCAGGTCATCGGTCGCCGCCAGCCGATAGACGGGGCGACGGCGCTGGAAGGCGAACGTCAGGAAGTGCGGCTGGTGCAAGGGAATGATCAGGGTTCCTTTGATGGAGTCGGGAAACCCCTGCCAGCGGCAGGGATACAGCTCCTGCTTTTCGCGGTCGTGCAGGAAGAGGATGAACTTGCTGACCCCGACTTCCTGGACCAGCATGTCATTGATGTTCTGAAAGAGCTGTTCCGGATCAAGCGTGGTCGACAGATTCTTCACCTTGGTGAACAGCGTCGACAACTGGTTGCGCACCGCCCTGATCCGTTCGTTGAGGGCTTCCGACTTCTTCTTGAACTCCTCGCGTTGCCGCTCGAGGTAGCTCTTTTCGAGCGACTTCTGGAGGTCGGCCCCCAGACGGATCTGCTTGTCCCCCAGGATGTAGCGCAGGAGATACAGGAGGATCGCCACCGCCACCAGGAGCAGCACCCCCAGCACTTCGGCCACGAACCACGGGAAGGGACTGCTCGGATAGACGAACTCCAACCCCTCGGCCCGCGCCGCGGTCGCTCCGATCGCCTCCAGGAAGAGGCCGAGCAGGAGGAGGCCGCCACGGGCAGAACGACCAAGCCGGAAGAATGGTCGGCAGTCGAATGGCGACGGCATCTCAATAGGTCGGATTGGCGGTCGGCTTCGACTCCACCACCAGCTTGAACTTGGCATTCTGGACGAGGGTGATCTCGGGATTGCCGATCGACGGCGGCGGTTTGAGCAGGATCGAGATCTCGAGGATGGAGCCCACGATGCGGCCTGGCCCATCGAGTTCCTCTTCGAAGGTGGCATCGCGTTGGGTGACCTGGCTGGCCCGGATCGTGATGGTGTCGACATCTTCGAGCACGAGCAGGTTGGCGACCCCCGGCCCCGTCAACCGGATCTCGCGCCCCGCCCGGGTCAGGAGCCAGGTATCGGGGCCGGTGACCAGGCCCGAGGCGGGATCGAAGTGATCGATCTGCCAGGCCATGAAGATGCCATCGGCCGTCGGGGAAGGGTTGAACAGCAGGGGGCGGGAGGTCCGGGTGATGGTCCAGTTCCCCGGCGTGGCCAGATCCTGGCGTTCAAGCTTGTCGGTGGCTTCTTCGAGCGGCTTGCGCAGGCGATTCCAGAACAATTCGGCCTGGCGGGTCCGTTCCTGCTTCCAGGTGGTGAGGCGATAGGAGCCCATGGATTGCCGATAGAGGATCATCGCGCCGGTGCCCAGAATGGCGAGGACGAACACCGTCACCAGGACCTCGACCAGGGTGAAGCCCGGCGAAGGGCGGCCCCCCGCCCCGGCGCCAGCGATGCCCCGCGCGGCCGGCCGTTCAGTCATGGGTGACTTCCACCTCGAGGAGTTCTTCGATGATCTTCTTCTCGGTTTCGCACTGGCCCCAGGCTTCGATCTTGATGAAATCGCGCCGATAGCCGGTGTCTTCGCGCGTGATCAATTCGAACCGGTTGATGCCGACCCGGTAGGTGCGACCGTCGTGCAGCTTCAGGGCATCGGTGAGCCGTCGCGCGATGGGGCCATCTCTTTCGCTGTCCATTTCGGCCAGCCAGATGGAAGTATAAGGCGCCGCCTGGGCGGGCGGCAGTTCCCGGACGGCGGAGGCCACTTGATAGAACTCGGTGGGCAGCACCCGGAACTTGTACAAGGCCATCTGCATGATACCACGGGCGGCCGCCAGCGCTTTGGCCTGGAGTTCGAGCTGCCCGAAGGTATCGCGCTGAGCGCGCGACCGGAAGAACAGCACCGAGACGAAGACCAGCAGGCCGATGGTCAGCACCAGGACCATGGCCAGGGCGAAGCCGCGGCGGGGCAGGCGGCGGTTCATCGGCGCAGGTCCGCCCGGAAGGTGGCCAGGCGTACGGGCTGGCTTTCGGGATTGCTGACGGTCACCGCGATGCGCAGGAAGCAGTCGGGACAGCTATAGGTGGCGATCATGAGGCCAGGAGGAGGCACCGGGAGGAAGGGAAGGGGAGGAGGAGGAGGGGGCGGCAACGGGCCGGCATTGGGATCGGCGGGAGGGAGGGCATGGAAGAAGTGGAACATCAAGGCATTGCTGCTGCCGGCCGGCCCGGAGAATTCCCGGAAGACCTGCACCTGGATGTCATAGCGGACGCGGCCGATGTCGACGCTGCCTGACCCCAGCGCCGGACTGCCCTGCAGCGTGATCTTCCCGTTGCTCGATCCGCTGGCGTGGATCACTTCGAAGGGCAGATCGACGCTGGTGGAGGCATTATCGAGGAGTTCGAACTGGACACCCATCAACTTGGCCAGCGCCGCTTCGGCGATCTTCAATCCCTGTTCCTGGAACGCCTGCTTCGAGGTCAGGGCGTAGGACGTGCCGAACACCCGGATCAACGGGAAGACGGCCGCCGCCAGGATGACCAGGGCCACCAGGACTTCGGGCAGGGTGAGCCCGTCTCGCCTGCGCATGGGTGATGGACGGCCGCCAGCGATCATTCGAGCTTGCGGTGCTTCTGCTCGAGGACCCGGATCCGCGTCTTCTCGTCGGTCACCTTGAACAGCACGGTCAGGCTCCGTTCGTTGCCGCGATAATCGAACATCGTGGCCGAGATCGAGGGGTGCTGGGAAGGATTGCCCGGACCAGGCACGGTGGGTTCGCCGACCGTCGGCTCGCGAAACACCACCCGGATCGGCTCGGACTTGTACTGGTCTTTGCGCCAGGATCGCCTGATCTGCAGTGGCGGCACCTGGTTGGGCACATCGATGATGAACTCGCCGCGTTCGATCCCGCTGTAGGGGGGATCGATGACTTTGCCCGACAAGGGCCAGTTGAGGAAATGCACGTTGTCTTCCGCCCAGATCGTGACCTCATACTCCACGTCTTCGATCAGCGGAATCGTCTGCACCAGCACGGCCTTGTACCCCCACCCGTTCCGTTCACCGAAGGTGGCGGCATCGGCCACGATGGGATTGCCCTGCAGGTCGGTGTCGGACCTGGCGAAATTCTCGAGCCGGAAATGCTGGCGAATGAAACTTTCGCTCCGGGCGGGGCCGGGCAGGAATTTGCTGGCCCAGGTCGCTTCGACGCTCGAGAGCAGGGGGCGGGCCCCCCCATCCAATTGGAGAGCGATGATGTCGTAATCGCGAACGTAGGCCGGTGTCATGTCTTCGATTCTGATGGGGGCTTTCTCGATGAATTGCGAGTATTCCGCATCGTTCAGCGTCTGGACGGACGCCACCCCGACCGGCGGGAAAAACAGCACATCATTGGGGTCGCGCATCGATTGCACCCGGATGATGATATTGGGTCGATCATTGTCATCGACCCAGATGGTCCCTTCGCCTTCCTCGATCCGCTGACGGATGTCGAGGTCTTCGAACCTGACCTGATCAGGCTCTTTGGTCACCATGTAGGGGAACGGCCTGGCCTGCCCCGGGTCGGTCAGAAGATCTTCGGCGAGCGGGCCCCGCAAGCCATAACAGTCGGTCGGCACATCTTCCTGAATCATCGGTTCACCGGGGTTGAGGACTTTGTTTTCGTCCCACGCAAAGACGGTGTATTTCATTTCTCCCAGGCAGTCATTGGGAAGGAAGACATGCGAGGCCAGGGATTCGCCAGGCAACGTCACTCCGATGCTGCCTATGAATTTCCAGTCTTCCGGTGGGGGGCTCCAGGGGCCAGGCCCGGGGGGGCCGACCATGCGCCCGATGCCGAAGCACGAATAGATCCGCTTGCCGGAATTGTCTTTGGCGGCCAGGCCGGCGAGTGCATAGAAATCGCCCGTGGTCGAGGTGCGCGGCGGACACACCCCGGTCGTCGGATCGGGCGGCCCCCCCAGCAACGGAAAAGTGGGCGCCGGCGGATGGATTTCATTCCCGAATTCGAAAATGCGGGGAGGGGTCCGGTCTTTATAGCGAATGACGTAGCAGACGTCGCTGGTCACTGGAGATTTCCGAGGAATATCGAACGCCTGTTCCTGAAAGGAGGCATCGATGTCGCGTCCATCGTAGCACCCATGCCCGGCGACATCAGCAGCATTGAAGCAGTGTGTCGCGACATCGGGCGGACAACATCCGCTCGGGCAGGGGCGTTTTTCGCACGAGCAGGTCGTATGAAATTTGTTGGTCGGTAGATGCGGCTTATACACGATCTGCTTGGCCGAGAACTGCAACCCGATCTTGAAGACGACATCGCGAGGGGCGACGGTCGGATTTCGCGGGTAGGGCAGCCAGTATTCTGCCGAGTTGGCGGGTTTGCCGGGTGGGAGCAATTCGGCCAGCAGCAGTTTGAGAATGTTGCCATCCTGGTCGACAATCTCGGCATTCTTGGCGTACCACCGCTTGACGTCATGGGCATCGAGAATGTCATTGCCGCCCAGAATGATCTTGGGCACGTCGAACAAGTCTTTCATCTCATTGGCCCGATCGACCGAGACATGCTTGCCAGGATTGCCGTCCATGTACATGTCCCTGAAGGCGTTCCAAGGAAGGAAGATATCCTTCCACCCGAGGGGATTGCGAAATTCGAGGTGGATGTTGGTGATGGTGGCGACATCCTCGTAGGTATCGACGACCCCGTCGGCAGGGAGAGGTGGGGTATCGAAATCAGAGGTCAACAAGATCAGACTCGAAGCGATCGCCTGCGCGGGCAGGTCACGAACCACCGACGCGACCGGCGGATTCGCCTGCCCCGGATGCGTTCCGCCCATCAGGATCAGGAGGCACAGGAGAAGCCCGATTGGAGCAGAGGCGCTTCTGACATTTATCATCTTGGTCATCCCCCTCGCAGAAATTCTCACGCCTGAATGATCTTCAGAGCCAACGTCCGCAGCTCGCGGTCGTTGGTCTGGCCTTTGGGCACGAACCGGGCGATCACCGCGGCCTCCAGGTCGCGCAGGAAACGAGGCAGCCAGGTCGGCGGCGTCGGTTGCAGGCCCGTCAGGAAGGCCTGTTCGAAATCGTGCTCGCCCAGACTCTGTTGCAGGTGCTGCCGCGCCACTCCCAGGAAGAAATAGGCCCGAGCCGCCAGACCCGGCGATGACAGGGCCGCCTGCAGATGTCGGAGAGCCTCTTCCGACTTGCCGTTGCTGATCAGCACCAGCCCCGTCACATAGCAGAACCAGGGCACGGTGGCCCGACGGACCAGAGCCAGCAAGCGGCCTTCCTCCGTCGTGATCTCGCCGCCCAGGCCGCGCCAGAGCAAGCGCACCATGTCGGCCAGCATCTTGAACGAAAAGCGGTCGATCAGGGCGTCGAACATGCGCCAGGCCGCCACGAACGCAGCTAGGCCGCCCACCCCGACCAGGGCCATGGCCAAGAACAGCCACGGATGGCCATTCACATAGCACCGCCAGAAGAAGCCCCACGATCGGCCCGCCTGCGCCGCGACCGCAGCGGCCTTCAGATATTCACCCTTTCCCGCCAGAGCTTCACTCACATTCGCCAGCACCTGCTGCCGGGAGAACCTTTTCCTCTCGTCGAACAGGAAGCGAGTGGCCAAGGTTGAAGCTGCCGTAGAGGAGGCGGTCGCCCGAGAACCAGCCTCGGACTGACGGAGCTGCCAGCGTTCGACCTGCGGCCATTTTTTGAGGAGGGTCAGGAAATCGGCGATGGCCAAATCGAAACGTCGAGCCCCCAAATAGGCAAGCCCCCGGCGGTAGACCCAACTCCAGTGTTCGGGATTCCGGCGCAGAAGAGCGGTGTGCCAATCGATGGCACGTTCATACTCCCCGGCCGATAGACAAGTTTCAGCATTGAGCAACATATCCCTCAAGTAGCGATCGGTCGCGATCTGCTCGCGCAGCTCCATTGCCTGCTTGAATTGCGGGTCACGCTCGAGGGCCCGGGTGATGAAATCCATAGCTTGCTCAAGATTGTCGCTGTCGTAGGCAGCTTTGGCCCGATTGAACAGGTCGCGCGCCGAGAGCGCCGCGAGATCGAAGGAACGACCGGTATCCGGCGCGATGACGATCCCTTGCTCCCGGTATTTCTGGACGGTCTTGGCCACGTTCTCCATGGCTTGCAGACCGGCTTTGGCTTCGGGATGATCGGGGATGAGCTTGAGCACATAGCGATACTCCTGCATGGCGCGAGGAGGATCGGTGCGGGAGTAGAATTCGGCCGCCTTCAGGTGGTCGGCGGCCTCCTGGTTGATGGTTTCCATCAAGGTCTTTTCGTAGTCGAGCAGTTCCGGGTCTTCGGGGTCGGTCGTTTTCGCCTGCCGGAAGTAGTTCATGGCCGACAGCGCGTTCTTGTTCTTGAGGGCGGTCCTGGATTTTTCGAGGAAGGCCGCCCCCTGCGGCGACAGGGCCTGCACCAGGCTGCTTCCTCCCGCCGCGAGGACGAAGAAGAAGGCGAGAAGGCCCGCGAGCATGCTTCGGAGCAACGAATGGGTACCCTTGGCCATGCTTCCATGGTAGCACAAGTCTGGCCTCGGAAGGGAGGTTCTTTGACAAAGGGGGAGGGGTTTGCTAGACTGGCGCCGGCGGCGGGCAGGAGCAGCGCCGATCTCGCTTCGCCTCAACGATTTCCCGCCCCGAGAGGGCCTCCTGGCCGCGGCCGCCACCATTCCAACTTGGGAGGTCACCCATGCCGCTGGTCACCAGCAAAGAACTGTTCAAGCGCGCGTACAACGAGCATTTCGCGTTGGGCGCTTTCAACGTCAACAACATGGAGATCATCCAGGGCATCTTCGAAGCGGCCATCGCCGAGAAGGCCCCCCTCATCATCCAGGTCTCGGCCGGCGCCCGCAAATACGCCCGCCACGAGTATCTGATCCACCTGATCCAGGCCTCGCTCGAGATGGCCAAGGCGTCGGGCGTCGATCTGCCGGTGGTGCTGCACCTCGATCACGGGGAAGACTTCGAGATCTGCAAGAAATGCATCGACGGCGGGTTCACCTCGGTGATGATCGACGGCTCCAAGCATCCCTTCGAGGAAAACGTCCGGCTGACCAAACAGGTCGTCGACTACGCCCACCCCCGCGGCGTCGTGGTCGAAGCCGAGCTGGGTCGGCTGGCCGGCGTCGAGGACAACATTAAAGTCGATGCCAAGGATTCGTCCTACACCGACCCGAAGCAAGCCAAGGAGTTCGTCGAACGCACCGGCTGCGATTCGCTGGCGGTGGCGATCGGCACCAGCCACGGCGCCTACAAGTTCAAAGGCGATCCCAAACTCGACTTCCAGCGCCTGGCCGAGATCGAAAAGCTGCTGCCGGGGTTCCCGCTGGTTCTGCATGGCGCCAGCTCGGTGCCCGAAGACCTGGTCGCCATCTGCAACAAGTACGGCGGCAAGATCGAAGGGTCGAAAGGCGTGCCCGAGGAGATGATCACCCAGGCCAGCAAAGGCGGAGTCTGCAAGGTCAACATCGATACCGATCTGCGCCTGGCCTTGACCGGCGCCATCCGCAAGGTGTTCGCCGAGAACCCGGGCGAGTTCGACCCCCGCAAATACCTGGGCCCCGCTCGCGACGCCATCAAGCAGGTGGTCATCCGCAAGCTGAAGGTGCTGGGCTGCACCGGCAAAGCCGTCTGAGCCGCCACGGCCAGGCGACCGGCCCGTGGCCGGCGGTCCGCTTCTTCTTCCGCCGCCGCGGGTCGGGTCGCCCCTGGTCTGACCACCCAACCGGAAGGGACCCCACCGACATGCCGCTCCGCCATCCAGTTTCCAGCCCCTGGTCGACCTTGCCGCTGGCCAGGGAAAAAGGGGCGGCCGCGCCGGCTCCTCCATCCCGCGGCCGAGGCCTGCGACGATCGGTCGGGGCGGGCTTCCTCGCCGTTCTCTTGTTGTTGACCACCGGATGCGGCGGAGGGGGAGGGGGCGGAGAGGGCGGCGGCACGGGCATCGACCCGGTCGAGACCGAGGTTCGGGCCGCCCTCGACGTTTTCCAGGCCGCCGTTCAGAACGAGAACCTCACGCAGGCCCGAGGCAGCCTGTCTCCTTCGCTGCGCTATTTCCGCGCCGGGGTCTCGGGCTGGGAAGACCATACGGCCTTCCTCGATCGGCTGGCGGCGTTCTTCGACTCCGCCACCCTTCTGGCCTTCGACCTGCGCAACCTGGGTGTGAGCCCGGGGGGCGAAACCGCCGCCACCGCGCGCGGCACCCTGGTCTGCCGCTATCAGGATGCTGGCGGCACCACCCGTGAACTCACCGAAGAGGTCGAGCTGCAGTTCGAGCGGGTCGAGACCTGGCAGATCACCTCGCTCTCACGCTTCAACCTGGCCGGCATGGCCTTCCCGCCTTGAGCCCGCCGGCTGCTTCCCGCCCCCGCCGTTTCCGCCTATGATCCCTGCCACCCTCGAGCAACGTGCCGGTTGTGTTGTGATCGCCTTGCGACCCGAGGGCGGTCTGCTATCCTGGCAGGATTGGATGTGCGATACCATCGCCCTGCTGGGCGTTCCCGCCGCGAACGACACCCCGGCGCTCGTGGTGTTCTCCTACCGCACCGGGGCGGTCCTGGCCAGATGCCGGCTGCCGGCTGGCGATCTGGACACCCTGGCCGGAGCGCACCGGTACGTCCTGACCGCCGCCGAGCTGGAGGGCCCTCTCCAACTCGAAGGATCGATCTGCAAGCTCGAGCCGATCGATCTCACCGGAGGGATCTATGCCGGCATCCAGCTCCAGGCGGCCGGGCAGCCGGCCGAGGCCCTGCCGCTCTACGCGCGGGCCCTGGCCGCCGCCGACGGCCTGCCCCGGGTGCGGTGCCTGATGGCGGCCTGCCACCGCCTCGAGCACCGATTCGATCTGGCCGAGCGCCTCTATCAGGAAGAATGCGAGCGGTTTCCCCAGTTCCCTGACGCGTTCGCCCAGCTCGGCATCCTGTACCAGCAGACCGACCGGACCCACCTGGCGCGCACCATGTTCGAACAGGCGCTCGAACGCGACATGTTCTGCCTGAACGCCCTTTTGCACCTGAGCCGGCTGCTGATGGGGCAGCCCGGCACGCCGCCCCGCATGATCGGTCCGCTCACCCATCGGCTGGCGGTCGGGTTCGGCGACCTGCCCATCGTCCAGGAACATCTGCAGAAGCTGGCCGAAGCCGCCGGCCTGTCGCCGATCGAGTTCGCCGCGCGCACCCGCGCCGAGGCCGGGCTGGTGGCCAATCCCACCCTGCTGCGCCTGATGAAGCGGCTGGAAAGCCTGCGGCTGAACGGGGCGGGGCTGGCCGCCTTGCGCGGCTACGCCCATCTGCTCGAGCAGAGCGCCGATACCCATCTGGCCGGGTTCTTCCAGCACTGGGTCACCCGTCGCCTCGCCCTGTTCCCGGCCCTGCTGCCCGGGTTCCTGCAAACCGCGTTCGACGCCGGCCGGCAGGAGCTGGCCGCACGCTATCCCGGGCTCGGCCAGGCCGCGTCCCCGACCGAGCCGGGCAGCGGCGCCCCCACCGCGCTGAGTCGCGACGAGTTCTACCTGCTGGCCCTCGAAGAGGTCCTCCTCGACGGGCAGATCACGCCGACCGAGCAGGCCCTGCTGGCCCGCCTGCGGGGCGCCCTGCGCCTCGACGAGGCCCAGCATCAGAAGCTGTTCGCCCGGGCCGCCGCCCTGGCCGGCCAGACGCTGGCCGATCGCGGCACCGATTTCGATCCGGTCCGCTTCATGCGCAAGCTGATCCTGGCCATCACCCGCGACCAGCGGGTCGAAGCCCAGGAGCGCACCTTCCTCGACCTGGCCCGGGAAGCCCTCCAGCTCACCCCGGACACCCTTACCTCGATTCTCGCGGAGGTCAACCGATGACACCACGGACATCCCCCCCCAAGGAAATCTCTTCCCACGATCGCGAACTGATGAAGCTGGTCGACCAGTACCTCCGCGAGGAGGACTACCGGTTCCACTTCATCGCCGACGACTGCATCGAGATGTACCTGCAAGGGAAGCATCTGACCATGCGCATGCTGATCTACTCCCACAACCGCCATCTGGTCGTGCGGGTCCCCGCCTTCATCCGCGGCGTGGAGATGCGCCGGTCCGATCTGCTGCTCGAGCTGATGGGCCTGATGAACGAGTTCTTCGACATCCGGTTCGAACTGTCCCCCGACGGTCACAGCCTGTCGGCCGCCAGCAACCACATCGTCGAAGACGGCCATGTGACCAAGGCCCAGTTCATGCAGGCCCTGATGGTCGTGGCCTACATGGTCGACGAGAATTACCCCCGCTTTTTGAAGATCTTGTATGGACAAGCGGCCCCGATCGAGGCCTTCGGCACCAAGCCCGGGCCCATCGCGGCCCCGGATGGCGATTCGCCTGACGAGCCGGCCGATTCCCCCGACGGAGAAGAAGATGAACCTGCCGAAGAAAGCCCGGTGACCGCCGGCCCCACCAAACCCAAGCTCAATTAGGCCCTGCGAGAGGAGGAGAACCGCACATGAGCCGAACCCGCCCGCGCCTGCCCTGGATGGCCGTCCTCCTGCTGGCCGCCGCCAGCCACGCCGCCCTCGCCGCCACGACCCAGATCCCGCCCTGGTATACGCTGACCGCCACCCTGGAGGCCCCGCCCCAGATCAAGGTCCCGGTCGTCGCCAAGGTCACGGTCGGGGCTCCTCTCGTCGACCTGCAGGATCTGGAGATCGTCCTGGTCCCGCCCGCCGGCTGGGCCGGCACCGCCACGCCCAGCCAACGGCTGGACCGTCTGGCCGCCGGGGAAACCCGGACCCTGTCGTTCACCCTGACCCCCACCGGACCTGTCGCGCACGGCTCGATCGTCGTCTTCCTGCGCACCCCGGTGCCCAAAGGGGCCATCCAGGAGGCCTTGCGCGCCACGATGGGGGAAGACGGCCCGGCGATGGCCGAGCGGGTGGCGGCCTGGCCGGCCCACGGCGAGGGGATCACCGAGATCGCCTTTTCCCTTCTCCCCGAAGAAAGTTTCTATCCGCTGACCGGCGATATGTGGACCACCTATGACGACCGGCTGAAGAAAGAGCCGGCGCTGCGCGGGCCGGTGCTGTTCCGCGAGGCCGTGGTGACCCCCTTCCAGGCCCAGACCGACGTCGACATGCACGACCGCCTGACCGGGCTGCTGCAGACCGATCCCACCCTCGCCGGCACCCTCGAAGCCCAGGGCATCGATCTCGCCCGCAAACGCCAGGATCTGCTGCTGGGCCTGTATGTGCTGGCCACCGAAGCCTATCTGAAAGGCGAGACGGCGACCGCCCAGTCGTTCCTCGCCCGGCTCCAGAACGAGCTCGCCCAGGCCCCGCCCGCCGTGGGGCAGGCGCTGCAGATTCCGGCGGGCAACCTGCGCGGGCTGCTGCAGTGGTCCATGGGCGACCGCAAAGCCGCCGAGGAAACCCTGCGGGCCACCTTCTACCGGGACCGCAAAGCCCCGGTCCAGCGGTATCTGTTGCGCAATCTCGGCTTGCTGATGCTGGAGAAGGGCGATCAGACCACAGCCCGCGAGATGTTCCGGCTGGCGCTCGAGCTGAAACCGGCCTATACGCTGCTGCAGGAGGAGTATGCCCGCCTGAAGAAACCCTGAGCCTGAGGCCATGGATCCGCTCCGGACCCTGTTCGCCGATCTCCATTCCCCCGATCCCGCCATCCGGTTTTCGGTGCTGTCGCGGATCGAGGATCTGGAGTGGAACGAGCAGCAGATCGCGACCCTCCGGGAGCTGGCCGCGCAGGAACGGGATCCCGGCACCCGGTTCCACATGCAGAAGATCCTGGCCCGCATCGAGCGGGAGCGCGGCGGCCAGCGACCCGCTCCGGCCGCCACCGCGCAGCAGATCGAAGGATTGCTGCAGAATGCGCACCGGGATGACCTGAGCCTGGCCCTCCTGCTGGAATCGCTGCCGCGCGCCGAAGCCCCCCTGGTGGTCATGGCGCTGCGCGACATCGACTGGACGAACTTCGAGGCGCCGCTCCTGCCGTTCATCCTGCGCTTCCTGAAGCAATATGGCTCGCCGGCCGATGTTCCCCGGATCGAAACCCTCTGCCGGCACCCCGACCCCCGGGTGCTGGCCGAAGCGGTCGAGGCTCTCGAGAAGCTCAACCCCGAACGTCTCAAGGATCTGATCGTTCCGCTCCTGGTCAATCCGGTGCACGGGATCCGGTCTCGGGCCGTCCGCCTGCTCTACCGCTGGGACCCGCAGGAAGCGATGCTGCATTTCGAAGCGATGCTCTTCTCGGAAGATCCCGAAGATCGGCAGGCGGCCCTGTTCCATGCCTTCTTCTTCCCGTTCGCCGAGATCGAGCCGCTGCTGCTGAAGTTCCTCGGCATCGAAAACGACCTGGCCATGCTCGAACGGGCCGGGCTGCTGTTTCGAGCGAATCCCACCCCCGACGAGCCTCTACGCCTGCTCGAAGCCCGGGAAGCCAGCCTGGGCGAGAAGAAACGGGTGATCGGCGAGATCCTGACCGGCGTGGTCGATTCGCTGTACCAGGCCGGTCTCGTCGCCAAGCGCCCTGCCGAGCTGCTCGCCGAGCTGGAAGGCCAGTTCTTCCAGCGGCGCACCGTGCAGCTCATCGACAGCTGCCAGCTCTCCCTGCGCTCCGCTGACCCCCAGGAGCGGCGCGAAGCCGCGATGCGCCTGGCCGAACTGTTCCAGCGCGGCTTCAAAGAGACCAGGCCGATCCTCGAAGCCTGGCTGCAGACCGAATCCGACCCTGCCCTGCGGGAAGCGCTGCTCACTCGACTCGGCCCCGCCTTCACCCCGCCCGTCCGGCCGGGATCGCCGGTCGCCGCCTCGCTTCCCGAGACCCATGCGGCCGGCGCTCCGACCGAAACGATGCTCCAAGAAGCGCCGTCGGAGATCGACCTCAGTCTGGCCCCCCCCGCCCAGCGGCTCCGCATTCTCGCCAATCTCAACCGGGGCGGTCTGCGACGGGTCCGCAGCTGTCTGCCGGCGCTCCTGCGCACCGGAACGGGCGAAGAGAAGGCTTTGCTGCTGCAAGCGCTCGGCCGGTGCGGCGACAAGGGAGACGCCGCCATCGCTCTGGGCGGCCTGAACGACGCCGACCCCCGGATCATCGTCACCGCCATCGAAGTCCTGCGCGATCTCGATCCCGACCTGCTGAGCCCCCACCTGCCACGCCTGATCCAGCACGCCACCGACGAGGTGCGGGCCGCGGCGGTGCGGGTGTTCGCTCTCTTCGACAAGAAGCAGGCCCTCTCTCTGGTCGAGAAGATGCTGTTCTCGCTGCAGCCCAAGCAGCGCAGCCTCGCCATCTTCAGCGCCGCGCAGCTCGATTTTCCGTCGGTGCGCGATCTGTTGCTGCGCGCCCTCGAGAAGGAACAGATCGCCGAGAATGCCCGCCAGATCTGCTCCATCCTGCGGGCCCATCTCGAGGAAGAGCTGTTCTTCGCGCTGCATGCCGCCGTCCGATCGGCTCCCGACGCCACCCGGGAGGTACTGCAGGCCTTCGTCCACGAGGCCGCTGCCACCCTCATCCGGGACCGCCGGACCCGCTGGTCGCGCCCTGAGGAGCTGGTGGCCGAAGCCGAGCGCCGCACCGCGGCCGCCACGCAACGCCAGCAGCAAGCCCAGCCTTCGTATGCCCTCAAGAACATCCAGAAGATCCGACAACAGCAGATGGCGGCTGAAACGCCCCGGATCGACCCCGGCCTGGTCCAGTTCGCCGTGGTCGCCTTCAGCATCGGAGCCGTGCTGACCGCGTTGATCTGGTTCCTGTTCCTGGCCCCTGCTCCTCCCCCGACCACCACGGGTGGAGAAGTCCCGGCGGCGCGTCCCGCCAGCCCGCCGTTCGACCGGACCGCCCGCAACATCGAAGGACAGATCACCGAAGCCAATGAGCAGACCCAGACCCTTCGGGTCGTCGTTCCGGGCGACCCCCCGGAAACCTTCCTCATCGAATTCCGCGATTCGGGGCTGAGCATGCCGCCGGCCGGCAGTCGATTCCGCGGCCAGATCCGCCCGCTCGGCCGGGAAGGCGACGTGATCCGCTGCGAAGTTCTGGCGGTCTACTGAGTCTGTTCCTCCATCTGGGGCCAGCGGCCGGTTCCCGGCCGCTCCCTAACGTGGAACCGCCGAGTTTGACAACCCCTTGGGCCAGCGGTAGCATGCCTCCATGCCGACGTTCACCTGCCAGGCCGAAGCCCGGGGAACGATCTGCCTCATCCGCACCAACGGCTATCTCGATGAAGCGGGCGGACGGGTGCTCGCCGAGACGGTCGGGCAGTGGCTTCCCAAGGGCATTCGTCACTTCGTCCTGAATTTCCAGGGGTCGCCCGTCATCAATTCCCAGGGCATCGCGCAGCTCATCGAATTGTCCGAGATCGTGGTCGATGAGAAGAAGGGCGGGCTGGCCTTCGTGGGGTTGAATGAGCTGACGATGGGGGTCTTCCGGATGGTAGGGCTGCTGAAGGTCGGCCAGGCCTTCCCCGACGAAGCGTCCGCCCTCGAAGACCTCGCCTCGCAGGGCTGAGCAACCCTTCTGGCCTCCTGCCCATCGCGCTAAAATTGGACATCACCGGATTCCCCGGATATATTTAAGGGGAGCGAGGTACACACCATGATGGTCGACCGAACCGCAACCACCATTGCGACCACCCTCAGCAACATCCAGGATGCCCAGGCCCGCACCCTCGAGCGCATCGCCACCGGCAAGCAGATCCTGAGCGGCGCCGACGACCCGGCGGGGTTGGCGATGACCATGACCCTCGAAGCCCAGATGCGGGGGCTCAATCAGCAGATCACCATCCGCCAGGATGAGATCTCGCTGCTGCAAACCGCCGAAGGCGCCCTCGGCACCACCGGCGAGATGATCCAGCGCCTGCGCGAACTGGCGGTCCAGGCGGCCAACGGCACCCTGACCCCCACCGACCGTCAGGCCATCCAGGCCGAGATCGGGCAATTGAACGAAGCGATCACCCGGGTGGCCACCGACACCCAGTATAATACCCGACCGCTGCTCAACGGCACATTCTCGATGCAGCTGCAGAACGGCAACGTGCTGTCGATCCCCGGCATGGCCGCTTCCGACCTGCGCACCGCCACCATCGACGTCACCACCCCGGGCGGGGCCCAGGCGGCGGTGGCCACGGCCGATCAGGCCCTGCAGACGGTGACCGGCACGCGCTCGACCATCGGGGCCGTCATCAACGGTCTCACCTCCGAGATCCAGGGCCTGCAGAACCAGTATGCCAACACGGTGGCGGCCACCGCCCAGATCGCCGACGCCGACATCGCTCGGCAGCTCATCGCGCTGACGACCCAGCGCCTCCAGTCCGAAGCCGCCCTGCGCACCTTCAAGATCGACGACCAGATGCGCGGCTCGGTCCTCAAACTGCTGGGCTGATCACCCTACCGACGGCCGTTCCTCGGCGGCTGGCCGCCTGGCGATCATCCGCTCTACCCACCTCGAGAGGCGGGTATTTTTTTCCCGCCAGTCGGCAACCTTTCCGCACCGCCATGCGGCGGCTCGAGGCTGGGCGCCCCCCTCCCGAGGCGGGGGCGACCGCTCGCTCTGCCGCGGTCACCGGCGGCGGGGAACCGGACCACGCTGCGGCGGGGCGGTCAACGGATCTTCGGGCCAGGGATGGCGCGGGTACTGGGCGCGCATCTCGCGCCGCAGGGCCGGGTACCCGGTGGCCCAGAAGCTGCGCAGATCCTGGGTGATCTGGAGCGGCCGCCCCGCCGGGGACAGCAGATGGATGAGCACCGGGATGCGTCCTCCCAGTCGCGGCGTTTCGAGCAGACCGAACAGCTCCTGCAGCTTGACACGCAGGATGGGGGGGCCCGCTTCCTGGTAGAGCAGGCGAATCCGGCTCCCCGAAGGAACCGTGATCCTCTCTGGGACATGGGTCTCGAGCGCCCGGCGCACGGCCGGGGGCAGATGGGCCTCGACGAAGCGGGCGAGATCGACCTGCCGCACCTCTTCCAGGCTGCGACACCCGGCGACGAGGGCGTCCAGGCGGTCGAGCAGCCAGGGCAGTCCGATCTCAGGCACTTCGGCAAAGCCGGGCAGGGTGCGCAGCAGAGCCACCCGCCAACGGATCTGATCGAAGGCATCCGAGCCGGCCAGGATCGCCGCGGGATCGCGCCGGATCTCGGCCATCAGCGCCGCTTCGACCGCCGGGCCGTCTTCGGGCCGCAGCGGGACGACCTGCTCCTCGAGCAGCAGGTCGCTGAAGTAGACCCGACGGCGGGCCACGACGGCTTGGCGCTCGGCCTCGAAGAAGACCTCCCGTTCACGCCGCATCAGGTGGGGAAACACCTGCTCGAGCCAGGCGCGCTCGATGTGGCTGGCCCACCGGATCAGGCCCTCGTTGCCGTAGCCATGCGCGGCGCCATCGGCGGCCACCACGATGATCAGTTCCGAGTCGCGCACCGCGCTGCCCGCGCCGAGACGCAGGCCGCGGCCGCCGACCATGGTGTACTGGATGACCTCGCCGCCCCCGGCCCGGGGCCGGCGGCGAGCCACCCGGTCGGGAAACCCATGGAGCAGCAACGGCAGCAGTCGCTCTTCGCGATCCGGGGCAGAGACGGCGGCCCGACCAGCCCCGCCCGTCGGCCTCTCTGAGGAAGAGTCAGGCCGCCCATCGCGCCCGGCCAAGCGGCTAGCGCCCCTGGACTCGTCCGGCCCTCCCCCGGCGGCGACACTCTGGCCCCTGGGCTTGTCCAGCTTGTCCGGGTTCCCTCCGGCGGGGGGGGGTACCAACCGCCGGGTCAGGCGGGCCAGCTGCCGGGCCACTTCATCGACGCGAGCCGCCACCCGCAGGTCGACCGTCGACGAGCGGCCTTTGAAGTCGGCGGCACGGGCCTCCTGCAACAGATCGAGCCGCCACAAAAAATCGCTGCGGCCCAGCGAGGGCGACGGCCCCCGGGTCTCGTCCCGCAGGGCCAGATCGCGCTCGCTGAGCAGCGCCGCCAGGTCGGCCGCCACCTCGCCCAGCCCTTCGCCCGCCGCGGCGACCAGCAGGCGGGCCAGGCGCGGCGCTACGGGCAGCTCGAGCATCTGCCGCCCGAGCGGAGTGATGGCCCCCATCGCGTCGATCGCTCCCAGGCCGCGCAGCAGCGTCCGCGCCGCTTCCAGCGCCGGGGCGGGTGGCGGCTGGAACCAGTCGACCGCGGCCGGGTCGGTTTTTCCCCACCCGGCCAGGTGCAGCACCGCCTCGGCCAGATCGACCCGCGCGATCTCGGGGGTGGTCGAGGCCGGCCGCCACCGATGGTCGGCTTCGGTCCAGAGCCGATAGACCCGCCCGGGCCCCAACCGGCCCGCCCGCCCGGCGCGCTGATCGGCGCTGGCCCGGCTGATCGGCTCCAGCTCGAGCCGTTCGAGCCCGATGGCGGGGTCGAGCCGCACCGTGCGGCACCAGCCGGTATCGATGACGGTGGTGATGCCCTCGATGGTCAGCGAGGTTTCGGCGATGTTGGTGGCCAGCACCACCTTGCGGCGCCCCGGCTGGGGGCGGATCGCCTGGTCTTGCCGCTCGAGGGGCAGACTGCCATGCAGCGGAACGACCAGCAGCTCTCGCGACAGCCCGTCTTCGTCGAGCAGATCCTGCGTGCGGGCGATCTCGCCCGCCCCGGGCAGGAAGACCAGCAGATCGCCCCCGCCCGGCTCGGCCGCCACGACCCGGCGCACCGCCGCGGCCGCGGCCCGGGCGATCTGCGACTCGACCACCGGACGGTCGAGCCATGTCACCTCGACCGGGTGCAGGAAGCCATGCCCTTCGATCAGCGGACAGCCGCCCAGATAGCGCCGAACGGGCTCGGCCTCGAGGGTGGCCGACATGACCAGGATCCGCAGGTCGGGCCGCACCGTCTGCTGGATCTCCCGCGCCATGGCCAGGCCCAGATCGGAATGCAGACTGCGTTCATGGAACTCATCGAAGATCAGCACCCCGACCTCTTCGAGGAAGGGATCGGTCTGCAGACGGCGCGTCAGCAGGCCTTCGGTGACCACTTCGATGCGGGTGCGCGGTCCCACACAGGACTGGAAGCGAACCCGAAAGCCGACGGTCTCACCCAGGGGCGTGCCGTGCAGGGCGGCCATCCGACGAGCGGCGTTGAGCGCGGCGAGCCGCCGCGGCTGCAGCATCAGGATGCGCCGGTCGCCGAGCCAGGGCTCGTCGAGCAGGGCGAGCGGCACGAGGGTGGTCTTCCCCGCTCCCGGCGACGCCACCAGGACGGCGGCGTTGCCCTCGCGCAGCGCCTGCTGCAAAGCGGGGAGTTCGGCGGCGATCGGCAAGGCCGCCAGCGCGCAAGCGGCCTCTTTCACCTGAACTCCTGGCTCCCCATGGGCATGATCATGCCGGTCACTTCCGCCTCAAGCCGGTCCCCCTCGCCCGCGGCCCTCCCCCCATCGGTCTGCCCGCGCGGCTCAGGCCGACGCCGCGCCCTCCGGCATGGCGCCGCAGGTGATCAGCACGATGGTGATATCGTCCTCCTGCGGCCCGCCCCCGGTCACCTGCCGGTGCCAGGCCAGAATGCGCTCGCACGACGCCTTGGGGTCATCGTCGAGGAGAGGGGTGACGCCGGCCAGCATGCCGCTGTAGCCGATCGCCTCCCCGCCGCGCACCTTGGCTTCGACCAGCCCGTCGGTGTAGAGCAGGACGCGATCGCCAGTCTGCATCGGCTCTTGCTGCAGCTCGAACTGGTTCTTCTTCATGCTGCCCAGGGGCAGCGCTTTGCTCTCGAAGAACCGAGGGGCCGCGCCCGCCCGAAACAGGTAGGGGAAGTTGTGCCCGGCATTGGCATAGGAAAGGACGCCGGTGCGCGGGTCCAGCAGGCCCAGAAAGCAGGTCATCATGCGCCGCCGCTTCAACGTGCGGTAGAACACGCGATGGACGTTGCTCAGCAAGACATCGGGCGTCGCATCGATCTCACACTCCCGTTCGACGAGCGCCTTGGCCATGGCCATGACCAGCGCCGCCGGCACGCCATGGCCCGACACATCGCCGATGAGCACCAGCAGGCGTCCATCGGGCAGGGTCTGCAGGTCGTAGTAATCCCCTCCCAGCTCGGTCGCCGACGAGGTCATGCCATAGACCCGGAACGGTCCGCCCCGCACCTCCTGGGTCGGGAACAGGCTCTCCTGGACGATGCGACCGACTTCGAGATCAGACAGGCCCTCCATGACCCGATTGAAGGTGGCGGCCAGCTCGCCCAGCTCGTCGGGCTCGCCCGGCGGCACCCGGTGCTGGAACTGACGCTTCTGGATGGCCACCACGCCGGCCGACAGCTCGCTGATGGGAGTGAGGAACCGCTGCGACAGCAGGAACCCCAGGAACAGACTGATGCCGGCGCTCAAACAGGAGAACACCCACAACTGCCGTTCCATGCTCTTGATCTCGTCTTCGATCGGTCGTTCGGGAACCATGGCGATCAGGACCTGCCCGGTCAGTTCCTTCGGCTTGATGCCGGTCAGCAGGAACCGCCCGCTCGGCAGCCGCACGCGGCCGATCGTCGTGGCTTGCCGCAGCAGGACGTCACGCAGGAAGGTCTGCACCTGGTCCCGGTATTTGAAGTCGGCAGGCATCCATTCGCGGAACTTGTCGTTGAACGAGATCAGATAGCCGCCAGGCAGCCCCTTCCGGGAATTGACCAGTTCCCGTTTGAGGTAGAGCTTCTCCAGTTCCTGCTTCCGCCAGTTGGCCATGACCATGTGGGTGAATCGGCGCTTTCGGGAGATCAGCGGATTCACGTAGGTCCAGGTGGAGGCACCCGAGAGGGAGAACTCGAAGATCCGGCCGAGATTGCGGGTGATCTGGGACACCGGATTCTCGCCGCCGGTGAAGGATTCCAGGAACATGATCGCCGCATCGGTCTTGCCTTTGAAGACATCGCGGTTGAGGTTGGCCAGGATCTCACCGGCGACGCTGCCCATCATCCTCCGACCGCGATGGCCCTTGGCCCCGACCTCGGGCTCGGCATCCCAGGCCACGTTCCCTCGTTCATCGAACAAGACGAGGTCGGAAGCGAAGAACCGGGCGCAGAACCACTTCATGACCCGGATCGCGCGAGCCCGGGCCCGTTCGGTATCGAAGCGGCAGGTGCGGAAGATCCGGGTGAAGGTGATTTCCATGCGGCCGCGCATCAACGGGAACTGAGCATCGAACGCCTGCAAGGTCCGCTCCATTTCGTCATGGGTCTGACGCACCCGGGTGGCATATTTCTGGTTGAGGTAGTCCCAGCCGGCCAGGATGACCACCGCCAGGGGCAGTCCGCTGGCGAAGGCGAACAGCACGACCAGCCGCCACCGGATGGAGATCGGGAACGGCCGTCCTCCCACCATGACCGAATGGCTGAACACCGCCAGGATCGCGAAGATCGCCAGCCCGATCCCGATCAACCACCGCCGATGCCGAGAGAAATCCAGCGCCACCGCGCGCGGGCGGGACGCCCAGAACCGGCCGGTGGTCAGCAGGGGCATGATCGAGAACAACCGGCCTCCGACCTGGACATGGGGCCGGTTCGTGCTCTGGAAATGACCGAGCGCGATGGCCAGGGGCCCGGTGGGGGTGGCCACCGCCGCCAGGTCATGGACGCCGACCTCCACCCCGAGGCGAGAGCGGTAGCGCATCAGCTGGGCGGCTTGATCGGCCAGGCCGGCCAGCAGCATGCCGGGCGGTTCGGACGCATGGACGAGCAGGCCGAACTGCCCGGGCTCGCAGATGTAGCCGAAGTAGCGATCGGTCTCGAGCGACGAGACCTTGACGAACGAATGGCGGCGCTGCTCGATGATCTGCGGGTTGACGTCGTTCCCGACGAACGCCTTGTAGATGCTCAGCGTCTTCTGGAACCGCTCCCGCAGGACCGGCCGCGGCACGTCCTCGGTGACCAGGTCGAAGAACTTCTTCACGACGGCCCGCGGCGGATGCCCATCGCTCAACGCCGGGATGACCTGCCCGTGGCCATCGCAGACCGTGAAGCGCAGCACCCCGGGAAAGCGGGCCCGCAGGGTGCGCATGCCGCGTCGCAACCGAGCGAACCGGTCGGGGCCTGACCCAGCGAGCCGCGTCAGGGCCGACAGCAGGTCGAACAGGTAATCGAGGGTGTCTTCCCGGCGGCGCATCCGCAACAGCAACCGGTCGAGGCCATCATAGGCCTTGGCGATCGATTGCGTCTCCTGGATCGTCCAGCGGGCATTCAGACCATACAGCACGAGCAGGAACGGCAGCGCGAAGAAGGTCAGGCAGGTCAGCGCCCACTTGAGCCGCCGGCCCCAATAATCGAAGGCGATCATGCCGCGCGCCGCCTGCCGAAGGTGAGCGGGGGAACGCCCCATCCGGCGGGGCCGAGGTCACCGCCGGCCGGCCAGACGGCGGCGACCTCGGCCGCCGCGCGGCAGACCGCGCCGGCGCCCCGTCCCGGCGCCGCCCGCCGCGGCCGCGCGGGGCCGCTGGTCCGGCCCCGTCCTGCCGCGGGTCCGGCCACGGCCTGCGTCCCTCCTCTCACCGCTTTCCCCCGTCGTCGATCAGAACAGGGGCGGTCTCAGCCTTTCTCGGGCAGGACGATCCGCAGGTGCAGCTCATCGAGCTGCTTCTGGCTGACCTCGCTGGGAGCGCCCATCAGCAGGTCCTGGGCGTTCTGATTCATCGGGAAGGCGATGACCTCGCGAATGTTGCGCTCGTTGGCCAGCAGCATGACGATGCGGTCGATGCCGGGCGCGATGCCCCCGTGCGGCGGGGCGCCATAGCGGAAGGCCCGGATCATGCCGCCGAATTTGGTGTCGACGTCGGCCTTGCTGTAGCCGGCGATGGCGAAGGCCTTGTACATGATCTCGGGTCGATGGTTGCGGATGGCGCCCGAGCTGAGTTCGACCCCGTTGCAGACGAGATCGTACTGGAACGCCTTGATCTTCAGCGGATCGAGCGTCTCGAGGGCTTCCAGCCCGCCCTGGGGCATCGAGAAGGGGTTGTGGCTGAAGGTGATCTGCCCGGTCTCGGGGTCTTTCTCGAACATCGGGAAATCGGTGATCCAGACGAACGAGAAGGCATTCTTCTCCCGCAGGTCGAGCAGATCGGCGAGACGGATCCGCACCTTGCCGAGCACCACCGAGGCCGGCAGGGGGTCGGCGTCGGCGACGAAGAGCAGGGCGCTGCCCGCCGGGGCGCGCAGGCGGGTCTGCAGGGCCTCCCGCATGGCGGGGGGCAACGGCTTGGCCAGGGTGCCCTTGGGCTCGCCCCCGACCGGGAAGAGCAGGGTGGCCAGCCCCTTGGCGCCCTGCTCCTTGGCGAAGGCTTCGAGGTCGTCGAAGAACTTCCGCGACTTGTCGGCGGCACCAGGCACGCTGAGCGCGCGCACCGCTCCGCCCGCCTCGACCACGCCACGGAAGGCCCGGAACTCGCCGGCCCCGAAGATGTCCGAGACGTCTTCGATCGGCAGATCGAAGCGCAGATCGGGCTTGTCGGTGCCGTAGCGGCGCATCGCCTCATCGTAGGGCAGCCGCGGGAAGGGGATGCCGGTGACCTTGGCCGAGGAGAACTCGGTGAAGACGCCGTGCATGACCCGCTCGACCGTGGCGAAGACGTCGTCTTGCGTGACGAACGACATCTCGAGATCGAGCTGGTAGAACTCGCCGGGCGATCGGTCGGCCCGGGCATCCTCGTCGCGGAAGCAGGGGGCGATCTGAAAATAGCGGTCGAAACCGGCCACCATCAGCAACTGCTTGAACTGCTGCGGCGCTTGCGGCAGCGCGTAGAATTTCCCGGGGTAGAGGCGGCTGGGCACCAGATAGTCGCGGGCCCCTTCCGGCGAGCTGCTGGTGAGGATCGGCGTCTGGAACTCATTGAACCCTTCGGCGATCATCCGGCGCCGGATGCTGGCGATGACGCGCGAGCGCAGCAGGATGTTCTCATGCAGCTTGGGCGTCCGCAGGTCGAGGAAGCGGTAGGTCAGGCGGGTCGCCTCGGGGGTCGTCCCTTCGTCATGCAAGGGGAAGGGAAGCACATCGGCCGGTCCTTGCAGGGTCACGGCCGCGGCTTCGACCTCGATCTCGCCGGTCGGCATGCGGGGGTTGACATTGCCCTCGCCCCGATGGCGCACGACGCCATCGACGGTGACCACCGACTCGACGCGGAAGTCCTCGAACGCCTGGTGGACCGGCGTGCCCGGCGGCACCAGGATCTGCGTCAGTCCGTAGTTGTCGCGCAGGGTGACGAACAGCACGCCGCCCAGGTCGCGTTTGTGCTGGATCCAGCCGCTGAGGCGGACGGTCTGACCGATATGGGTGGCGCGGAGTTCCCCGCAGGTATGGGTACGATACGGATGCATGGCTGGGTGACCCTTTCTCGAGCATGAGATGGAAGGACCGGCGCCGAGGCGCCTGGCCAGTGTAGCGCAGCCGCCCGGAGGTTGGCAACGACCGGCGACGACCGCGCCCGAATCGCCACGGCGATCTGGCGCCGAGAGCGCGTCGGCGGCGGGTCCTCGCCCTTGCCAGCGGCCCGGCCCGCCGTCCCAACGGCGATGATCGCCCGAGCGAAGGACAGCCGCCGCCACGCCGACGCCGATCGCCCAGCCGACGGACGCCGGTTCCCAGCTTCGGCCGCCGCGGGGAGCACGAGGCGAAGCGGCGCCCCTCACTTCCCTCCGGTGATCGCCGATTGGAACGGGGAGCATGGCCACGCGCTGCCTCGAAGTGGAAAACCCCTGCAAATGATGGCAGAATGAAGCGCGAATCCAGACAACCGGAGAGTGCACGAGCTATGGCGTTCCGATCCGCGTGGAAAGCAGGAATCCTCCTTCTGTCGTCTTCCCTGCTGGGAATGGCGATTCCTCTGCCCGTGCCCGGAGGGGGCATGGCGAACGCCGCTCCCCCGAGCGATCGACAGATCAAGGCCTTCGAGACGGCGCAGAACCACCTGAGGAAGGCCCGCGACCTTCGCGACCAAGGCAAGGTGCTGGCGGCCATGGCCGCCTACCGCCAGGCGATCGCCGCCGATGCCGCCACGCTCGAGGCCTATCTGGAACTCGGCGAACTCTATTCCCTCAACAACCGCCCCCGGCAGGCGGTCGAGGTGCTCGACATCGGCATCGGCATGGCCCTCGCCCAGGAGATCGCCGGGCCCGAGATCGGTCGCTATTGCTGTCTCCTGGCCCGCAATCACGAGGCGCTGGGCCGCATGGATCTCGCGGCGGGCGCCCTGACCAAGGCCGTGAAATACCTTCCCGACGATCCCTTGCCTTTCATCGCGCTCGGCGACATGCAGGCCGGCCGCGGCAGGTACGACCTGGCCGTCCAGGCCTTCCGGCAGGCGCTCCAGCTCGATCCCGACAATCTCGAGGGCTGGTGGGCCTTCGGCAATGCCGCGCTCAAAGGCCGGCTGCCGACCGCCATGCAGGAGGCCCAGCGCGGACTGACCGCCCTCGATCCGGCGCAGGGGGCGGCCTACGCCGAACTGATGAAAGCCGCCCTGACAGGGCCTTCCTCCACCCGTCCCTGAGACGTCGAGGCGAGCGCCCGGGAGTTGCCACCGACGCCCCCCTGGGCTACCATGACAGGGTCGGGAGGATCGGATGAGCGACACCTTCGTGATGGCCCCGCCGCCCCCTGGGGAGAACACCAACGGCGTCCCCGGGCCGGGCGGTTCGCTGTCGCGGCAGATTCCCCTGCGACACCGGATCCAGGTCAAATTCTGGATGGGGATCCTGCTCGTCTCGATCATTCCTCTGGCGGTGCTGGGGCTGTATGCCTTCGACATCCTGACCCGCATCACCCGTGACCTGCTGATCAAGAGCAATCTGCAGGCCGTCCAGCAGGTCAAGACGGCGGTCGACCAGGAGGTCAACCTCTACGTCGATCTGATCTCCTTCCTGCGGGCCGATCAACGCCTGGCCGACCCGGCCTCGGCCGAAGCCGCCGACGCCTTGCGCCAGATGCACCGCGGGTACGAGTTCATCGAGCGCCTGGTCGTCTGCCGCCGGTCGGGCGAGCTGCTGGCCCATTCCGCCAAGACCGCCGACGAGATCACCGAGCTGAGCCCGTTCGAACGCCGGGCCCTCGAGCTGGAACGCCCCCTGGTGTTCGGCACCGGCCATTTCACCATCAAGACCTGCCTGCCGGGCGACCGCGACGCGCCCTGCCTGATCGCCACCGTCTCCTTCCTCAAGCTGCGCAAGGCGCTCGAAGGCATGGCCTTCGGCACCTCGCTGCGCTTCTTCCTGGTCACCCGCGAGGGCACCAACATCCTCGACCAGCGGGATTTCCCCGCGGACTTGATCCGGCAGCTGATCGATCAGCCGTTCGGGGGCTACGACATCAGCCTGGCCGGCGAAGAGGCGCCGACCCAGGTGGCGGTCGTCCTGCCGATCCTGCCGTACGGGCTGCGCCTGATCGTCATCCAGGATGCGGGCGAGGTCTACGCCGTGGTCAGCGCCATCAAGCGCAACATCTACCTGGTCATCTTCTCGGTGATGGTGATCGCCTTCCTGGCCGGCACCGCCTTCAGCCTGCGCATCACGGCGCCGATCATCGCCATCGCCGACAAGGCCAACCAGATCTCGAGCGGCAACCTGCGGGTCAACATCATCAGCGACCGCCGCGACGAGATCGGGTTCCTGGCCAATTGCTTCAACCACATGACGACCCGCATCCGGCGCAAGGTCTTCGAACTGAGCGCCATGTTCCGCATCTCCCAGATCATCAATCAGGCCGGTCATTACCAGAAGGCCCTCGACGACACCATGACCTACATCGTCACCGCCTTCCTGGCCAAACGGGGCTCGATCCTGCTGGTGGCCGATGCCGAAGACCGGCTCCAACTGCGCAGCGTGCGCTTCTTCGGCGGTCTCAACCCCACCGGCGAGGAGCCGCGGGAGCGGATCATCCTGCACCTGGGGGAAGGGCTGGCCGGCCTGGCCATGTCCACCGGCCGCCCCGTGGCGTGCGACGACTGCCGGGCCGACCCCCGGTTCAAACCGTATCCGGCCGATCTCGCCGAGCTGACGCCGCGTCGCTTGCTGGTGGTCCCGCTGATCGTCCAGGGCAAGGCCGTCGGGGTCATCAATCTGGCCGACCGGGCCGACAATCAGCCGTTCAGCCTCGACGACCAGGAGGTGCTGCTGGCCATCGCCAACCAGGTCGCGATGTCGATCGACAACGCCAAGCTGCATGAACTGGCGATCACCGACGGCCTGACCCAGTTGTACATCCACCGTTTCTTCCAGCTCAAGCTCGACGAAGAGATGAAGCGGGCGAAACGCTACGGCGAACCGTTGTCGCTGCTGCTGTTCGACATCGACCACTTCAAGCTGTTCAACGACACCTGGGGCCACCAGACCGGCGACCTGGTGCTGCGCGAGACCGCGCGCCTGCTGCGCCATGCCGTGCGCGCCTCCGACGTGCCCTGCCGCTACGGCGGCGAGGAGTTCACCGTCATCCTGCCCCATACCACGGCCGAACAGGCGTTCATCTTCGCCGAGCGCCTCCGCGAGAAGGTGAGCGAGAACCAGATCCTCGCCGGCCAGGACTACGTCACCGTGACGATCAGCATCGGCATCGCCGAGTTCCCGCGCATGGCGTCCGACAAGGCCACGCTGATCAAGAAGGCCGACATCGCCCTCTACCAGTGCAAGAAACGGGGGCGCAACTGCACGACCATCTTCGAGGACAGCCTGCATGCGTGAGCTTCCCCGCCCCGCCCTGACCGGCTTTCTCCCGCCGCGACCCCTGATCGGCCTGCTGGGGCTGGCGCTCCTGCTGGCTGGCATGGGGTCGGTGGCGGCCCAGGAGGCGAGCCGCACCTACGACGTCCGGCTGGTCAAGCGATTCTTCTCGATCGGCACCGCCAGCATCAGCGGCATGTACTATCCGCTGGGCAGCGCCATGTCGCGCCTGTTCAATTCCAACCTCGACGGGATCGTGACCATTCCCGAACCGACCAAGGGCTCGGTCGACAACATCGAGCATCTGCGCCGCGGCGAGATCGCGCTGGCCTTGGTCCAGAACGATGTGGCCTTCAACGCCTTCCACGGCCGGGGCGCCTACGAAGGGCGTCCGATGCCCACCCTGCGTGTGCTGGCCTCGCTCTACTCCGAGGTGCTGCACGTGGCCGTGCGCCAGGATGCCGGGCTGCGCACCTTCGACGATCTGCGCGGCAAGGTGCTGGCCATCGGCGAGGAAGGCAGCGGCACCGCCGTCAATTCCCAGATCATCCTCGAGCAGCTCGGGTTCAAACCCGGCGATTTCACCCCCAGCTACCTGGGCGTCACCAAGGCGATCGCCGCCCTCGAAGGCGGCTACGTCGATGCCGTCTTCTTCACCGGCGGTCTGCCGTCAGAAGGCTTCGCCCTGCTCGGCCGCCGCCTGCCCATCCGCCTGTTGAGCTTCTCCTCCGAGATGCGCCAGAAGGTGATCGCCGCCTATCCTTTCTGGCAGGAAGAGATCATCCCGGCCGGGACCTACCCTGGTCAGACCGCCGACGTGGCGACCGTCGGCCTGCGCGCGCTGCTCTGCACCACGGCCGGCTTCGATCCCGACCTGGGCGAACGCATGCTGGCGCTGATCTTCGACCAGGCCGCCTATCTGGCCACGATGAGCCGGGCCGCCGCCGGCCTGCGCCTCGACACCGCCACCAAGGGCGTTCCCCCCGAGATGCTGCACCCGGCCACCCGCCAGTTCTTGGCCGGGCGAGGTTTCCCTCTTCCCTGAAACATCCCGAGGGATCCTGCCCCGAAGGGAGACGGGCGTCGCCCACCGGTAGACGACGCCCGCTTGTATGATGACTGGAGGTCCGCCCAGATGTCTCTGCGACGTGCCTCCAGGGGTCACCGCTTCATCGATCGGTCTGCTGGATCATGATGACCGTCACCTGATCGCGTTGCTGACCGGTTCCGAAACGGAAGAGGACCGGGTCGACATCGATCCCGCTGATATAGGTTCCTTTCTCGTCTTTGTAGTCGAGATAGGCGATGATCTTGTTCAGTTTGAGCTGGGACCCATGCTGTTGCAGATACTGGGCCAGCGCCTTCTGGGCGGATCGGGACCACGCCGGGGTCAGGTAGTCGGTGGCGACCAGGTGCCTGATTTCCTGAGGGGAAGCCGGTTTGACGTCGGTCTCATCGAGCCAGCGCTTCTTGCCTTCGTATTCCTGCTCGATGATGCGCCGAACGACCTGGGCGAGGATCAGATCGAAATCCTTCTCTTTTTCGGCGCGGCCGGGGAACACCTCGAATTCCATCCCATCCACGGATTGGTAATACGTCACAGCGAAGCTGAGGCTGTTTTCGAACCCAGCAGGAGGGCTGACCTGGCTCAGCTCGAGCCGCGCAAAACTCTGGGCCATGACAGCCCCGGCCGACAGAACGAACAGAGAGGCGAACGCGACGATGGACAGACAATGGGCGCGGAACATGGAGAACAGAACCTCGAAGATCGCAAGAACTTCCGGACGGTTTGCTCTGACGAGTTGACTCCGGAGGGCGCATCCTCGCTAAGCAAAAATTGTGCCATATACTACCAAAGGGCCTGGGCAGGCTTCTGGAAAGACCTGTGAGCGATACCTATACAGGCGTCGGCCGAAGAAGTGCGCAAAATTTGACCAGCATTGCGAGAACCTGGGCGCTTCGAGCGAAATGGGCTTGATCGCGGCCTGCCTCTTCGGCACCAAGGGCCCCGGGGCCTCTTGCCTTGGGCTCCCCAGCGACCCTCTCGCCCGTTTCCTCTGGCAGCAGGCCCGCGGTGGTGAACGAAATTCGGACAGGCAAGAGCATGCGCTCACGCCCTCGGGGCTCCGCCCGCGTCATCCCACCATCGCCGAAAGCCAGTCGACCAGCGCCGAGAGATCGCTTCAGCCCCTCTTCGGTCGATTCACCTGCCCCCGACCGACCCCGCGCTCCTGGCTACCAGGAAGCCACCCACCGGAAAAGCGGTGGCGCCCATCTCATTCCGACCAGCAGATTCTGGTAAGATGCAGGGCATGAACATCTGCCCTCTCCGTCTTCTTGGTTGCCATGGCTCTTCTCGATTCGACCGATGAGCGAGCTTCCCCATCACCCCGACGCCAGGAAAGAAGGTCGACATCAGTTCGGCACCTTCGAGGGCGTCTTCACGCCGAGCATTCTGACCACGTTCGGCGTGGTGATCTTCCTGCGCGCCACCTACGTCACCGGAGTGGCGGGGGCCTGGCGAGCGGTCTTGATCCTGTTGCTGGCCAAGTCGATCACCACCATCACCACTTCGTCGCTGGGCGCGATCGCGACCAGCATGAAGGTGCGGGGCGGTGGGGTCTACTACCTGGTCTCCCGCGTCCTCGGACCCACCCTGGGCGGCGGCATCGGACTGGCGCTCTACGCCGCGCAGACCACTTCGATCGCCTTCTACACCCTGGGATTCGTCGAATCGTTGGTCGCCACCGTTCCTGAGCTGCAGGCGGTGCAAGGCGTGGTGGGCCTGGCCGCGATCGCCGCCCTGTTCGGGCTGGCCTACCTCGGCACCGACTGGGTGATCCGGGTGCAGTATCTGATCATGGCCGTGCTGGGTCTGGCCATCGTCAGCTTCCTGGGAGGAGCCTGGGTTCTGTTTTCTCCGGCGCGGTTCTGGGAGAACTGGGATGCTGTCTGGTCAGGCAGCCAGGGTGGCGTGACCTGGCACCACGACGGCTTCTGGGACCTGTTCGCCATCTACTTCCCGGCCGTCACCGGGGTGATCGCCGGCATCGACATGTCAGGGGATCTGCGGCATCCGGGCCGGAGCCTGACCATCGGCACCATCGCCTCGGTGCTGGTGAGCGGGACGGTCTACCTGCTGCAGATCGTGCTGTGGGCCGGCGCCGCTTCCCGCCTCGATCTGATCGGCAAGCCCTTCCTGGTCATGTGCGAAGGAGCGCTGTTCGGATGGGGGGCGGTCATCACCGCGGGAGTGTTCGCGGCCACCATTTCGAGCGCGGTGGGACGGATCCTCGGCACCCCGCGGGTACTGCAAGCGATCGGCCGCGACGGGATCCTGGAATGGCTGCGTCCGTTCGGTCGCGGCAGCGGCCCGACCGATGAACCGCGCGTCGCCACCCTCGCCACCGGCCTGCTGGTCGCCGGCATCATGATCTGGGCGGCGCTCACGGGCGGATCGAGCGGCGCCCTCAACCTCGTGGCCGAGCTGATGTCGATGATCTTCCTCTATACCTTCGGCATGATCAATCTGGCGGCCTTCGTCGAGGGGTTCGGAGCCAATCCCACCTTCCGCCCTCGGTTCCGGCTCTTCCACTGGAGCCTGTCGCTGGTCGGGGTGGTGCTGTCGGTGGGGGTGGCGTTCCTCATCGACTGGCGCACGGCGACGGCCGCCCTGTTCGGGCTGCTCGGACTGTTCTGGTTCTTGCAGCGACGCGCTCTGCAAGTGACGTTCGGGGACGCCCAGCGGGGGTTTCTGTTCTCGGCCGTGCGGCGACAGCTGCTGCGATTGCAGGCCTATCCTGAAGACGCCCGGAACTGGCGACCGACCATCCTGGTATTCACCGGCAACCCTCAGACCCGGCGCACTCTGGTGCGCTTCGCCGAGTGGTTCGAGGCCAATCGTGGCATCGTCTACCTGGCCCATGTCGTGGTCGGCCAGTTGCCCGAGCAGGCCACGGCGCGGGTCGCCGCCCTGCGCCAGCTGCAGGATTTCTGCCGCACCACCGGCCTGCCTGCCTTCCCGATGGTGACCGTGGCCCCCGATCTGTGTGCCGGGGTGCAAACGATATTGCAGTTGGCTGGCAGCGGCATGATTCCTCCCAATCTCGCCTTATTCGGCTGGCCGCAGGCGCCGGCCGGTGATCAGGTCCTGGCCCGCCATCTGGCCGCCGCTCGCGACCTCGGCTACAGCCTGGTCCTGATCGACGGTCACGGCCTGTCGGTGGCCCGCCCGGGACAACGGATCGACCTGTGGTGGCGCGGCCGCGAGAATGGCGATCTGATGCTGATGCTGGCCTTCCTGCTGACCCGTTCGCCGCACTGGCAGGGCGCTCAGCTCTTCCTGCACCGTATCGTCCAGCAGCCCGACGACGTCGCCCACGCCCGCCGCGACCTGGAGGCCCTCCTCGACCACCACCAGATCGAGGCGACCCCCGAAATCCTGGTCGCCGACGCCCCCTTCGCGACGATTCTGCACAAGCACTCGGCCGCCGCCGACCTCGTCTTCCTCGGGATCGAGCCGCCCGCTCCCGAAGATGCCACCGCCTGGTTCGCCCAGCAGCGCATGCTCCTGTCGCCCGCCCACACCACGATCCTGGTCTGGGCCAGCACTTCCTTGCGTGAGGCCATGCGCCCCGACGACCACTCCGGCGCAACGAGCGGTTGACGATCACCCTCCGTCTTCGCCGCTGATCATGACCTTGCGCGGGTCGGCGTCGTCGGCTAGAATGAGGGCATGCGCCGGCACGATGCGAGCTACAAGAAGTTCTTCTCGTTCCCCGAGATGGTCGCCGACCTCATTCGGGGGTTCGTGCACGGCGCCTGGGTCAAGAAGCTCGATTTCACCACCCTCGAGCGGGTCAACGGCAGCTATGTCAGCGAATCCTGGCGGCAACGCCACGACGATGTCGTCTGGCGCGTACGCTGGGGCGAAGAGTGGCTGTACATCTACATCCTGATCGAGTTCCAGTCCGAGGTCGATCCGTTCATGGCCCTGCGCATGATGACCTACCTCGGCCTGCTCTACCAGGATCTCATCGCCCAGAAGCAGCTGGCCGCCGACCGCTGGCTGCCACCGGTGCTGCCGATCGTCCTTTACAACGGCATCCCGCGCTGGCGGGCGCCGACCGACATCCATGATCTCATCTATCCGTTGAAGGGCGGGTTCGAGCGCTATCGACCGCATGTCTCCTATTTGCTGATCGATGAGGGCCGCTTCAAGAGCGACGACCTGGCCGAACTGAAGAACCTGGTGGCCGCTCTGTTCCGGCTCGAGAAGTCCCGCGACCCCGAAACCGTGCGCGAGGTCATCGCCAACCTGATCGCCTGGTTGCGTCGACCCCAGCAGAAGCCCCTGCAGCGCGCCTTCACCCGCTGGATCTACCACGTCTTCATCAAGACCCGCTATCCGAAGGCCGAGATGCCAGAGATCGAGAATCTCGAGGAGGCCCATACCATGCTGTCGAAAACCGTCGTCGAATGGACCAAGCAGTGGAAGCAGGAAGGCCTCGAAGAAGGCCTTGCCAAGGGCTTGGAAAAGGGACGAGAAGAGGGACGAGAAGAGGGTCGAGAAGAGGGTCGAGAAGAGGGTCGAGAAGAGGGACGAGAAGAGGGACGAGAACGCATGGCCAAAGCCATTCTTCGTCAGATCGAGCGCAAATTCGGCCCCTTGAACGAGGCTGACCGGCGCCGCATTCTCGAAGCGAGCGAAGAGGAGCTCGACGCCTGGGCCGACCGCATCCTCGACGCCGCCACCCTCAAGCAGGTCTTCAAGCACTGAAACCAGCCTTCTGGACGAAGCCCCGCCAAGGCGATTACGGTGGCAACCTATTAGCCAGGTTGGTTGCCCCCTATCGCAATTCAGGGTATCTCTCGATCTCCTCGATGGCCATCTGGATATCGAGGAAGAACTTTTCAGGTTTGTGAAGAGAAGACATTGAGGCGGGTTTTCTCGATGCCGTCGAGAAAATAAGGATTGCGGACACCTTTACGGGATACAAGATCAACTTTCCGGGAAAGAATGCTTTCCAGGCGCTCTTTTAAAGCGAGAAACCTCCCTAGCAGGTCGGGGTACCCAGGCTCGAACTCGACCAGGAAGTCGAGATCGCTGTCATCGCGGAATTCGGGGGTGGTTGCCGAGCCGAACAGGTCGAGCCTGGCCACGTGCAACTCTCGACAGACCGCAGCGATCAAAGGAATTCGGGAACGGATATCGTACATGAGGTCGCCGTATTTTCTCGAGAGACCCACCATCAGCGAGGAGGGGGACGTCGCCCCCATCGGGGGACAGGAAGATAGAATCTGGGATTTTCCACCCCATGAGGCCTCTTCATTGGCGCGTTCTTCGGTCCCTTGATCGGGTTTCGAAAGGCCGGTTTCAAGCGCCAGGCAATGGCTTACCTAATCTTCCCGGAATTTGACCGCGATCTCACCCATTGACGTCCAGCACGAGTTGCGCACGATATCAAGCCGCTTTGGACTTCTTGAGATTTCTGCCCAGCTTTCGCGATTCTTCCCATTCTTTGGTCTGCTGGGTGAACCAAGCGATCTTTTCAGGAATGGAAAAATTCTTGATTTCATTATTGATCCGATCGCGAGCCTCTCGAACCATTTCGACGCAGTCAATCTTCATCTTTTTCAAGGCGGGTCACCTCCCTGGGTGAAAAAATCTGAATGGTTCGATACCCCAGCTCCATGTTTACGGCATTGAACAGCCTGATTTTGTCGAACCGAACCAGGTGCTTGAAATTCCAACTGACGAGAACATCGACATTGCCGAGGGTAGCGAGGGCGATATGGAGCATGTCGGTATGGAAGCGAGGCTTCAGAATCCCCCGTTGGGAGTATTGCTCCATAAGTTCGAAGGCTTCCGTTGTGGGTGTGAGCAACTCTGGTTTTTTGTCGCAGAAAGCCTCGAAAAATTCCTGAACCTGCGCAGGGGCATACTTCAACTCGACGGGCGGTCACCGAGGACATGACCGGGAGCCAAATGCCCCGGTCAAAATCCTGAAAGAGGCCGATCGACCATTTCTCAAATTCAGGATCGAAGCACCCTCCAAAGACAGAGGTGTCAATATAGATCCTGGGCTTGCGCATGCGTATAGCTCTCTCACCCAATGATACGTTTGCCAGGAAAGAAAAACAAGAGGGCCCCCGGAAGGGGGCCCTCGATGAGGACAGGACGAGGAGTCTACGACTTAGAACCGGCTGTACAGCTCGGCCCAGAACATGTTGTAGTCGTAGTCGCCAGCGATGCCGCGACCAGCAGAGTAAGAGCGACTGCCAGCCAAAACACCGCCAGCATTATTCCGACCAGCGGTTACGGCATTACCAGTCATATCATGCATGGTGTAACCAACCCGGATCCGGGTATTTTCAGCGAGCTGGTACCGATACTCGAAGGTCAGGACGAAAGCTTGAGGATCGGACACGCCATAGTTGTTGTATTGGTCATACAGGGTGTTGGTCTTGGTATTCCCGGGGATGACGTCGGGCTGGCCGGCGAACTCGGAATTGGAGAACCCAGCGGAACCGAAAGCCACGCGAGCAGCGTCGTTGGAAACCGTGTCCTTCAGCTCATCAAGCCAGTCGCCAACCAAGCGGAAGTAGTGCTTGGTGTTGCGGGGGCGATATTCGACCTGAAGCTTGAGGTCATACATGTTCATCAGACCGTTGCGGAAGTACAGGTTGCCGCGGCTGATGTCTTCGTAGGGGGTCTCGATGCCGTCATCATAGCGGTGATCGTTGTCCAAACTAATCGGGCCAGCGTTCTCGTCGGTCCCGAAGGTGTAGGCCAACTTGGCGGCCCACTCCTTCTTGCTGTCCCACTTCACGGCGGCATGGCCGATCCATCCCTGCATATCGATACTCTGATAGTTGTTGGTCAGAACAGTAGGACCTGCAACGATGTCGAGTTCATAGTTGGTGTAGGCAACGCCGAGGTCGTAGTCCCAGTGCCCGGACTTCCCGATGGGGCCCTTTGAACCGAATTCAATATCCCAGACCTTATCCGACTTTTGGACCTGCAGATTGGCGGCGGTCAGGGCATTACCCAGATTGATCACGGGGATGGTATAACGGCCAAGCGACTGACCGGCATCACCGGCAATCCATTTTCCGGCAAAGAATCGGTTGTAGAGGTTAGGCTCATCTTGGCCAAAGAAGTTCAAATAGAGGTCGTGGTCGCGGTATTTGGTACCGAGAGTCAAACCCCAATAGTTCCGGAAGTCATTCTGGTTGCCTTGAGGAGGAGCGAAATCAGAATCATCTTTGTAGGAACCATGGTGCCGGTCATAGATGCAATACAAGCCGATGTCGACATCGCCTGAGCGTTTGTAGTATTTTACAGCGTCTACATAGTCGCTCAGCAGAAGACTGTGGCCGGTCGCATAGAAGTTCCGACCGAAGGTGAAGTCGCCGCCGAAGCGGAACATGTCTTTGATGTGCAAGTAAGCGAGATCAAGGTCGTTGCCCACATCACCGTTTTCCTTCACGCCACCGCGAAGCCCGTTTCCACCCCAAACATTTTGAGGATTGAGACCAACGAAGGGGCCTTCGTTCAAGCGATCGACCATGTGCCAGCGAGCCACCGCGGTAATGTTCTCGTCAATGTTGGCCTTGAACTGGAACCGGAGCTGGGTCTGGGTCTGGGAATTGTTTTGGTTACCAGTAGCATTAACCCCCACCGGCAAGTTAGCAGCCAGGGCGGGCGGAACGCCGAATTTATTCCAGTCGCGGGTGTGGATGAGGGAGGTGTGGCGGACGAGCATGTCGCCGGAGAGCTTCACCTTCTCCATGCCGCCCTTGGCCATGTAGTCCTTGATGCCCTCGACGTCTTTCTTCAGGGTGCTGACGTCTTCTTTGACGACCTGCATGTCGTCTTCGAGAGCGGTGACCTTGACGCCCAGCAGAGCCAGCTCGTCAGCGAACTCGACGGTCAGCTTCTCGAGGGTCTGGAGGTCGGACTTGGTGACCAGGTTGGTGCCCACGCCCTTCTCGAGCATCTGCTCGACGTTGGCGAGCATCTTGGCCACGACCATGGCGAAGGCATAGCGGGTGACGGGCTTGTCGCCCTTGTAGGTGCCATCGGGATAGCCCATCAGAATGCCCTTGGCGGCCAGCGTGTTGACCGCATCATAGGCCCAGTGGGACAGAGGAACATCGGAGAACGGATTGGCGCTGGCAGCGACGGTGCTGAACAGCATCGCAGCAACCAACAGAATCGAGAAACGTTTCATTTTTTCCCCCTTCAGGTATTTGATTGAGATTGAGATTTTGGTCGGGGGCTCTGTCGGTTCTCGGCCGTCGGAGTTCTCGGATTCCACTGAAGTGTCCATGTTTCCTTTAGCGTTTCCTTCGAACCCCTCGGGTGTCGCACCTCGAGAGACCACCCAGAATGAGGTTTCGGCTCACTGCCTTGGGCTACCTTATCAGGTCTCCACCTCCTTTCGTCATACCCAGGCCGTGCGATACAACTGCTTACACCTCGGGGCAAGAGTATATTGAACCATCTGCACAAAGTCAAGATTTTTTTTCGGCTCGCCAGCCTCGCCCCGAATCGGCCAGCCAGGCCATTTTGCACATATCACCGAACCGCACCATGTCCTACCGGACACTCTAGCATGGGTACAGATGGCCTTTACCAAGAAACATGAGTCGCTGCCGACTCAGGCTCCGAAGTATCTCGAATCTCGTGGCCAGATGGGCTTCCCTCAGGAGGTCGAGGGCAACACGTTTA
>QOQW01000036.1 GCA_003327425.1 Candidatus Ozemibacter sibiricus
TCGGCGGCGATGCGAATCTCAAGAGCGAGAACATCAAGGCCGGCACGTCGATCTTCGGCGTGAGCGGCAATGCCAACGTCGTCGACACCTCGTCGGGCGATGCGACGGCGGCGCACATCGCCACCGGGAAGAAGGCCTGGGTGGCGGGCGCCGAGATCACGGGGAACATGCCCGTCATCACCCCCACCACCATCGTGCCGGGGGCGGCGACGCAGACGATCCCGGCCGGGTATCACGACGGCACCGGGGAAGTCAGCGGCGACGCGAATCTCAAGAGCGAGAACATCAAGGCCGGCACGACGATCTTCGGCGTGAGCGGCAACCCTGCGGTGGTCGACACCTCGACCGGGAACGCGACACCTGGGGCGATTCTCGCTGGCAGCCAGGCCTGGGTGAACGGCGTGCTCGTGCGCGGCACCCGCTACGCCGGCGTCTCCTGCCCCGACCCGGATCCTGCCCGCTGGAGCCCGAATCGCCGCTTCTACGACAACCAAGACGGTACGATCACCGACACCACGACGGGACTGATCTGGCTGAAATACGGCTCAATTGGGAAATTCTTTTACAGAGCTTCTTTTCCAAATTACCCAGCCAAGGTGGAAGTACTTAAGGTATATAATGGATTTTATGAATTGACTGATGGTTCAATAGGAGGGGAGTGGCGATTGCCATCCCGAAGAGAGCTAGATCATCTGACACACGGTGTCGATGCGGTCCGTGCTACGTCGCCTCAGCTGTTTTCTTCTTTCCCCTCAGGAAAAATATGGACGGAAACTATTGGCACTATGAATGTTGAGCTATATGTCGTGGATGGAACAAGTGGCGCATTTTTTTTGCTTGAAGATAATGAACAAGCCGATGTGATACCTGTCAGAAACCCCCGCCCGTGAGGGGGATAGGGAAATATCCTCCTCTACCGCCTGGCTCAGCCCATCTTCCCGCCAATGGCGAGAGCTGACACCCTCCTCTACCCCTCTGGTCTGCCTGGCGAGACCGGGATCCAGTTGCTCTTCATCCTTCATTGCCTACGACACAGCCCTCGGGGGCCGGTGGCGTGCCCTTCGACCGCCAGGACCCCGAGGGCATGCGCAAAACGGCTGTGTCGGGCCCCTCCGTGGGGCAACGTGGCATGGTCGCGCCGCTTGCCGATGCGAACGGCGGGTTCCCGATGAGCCCGCACAGCTTGGGTGGGGTCGTTCTTCCACCAGGCTCCAGGCCAATGGCACCTTGGTGACGGCCCAACCGGCCTGATCCGATGCCGGGCGGGGCTACCCTCACCCTTCGGCCTTTTCCTTGCTGGGCCGGGAAGGCGCGCCATCGGATTCTCCCCGCCCGCCGAATTGGGCAAAAGCCGGGCCGTCCGCCGATGGGGTGCAGGGCAGGGCGCCCCGGCGGATGCGGTTGTCGATGCCATTTAACCGCCCCCCCCACGGCACGCACCCGCCGGCCCCGGCTGACGTCGGGGCCGGCCCGCCCTCCGCCCGTCGGGCGTCCCTCCCCATCCGCCTCCGCCCGCGGCCCGGGAGCTTACAGAGCCGAACAGCTGATTTTGCTCATAAAACTTCCTCGAGGGAGACTGGAACAAACGCACGGCAAGGAGATAGGGTTCTTTGGCGCGAGCAAACTGGTAAGAGCAAATCACAACCATGGGTTGTTTGAAGGGGTTGAGATTACCCTTACGGATCTCGTCGTTGAATGTACGGTTCTCGAGGATAATCGAGGGAAGGAAGAATTTTTCGGAACGTTCCTGGCTCCACTGTTGGCGAAGGTTTGCGGGGATGATAATCAAAAGATGCCGGGAACGCTCGGCCCACTTCTGGGCCCGAAGAATACCGGCCTCAATGGTCTTGCCCAAACCGACTTCGTCGGCAAGGATGGCACCCTTTGAAAGCGGAGAACGGAAGGCGAAAAGAGCGGCTTCGACCTGATGCGGATTCAGGTCCACCTGGGCATCAGACAGGGCCCCGCGAGTTTTTCCACGCTGTCTGACGGACAACGCTTCGTCAGCTCGTAGGCGAGATACTTTGCGTGATACGGTGTTATGCCCATTGCCAGTGATGGGTCAGGCCCATCAAGACTTGTTTTCTTCGTGAAAAGCGGCCAGGAATTCCCCTGGTGACATTATCGGCACCTGGAAGGATGCCCGGACTTTCGGCAAAAGAATGTGGTCCTTGTCGAAGGATAGGAGGGCATCGGCCTTCGATTTGAAGGCCCCGGCCAAGACATGACAATCCTTCGGGGGGACCAGAAAGACCCAACGCAAAAGTTCTGGTTCCTTGAAACGCTGCAATATGAGCGGCTTTCGGCGGGTCAAGATGGTATCGAGGCGTGCCCCATTCGGAATCCTTTTTATTTCGATGTTGCGGCGGACTTCCTCCAACACCTGTTCCGAGGAAACAACCTCGATCTCCCCAGACTCGACCAGAAAAAGGACCCATCCGGCAGCGCCCCAGGGAGATCCGAGACCGGCCAACCAAACGGAAGAATCCAGGAAAAGCCTGGGCGTGGGGGTCATCGCCTGTAGCGTTTCTCAAGCCAGGAGCGGGTTTTCGCGGGGATCGTATCGTCTTCCCCGATCTGTTGCATCTCGGCGTCGGAGTAGATTCGAGGCTCATAGAAGGCCGACATATCGAGGCGGGCCTTGGCCAGGGAGATGAGGTAGCGGATTGCATCCGCGCGGGTGGCGTTGAGACCTGGCGTCTCTTGGCGAAGTCGGTTGACCTCCTGGTCGAGAACCTCGATCAGGGGCAACGGAAGCCGAACGGTGATGGTGGCAGTCGGTTCGATGGCTCTGCGTGGCATGGTAGCCTCCGGGTTGTGAAATACTTATGAGTATAATGTAATACAGAAAAAACTTATTGGCAAGCGGCTTCATCTTCACCGCCGGTGGTCCCATTTCCGAATCACCGGTCTGGTCCCGGAGATTTAGCTTTCCCGAGGTGCCACCCTTCCTCGGAGGGTTGGTCCGGCCTGCGTCTCTTGCCACCCTGAATTCATCATTGCCGCCGGAGGTCTGATCGCCCGCACCGATCATGGCGGTTTGGCCTGATTCGTTGCCCCCCGGTGCGGACCTTTCCATCCCCTGATACCGACACCTTGAAGGTGGTCCTCTCTTGGGAGCCCCGAAAGGGAGCATTGCCGTGCCTGTTTGGCACGGTGATCTTGATGGGATTGGTGAGCCGCAACAGTTCAGGGCAGGGCGCTCGGCGGATGCGGTTGTCGATGCCATTTAACCGCCCCCTCCACGGCACGCACCCGCCGGCCCCGGCTGACGTCGGGGCCGGCCCGCCCTCCGCCCGTCGGGCGTCCCTCCCCCATCCGCCTCCGCGCCCGGCGCGGGAGCGACCAGCGTGAACAACCTTCGCCTGAAGGCGAAGGCATCGGGGGCAAAAATGCCTTGTCGAATGAATTCGACTGCGGCAGCCCTCAGGAAATACTCCCGGCATTGTTTTTCACCAATTCGCCTGCTCCATGGAGGAAACTTTCCGGCTAAAGCCGGGGGGTTTGCAGATTCCCAACGGGGGACTCTAAACGTCGAGGCACGTCCGAAGATTGTCATCCACCCGCTTCAGGTCATCCGCATCCAACGTGCCCAGTTTCTTTTCGACAAGGGTTTTCTTGATGGAAAGCAGAATCCCGGTGACGACGGAAGGATACAGCAAACCGGCTTCTTTCCATTTCAGGAGTTTGATATCCCCGAAAATCCTTCGAATGGTATTGCTGGTAATGGCGGCGACAACCACCCCTTCCCGCTTGCTATTGAACTGGTGCCCGCTCAAGACGACCACTGGCCGTTTCTTCGTGGCGCTTCCGTCGGTGAAGATGATCCGTGCCAGAACGATGTCGCCCTTTTTACAGTCCGTCATAGGCCCCGTCACGGTCGTTATCCCAGAGTTCTCGCAGGCATTCCGTGGGTTTGGTGGTAAGAAGGCGAAGATCCGCTTCTTCTTCGTCTCTTTCCATTTGCGCCTTGATGCTTCCCAGAATGAACTCCCGGAGGGTTTGCCCTCGAATCGCCGCATAGGCCTTGATTTTCCGATGTTCATCGGTGGAGATGTCGATGGTCAAGCGCTCCCGCTTCTTGGTGGCTGTCATATCCATGTGGTCCTTTCCACTTTTGTGAATTGTACCTTTTTTCCCGCCGGTTCGCCACCCAACCATTCCGGGGAGAGCCAAGGGAAAATCCTGCTCTCTCCTGCGAAGAGGTCCAGTGGGGAGCTTCTCTTGTCACAAACCTATCGTAGGGCTCAGCACCATGGATGGTTTGTCATTTCTGTTCGCATGTTTCCGTTCGAGTCGCACCACCAGGGGTGAATCTGTCCCGGGCCGCGCCTCGTCGGGCCATCGAAGGCAGGTGGGAGACCGCTGGGGGGGGCCGCGTGCGAAAAGAGAGAAGGCGTCGATCGTCCGATCACAACGCCCCCCCGGCGAGCGGGGCGAGGCAAGGGCGAGGGATTGGCTGCTAACTACAGGCCGCGAGGCGGGAGGGAGGAGCAATGTGGGCGAGATATCCTTCAGGCGAGCACGCCATCAGCCTAGCGCATGCCGGTGTGCATGGTCTGGTTGAGCATGGTCGTCGTGAGGGAACAGACAGTGCGCATGTGGGCCCGAGCGGTTTCCAGATCCCGGCCGGTGACCAGCGCGAAGTGGGCTTTCTTGGTCAGCTCGCGGACGGTGCGGGCCTCGCGACTCTGAGAATGGAGGATCGCCCACCGGGAGTTCTCCAGGAGGGTGATCAGGTCTCTGGCTTCGGTCACGAGCTGGTCGATCCGGTTCTGGGCGTCGGGGCGGTTCAGGTTGCGCTCGAGCGCCTCGGCGGCTCGCATGATCCGCTCCTGGGTCCGCAAGATACGGGGAATCTGCTCGCTCGTTTGAGCCTGAGCGATTCCGGCCGAATACGCCAAAAGCGCTGTGGCCAGGATGGCCAAGGCGATCATTCTTGGGGTTTTCATGGCAAACTCCTCGGAATAGGGTGAATTCGTTATCTGTCATGACCGATAATCCGGGGCGTTTGTGACATCTTCCCGGTCGAGGGCGGTCGTTCGACAGGGTCGGCTATCTCAGGTTCACCCGGTGTCCATGGTCAGGAACGGACGAGTTTCGGCCGATAGGTAGGGAAGATCCCCACGTCAAAGGTGAGGCATGCCCGATCCTGCAACGGTTCCCCCCACGCCCTCGCCCGCGCCGCCTCGGCCCGCCGCGCCGCGGCCGGCGGGCCTGCCGCCGGTGGCGTCGGCGCCGAAGAACACGACCGCCGCGGCCCCGGCGTCGGGCTCGTCGGCCGGCAACCCCGAAGGGGCCGAGGGGCAACCCTCCCGGTTGTATCGGGCGCTCAGCACGGTGATGTACCTGATGTTGCTGGGCATCTTCGGGGCCACCCTGGTGGCGGCCCTGTTCACCCTCGATTTTCTCGATATCCTGCAATTCCGCTATCGCATTCCCGAAGCCCTGCGACAACGGTGGCCATTGTCCTCGTATTACTCGTTCGTGGCCCTTCACCAACTGCCCGATGAAGAGCGCTTCAAAGAACTGATGCGCCGGCGGCAGCAGGAATTCGACGAACTGATCGCCCGCGGCCATGCCGACATCGCCCGGCGCAACCGCGAACTCGAAGCAGCCTACCAGAACCTCGCCAAAGCCCAGGAGGAGGCCTATCAGCGACGGCAGCGCGAACTCGATGCCGTGCAGGAGGAACTGCTCAAGCAGAAGAAGCAGATCGAAGATCTGCGCCAGGACCTCGAAGCCCGCAAGGCCGGCGTCGACATCCTGGCGCGTCAGGTGGCCTCCGAAGCGGCCAGCCTCGAATCGAGCCTGATCCGGTTCATGGAAGAGGAGAACCGGCTCCGCCCCGTGCAGGAGATCGCTGCCACCATGAACCCCCAGGCCCTGGCGGCGATTCTCGATGAAGTGCCTGACAACAAGCTGATCTACGACATCTTGAAAGGGGTCGCCCCCGAAGTGTCGGCCGCGGTGCTCGGATTCATGGATCCGGAAAAGGCCGGCAAGATCCTGAAGATCGCGAAACAACCGCCTCAGTTGCCGCCGCCTGGCCCGTCACGATCATATATCCCGCCCAGCTTGAATGACCTCATCGCATCCTCCGCCGCCAATCTGCGGTAACCAGAGACCCTCGTCGACCGGGGCAACCGCCCCGGTGGCCGAACCGGTCGGCGAACGCCACCCTTCGGCCCGAGGGCGCGATGGCCGATGCATATTGAAGAGACCATTCGTGTCGGGCCATCCCGACAGAGGAGGGAACATGCTTCCTGTCGCTGAAAGTTCCGTGCCGCTGCCGCTCGGAAGACCGTCTGCCCATCGCGCCCTGTTTGCTCGCGGCCTTCCCCCGTTCAAACGGTGGGTTGGTCCGATCTTCCCCCGTCTGAGCGCAACCTTCTGACGAAATCGAAGAGTCTGCCATTCGTATGGAGGAATTCGCAGCTCGGTGATGCCCACTGCCATCGGTGCCAGGCCTGGAAGAGAATCTCTGGCATATCGGATTAGCAGAGAAGATGTGGCGTTCGCGGCCCCCCGACCAGGGCGATGGATAGGGTTGGTTTGACGCATCCATGGAATCATCGCGCTGGCTCTGGATCGTTCTCATCTTGCTGGGCATCGTGCTCTGGCGACGGGGGTCAGGCTATGGCGGTCCCCAGGTGACCGTCCAGGAATTGAAGGCCCTTCTCGAGCGGCCGTCGGCCGAAGCGGCTGCCGCGGTGCTGATCGACGTGCGCGAACCCGAGGAGTTCGCGGCCGGCCACGTGCCGGGGGCGCGCAACATCCCTTTATCAGAGGTCGCGCGGCGTTCAGCGGAGCTGCCGGCGGGGGCGACCGTCTTCGTCATCTGCCAGGTCGGCGGACGTTCGGCGGTGGCCTGTCAGATGCTGGCCGGGCGACTTCCCGGCGCGCGCGTGGTCAACGTCGAAGGCGGCACCTCGGCCTGGCAGGCGGCCGGATTTCCCCTCGAGCGCTGATCAGGCTCTCGCTGGCTGGGCCAGCGACTTCTCCATCCGGTGGTGGGGAATGACCCCGAACAGCGTGGGGGCCGGTCCGCGGATGACGTAGCCCGCCCGCTGGTAGAAGCCGACCACCCCCTCGCGGGCGTTCAATACCAGGCGTTCCAGGCCCCATCGAACCGCTTCCGCCTCCAGGGCATCGAGGATGGCCCGACCGACGCTCCGCCCGCGCGCCCGAGGATCGACGGCCATGTACCGGATCTGGCCCGTGGTGGCGTCGAGGCGATGGAGGCGGCCGGTGCCCCAGACCTGACCGGCGGCGTCGACCGCTACCACCAGGAAGGAGGCTTCTTCGTCGGCATCGAGGTCGTCGCGTTCGCTGCCCGGCGGCTGCTGCCACCGCTCGCGCAAAATCCTCCAGCGCAGATGGAAGGCGGCCTCGCGCTCGCTCGGCGTGCGGGGAGGGCGAATCTCGAGCTGGTCAGCCATGACGGACTTCCTGAGAGATGAGGTGGGGCCGGCCCCGATCCGAACGGGAGTTCATGCCTTTTCTTCGAGGGCTTGGCCGGTGCGGTCGCGCCACTCGGCTACCAGCGCGGCGTGCCGGGCGATCTGGTCGGGCGGTCGGGCCCGCGCCTGGCGGGCCATCATGGCCAGGCGCGGCTGCCGGTCGAAGAAGTCCTGGTGGGTGGCGATGAACTGCCAGAACAGGGCATCCCACAGGTCTTCCCAGGGGCCGCCCGGAAAGTCGCCCAGGCGGCGCAGGTAGGCAGAGCCGGAGATGTAGGGCTTGGTGGCGAACAGCCCGCCATCGGCGAACTGGCTCATGCCGTAGACGTTGGGCACCATGACCCAGTCGTAGGCATCGACGAACAGCTCCATGAACCATCGGTAGACGTGGTCAGGATGGAATCCGGCCAGCAGCATGGCATTGCCGACCACCATCAGCCGTTCGATGTGATGACACCACCCGAGCCGGCCGATCCGCTCGATCACGATATCCAGCGGGGTCAGGCCGGTCGTGCCCTCGTAGAACGATGACGGCAGCGGCCGGGAATGACCGAAGAAATTGGCGGTGCGCTCGGCGACCCCGGCGCGCTCGTAGACTCCGCGGATGAATTCCCGCCAGCCGATCACCTGTCGCAGGAAGCCCTCGAGCGAAGCGAGGGGAATGGGGCCTCGCCCGGCCGTTCCTGATGGGGCGACGCCCGCGGCTTCTGGGCCCGCAGCGGTCGGGCCGGCCTGCCGTCGCCTCCGGGCCGTGGCTGGCGGCTGGCGTGGGTGGGCCGCGCCGCCTCGGGGCCGACGAGAAGCGGCCTGGGGAAGAGACGCGCCAAGCGACGGAGGAATCACGCCGCGGTCGGCGGCGGCGGCCAGGGTGGCCTCGACCACCTCGGCCGGCGTCAGCAGGCCGATATTCAACAGCGGCGACAGCACCGAATGGCACAACACCGGTTCGGTCGCACACATCGCGTCTTCGTACGGGCCGAACTCGGCCAGACGATGGTCGAGGAAATCGATCAGCCAGCGGCGCGCCTCGCGGCGGGTGACGGGCAGCCAGAAGGTGCCGGGGTCGCCCGGATGGCCGGGGAACTCGGCACGGACGGCGCGCGCGAGGGCGGGCAGCCACTCCAGATGGCGAACGTCCGGGAGGGGCGGCGGCACGGCCCCGGCCGGCCAGCGCCGGCGGTTCTCGGGATCGAAGCTCCAGCGTCCGCCGACCGGTTTGTCCCTTTCGAGCAGGATGCCCAGGCGCCGGCGTTGCATGATGTAGAAGGTGGCCATGCGCCAGGTGTCATGACTGCCGAAATAGTCGTCGAGAACGCGGCGCGGCGTCAGAAACAGCGGCGTGGGGCAGAGCCGCACTTCCCCGCCCAGCCGCTGCACGCTTTCGTGCAGGCGCTTCTCGAGCAGGAAGTCGACCGGTTCGGCGACGAAGAACGCCCGGTAGCCTTGGCGGCCGAGATCGGCGATCACCTCGCGCAGCGTTCGTCCCGGGCGGTATTCGATCGGTTCGACCTGGTGGCCGGCCTGCCTCAGCTCGTCGGCATAGGCGCGCATCGTCGCCCGATGGAGCAGTAGTTTGTGCGTATGCCGCCGCAGCGGATGGTGCGGATCGCCGAAGAACAAAGAATCTTCGACCAACGCGATCGGTCGCCCGGCCGCCACCGCCGGATGCCGCTCGAACAATTGGTGCGGGAAGATCAACGTGATTTCCGAACCCGACATGTCAGGCATTGTAGGGGAATCGGCGGTCGTTCGCCAGCCCTCGCTGGCGAACGACCAACCAAGGTGATCGCGCGCGACGGTGGCGGATCGTCGCGCGCTGCGCTACTTTAGGCAAGAAGCCATTTCTGACCAGGAGGTCGTCGATGGAATCGGTTCTGAACCTGTTATCTCGGCACAGTGTGCGCAAGTTCCTGTCCACGCCGGTCGAGGAGTGGAGGCTCGAGTTCCTGCTCAAGGCGGCCATGCAGGCCCCCTCGGCCGGCAATCAGATGCCCTGGGAATTCCTGGTCATCGATGATCGCGCCTTGCTCGATCGCCTTCCCGAGGTCCATCCCTATGCCGCCATGACCCGGACGGCGCCGATGGCCATCCTCGTTTGCGGCGATCAGCAGCGCGAGAAGTACCAGGGGTTCTGGGTCCAGGACTGCGCCGCCGCCACGCAGAACATCCTGCTGGCCGCGCACGGCATGGGGCTCGGCAGCGTCTGGGTCGGCGTCTATCCGATCGCAGAGCGGGTCGACGCCCTGCGCCAGTTGTTCAACGTTCCGGCCCACCTCATTCCCTTCAGCCTCATTCCGGTCGGGTGGCCGGCCGAGAATCGGTCGTCCCCGTCCCGGTTCGATCCGTCGCGCATCAAACGCAACCGCTTTTGAGCCTCGTGCCATCTTGCGCTGTCTCTTCAGGGGGCGGCGGCTTCGCGGGGCCTCGTCGCCCCAGGAGGCCTCGGCCGGGGTGGCCGCCGGGTCCGGGCGTGCCGTCTCGGCCAAAACAGGTGGAGGACGCGCCTCGAAGAAGACCTGAGCCGCCTGGCGAGGTGCTGCGTGGTGCCCAGAAGACGGCGCGGAGCCTGGCTCAGAGGAACTGCAGCTCGTAGAGCTTGTGGTAGAAGCTGCGGCGGGCCAGCAGCTCGTCGTGCGTGCCCGATTCGACGAGGTGCCCCTGGTGCAGCACCAGAATGCGGTCGCAATGCCGGATGGTCGACAACCGATGCGCGATGATCAGGCAGGTGCGCCCTCGCGTCAGGGTCTTGATCGCCTCCTGGATGATCTTCTCGCTCTCGGAATCGATCGAGGAGGTGGCCTCGTCGAGCACCAGGATGGCGGGGTCGGCGCACAGCGCGCGCGCGAACGAGATCAACTGCCGCTGGCCGGTCGACAGGTTGGCCCCGCGTTCCTGCAGTTCGGTGCGATAGCCGTGCGGCAGAGCCCGGATGAAGGGATCGGCCCCGATCTCGCGCGCGATCTGCTCGACCCGCTCGGGCGGCACGGCGGGGTCCCAGAGGCGGATGTTCTCGAGCACCGTATCGGCGAACAAGAAGACGTCTTGATGGATGACGGCGATCCGCCGGCGCAGATCGAACTTGGCGATGTCGCGCAGGTCGCGCCCGTCGAGCAAGATGCGGCCGCGGGTCACTTCGTACATGCGGTTGAGCAGCGCGGTGATGGTGGTCTTTCCGGCTCCGGTATGGCCGACGATGGCCACCGACTGGCCGGGGGCCACGGTGAAGCTGATCTCGTGCAGCACTTCGTGGGTGCCGGTGTAGGAGAAGCTCACCCGATCGAAGACGATCTCGCCGCGCACCTCGCCCAGCGCGGCGCCTTCCCGGCAGCCCGATTCCTCGGGCTCGTCGAGCAGGGCGAAGACCCGTTCGGCCGACGCCATCGCGCTCTGGAAGATGGTCACCTTCTCGCTGATGTTGCGGATGGGATGGAAGAAATTCTGGGCATAGGTCAGGAAGCTGACCAATAGCCCCAGCGACAGGGCGCCGGTCTGGTGCATGTGTCCGCCCAGCAGCAGCACCACGACGATGCAGACGGCGTTGATGATGGTGACGGTGGGGGTGAACAGGGAATGGTAGAAGACCGAATCGAGCTGGGCGTCGCGGTGGCTGGCGTTCAGCTCGTCGAACCGGCGGGCCCGTCTCGCTTCCTGGGTGAAGATCTGGATGACGCGGATGCCTGACAGGTTCTCGGACAGAGCCGCATTGACCCGGGCGATGCGCGTGCGCACCTCGCGGAAGGCCATGCGGATGCGGGTCTGGAAGAACCAGGCCGCCACCGCCAGCAATGGCACCGTCGACAGGGTGGCCAGCCCCAGCGTCGGCTGCAGGCCGATCAACGTGGCGGCGATGCCGATGATCAGCACCAGATCGCCGATCACCATGACGATGCCCGAGCTGAACAGCTCGGCGAGCGTGGCGATATCGTTGGTGACTCGCGTCACCAGGCGCCCGACCGGGTTGCGGTCGAAGAAGGGCAGGGGCATCCGCTGCAGATGGCTGAAGAACTCGGCGCGCAGGTCGTACATCACCCGCTGCCCGATCACCTGCAGCAGGTAGTTGTGGGCATAGGTGACGACGAAGATCAGCAGTTCGACTGCCCCGTACAGGCAGCCGAGCTTGACGAGCATGTCGGCATCGCGTCCGCGGATGCCCAGATCGACGATCCGGCCCAGCAGCCAGGGATTGACCAGGAACAGGCCCATGCCCGTCAACACCAGGACGAGGGCCAGCACGGCCAGGGCGGCATACCTGCCGACATACCCCAATAGTCGCTTGATCAGGCGGGCGTCGTAGAACCGACCCACCACCTCATCATCGCTGAAGAAGCCATTTCTCACAGGCTGCCCTCCGTGCCGGCGCTGGTCGGGGTCAGGCCGGTCTGGCGGCGGGGCTGCTCGCTCTCGAGTTCCCGCTTGAGGCGCTGCCGTTCCCACAACCGCGCATAGCGCCCCTCCCAGGCCAGCAGTTCGGCGTGCGTACCTTGCTCGACGAGGCGCCCGCCTTCGAGGTACAAGATCTGATCGGCGTGCTGGACGCTGACCAGCCGGTGCGACACGACGATGGCGGTGCGGCCGCGGCAGACCTCGCGCAAGGCGGTCAGCAGCCGCTCTTCGGTATCGGTGTCGACGGCGCTGGTGGCGTCATCGAGCAGCAGAAGGCGCGGCTCGACCGCCAGGGCGCGCGCGATGGCCAGGCGCTGCTTCTGTCCGCCCGACAGGTTCACCCCTCGTTCCCCGAGCAGGGAAGCATACCCCTCGGCCAGGGCGACCACCTCGTCATGGATCTGCGCCGCCCGGGCGCACGCTTCGATGCGGGCCGCGAGGTCGGCGGCGCCCGCCGGCGTCTCGGGGAGGCCGAACCCGATGTTGTCGCGGATCGTCTCCGAGAACAGGAACGTGTCTTGCGGCACGTAGCCGAAGAGGCGCCGCAGACTGGCCAGGTCGTAGTCGCGGATGTCCCGGCCGTCGAGCCAGATCGTGCCCGGCGGCGGGTCGAGCAGCCGCAGCAGCAGGTGCAGCAGCGTGCTCTTGCCGCAGCCGACCGGGCCGGTCAGGCCCAGGGTGCGTCCTGCCGGCAGCGTGAACGAGAGATCATGCAGGGCGGGAACGGCGGCGCCGGGGTAAGTGAAGGTCAGGCCGCGCACCTCGAGATGGCCGACGACCGACGCGGCCGAGACGGCATTCGCCGGCGAGGCGATCTCGGGCCGTTCGTCGAGCACCTCGGCGGCCCGGCCCAACGAGGCCATGCCGCGCTGGTGGATGTTGATCGTCATGCCCACCGCGGTCATCGGCCAGACCATCTTCAGCAGGTAGGCCTGGAAGGCCACGAACGAACCGATCGAGATCTCGCCGGCCAGCACCCGCTGGCCGCCGGCCAGAATGAGCAGGAAGGCGCCGAGGCCGACGATCAGCTCGAGCGTCGGGTGGAACCCGGCCTCGACCCTGGCCAGGGTCAGCTTCTCGTCGACCAGCGTCTGGCTGAGGCGGTTGAACCCGTCGATCTGGGCTTCCTCGCGGGCGAACCCCTTGATGATGCGGATGCCTGAGAAATTCTCCTGGGCTCGCGCCGACAGGTCGGCGATCCGTTCCTGCACGATCTTCGACATGGCATGGATGTAGCCGCCGACCTTGGTCACGAAGATCGGCACCAGCGGCAGCGGGATCAGCACATACAGGGCCAGCCGTGGCGACAGCCACAGCATGATGAACGGCACCGTCAGGAAGTAGAACAGCGCGTCCATGATCAGCAGCAGACCGATCCCGAACATCATCCGGATCTCGTCGATGTCGTTGGTCAGTCGCGACATCAGCTCGCCCGTCTTGTTCCGCGCGAAATACCCGAACGACAGGGTCTGCAGATGCTCGTAGAGCTGTTTGCGCAGGTCATAGGCGACGATGTGGCTGGTGCCCAGGAAATACTTGCGCCAGTAGTAGCGGAAGACGGCCTGCACCGCCGAGGCGGCCAGATAGACGCCGGCCAGCGTCCAGAGCATCGCCTGGCCTTCGCCCTTCTCGAGCACGTCGATGGCCCCCTTGATGATGAGCGGGGGCAGCACGTCCATGGCGTCGACGAGGGCCAGGGCGCCCACTGCCAGCCCGAACTCGCGTCGGTACTGTCGGATGAACCCCCAGAACAGGTCGCGGGCGCGCTTTCGGAAGTCGGCGGCCTCGCCGGCGGGTGACGGCGCCGCGCCCCGCGATGGCGGGTCGGGCGGCGGCGTGGTAGGCGCGGGCGTCGCGGCAGACCCGGGCGTCGTGGCGGTCGGCCCCGTCGAAGAAGAAGGCTGAGGGGGCGGTTGGGTGCTCATGAAGGAAAACCCCGATCAACGGCCGGGAAGGGCAGCATACTGCCCGCGCCCGGTCATGTCAATGCTCGAATCGGGGCGCTCAGGGCGCAATACTGGCCGAAGCCTGCCAAGCCCGCCCCTCATCTGCGCGGAGCCCGGGGATGGCCGAAGAGCAGTCAGCGATCTTCGAAGGGATTGGTGGCGGCGCCTTCGCCGACCGTGACCTTGGTCGGTTCGACCTGGGGCTGGCCAGCGTCTTCGGTGGGGGCGGCGGGCGCCTCTTCGGTGGCCGGCAGCGTCGATGTGCCGCGATCGGCCAGGGCGTTGCGCGCCTCGGCGGTGTCGCCCAGCAGATCGAGCAGTTCGGCGTCGCTCAGCTTGCCGTGCGTCTGTTCATTCAGAATGCGCATGACCAGGGCGGTTTCCCCGGGGTTGCGCTTGACGTACTCGCGCAGGAAGTCTTTCAACTCGTGCAGGGCCTTGTTGCTGCCGACGAAGGCCTCGAATACCGCCTGGCGCCCGCCCTTGCCTTCCTGCGCGATCCGGAACATGATCGCGGCGACGACGCCTTCGACCGACAGCAGATCCTGGCCGGTCACTTTGGGGTCGGTGGCGGAGATCCCGTTATAACCGCCCTGCTTCTCGAAGTCGATGGTGGCGATGCTGCGGAAGACAGCATCGGCTTCGTCTTTCGATTCGAGCATCTCGTTGAAGATGGCCCAGCCTTCGAGGTAGGCGACCCGCGGGTAGGTCTTCTCGTTGGTGTGGTGCATGTTGTCTTTGCCGTAGAGCGGGGCCCCGTCCTTGATGGTGGTGCGGATCGCCTCCCAGGTGATGCCCAGCGGGTTGGCGCGGTCGAGGGTGTGGCAGTATTCGTGCAGGAAGGTCGACCGGGCATGCGCCTCGCTGCCTTTGTAGTTGTACTGCAGCGAACTCATCTGGATCGAGCCGTAGGACATCGGCCAGAAGTCTTTTTCGACGGTCGGCACGTTGTCGAACCCGGTGGTATCGGTCAGCAGCACGCGCACCGCATCCTTGCGGTAGGCATAGGGCTGCCGCTCTTTGATGGCCGGCGACGAGGCGGCCCGGAAGGCGGCGAGCAGGCCGCGCTGCCCGTCGGTCAATTCGGCTTCGCTCTTGACGCCCATGGCGGCCAGCAATTCGGCCTCGGTGGTGACCTTCACGCGCTTCACCTTGTAGGCGATGCGGGGGTTCTGGACCGACCGGACCCACTTGGTGCCGGTGCCGGGGAAGAACCGCATTTCGGCCTGGCTCCAGGCCATCTGGGCGTAGTTGAGGATCTGCTTGCCGAAATTCTTGGTTTTGTCCCACCAGGAGCCGCCTTCCGACGGTTTCTCCTCGTTGACCTCCTGGATGGCCTGGTAGTAGAACTCGAATCCGCCATCGGCCGCCCGCAGCCTGGCTGGCGTGGCCAGCAGACTGACGGTGAGCAACAGGAGCAGGGCAAGGGTCGGTTCGATCCGGCGATTCGACAACAACATGGAGTCACCTCGGCGCGGGTATCTTGGGTATCAATTCATACTACCAGAAATTTTCGAGGAAGTTTTCACCGCGCCTGAGGATGGGCGGGGCAAAAGGCTCAGGCCCAACTGGCGCCAAGATCGGGGGAGATGACCATTCCACTGAGGTCGTCGCCAAGGGCAAGGGGTCCAAGGTCCTTTCGATGCTCCTCTGACCGACACTGTCGGGTGCGGGAGGCGGATCGGCCGTTTCGCCGATCGCGACGTTCGCCGGAGCCTCCCCTGGGCCGACCAGACGGCCCATAGAGGAGGACCGAGGGTCACCCCTCTTCGGGAATCGCCAGGAACAAGCGCAAGATCTGGCTTTTCCCTTTGACCGAGGTCTCCTCGAGAGGGGTGAACCGCCACTGGTGGCTGGCGGCCGTTCGGCTGGCCGCTTCGTGCAGGCGGTCGTCGCAGACCAGGCCGCCGCCAGGTCGGCTGGCCGCGAGATCGCACAAACGGGCGGCGAGGTTGACGGTGTCGCCGAGCACCGTGTATTCGAGCCGGATGTCGTCTGCCCCCATGATGCCGGCCAGCACCGGTCCATTCGTCATTCCCATCGCCAGCGGACAAGGCAGGCGATCTCGGTGCCGTCGGGCGACCTGCCACAGGTTCCTGGCCGCCGTCAGGGCCGCCTCGACCGCGTCGGGCGGGAAGAGCGCCAGGATCTTCTCGCCGATGAACTTGTCGATCTCGCCGTGGTGGGCCAGGATCGCTCGCGAGGCCTCCTCGAGGAAGCGGTTCAGGTCATGGATGACCGCCTCTGGCGGGCGGCGGGCCAGGACCTCCTTGAAGCCGGCGAGGCTGGCGAAGAGCACGATCGCTTCGCGTCGTTCTCCCGAACGGGCGATGGCGGCTGATTGCTGATCGCGAGCCACCTTGCGAACGCCAGCCGAGACGAATCGCCCGAGCAGACGACCTTCTCGGCCCTCCTTGGTCATGTGGTTGAATGCCCGCGCCAGTTCGCCGAATTCACCCGGGTAGCATTCGCTGATGGCGACCTGGAAATCGCCATCCATGACCCGTCGAATGGCCAGGGTCAGTTCCGAGACCGGCTGCAGGACATGGCGCGCCACGTGGCGCGCCAGGAGAAGAACGAAGAAGATCAACCCGAGGAACGTGCCGAGCTGCACCATCCGGTAGCGTTCCCACGCCTGCAGCATGCGGCCGAGCGGCACTTCCATCAACACCGCGAGGTTGCCCAGGCGAGCGAGGGGCGCGGCCAGGTGCAGCGTCCGGCCTTCCCCTGCTCCTTCATCCTGCCAGGCAGGGGATTGGCGTTGGGCCGCCGCCAGGGCCATGCCTGCCAGAAAGGGGGGCAGCCGATGCAGGTTGCGCGGGGATTCTGCCGGCAGCAGCTCGGTGAAGGTGCCCACCTTCCGGTACGGAGCCACCAGACTGCAATACGGTTCGCCATCGGCGGCGAAGAGGACGGGCAGCGTCCATCCCTGGTGCTGGATCCGGCCATGCGGAGCCCACATCGAGAGGACGATCGGTTCGCGGTCTCGGGTGACCCAGGTGGCCAGGTACAAGCCGCGGGGGATGCCGCCCGCGAAATGGAATCCCCAGACCCCGAATTCCGAACGTCGGCCGCTGGCCATCCAGTGGCCGATGCGATGCGGCGAGGCAAAGCTCTGCAGGAAATGTTCCGGGCCGAACACCAGCCCTGCCAGGTCCAGGAGTTCTTCGACCTGGCTGCCGACGAGCAGATGATCGCGTTCGTTCAACCGGAGCGGCCGCCAGGATTCGGGAGGGATGCCGGACAGACCGGCCAGTATCGAGGATCCTAGATAGGCCAGCAGACGACGATACCCCGTCAGATTCTCCTTCCCTTCTGTGGACGGGTAGCTGACCACGCGGCCGTTGGTGGCCATCACCAGACCGCTCTGGACCAAGATCCCCCGTGAGGCCAGGTCGCGAGCCCACGAGCGCCAGGCCGTGGGGATCGGTTCGGCGAGGGAAGCGGCGTCAGTGGCCGATACGGCATCGATCACGGGAGGGAAGCTGTCGGCCAGGATGCGATGCGTCCAGGCCAGATCGAGGTCCAGGGACCGATCGATCTCGCGGGCCAGCCGGAGAGCTTCCTCGCGCCATTCCCGCGGGATCCGCAGGACTCCCTCGCGGACATCATACTGCAGGATCTGCCAGCAGATCGCCAGCATCGGCAGCAGGGCGGCCAGGAACGTTCCTCCCAGTTGGACGCGGAGAAACCTGCCGCGGGGCACGGAACCGCCGAGGAACCACCACAGCCCGCCCGTCAGCCAGGCCACCAGGAATCCCAAGCCCGCCAGGGCTTCGCCGGAGAGGACGGCGGCTGGGGGCCACGGCACGGCCAGGATGAACCCATGGCGGTCCCAGGTCCGTTCCCACACGATCCAGTCATTGCCTCTGATCGGGCCGAATCCTGGCTGGACCCGGTGGGGATGGAAGCCGGCGACGTTCTTGAACCCGGGGCTTGCCCACCAACTCGGCTCCGGGCTGCCTGGCGGCGGTTTGATGGCGATCTCGAGTCCACCGGTGGCGATGGCGGCCGCAGCCCGCTCGACGAACCGACGGGCGAGCGCGGGATGATCGGCATACCAGGCCACGATCCATCCCTGGAACCCTTGGTGGAAGGAGTGCAGAAGCTGGTAGCGATCTCCCAAGGCCCTGGGATGGCGAACGGTGGCGGCGAGAACGGCTTCGATCGCCTGGTCGGATTGGGAGGGGGGAGCGCTCTGGTCTTGAGCGAACACCGGAATGAGGTGCAGCGCGATGGTTCCTGTCCCCACCTTCAGGGGCGTGAAGCCCCGCAACAGGTCGGTGGCCAGGTACACGAAGCGGGAATACTGCGATTGCCATCGCGGAAAGTCATTCTGGAGCCATGTCGCCAAGGCTGGCGATTGAATGACCACCCCGGTCAGGTGGTTGCCCAGTTGGCTTTTGACCATTCCCAGCAGGCTGGTCACCAGGGGGGCCGGCAGGGGCAGGTCCGGTCCGCCCTGGGCCGCTTTTCGTGCCTGCGCTGGCGTGACGAGGACCTCGGGCGGTCCAGGATCCAGCCAGGCTCCAGCTGTCCAGCCGCGCCGGGCGGACGGCTGAGCGGACGAACCCAGCAGAGAGGCGGCGGGCAGGCTCAGGCCGGTGATCGCCTGGTTTTGGGCATCGAGCACCTCGAGCGTGAGGCCATGCGTCAGCCTCGCCACCCCCAGAACGACGGGCCACTCAAGGATTCTCCCCAGGAAGACCCGCCGCCAGGCCGGTCCCGACGGTCCCCTGGCCGATGTTTCCACCCAGAGTTCCTGAGAGGGAAAATCAATGGCCAGGGTCAGGCAGATGTCGGGAGACGGGCCATCGACGCCGACCCACAGGCCGAAACGCGGGGCCGGACGCTCCTCGATCGGGGCGAGAAACGGCAGACGAAGCGCCCCGCCCTCTGGCAGCGGGGCCAGCAGGCGTACCGTCTCGGAGACCGGGCGCCCCTCGTGGTCGCCCTTGAGTTCAAGGCGGAAGGAATCATCGTTGGTGGCATGCAGCGCATGAGGCGGCGGCTGATCCCTGCCGCCAAGGATCTGGACCTGCTCGGGGCCGATGGGTGCGAATGGTTGTCCGGGATGCGAACGAGCGCGGGGGCGGCCCAGGCGCAAGACCACTTCTGGGGGGGCCGTGAATTCCACCCATTGCCAGCCCAGCTCGGGAAAGCCCTTCTGCAGCGGAGAAAGATGCTCGGCCAAGCGGGCGGCGAACGGCGTTGATGATGGGCCTGCTTGCGCTCGCTCGACGGCCTGCCGCAGATCGAGGGCCAGCTGCGCCCCCGGGGTCAGGCGATGTTCCAGGTCGGTCCAGGCATCCTTGAGCCGCTGGAGGGCCTGGGCGGCCTGCTGGCGCTGGCCGAGGTCGAGGTTGGCCTTCCATTCCCCTCCCAACCAGATGACCGGCAGGCAGAACAGGGCCAGCCTCCACCAGGTGGCTCGTGGGCGGGCCGACCCCGGCCTCGGGCCCGGCGGGCCATGATCTGCGGCCGGCCACCGGGCGGTCGGTCTCTCATCGGGCCGTACGGCCAGGTCGGGTGCCAGACCAGCGCCGGTGGCCGAAGAGCCTGAGAGCAGGATTTCCTCCAATTCCCAGGCGCCCGTGGTTCCTTCGACCGGGCAGACCGCCCGGGCGGTCCGCCAGGCGGCGCGGGTGGCCTCGTCCACGATGATGCGCGTATGACGGCCGTGCCGAGAGAGGCTTTCCAGCGCGCCGGCCCGCGTGACCGTCTCGCCCAGGACGGTGTAGTCGAGACGCACATCTTCGGCCCCCACGATGCCGCTGACGACCCGCCCGGTCGCCAGCCCGATGCCGATGGCGTAGGGGAAGGCGCCCTGCGCCAGGCGCTCCTGCACCAGGCCCGCCTGGGCGGCCATCATCTCCTGGGCGGCCGCCGTGGCCCGCTCGGCGCCAGCGCCGGCCGCCGCGGTGGTGGGGAAGACGGCGACGATGGCATCGCCGATGAAACGATCGACGATTCCCCCATGGTGCTGGATGATGGCCACCATACGTTTCAGGTGGGCATTGAGCAGGGCGAAGATGGCCTCCGGTGGATGGGTCTCACAGAGGGTGGTGAAACCACGGATATCCGAGGCCAGCACAGTGACGTGTTCGGCGCAGCCGTCGGTCAGCCGGCGCAGGTCGCCGCCCGCCACCGCCTCGAGGACCTGCGGAGGGACGAAGCGGGTCAGGCGTCGGCGCTCGCGCAGCGTCTCGGTCATGCGGTCGAGGGCCTGGGTGGCGAAGCCCAGCTCGTCATTCCGCCCTTCATGGATGGTCGCGTCCAGATCGCCGGCGCTGATGCGGCACAGCGCCCTGGTCATGCGATGCAGCGGATCGGCCAGGTGATCGGCCAGCTCCCAGGCGATGCCCACGAGATACAGCAGCATCATTGCCAGAAGCGCCAGAAACCAGGTGCGATGGCGGTCGAGACGGGCATGGATGTCGGTCAAGGGCGCCGCCGCCACCAAGGTGTATCCAGGCAGGTGATGAGCCGGTCGACTGGCGCCGAGCATCGGTTGCCCGGCCATCATGAACTCCTGGACGACCGGCGAGCCGCGACCGAGACGACCCAACCGTCCAACCCAGGGATTGGGATGACTGCTCCAGATGAGACGGTGGTCCGCGAACTGACAGCTTCCCAGCAAAAGGGTGGTCGAGGGTAAGCGGGGGCGGATCGCCCGACTGGCCAACAGGTGGTGCAGTTCTTTTTTCTGGTCCCAGACCACCACCACCAGGAAGCGGCTCTGCCCTCGATACCGCACGATGTCGTAAAAGGCCACCAGTTGCTGGGTTCCGATGGCCATGAAATTGGCCTGGCGGGCTTTGATGCCTTTGAGGTTGCCCATGGGAGTGGTCAACCCCAGACTGCCTCCTCCGGGGCGCGTGGTTCGGGTCTGGGGCGGAGGCTTCTCAGGAGGGGCGTCAGCTTTCGGCAGACGGCCTTTCAATCGTTCTCCGAACTGGTCCAGGATCAGGTTGCGTTGAGACTCTCGAATGGGCAGGTCCCACGCCGCGATGGTGAAATCATGGTGACCGAACACCACGAGGGCCTTGAGGGCGAGGCCCGCCTGTCGGAAGGCTTGCCGAATCCTGGATTCGATCGGGGTGAAAGATCGTCGGGCATACTGCACCTCGTGCAGCGGTCCACCGAGATCCAGCCGTGCCAGGATCCGGGCGGCCTTCTTCTCTTGGAACCGTGTCAAGCGTGAGCCCAGGCCATCCATGAAATCCAACTGGGCTTCCAGTTCCTGGAGCCGCTCCTCACGCAGACTGCGGAACGTATGGTCGAGCCGCTGGAATCCATTGCCCGCTACCATGACGAGAGGGATGGTCGCCAACCCGATGAACCAACCAAGGAGGGTGGCATGGATGCCGGCGCGCCAGGCGGGCCGCTGGCGACGGCGAGGCCAGATCAAAACCCAACCCAGAGGAAGGGCCAGACCGACCGCCACTGCCCCCGACCACCACCACCAGCTCCGGTTGCGCTCGGCGAGAACGGCGACCATCCGGGTCTGGGGGTCGAGGGGGAAGAGGCGGCCGCGCCATCCATCGCGGCGGGCGATGTTGGCCAGATGCTCTACCGGAAATCGCCACCGTCCGAGGTGGTCTGGTTGGCGGGTGGGCGGTGAGATGCGGATCTGCGCTATGAGATGAGTCAGGAGAGGATGGGCTTCCGAGGGGTGAAAATCGGGGTGGGCCAGGCTCGTCGAGGCGGTCTCTCCTGGTGCCGCCGGCAACGACAAGAAGGCCGGCCGAATGGTCGGATGTGACCAGTATTTGAGGAGCAGCCGCTGTGCCTGACGGACGGGGTCGGCCGGGCGGGGCACGAACAGGATCAGGCAGGCGGCCGGCCGCCCCTGGCGGGTGATCAGGCTCCAAGCCATATAGCCGAATCGGCCCCCATGAATGACGGGAATGGCCTGGCCGGCGTACCGAAGGTCGAACATCTCGCCTTGGAAGAAGGGGCCGAACAGGTGGCGAAGGCGGTTCTCCCAGCGAAGGCTGCTCAGTTCGGACGGTTGATTCGGATCTTGACCGGCCAGGCTGGTCATGATCCGGCCGATCAGGAAGCGATGGCTGGCGGCCAGGCCGGGGCCTTCGAGCAAACGGACCTGGGCGAGGCCGCCGGGGCCATGCTGGCAGACCCCGACCCATAGTCGCTCTGGTGGGGGAGGGCCGCCACGTGGCGGCGCGGTCGGGCGATCGGGGGGGGCTGTCGTCGAGGTGGTCGAGGCGTTTCTCCCACCATCTCCGCCAGGCTTGCAGGCGGTGTTCGACCCAGGTCTCGAACAGGGTATGGCGTTGGACGAACGGGACCAGCGCGGCTGAGGCCTGCTGGAAATGGTGGTCGCGATCTTCCTCCCAGCGTTCCTGGAAGGCTGCTGCCTGCCAGAGGAGCAGACTTCCGGTAAGAAGCGCCAGGACCAGGGCCAGCCAGCCCGGGCCCTGGTGGCAGCCGGCCTCGCCTGGGGCTGGTGGCCCCGGGCGGGGGCCCGTGGGGGAGGCGATGCTGACCGATTCAGGGGGTTGCAGCGACCAGGACATGGGGGAGAACGGGCAACCTGCCTGCGATCAGGGCCTTCTGGCCGGAAATGATGGCGAACGGCGAGAAGTGGGGCTCAGCATCGGCTTCGGAAGGTTGACAGGTGGTGTGACCAGGATGGGGGAGAAATCGCCTTCGGGGTCAGGATCGCGGGGTACGGAGCCGCCAGTAGACGGCGTAGCCGACCGGGCCGCCCAGGAGGGTGCACACCAGCCAGACGACCCGGCAGCGGCCGGGCGCGCGCGGTATCAGGTAGATCGAGGCGACCAGCCCGAGCTGGATCAGGCACGCGATGATCATGAAGGCACCTACGGCGGTGCTGAGATTGGCCAGCATGGCGATAAGCTCCTTTACCGGAAGACCGAGCCCAGTTTCTTGAGCCCGTTGCCCAGCAGCGTTCCTGCGCTGGCCAGCAGATTGGCGGCGGCGCTGCCGACCTGGCCCGCCGCCCGCAGGACGGTGCCGCCCAGCTTGCCCAGGCCCCCCAGCACCTGGTTGCCGGCCCCGCCCTCGGCCGCCGTGCGATCGCCCCACAGGGCCAGCCGATCGCCCAGATAGCTCAGGCCGCGGCCGCCCAGCGCGATGGCGGCGGCCGGGATGGCGCCGATTCCCTTGACCAGACCGCCGCCCATCGAGAAGAAGTCCATGTGCTTCCAGCCGGTGTAGACGTCATTGATGGCGCCGGCCACCGAGTCTTCGAGGGCGGTGGAGAATGTGCCGGAATAGATGGGGACCGCCGTCACCGCGGCGTTGGCCCCGGCGATGTCGACCATCAGGTTGGAATAGCCGACGAACTGGCCCAGCCGGCCGGTGCACGGTTGTCGCCAGATCGACTGGAACGTCGCGACCGGCATGGTATACGTGCCCGACGGCTGGTTGATCGCCCAGTAGGAATCGCGCAGCTCGAGACTGACGATATTCCCGTTCGGATCGGCGGTATAGCCGCTGACGCAGACCCAGTGCGGGGTGCCGCCGCAATCGACCAGCACGATGACCGGCAACCTGGCATCGAGCCTAGCCTTCAGCTCGCGCAAACTGGCGTTCTGGCGCAGGCGCGCCTGCACCCCTTGCGAATTCAGGTATTCGACGATGGTCGGCGGGGCGGTGAAGATGCCCCCGGGATTGGTGGCCTGGTAGACCTCCTGGGCGATGACATGGGCGCCGAAGTACTGCAGCACGCTGGTCATCGCGTACTGGCCGCAGTAGTTGTTCCCGTCGATCGGCTCGGGCTTCTTGAACCCGGGAAGGGACACGGTGGTGGTGGCGCCGGCCCCCGCGACCGAGCTGGCGGCCGGCCCGGCCGCAGCGGCGGCCTCCTGGGGCGGCCGTTCGACCTTGATTTCGACCTTCAGGTTCTGCAGGCCTTTCAAGGCTTCCTGCCACGCGGCCTTGGCTTTTTGCACTTCATCGCGCAGGGCCGGCAGCGCCCGGTCGGTCGGATCGCTGGCCATCGTCTCGGCCAGTTTGCGGTACAAGGCCTCATAGCGCGCCTTGAGGGCCTGGGCCGCCTCGCTGGCTGGGCTGGCCGCGTGGGCGGTGGGCAGAAGGCCTGCCGTCAACAGCAGCAGGCCGAAGACCACGGTCAGCCAGATCGTTCGCTTCCGGTTCATGTCGTCATCTCCAATGGCACATCGTTTCTAAATTGTACGGATGGCCAGAAGAAGTGTCAAACCTCAGGCGAGGCGAGGTCTGGTGATCTCCCCTGGTGAGTGCTATAATCACCCGGATCAAATTCCGACTCTCCCTTGGAGGATTTCCGGTATGCACAAAGTCGTGATCGTCGGAGCCGGCCCCGCCGGCTTGACCGCCGCCATCTATACCGCTCGGGCCGATCTGCGGCCCCTGGTCATCGAAGGCTTCATGGCGGGCGGCCAGCCCGGGGGCCAGTTGATGACCACCTCCGAGGTCGAGAATTTCCCCGGGTTTCCGAAAGGCATCATGGGGCCTGCCTTGATCGGCCAGATGCGCGAACAGGCGGTCCGGTTCGGCGCCGAGATGCTGACCGAAGATGTGGTCGCGGTCGAGCTGAAGAGCCCGCCGTTCCGCTTGAAGACCACTTCGCGCGAGATCGAAGCCGAAGCGGTCATCCTGGCCACCGGCGCTTCGGCCCGCCTGCTCGACCTGCCCAGCGTCAAGACGTTCTGGGGGAAAGGCGTCTCGGCGTGCGCCACCTGCGACGGGCCGATGCCCATGTTCCGCCACCAGGTCATCGCCGTCGTCGGCGGGGGCGACACCGCCATGGAAGAAGCCACCTTCCTGACCCGCTTCGCCGCCAAGGTCGTGCTCATCCACCGCCGCGCCGAGTTCCGCGCCAGCAGGATCATGGTCGAGCGGGTCCGCGCCAACCCCAAGATCGAAATCGTGACCGATGCCGTGGTCGACGAGGTGTTCGGCGACACCATGATGCAAGGCCTGGTCATCAAGAACGCCAAGACCGGAGCGACGCGCCGGCTGGAAGCGCGCGGCCTGTTCATGGCCATCGGTCATGAGCCCAACACGAAATTCCTGGCCGGGCAGGTGCGCACCGATGAGAAGGGGTACATCGTCGTGCGCCACCCGACCTCGGCGACGTCGGTCGAGGGCGTCTTCGCCTGCGGCGATGTCATCGACCCCCACTACCGCCAGGCCATTTCCGCCGCCGGCACCGGCTGCGTGGCGGCGCTCGATGCCGAGCGCTGGCTGGCCGCCCGGGCCGCCGCCTCCTGATCCGCCGGAACCGCTGCGCCATGACCGACGACTTCAGCCAGTTTCCGTTCTCCCTCGAACTGACCGCGACCGGCCATCTGATCGATTCCGGCATCATGTCGGCGATCATGGATGCCATCATCAAGAACGAGGGCGTCTACAGGATCCATGAGTTCGTCGTGGGGCACACCCACGAGGAGACCTCGCGCACCCGTTTCGAAGTCTTCGCTCGCACTGAAGAGCAACTGACCCGCATCGCCCAGGCTCTGCACGGGTTCGGGTGCGCCCGCGTCATCGAAGAAGACGTCGTCTTGCGCCCGGCCGAGCGCGACTGGGTCGTGCCCGACGATTTCTACTCGACCACCAACCACCTCACCGAGGTGCGACTCGAAGGGAAATGGGTGCCCGCTCGCGACCAGCGCATGGATACGGTCATCGTCTGCCGCAAGGAGGCCGATGGCTGGCAGGCCTGGTGCCGCAAACTGCGCGATGTGCGCCAGGGCGATCTCATCGCGTGCGGGTTCCGAGGCATCCGCATCCATCCTGAATTCAAGGGGCGCGATCCCGAAGAATTCGCCTTCATGAACAGCGAGGTCAGTTCCGAGCGCCGCGTGCGCATCGCCGTGCGTCAGATCGCTCGACTGATCCACGAGCGCCGGCGCGAAGGCAAGCGCATCGGCGTCACCGCCGGGCCGGTGGTCGTGCACACCGGCGGGGCCGAGTTCCTGGGCCGGCTCATCCGCGACGGCTACATCGATTTCCTCCTTTCCGGCAACGCCCTCGCGGTGCACGATATCGAAACCTGCCTGTACGGCACGTCGCTGGGCATCGATGTGCATACCGGCGAGCCGGTCGAAAACGGGCACCGCAACCACCTGCGGGCCATCAATACCATCTACCGCCACGGCTCGATCAAGGGGGCGGTCGAGGCCGGCGTGCTGACCTCAGGCATCTTCTACGAATGCGTCAAGAGGAATATTCCCTTCGTGCTGTCGGGCAGCATTCGCGATGATGGCCCCCTGCCCGAGGTCATCACCGACCAGATCGAAGCGCAGAAAGCCTATTTCGCACAGTTGCGCGACTGCGGGCTGATGATGATCCTGTCGACCATGCTGCATGGCATCGGGGTCGGAAACATGCTCCCCGGCTACGTCAAGACGATCTGCGTCGATATCAACCCCGCCGTGGTCACCAAGCTGGCCGACCGCGGCTCGCACCAGACCGTCGGCATCGTCACCGATGTCGGCAGCTTCCTCCACGCCCTCGCCCTGGAACTCGAGTCCCAGACCTGATGTCGCTTCGGCCCCTCTGCCGGCCCGGGGGTGCTCCCTCTGGCCGCGCGATAAATCTCAACAACAACGATCAGGAGGCATGACCATGGATCTTTTCGAGTTGCTCGCCAAGCGTCGGACCGTTCGCCAGTTCAAAACGGATCCCGTACCTCAGGCCGATGTGGAAAAAATCGTCCAGGCCGGGTTGCTGGCGCCCAGCCCCAACGATTCCCACCCCTGGCGGATCATCGCCATCCGCAACCAGGGGATCCTGCGGGAAATGCGGTCGGCGGTCGAGAAGAAGCTCGATGCGTTGTTCCCCGCCCCCACTGGCGACAAGAAAACCCGGCTCGACAAGGTCAAGAATTTTTCGACGATCTTCGCGCAGGCTCCGCTGGTGCTCGCCGTCATGATGAAGCCCTATCGCGCCATCGTCGATGATCTGCTGGATGGTTCCGCTTTGACCCACGATCAGATCAACGCCCTGCGCAAATACCCCGACGTGCAGGCGACCGGGGCGCTGGTGCAGAACATGCTGCTGGCCGCGACCGAACTCGGGTACGGCGCGGTCTGGGTGTCGGGCGCCCTGGTGGCCTCGGAAGATCTCGACCGCCTGCTGAAAGGCGGGGAATACAAAGTGCAGACGCTGGTCGCCCTCGGTCGGCCGGCCGTCTCGCCCGAGCCTCGCCGGGCCTACGATCTGAAGGAGTATCTCGCGACGATCGATTGACCCTGGCCTGAATGCCCGAGCTGCCCGAGGTGGAGGCCCTGGCCATGGCCTTGCGGCCCTGGCTGGAAGGGCGCTGTCTGCGGTCGTTCGAACCGCGCCGGGCCGGACTGCGACGGCCCTTCCCGCCCGAGGCGGCGGCGATCGTGGTCGGCCGGCTCGGCGGCGGGTCGAACGGCGGGCCAAGTTCCTGCTCTTCGACCTCGGCTGGCCCTGGGTGCTGCTCATGCACCTGGGCATGACCGGGCACCTGCGCCTCTGCCCCGCCGCCGAGCCGGCCGACCCCCACGACCATCTGGTCTGCCGGCTCGATGGCGGGATGCACCTGCGGTTCACCGATCCGCGGCGATTCGGGGTGGTCGATCTGTTCCGCCGCACGCGCGCCGCCCCGTGGCCGCCCGAGCTGGCCCGCCTCGGGCCCGAGCCGCTAGGGCCTGAATTCACGGTCGATCGCCTGGCCGAGGCGCTGCATCGGCGTTCGGGGCCGATCAAAAATGTGCTGCTCGATCAAAGGGTCGTCGCCGGACTGGGCAACATCTACGCGGCCGAAGCCCTGTTCCTGGCCCGGATCCATCCGGCCACCCCGGCCGCGCGGTTGAGCGACAGACAGATCGAGGCTCTCCATCAGGCCATTCGGGAGACGTTGCAGCGGGCCATCGCGGCCGGCAGCACGGTGCCGCCAGAGGTGCCGCCAGCGCCGGCCGCACCCGCCGTGCCGCCGGCGCCTTCCGGCTCCGATGCGTCCGCCACCCGCGCCACGGCCCGTTCGCGCCGGCGGGCGGGGGCTTCCCCGCGCGCCAGCGCTGGCCAGGCGCCCCCTCGTCGTGGTGCCCGGCCGTCGCCGGCTCCTGAGCCAGCCATCGACCGCTCGCACACCTATTTCCCCTTCGCTTTCGCTGTCTACGGGCGGGAAGGACAGCCGTGCCCACGCTGTCGCACCGGCCGCGTGGCCCGGCTGGTCCAGGTCGGCCGCTCGACCTTCTTCTGTCCGCGGTGCCAACCCGCCGGCCGTTCGCCAGAGCGGTCGGTTCCTCATTCGCCGAGGAAGCCCTCTCCTCGTCCCGGGCGCTCCACCTCGGGAACGACGTCCTGCCCCGCCTCTTCCCGTTCAGGCCGAGGTCCGTTACGGCGTCGTCAGGGACGCCCCCTCGCCACGCCAGGAGGTATCGTATGACCGGCGCCCTCCGCCGCTTCGCGGATTTCTTCGGCCTGCGCCGCAGCATCGTCGGGGTGCTCGGCATGTGCATCCTGATCGGGCTCGGCGAGAAGATGGCCGAGCGCTTCCTGCCGATCTATCTGGTGGCCCTGGGCGGCGGCCCGTGGGTCGTCGGCGCGCTCAATTCCCTCGACAACCTGCTGTCGGCGCTTTATTCCTATCCTGGCGGCTGGCTGTCTGATCGGTTCGGGCCGCGCCGCGCCCTGTTGATCTTCAATCTCATCGCCATCGTCGGCTACCTCATCGTCATCCTGTTCCCGGCGATGTGGGCGGTTTTCCTGGGGGCGGTCCTGTTTATCTCCTGGACCGCCCTCTCGCTGCCAGCCACCATGAGCCTGATCTCCGAGGTCCTGCCGAAAGGGAAGCAGACCATGGGCGTCTCGGTGCATTCGCTGGTGCGTCGCCTTCCCATGGCGCTGGGGCCGGTGCTCGGCGGGTTCTTCATCACTCGCTACGGTCCGGTGGAAGGCGTGCGGCTGGCGTTCATCGGGGCCCTGGCCATGGCGGTGGTGGCGATCATCTTCCAGGAGGTCATGTTCGGCGACCAGGTGCCGAAGGAAGCGCCCCCGGCGCCCGCCGAGGCGGTGGCGGGCGCCGCCCTGCTCACGCCGGCCCTGCGCCGCCTGCTGGTGGCCGATGTGCTGGTGCGGTTCTGCGAGCAGATTCCCTACCCGTTCGTCGTGCTGTGGGCGATGAACCTGCATGGGCTGACCGGCGTCGAGTTCGGGATCCTGACCGCGGTCGAGATGGCCACCGCCGTGCTCATCTACATCCCCGTGGCGTGGCTGGCCGACCGCAACCGCAAGAAACCCTTCGTCGTCGCCACCTTCGCCATCTTCACCGCCTTCCCGCTGGTGCTCTGGTGGTCGACCTCGTTCTGGCCTCTCGTCTTCGCCTTCATCGTGCGCGGCCTCAAGGAGTTCGGGGAGCCGACCCGCAAGGCGCTCATCCTCGAGCTGGCGCCGGAGGGGCGCAAGGCCGTGGCCTTCGGCACCTACTACCTGTGGCGGGATGTGCTCGTCTCGGTCGGCGCTCTGTCAGGGGCCTGGTGGTGGTCGATCAGCCCGGCCACCAATTTCCTGGTGGCCGCCGGGTTCGGGCTGCTGGGCACCCTCTGGTTCGCGATCATGGGTACCGACCTGCCGGTCGAACCTTCGCCCGAACCGGCTCCTGGCCAGACCACCGCCTGAATTCAGGCGTGCCTTTCTGCCGCGGGTGCCCTTCCTGGCCGGGCCGAGGGGGCTGCTTCCCCCGGGGTTCGGGTCGGTAGGGCGTATGTCCCTTGCTGATCGCGAACCACGGCCCGCCTGCCTGTGGTTCGAGCGGCGGTCACCCTCGATCGGGCGGATGGGCGATTTCGTCGCGGCGCCATGATGGGGACCGGCGCGTCGGAATGGCGCGCCACCGGTGGTCAGGGGCGTTCGGAGTGGATGGCCAGGTAGTCGAGGTTGCGCAGCATGCTGCGGATGCCGCTCAACAAGGTGAGATGCAGGACCTGCGCCAGGGAGGCCGAGGTCTGCTTCTGCATGCGGGCGAAATGCTGGCGGTGGATCTCGCTTTCCAGCAAAACGTAGTCGCGGATCCGGGTGCGGATCCATTCCGCCTCGGCTTTGCCCAGTCGCAGCCGCTGGTGGAATCGATTGACCACTTCGAGACAGTGGCCGATCCCTACCCGGATCTCTTGAATCTGTTCTGGCGGGATGGTCTGGCCTGATTCATAGTGCTCTTCGATCTGCTCGACGAAATTGTGGATCTGGCCGGCCATGATGTCGAGATCGCGGACCTGGTGCAGGAGGGCGGTGGCGTGTCGCAACTGCCGCTCGCCGATGTTGCTGGCCGACAGCCGCACCAGGAACTGCTGCAGATCGTCGGCGATCTGATGCATGCGCGAAACCCCGGTCTTGATCGAAGCCCGCAAGGTATAGCAATCGTCGAGGTCGATCGGCGAGAGCTCCAGGAACTCGCAGATGCGCCCCAGCTTGCGTTCCACGGCCCGCAGCAGCGTCTCGGCCTGGGTGGTGGCCTGTTCGAGGGCGACGAACGGCGTGGCCAGCAGACGCTTGTCCAAGGTGGGTACCGGGGTGGAATCGGCACCCGGCGGTTCCGGCACGACCCACTCGACCGCGCGACGCAGCCAATCGACGAAGGGCAGGATGAGCAAGGCGTTGATCACATTGAACAGGGTATGGGAATTGGCGACCTGCCGGACCGGATCGGCCGAGGTCCAGCTCACCAGGGTGACGAAAGGCTCGAGCAACGGCAGGAACAGGATGGTGCCGAAGATATTGAACAGCGAGTGGGCGACCGCCGCCCGCTTGGCGTTGGTCGAGGTGCCGATCGATGCCAGGATGGCGGTGATGGTGGTGCCGATGTTGTCGCCGAAGATGATGGGAACGGCCGCCAGTTGCGCGGCCCGCGGGTCGTCGCCGAACGCCCCGGCGGCCATCAGCCCCATGGTCAGACCGACGGTGGCCGAGCTGCTCTGGACGATCAAGGTGACCACCAGACCGGCCAGCACGCCGAACAGCCGGTTGCTCGATAGCACCACGAAGGTTCGCTTGAACAGCTCATGCTCACGATAGGCTTTCAGCGAATCGCCCATGAAGGCCATGCCCATGAAGAGCAGGGCGAACCCGACCAGACATTCCCCCCATGAGCGGTTGCTCTTCGATTTGCCCAGCATCATCATCAAGGTGCCCAGGAAAAGCAGCGGCCAGGCGAGGTCTTCCAGCTTGAAGGCCATCAACTGGGCGGTCATCGTCGTGCCGATGTTGGCGCCCAGGATGACGCCGATCGCCTGCAGCAGGGTCATCATGCCCGCATTGACGAAGCCGACCACCATGACCGTGGTGGCCGAACTGCTCTGAATGACCGCCGTCACCCCGGCGCCGGTCAGCAGACCCCGCCAGGGCGTGCTGGTGAGGCTGGCGATGATCGCCCGCAGGCGGTCGCCCGCGATGCGTTGCATGGCCGCGCTCATGAAGGTCATGCCGAACAGGAACATGCCCAGACCGCCGAAGAAATGGCCGAACTCTTTCTGGGCCGCCTTGCCGTAGTTGTAGGAAACGAAGAAGAACGCCACGAAGAAAGAGGTGGCCAGCAGAACCTTGGCCACCATCTTGATCTGGCGTTTGGTCGAACGGTCGATCATCCGATCCTCCTGCGGGGTGGGAACTCCCACGGACTGGCGCCGGCCAGGAACGAATGGTCCCATCGCCGGCGCCGCGAGGGTACCACAACCCGTCGAAAAAGCCAAATTCGGCCGGATCCGTTGCAGGAGGCGGGGGGAGGGCTGGTGACGTTCATACGCCCGCTCTAGCAAGGCAGGCTGGCCAAGAACCGGCCCTCCTCGCGCTGGTTGCCCGGCCAGGCCATCGCCGAACGCCGGTCGCCAGAAGAATCACCCCGGGCGATTCAAGGAGCGGGGGCCGGCTCTTCGTGAGGCGAGGTCGGCCCAGGGCGCAGGACCAGGGCCAGGGCGGCGAAGATCAGCAGGGTGCCGAGCAGGCCGGCCGACCCCAGCCGTTCGCCGAACAGCACGGCCGAGAGGATGGCCCCGGAGATCGGCTGCAGGTAGAGGACGAAACTGGCCGTCGCGACGGGGATCATGGCCAGGGCGCTGTTCCAGAGGCCATAGGTGACGACCGAGTTGCAAACGCCGAGGTAGAGCAGAGTCAGCAGTTCCCGCGAGCCCCAGGTTCCCAGGCCGAGCCAAATGGCTTCGACCGCCGCGAACGGGGCCAGCATCAGGGCGCCCAGGGCGAAGGTGTCGCGGCACACCGCCGTCCAGGGATACCGGGCGATCACGGCTTTCCCCAGAAGACCGTAGATGGCCCAGGCGATCTGGGGCACGGTCACCAGCCCCAGACCCAGCCAGTATTCGGGCCCCTGCGCGACGGTAGCGGGGGCATCGCCGGCCAGCAGGAACAAGCCGAGCAGGGCGAGCCCGACGGCGATGAACTGCCGGCCCTGCCAGGGCTCCCGCCACCAGATCGCCGCCAGGATGATCGTGAACAACGGCGGAGTGCCGGAAATGATCGAACTGGCGATGCCCGGCGCCCAGCGCAGGCCGAAATTCATGCCGAGCACGAGGACGAAGGTGCCCCAGAAGGCCAGCCAGCCCATCGCTCGCCGATCCTCAGGGGCGATGCCGGCCAAGGGCCCCGAGCGGGTCAGCGCCATCAGCACCCCGCTGGCCAGGGCGAAGCGGGCGAACCCCAGGCTGATGGCCGGCAGGGAGGCCAGCGCCCCCTTGGTCAGGGGGTAGGCCGCTCCCCACAACCCGGCTGCCACGGCGACCTGCAAGATGCCGCGCCGATAAGACCCGGGGCGCGGCGCAGGAGAGGTGGTGGGGGGTGGGTGGTCCATGGCGGTGTCGGTCGAGATGCTCATAACGGTATCATGGTTTCTCGATCGGGGCGAGGGGACGCAAGGCCTACCCTCTTTCCTTGCACGAGAGTCCTTGGCTCCGGGGGCCATGGACGTACCCCCGATTCATTCATATAATTGAAGAAATATTCGAACGACGGGGGAGCGTATGCGCCATCCGATCCGCTGCAGAGTTTCCCATTGGTCCGCCACTGCCTTCTTCCTGCTGCTCCTCGCCGTGGGACCGGCCTTCGCTGGGGCATTCAATCTCTATTACGAGAAGGTCGTCTACGACGCCTACGGGAACGAACTCGGCTATCAGACGCAGCGGCTGACCTCGATCGATGATCTGCCGCCCACCAGCCCGTGGCGGGCCTATCTCAATCTCATGGTCGGCGACCGCTCCATCTATTCGTATGCCCAGACCATCGCGGCCATGCTGAACATGCCGCTGAACATGACCATCAGCGACCGCAACCTGATGTCCTCTTCGAGCAAGAACGCCAGCGGCTACAATCTCAAGCTCTACCGCCATGTCACCCAGTATTCGACCGCCAACAGCCAGCGGTTCGTCTTTCTGCACGAACTCGGCCACGTGGCGATGCTCAATGCCTATCCCGCCTCCTACAATTTCACCGGGCTCGATTACGGGGCCGACAACCTTCATTACATCGATGAAATCCTGCCCAACGCCAACACCGCCTGGGTCGAGGGCTGGGCCAACGCCTTCGCCGCCTGGAAGAACGGCGGTCGGGTCTTCAACCTCGATCTCGGGTCGACCGCCACTCTGGCCTTCCTGAAGGCCAACACGTTCGAAGAGATGACGCGCAACGAGCTGTTCACCGGTAAGGCTCTCTATGACATCATGAGAACCCTTCCTTCCGGCCGAGACAAAGTCTACGATGTCATCGCCCGCACCGGGCCCCATTACTCCCTCCGCCATTTCTGCCGGGCCTACATGTCGATCTACCCGCAAGACCAGGTGGCTCTGGCCAATATCCTCAACCAGAACAGCTTCGGGAAGATGTCGCTCAACGAGATGCTCGACTATCTGAACAACGGGTCCAACCAGGTCAGTCGCTCGTTCTACGACTATCTGGCGGGGGCCGGCAAACTGAGCGGCACGTCGACCGGCTCCGGCACGAGCACCGGGGCCAAGACCTCGTGGTGGAGCGGGATCGCCAGCTGGTTCTCGCGGGTGTTCGGCGGGCTCTTCGCCCGGTCCGAGGCGCCGGCCTGGTCCGAGACCCAGCAGGCCCAGCCCCCCGATGGGGCCAGCCTCGCCCTGGGCGGAGGCTCGATCAGCGTTCCGGCCCAGTTGAGCGACGGGTTGGCCCAGGCCGCCTCTGGTCAAGGGCAGTCGCCGGTGGCGGTCGATCCCAGCGAACGGGGCCCCACCGATCTGGTGGCGGCCCAGGAAGCCTACGAAAAGGCCTTCGCCGCCTACACCGCTGCTTGCGCCAAAGGCAGCCCCGATTCGGCCGAAGCCAAGGCCGCCCGGGCGCGCCTGCAGGCCGCCAAGGCCAACCTGGTGCGCATCCGCAAACAGCTTCGAGCCCGCTGACCGCTGACCGCCGCCCGTATCGCCGCCGCGACCGGAGATCCTCCGCCAGGGTCGGGAAGTTCAGCGCCCCCACGTCTCGAACCCGCCCAGGTCATCGCATGAGAGGGCCTGGGTGAGGGCCGGCGAGGCATACGCCAGCCCTCAACGAAGGGCCCGGAGCGCCTGGCTCCGCCCCCTTTTGGCCTGAGGTGTCGCCATTGGCCACCGGTGCTGGCGCCACCCACGCCGGGTGCCGAGGGGCGGTCGGCTGGAGGTGGCGATCGGCTTGTCCGAGGGGGCTGGGCGCGGTATGATCAGGGCCATCCCACCTGCCCCGGAGGCCCCCCATGGACCACCTGCTCCTGACCCGTCTGGAAGCGCTCGAATCGGCCAACCGCCGCTGGCGGCGGGCCTGTTTCGCCTTGGTGCTGAGCCTGGCCGCCTGGACCATCATGGGCGCGAGCCACCCCCCCGGCGCAGAGCTCATCGCACGGCGACTGATCCTCCAAGATCATCTTGGACAGACTCGCGGCACCTGGGAGGTCACCCCGGACGGCTGTCGCCTCAGCCTCTTCACCGCGGCAGGGACGCCGGCCTTCGTGCTGTCCGGGGGGCGCCCCGTCAGCAGTCTCGAAGTTCGCGATGGCAGCGGCACGCCGCGGGTCGAGCTGGTGTTCCGCGAGGGCGAAGGCTCGGCGCTGTGGTTGCGCGATGCCCGCCGGCGGGCGCGCTTCGAGGTGTTCGAGGCCGGCGCCGGGCCGATGCTGACCTTGCGCGATGCCTGGTCTCGCAAGCGGCTGGCCATGATCGTCACCGAGGCCGGGCCCGGCATCTCGCTGCTCGATTCGCTGGGGAAGAGCCTGCTCGGCCTGGTGGTGGCCAGCGACAGTCCGTCTATCGGCCTCACTGACGGGCTGGGCCATATCCTGTGGATGGCCCCTACCCGTTGACGCGGCAACGGTCAGCCGACGTTCTTCAGATCTTCACGAGCCAGCAGGAAGACGACCGCCAGCGAGCCGAGGGTCGACAGCCAGGTGCGCCAGCCCAGCTCTTTCAATTGCCGCATCGAGCACAAGAACAGGAACACGGCCACTCCCAGGGTCGAAAAGGCGAAGAACCAGATCATCATTTCCTCCCGAGCGAATCCTGCCATTCCCGCACCAGATTCCAGGCGGGCCAACGCTCCAGAGCCAGTTGCCAGGCCGTGCTGGCCACGGTGGTCGCCCCCTGGGCCGCCAGCAGAACTCCCAGGTTGGCGGCCCGGAAGCCATCGGTGAAGGAGGGGGGGGCGGCGCGCAGCGCCTCGACCTGCTTGGCCAGCACCGGCGGCGGGCTTTCCAGGCTTTGCAGCGCCTCGATCGACATCTGCACGAGCTGGCGGGCCATCTCTGGATGCAACGCGATGGGCGGCTGCTCGGCCGCTGGCTTCACCTCGTAGGGCTCGGTGCCGCCGAGGGCGGCCAGTAGGGCGGTGCCGGCCTGACGGGACGGCGTCGCCTGCTGGGCCAGCACCGCGGCCTGCCACTCAGCGAACCGCTGCTGCACGGCCGGATCGGTGAAGGCGACGGCCGGTGCCCACAGGTGCAGTCGTCTTCCCGCGACCGGCCAGAGAGGCAGGGGAAGGAACGCCCGGGGCACGGTCGCCGCCAATTGGGCCTCGATCGACAGTGGGCTGCAGAACCCGATGGGGAGCGGCTTGGCCAGGTTGGCGAGTTCGGCCAGCAAAACGGCCTTGGCGCTGGCGGCATACGCCCCCGGCTGTTCGATGTGGGCCTGCAGAGCCTGGCGGTCGGGGCGGCCGGTCGCCACCACCTCGAACCAGCCATCGAACGAAGCGGGGGCCTCGGCGACGAATTCGGCCGCCCAGCTCTGGCCGGCCGGCAGCCGGTCGAGCGTGCGACGCGGCGTGCGACCGGTGAACCCGGCCGGCCAGACCACTTCGACCGCCAGATCGGCGATCGGGCCGATGGGGGCTTCCACCCTGACGGTGACCCGCAGTTCACGGGTGGCAGGGTTCCAGGCGGTGACCAGCGCCGAGGTCTTGTACCAGTCAGGAAAGCGGATCGCCGGGGGCATGGCGGCCGCCGGGCTTCCGGCGCCCATCCACCAGGCCAACCCCAGAATGGCCAGCAGCATTCGTGTCATCGGTCGCTTCCTCCTCGCAGGTCGCGTCTCCACCGTAGCACGCCCGGCGGTCTGGTGCAAACCTCGGCCGGCCGGCCCGCCGCGGCCAGTGGCCGGCGGTTCACCGCCCGGCCGGCGGGGCCGAGCTGCCGGCCTCGGCGGCGGCGGGCCCGTCGGCGCGGGCGGCCGCGCCGCGACGGCGCAAGGTCGGGAACAGGATGACATCGCGGATCGAGGGCGAGTTGGTCAGCAGCATGACCAGCCGGTCGATGCCGACTCCCAGGCCGCCGGCCGGCGGCATGCCGTAGCGCAGGGCATTGACGTAGTCGGCATCCATCTGGTGGGCTTCCTCGTCCCCGGCTTCTCGCTGCCGCAACTGGTCTTCGAACCGGGCTTTCTGTTCCTCGGGGTCGTTGAGCTCGGAAAAGGCGTTGGCCATTTCCCGCCCATAGATGAACAGCTCGAACCGATCGACCAGCGTGGGGTCATGCGCGTTGCCCTTGGCCAGGGGCGAGGTCTCCTTGGGGTAGCCGATGACGAAGGTCGGGTTCAGCAGCGTGCTCTCGATCTTCTCCTCGAAGATCTTGACCACGATCTTGGCGGTCGAGTCCTTGGGATCGACCTCGATACCCAGCGCACGGGCCTTGGCCGCCACCGGCTCGCGCGGCGAGCCGAAGGTCAGGTCGGGCAGGCCGGTCACCTCGCGGACCGCTTCGAGCATGGGCAACCGGCGCCACGGTCGCGAGAAATCGAGCACCTTGTCCTCGTAGGGCACCTTGCCGTCGGGGAAGAATTTCGCGGCTACCGTGCTGATCAGGTCCTCGGTCAGCTCGAGCATGGTCTCCATATCGCCGTAGGCCTGGTAGGCCTCCATCATGGTGAACTCGGGGTTGTGCTTGATCGAGATGCCCTCGTTGCGGAAGTTTCGGTTGATCTCGAAGACCCGGTCGAAGCCGCCGACCAGCAGGCGTTTCAGATACAGCTCGGGGGCGATCCGCAGGAACAGCTCCATGTCGAGCGCGTTGTGGTGCGTGACGAACGGTCGCGCCGCCGCCCCGCCCGCGATGGGATGCATCATCGGCGTCTCGACCTCGAGGAAGCCCCGGGCGGTCATGAAGTCGCGCACCATCTGCACGATCTGGCTGCGTCGGATGAAGGTCTGGCGGACCTCCGGGTTGGCCAGCAGATCGACGTAGCGTTGCCGGTAGCGGGTCTCGACGTCGGTCAGGCCATGCCATTTCTCGGGCATCGGGTTGACCGCCTTGGCCAGGATCGTCACCGCGGTGGCGCGCACCGTGACCTCGCCGGTGCGCGTGCGGAACAGCATCCCCTCGATGCCGAGGATGTCGCCCACATAGATGCGCTTCAACAGGGTGAACACCTGCTCGCCCAGCACGTCCTTGCGGAAGTAGACCTGCAGCTTGCCCCACATGTCTTCGAGGTGGCCGAAGGCCGTTTTGCCCTGCTCGCGCTTAGCGACCAGACGACCGGCGACCTTCACCGGTCCCCACTCGAAATGTTCGGCCGGGCCGTGGGCTTTCTCGGCCTCGAGGAAGGCCTGCCGAGCCGCTTCGGAGGTATGGGTGCGGTCGAAGCGCCGCCCGAAGGGCTCGATGCCCTCGCGGCGGAGTTCTTCGATCACATTCAAACGCTGTTGCTGTTCGAGGTTCAAGTGGTTGATGTCGTCCATGGATTGGCCTCCTGGTGGGTGCGGGCCGCTCGACGGCCCGGAAAGAGAAGAGGCGGACCTGGCCTCGGCCGGTCCGCCCCTGGAGTCGCGGTTGGGGTCAGACCACGCGCACGTTCACGGCCTGCGGCCCTTTGGGGCCCTGTTCGACCTCGAATTCGACGGTCTGGCCTTCCTGCAGGGATTTGTACCCATCGCCCATGATCTGCTTGTAATGGACGAAGATGTCCTTCCCACCTTGGGTGTTCTCGATGAATCCGAATCCCTTGGCGTTGTTGAACCATTTGACACGACTCTGCATGATACTCCTCCGAATGAACTGATGCCGTAGCGAATTGCCAATCGCCCGGTGGGAAGGCTTCGAATCGATTCGGGATCTTCCCCAGGACCTCGGCGGGAGGGAGAATAGCACAGCCTGAATGGGAATTCAACTTTTCTCTCGATAGGTCAGCAATTATCGGTCAACTCATGAAACCATCACCCAGTGCTAATTTCCAAGAACGAAGTCCGGAATGCCTCATCAATTCATCCTTTGGCCATTCTATGTGCCTTGAAGCTTTTGCCGAAGCCGATCA
>QOQW01000056.1 GCA_003327425.1 Candidatus Ozemibacter sibiricus
TGATCGGCTTCGGCAAAAGCTTCAAGGCACATAGAATGGCCAAAGGATGAATTGATGAGGCATTCCGGACTTCGTTCTTGGAAATTAGCACTGGGTGATGGTTTCATGAGTTGACCGATAATTGCTGATTCTTGGGCCGCCGTCTGGATCTCTTGGCCTCGCTCATGCTACCCTGGCTCGAGGTTTTTCCTGGCATGAACTTCGATGTTCGCTCGATCCAATTCTGGTTGGCCGTCCTGATCATCGGCCTGGCCGTCGTGGCCGAATGGCAGAATCCCGCGCGCACGCCGTCGATGACGACACCTGGCTCGAGCGGGCCCATCCTGCCCGCCGAGCGGCCCGTTGCCAAATCCCCTCCCACACTCGATATCCGCGGGGGCAACGTCCTGCATCAGGCGGCTCTCGTCGGTCGTCTCGATCTGATCCGGGCGGAGCTGATGGCGGGCGCCGATCGGGAGGCCCGCACCTCCCTGGGCCGGACGCCGCTGCTGGTGGCCTGCCTGGCCGGGCAGGGCGAAGTGGTCAATTTCCTGCTCGACATCGGAGCCAACCCTGATACGCTCGATAATGATGGCAACACCCCTCTCATGGGGGCTCTCCAGAATCGCCTGTCGGCGCAGGCTCGACGGATGATCGAGCTCGGGGTCGACATCCATCGGGCGAACAAAGAAGGCCTGACGGCCCTCCATTGCGCGGCCAAGGCGGGGGATGTCGAGGCGGTCCGCCTCCTTCTGACCAAAGGGGCGAAGGTGAACGTCGTCTACGTCAGAGGGTGGACACCTCTCCATTATGCCGCTCGCGAAGGGCACGCCGAGATCGTTGAATACCTGCTGGCCAAAGGGGCCGATCCAAGAGCTCGGTTGGAATGGGGCTGGCTTCCTGGCGATCTGGCGCGCGGAAAAGGCCATGAAGAGATCGCCAAGCTCCTGGACCGTCGCGTCGAATTCTAGGGTCTGCGGTGCTTCGTTCGCTCGACGGTCGCCTGGCCGAGCGGTCACCGCTCATCGTCAAAAGGTGATCAGGAGCGATGAGGTGAGCCACCTGTCGTCGGGATCTCTCCCGTGGCCCCGGCCCCTGGAGCAGGATGTCAGGGCGGTTCCTCAGGGGAGTTGAAAGAGACGCTCGCCGTCGATGGTGAAACTGGCGATCAGCTGGCGGGCCTGCGGTCCGGTCAGCCAGTCGATGCACCGAATGGCCTCGTCGGTGCGTGCCGCGGGAACGTTCGTGTTCGATACCGCCAGGACGGAATAGGTGTTCCTCAATTCGATCGGGTTCTCGTAGATCACCCGCAGAGGCAAGCGGCGGCGCATGAACAGCCACGTCGCCCGGTCGCACAGGACGTAGGCACGCTTCTCGAACGCCATCTGAAGGGTTTCGCCCATGCCTTGCCCCGCCTCGAGGTAGGTCGCTCCGGTCGGTGGGCCGCCGATCGTCGCCCACAGTTCTCGTTCCCGCAGGTGGGTTCCCGACAGGTCGCCGCGGGAGACGAACGGCTGTCCGGCCGAGGCCACGGCCTGCAAGACGGCGGCGGCGGTTGATTGGCTGGCCGCTCCGGCGGGGTCATCGGCAGGGCCCAGGATCAGGAAATCATTGTACATGAGGGCGCGGGCATGCACGCCGAAGCCATCGGCGATGAACCTGGCCTCGAGCGCAGGAGCATGCCCCAGCACGAGGTCGGCATCGCCGGCCCGGGCCATCTCGAACGCCTTACCCGTGCCCACTGCGACGGCCTTGACGGCGAGGCCGGTCGCCTGCCGACAGGCCGGCAGGAGCACGTCAAGCAGGCCGGTGAGTTGCACCGAGGTGGTGGTCGCCAGCACCAGCTCGCGGACCGGGGCATCCGCCGCCGCCGGCCGCGAGGGGCCGGTCCCTGGCCAGGCCACGCTCATCGCCATCAGAAGAACGAGGAGCACCCGCCCCCCGAGCCAATGGGAGTCTACCCGGCGCGTCATTTCCCTCTGGATTGCTTCTGCTTCGAGGGTGCGGCGGTTTTTCCAGGTTTCCTCGCCTGGGATCGCCGGACCGGTTTGACCTGACGGGCAGTTCGCTGGGTTCGCTTGGCAGAGGTCGCCCGCGGAAGCGGGGCCTGGTGGAGTTCGGATTCGACGAACAGGAAACCGCCGGCCTCGCGTCGGATCCCGAACCATGTCTGGCCGATCCGAACGCAGGGCTGCAGGTTCTTCCCGCACGTGCATTTCTTGGGAACCCTGGTCAGACAGCGACAATCGAGGCAGGTGTAGTAGAGGTCGCATTTCTGAGTGTGCACGCTATCCGGCGAGAGCGATCCGGTCTTGTTGGCCTGGTCGAGGTAGACCACCTCGTCACCGGTGGGACCTTCCTCCTGAAAGGACTCCAGAGGGGGGCCGGGATCGTAGGTGTAGACTCGGGTGCCGGAGCCAGGCGGTCGGGCGCCTGCCATCCCGGCCAGGACCAGGACCAGCAGGCAGCCCACCGCCAGACGGAATCGCGGAGACCGTTCCTTCATGGCTTCCTCCTTGCATGGGGCGTTGCGTGCGTGCTCTCGCGATTATACCTTCAGCGGGTCGGCAATGTCAATGGCTCGGGGCACGCCGAACTCGCGTTGCCAGCCGATCAACCATTTCTGGAACAGGACCAGCACAGACATATCGAACATACCGTTCCTCCTTTCGCAGGAACCGGTCAGACCACTGACCAGAGTCATCGGGAGGGCTCCAGGCGCCATTCGCGCTTCATGCGGAGCAACCATTCCTGAAACAGCAGCAACATCGACACTCTAGCAACCCTACAGATGAAACTTGAAAACTTTCGGCCAGAACACCAGTACCTTCATCGGGGAATCGCCCCGAGGAGGAGTATATGGTTGGCCCCGAGTATGTGCCAGCATCCAAGAAGGA
>QOQW01000007.1 GCA_003327425.1 Candidatus Ozemibacter sibiricus
CCTCCGCGAATGGGGTTTGTACCCAGTCTATGGCAATTCTTGCTCGGGTACAACCCCCCTTGGAAAGCCGTTCCGGAGCTACCCAGAAAATTCTCATGCCCTTGAAGCTGTACGTCGGGAAAGTGCGCTTCAATTATGACCACTTCTCATTTTATGTTCAAAAAATTGAACCCAAGGATGGATTTATTGCTGTCAAGACCAGGCGACGAGATGGATATACAAGGCATGCAATTGATGAACATTCGATTTTTTCTGTTTGCCCATTTCATGTTGATAATTCCCAAAAGATTGGCCTTGATCAAAAGTTGGCAAATGCCCTTTTTCAGCTCTGGAACAAACAAAATAAGGAATTCCTTTTGCTATCGGAAGCCATTTTTTATTTTCTTATGGCCAACAAAGATAGCTTCGAAATTTCTGGATACCAAGAATGTGTTTTGTTGGTAAGTGCGATTGAGAGGCTCTACAATTGTTCAATGGGCAAAGAAAAAGATTTGCAAAATGCATTAAATTCAGTATTTTCCGGTTTCAAAACAATATCAAAAAAACAGAGTCGGTTTTCCAAAATAAAAAAGTATAATGATGATGATTTTTTGATCGATCTTTGGATAAAAGATTTCTACCAACTGCGAAGCGAATATGCTCACGGAAAATTAACATCGAATCGAATCAGTTTTTGGTCGCAAGCTGAGCATCTTCTTCTTGGTTCCTTTATTTTTCCAGTTCTTGTAAAACACAAGTTGTCTGACATTGGTTTTTATACCCTATCCGAAGAAGATGAATTCAAACTATTTGTTTTCGAGCATTTTCTAAATGAAGAATTGTTTAATAAACCTGAGGACCAAATGAATTCTTCAGACTACCCTTGGAATCGGATCTGGAGCGATAAAAGGTTTGAATTTGCGATTAGAAAAACAATTTACAAATTAGGTTCCACATAAATGGGCGATCGGCCGTCCCGCCCGCCCGATCTCGCCGAGAACCGGCGCCGCGCGGCCGCTCGCCGCATCCATCGTCGGCCTCCTGTCGCCAACCGTTGCCGCAGCCTGCCTCGACGAGCCTGCTACGGCTTGACGAGAGGGTGCAGGACGGCTTACAGTGGAGAGGTCCTCGACTTTTCCCGGTTGGAGGAGAGTATGTCGTATCGGCGATCGCAGGGCCTGGTGTCCCTGGTACTGGTGGCGGTGGTCGTCCTGGTGGCGTGGTCCGGCTTGGTCCGGGCGGGCGAGATCGTCCCGACCAACCCCGCCTTGGTGAAGGCGTTCGAGGCCATCCAGGCGGGTGACGGCGATTTGATGACCCAGGTCCGTTTCTTGTGGAAGAACGATGAAGCCTGGTACGCCCGCTGGAAGATGATCGAAGATGCCCGGCAGACCATCGATTGTACCTACTTCATCATCGACAAGGACATCTTCGGTCAGGCCTTCCTCGGCTTGCTGGCCAAGAAAGCCCGGCAGGGCGTCAAGATCCGGTTGATGTGCGATTGGCGCATCGCCCATTCCGGGTACATGAAGGGCGTCATGGACAAACTCCAGGAGATGGCCGCCCTGCCCAACCTGCAGATCAAGCTGTACAACTCGTGCGTCAAGAACCTCGCCAGTCTGTTCACCGATTTCAAGAAGCTGGTGGCCAACAACCATGACAAGATCATCATCGTCGATGGGCAGACCTGCATCACCGGCGGGCGCAACATCGGGGCCGACTACTATGCGGGCGAAGGGGAGTACGAGATCGTCTACCGCGATTCCGACATCCTGATGCGCGGGACCCTGGCCTGCCAGCAGCTGAAGAAGGCCTTCGACGAAGAATGGAATTACCTCAAGAACACGGTGGTCAAGCCTGACCGCATCAATCTCGAAGATCAGTCGGCCCGGATCGATCTGGCCTATCGGGTCATGAGCCGCTACATGCAAGGGCGTGGCTTGTACAACCCGGAGGAGCTGCCGACGTTGTCCGACAAGTTGCGCCAGGCCCTGGAGGAGATGAACAAAGAGATTGCCAAGTTCAAGAACATTTCGAGCTATGCCGCCTTCGAACTGTGGCGGGGCGAACGGGCCAAGCCGGTCAAGATCATCGACAAGACTGCCAAAACCGGTTCTCTCAACGGCATCACGCCTGCTCTGATCAGTTTCATCGACGCCGCCAAAGACGAGATCCTCATCCAGAATCCCTACGTGGTGCTGACCGAGGCGGCCGAGGCCGCGCTGGAACGCGCGTCCAAACGCGGCGTCAAGATCATCTTCCATTCGAACAGCGGCGGTTCCACCGATTCGCTCTTCCCCCAGGCCTTCCTGATGAACGATCTCGATCGCTTGCTGATCAAGATGCCGACCTGCCGCTTCCTGGTCGCGCCCACCCACAAGGAGCGCCTGCATTCGAAGGTATTCGTCTTCGATCGCCAGATCACCGTGGTCGGCAGCTACAACATGGATCCGCTGAGCGAGCAGATCAACTCCGAGGTGGTCGCTGCCGTCCATGACAAGCAGTTCGGCACCATGGTCGCCTTGCGCACCTGGAAGGACATCGAGGGGCGGGTCGTCGAGTACAAGGCCAAACTCGACGAACGTGGCCGGCCGGTCACGGTGTTCGGCCCCAAAGACCACCTTCCTCCCGAGATCATCAGGAAGATGAACCTGATGCGCAAAATCGGCTGGATTCGCCCTCTGATCTGACCGTTCGCCTTTGCCGCCCGCGTACCCGCCTCTCGCTCGAGGGGCGGGTCGCTTTTCTGGGCGGATCCGCTCAGCCTGATCGAGGGGGCTCTGCTCCGGCTGAGAAAGCGCAGGCGCGTTGCGGCCAAGAGGTTTCCGACGGGAGCGAAGGAGACCTTTCTGCAAGGCTTGGGCCGGTTGCGCGGCCGGTGGGGCGGTAGGCCGGTATTGGCCCAGCCGGAGCCGGTCCTCGCTCGCCTCTTTCCTTGCTGGTCAGAGCAGACGGCTGCCCGCCCTCGGGCAGGTCTGGCGCGCTTGCCCTTTCCTGGGCGCGCGCCGTCCCTTGCTGGGCCCCCTAAGGGAAGAAAAGACGGTCGTTTGGTCAGGAAGGTCAGGGTTGATCGGCCGGCAACGGATCAGGGACGGAAGGGCGTGGCAGGACCAGCATGGGATCGGTGGCCAGGTCTGGCATGGGGATCGCGGGCTCCCCGGCGCCCGGCGTCGTCGAGGCGCCTGTCTCCTCCGAGGAGGCGGCGGGTTCCGAGGGGGGCTGCTCGGTGGCTGGCTGAGCCGAAGCGTGTTCCGTGCCAGTGGTGGCTGGGGAGGAAGGTGGCGTCACGGTACCTGGCGAGGGGGTGTCGGCGGAAGAAGGTTGGAGGGCCGGCACGCTGCCGTCAGCAGCGGCCGGCGACTCCGGAGCCCCTGGACCGACCGGCCCTTCCGACGTTGCTGGCCCCTCTGGCGTTGCTGGCCCCTCTGGCGTTGCTGGCCCCTCGGGCGTCGTCGGCCCCTCTGGCGTTGTCGACCCCTCCGACGAGGGCGGTGCATCGTGGGAGGTCGGCCAGCCGTCGGGCGGGACCATCATTGCTTCGGGCGCCGTGAGACGACCAGCGGCGTCGGCGGGAGCGGGCTTTTCCAGGGTATGGGCCGGCAATGGTTCCGACCCTTCCTGGGTGCTCACGGCGGGCTCGACGAACGGCGGCGCGGTCTCGGGGATGCCGGCGATCATCTCCTGGCGGGCGGCTTCGCGGGCCTCGCGGGCTTTCAACGTCAGGTCGGAGAACCACTCGACGATCCCGTCCTTGTTCATGACGGTGAGGGGGCGCGAGCGGTGCGCCATCAGCAGCGGCAGATCTTCGGGCGTGATCTCGATCAGGCCCTTCCAGGCCAGTTCGCCCATCTCGTGGACTTCGATCCGGCGCTGCTCGTAGTTGGTGTTCATCAGGGTGGCCAGGCCGGCGCCGATCTCCCCGCGCACCGTCGGATTGAGGCTGAACCCGATCGGGTTGAGGAACAGGGCGAGGTGGAGGACCAGCGCCAGCAGCAGCACCCCCACCAGTCGGGTGGCGGTCGACAGCGGCTCGATGTCGGCGAGATGGAGGAAGATGAGATAGGCGCCCACCAGAATGAAGCAAGGCACATACGAGGGATCGAGGAGGGACAGCACCCCGGTGAAGGCGTAGAAGATGAGGCTGGGCAGATCTTCTTCGCCCATGCGGGGGAGGACCAGCAGGTTGGGTATGAGGAAGATGCCCCCCAGCAGCGTCAACATCCTGGCATCGTCGGGGCGCTGGAACATGGTCGACAGCGGGGCGTGCAGCACCGAGCTGGCGGCGCCTTCGGGGAAGAACAGGATACCGATGAGACCGCAGAGGATCAGGGTCAGCCGGAACTCGTCATTGACCAGCACATGGACCATGATCAGCACGAGCAGCAGCCAGCTGTTCAGGCCGAGCGCGCTGGCGGCGGCGGTCACCGGCACGAGGGCCACGCCGAACGAGTCTTTCAGGTAATCGCCATCGAACATGCTGATCAGCCCGGCCAGGAAGAGGAGCTGGAGCGTCCAGCGCAGGGTCAGGATCGGTTGCAGGCCGAGCGCGAAGATGCCGAGCACGACGATGCCGGGCAGCACCTCTTTCCCTTTGAACGCCCAGACGGCGACGATGCAGCACAGCAGGAAGAAGGCGATGTGGTAGATGGTCTTCAGGCCCGCCATCGAGGCGGACGACTGGACGATGAGGTAGGCGAGGTTCTCGGGAAGCAGGGCCCAGCCGATGTTCAGATCGAAATCGCGGGCGAAGAGGAGATCCCAGTAGGTGCCGGCCGGAAACGGACTGGCGCGCGTGTAGAAGAACAGGATGACGAAGGTGGCGCCCAGCAGGAACAAGCGCTCCCAGTCCATCGGCAGGTCGTCTTCGGTCAGGAGGTCGACGTGGGTGGTCTTGGTTTCGGCGCTCATCGGTATCCCTCGAGGGTGCACGGACGGTTCTCCCGCCCGGGAGGATCGATCTGGGGGGCCGGGACAGCCGCGCCCGACCAGGGGCGCCGAGTGGCGGCGCCCGGCGTTGCCCTGCTCTGGGAGGTCGCGACCGCGGGGCTAGGCATGGGCGGCAGCGACTGGTGATGCTTTGCTCACCAGTTTTTCGGGCTTGATCGGCAGGATGCGAATGCGCTGCCCGGTGGCGTTGTAGACGGCGTTGGCGATGGCCGGGGCGATGCCCATCAACGGGACCTCGCCGAACCCTTTCGCCCCGTAGGGCCCCTCGCTGTAGGGATGTTCGACGATGATCGGCCGCAGTTCGGGAACATCCTCCATCGTGGGCAGGATATAGGTGGCGAACGCATGGTTGAGGAGACGGCCCTGGGCATCATGGCGGATCTCTTCCATCAAACAGTAGCCGAGGCCTTGCAGGGTCCCGCCTTCGATCTGGCCTTCGACCTGTTGCGGGTTGATGGCCCGCCCCATGTCGTGGGCCGAGGTGATGCGCACCACCCGCACCTCGCCGGTCTCGGTATCGACCTCGACTTCGGCGACATTGGTGCACCAGCTGTAGACGAAATAGGCGGCCCCCTGACCGGTCTCCTTGTCGAAATCGGTGTGCGGGGCGACATACCAACCGAACGCGCTGGGCATCAGCCGCCGTTGGTACATCTCTTTGACCAGGTCGAGGTAGGGAATCTTCGGCCCGGCCGGGTCGCTCTTGCGGAAGCCGTACCCGTCGACCAGGTCGACCTCGTCGGGACTGGCGGCGCCGAGCTTCTCGGCCAGCACCGGCAGCAGGCGCCCTTTCAGCTCGCGGCCCGCCGCGACCAGAGCATTGCCCGACATGAAGGTCGTGCGGCTGGCCACCGTCGGCCCGGAGTCGGGCACATAGGCGGTGTCGGCTTCGATGACGTTGACCAGGTCGTAGGGGGCGCCCAGGGCGTCGGCCGCGATCTGCGACAGCACGGTGCGGGCGCCCTGCCCCATCTCGGTGTTGCCGACGGCGCAGAAGACCGTGCCGTCCTTCATGATGGTCATGCTGGCCCCGGCTCGGTCGAGGTGCTTGCCGCCGGCTCCCAGCCCGACGCCGTAATAGATCGTGCTCACGCCGATGCCCGGCCGGACCTTGCCGGTGCGGGTCGCGGGCGGTCGCCACTTCTTCGTCCATTCGGCGGCGGCGGTGGCCTTGTCGAGCGTCTCGGCCAGCCCGCAGGACTGGTCGATCGTCTGGCCGGTGACGGTCTTCGCCCCGAGCTGCAGGATGTTGCGGCGCCGCAGTTCGACCGGGTCGAGCTGCAGGTCGGCGGCGATCTCATCCATCAGCGATTCGGCGGCGAAGATCACCTGGGGCGAGCCGAAGCCGCGGTAGGCTCCGCACGGCACCTTGTTGGTCGCCATCGCATACGATCTGATCAAGACGTGGTCGCAGATGTAGGGCCCGAGCGCATGGACGGTGCCGCGCCAGAGGACGATGGGACTCAACGTGGCGTAGGCCCCGGCGTCGATGTAGTAGGAAATCTCGGCGGCGACCAGCCGACCGTCGCCATCGACCCCGACTTTCATCTTGACCAGGGACGGGTGCCGTTTCGAACTGCCGATGATGTCTTCTTCCCGCTTGTAGATGAGCTTGACCGGCCGACCCAGCACGCGCGCCGCCAGGGCCGCCTGCCCCGCCACCACCGAGGGGAAGTCCTCCTTGCCGCCGAACCCGCCGCCCGTGGCGGTCTGCACGATCCGGACCTTGTTGCGGGGCAGCCCCAGGATCTGCGAAACGGCGTCATGCACGTAGAACGGGCATTGCATCGAACCATAGACGGTCATCTGGTCTTCGGCGCCCGGCACGGCCATCATGCCGTTGGGTTCGAGGTAGGCGTGCTCCTGGTAGGGGGTCTCGTACTCCCGCTCGTAGATCTTGGCGGCTCGGGCAAAGGCCGTCGCCGTGTCACCCCGCTTGATGGTATACGAGCTGAAGACGTTATCGCTCTTGTACAAGCGCGGGGCGTCCGGTTTCAGCGCGTCGCGGATCGACAGCACCGGCGTCAGCGGCGTGATGTCGGGCTTCACCAGCTCGGCGGCCGCGTAGGCGGCTTCGGGGGTCTCGGCCACCACCAGGGCGATCGGCTCGCCCCAGAAGCGCACCTCGGTCTCGGCCAGGAAGACCTGATCGTCGAGCACCAGCGGGTTGATGTTGCGTCCAGGGATGTCTTTCGCGGTCAGGATGCGGACAACGCCGGGGTAGGTGGCGGCCGCGACGGTATCCAGCCCATGCAGTTGGCCATAGGCCACGGGCGAGCGCACGGTGGCCGCATAGAGCAGGCCCGGCGCCGACAGATCATCGACGTACTGCGTCTTCCCGGTGACTTTGTCCCAGGCGTCCTTGCGGGGAACCGATTGACCGACCGCCGGCATGAGCGACCTCCCGGTTGGATCTGGTGGTACGGCCCCTAGTGTAGCACACCCCTCTCTCACCAGACCACCCCCCTCCCAAGTTGGAGGGGGCTATTCTGCGCTCTGGGCTGGAACAAGGGGCCGACCATGGAGCCGCCGGGCCCGTCTGGCCGGCGTCCCTGCCAGATAGCTGGGCAGGAGACGGCGGCGAGCTGGCGCGAGGGCCGAGGTCGCACTCGAGGTCGAGCTCGATCGGGTCAGGGCTCGATGGCGGGGGTGGGAACCGGCGTGGGGGTGGGGCGCGCGGCGGGCCGGGGGGCGGGCACGAGCGCCGGATCGAGGAACCGGAGGGCGGCGGCCAGCAACTGGGCCCTGGTGTCTTCCCCGGTGATGGCCTCGAACCGGAAGCCCAGGAAAACGCCCCGATACGGGGCTTCCCCGGCGCCGGCCTGGGCGATGGCGATCCCGGCGCCTCGGCCGTCGGCCGTCTTGACGAACAGCTCGGCTGGCGGGGCGCATTCCATGATCGTCACATCGCGGGCGGTCGGCACCGACTCTTCGCCATTGAGCAGAATCGGGCGGCTCTTCCCCGTGGCGTCGGTGAAGGTCATGGGGGGCAGTTCCTTGTCGTCTTCGATATACCGGAATTTGAAGAATTCTTCGAGCAGGCGGGTGTTGGTGTTCTGCTGCTCGATCGACTGGGCGGCGATCAGCACCCGGCCGCCCGCCTCCAGATAGCCGATCAGATCGTCGGCCGACGGGGCCACCTGACCGAACGAGTTGACCGAGACGCTGTCGGTCAGCACCACCCCGTTACGGTAGTGGGCCAGGATCTCAGGAAATCGGTAACCGAAGACCTTCGGATCCCAGAGGATGTCGGGGCGCAGCCCGAGCGTCTTGCAGGCCTTCAGCACGGGCAGCAGCGAGGGGATGTCCTCGACCATGCCGCCGGTCAGCAACAGGTTCGAACTGGCCTCATACTTCGGAATGCGGGAGATGAATTCGTCCCAGGCGGTGTCTTTGGCGAACTGCAGGGTCTTGTAGGCGGTGCGGAACTCGAGACAGTAGGGGTAGTAGATCGAGATGCCGTAGCTGTTGCCCATGCCCTGGGTGTGGCCTTCAGCCACCAGCGGCGAATGCGCGGGGAACTGGGTCACCAGCGTATACTCGCGCCCGGTGCGGGCGGTGAGGTCGGGCCCCTTCTTGCCGTCGGGGGTCAGGATGTAGAAGTTGATTTCCCGCACGAACTCGCGCTGCTTGGCGACCGGGTCGACCACCGTGGTGAACGGCCCGATGCGGCAGGTGTACTCGCCCTGGTCGTCGGGCCCGGTCAGCGGCGTGGCGCAGAACCGGGAATGGTAGATCGTCGTCTTGGGCGGGCGGATCTCCTTGGGCGGGGTCTTCCAGCCGTTGTACCCCCAGATGACGAGGCCCGGCGACCGGCGCGCGATGACGATGGGCTGGGCCAGCCGATCTTCGAGGCGCGGATACCCCAGCAACGCGATGATGGCTTCCCCGATGGTGCGCGTCTCGGCGGGCAGGCGCTCGATCGTCAGCAGTTTCTGCACGAAGTCGTGCAGGTCGACGAAGCTGTCGTCGTTGTAGCGCCGGATGCGGGCGAAGACGCCGTACTCGTCGACCAGCATCCGCGTGTAGGCGGCATGGTTGGTCGAAAGAGAGGCGCCGAGCCGGCCGACCAGGTCGGCCAGCGGCTCGATCCGCGACAGATCGTAGGCGGCTTTGGTGACCGACGCGCCCTTGATGCGCCGCGTGGTCTGCGACCCGCCCGTCGCGTAGGACTTGACGTAGGCGCTGATCATGGCCTTGGCCAGTTGCCGCGGCGTGATGGTCGGGTCGTCTTTGAGAGGACGCAAGGTGTCTTGATAGGGCATGCCCTGCCCGGGCTCGGTCTCTTCGGAAGCGAGCAGGAAATCGGTCACATCGCGCAGCTCGTAGGCCACTTCGAGCATGCCCATCAGGCAGGCGTCGAAATCGATGATGTCGAACTTCGGGTGCCGAGGATTGACCTTGGCCAGGGAAGGGAGGGCCTGACGGCAGGCCCACAGCACGTCGGGTACCGACATCATGCGGCCCGAATCGTCATCGGAGGAGATGCCCTTCCAACCGGCGCCGTGGTTCCAGATGACGACCACGTACCGGTCGGCCGGGTAGGTCTCGACGCCCCACTGCAGGAACCCGGCCAGCTCCTTGCGGTCGCCCATGTCGCGCTCGCCCAGGTTCATCACCAGTTTGCTGGCGATCTTCTTCGTGCGATCTTTGACCACCTCGTAGCGGCGGGTGCCGATCCAGTTGCCGTCGGCGATGGTGTCGCCCCGCGCGCCTTTCTGGCGGTCGATCTGCACGACGATGTTCAGATGCTCGTCGGAGCCGATCTGCTCCATTTCGTTGAGATCGGCCAGGCCGCTGGCTTCGAGGTCGTTGTCGGCGTTGAGGAAGACCAGCACCGTCCATTTCTTGCGGCCTCGGGTCCCTGGGGCGGCGGGCTGCTCGCCCTGGGTGATGTAGCCGACGTCATGCTGGGCATCGTCATACCACCAGATCGGGATCTCGCGGAGTTCCTTCTTGGCATACAGGGCTTGCACGGCCGGATACGGATCCCGGTCGGCTTCGCTCTCGAGCCGCTGGCGCAGCTTCTGGACCCGCTCGTGCAGAGCGGCGGCGGTGGCCCCCCCGCGCTCCTCGGCCCCGCGCTGGGCCATCTGGAAGGCCAGGATCTCGTCGATCCGCTTGAGCGAGGGGGCGAACCCCGCGCCCAGCGGGAAAGGCGTGGCTTCGACCGTCTCCAGCAGGGCGGTGGTCAGCTCGGCCGACACCCCGGCCAGGCGGGCCAGGTCTTGATTCAATTCGGCCAGCTTGGCGTCGAAATTGCCCAGCAGCACCTTGCGGTAGGCCCCGGTGATGTTGGCCCGGAAGTTCTTTTTCAGAGGGTCGGGGAAGGTCTTCAGCAGGTCGTTCAGCAGCGCCTTTGAGCGCGGGTCGGCCAGCCAGTTCAGCGTCACCTTCTTCAATTGCACCTCGAGGATCTGCGCGGTCAGTCCTGCGAGGTCGGCGGTCGTGCCGCCGCCGGCGGCCGGATCCGTCGCCGGCGCGCTGGCCAGGGGCCCGGCGGTGAGCAGCAGTCCCGCCAGGAACATCAGCAGACCGGACAGGCGACGAATGATGCGAGGTGACATGGCCGCAGCTCCTTTTGGACGACAGAACTTCCTTCCCATGTTTCCCGGGAAGCGTTCTTTCCATCCTAAGAATTTTCCCGGGTTTGTCAACCCGCCGGCCGCCTCCCCAGCGTGTTGCCCCTTGGCGATACGGGGTACCGGCGCAGGCGACGGGTCGTTTGCCACCGCTGGTTCTTGCCGCATCCTCGTTGCCACCGCCGAACAGGAATGGCTGGACCAGACCAATCCCTCTGGTCAACGGGGGGGAAATGTGGTACTACTATCGTGCCCGCCTGTTCCGAGGCGGGTGCGCGGGCTCTTCGTCCGCCGCGGGGCCCGCGGCCGGGGCTTCCCACCCTGTGGGGGCCAGGAACGTTCGACGCACAAAGGAATGGTCGCGCATGTATTTGAAGTCTCTCGAACTCATGGGGTTCAAGTCCTTCGGCAAGAAGACCGTCTTCGATTTCCAGCCGGGCATCACCGCCATCATCGGGCCCAACGGGTCGGGCAAGAGCAACGTCTGTGACGCCATCCGATGGGTGCTCGGCGAGCAGAGCGCCAAGGCGCTGCGCGGCACCAAGATGTCCGAGGTCATCTTCGCCGGAACCCCCCAGCTGCGACCGGCCGCCTTTTCCCAGGTCAAACTGGTCCTCGACAACCAGGACCACCTCATGCCCATCGATTACAGCGAAGTGGCCATCGGGCGTCAGCTGTTCCGGTCGGGCGAGAGCCACTACTTCCTCAACAGCTCCAAGGCCCTCCTGTCGGATATCAAAGAAATGCTCATGGATACCGGGATCGGCAAGGAAGGCTACTCGATCATCGGCCAGGGCGACATCGATGACATCGTCTTCCAGCGCATCCAGAACCGGCGCACCCTCATCGAGGAGGCGGCCGGCATCACCAAGTTCAAGCATCGCAAGCACAGCACCCTGCAGAAGCTCGAGCACACCCGGGCCAACATCACCCGCTTGCGCGATATCGTCGGCGAGATCGAGCTGCAGCTCGGGCCGCTCGCCGTCCAGGCCGAGAAGACCCGCCAATACCAGGCCCTGGCCGCCGAGATCCGCACCCTCGAGATCGACCTCGTCCTGTTCGACCTGACCCAGCTCTATGGTGAGCATGAAAGCGTCGATTCGATGCGGCGCGGCTTGCTGTCGAAGATCGCCGAGATCGAGACCTTCCTCGCCGAGATCGGCTCCAAGAAAGCCGCGGCCCGCGAGCGCCTGGCCCAGACCGAGTCGACCTTGCGCGAGCACCAGGCTCGACACCGCGAGATCACCGCCACCATCGAAGCCGGTCGCGCGAAAGGGGCCGCCCTCCGCGAGGAGATCCGCAGCCATGAGGCTCGCTGCCAGGCCATCAACGAGGAGATCGCCGCCATCGAGACCCGTCTCCAGGATGGCGGCCAGGAGATCGCCGACGCCGAGACCCGGCTGCGCGACGAAGAAGAGGCCGAGCTCGGGATCCACCACCGCCTCGCCGAGATCGAGGCCAACCTGGGCCGGGTCCAGGCCGAACTCGACCAGCACCTGAAAGAGGTCTCGCAGGATCGCGAATCGTCCTTCCAGATCGCGGTGCAGATGGCCGACAAGAAGAATCGCATCAACACCGCCGTCCAGCAGATGCAGATGATCACCCGTCAGCTCGAGAAGGGCGCCTCGGATGTGGCCTCGCTCGAAGGCGGGATCGCCACCCTCGTCCGCGACAAGGAGCGCCTGGAAAAGGAGATCAAGACCCTCGACGCCGAGATCGCCGATGGCGAGAAGCAGCTGGCCGACGACCAGAACCGGCTGCGCACCGTCGAGCGCGATCTGCGCAAAGCCGAGGAAGAGCTGACGGCAGCGACCGATCAGATCAAGATCGCGCAGGCCCGCCGCTCCATTCTCGAAGAGCTGAAGAACCGGGCCGAGAGCGGCATCGCCCGCGGGGTGCGCGAAGTGCTCGCCCTGGCCGGCACCGACCTGCCCGGTATCTTCGGCATGGTCGGCGATCTGATCAAAGTGCCGCGCGGTTATGAGATCGCCTTCGAGACGGCCCTCGGCGCCAGCATCCAGGATGTCATCACCCGCGATGCCGCCACCGCCCAGGCCGCCATCGAGCTGCTCAAGCAGCGCAAGGCCGGGCGGGCCACCTTCCTGCCCCTCGATCTCATCCAGCCCCCGCCTCGCATCGATCACCCCAAGGTCAAGGGCTGCCTGGGCGTGGCCCTCGATCTCGTCGAGTACGATGCCCGATTCTACTCGATCATGAATCACCTGCTCGGCCGCATCCTGATCTTCGACTCCCTCGATGCCGCCGTCGCCTACGCCCGCACCAATCGCAACTTCAACCGCCTCGTCACCCTCGACGGCGATGTGGTCCGCTCGTCCGGGGCCATGACCGGCGGGGCCGAGGGCGCCAAGACCGGCGGCCTGCTGGCCCGCAAGCGCGAACTCGAGGAACTCGAAGAGAAGCTGGCCGCCCTGGTCAAGAGCGAAAAACAGCTGGCCGGCCGCCTCCAGAAGCTCGCTCCCGAACGGGCCAACCTGCTCGAGAGCATCCGACGCCGCGAGGAGCATCTCGTGCGGCGGAAACAATCGGTCGAGTTCTTCCGCAAGAATCTCGAGAAGCAGGCCGCCGACCTGGCGGCCCGTCAGTCCGAATTCGCCGGGCTTCAGGCCGATCGGCGCGATCTCGAAACCGAGCTGGCCCGGCTGCAGCAGGTGCAGACCGAGGCCCAGGCCGAACTCGCCCGTCTCGAGAGCCAGAACCAGGATCTGACCGCCCGGCTGCAAGCCCTGTCCGGGAAGGAAGCGGGCATCCAGGCCCGCCTCGCCGCCCTGCGCGGCCTGCAACACGACGAGAAGCTCGCCCTGGCGCAGGTCGGCGAACGCAAGAAAGCCATTCGCAAAGAGATCGAATCGGCCGTCCGGCGCCGGCGCGAGGCGCAGGAGCGGCGCGAACGGGCGGCCGCCGAGGTGACCCGCCTGCAGGAGGCCATCGCCGAGGTCAACCGCCAGCTCGCCGCCCACCAGGCCACCCTGCAGGACCTCGAAATCCAGAAGGCCGGGCTCGAGAAGACCATGGAAGACCTGCAGAATCAGTACCATGCCGGTGCGAAGGAGCTGGACACCTTCGATCACACCTTCCAGAGCCGGTCCAAGATGCTCGATAACACCCGCGCCAAGCTGGGCGAACTCGATGTCAAGCTCGCCGAGATCAAGACCAACATCTCCAACAAAGAAGGGGTCCTGGCCGGCGAATTCAACTTCGACATCACCGAGGCCCGCACCGCGCTGCGCAAATACGAGAGCCGGGACGAGCTGACCCATCGCCTCGCCGCTCGCAAGGCCGAACAGGAGGCCCTCGAGCCAGTCAACCTCCTGGCCATCGAAGATTACGAGAAGACCAAGGAACGCTACGATTTCCTCAACGGCCAGATCAAAGACATGACCGATGCCGCCGCCTCCCTCGAGCAGGTCATCGCCGAGATCGAGAAGATCTCGGGCGAACGCTTCATGGCGACGTTCAAGCAGATCGATCTCGCCTTCCAAGGCATCTTCCCGGTCCTCTTCCCGGGGGGGGAAGGCCAGCTCCGGCTCACCAACCCTGATGATGTCCTCAACAGCGGCGTCGATATCGTCTGCCGCCCTCCCGGCAAAAAGCTGTCGACCCTCGAATTGTTCTCGGGCGGCGAGAAATCGATGGTGGCGATCGCCCTGCTCTTCGCCATCCTGCAGGTCAAGCCGCCGGCCTTCTGCGTGCTCGACGAGGTCGAGGCCGCTCTCGACGAGGTCAACGTCAAGCGGTTCATCCGCCTGCTGCGCAGCTTCGCCGACAAGACCCAGTTCCTGGTCATCACCCACAACAAGGAAACCATGCAAGCGGTCGATGTCATCTACGGCATCACCCTCGAAAAGGAAGGGATCTCTCGTCAGATCTCGATCCGCCTCGAAGATCAGGAAAAGATCAAGGAATTCACGGTCCGCAAGCCGGTCTCGGCGGCGGCTCGCCAGCGCCTCGCGCAGGTGGCGGCGGCCGATGCCGCGGCGGCCGCCCTCTCGGGCACCGCGGCGGTCGCCGGCGGCGGAGACGCCGCCGCTGCGGCTGACCTGCCCGTGTCACCGGAGAAAGTGCAATGAACAACGAAAGCGGCTCGTCCCCCTCCCCGGTCACCACCCCTCCCCTGCCCCGCCACACCGGGCAATGGGAGGAACCCCGCGTTGTCGTCCTGCTGATCGGCATCGTGCTGTTGCTCGAGGGCATCTTCATCTACCTCCAGGCCGGCGTCGATCAGCTCATCGTCGCTTCGGTCACCGGCGTGGCCGGCCTTACCCTGGTGCTGTTCGCCTGGCTGGTGCCGCTCGAAGAGGAGCCCCCTGCCAGCGAAGCCCCGCCTCCGACCGTGAGTGAACCGACGGCGGTTCCGCCCGGTGGCGCTGCCACTGGCCCCACTCCCGCTGCCTCGGCGGAGGCGGCGGCCAGAGTGTCCACCGCTGGCGACGCTTCTTCTGGCGTGGCGGTCGCTCCCCCGCCCGTCGCCCAGGCGCCCGCCGCGCCGCCGCCGGCCGTCCCTTCGGCCGGGAGCGCGCCGGCCGCGGCAGACACGGTGAGCGCCCAGGCGACCCCGCCGGCGCCCGCCCCCTCGCCCATCCCGCCGGCACCCGCCGAGGAAGAAGAAGCGCCGCGGTCATGGTTCGACCGGCTGCGGGCCGGTCTCAAAAAGACCCGCGATAGCTTCGTCACCAAGGTCAAGCACCTCGTCTTCGGCAAGACCAAGATCGATGACGATCTGCTCGACGAACTCGAAGGCACGCTGTTCGAGGCCGATATCGGGGTCAAGACGACCCAGGAGCTCCTGACCTACCTCCACAAAGAGGTCGAGGCCCGCGATGCCAAAGATCCCGAACTCGTCTACCGCCTGCTCAAAGAGCAATTGCGGCAGCGGTTGACCCGGTTCCCGCCCGACCTGAAAATGAATCCGGGCGGGCTCACCGTGTTTTTGATCATCGGCGTCAACGGCGTGGGCAAGACCACCACCATCGCCAAGCTGGCCCGCCGCTTCATCAAGGAGGGCAAGAAGGTCGTGCTGGCGGCCGGCGATACCTTCCGGGCCGCCGCCATCGATCAGCTCAGCATCTGGGGCCAGCGGGTCGGGGCCGAGGTCATCAAGGGGCAGGAGGGCGGCGACCCCGGCGCTCTCGTCTTCGACGCCATCCATGCCGCTCGCAAGCGGCAGGCCGACCTGCTGCTCATCGATACCGCCGGCCGGATGCATGTCAAGGTCAATCTGATGGACGAGCTGAAGAAGGTCCGCAAGATCGTCGAGAAGGAGAGCGACGGCGGTCCCCACGAGATCCTGCTCGTGCTCGATGCCACCACCGGTCAGAACGCGGTGCAGCAAGCCAAGCTGTTCCATGAGGCGCTGCCCATCACCGGGATCGTCATGACCAAACTCGACGGCACGGCCAAAGGCGGGGTGCTGTTCGCGGTCGAAGAGCAGATCGCGGCCCCCGTCAAATTCATCGGGGTCGGCGAGAAGATGGATGATTTGATGACCTTCGATCCCGAGAAATTCCTCGATGCCCTCTTCGAAGACGACTCGGGGAAGACCAAGGAAAGCGACTACCAGGTCCTGCACTGACCCGGTTCACGGCTCCAGGAGAAGGCGCGTCCGCCAGGCGGTGCGCTCCGTACCGATGAGGGCGAGCAACGAGGGCCAGGTCGTCTGCAGCAGGGCTTCCTGCTCAGGGGGAGCTGCCTGGCGCACGGGTCGCCAGCGCTGGCGGATCGCCTCGAGGTGATCGAGCAGCCGTTCGGCGCTGTTGGGGAACTCGGCGGCCAGGAACCCGCGCAGTCCCAATACTGGCCTGATCACCGAGGCTTCCAGCCATGCGGTGCAGGAAGCGACGGTCGGACCGGTGATCAGCTCTGCAGGCGGGCTGGCGGTCCAGGCGTCCAGCCAGGCATGCACAGTCTGGCGGGCTTCGGGCTGTACCAGCAGATACAGCGGAAGGACGGCCGGTTCGCCGTCGTCGTGTCCGGGGGCCTGGTCGATCAGCCGGCGGATGCTCAAGCCCACTTCCCGCATGGCCAGGCGCCAGGTGCCCGTGGCGATGTCGGCATGGAATGGCGGGGGAGCTTCTCCGTGCTCGAGGTAGAAATCGATCCAGGTTTTGACGAGGCGGCCGGTCAGCAGCTCGGCGTCGGGATGCCCGACGCGCCGGGCCACCGCCACTTCCTGCACGCCTTCGACCAGGCGGCGACAGTTGTTGTAGAACTGGTCGGGGATGATCTCGCCGCCCGTGCAGGCCCGCGCCGGATCAGCATCCAGAAGGGCCAGTCGCAGAGCGACCAGCAGGGCGAGGAAGAAGGGCCCCCGTCCGGGGGCCCTTCGGCGAGCCAAGGGAGAGGAGCGAAGCAGACTCAGCGGCGATTCTCTCGACTTTCCAGGACCCGGGTTTCGAACGAGCTGTCGACGATGCGCACCGGGATGACCAGGGCGCGGGTATTGCCGCTGGCGTCGGTGGCCGAACACTCGATCTTGACCTGGTAGACGCTGGGCACCGCCTGGGCCGGATCGACCTTCATCGGCATATCGGCGGCGAACCGCCCGCGCGGCAGATTGGGGGGCGGGCAGGCCGGATTGAGCACATTGTTGCCCTCGCGATAGACGTTGATGAGATTGATGTCGGGCGGGGTGCCGCCGAGCAGATTGGCGCCCGTCTTCTCTTTGATCTCGAAGCTGGCCCGGCTGAAGTCGAGGTAGTCGACGTTGTCGGTGAACCGGAAGTTGGCCTGCAGTCGGCCAGAGCGGCGCACGGTCGGCAGCAGCGCCTTGACGGAATCGTCGAGCAGACTGCCGAGGCCGGCCGGCGTCTCATCGATGATGATCTTCTCGCGGCTGTTGAGCGGCGCCTTGGCGCTGCCCGGCACGTCCAGGGTCACCGACCCGACCAGCGCGTTGTCGAGGTTGTAGGCCGCGATCACCAGTTGGCAGTCGGCCAGTTGATCTTCGCTCTGGGGATTGGAGACCGCATCGCGGACTCCTTCCAGGAGCTGGATCTCCCAGCGGCGATTGTCGGCTTGCGAAATCAGGGTCACGAACAGACTGGGGGGGTCGTTGTCATGGCGGAGCAGCCCGATCTTGTTGGTGGGGATCTTGCGGGGGAACTCGGCCGGGGTCGCCGACGCCGTGAACAGATGCATGTCGACCTCGTTGAGCGGCCAGTCGGGACCATAGCCGTCGTGCATCGGGGCTTCCACCGAGAACTCCAGGGCGCCGATCCAGTTCTCGTAGGGCTGGCCGGCGTCGAACTTGTTGTACTCGTCCACCAACGCGGTATAGGTGGCGAAGATGACGTAATCGTCGCGCTGGTAGAAGTTCCGGTCGGTGGGTTTGGGGCCCGGAGCGGCCACGCGGGCGGCAGGCTTGAAGCGATCTTCCAGATCGGTGCGATGGCGGGGATATTTGGGGAACTGGTAGCGGACCTGCATGTCACCCGCATCGGGCGGGAATCGGACATTCGGGTTGTTGTCGCTCATCCGGACGGTCAGGTTGACCGGCGGGACCGGGTCGCCCGTGCTTTGCACGATGGGATCGAAGTCGGTGGTCATCGAGGCATAGCCGACCTCAGTATCGCGCGCCCGGATGAACCACGAGTCGCCGCGCGGGAAGAGGGCATCGGCCCCATTGCTGAGGTTCCAGGCGGTGCCGCTGTCGGAGCCCCGCACCGTCGTGACCACGCCCACCGGCAGGTCATCGGGAACGATGCTGCGGTACTGGGCCAGGGTGGCGTCGGGACCGGTCTTGTACTCGATCCATTTGACGCGGGGGTAGACGATCTCCAGGCGCAGGCGGTAGGCGCCGGGGTCGATCGGGGTGTTGATCGAGCGCAGGGCCGTCGCGGGGATGGGAACTTCGAGATGGAACTTGCGATATTCGGCCGGCCCGACCTGGGTGACCGTGGCGTTGCGGCAATCGCCCTCGGCGAACAGCTCGCCGGGGCCGGTGGTGGGGAAGGTGGAGGTCGGGGCGCCGTTGAAGGTCGGGTAGATGAACAGCCGCCAGCGCAGCGCCTTCAGATCTTTCTGGGTGAGGGGGTCGACCACCTTGGTGCCATGGTCGGCCTTGCGGTCGGGGTCGCCGGGTTTGTTCCAGCCGGGGTTGTAGACCAGATTGGGGGTATTGGGGCCTTCGTAATTGTAGACATGGCCGTCGGCATCGCCGTAATCCCAGACGCCGACGCCGCCGAAGGTCTCGAAGACCCTGAGCAGGTCGTCTCGGTTGGCGTCACGCACGAACTGGGCGTCGAACCCGAAGGAAAGGGCGGTGGGGGTGGCGTTCTCGGGCAGATTGTAGAAATCGCCACCGCCGCTGTCGTTGCCGACTCCTTGCAGGTAGCCCTGATTGGACAGGGTCACATTGCTGATGTAGCTGTCGACCTTCGTGTTCGGGTCGGACTGGACCTGGTACAAAACCTTGGTTGTGGTGACCGGCCCCCAGATTTTGCGCACCTTGTGCAGATCGCTGGGGCGATCGGTCTGGGCGAGATCTTCGAACCGGAAGTAGTTGTAGGTGACCCGCGCATAGACGCGGTAGTTGCCCGGCTGCGGGAAGCGGAAATCGTAGGTGTGGTAGGTGGTGTTCTTGGAGGGAGCCCCGCTCTCGAATCGGCGGAGCACCTTGCTGGCATCGCAGTTCGGATCGGCCGAATCGATCAGCTCGACGACCCACTCCACGCTGGTTTTGAACGAGGGAGATTCGAAAATGCTCGACGGGAAGCCGCCGGCATTGCCGTCGCCGTCTTCATCGTAGTCGATGAACGGCGGGTTCATGTTGACGAAGGTGTCGCCCCCGAGTTCAGGGAAGTTGCCGCACCAGACGTAATCCTGGCGGGCGCCGTTGACCCAGGGTTTGTAGCCTTCGAGTTTGAATGAGACGGTATCGCCTTCGTAGATGGGGGTGCGGGAGGTGGTGCGGTCGTCGCGGCAGATCGAGTATTTGCAGACTTCGGGTGGATGGAAGGTCTGCGGGGGGTAGGCGATGTTGACCACGGCGAACTCGGCCTTGATGTTGGCGACCCGATCTTCTACCACTTTGGTATGGCGCCAGCCGAGACCGTCCTTCCAGGCGAAGGAGCTGCCGCCGCGGAACTCGAGGGTGCGGGCGATGGTGTCATAGCCGGCTTCGACGCGCCCGCGTTCTTCCATGCTCGAGGGCAGGTAGCCGCCGCCGGCGCTGGCGGTGTAGCGGCGGGCGACCTTGTAGACCCGTTGCCGGAAGAAGATATCGAGATAGTCGCCCGGCTGCAGCGGCATGGTCGCCTCTTTGTCGGGTTCGGCCGCGGGGTTGCTGGACGGCCGCATCCATTTGCCGGTGCCCAGGTAGTCGGGATGGGAGGTCATGGCGCCACTCGGCCAGGCCGGGTCGAAATCATAGCCTTTCGGCGTGCCCAGCGGATTGGGCCAGGCCGGTTCGTTGGGACACTCGAGTTCGGTGGTGAGCACATAGAGGAAGCCCTGGCCGTCGACCCCGATCGCATCGACCGCGCCGGGAAATTCCCCGACGTCTTCGGCGGGGGGCACGAGCGAGGCGGTGTAGTTCAGGCGATAGATGTGCCCCTTCTTGAACGTTTTACCGGTCGGCGTGGTCAGGTCGTTGGCGAAGTATTCGAAGCCCAGGCCGCCGATGCCCCACCAGGAATCCTGCATGACGAACTTGTCGGCGATCGACCCGTACAGGAAGTCGGGCGCGGTCGTGACCGGGACCGGGACCGGGCTGAATTTGGAGGAGGTGCCCATGCGGGTGATCTTGTTGGGCTGGTAGCCGAGGCTGCTGAGGTAGCTGGTGTTGCGGATGTTGGTGGCATTCAGATCGAGATTGTAGGTCACGCCATTGTGGACGACCCGCAGGGCCGCATCATTCGCCCCATACGGGCCAGTGGTCTTGCCGAAGGGGTTGAAGCCGTACCGACGGCCGGTCGTCGAGGTGAACACCTGCACCGTCGATTCGATCTTGCCGACCGCCTGCGGATTCATCTCGCCGCCTGGAATGCAGCCGTCGCCGCAGGTCTTGCCGTAGCTTTCGGTGATGTCGAGATCGGTGGCCGACAGCACGCCGGCCGCATCGCAGGTCGGGCGGTTGGGATACGGCGGAGCCGGGGGCGGCACGACGACATCGCGGTACGAGTACAGGTCGAGGTTGCGGTCGCGCTTCTTGTAGGTGCGCTTCACGACGGCCGAGATATACTGGGCATCCCAGTAGGGGCTCATGAGGGGAATCCAGTAATTGACGCCATTGTAGGTCACTTCGCGGCGGAATCCGCCGGAAACATTGTCGTGCTTCAGCCGGAAGTCATACTGGGTCATTTCGGGGCGCCCATCGCGGCCATCCATCAGTTGATACGGATACGGCGAGCGGTTGGTGCCGAAGGCGAACCAGGAGATGCCGCCCCACTTGTTGGGGAGCACGACCTTGTACGGATCGGTCGGATGCCGGATGCCCGCGGCCCCGGCGCCCGGTCCGTTCCAGAGGGGGAGGTTCTTGTGAGAAGCGGGGGCGCCCGGGTTGAATTTGTAATTGCAGGTGTTGCCGGCAGCGTCAGTGTAGTTGACCTTGGTGTAGGCCGCGTGGGTGTGAGGCCAGCCGGAAGGATAGTGCGGCGTCGCCGGATAGGGACCATAATCCCAGAAATCACCGTCGTAGTTGGTTGTGCCGTGTTCATACTGCCGGTTGGGCATGGGCCCGGTGATGTCCTGGGAGACCTGGTCGGCCGAGAAGGGCTGCCCGATCAGCTTGATGTAGGCCGGGGAATCGGGGTCGAATGCTCCGGGAGGGATCCAGCCTTCCTGGGTGACTTCGACGTAGTCGCCGCTGACGGCGGGGCAGACGAACAGGAACAGCTTGTTGCGCTGGTCGACCGCCAGGCCGTTGACGGTGGTGGCCACCGAGAAGTTCAGGTCGAAGATCCGGGTGGCCAGCGCCAGGGGGCCATACGGCTCGGAATAGGAATTGAGGCGGTAGACACCGTCCATTCGGGCCGGGATCTCCTTGGGAAGCAAAACATAAGCGACCCCGTTGGTGGGTCTGGGCTCGGTCTGTCCTCCCACCGGCAGCAGACAACCCAGCACCAGGAATGCCAGCCCGATGGCATGCATCTTCCCTACTCGATTCATGGCCTACCTCCTCGATGCGCTCGCCCGTCAGGCGACCCGCTCATGCTCGTCGTGGGCTTCAGTAGTTCTTGGCTTCCGCTTCAAGGTATTTCTGGATGACCTCGCTGTGCAGCTTGGCGACCTTGTATTTCTGGTAGATATGATGGACCACCGCCGGCGTCATGTTGACGCCGCCTTTGATGAACATCTTGTCGAGCCGAGGATCGTAGCAGGTGCGGAACGCCCAGCGCTGTGCGCCGGTCCAGGCGCGGAAGGTCATGAACAGCGGCGGGCGGCCGTCGGTACCGTGCTTGTACAGGACATCTTCGGCGGCGCCTTCCAGGGTGGCGGCAAAATAACTCTTCATGGGGTTCTCGGGAGTGAACTGGGGGGTGCCCGGCACCCGGTCGATGGCAAACGAACTGTTGAAGACGAAGGGGACCTGGTAGTGGGAAGCGACGACGTCGATCGCCTGGTAGACGTCGTCGAGCATCAGTTTGAAGGCCTTCTGCGTTTCTTCCATGGTGGTCAGATGCAGGACCTGGGTCTCCTTGTCGAGTTCGGCCAACGCATGGTCAGCGAGTTTCAGGTCTTCCTGAAGCTCGTTGCGCCGTTGCCAGTATTTCCGATCGATGATCCCTTTCTTCCTATTATATTCATTCAAGAGGGGGGTACGGGCGGTGGCCGGCAGGGCATTCAGGCGTGCCTGCAGATCGGAAAGTTCGCCCAGGTCTTTCTGGAAGGCCTGGTCAAGTTCATCCAGTGATTTGACGGTGGCCTCCCGTTGCTTGACCAGGGTATTGCGGCGATCCACCAGTTCCTGGCGCAGGGCGCCCCGGTCGCGGGCCTCTTTGGCACCCAGCGCGGCCAGTTCGAAGCGCCCAGCCTTGATATCGAAGCGGGCCATCAAGGGGTGCAGGGCCAGGGCTTCGGCGACGTTGACATACCCGAAGGATCCCGGCGTCACTGGCTGGCCCTCGAGGGGAATAGTCAGGGCGACCAGGAACAGGACGACGACGGCGTGGAACGCGTGGCGGGACATGGCACTATCCTCCAGGGGTCAGGGTTTGGCTTTGACGGCGGCCACGTTGGGAACGACCGTGATGGTGTCCCCGCGGCGCGTATAGCCGCGAGGATATTTGCAATGGATCTCGAGGAACACGGGGGTGCCAGTGGCGACGGCCTCCTGGATCCCGACCCGGACCAGTTCGACGTCTTCGATGAGTTCTTGGGCTTCTTGCAAGGCCGCGGTCGGAGGAGGGATGTCGGGCAGGGGAACGCCCTTCATGTAATCAGGCGGCGAGGTGAAGGCGATCGTCTCCTGGAAGCGGTGGTAGAGGATCTTGCCGGCCCGCGAAAGCGAATAGATATGATAGGTCAACTGGGCGGGCACTTCGGGGTCGAAGCCTCGTCGCTCCGGAAGCGCTTCGACGAACCAGATCAGTTTGGTGGCCACCTCGTTCTTGCTGGCGACGGCGAGGCAGGCCGTGGCCAGCAGGGTGCCGTTCTCGTTCACCCGCAGGCGGAAATCCTCGCTGGTGTTCTCGATGATTTTGGACGGATAGACCAGCGTGGAAGGATAGGACGACTGCTGGACTTTCTGTGACAGGTGGCGGGCCGTATTGCGCAGGGCGGTCGCCGTTTTCTGCATCCAGAAGGCGGTGCCGCTGGCCGACTGGCCGCCCGAGTACAAGGCGAACAGGCCGCCCAGCAACAGGGTCAGCAACCCGGTGGCGATGACCAGCTCGGTGATGGTGATGGCGCGCCGGCCGTTCATAGGGGGCGGTCTCGGGCCACGCGCACGGTGCGGGAGAACTCCTCGGTGAAGGTGTCCTGCTGTCCGCCGTAGACGCGGGGGAAGTTGACGGTGGCGGCGACGGTGACCTTGACCACGACTTGATTGGTCACCCGTTTCTGGGTGGCGTTCTCCTCGGTGTGCTGGGCCAGCACTTCGATGGCCGTCGTTTCATACTGGCCGGTGAAGGGTTCGCGCATGCGGTCGCGGATCTGAGCGGGAAGAGGGCTCATCACCATGACCGTATCGCGGGAGGTCAGATCGGCCCGGAAGACGTCCAGCCAGCGATTGGGCGGGGTGCGCGTGCTGCTGAGCCGGGCCGCCAGGTCGGCCTGGGAGATGAATCCGTAGGCGTTGGGGGTGGCATCGCCTGCCCAGATGCAGTATTTGGGACCGGGATTGGTGGCCAGGTCGAGCGGACGCGAGAAATCGAACAGGGGGTTGCGCCCCTGGGCGAGGCAGGCTGCGTCGAACAGTTCGCGATGCAGATATTTGACCTTCAGGAGGGCATGTTCCATGCCGGCGCGAGCGGCGAAGGTGGCCTGGAGCTGATTGTAGCTGGTCTGGTTCTGCCGGAAGTTCTGGGTGTTGCTGCGCAGGATGAAGGTGGCCAGCAGGCTGAGCACGGCGGCGAAGATGAGAACGATGGGGACGGCCATGCCGCGTCGGCGATGCGTTCTCGTCATCCTGGCCATCAATCCACCCGTGAGAGATTGGCTTTGGCGGTATAGACTTCCAGGAACCGTTCCCGGTTGGGCGGCATCCGCCAGCGGATGCGCAAAAGGAAGCGCTTCATCATGCAGTAGCGCTCGGAGGCGTTGGTGCCGAACGGAACACCCAGGTTCCGGGCGTTGGTCTGAATCGGATTGAGTTCGTAGTCATACGGCCGATTCACCCCAGGTGGCACGAATTCATCGGATGTGTACCAGGCTGGATGTCCTCCCACATTGGCCTGTTCGAACAGGGGGCGGGGCAGGTAGGTCAGCACCAGCTCTTGCGTGGGGTCGGGAATGTTGGTGTCGAGCCCTTCCACCGGGAAGATGAGGAGCTTGACTGCATAGCTCGTTCCCCGACTGTCGGTCAGCGTTCCCCGACCCAGCTGGTCGGTCTTGTTGCCGAGAAGGGCCAGGAAGGATGCCACTTGATAGGAAGGGGTGTCGGTGAAGCGGGCCACGTGGTCTTCGGCGTTGCTGCCGTCGAGGTCGGCGACGGTGCCGGGCTCGAGATGGACGCACTCGAACGGCACGCTGTCGAGGAGGTTCTCGAGAATGCTGCGCGCGGCGGTCTGGGCGAAGATGTACGAGTTGGTGACATCGGTGTCGCTGGTGCCGGTGCCGATCACTCCGACGAGCGGGATGAAGGCGAACGCCAGGATGAGCAAGGCCGCCATGATCTCCAGGAGCGTGATCCCGCGCTCCTGGGAGGAGAGCGTCCGACACGTTCGTGCCGCCGAAAACGTGCGCATGCCTTCTTGGAGTCCCTCCCCTTCCGACTATAGCACACCCTGGAAAGGCCGGCAATCGACTTGATGAACGTGGCAGGGCGCGCAAGGCAGAAAAAACTTGACATCCGTCGACTTCCCTGGTAATCTGATGGCGGTCTTTCCGCCGGGATGGCGGAATAGGCAGACGCACCGGACTTAAAATCCGGTGGGGTAACTCCCGTGCCGGTTCAAGCCCGGCTCCCGGCACATTCTCTTCGACGCGGGGTGGAGCAGCCTGGTAGCTCGTCGGGCTCATAACCCGAAGGTCGGCGGTTCAAATCCGTCCCCCGCAACCGCCTTCCAAAGCCGGATCCCTCCGGATCCGGTTTTTCATTTGGCAAGGTAGCTCAGTTGGTCAGAGCACACGGTTCATACCCGTGATGTCGAGGGTTCGACTCCCTCCCTTGCTATTCCAGACCGCATCAGGCGGTCTCGTTCCTTGTGCAAAACCCGCTGTTCGGCGGGTTTTGTGCCTTTCAGGAGGTCTGATGGCCGCGGCAATCGCCCCGACGATGAGGCGCCGGCTCGCCCGATTGGCCCTGAAAAGGTCTGTCAGGCCCGAGTTCCCGCCATGATATAGTTGAATGGAGAGGGAGGAAGCTATGTCACCGATCAAGCAGCAGGCCATCAAGGCCATCGAAGCCCTGCCGGATGATGCAACACTTGATGACATCATCTACAGCTTATATTTCCGGGCCCATGTCGAGGAGGGGTTGCGGCAGCTCGACGAGGGGAAAGGCATTCCTTTGGCCGAAGTGAAGCGGCAGGTCAAGGAATGGCTCTCGAAGTAGTCTGGTCTCCTCGCGCCCTGTGGGATCTGCGACAAATCCGGGCGTTCATTGCGGCCGATTCCCCCGGAGCAGCGGACGTGTTCTGTCTGCGCTTGGTGGAAATGTCGGAGGAGATCGGCCGGTTTCCCGAAGCGGGCCGAGTGGTTCCAGAGGTCAACAAGCCTGAGGTCCGGGAACGGATCGTTGGGGCTTACCGGATGGTCTACCGGATCGGAACGGCGGCCGTGGAAATTGTCGCTATCTCCCATGGGGCGCGGCTTCTCCGAATTTGACCCGCAAAGTGGTTCCAGGATGGCCCTGCCCTCGGTCTGTAGGTTGGCCTCCCACGACCGTTGCCGAAAATGTGAAAGCCCGTTGTGGAGGTCTCCCGTGATTGCTGGGGGGTATCGGTGTTCCGTGGTTGGATGAAATGTTTGGTTGCAGCCGAGGCGCGGGGAAAAATGGATCGTCGCCCGAGCTATTCCAGGCCGCGCCAGGCGGTCGCGTTCCTTGTGCAAAACCCGCTGCTCGGCGGGTATTGTGCCTTTCAGGAGGTCTGATGGTCGCGGCAATCGCCCCGACGATGAGGCGCCGGCTCGCCCGGCTGGCCCGGGCCCTTCCGGCCAACCGCATCGGCGTGGCGGTATCGGGGGGCGCCGACTCGGTCGCCCTTCTCCTGCTGCTGGTGCGAGTGGCGGCCGACCATCCCCTCGAACTGGTCGTCTTCCATGTCGATCACGGGCTGCGCCCCGAGAGCCGGGCCGATGCCCGCTGGGTCGAGCGCCTGGCCAGGCGGCTGGGGGTGCCGTGTGTGAGGCGGCGTCTGCCGAACCCGCCGGGGGCGTTGGGAGCCCACGGCGGCCTGGAAGCCTGGGCGCGCCGGGAACGGTTGCGGGCGCTGGCCGATCTGGCCCGCCAGGCTGGCGTGGAGTGGGTCGCGCTCGGGCATCATGCCGACGATCAGGCCGAGACCATCCTCGCCCGGATCCTGCGCGGCACCTCCCTGAGCGGTCTGGGGGGCATGCGGCCGCGGCAGCGCTTGACCGTGGAAGGACGCCCGCTGCGCTTGTGGCGCCCGCTGCTGACCTGGGCGCGGGCCGATCTGCGCCGGTGGCTGTCAGAACTCGGCCAGGACTGGCGAGAAGATCGCACCAACCAGCTCCCCTGTTTCGAACGGAATCGACTCCGGAACGAGGTGCTGCCCGTGCTGGAAGCCATCCGGCCGGGGGTGGCGCGCCGTCTGGTCGCGCTGGGTCAGGATGCCCGGCAGGCGTTGCGGGCGCTGGCCGCCACCACCCGCCAGGATGGGCGCGACCCCGACCGCCATGGCACCATCTTCTCGCTGGCCGGCCCCCTTCCGCCGTCATTCGTTCTGGCCGAGCAGCTGCGGCGGTGGGTGATCGGTCTGGGCGAGGGGGAGCGCCTGTCACGGGCGCTGCTCCAGCGGTTGGTCGATCTCGCCCGCTGCCCGCGCACCGGTCGGCGCCTTCCTCTCGGCCACCGGGTGATCGTCCGCACCGCCACCGGCCTGGAAGTGCTCGCCCCAGCTCCCCCGTCCGAGGCTGGCGGTGTCCTGCGGCATCTGGTCCGCGGGCAGCCGGTCGAGCTGAATGGCTTCCGCTACCACCTGACACGGCGTCGGCCATCATCGACCTGGGAAGGATGCTGGATTCCTCGCGCGGTGGCCGAGGCCGGCCTGGTGCTGCGCTCGCGGCGGCCGGGCGATCGGTTCCGACCCGCGGGCGGTGCCGGCAGCAAGAAGCTCAGCCGGTGGCTGATCGATCGGAAAGTACCAGCCCATCAGCGCGATGGGCTGGTGCTGGTGACCACCACCAGCGGCGATATTCTCTGGATTCCGGGATGGGGGCGATCGGCGGCGACCCGCGACCATCCCGACGAAGATCATGTGTTCGTGGGGCGCGTCGCGGTGTGCCCGCGTGAAAGCTCGCCAGAACGAATCGCGAGCCCCGCAGCCGAGGCTCGCGACCCGTTCCCTGCGAGAGCGGAAGCGATCAGAACTCGCGGCCGCTCATCACGTAGGTCTTGATGAATTCATATCGCTTGGGTTGGCGGGCTTTCATGGCCGGGCCGTCCTGCCAGTAGGCGCGCACCGATTCGGCCATGTCTTCGAGGTAGCTCGAATTGCCATAGGAGGAGACCGAGGGAGGCCAGGGGCCGAGAAGGCCGCCCATCGGCCAGAAGGTCTTCTTCCAGAGTTGCGTGATCTCAGGGTGTTTGGCCTGGAAGCAATGGGTCATCTCGTGGACCAGGGTGCCTTGGAAGGTGCCTTGTTTGCAGGCGCTGTCCATCAGGTGGACCGTCGGCACGCCCATTCGGACGTACCCCAAAACGTTCGGGCTCTGGAACATCCGATCGCGCTGGATCTTGGTCGTGCAGCTACGGAAGCCGGCAGGCAGGGTGGCCAGCACCTTGTTGGCCTCTTCGAGCTGGCGTTGGCTCCAGGAGGCGCCATCGCCGTCCACCGGGGTGATGCCGAAGCGCTGGGTCATGTATTTCTTCAGCCCGGAAATGGTGCCGGGCAGCGAGCCCGGCGGGGGCGTCGTCGGTGGCGTGGTGGTCGGCGGGGGCGAGGGCGGCGGCGTGGTGGTGCCGCCACCGATGATGATGACGATCTTGCTGCCTTTGGGCAGGTTGGCGCCGAACCAGTTGAGGATCTTGCGGAGGAATTCAGGGATTTTGATGGTCCAGCGTTTGGTCGGGGTGGCGGAGGGTGAGGCGGCCGTCGCCGGCTGGGGGGCTGCGCTTGATACCATGACCCTGCCTTGTTGGGGGCAGGTGCCGTGGGGGCGTCGGGCGAGCCGCGCCTTCACCCGCTGCAGGCGGTCACGGCCTCGCGTGGGTTGAGGATCGGGCGGATTGGCTGGGGAGACCGTCGGTAACGGTTCGGGCGCTCCGCTGCGGATGATGCCGATGCGAGCTATGCCCAACAGCGGATCGGCCATCAACGAAGGGGAACCTCGACCGGGCGACCGAGGCACCATGGGGGTGGTCGAGGGACCGGGCCGGGGTTGGGCAGGGTCCAGCATGGGCCCGGGTTCGGTCATCTGGTCTTCGGTGGTGATGAGGACATCCTGGAAGGGGGAGCCCGCCATGCTGGGAGAAGAGACCCAACCCACCGCCAGGATGACCAGTCCCAGAAGGAAGAACTGCCGCGTCATACCTTGTCTCCTGAAAAGGAATGACCCCGGCCGGCGGGCCGGGGTCGAACGCCACGTCATTGCTGGGTGTCTTTGATCAGGGCTTCGAGCTGGGCCATGGTCGTGCCGAAGCCCATGCCGAGAGGCTTGCCGTGCGGATCGAGGGGCCACAGCCCCTGGACGAGATTGACGGTCTGCAGACTGCCGTCGGCCGCCCTTTCGAGGAACAGGATCACGCGGAAGCCCTTGGGCGGGACATCGGGCTGGTCTTCGAGCCAGCCGATCTGGCCGGGTTCTCCGCATTTCTTGGTCATCAAGGTGATCGGCTCGCGGGGATTCCAGTCGCCTTTGAGGACCCGTTCGGGGAGGAGGACGTTTTTGATCGTGCTGATCTGGTGCTGGTCGACGGCGATCTCGGTCTGCTGAGCGACCTTGGCGATGATGATGTACTGGGCCTTGCGCACGAGGTCAGGCAACGCCCAGGTCTTGATCATGCCCAGCGCCGGAGCCAGCGTCAGGACGCCCAGGAGAAGGGCCAGAGAGGTTATTCGGGAAGATGACATAGGGTTCGAACCTCAGAATTCCTTGCCGTCGAAGACGTTGTTCTTGATGAATTCGTAGCGGGCCGGGTTGGTCTGTCGCATGTAGGCCCCGGCCTGCCAGTACTGGCGGCAGGATTCAGCAAAATCTTCGACCGGTTGGGTGTTGCCGTAGCTCGATACCGACGACGAGATCGGCCCGCCGTAGCGGCCATTGGGCCAGAACTGGCGCTCGAACGCCGCCTGGACGGCGGGGAAATTGGCCTGGAAGCAGTGGGCCATCTCATGCACCAGCGTGCCTTGGAAGGTGCCTTGATAACAAGCGGAATTCAATAGGTGCACCGTCGGGATGCCGGGCTGGACCCACCCCAGGACCCCTGGCGGCATGCCGGGCAGACCGCCGGCATCGCGCTGGATGTTCTTGGTGCAGGAGCGGTACCGTTCGGGGAGGCTGGCCAGGACTTTGAGCGCTTCTTCCAGCTGGCGGGCCGACCAGTCGGCGCCGCCATAGCCGGCGGTGGCGTTGATGCCGTATTTGCTGCGCATCTCGGCTTTCAAGCCAGCGATATCGCCAGCGTTGGCGCTGGTGCCGGTTCCCGTGCCAGTGCCGGTGCTGGGTCCCGTCCCGGTGCCGGTCCCGGTGCCAGTGGAAATGCCGGTGCCGGTGGACGGGCCCGTGGAGGTGCCGGTGCCGCCGCCGGGGCTGGTGATGCCACCGCAGCCAGGGGTGCGGATGATGATGATGCGCACGCCGCACCCGCCGCCCGCGCTCATGATCTGGGCGATGATCCGGCGGATCAGCTCTTCGAGCTGGGCCTGGGTCATTGTGCTGCCGCCGCACTGGTAGTTGATCTCGCTTTCGCCAGGAACGGCGGAAGACGAAACCTCGGCCGGAGGAGCGGCTGGAGCTTCAGGGGCGGCCGGTTCGGCCGGGGTCAGCTCGTCGGCCCGTCCTTCGTCATGGTCGGTCGCCTGATACAGCGAATCGATGTAGCTGCCGGACTGCGCCTGAACGGGCGTCGTGCCGAGGGCGAGCACCAGGGCCAGGAGCGGAATCAGAGAGCGCCAACGTCGATTCATACACGCCTCCCCGTACAAGAGATATCTCCCATTCAATTATACCTGTGAATTCAGACTTTTGGAACGAAATACCCCCAGTCTCACTTTCCCCCATTCAATTGCCGATTGAGGCGCACCGGAAACAGCTTGGTGGCGATGATCGCCGGCCGGGAAGTCAGGCCTGGGCGTCCCTGGCCGCCCAGGGTGAGCTGCAGGTCCAACCAGATCCGGCGGGTGCCGGAACCGGGGCCGGGGGCGGTTTCTTCGCCCAACTGCCAGGCGAGGCTGGCGACCCGATTCTGGACCAGGGGGCGGGGTGTCTTCGTGCCCAACGCGCGACTGATGCTGCCGCCATTCGCGCCAGGGGTGAAAGCATAGGTGACCCGTTCGGTCCGGCCCTGGTCATCGCTGAACACCAGAAAGCTCACCCGGTCGGGAGTGACGACCAGGGCCGCATCCTGCCAGCGGCCAGGGGGGGCGTTCTTGTCGAGGACGGCGTTGATCAGATCGTTCCTGAGAGAACCCAGGAGAAGAGCGGCCTCCTGAAGAACCACCGCTGATCCTTCTCCTTTTTCGTACCCTCGGCGGAACTGAATGAAGGCATAGATCAATCCGCCTCCGACCATGATCAGCAGGCCGGAGGCCACCAGGATCTCGACCAGGGTCAGGCCGCGTCTAGGTTTCATTGGCCACCAGCGTTTTCAGGGTCACCGTGCGGCCGCTCGGTTTTCCGGAGCGGTCGAGGAGGGTGATCCGGACTTCGAGCCGCTTGAACCGCACCTGCGCTCCCGAACGGATCTCCTTGATGTCGAGGGCGCGCTCCAGGCCCGGCACCGCCGAAAGGCGGAAGGCCAGCGGATGGCCAGGCCCCATGGGGAGCCCGTCCCGCAATTGGGCATCGCTGAACGTGCCGACGGGGATCAAGGCGAAGGGAGTGGCGGCCAGTTGCTCGATCAGCTCGAGGGCGGCATTGTGGGCCGTGAACTCCTCGGCGGTCATCTGGATGCCGCGGGTTCCCGAGCCGAAGGTGAGCAGGACCGGCGTCATCAGGGCCGCCAGCAGCCCCACCGCGATGAGGATCTCGACCAGCGACAGACCGCAGCGTCTATTCATGCCAGATGGAATCTTGGGGTTCGATATGGATCTTGGTGAAGGCGAGGGCCGACGGGCGCGAGGGGTCGGTCGCCTCGCGGAAGCGGAGGGTGCCTCCCTGGGTGCATCCCGTTGGGGAGATATCGCTGGCGGCGAGGCTGCCGAACACCTGGATCGGCGCCTGGGCGGTCACTTCCGCGCCGGGGGCGAACAGGTGGACGTGATTGGGCTGACCGCTGGCGAAGGTGATGGTGCGGCCTCTAACCAGAACGATACTGAGCGCTTCCTGGGGATCGGTGACCACCACCCCCCCCAGCACCAGGTTGCCTTGTTCGAGCACGATCATCCCTCCCCCGCTGACCTTCAAGGGCGCCGGCTGCCCGGCGGGCGGCAGGAACAGATCGCGTTGCTCTGGATTACGGATGCGGACGACGCTGTCGAGAACGAGGGCGCCTCCCTTGCGGTCGAGGTAGGTGTCCCAGAAATCGGCGATCGACGACACCTCGGCCTGCACCCGCCCCTGGATCACCTCGAGCTGTCGCGGCCCGGCTTCGACCGGGCCTTTGTAGCACAGCACATGCTCGTGGCGGATCTCGAGGTCGCTGCCCAGATCTTCGCTCAAGATGGTCTTCTCGGGGGGGAAGACGCGGACCGGCTTGCGGGCCAGCACATCCTGCATGGCGTTGTACGAGGTCACATAGGGCAGTTCGACGATGCCGCTCATCACCTTGGCATACTCGGCCCAGTTGGAGAACAGCATGCCGGCCGTCAGGATGGGGCCGCCCACCCGCCGGCCCCGAGCGTCTTTGATTTCGCGGCCCGGATCGTAGGCCCGCTCGGGCATCGACGGCACCGGATACAGGGGGCGAGCGTTGGTCAGCATTTCCTGGACGTCTGTCTCGGGGGAACTCACCTGCAGGACGCTGAATCGCGGGAAGGCGGCCACCACCCGGCCGAGCACCCGCGTGCGCGATTGATAGCCTTTTCTGGCTTCCCCGTACAGGTGCAGCAGGTTCGAACGCGAGGTGTAGATCTGGCGTTCGAGGGGCGACAGGATGTCGCCATCGTACATGGCGTCGACGTCTTTCTTGCTGCTCTTGTCGTGGAAGCCTTCGAAGACGAACCCGTGTTCGAACGTATACTGCACCTGGCGGGCGGGGTTGAGGTCGACGCGATCCCAATAGAGCAGGACGGGATTGCTGAACACGGCGGGGATCTGGCTGGGCGGGCTCTTGAACTGGATGGGCTGGAAGGTGTTGGGGTTGCTGACGTCGTAGATGTGGAAGATCTCCCCGTAGGCGCCGGCGCCCGAGGTGATGTTGAGCCGTACCTTGCCTCCGCCCAGCCAGATCCAGCCGCGTTTCTGCCAGATCTGCTCATCGGCCTCCGCCGACAGGATCTCGCCGATCGATCTCGCTTCGAACGGGGAATCGGGGGTGGCATGATTGAGGCAGACGAGCGGGCGCGGCCCCTCGACAACATTGCTCTGGTAGTCGTTGCGCACGACGTTGAAGCGGCCCTCCTGGCCGCGGCTGGCATCTTTCAAGTGCAGGGTGAACCGGCTCGTCAGCGGTGGCAGGATGGAGGCCACCCGGATCCGGCGCTTGACGGTCAGGGTGCGTTCGACCTCGCGGTAGCGGCCAGTGGCCTCGATGGACAGCCAGCCGGCTTTGGCCAGGGGATCGGCCCAGCGGGACGGATCGGTCTCGGTGGCCTCGAACCCGCGCAGCCAGACCTCGACCCGGATGCTGGCCGTCTTGTCGACGTCGGCGGCGAAGGCTTTCAGCTCCTGGTTCCAGGAATCTTTCAAATACGGCATCAGCGAGGTGTCGGCCAGCGGGTTCGGCTGCCGCAGGATCTTCTGCAGGGCGCTGTCGCCGCTCTCCAGGCCGGCCGCCTGCAGGGCTTCCCGTACCTGCCGGATGGAGCTGCTGATGCCGGCTTCGGCCAGCAGGTGGGCCACCTCTCCCCAGGCCAGCACATGGACGCTTTCGTGCTGCTGGCCGACGAACCGGAACAGGGTCATGCCCAGCAAGACCAGCACCACCCCGATCGCCAGCACCATCACCAGGGCGAACCCCCGGGACCTGCGGTCAGCCTTCATGCGAGATGGGCATCAACGCCCAGGGTCGGCGCCCCCGTCGGGAAGGAACTCGACCTGCCAGCGAGGGCGGCCAGCGGTGGGAATCTCTGGCAGCGGCACGGTCGGGTCGGCCGGGGCGGGCGGGAGGCAGGTGGCCTGGGCGGCCAGGCGGCGGATGAACCCGTGGCCTTCCACCCGGGCCTCGAAACGGATGACATCGGTGGCGAGCCGATGGCTGAGCAGGGAGAGGACCAGCCCGGGAGCGATCTCATGGCTCTTGAGGTCGAGCGCTTCGGGGGTGAGGCTGGTGCTGCCTGAGGCCAGGAACCGGATCTTCTGCATGACCATGGTGATGGCCGATTCCATCTGGTAGTCGGCCTTCAGTTTCAGCAACAGCGAGGCGGCGCTCTGGCGACGAGCCTCGCGCATGTACCAGATCGCGCCGCTCATGAACCCGGCCAGGAGAAGGCAGAGCAGGAGATACAGGGGCAGATTCCCGCGTCGGCTCACCACGGACCTCCGCGCAGGGCGAAAGAGGTGAAGAAGGGTGGAGCGAAGGAGTCGGCGGGAATCAGCCAGATGCTGACCAGTTTCGGTTCGTGGTCGGTGTGGACGAACCCGCCGGAATGCAGACCGGTCAGCAGGGTCTGGGCCGGATCGGCGCCGGATTGCCGGGTCAGGGCGCCATCGCGGAGGAGGTAGGTCAGGTGCAGGCCGCGCGGGCCCGTCAGGACGAGGGCATCTTGGGTGACCCGGGCGGTGGCCGCTTCCCGGCAGTCGGCCCGCAAGCGTTCGAACAGGCGGTGGTAGGTGCGCAGCAGTTCGGTCGAAGCGGTGGCGGGCGGCTGGCCCGCCATGAACTGGTAGACCGAGAGGGCGGTGGCGCCCAGCATCACCACGAACACCAGCCCGAGGATCGTTTCCAGGCTTCCCGTGCCGCGGGTCATGGCCCGATCTCCAGGATGGGCTGGGGCGGCTGATGGGCCAGGAGGCGTTCGAGGAAGACCCGCTTCTTGCGGCCAGCTTCCTCGTAGCCGATGTAGACGATCACCTTGTACAAATAATCATCGAGATAGTAGGTGTCGACCTGGCAGGTGAAGGGCTTCAAGGCCCAGTACAATTTGGGGTTGTCGACTTCTTCGAGCCCGAGATCCTTCCCGAGGAGAGGCCGGAAATATTCGGAGACGACGCGGAACCCCTCGGGAGTGACGACGATCGGCTCCTCGGTGGTCATGGACGGGAGAGTATCGGGGGAGGCGTGCTGGCGGGCGAGAATCTTCTCGAGAACGTGATGGGCCAGCAGCGTGGCCGTGAATTCCATCTCCGATTCGCGCTCCGGGGGGCGCGACAATTTGACCACATAGAACAGGGGAGCCAGCGAGAGGCTCAGCAAGCAGGCCACCAGCAGCAGTTCGAACAAGCTGGTCCCGCCGCGGGGCCAGCCCCGGGCAGGAAGGTCAGGACATCGCATGGGGTGATTATAGCATGGCGGTCTGGCCTTGTGGGCAACTGCCTACTCAACTCCCGACCGTGGGATGCCGATGGGTTCCCATAGGAATTCCATCCCGGGAAGGAGCCTAGGCGAATGTTGAGCCGATATCACATCCTGATCTCCCTGGTCCTCGGACTGAGCCTGTTGACGGCCGTCGGCTGCGGAACCAGAACCACCCTCCGGGGGAGCATCGTCGGAACCGTCGTCGATTCCCAGACCGGGATCGGAGTGGCCGGCGCTTCGGTCATGACATCGCCCTCCACCAGCACGGTGCTGACCGACGTCAATGGGAACTTCACCATCGGGGATGTCCAGCCCGGGGTTTACACCGTCACCGCTCATGCCAATGACTACAATTCCAATTCGGTGACGGTCACCATCGACAGCGGCCTGACCGCCACCACCAATCTGGTGCTGGTCTCGATGGGCGGCAGCTTCGCCCGCAACATCCTGCCTATTTTCATGGTCAACTGCTCGATCGTCGGCTGCCATGACGATGGCACGGCGGCGGGCGGCCTGCGCCTGAACAGCTATGCCAACGTCATGAAGGGCTCGCGCTATGGCGCGGTGATCTACCCCTACGATGCCCAGACCAGCAAACTGGTGCGCCGCATCAAGGGCATCGAGACCCCCCGCATGCCCAAGAATCGGCCTGCCCTGTCGACGTCCGACCAGGGGTTGATCGCCAACTGGATCAACGGCGGTGCCCGCAACAACTGACGCGGGAAAGAGCAATCGCGAGGAGAAAGGTACATGAGTTTCCAACGTGGTGTCCTGATCGGTTCTGCTCTCCTGGCCATCGGCAGCCTATCCTGGGCCTCGGCCTCGGCCCCGGCGGGGAAATCGCCTGCCGCCTCGGCCCTCAAGCCGGCGGCCAGCCCGACGACGACCAACAAGGTCTTGCCGCGTCTGCCGGCGGCGAAGATCGAGACCGTCTCCCAGATGCCGGCCAACCAGGATCTGGGCGGGGGCCTGAGTCTGGTCGCCCCTCCGGCCGAACTGCCCCGAGCGGTGACGCCGACGGCCATCCCTGCTCCGGCCGCCTCTGCCCATGAACCGACCGCTCGAGCCGGGGAGTCGCCCACGGTCGCGGCGGCCAGACCTGCCCCCGCCCCGGCGTCGGGCCAAGCCGCGGCGGCGCCGCGCTCGGCGAAATCGAGCGAACAGCTGAAAGCGCTGACCGAAAAAGTACGGGCCCAGCTGGCCGCCGAAACGACGGCCTCTGCTGCCCCGACCGCCAGGAAGCAGAACCGACCGCCGAGCGCTCTCGCGGCGGCGCCCGCGCCGGCCGCCGGGGAACTCACGATCGTTCCCGCTCCCCAGGAACGCCCCACGGGGCAGAAGGCTGCCGCCGCTCCGGGCAAGGCGGCCAACCCGCGCCAGCAGGTCCAGAGTGCCGCCGCGGCGGCCGCCAAGCCGGGCAAGCTGTTCTCCTATGTCCGCCTGCTGAACTATGCGCCCCACCCGACCGTCGAAGAGTTCCTCAAAGATCGCCCGCTCGTCCTGAAGGACCGCCAGTACTGGTTCAGCGTGAAGTACATCGAAGGCTGGAAGGCCCTCAACGATGAGGAGGGGTTGCTGCAGAACGTCTGCTTCGAAATCTCCCTGATGGATGGCGATCGGAAGGTGCGCACCCTGCGCACGCCGAAAGTCGACCTCAAGCCGGAGAGGATCGCCAAGGGGCAGGTGCTGGGGATTGTCGAAGTGCCTCCCTATCGCTTCTACATCACGGTCGACCAGTTCACTCTGAAGAAGAAGGGCATCGCTGACCTCGTCTTCAAACTCGATCTCCTGGGCTGAACCAGCCTGGCAAGCGGCTGGGGGAAAGTCCGCGAGGGCTTTCCCCCTCGCTTCCTGAAGGAGGACCATGGACAAGATCACTGCATTCGGAACGGCGTTCGGCATGTTGGCCCTGATCGTCGGGGTCAAGCTGGGAGGAGGGTCGATCCTCTCCTTCTTCGACATTCCATCCATGATCCTCGTGTTCGGCGGCTCGTTCGGCGGCATGTGCATCGCCTACAGCTGGCCTCGCGTCAATATGATCTTTGGCGGGGTCAAGCTGGCCTATCTGGCCCCCAAGGAATTCGACTACCTCAAGCTGATCAGCAACATCCTCTCCATCTCCGAGATCGCCCGCAAAGAAGGGATCCTGGCGCTCGACACGCGGATCGCCGAGATCGAGGAGCCGATGCTGCAGCGCGGCCTGCAGATGGTGGTCGACGGGATCGACGTCAACCTCATCCGCGAAGTGCTGGACAACGAGATCGAGAGCGCCGCCGACCGGCATGCCGACATCAAATCCTCCATCGATTTCTTCGCGTCGGTGGCGCCCGCCTTCGGTCTGATCGGCACCATCCTCGGTCTGATCGGATTGCTGCGCAACATGGACGATCCCTCGGCCATCGGTCCCTCGATGGCTCTGGCCCTGGTCACCACCCTCTATGGCGCCATCTTTGCCAACATGTTCATGATGCCCTTCGGCAAAAAACTCGAAGAACGCAGCAACGACGAGAAGCTGTTCGGTCAGATCATCGCCAAAGGGTGTCTGATGATCTCGGCGGGCGTTCATCCCCGGATCATCCAGGAGCGTCTGCTGTCCTACCTGTCGGCCAGCAACCGTGCCAAATTCGTGGAGCTGCACCTTTCCGAGGAATTGAAAAAGGGTGGCGAAAAGTAAGAAGAAGTACGACGATCCCTCCGCGCCGCTGTGGTGCCTGTCCTATGGGGACATGGTCACCAACATGCTCTGCTTCTTCGTCATGCTGATGATCTTCGCCAAATTCGACGCCCAGGACAAGACCAAAGCCAAGGAATCGCGGGCCCTGGAAGAGGCCTTCTCGGCGGCGTTCAGCCTGACGCCGGAGCGCGGCGCCCATCAATGGCTCATCGCCGGCGGCAAAGGCATCGTGCTCACGCCCCAACGGAAGGAGCAGAGCGAGATCCCGCGCATCGCCAACCGCGTCAAGAAGGCGTTGCAGACCGTGAGCATGCGGGACAAGATCCTCGTGCTGACCGACAATCGCATGGTCAAGATCCGGATCCCATCGAAAGTCCTGTTCATGAGCGGCTCGGCCGTCCTGCGGCCCGGCTCGGAGGAAGTGCTGATGGCCCTGCTGCCGGTCATCAGCGAAGTGCCCAATGACATCCGGGTCGACGGCCATTCCGATGACGTGCCCACGCGCAATCCGATGTTCCCGACCAACTGGGAACTCTCGACCGCTCGGGCCTGCACGGTCGTCCGGTTCTACACCGAAAAGCTGAACCAGGATCCGACCCGGTTCGCCGCGCAGGGCTTCGCGGAATTCCAGCCGCAACGGGAGAATCGCACCGAAGCCGATCGTGAACTGAACCGGCGGGTCGAGATCAACATCCTCACCAGCAAGCAGAAGCGGCCGGCGAACTTCCAGTGGGAATGAGCGCGCCGCCCGCGGCGGGGAGCGTGGAACGTCAGGGCCGGCGATCGTCGGGGCGCGGCCAGCGGCGCTGACGGGTGGCGGGGCCGGCCCGCGCCTGGCGATAGAGCTCGTCGACCATCTCGCGCGACAGGGAGTTGTCAAGCTCGCGCTCACCGGCGACGAAGGGGTCGAGCAGCGTCACTGCTTCCCGGAAGCGACCCAGGCCCAGGCAGCTGCGGGCTTTGCCGACCAGCCACGTCGGCCGGTCGGGCTCTGCCGACAGCAACTTCGAATAGAGCAGATAGGCAGGCAGGAACTGGTGCCGCGCCAGGGCGTCTTCAGCGTCGCGGGCCCACCCATCTCGTACGAGCCGATCCGATGTCGGGTAGAGCGATGATCGGGAGAGGATCGGCTCGAGGGTGGGGGGAGCCGAACCGAGCGGGGTGGCGATCGGGACCGGGGCGGTGGCCAAGGCCGAGTCGAGGCGGGGGGCGGTGTGCAGGAAGCTGGGGCCGAACCAGCCTTTGCGGAACCGGCGGGCGGTCAGGTCGGGATCGGGCCCCGGGAGGGGCAGGTAGTCGGTCGTGAGCGGCCCGTGTCGGTGTTCCCAGGCCGCGAAGAGCTGGCGATAGGTCTGCACGAGCGGATGACGGGGCGAGATGGCCCCCGCCAGGCGGATCCAGGTCCAGGCGTCGGCCAGCCGGCCCGCGGCGACGTCGATCCGGCCGAGCAGCAGCAGCGGTTCGATCTCGCGGGGGAAGGCCCGGTGGACCGACAGCGCCAGGGTGCGAGCCTCGTCGAACCGCCCCGCCTGGAACAGCCCGGCCGCTTCGCGGAGAGGGCGGGGCATCTCTCCGGCCAGCGCCGGGGCGGGGCCGGCGGTGCACAGATGCCAGCCGAGGATGGCCAGACAGGCCAGCGCCACGACCGGCGTGGACAGGCCCAGGGCGCGGCGGAACCTTCGCACGCGGAACTCAGTCGGCTTTGCCCGGATTGCCGATCTGATTCAGATCGATGTCGGGCTGGTCGAGCGGTGGCAATTCCTGCGGCGGGCTGCCAGGGACGGGGAGCGGGCCGGAGCCGAGGAGTTCGGGCGGCACATCGATCGGCTGCCCGGCCCCCGGCCCGCTCTGGTGCTCGAGATCATAGGAATCGCCCTGCTTGTAGTCGTCCGGCGGGGGGTAGTCCTCCTGGCTGGTGACGGCGATATACGCCTGGTTGGCTACCATGATGAAGATCGCCAGCAGGATCAGGACCAGACCCCACTTCCATGTTTCATTGCCGATTTCCATACGTGCTCCTGTCTGCGCAGTTGGTGTGATGGTCAATCGCCGTGGGAGGGAGCTTCATCCGAGTCGCCGCCTTCGGTCGAGAAAGCCGGGGCGGTCGGCGGGGAGGCGCCCGGAACCGGACTCGGGGCCGGGGCGGAGGAAGGAGACGGCGCCGGAGGGGCGGTTTTGGCCAGCACCGGGAAGACCAGAATGGCTTTGCCTTTGACGATCCCTGATTCCTCGATGCCCAGGTCGAGCGACCGGACGTGGAACCTGGGCAGGCTTCGCTTGGCGTGCAGGAAGAACCCGACGATGCCGGCGAACAGGCCTTTCATCTCGACCCGCACGGGCAGGATCTCCACGCCGGGCCATTCGTTGTCGCCGTCGTCGGTCTCGGCGCCGACCGCCTGGCCGGTCCGTTCATCGAACTGGGGAAGTTCTTCCGGCGGGGCGGTCGGCGCCGGGCGGCCGCTCTGATCGCTGGTGGCGCCTTTCAGATGGAAGATCGGCAGGAATTCGAACTTCCGCATGATGATCTGGGTGCCGGAGGCGGCATCGAACAGACCGCGCAGGAGGGTGGCCTCTTCGCCGATCCCCAGCCAGCGGAGCGGCAAGCGGGCCGGGGCGCTGGCCAGGCTGGCCTTCAGGGCATCGTGCTCGGCCGTCAGTCGAGCTAGTTCGGCGGTCTCCTGCTCCTGGCGGAGGGTCTCCTCGGCGATCCGGGATTCGAGATCGCCCAGCAGGAACCAGCGGCCGAGCAGGAAGAGCAGGAGCAGGGCCAGCCCGGTGACGATCAGGGAAACAGTCAGGCGGTTCATGGCAGTTCCCCTTTCAGGATGAAGCGCTGGTCGCCGCTGCCTTTGGGCACCAGACGGAGCTGGCGGATCCGTCGGAGGACCCGGGCCTGGACGAGCCCTTCGGCGAAGGCGGCCAGCCCTTCATAGCCTCTCGTCCACCCGTGGATCGTCAGGAATTCGCCGCCGGGATCATCGATGGTTTCCTGCTCCTGGGCCTGGCTGGGGCCGCTGGGGGGCGGGGGTGGGGCGGGCTGACCAGCTTCATCGCCGTCGGCCGGAGCCCCCTGGCTCTGATCAGGCGCCGCCTCCTCTTCCTCGGCGATCTCGTCTTCGTTCTGCGAACGGCTCTGAATGAGAATCCTGGTCAGCCGAAGGCCGGGGGGGCGTTTGCGCTCGGCCAGGAACAGGATCTCGTCGGCCGAGCGCTGCGGCCGCAGGAAGGGCTGCAACGCGCTCTGGTCGCGGGGCGACAGCTTGACTTCCGGCACTCGGGCCTGGTGCAGTCTCGTCAGGCGGACGCGCGTGGAGATCAGATCGTTGGCCGTGATGTTCGCCTTCTGCCGGACCTGGTCGAGCTGGTCGGCGAGCGAGATCCGCCAGAACAGCAGGACGATCGTCACCACCATGGCGCCGGAGAGGCCGAGCCAGAGCGGGAGCAGCGCGGTGAGGCGCGCCATTCTGGCTTCCCAGGCGAGTTCATGCAGTCGGGCCTGCAGGTTGGCGGCCGGGGCCGCCGGATCGGCATGGGCACGGAAGACGCCCAGGGCTGGCAGGAAGGGCAGCAGCTTGACGTGGCGCGGCCCGGGCCCCGGCGGTTCGGCCATCTGCGGCAGGATGGGCGAGATGTCGATGGCGTTCGAGACATCGAGGGTGTCGACCTTGCCGGGGGCGAAGTAGTCGCGGGCGAAGCTGAAGAACTCGGGGCGCGTGGCGCCGCCGCCGTACAGCCGCAGCTCGTCGATGTGGCCGAGCTTGCTGACCGCCCGGAAGTAGTCGAAGCTGAAGCGGATCTTCTGGGCGAAGCCCTCCATTTCGCCCGGGAGCGCGGGTTGGGAAAAATCCCCCGCTCCGGAGGGGATGAACCGGTAGAACTTGAGTTCGCCCGAGGCGAAGATCTGCAGGTGGGTGCCGGCATGCCCGAGATTGATCAGCGACAGGGCGGGCAGACCCAGGTTGGCGCTGCCCTCCTTGAGGGCCAGACTGCCGAAGACCTCGGCATAGGTCCCGGTCAGGTGGATGCCGGCCGCCGTGTACAGGTCGTCGTGCCGTTGCAGGATGGCCTGGGGGATGACCGCCAGGATGGCGGAGGGCGGCGATTCGCGCAGGAGCCGCCAGCCGAACATGAACGGCTCGTTGCGGTAGGTGGGAGACAGGAGTTTCTTGGCCTCCCAGGCCAGGACGCTCGGGAGCTTGTCGGGCGGCACCTGACTGGGGGGCTCCACCAGCTTCGCCTGCAGCTCGCGGCTGTTGAACACCGACAGGCATTCGCGGATCTCGCCCATCGGCAGACGAGCGGCCACCAGTTTCAGTTGCTGGACGAGGTGCTCCCGGAACTCCGCTTCGCCAGGAAACTCGCCGAGCGGCTGGACCAGCTCGCTCTCCAGGGCGACCACCCGGTCTTTGCCCGACCGTCGCTCGATCAGGATGGCCTTGACGGCGTAGGAACCGACATCGAACACGGCATAGAAGCCGTCTGCGAGGGATGTCTTCATGAAGCCTCCAGGAATCGGCCGATGCCGGTCCGGCCGGGGCATGGCTGGATCTCGCGCCGCTCCACCCGCCGACGGGCCACCGGCCGGCCTCCCTCCAGGATGGTGGCGGTCGCGATCAGATCGAGCCCGACGCGGGCCGGCCGGGCGGTGACCTGCACCTCGACCTGCCGGAACGGCCCGAGCGGCGAGACGTACGTGGCGGTGAAGGGGCGGAACGACCGGCGCAGGCGGGCCAGACCCCGCTCCAGGCCCCCGTCGGCGGCCTGGAAGCCGATCACTTCGAGGGCGGTGGTCCGTCCGTGGTCGAGCGTGAGGCGGACGATGTCCTGCCCGCCCAGCACCAGGAAGAACAAGACGGTGGTCACCAGGAAGGCCAGGTAGAGGGCGAATCCCCGCCGCGGGTGGATGGGCCGTCGCCGGCCTGCCCGCGCCGCACGGCTGGCGGCGCCTGTGTCAGCCGGTGGGCGCGGCCTGGCTGGGGGTGGCGGCCGCCGGAGCGCCGGCCGCCCCCACCTTCCGCCCTTGGTTCCGGTTTGTCGGGCCAGTATGCCTGGGTTCATCGGTCCGATCTCGTGCAGAAGACCCATACTTGTGGCGGCAGCCACTCGCTCGTCTCGGGCCGGCCGTTCCGGTTGCGGTCGGCGAACAGGCGGGCCTGGACGAACACGGCCTGGGGTGGATGCGGCGTCCAGCTCCAGGTGGCCACTCGCACCAGTCCTTGCTCGGTGAGGTTGAGGGGCAGGGTCAGGGACGCCAGCCCGCCGCTGGCGGCGGCCCGCCGGAACTGCCGGTGCAGGGCGGCGATCGCCTGGCGCTCGCGCCAGCCGGCATCGAAGGCGGCATACTGCAGCTGGCCGAACCGCAGCAGGTTGAGCAACCCGGTGACCGACAGCCCGAGGATGAACATGGCGATGGTGACCTCGAGCAGCGAGAACCCGCCGTGCCGGCTCATCGGGAGCCTCGCTTCGGCAGAGCGGCGGGCGCCGTCAGCGACGGCAGGAACAGGAACGATTCCACCTGGAGATCGACCCCGGCCCGTTGCGTCACGCGCGCCGCGAGGCGGACGGTGCCTTCCTCGGCCAGCGGGGCCCAGCGCAGCCGGGTCTGCCAGCCGGGGGGCAGCCGGAATCGGCCCCGGGCCACGCCTTGCGGTGGTCGCCGCGCCGCCAGCAGATCGTTCTTCAGCAGTTCGAGTTCGCGCTCGGCGACGCGGGCGGCTCGATCTTCCCCCCGCGCCTGCCGGTCGAGCAGCTCGGCGGCCTGCATGCCGGTGAAATACAGGCCGATCGATCCCGCCATGACGAGCAGCGACAGCAGGATCTCGATCAGGGTGAATCCTGGGCGGGCCGGCGGCCGTCGCGACCAGGGGGGGCAGGGCATCGCCAGCGGTCCTCCTACCAGGTCAGGCTGACCGTGGCGACGCCCTCGCCAGGCAGGCGCACCAGCAGTTCGAGCCGCTGCAGCGGCATCCCATCGGCCCGCCAGCACTGGGTGCCGGCGAAGCGGAGGCCGTGCAGGTCGGACCGGGTCGGATCGACCAGCGGCGGGAGGGGACACGACAGGGCCGGTGCCTCGGCGGCCACCAGGCGCTGGCCGCGAATCTCGAGGGTGATGGGCAGCCCGCGCTGCTCGGCCCGGGACCGGCAGGCGCCCAGGAAGGCCGCCAGCGTGTCGGCGATGGTGCGCAGGCGGGTGTCGCGGGCGACCTGGCGGAAGAACCCCGCGCCGGTGGCCGACAGGATTCCGATCACCAGCAGCACGATCAGCAATTCGACCAGGGTGAAGCCCTGGCATGGGGTTGGGCATCCGGGAGGGGGCGGGTTGGAGGCGGTGCGACGGGCCCCTCGGTTACCAGTAATGATGGGCGCTGTCCTTGGAGCCGTCGGGCCCCATCTGGCCGTTCATGCCGATCCAGCGGGGGCCGAGGCGGAGCGCGCAGACCACCCCGCGGCCGCCCATGGCGCCGCTGGAGCCGATGATCCACAGGCCGGTGTTGTCGGTGTTGTAGAACCGATAGCTGGAGCCCGGCCAGGTGTAGCCCCACCGGTTGGAGGCCTCGGGGCAGATGAACAGCTTGGAGTCCTTGGCGATGTCGTTCAGCTGCAACAGGGCGTTGGAATATTTCCAGCGCATATTGCCCGACCGGTCGATCCAGGCGAACCGGTTCTTGCCCGGGTCGAGTTCGAAGTTCTTCGCTTCCCAGAGGGAGATCAGGCTTTCGATGGCCTTCTGGTTGGACAGGCACGATTTGGCCCGTGCCACCGCGGCGATGCTCTGATACCGGGGGATGGCGATCACCACCAGGATCCCGATGACCAGAACCACGATCAACAGCTCGACCAGGGAGAATCCGTTGCGATTCATGGAGGCCTCCAAGACCAAAGTTCCCGCGCCCACGAGGGGCCTCGACCTACTCTACCTTACCATCTTGACCAAGTCAAACAGGGGCATGTACATCGCCAGGGCCAGGATCACCACGAAGATGGCCATGAAGATGACCAGGATGGGCTGGATCAGGGTGACCACCGCGTCGATGGTCGTCTCCAGATCGCGCTCGTACATCGCACCCGCTTTCTCCAGCATGTCGCCGGTGTTGCCGCTGCGCTCGCCGACGTCGGCCATCAGGATCAGGCTGTCGGGGAACAGATCGCGTCGCCGGCTCATGCCCTGCGAGAGCGATTCGCCGCGGGCCACGCCCGCCTTGATCTCGGCCAGGGCTTCTTTGTAGACGGCGTTGCCTTGCGCCCGCTCGACCGCTCCCAGCGAGGTCAGGATCGGCACGCCGCATTTGAGGAGGGTGCCGAGGGTGCGGGAGAACAGGGCCAGTTCGACGTGGCGCAGCAGGGCTCCGAGCAGCGGGATCTGCAAGCCGGTCTGGCCGAGCAGCCGGCTGCCTCGCTCGGATCGCCGGAAGGCAGCGAACAGGAAGCTGGCGCCGACCAGGGCGGCCAGCAGGTGCCAGCTGTACGACCCCAGGAACTGGGAAACCCCCAGGACCAGCCGAGTAGGCGGGGGCAGAGGCTGGCCGCTCCCCTCGAAATTGGCGACGAAGTTGGGGAAGACCCAGACCAGCAGGGCCCAGGCCACGACGATGGTGACGACCAGCAGAATGGCCGGATAGATCATCGAACGGATGACCTTGGCCTGGATGTGGTACATGGCGTCATACAGCTGGGCATACCGCTCGAGCACCTGATCGAGGATGCCGCCGACCTCGCCGACCTCCACCATGGTGATGAAGAGGCTGGAGAACACGCGCGGGTGATTCTTCAGGGCATCCGAGAACGACTTGCCGGTCTCGATCTTCTCTTTCAGGTCTTTCAGCAGGGTCTTGAGGTTGCCGGCGGGCAGCTGCCGGTGGAGGGCCTGCAGGCTCATGATCAGGGGGCAGCCGGCGTTGAGCAGGCTCGACAGTTGCAGCAGCAGGTAGTTCATCTCGCGCTGGGAGATGGTCAGCGGCCGTGTCGACAGGGCCGCCAGGGTGCCCAGCGGCGCAGCGGTGATCTCGAGCACGAAATACTGGCGATCGGCCAGCCAGGCGCCGACCTCTTCGGCAGTGCGCGCGTCCATGAACCCTTCGAGCGGCTTGCCGCGGGCGTCGAGAGCCTTGTAGGCGAACCGCTGGATCGTCATGCGCGGCCGGTCGACCCTCGCTCGGTGGCCTGCTCCAGTTCCTCGCGGCGGGTCAGGCGGACCACCTCGTCATACGTGGTGATCCCCTTGGCCACTTTCTTGAGGCCGTCGAGCCGCATGGTGCGCATGCCGCCCTTGATCGCCGCCTGCCGGATCGTGCGGGCGGAAGCGGAGGCCAGGATGAGGGAATGGATCTCGTCGTTGATGGTCATGATCTCATGGATGGCGGTGCGGCCCAGAAACCCGCTCTTGCGGCAGGTCAGGCAGCCGGTGCCCCGGAAGACGCGCTGCGCCGGCAGATGCAGCTTCTCGAGGGCGGCCTTGACGTGGGGTTCTGGGATGGCGGTGGTCTTGCAGGAGGTGCAGATCTTGCGCACGAGGCGCTGGGCACCGACCCCGATGACGGCCGAGGCGACGAGGTAGGGCTCGACACCCATCTCGATCAGGCGGGTGACGGCCGAGGCGGCATCGTTGGTGTGCAGGGTCGAGAAGACGAGATGGCCGGTCAAGGCCGATTCGATGGCGATCTGGGCGGTCTCGAAATCGCGGATCTCGCCGATCAGGATGACGTTGGGGTCCTGGCGGAGGATGGCGCGCAGGGTGCGCGCGAAGGTCAGGCCGATGTCGGGCCGCACCTGCACCTGGTTGATGCTGGGAATCAGGTATTCGACGGGGTCTTCGACCGTCGTGATGTTGATCTGGCCGTTGCGGATGAAGTTGATGGCGGCGTAGAGGGTCGAGGTCTTGCCCGAACCGGTCGGTCCGGTCATCAGGATGATGCCGTTGGGCGACAGGCTGAGCGTCTTGAACAGCTCGAGGAGCTGCTCGTCGAAGCCGACCTGCTCGAGGGTGAGCTGCATGCGGCTTTTGTCGAGGATGCGGATGACGATCTTCTCGCCATAGACGGTCGGCAGGGCCGAGACGCGCAGGTCGATCGAGGTGTCCTTCACCTTGACCTTGATGCGGCCGTCCTGCGGCAGGCGCTTCTCGGAGATGTCCATCTGGGCCATGATCTTCAGACGGGAGACCAGCTCGCTCTGGATGCTCTTGGGCGCTTTCATCAGCTCGTTGAGGATGCCGTCGAGCCGGTAGCGGACCCGGATCACCTCTTCGTCGGGCTCGATGTGGATATCGCTGGCCCGATCGTTGATCGCCTGCTGGATGACCGTGTTCACCAGATTGATGATGGGGGCGCTCTGATCGCCGCTGCCGAGGTCGAAGGTGCTGAAGAAGGCCTCGTCGAGCCGGACATCGTCCTTGCGGGCGGCGGTCAGGGTGTCGACGGCGGCCTGCAGGGTATCGCTGGTACCGTAGTAATGCCGGATGGCGGCCTCGATCTGCGACTCGGGACTGATGGCGATGCGGACCTCGTAGCCGGTCTGGTAGGTGATCTCGTCGATGATGAAGACGTCGAGCGGGTCGGCCATCGTGACCTGGAGAACGTTGCCCTCGAGGCTGATGGGCAGGAGATTGTGGCTGCGCACGATGCCCTCGGGAATGGTGGTGAGGGCCTCGGGCGGGATGTTCACCTCGTTGAGGTTGAGGAAGGGGATGTTCATCTGCCGGGCCAGGGTCTTGCCGATGCTTTCCTCGGTGGCCAGGTTCATCTCGACCAGCACCTTGCCGAGACGCTTGCCGAGGGTCTTCTGCTTGGCGAGGGCGTCCTTGAGCTGCTCGGCGGTGATCAGGCCGGCTTCGACGAGGGTGTCGCCGAGCCGTTTGCGCTGGGTGGTGGCGGGTTTGGCCTGCATGGCGAGGCTCAGCGCTTCCAGAAGCGCTGGCGGGCGGTCTCGTAGCGGGGGTTGATCTCGAGCGCCCGCCGGTAGGCCAGTTTGGCTTCGGTGTGCAGGCCTTTGGCCTCCAGCGCCTGGCCGAGCTTGTAGTGGGCGTCGGCGAAGCCGGGGAACTTCTGGACGAACCGCCGCAACTGTCGGATCGATTCCTCGATGAGATCGGGGTTGTCGAACAGGACCGAGATCTCGTAGTTGTAGGCGTCGGCGTCCTGGGCCTGGTATTCGGCGAAGAAGAGCGCGATGACTTTTTTGTACTCGATCAGCGCTTCGTCGGGGCGGCCCAGGGCTTCCAGCACCTGCCCGCGTTCGTTGAGGGCTTCGCGGTATTTGGGATGGAGGGCGATGGCCTCGCGCAGGTGGCGATCGGCCTCGGCGAGATCGCCCAGGCCGCGGAAGGCGAGGGCCAGATGGTAGTGGGCGTCGGGCCATCGGCAACCGGCGGCCAGCACCTCGCCGAAAGCGGCCAGGGCTCGTTCATACTGGCCGGCGTTCAGCAGGGCCTTGCCGTAGTGGTTCCAGTATTCCGGCGTGGCGTGGGTGTTCAGGAGCGTGCGATACTCCTCGAGGGCCTCCTCGAGCCGGCCGAGCTGGGTCAGGGCGTTGGCCAGGCTGCAGCGCAGGACATGGTTGTCGGGGTCGGCGGCGAGCTTCTTGCGGTTCTCCTCGCACAGCTCTTCGAGCAGGCCCTCGCTGTAGTAGGTCGATGTCCCCGACGTGCCGGTCACGGGCGGGCTTCCTGACTGGACTGGCCGGTCAATGACGCGGCAGGGCCGGCGCGATCCGCTCGAACCGGGTCTTCAGCTGGAGGCCGGTGGGGGGTGAGGCGAGGCCTGGGGCCAACGGGGAAGACGGCGGTTCGACGGGCGGCGGGGGCGTCAGGCGCACGCTCGTCGTGCTGGGGCTGCCCTCGAGGGTGCGTTCATCAACCCGCTGCAGGCGAGGCAGCGGACTGCCCGGGATCGGCGGCAGGGGGCCGCGGACGACGTTCTTCTCGCGGGGCGGTTCGGCTGCCTTGGCGTCTGATTGGGCGGCGGGTTTGTCGCCGGGGCGTTCCCAGTTCCGGTATTCTTCTTCGGGCCCGGAGGGCGAGTAGAACTGGAGGAACTGGCAGACATCGCCGCTGTCATTGCGGTATTCATGGAAGGTCTGGGGCGGGATGTAGGCGGTGGTGTCGGGCCCCATGACCTTGGTCTCCTGGCCGATGCGGAGGGTCAGATTGCCTTTGAGCACGTAGATGACCTCGGTCACGTAGACATGGCGATGCGGTTTCACGTGGGCGCCCGGCAGATAGGTGAGATGCTGCAGGGCCGTCAGGGTCGGCCCGACCCGGGCGGAATCGATCATCAGCTTGGCGCCGATGCGCTGGTCGGGCGAGGTGTAGTAGGGGGCGTCGCTGAAGGCGAAGAAGTGGTGAGAATCGCCCTGGGGGACTCGGGGCTTCGCCTTGGACCTCGCCGCCGCGGAGTCGGGCGGGAGCGCCAGCAGAATGGTACAGAGGAGCAGGCTCCCCAGGCGGGGAAAGACCTGCCGGAAGGCCGACGAGCGAACAGGCGTATAGGCGGTATTCATGCCGGGGATTCTAGTGCCTCCCCAGAGGGAAAGTCAAGAATGCCGCGCTCGATCGGCGCTGGCTCTCCCCTGGCATCAGGGGTCGGAATCGTGGTGGCGGAGGCGGACCCGGGCGGGGCTGGGGCCGCCTCCGCCGGTTGCACCGGACCGCAGGGGTATGGTAGATGATGGGCCCGACGGCCTCCGGGGCCGCTCGCTTGGACAGAACCATCATCAGAAAGGAAAGGGGAATACCCATGGCGATCAATCTGACCGGACGACACTTTCTGCGACTCGAAGACTTCACGCCCGAGGAGATCCAGTATCTGCTCGATCTCGCGGCCGACCTGAAGCGGTTGAAGCGGGCCGGCGTCAAGCCCCGCAACCTCGAGGGCAAGAGCATCGCGCTGATCTTCGAGAAGCCCTCCACCCGCACCCGCTGTGCCTTCGTCGTCGCCTGCGTCGACGAGGGCGCCCATCCCGAATATCTGGGCAAGGGCGATATCCAGTTGGGCAAGAAGGAAACGGTCAAAGACACGGCCCGCGTGCTGGGGCGGATGTTCGACGGCATCCAGTTCCGCGGGTTCAAGCACGAGACCGTCGAAGAACTGGCGAAGTATGCCGGCGTTCCCGTCTGGAACGGATTGACCGACAAATACCACCCCACCCAGGTGCTGGCCGATTTCCAGACGGTCATCGAGCAGTTCGGCCGCCTCAAGGACATCAGCTTCGCCTACCTCGGCGACGGTCGCAACAACATGGGCAACACGCTGATGATCGGCGCCGCCATGATGGGCATGGATTTCCGCATCGTCGCTCCCAAATCGCTGTTCCCGGAAAAGGAACTGGTGCAGACGGCGGAGCGGTTCGCCAAGGAGACCGGGGCCCGCATCACCCTGACCGAAGATGTGGAGAAGGGGGTCAAGGGGGCCGATGTCCTGTACACCGACGTCTGGGCCAGCATGGGCGAAGAGGCTGAAATGGCCGCCCGCATCAAGCTGCTGAAGCCGTATCAGGTCACCATGAAGCTGCTGAAGGCGACGGGCAAGGAGAACCCCATCTTCCTCCACTGCCTGCCCGCCTTCCACAATCACGACACCGAAGTGTCCCGCGAGATCGGGGCCATGGAGGTGACCGACGAGGTGTTCGAGAGCAAGTATTCCAAGGTGTTCGACCAGGCCGAGAACCGCCTGCACACCATCAAAGCCGTCATGGTCGCCACCATCGGCCTGCGCTGAACGGCATTTTCGATTCCCGCGCCGCTTCTGGCGCGGGTTTTTCCTTTTCGGGAAGATCGCGATCAACAATGGTGACGATGAATCTGCCAGAAAAAGTGGCGAAAACGCTTGCATCGAATGGCAGATTCAGTTAAAGTGATTTTGTAGGCAAATTCACTTACAGGAGATCCCGATGGCCAAGAAGATCAGCCTCTCTGCGATCCGTCACCTGCTGCAGGGCATCCTCGACGGCACCCTGGAAATCCATTATCGGGAAGGCGCTCGCTCGAAGACAGCGGCTGCGGCGAATGCCGGTCGGCCCAAGACCGCCAGGCGTTCCCCAGGCCGCCGCCGCAAGCCGGGGCGCAAGCCCATGTCGCCCTCCGCCCGCCAGAAGGCGTTGCTGCGCGCCAAGCGGGAGAAGCTGCGGCAGGCCCGCCAGGCGTTGCCCACCCCCCGGCAGATCTTCGAGGCCCTGCACGGCAAGACGGATGGCCTCAAACTGTCGGCGCTGGCCAAGCATTTCCAGGCCCCGCGCACCCTGCTCAAGGGGCTGCTGGCCAAGCTGGTGAAGAAAAACGATATTCAGCTGGTCAAAGACGTCTACTACCTGCGGCGCCGCATCCGCACGGGGGAAGGTAGCGCCGCCCGCAAGTCGCCGCCCATCGAGCCTGCCGCCGTGCTGGCCTATCTCGAAGAACATCCCGGCGCCACGCTGGTCGAAATGACCAAAAGTCTCGGCGCCGAGAGCTACCAGAAGCTCAACAAGGTGATCAACCTCCTCAAGCGCGAAAACAAGGTCGTCGTCAACGGGAAGAGCTACTCGCTCGCCTGAGCCTCTCCGGCCTTCCCGGCCGTCCGTTCGTGCCTCGTTCCGCGCCCTGAGTCGTCCGGCCCGGGGCGCGGTTGCCTTTCCTGGGGGCTGATGCCATAATAGCCTCACATCCTGAGGAGGAGGCATGGAGAGTCCCGAGGTCCTTGCGCTGCACGCCCGGTTCCGGCACCGGATCCAGCGGTTCCTGTTCCTCGAAAGCGCGCTGGAGGCAGCCTCGTTCTGGTGCTTCCTCGGCGGAACCGCTGTCCTCCTCTTCCGTTCGGTCTGGGGCATCACCCACCCTTCCATGGTATGGGTGGTGCCGGGGCTGGTCCTGGCCGTCCTCTACGGTGCCTGGCAATCCGGGCGACGCCTGCCGGATGACGGAACCTTGCTGGCGCTGCTCGACCGCGAGAACAGGGCGGGCGGGCTGATCCTGGCGGCCGGGGAGAGGCCGCTGGGGGCGTGGGCCGCCGTCCTCGGCCGGCCGGTCGAACCGCCGGTCGTCTGGCAGGGCGGTCGGAGTCTGCTGCTGTTCGCGGTGGCCCTGGCGTATCTGGCGATCGGGTTTCTGTTGCCGCAGCGGCTGGTCAAAGCGCCGGAATCCCGGGCCCTCGATCTGCAGGCCGAGGCCGCGCGCTTGCAGGAACGCCTCGATGTGCTGCGGGACGAAGGGCTGATCGACGCCACCCAGGCCGAGAAGATGCAGGAGAAGCTGGCCAGCCTGATGAAGGAGGCCACCAACGACGATCCGGCCAAGACCTACGAAGCCCTCGACCACCTCGAGGAGATGCTGGCCAAAGTGACCGGCAAGGCGCTGGACAAGGCGCTCGAGCAAAGCCGCAAGCTGGCTGAAGCTGGCGCCCTGGCCGAAGGGTTGCTGGCCGATCCCGCCTCGGCCTCGTTCGACAGCCGGCTGGGCGCCCTCCAGGAGCAGGTGCAGGGCCTCTCCCGCCCCGGCAGCGAAACGGCCTGGCCGCCCGGCGTCAACGATCCCGATCTGGTCACGCCCCTCGAGGGGGATGTCGCTCCCGAGCAGATCAAGCAGCTGCTCGAGCGTCTGGCCAGCCAGCAGATCCAGCTCGACGCCACATTGATCAAGCTGGGGAAGGTCGGCCTGATCGACAAGAAGACCTTCGAAGCCTTGCAGAAGAAAGCCCAACCCGGCTCGGCGACCGCCGCCTCGCCATCCGACACTGGCCTGATCGTCTTCGATGAGACTGACCCGGCGGGCGGTCCTGCCTCCGAAGCGATCCTCCTCGATCTGCCCGGCGCCGACGCCCCGCCCGGGTCGGGGGGCATCGATCGGGGCGGCGGTCCGGCGCCGCTCTCCTTCACCGGCCAGACCAAGGAAGGCGGGGTCACGTTCAAAGATGAAGCGCTGCCGCCCGCCAAACTGCCGGCCCTCGAGCACAGCCAGACGCTCGGGGTCGGCATGAGCGCCCCCGCCGTCGAGACCACGTTCGCGCCGGTCGGGGGAGCGGGCTACGGCGACCAGGCCGGCCGTCAGGCCGCCGCCTACACCCACCGGATCCTTCCCCACCATCGTTCCGCCGTCCGGCGGTTCTTCGAACGCCAGCAAGGAGGCAACTGATCGGACGTTCCGGTCAGCCAGACATCCGCCATGACCACCGACGCCGACGCCACCCCTTCCCAACCCGCTCCAGAAGGCATCCTTTCCCCCGAGGCCCTGCGGCCGGCCACCGACCTGCTCCAGCAGGCTCTGGCCCAGCTCGATGCCATCCTCCTGGGCCGGACCGATCTCCACCGGCTCGTCCTGGTCGGCATGGCCAGCCGCGGCCACATCCTGCTCGAAGGCGTGCCCGGCGTGGGCAAGACCGCTCTGATCAAGACCCTCGGGCAGTTGTTCAACCTCGAATTCAAGCGGGTCCAGTTCACGCCCGACCTGATGCCGGGCGATATCCTGGGGGCGCACATCCTGCAGCAGACCGCCTCCGGCACGCGCGAGATGATCTTCCAGCCCGGGCCGATCTTCACCAACATCCTGCTGGCCGACGAGATCAACCGGGCTTCCCCCAAGACCCAATCCGCGCTCCTCGAAGCCATGCAGGAACGACATGTCACCCTGCTGGGCGTGACCCGCCCTCTGCCCGAGCCGTTCTTCGTGCTCGCCTCGCAGAACCCCATCGAACTGGAAGGCACCTATCCGCTGCCCGAGGCCCAGCTCGACCGCTTCCTGTTCAAGTTGCAGGTCGGCTGCCCCGACCCCGCCACCCTCGAACGCATCATCGGCACCCGACGGCAGGGCGTCCCCCCCGCCCCCGCCACGACCGTCACGCCCGACCAGTTGCAGATGCTGTTCCGCACCATGGATCGCATCTTCCTGCCGCGGCCGGTGGCGCGCTACATCGCGCGCCTGGTCGGCGCCACCCACCCCGACGGGGCCGAGGCCACGCCGGCGGTCAAGCGGTTCGTGTCGTACGGGGCTTCGCCGCGTGCCGCCATCGCCATGGCCGAAGCCGCGCGCGCCGTGGCGTTGATGGCCGGTCGGCCCACCGTCGGCTTCGAAGACGTGCGGGCGGTGGCCCTGCCGGCCCTCAATCACCGCGTGCTGCTGAACTACCAGGCCCGCTTCGAGAAGGTCGCCGTGACCGAGGTCGTGCAGAGCCTGCTCGACACGCTCGAGGTCACGGGCGCCGGCTGGCCCGACAGCCTGCGGGTCGGAAAGGAGCAGGCCGCCCATGCCTGACCGCCCCGCTGTCGTTCGCACTGTCCGGCCTCGGTGGCCGGTCCTGCTCGTGCTGGGGCTGGCCCTGGCCGGGCTCGGCGCCCCGCGTCCCGCCTGGGCCGAGGTCTTCGGCGACCTGTCGATCGAGGTCGAGCCCGCGTATGCCGAATCCATCTCCCATGGCTACACGGACTACCGGCTCATTCTCGTCAACCGCTCGGCCGCCATCGGGCACGAAGTGCTCCTGGAATTCAGCTCCGACTCGCCGGGGGGACGGGCGGCCGACATCGAAACGATCCGGCGGACCGTCTTCGTGGGCCCCGGCGCCGAGGTGAACGTTTCCCTCTTCCAGCCCTATCTGTCGTTCGATGGCGATGCGATCAGGGTCTGGATCGATGGTCTTCTCCAACCGCGCCCGCTCGCCCTCCGGTCGGCGCTGACCTATCTTCGGCGCACTCGCAATCCGCTCCTGTTCATGGATCGCAGCCTCGACCTCGATGTGTTCGAAGAACAGCTGGGCATCAAACACAAGTCGGCCTACAACCGCGATCTCTCCATCACCGAGTCATCGACGCAGATGGGGAAATGGCCCACCGTCTGGCTGGGCTACTCGCGGTACGATGGCGTGATCGTGGCGGCCCGCGAGTTCGGACAGGCGCCGCCCGAGGTGAAAGGAGCGCTGGTCCGGTATGTCGAGGCTGGCGGCACCTTGTTGATGATCGGCGACGGCGAAGTTCCCCCGCCGTGGCAGGCGATGGTCAGCCAGGAAGACGCCTTGCGCATCCATGCGGTGGGGTTCGGGCGCTGGATGGTCTTCCCGGGAGCCGATCCCCGCTACCTGACCGAGTCGCAGTGGAAGGCCATTCGCCGCATCTGGGAAGAAGGGGCCTATTTCTGGTCGACCGAGATCACCGAGGAAGAAGCCAACCGGCGGCTGCCCGTCACCGAAGGAACCGGGGTGCCGGTCCGGGCGATGTTCCTGTTGATCTTCGTATTCACGCTGGCCATCGGGCCGGTCAACCTGTGGGTGCTGTCGCGCCTCAAACGGAAGATCTGGATCTTCTGGACGATTCCGCTGTTCTCGGTGCTGACCTGCGCGGTCATCTTCGGGTATGCCGCTCTGGCCGAAGGCTGGAACATCATCGCCCGGTCGGTATCGTTCACCATCCTCGATGAGACCACCCACCGGGCCACCACCATCGGCTGGGCCGGGTTCTATTCGCCTCTCACCTACAGCGAAGGGTTCCGGTTCCCGACCGAGGCCGAAGTCTCGCTGTGCGCCTCCACCTACCGCTACAATCGTCCGACCCGTAGCCGCCAGATCGACTGGGGGCATGTGCAGCGGTTCGGGCAGGGCTGGCTGGCGGCGCGGGTGCCCACGCATTTCCTGGTGCGGCGATGCGAGACGCGGCGCGAACGGCTGACCCTGAACCGGCTCGGCGACGGAGGGCTGGCTGTGGTCAACGGCCTGGGCAAGCGGATCAAGCGGCTCTGGCTCTGCGACCGGGCGGGGCGTCTCTACCAGGGTGCCGACCTGGAGCCGGGCCAGGAGCGCCGCTTGTCCCTCGACCCCGGCGGCCGGGCCGCCTCTTCGCTGGGAGAGCTGCGTTCCCTCTACGTCAATGACTGGCTGAACCGCATTCGCGAGGCGGGCCGGTCACCGGGGCGGCTCCTGGTTCCGGGTTCCTATCTGGCCGAACTCGAGGCGGCCCCCTTCTTCGAATGCCCACTGGCCAATCCGGCCCAGCTCACCGAGGAGAGCGTCGTGCTGGGGTTGCTGAAGAGCGACGGCGAATGACAGGAGACGGCGCATGAGACTGGAAGTGCGGCATCTACGACGCTATTACGGAACCACCCGCGCCCTCGACGACGTTTCCTTCGCCATCGAGGCCGGCCAGATCGTGGGCTTCGTCGGGCCCAACGGCGCCGGCAAGACGACCACCATGCGGATCCTGGCCACGCTCGACGAGCCGACCTCGGGCGATGCGTTGCTGGACGGGATTTCCCTGCTCGAACATCCGGAGCGGGCGCGGGCGGTCATCGGGTATGTGCCCGACTCGCTGCCGGTGCATCGCGACATCACCATCCACGAGTACCTCGACTTCTTCGCCCGCGCCTACGGCATCGGCCGGCTGCGCCGCGAGAGCCTCATCCAGAGCCTCGAGGAATTCACCAACCTGACCGGCATCCGGGAGAAGATGCTGGGCGAGCTGTCGAAGGGCATGAAACAGCGGGTCAGTCTGGCCCGGGCCCTGATCCATGATCCGCAGATCCTGCTGATGGACGAGCCGGCCGCCGGTCTCGATCCGCGGGCGCGCATCGAATTGCGCGAGCTGGTGCGGGTGCTGGCGGCGCGGGGCAAGGGGATCCTGATCAGTTCGCACATCCTGACCGAGCTGGCCGAGATCTGCGATGCCGCGCTGATCATCGAACAGGGACGCCTGCTGCGGTCGGGCAGCCTCGACGAGATCACGGCGGCCGAGAAGGCGGTCGGTCGCGCCATCCTGATCCGGGTGGTGGAGCGGGCGCCGCAGCTGGTCGAGGCCCTGCTGCTCATGCCGGGCGTGCAGGCGGCGCGGCTGGTCGGCGACGACGTCGAGGTGGATGTCGAGGGGGATGAGCGGGCCAGCGCCGCTCTGCTGACCGAGATCGTCCGGCGCGGCTTCCCTGTGCATGAATTCCGGCCGCGCCTGAGCAACCTCGAGGCGGTCTTCATGAACGTGACCAAGGGAGATGTCCAGTGAATCTGCTGGAACGGGCCCTGACCCGGCTGGACGATGCGCTCAATCCCATCGTGGTCAAGGAGCTGCGGCAGGCGGTGCAGGGCAAGTTCATCACCGGCATCCTGATCCTGTTCCTGTTCTTCCAGATCGGGACCCTGGGCTTTTCCCTGATCGACCGGGCGGCCGCCAGCAACTTCGAGCTCGGGCGCGAGACCTTCACCGTTTTGATGATGTTCGTGCTGCTGGCGGGGACGCTGGCCGTCCCCATCTACAGCGGCTACCGGTTCGCCACCGAACGGTCCGATCTCGACTCCGACCTGCTGTTCATCACCACCATCACCCCGGCGGCCATCATCCGTGGGAAGTTCCAGGCGGCCATGGCCATCGTGCTGCTGTTCTACGCCGTCAGTCTGCCCTACATGACGATCACCTACTTCTTCCGCGGGATCGACCTGCTCTCGATTTTCTGGGTGGTGGTCTTTTCCCTGAGCGGGGTGGTGCTCAACCTGTCGATCTGCCTGTTCATCGCCTGCCTGCCCCTCAATTTCCCTCTGCGGGTGATGATCGGGCTGTGCGCCTTGATCCCGCTGTTCTGGGTGTTCGGCGGGTCGGTGGCCATGGTCTCCGAATTCCTCCGCATGGGAATCGGGGCCCGTGTCCTGAGCTGGGCGTTCTGGCGCGACCTGTTCCCTTCGGTGCTCCTCTTCGGTTTCGGGCTGGGCCTGTTGTATGTGCTGTCGGTGGCGGCCATCGCGCCGGCGCCGACCAATCGGGCCTACGGGATTCGGCGCTTCGTCTCGGCGTTCTGGGCCCTCTCGCTGCTCGGCATGACGTTCTACGCGGCCAATGGCGGAGGCAGCCAGGCGCTGGGCGGGTGGATCATCTTCGCGACGCTCGTGTTCTCCGCCTTCCTCCCGGTGGCGGTCAGCGAACGGACGTGGTGCGGACGCCGGGTGGCGCGGACGATTCCTGGGGACGCGCTGGGGCGGCGCCTCGCCTTCCTCTTCTACAGCGGGGCAGCCGGCGGACTGATCTGGGCGCTCACGTTCATGGTCCTGACCCACGTTGTGCCGGTCTTCGCTCTCCCCGTCATCGGGGCGACCAATTTCGGCTCCAGCTTCGAGCATGATCGCGAAGGCGTCATCATTCTGGCCCTCTACACCCTCGGCTACAGTCTACTGGGGGCGCTGGTCCGGCGGCTGTTCCTGGCCGACCGGGTGCCGGTCGCCTCCACGTGGTTCCTGGCGCTGCTGCTGGCCGGCCTCGGCGGCGCCGTGCCGCCCATCCTGGGGTTCATCCTGTTCGGGTCCGATCGCGAGGAATGGCTGCTGGGCAATCCCCTCCTGGCGCTGCAGAGCACGGCCTGGCGGGAATCCTGCCTGCTTTTTGCGGCCGGGTTCGCTGGCGTACTGCTGCTGGTGAACCTGCCCTGGATGAAATCCCAATGGGAGCAGTTCCGCCCCTACGGCGATGAGGAACCCCCGCCGGACGGGGAAGACGCCCCGGCCCTGCCTGTCTAGCCGCGCCGCGAGATCACGATGACCACGCTGCTTCACCGGTTCGTTCTCTGGTGCGACGACCATCTGAACCCTCTGCTGGTCAAAGATCTCCGTCAAGCCTGCCTCGGGTGGTTCTTTCCGGGAGCGCTGCTGCTGTTCATGCTCCTGCAGTTGCTGGTCCTGTTCCTCCAACTCGAGACCGAGGTGCAGCAGGAGTCGTGGCGGGCGGGAGGGGAAGTCTTCCTGGCGCTCGTCAACTTGCTGGTCTTCACCACTATGGGTCTGCTCCCCATGATCATGGGGTATCGTGTGAGCCAGGATTTCGTTCCCGGTGAACAGGATCTGTTCATGATCACGGCGCTGACCCCCCGGCAGATCATCCATGGGAAGGTGCTGGCGGCGTGGGTGATGACCGCCATGTTCTATGCCCTGCACCTGCCGCTGGCCACGCTGACCGTCTTTCTGCGCGGCGTCGACTTCCCCACCATCTTCACGATCCTCGGTGCGGGCTTCCTGTATACCGGCCTGATCCATCTGCTGGTGGTCATGGTGGTGGTCGGGCCGATGAAAGAGCACTCGGGTGGCGCTACCCTGCTGGGTGGCGGATTGTTCCTGTACCTGCTGAACGGCTTGTTCCAGGGGTTCATCCATGTGGTGCGCTCCGGTCAAGCTGGTGGCGTGCTCGGGCTGATCGCCGAATACTGGCCGGTTCTGCTCATTCTGGGGTTCATGGCCGGGGCCTCGTACGAGTGGGCGGTCGCGCAGGTCAGCCCGCTGTCGGCCAATCGGTCGCGCGGCCTGCGGGTGTTCGTCACCGTCTTCCTGGCCGTGGTGTATCCGGTGGCGTTGTGGCTGTCGGTGCGCCAGGGGAGAGGCGAGCCGTTCGGCGTCTGGGCGATGTTCACCACGGTGGTGATGCTGCTTGCCTTTCCGGTCGGGGCCAGCGAGCGGATGTTCCCCAGCCGACGGGTGTTGGAGGAGATCCCGGCGGGGTGGCTGGGCAGGCTGCGCGGCTTCCTGTTCGCGAGCGGGGTGGCGGGCGGCCTCGCCTGGGCCGTGGCCATGACGGGCGGGCTGGTCGTGGGCTTTGCGGCCGGTTGTCGCCTCCTGGAAGCGATCGGCGTGAATCGGGTGTACGATCAAGACGCCGTTTGGGGGTTCACGGGCGCCCTCTTGTACTCTTGCAACATCGCTTTGTCGGGGTTCCTCCTGCGACGTCTGTCTCTTCGTCTGGGGCTGGCTGACGAGTATGGAGCCCACTTCCCTCTGGGGTTGTTCCTGGTGACAGGGATCCTCCCGTTCACCGCGATGGCGGTGCTCGAACTGCAGGCCGGGGATCTGTTCGGCCTCGCCTATCTCTCTCCCTTCCTGGCCTGGCACCGCGAGCATCGCGCCGTCGTCCTGTGGTGCCAGGCGGGGTGGGCCCTCGTGGTTTGGGGGTTGTTCCTGCCCTGGTTCATCGAGCAATGGCAGGCCTTCCGACCCTCGGCGGCCGCGGGGACGGCGCCCGTTTCGAGCATGGCGGCGGGCGGCGATCGTGGGGTGGCAGCCCGGGAGGGCCAGGGCCCCAGCGCCGCGGGGGCAGACGAGGTCGGGCATGGGTGAGGCGGAACGGTCGTTCCTGCGGGAAGGCGAGCTGGCGGGGGCCCCCTACCGGCTGGGCGTTCCCCATCAGTTGCAACGTGGCCTGGCCGGCACCCGGGTCGGTCGCGGCGTCGGCAGCTCCCTCGAATTCCTCGACCACCGCGAGTACCAGCCCGGAGATGACATCCGGCACATCAACTGGCAGGCGCTCGCGCGCAGCGATCGGCTGTCGATCAAGCTGTTCCGCGAGGAGATCTCGCCGCATGCCGACGTGCTGTTCGACACTTCGGCCTCGATGGACCTGCCGGGGACGCCCAAGGGCCGGGCGGCCCTCGGCCTGACCGCTCTGCTGGCCAAAGCCGCCGACAACGCCGGATTCACCTGCACCCCCTGGCGGATCGCCGCCGGTTGCGAGCGGGTGCGCGACGGCCATCTCCCGCCCTCGGCCTGGGAAGGCATCGACCTCGCCGCCGGCGAAGACGGCGGCGAGGCGCTGGCCCGCCTACCGCCAGCCTGGCGGCCGCACGGTCTCCGGGTGCTGATCAGCGATCTGCTGTGGGCGACCGATCCGGCGGCGATGCTGCGCCTGCTGGCGCACCAGGCGGCTGCCGTGCTGGTCGTGCAGGTGCTGGCGCAGAGCGAGCTGCAGCCGGACTTCCAGGGGAACATCCGGCTCATCGATCGGGAGACCGGCCGCGAAGAAGAGGTCTTCCTCGATCAGGCCGCCATCGCTCGCTATCAGGCGCACCTGGCCCGCCATCAAGATCACTGGCTGCTCGCCTGTCGACGGGTGGGGGCCACCCTGGTCACGATCGTCGCCGAGCGGCTGGTGGCCGACTGGAAACCGACCCCCATCGTGGAACAGCAGTTCCTGACGACGGCCTGATATGAGGATGACGAACACGGTCTTGCCGTGGCCGTGCCGAGCGTCGACTCGCGCGAGCACGGGGCGGGGCAGGGCCTACGGCACGGGCGGCGGCGTGGAGATGTCGACTCGCGCCCACGCCAGGAGGGGGAGATGGCCATGACGCTCACCTTCGCCGAGGCGTTGTGGGGCGGCGCCGCCATCATCGCCGTCCTGGTCGGGGTCTATCTGTTCCGGACCCGCTCGCAGCCGCGGGTGGTGGGCTCGCTGCTGCTCTGGGTCGAGCACCATCGGCCCGCGGAAGGCGGCCAGTGGCTGCAGCGGCCGCAGATGCCGCTGCTGCTGGCGCTGGAGATCCTGATCGTCCTGTTGGTGGCCCTGGCCGCCGCCAGCCCGCGCGGGATCGCGCCCGGCCAGGGTCTTCCCCTGGTGGTCGTGCTCGATGATTCCTATTCGATGCGGGCGGGCGGCGCCGACTCGCCACGGGAACAGGCCATCCGGGCGATCGAGCAGGAGGTGGCCGCCCAGGCCGGCTATCAGGTGCGCCTGCTCCTGGCCGGCCAACGCCCCGAGTTTCTGGGCGAGACCTGTCGGGCGGTGGCCCAGCTTCGCCAGCTCTGGCCGCTCTGGACGTGCTGTTCCCCCCAGGGGGACCTCGACCTCGCCATCGCTCTGGCCCGGGAGACGCGCGATCACCGCACCCGCCTGCTGGTGGTGACCGATCGCGCCCCGGCCGATCCGCCCACCGATGGACGGGTGCAATGGTGGGCGTTCGGGCGGCCGCGGGCCAACCTGGCCTTCATCAACGGCGGTCGCACCATGTTCGGGGTCAAAGACCGCGGCTTCTTCGAGGTGGCCAATCTATCCTCGCAACCGGTGCGGGTCGAAGGAACCATTGACAACGGGCGGGAACGCCGATTCATGCTGGAGATCGCGGCCACCGAGACCCGGCGTGAGGTCTTCGACCTCGAACTGCCCTCGGCTTCTGTGCGGATCCGCCTGCCGGGCGACGATCTGCCCAACGATGATGAGCTGATCCTGCTGCCGCCGCCCCAGCGTCCGGTCCGGACCGCCGTGCTGCTGGAGCCGGGGCCGCTCCGCGAGCTGACCGAGCGGGCGCTGGCGGCGACCGGGCTGGCGAGCCTGGCGACCGCCGCCGCCCCCGCCGTGGCGTCGGGACTGGCGACCACGGCGGCGGGGCTGTCGACCGCGGCCGACCTCGTGGTGCGGGCGGCGGCGGAAGCGCCGCCTTCGCCTGGGCAGTGGGTCTGGGAATTCCTGCCCGCTTCTGGGACCGAAGCCTTCCTGGGGCCTTTCGCCCTCGATCGGGCCAACCCTCTGGTCGAAGGACTCGCCCTCGATGGCGTGGTCTGGGCCAGTCCGGCGACGGGCTCGGTGCCGGGGATTCCCGTCATCCTGCTGGCCAACACCCCGCTGGTGACCGAGGAGCGGTTGGCGCAAGGGGCGCGGCGCTTCCGCATGCGCTACGATCCGATCCGCTCCACCCTGCATCAGACCCCGAACTGGCCCATCCTGTTCTGGAACCTGGTGCGCTGGCGGCAGAGCTTCCTGCCCGGCCCGGCGCATCCCAACCTGCGCCTGGGCATGGAGGTGCGGTTGCAGGTGCCGGCAGGGCGCGGTGCGGTGCAGGTCACCGCCCCCGATGGCCAGACCATCTCCCTGCCGGCGGTCGGCGAGGCGGTCGTCTTTCAGCCCGCCGCGCCCGGCCTGTATGCCGTCCGGTGCGGCGGGGAATCCTTCGCCTTCGCGGTCAACTGCCTGGCCCGCCAGGAGTCCGATCTGCGGCAATCCGCCAGCGGCAGGTGGGGCGACTGGACGCGATCCGAAGCCTTCCGTCAAGAATCGCTCGACCTGGGCTGGGCCTTCCTGCTGCCGGCCGCGTTGCTGCTGGGGGTCCATCTCTTCCTGATCTCGGTGGGCGGCGGGGGAGGGCGGCGACCATGATGCTGCTGGCTCCGGCCTGGTTGCTGCTGCTGATTCCGCTGGGCGCGCTGCTGGCCTGGCGCCCTCCGCCTTCCGCGGGCACCTGGTGGTTGCGGGCGGCGGTATTCCTGCTGCTGGCCCTGGCGCTGGCCGAGCCGATCGTGCCGCTGCCCGACCGCGAAGGCGTGGTCGTGGTGGTGGCTGATCGCAGCCGTTCGATGCCGCCTGAAGCCGATGTCCAGCACCAGGAGACGATCGCCCGGGTGCGGGCGGCCATGCCCGCGCATGGTCGGCTGGCGGTGGTCGCCTTCGGCGAGACCGCGGCCGTCGAGCTGGCCCCCGGGCAGGCCCCCTTCCAGGGGTTCGTCCAGGAAATCGGCCGTGATGGGTCGGTGCTGGGGGAAGCCCTCGACAAAGCCCTGTCGTTGATTCCGGCCGATGCCCCCGGCCGCCTGCTGGTCCTTTCCGATGGGAACTGGACCGGCATCGACCCCGCTCGGGCCGTCCATCGCGCCGGCCGCCGGCAGGTGCCGATCGACTACCGGCTGTACGGGCGGTCGGGGCTGCTCGATCTGGCCTTCGACCGGATCGACGTGCCCGCCATGGTCCAGCCCCGGGAATCGTTCCTGCTCACCTGCTGGGTCCGCTCGCCGATCGCCCAGGAGGTCAGGTTCGAGGCCTGGCGTGGCCAGGTCCGCCTCGCCAGCGGGATGAGGAAGGTGCCCGCCGGCCTCAGCCGCCTGTTCGTGCGCGATCAGGCCGGCGATGAGGGCGGGGTGCTGCGGTACTCCTTCAAACTGAGCGCGCCGGCCCCCGACCCCTTCCCCGAGAACAATGCGGCGCAGGCCCTGGTGGCGGTGGCCGGCCCGCGGCCGCTCCTGCTGGTCACCAACCACCCCGGGTCGGCCTTTCCGCGGCTGGTCGGTCCGGCCGGGTTGAAGATCAAGATGGCGGGACCGGGCGAGCTGGCCTGGAGCCTCGATGAACTGGCGAAATACTGCGGGATCGTGCTCGACAACATCCCGGCTGGCCAGCTCGGGCTGCATGGCCTGCAGACCGTGCGGGCCTGGGTGACCGAAGCCGGCGGCGGTCTGCTGATGGCCGGGGGCAAGAACAGTTTCGGGCCGGGCGGGTATTTCCGCTCGGCGCTCGATCCGCTGCTGCCGGTGTCGATGGAGCTGCGCAGCGAGCATCGCAAGATGTCGATGGCCATCGTCATCGTCATGGACCGCAGCGGCAGCATGGCGATGGCGGCCGGCGGCGGGCGCACCAAGATGGATCTGGCCAACCTGGCCGCGGTCGAGGTTCTGCACCTGCTCACCCCCAACGATGAGATCGGGGTGCTGGCGGTCGACACCGCGCCCCACGTCGTGGTGCCGATCGGGCCCATCGGCAATGCCGCCGATCTGCGGAATCGCATCCTGTCGGTCGAATCGCAGGGCGGCGGCATCTACATCTACGAGGCCTTGAAGGCGGGCGCGCAGATGCTCAATTCGGCCCGGGCCCCGACCAGGCATATGATCCTGTTCGCCGATGCCTGCGACTCCGAAGAGCCCGGCCAGTACTGGGAACTCCTCGAGAAATGCCGCCGGGCCGGCATGACGGTGAGCGTGATCGGGCTGGGGGAAGCGACCGATCCCGACGCCCCGCTGCTCATCGACATCTCCCGGCGCGGCGGCGGGCGGGTGTTCTTCACGCCCAACGCCAACGAACTGCCCCGCCTCTTCGCCCAGGATACGTTCGTGGTCTCGCGCAGTTCGTTCATCGAGGAAGCCACGCCCTTCCGGTTCGCAACGGGCATGCAAGCCTTGACGCCCATCGCCTTCGGGGTGCCGCCCGCGTTGGGCGGGTACAATCTCTGCTATTTGCGGCCGGGGGCGATCCTGGGCGCCGCCACCAGCGACGAGTACAAGGCTCCGGTGGTGGCCGCCTGGCAGGCGGGGGCGGGGCGGGTGTTGACGTTCGCCGGCGAACTCGATGGGCCCTTCACCGGCCCCTTCGCCGGCTGGGAGCAGGCCGGCGATTTCCTATCGAGCGTGGCCCGCTGGGTGGCGGGCGGAGTCGACACCCTGGGCTGGAATATGGCGGTGACCCGCGAGCTGGTCCATGGCCTCTGCCGCATCCAGCTCCACCTCGATCCAGAGCGAGAGACGATGCCCCTGGCGGCGACCCCCGAGGTGATCGCCTTGCGGTCGCGGTTCGGAGAGGCGCCCGCCTCGCAGAGCTTCCCGATGGAATGGGCGACGCCCGATCTGCTGACCTGCGACATTCCCCTGCAAGGCGGGGAAGTCTTGCTGGCCTCGCTGCGGCTCTCGGCCCGCCAGAGCGTGCCCGTGCCGCCGATCTGCCTGCCCTATTCGGCCGAGTTCGCTCCCAGCGACGGGTTGCGGGGAACGGTCGCGCTCGAGTCGCTGGCCGCCGCCACCGGCGGCAAGGATCGGCTCGATCTGCCGGCCATCTGGCGCGATCTGCCCCGCACCTGGCGGCGGGTCGAGATCGCCTCGTGGCTGTTGCTGGCGGCCGCCTTCCTGTTCCTGCTCGAGGTGGTGGAGCGGCGCACCGGCCTGTTGAGCCAGCTCTGGACTGGGTTCCGCTGGCGGTGGCCCCGCCTGGCCTGGGACCGCCTGGCCTGGGACCGCCTGGCGCGCCCGGCGCCCGGGCGTCGGCCGGTGCCCGACCACCTGACTGGCGCGCCAGAGCCGGTCTCACCGTCTCCTGCGCCCGGGCCCGAGGCCGAAGGGAGCGCCCCCGCCACCTCGCCTACCCCTGCCCAGGAGGGGCCCTCTGACCTGGTGGGAGCGTTGCAGCGCGCCAAGGGGCGGGCGCGCCAGCGGGCCGATAACGAGAAAAGGTGAGCTCCCGGGCTGTCAGAAGACCACCGATGAGGGATGAGGGTGTCCCGCGGACGGTCCAAGGATTCCGGGGGGCGCTGCGACAAAAATTTTTTCTCTGACCCATTGGTCAGGGCCAGGGGGGAGATTCCACCGCTCCGCGGGCTCAGAGCTTCAACCATAAGGGTTTTAGGAGTTCCCTGGCCTCGAGACCTCTATGGTAGGATATGGGTGGGAGTTCGGAAAGGGAAAAAGAATTGGACGGAAGAATGCGGTCGGACGGGTATAAGGAAGGATTGAGAACCTGCCAGGGAGGAGGTTCCCGGAAGCGACCCCTCTCCGAACCAGAATCAGGTACGGGTGTTGCGAGCCTGTGATCAAGGGGGAATTCAGAAGATGGGGATAGATTGTCGGTCTGGCCGAGGCTTGATTGATCGAGCCGCTGGATGCTGGTTCGGCGCTCTTCTCATCATTCTGGGCGTGGTCGCCTTTCCCCTTGAGGGATGGGCCCAGAGTGTAAAAATAGTTGACCTGCGCTTGTTGCTTCTGGCTCATCCCCTCATGGCTCGCTTTTCGGGCACCACCCATCGCTTTGCCGGCACGCCGTCCGAGCCGATTTTCACCGGAGAAGCCGGCATCGAAGCCCTTGAGGCCGAACGGCGTTCTCTCGAAACGCAGCAGAAATCCCTTTCGCAGGAGCTGCGGGAAGCCCTGGCCCGCGCCTCGAAAGCCGAACACGCGGCCATTGAAGCGCGGTATCTCGAGCGCGGCAACGCATTGCGCCGAGCGCTGCAAGAGCTGGAAGCCCGACTCGTCGCCGTCCGTGGAGTGCCCGGGCGGCCAGGGTTGACCACCGATCTCGTCATCGTGCCACAAGTCGAGCAGATCCTCCAGGATCTTCGCACCGTCATCCAGCGGATGGCCAGTCGGCATGCCGGTCCCATTTTCGACATCTCCGGCTTCCTGCTCCCGCCCGATGCGGCCTTCGACACGCGCATCCTGCTGGAAGGCAGGAATTATCGGTGGTGGGCCGACGGTTCCGATCCGGAAGCCGGCGACCTGGCCTTTATGGAACAGGCCCGGTTGTATCTCGCCTTCCAGAATCTGGGATGGTCCCCGATCCCGGTCGGGGCCGTGGATGGGCGGGAAGAGAGCCTCGAAATCCTCGAACAGGTCACCCAGGGGAAATGATCATGCAGTCGACCAAGCGTAGGATGGTGTGGCTGGTCAGCCTCTGCCTTGGCCTCGGAACCCTCGGAATCCCTGTGGCCGAAGCCGGCGGCCCCTGGGGATGCGTCAATCTCCGGCTGCTGATCCTCTTCCATCCCGATATGGCGACCTTCGATTTCGCGCGGGGTCTGTTCTTCCGGCAAGATCCGCTTGCCGGCGATCGCCCCCCCGCGCAGCGGACCGCTTCGGTCGGGCATGATCATGATCATTCGCCGCCCGGTAGTCCCGCGGTGAATGCCCCGACGGCCGATGTCCTCGACCGCCTCAACCAGGGCTGGGAGCGCGTCGCCCCCCGCCTCCGAACCCTCCAGGAACGCCGGGACCAGCTCAACGCCGCCCAGATGCGCGATTTGATCCAACGGGAGACCGATCTTCAGGAAGTCCCTCTGCCCGCCAATCCTCGGGAGATCTCCCCCGCCGAAATGGACCGCCGGGTGAAGCGCCGGGCCGAGATCGAAGCCGTGTTCTCGGCTCGAGCCAAAACCTATGAAGAGCAGTTGGCGGTCGTGGAACGCGATCTTGAGGCCGTGATCCGCGAGGCGGAAGGCGCCGTCTACCTCACCGAGGAGGAATCAGAAGCCCGCTTCCAGCGCATCCTGCAGGACGTTCGGGCCCAGATCCAGGCGGTCGCGGCTCACCACCAGGTGGCGGTGGTCATCGACGCTTCGGCCGGAAAACGGTCGCACTTGCTGAATGCCGACCTGCCCCTCCTGCAATCCTACAACGACCTCGGCGATGCCGTGGTCGGCGATCTCTTCCATTTTCTGATCAATTGGCGGCCGACGACGGGCGGTGGCGCGGTCACTCTCGCCTCGGGTCGCCCTTTGTCCCTGGAGGCGTTCCATGCTGCCCTGTTCGGATTGCCGCTCGGACGACGGGCGGCCCGCAGCCTTGTCCAGAGCCCGCACTTGACGGGGCCCCTTCTGGGATTCACCACCACGAACGCGTGCCTGAGCGGCTTCCAGGATCTGACCCCCCAGGTGGCGCACAGCCTGCTCGCTCGCTATGCCATGCCCCCCGAAATGCGCAACAGCTTGGTCCTGTTCCTGCGCGACTTCGTCGAATTCCAGCGGGATGGTCGCCCCCAGTTCGTGCTCCCGCCCCAGGGAGCCGGGAAATGATGTGTCGGAGACCCCGGATGGCCGGCCCGGGGAAGTCCTCCCAAGGAGGTAGCGTATGGTCCGGATGAATTCGGTTCTGATCCTAGTGCTGTTGGGGCTCATCGTTCTGGTGGGGGTGCCTGCCACAGCCCTTCATCCGTATTACGAACAGAACGGCGATTGCTATGTCCTGATCGGCGATGGGCCGTTCCGCGCGACCTATGCCTTGAACAACAAGGTGGGAGGACCGGTGGTGGCCATCTGGAATCTGGTCTACAACGACCAGCCCAAAGATGCCTACGGCATCACCGCCGCCCAGGAATGGGATGGCTTTACCTCCCAGAAACGCTTGTACATTTTTGCCGGTCGTGATACGGGCTGGCAAAGCGTGACCGGGTTCATTTCCCGCCGGATGGTCCCCGATTACAGCCTGGATCAATGGCCGCCCTCCGAAATCCCTCCGTATATCGTTCACCGCTACCATGGTCCGCCCAATCAGGCGCCTTCCGGCCGCGGGAACCATCCGCAATCGACCCTCGATTGGAAATTCGGGGGGTTCGATTACCCCTGCAGCAAGTATCCAGCGGCCACTCCCGGCCGTCCTGGCTACTTCGAAGTCGAAGCGGGCAAATGGTACCATTCGCTCGATCATCCGGTCTGGAGTCCCTACACCTACGGTTGGTGGGAAGGCGGTGGCGGCGGCTGGGTCCACTACGTGGTGCGCGAGAATGTGCAGGAGAAGGTTCGACAGTTGCGGTTGCACCAGTTCAATGTCAATACCAACACCATCAACCCACCCGGCTACCCGATCAACATCAAGCGGGTGAAGACCGGCGAGCAATCAACCATGGACCAGAAAGGCGAATGCGTCGACGGGTGCATCAACGAGAATGCCAACATGGTCCTGCCCGGGGAAGGCGCTCCCTATGTCGATGTCGTGTTTTCCTCGAGTACCAAGAAGGCGTATTTGTACCAGCGGCCTCCCGACAAGACGACCTACGACCTGACCGGGGTTGACGGCAACACCACCATCGTCGGCACGCCCAGCGATCTGACCACGATGTTCCTCGGCGTCAGCTCGAAGAACAACCTGGGCGACTACCTGTATGTCGTGGGCACCAAGGACATCAACGACTGGCTGGCCGCGGCCAGCTACCCTGGCCGCATCGGCAGCATGACCGACTTCGCCGTATCCGACCAGTGGTGGCAGACCGGCGGTATCGCCTACGCCTATGAAAAGAGCGCCGGTCTGATCTACAAGTTCGTGCGCGATGAGCGAACGGCCTCCCCGACCGCTCCAGAAGTCATTCCCTTGGCCACCGACGTTCCGCTTCCCGATTCCATCGGCGCCGACGGGTTCGGGCATCTCTACATGATGCGCACCGAACTGGAGCCGGCCCGCCCGGCCGACTTCACCAAGAACGATGCCTATGCCTATTCCCAGTACTGGACCGACCCCGGCAACGGGGATCGCTACTATGTGGCCAAATTCCGGCAGAACGCTTACAAGACGGTCTACCAGAGAGATTATTACACCAAAGTCACCACCAAGATCGCCCAGCGGATTCCCCTGGGCAAGAACGAATTCACCCGCAACTTCATCGTCCGAGCGACGGCCGATGTCAACGACCGCAACACCTGGAACTGGAATGGCGACTATGTCCAGATCGGGCCCAGCGTGCAGACCGATTACTTGACCAAGATCGGCGTGATCAACAGCCCGACGCCGCCGCAAGTGGTCGGCAATCGCAACGGCCTGTGCGACATCAATGGTCCCATGCTCGGCAGCTCGACCGCCGGCATCTATATGGCCCAGCCCATTTCGCAACCCCCCGCGCCGGGGCCTGATTACTTCTTCTCCGGCGTCTATATCTTCCAGGTGGAGAACGCTCCGCGGTTCGATGCCAATGGCATCAATGTCGGCAACGCCGGGCGGGATGTCGACAGTGACGGCGTGATCGGCAATTTCGTGTCGACCATCGAGCAGAGCACCTTGAAATACTACTGGAAGGCCTACAAGATCGTCGATGCCGCCAGCAACACGGTCTCCGAAAAGCTGCGCGATGACGAACTTGATGGCACCTACTCCACCAGCTCTCTCTATGCCGACAACTTCACCCCCGGGCGGTACCGCGTCGGCGTGAAAGTCCGGTTCGCCTACTATGACTACGACAAGTTGCCCCCTGACTCGCGCAAATCCGATCAAGCGAGCGTCCTCACCGGGCCCATCACTGCTTTGAATGGCGCGGGCGTGGCCGATTATTCCTACAAGGAATTCACCATCATCGGCGCTTCGGCCCCTGCCACCGTGACCGGCAACTGCATCGTCAGCGGCCGCCCCATGGATCCCGTCCCGCCCACCGCCAGCTATACCTTCCTTCCCGATCTGGCCGATACCACCGCCACGACGGCTTTCGTCATTCCTGAGCTGGTCGGCACCTACTCGTGGGCCTTCATGCTGCGCGATAACAATTTCCCGGTCGGAATACAAGGCAATATCGCCAAGATGTGGCTGCCGAAGCCAGTGGTTCCGCCGAGCGTGCTGAATTATGATGGCAGCACGCTGCGCTGGCGCGACAACCAGATCAAGGTCAACTGGACCTCGACCCTCGTGCGCGATGGCGAAGTCATCGTTCAGCGCGAACTGCCCAAGTTCAATACCACCATCGTGGCCGATGGCGATACCAGATATCTGTTCCCGGTTCCTTCCCAACCCGAAGCGTATGATCTATCATGCGTCGCCATGCGGATCGGGGAGGTCTCGATCTACGTCATCAAAGGGACCTACGTCGACTCCAACGGGCAGATCCAGCCCATCTGGGAACGCGTCGACAACTTCCCGCTGGTGTTCGAGGCCCGCGGCAAGTGCAAGGTCATCGTTCAAGATCGCACCGGCCCCGCGCTGAAGTTCGTCACTCCCTCGGAAGGCGGTATCGCCACCGGCGTGTGGCAGAATCACGCTGCCCTGTATGGCACGACGGGCGAGAGCCTGGTGGAGGCCGAGAGTCCGCCCAACGCGGCTGATCTGTCGGCCATGCCCTATGTCGCCTTCGTGGTGGCTGACAACAACCCGTTCGGTAACGCTCCCACCGGCACCTATGCCGACTACCAGGACCCCTACCACCACAACATCACGTTCCCCTACAATCGCGATCTGCGAGTGCGCCACAACTATTCCGATCGATATGGCATGTTCATCCACACCAACCGGGTCGGCACGATTCCGGCCAATGCTCCTGCCTATCGGTCGAGCCCGGCTCAGAACAATGCCGATGCCAGCTATGGCCTGAAGCAGTTCGACCTGCGCAAGAGCGACTTCGCCCCCGGCGGGCTGGTCCCCTGGATTCCGGCGAGCCAGTATGACAAGGCGCTCTCCTATCGCCTCTACCGCATCGCCCTGTCCGACATCCGCGACTTCCGGCCCGATGGAGCCCCCTTCCTCTCCTTCTATGAAGCCAACAACCTGGCGAGCTGGACCCCGCCGCGCTTCGGCATCGTGGTCAAGGATGCCTCGCAGTTCACCACGGCCAGCCCGATCGATCCCCTGCTCTCGTCAGGCCCGATCGTCATCCGGGACAACGATCGGCCGAACGTGTTCCTGCAGATCAGAGAGATGAAACACAACCTAACGAATACCTTCCCCTCGAACCTGAAGCCGGCCGTCCTCGCCACCTGGACCTATCTGTCGCAGAACGCCGGCCCCGAGGCCAATCACAACGGCATCGAGGTCTGGAATTTCGCGAACAATGCCAATCTGAATACCAGCATCAGCGGGGCCTTCAAGGTGAATGTGGGGGCCAACATCACCACCTCCTTGAGTCAGGTCGGCACCGATTCCAGCCAGGTCATCGAGGTCGATGTCCCCGTCTTCATCAAGGCGATCATCCATGACAACGTCGGGACCGATGACCCAGCCTATACCGAGTTCCGCCTCCTGGATCTGGGCGGCGGCGATTTCGTCCCGCCGGTCGTCGGCATCGACGGCGAGCTGCGCCAGTTGTTCCGGCGTCCGACGACGCCGTCGCAGCGGTACAAGGTCACGATCACCGTTCGCGACCATGCGCGAGGGTGGCCGACCAATCCGGAAGATCCGGTGAATTCCGCGCCTCTCTCTGACAGTACCCGCAACCGCCGCAAGCTGGAAGTCGAGATGGACGTCTTCGACGCCACGCTCGATGTCCGCATCCTCGAACGGACCCAGCAGCGGTGAAGCGCGATCGGGTTGCCATGCGACGGTCGGTCAAGGTCTTCTGGCTGGGAGCGGTCCTGGGCCTGCTGGTCTGGGGGACAGGCTCGCTCAGCGTAGCCGCGTCGCAACCACTGGTCGGCACGGTCGATGTCCGGCTCTTGATGGTCCTCCACCCGCGGATGGCCACCTTCGACTACATCCAGGGGCGGTTCTTCCGGCCCCAGTCGCCCGGGCGTCCCCGGCCCTCCATGGCCCAGGCCCTGGAGGCCGCCGGGGCCGGCATCGAAAAGGAGCTGGGGCGGCTGACCAGCGAGGTCAGGCGGTTGCGGCGAGTCCAGGAGGATCTCATCCGCCGACGGGAAACCACGCTGAACAGCCTGCAGGAGAGCGCTCAGCAGGGCGGAGGTGGGCGTGACTACCCGGCCCGGTACAAAGAATATGTCGATCGCTATCAGCGACTGCTGGGCGAGAATGCTCGCCAGCTCGCCGAGGCCGAGGCGGCGGTGGCCCGTCTCCAGGAGAAGGCCTTTTCCCCTCTGTATCTTGATGAAGGCGAGACCGTGGCGCTCTTGCGCCAGATCCATGGGGAGATCCTCCAGATGGTGACCGCCGTGGCGCAGGAGATGGGCTTGGCAGCCGTGTTCGATCCGACGCTCCATCAGGTGCGGCCTGCCGTTCCGCCTCACCGTGAGATTCCCGCCGTTCCGCCGCCTCCGTTCGATCTGGGTCCCCGTTCGCTGCGCTCGCTGCAGACCTTCGAGGCGCCCTACCACCAGGCGATGATCCCCGGCCCGGATGGCCAGCTCATCAATGCCGCGGCGCATGTCGCGCTGGCGCGCGGCCAGAGCCTGATTCGAACCGCCCGTAAATATCTGAACCTGGCGGCCTATCTTACCCTGGCCCGCCGTGATCTTCCGCTGCCTCCGGCCCTCGTTTTGCTCGGAGGGACCGACCTCACGCCCGTGGTCGGGCAGCGCCTGCTGCAGACCCACCGGATTCCCCCAGCGCAGCAGACCCGGATTCTGAAACTGCTGTCCGCCTTTCTCGAGGCGGCACAGAAACGTCAGGTGTGGTAAGGTGGGAGAGGATGGCGACTTCCCGTGATCCGCGGCCCAGGCGCGCACGTGGGGTGACCCTGACCGAGATCATGTTCTCGTTCCTGATCCTGGTTCTGGCCACCCTGGCGGCCTCAGGGCTGCTCAGCTATGGCCACCGTGGCACCGCCAAGGATTTCCGCATGGTGGCGGCCACGCAGATCCTGACCGATCGCATGAATCGCCTGCTGAAGCTCCCCTATGCCAGCCATTCCGCCGAGATCGAGCCGCCTGAGAACCCCCGAAATTTCGGCCCGACCACCGATGGCACCTATCATGACATCCCCTATGGGGTGGCCACCTTCACCATGGCCGGCAATTTCCAGGTGGGATTCACGCTCGAGCATCTTCCGGTGACGTTTGCGGTCCAGCCCTTCCTGCTGAGCAACGACTACGATCCCGGCATCGCCAGCTCCTATCGGTTCGCCGCCACCATCGATCCCTCCTTGGGCCAGTTCAACAGTGCCGATCGCGCCAGTCGCAATTTCTACCGGGTGATCCGCATCACGGTTCGCGTCACCTGGACCGAACCGAACGGCGTCGCCCGTTCGGTGGAGGCGGTCAGCTTCAAAGCCGATCTGCAGGGAGCATGATGATGGCGGAGCGGCGGGTCCGGCAGGGGATGGCCCTGGTTATCGTTCTGGTGCTGACTCTGGCGTTGCTGGTGCTGGGCGGGGCCTACCTGAAGACGGTTTCGCAGTCGACGGTGGTCAACCCTCTCCAATTGAAGAAGCTGCAGGCCGATTTCCTGGCCCAGGGCATCGCCGAGATCGCCCTGCTCAAATACAAGAAATTTCCCTCCGATTTCTACCATGCGTATGTGGCCTATCTTGCCGGTCCGCCAGCCAATACCGCCCCTTACACCGTCTTCCGGGAACAGGGGGCCGGTCCGAGTGCCAATACGCCGCTGCGGAACCTGCAGTACAACGGCAAATCGATCGGCCACCCGGTCAAAGTGCTCGATTATACGGTCGATTATCGTCTGGTCAGCTACAAGGGCTATGACAAAGATGGCTTGCAGATCAACGTGGCGGTCACCCTCGATGGCGAGGGGTTGGCTTCGGGCAGCACCATGACCTTCGTCAGTTCGTTCACCTTCGATGTCACGCGGCGTTTGCTGCGACCCTGAGGCGGAGCGGGAAACGATGGCTGGTCGACGCGGTTTCACCCTGGTCGAGATCCTGATCGCGGCTGGCCTGCTGTCGGCGCTGCTGCTGACCTTCTTCGGCATGTTCCGCAGTTCCACCGGACAATTCCAGGCCGGCTCCTGGCGCCATGTCACGCAGAAGGACGCCCAGGTCTTCCTCAATCACCTGCGCAGCCTCATCGAGAAGGCCAACCACCCCTATGTTCTGGAATCCGGGAATCAGCGACCGATCGAAAACCAACCGATCATGCTTCATACGGCCTTCAGCGGCAATGCCCCGGTCACGCTCTCCGGCACCGGGGGCATCCTGTATTTCTCCGTCAATACCCCGGCCGAGCGAGCTCCACCAGCCGGTTCCGGCATGGCTTCGCTGCTCCAGACCTCCAATCGCCCCGGCATCTGGAGCGGGGTCGCCCTGTCATACCAACCCATGCCAACGGGGGGGCAGCGGTTGGTGTTGATCCACTCCGGGGAAAGCGCCGATCTCAATACCAACCTGGCCGCTCCCTACGACTGTCCGCCGGGCGGAGATTTCCAACGCCTGCCGACCTCCGCCCGCTCCCGATTCCAGCTCGATGATGTGGAGGCGGTGCGGATCATCCGCTCGCCCATCGCGACGGGCCCGCTGGAGATCTCGGTCACGCTCGCCAAGACCGTCCAGGGCCGCAAGGTCAGTTTTGTCGAGACGGTTCTGGCCAAGCCCATCCACGACGCCGGCGTCACCGTCAGCTCGTTCTGAGGCTGATCGCCAGCCGCCGGGCTGCCCCGGCGGGCCGGTTCACCGGGGAGGTCGTGGCGCTCGCCGTGCGGGGCCGTCGGCCCGGGCCAGGTGATGCCGGGGCGCGGGTCATTCGGAGGGCGGTACGGATCGGGGCGTGGTAGCGCGCGGTGGTGGCATGGGCTGACTGGTCGGCAGATCGGGCTGGCGCAAGTCGGCCGGGCGCAGATCGTAGGCGCCGGACGCGACATCCTGGAAGAGTTCGCCGATATCCAGCAGCATGGGCCGGTGATCGTGCTTTTCGAGGTAGGTGAGCAAGCAGCCGCCCAGCCCCATCATGGTGTCGACCAGGATCGTCGGGGAAACGCTGATCTCTCGCACATCGAGTACTTGCCCGTCCCGTCCGACGGCGCGCACGATGAGGTGGGTTTCCTCGCGCAGGACGGTCCGGACCAGGGCGCCACCGAAGAAGATGATGTCCAGCATGGTGAGACCGTGCTGGTCGTTGCGCTTGACATAGATATCGAGAAAAACCGTCTCGGTCCAGTCGGGATGAGCCGGCAGGATGAGGGCAGGGTCGTTGGCCGAGGGCAGGTCGGCGAGGGGAATGGTCAGACTGGCCGTGGGAAAGACGGCGGCCAGGGCTGCAGCGACCTGCTGTCGCAGGGATGCCGCCGCCGGGGTCGGCATGGAGAGATCGCCCTGCCAGACCCGCAGCAGGCGGAGCCGTCCGAGATCGAGCGGGGGTGATGCCGCCAGCATCTCTTCGCGCCAGGCGTAGAGAGCATCGGTCAGTCCGAAGTAGCCGGGGGTGGGGGTGGGCGGTTCGTGATCCAGCGTGGTCCATTCATGGGGGAGACGAAGGCAGGCCCAGACAGCGGTCGGGGCCTGTCCGACGAGCAGCAGGAGGAAGAGAAGGACGGCGGCCGCGGGGCTGACCGGCTGGCGAACGTTCGAGGAGAGGCCGGGCGAGCGAGGGGCGGCGGCCGGGATGGTGGTCGAAGACAGCAGCGAAGCGGGCATCATGTAGCTGGGGTGGCCGGGTGATCAGACTAGCCGGGAGCGCAGGATGTCGTGCAGGTGCAGGAATCCGATCACGGTGTCGGCCGGGTCGACCACGACCAGCGAGGTGATCGCTTTCTCTTCCATCAGTTTCAGCGCCTCCATGGCGAGACGGTCGGGGCCGATCCGACGCGGGTTGGGAGTCATCACCGTACGGAGCGGTCGGTGGAGGTCGGCTTCTTGACGTTCGAACAGGCGGCGCAGGTCGCCATCGGTGAAGATGCCGAGCAGACGCGAGCCGGGGTCGGTGATGACGAGGGTGCCGAAGCCGCCGCGCGACATGTGGATGATGCCGTCTTTCAGCGTCATCTCGGGCGGCGCGGCGGGAATGCGGTCGCCGGTATGCATGAGATCGCGCACGGTGAGGAAGCGCCGGCCCAGGCTGCCGGAGGGGTGAAGGCGCGCGAAATCCTTTTCTTTGAAACCGCGGGCCTCGAGGAGGGCGACGGCCAGCGCATCGCCCATGGCCATGGTCACGGTGGTCGAGCTGGTCGGCGCGAGGTTGAGAGGGCAGGCTTCGCGCTCGACCGAGGTGTCGAGTGCGACGTCGGCCATGCGAGCGATGGTCGAGCCGGGGGTACCCACCAAGGCGATGATGCGGGCGCCGAGGCGTCGCAGGAAGGGGATGAGCCGGACGATCTCTTCGGTTTCGCCTGAATTGGACAGGACGAGAACGACATCCTGCTCGGTGACCATGCCTAAATCGCCGTGCAGAGCTTCCGTCGGATGGAGGAAGAAGCTCGGGGTGCCGGTGCTGGACAGGGTGGCCGAGATCTTGCGGCCCACCAGACCGGACTTGCCGATCCCCGAGACGATCAGGCGCCCGCGGGCGGAGAGCACCAGATCGACGGCGGCGATCAAGCGTTCGTCGAGCCGCCGGGCGGCTTCGAGGATGGCCTGGGCCTCGCGCTCGAGCACTTCACGGAAGATGGCGGGCAGGCTCTCGGGGGGGCGGGCCGGCGCATCAGGCATGGGGATCACCTCCGGGCATCACCATAGCAGGCGGGAACCACGCTTGGCAAGGGCCTGCTCAGAAGCCCTCTCTTGCGGGTTCACGCGACCGGGGGAGGTGGTCGACGCTTCCTTGAGTCGCAAGAGGTCGAGCCTGGCGGTGTGCGGTGGGAGGCGACCTGGCCGGAGGCTGGGAGCGGAGCCGGGGGGAGAAAAGCACGACGCCGGAACACGGGATGCCGTGTTCCGGCGCCGGAAAAGGACCGCGGACGGAAGGATCAGAAGGAGATCGGTTCGTCGACCTGAGGCACCAGGAGCGAGCCGATGACCGTGTAGTATCCCTTGGTGCCCTTGGGGGCCGGGATTTTGAGCGTGACCTGACCGGTGTCGCTGGTGCGGCCGGTGACCCACAGCTCGAACTTCTCGGTGTAGAAGGTCACGTGGGCGTCGGCGACGGGTTTGCCGTCGGCGGTCAGGACGGTGAAGGCGGCCTGGCACTCGGTCTCGTTGCTGGAGGGCTGGACGTCGATCTTCGCGGAGATCGGAGGCCGGGTGCGGATCAGCGTGGTGGCATCACCGAACCAGTGCCACTGCTCGGCCATCTTGACCCCGGGGCTCTTGACCTCGGTGCCATACTGTTCGAGCCCTTTCATGATCCCGTTCATGACCAGGGCACCGGCCGTCTTGTAGGTGTCGTTCATCAAATACTCAAGGTTGATTTCTTTCTGGACAGTGATGGGAGGCACCCAATCCTGGTTGGTGGTGGACCCGAAGAACCCAACAGCTCCCGCCGGATTCTCGATGTTGCCGGCTTTCAACCAGGCCTCGGCGAAGCAGTCGGCGCCATTGACGAAGTTCCCGTTGACGCAGGCCACGCTGATGATCAGGGGCAGCTTCCAGCCATTGGTCAGCGCGCGGCAATCAGCCGTGGCGAACCCGGAGGTGACCCAGGCATCCTTGCTGCCGTGACCGAGGTAATTGATCAGACAGCGACCTTCGTTAACTCCCTTGGCGACGTCGGCTTTGTTCGCTTTGGGCTTGGGAGGAGGAGCAGTGACAGAAGCAGAGGCCGGGGCAGGAGTGGCGGTCGCGGTCGCTTCGGTTTCGGAGCGTCGATCGGCGGCCATGATCATCGGGGGCAGGTGCGGCAGGCCGCCGCCCCAGGGACCCCAACCACCGCCCCAGGGGCCGAAGGGACCGCCGGGGTACGGAGGATAGTCGCCGCCACCGCCACCGAACCCGCCGCCGTTGTGGGTGACCTTGGGATCATAGATCTCATCGATGGCGGTGAACCGGGCGGCTTTCAGCAGGGTGCTGCGCAGATCGCTCATGATCTCGAAGTCGGCCGGATTGCCTTCGCCGCTGGCGATGCCCATGGCTCGCAGATACCAGGCGGTGTCCTCGCCCTCGGAGGGGAAGCGTTCGTAATTGATGAACTTGGCGACCTGGTAGGCGACTTCTTCGGGAGTGGTGGCCGAAATCCGGCTGATGATGGCGTCAGGAACATGGTCGTCGCCCGCCAGCTTGACATAGCACGGATCGGAATCGGCGCGTTCGTTGGCGCCCTTGTTGGTGGGGACCTGGGCGGCATCGCCGACGAGGATCACATGGGTGAACCCGCGCCCATCGTACTCGGCCTGGAGGAACGCTTTGATGGCCTCGGGGGTGGCGCCGCCGATGTCCGACAGCCGGACGGTCTTGGTTTCGATGCCGCATTTCAGCTTCCAGATGTGGAGGGGCAGGACGGCTTCATACAGCTCATCGGCCGCGATGATCAGCAGGCGGCCATTCTCGCCGAGCCGGGGCAGTCGCTGCGCCATCGGTTGGAAGTTCCGGAAGAAGCGGCGGTAGGACGGTTCGAAGACCCGGGTGACCATCGGGCGGCCGCGATGGGGATTGGGGCCGGTGCCGGACGACGACAGCTTGGCCCGCAGGGACTTGTAGACCCGCAACTGGTTGGTGACCGGATTGTACTGGACGGCCGAGACGGTCAGACGGACGCCGCGCACGTCGCGGTAGATGAAGGGAGCGCTGATGCACGCCACTTCGGCATCGGAAGGAATCCAGGCATTGACCCCATAAGCCTTGCCGAATTCATACGGAACCTGCTGCGGATCGACGGCGCGACTCAAAGGCCCTTTGCTGGGACGCACGCGAGCGTCGAGATCGATGACCTCGAATTTGCGATCGAGGATCTCCAGGGTAGGCTTCCCGGTGGGGGATACCATCATGAACCCGGCTTGATAGGGCAGTTCGGGGGCGCCTTTGTTCTGCGTGAGGGAGCTTCCCTCGGCGGCCAGGGCATAGGCCGGCTTGCCGTCGATGGTCAGCCGGGCGAACAGCAGCGTGGGGAAGGTGACCGAGATCTCGGTCACCGAGCTGCGATCGACCCGGACCGAGAACTCGGCCCAGGCTCCCATCGCCACTTGAACAAGCAACACACAGATGAGGGCCACATTCCAGCGCTTCATTCCGGTTCCTCCTGGACGGGTTCGCATCTTCAGACACGAATGTCGGGGTCGGGAAAAGCAATTCCGGTGCCAGCACGGAATTGCTGGCGGCAAGGGATTCGCGGCGATCTGGCGGCGAGAAAGTGCCGGAAATCCATCGGCGGGCGACGAAATTCCGTGCCCTTGCCCGCTGTCAGCTTGGGCGAAATTGTGCTACCCTGGCCCCCATGTCATTGCCAGATCCGAATCCGGCGGCTTCGCGCTGGGGGGCCACCATTCTCGCCATCCTGACCGATGGGACGGCCGAGGAACGTCGAGCCATTCTCGAGTTTCTGGCCTGCCACGGTCGATTGTCCGAAGAGGAGGCCCGGGCGTGCCTGCCTCGGATCCAGAACCTGGTGTTCCACCCTGAAGCCGAGATTCGGTATTTCGCTCGCAAAGCGGTTCAGCGGCTGCTCGAAGAGTACAAAGAGCTGGGGTCGGAAGCGCTGGCGGACAGTGGCGAGCTGGCAATGGGGGGAGCGCTGCCGTCGCGTGAGGTCCTGCTGCGCAAGATCCGTCTGGGGAGCCGCTACGTGGTCTTCGAAGCGCTCGAGCGCTTGACCGAGAGCGGAGATCCCACCTTGTTCATGCCTCTGGTCGAATTCCTGGAGCAGGAAACCGATCTCTACAAGATCTCCTATCTGGTCCGCCGCCTCTCCCGGATTCCCGATCCCCGGGTGCCCGACATTCTGGCGAAGTATCTCGACCATCAAGATTTCCGGGTAGTGGCCAACGCTCTGGAGGGACTGGCCGAAGTGTCGACGCCGCATCTACAGGAGCGGTTCGCCGCGTTGGCCGCCTCGCCGGACCACCGGGTGCGGGCGGCGGCCATCCGAGCCTTGTTGCGATACGACCGCGCCCGGGCTCGCGCGGCCCTCGAAGGCATGCTGCGCAGCGACAGCGTCGCCTTCCAGGAAGCCGGGATGCATGTCTTGCGGCGGGCCATCGCTCCAGATCTGGAGCCGTTGCTCGATCTGGCGGTCAACTCGCGATTTCCGTCCATCCGGCTGGGAGCTTTGGAAATCTCTCGCCAGGGGGGCCGGAAGAGCGCCCGGCCAACGGACGTGCCCGGCGGGCCTCCACCGACCGAAGCCCAGCGGGAACGCGGTCTGCTCACCTCGTTCGGCTTGACCATCCTGTTGATGACGCTGAGTACCTACGTCTCGCATGGCATGCTCCTCAATATCTACCTGGGAGGTGCCAGCCTGTTCGTGCTGATGCATCGGCGGCACGAGGCGACCTTCGCGCGGGCGGTGGCCTCGGCGGCCTTCATCGCCTGTCTGGTCTGGGGCGATGTCCGCTACCTGCCGGCGCTTGGTCTGCTCGCCATCTGGCTGCCCCTGACCGGCACCCGGGAACGCCCCTGGCGAACCCGGCTGGCCGCCTGGATGTTCGCCGCCCTGGCGGTGGGGCTGACCCATCTGTTCCGCGACGAGAACCTCCATACCCTCGATCTGGTGTGGGCCATGATCACTCCCACCCGGCAGCCTGACGCCGCCCTGGAGGGGATCCTGGTCCAGGTGGTGAGGTTCCGCTGGATCCTGTTCGCCGTCATCGCCGTCGGCGTCACCCTGTTGTTGAAGCTCGATCGGTGGTTCCCCATCGAAGCCCAGCCCCAGACCGCCCGGCGGCGTCTGTTGATCGCTTTCCTGGCCGCGTTGCTGGTGCTGCTGGCGTTGCTGATCGTACAGCGCGTGGGCATGAAGATGCTGCTGTCCATGCATGGGATGGGAACGCCCACCCTCATCCTCAAGCATTTCGGAGATTGAGGGGCCGCCCGAACCTACGCCCCCCTTGCAGGCAGGCTTGCCACCCAGACCGGTTTCGGAAAAGAGGGAAAGCTTCGCCCGTGGCGCAGCCGAGCCGCCGCTCCTGACGACGGCGTTCAGGTCGGCGTTGGCTCAGCCGACGAACCCGCTTCGTGAGCCTGATCGTTCACGCCCGGCGAGGAAGAGGAACGCCCGGATTGGACGGGGGCGCGCGGGTGGACGATCAGCGCGCGCGGCGGGGGGCCGGTCGTCGTGGCGTCGTGGTGGCGGCGGGCGCGGGGGAGCGCGGCGCCGCGGCCGGCGGGTTGCCCTTGCCCCAGACGGCATACTGGTGGCCGGAGGTGAGCAGGGTGAAGGATGGATCGGGCGACCAGTCGGCGGCACCCAGCTTCATCGCGACTTTCCCGTCGATGATCGCGGCGTAGAGATTCTGTTCGGCCTTCACGATCTGGACCTTGCTGGCCCGATGCAGGCCGAACTGCTTGCGGATGTCGACCAGCTTCTTGATCGGGCCCCGCAGGTGCCAGTCGTAGATGTGTTCCCAGAACAGGCAGGGGGTGCCGGGGTGGGTCAGGATGTAGGCGTAGCCGAGCATGATCTTCTCGCCCGGGAAGGGCCAGTGGCTCTGTTGCGATCCGGTGTCGTGGTTGTCGAGGAAGGTGACGGCCCGTTCGGGCCACCAGCCGATCAGGCCGGCCGGCTTGCCCTGGCTATCGCGCAGGCGCCAGAACTCGCCGTGCGCCGCCACCTGCAGGATGCCTTTGGTGGTGAAATCGAAGGCGCACGCGGTCTTGCCGGCGCGATCGAGCCAATCGCAGAGAGCCTGGCGATGGGCATCCTGGTTGGGGTTGAGGTAGGACCCGCTGAACGACATGTCGGTCCAGATCTCGCCGACCGAGAAGCAGGGGGCGGTGGCGCGGTCGTAGAGGTCGACGAAGGCGGCCCCATACCCTTTCGAGTAATCGTATCGCCAGCCGTCGAACCCCAGTTTTTTCAGCCATTTCATCCATTCGATGATGTCGGCCTGCACGGTGGGGTTGGTGTGGTCGAGGTCGGGCGCCGGCGGGAAATTCTCGCCGGTATCGGGATTGCCGGTCCCGCCGTATTCCCCGCGGCAGATGGCCCACTGCTCCCACCGGGCCTTGCCCGAGGGGAAATGGAAGATGTTCCAGATGCCGTTCTGGTCCTGCTGTCCGGCGCAGCGATGGTTGATGACGATGTCGGCCAGGGCCAGCACCCCGACCGCCTCGAGCTGGCGCAGGGCCGTCACAAGCTGTTCGTAATCGCCGTAGAAGGTCGGGCTGCCATGGGTGCCGACATCGTAGTAGTCGCCGGGGAGGTAGCCCTGGGGGCTCACCGAGCGCGACACGGGCGGAAACCAGACCATCGTCACCCCGAGGTCGGCGATATCCTTCGCGCGGTCGCCGATCAGCTTGTACCATTTGCCGGGGACGCCGTTGTTCGTCGAATTCCAGCCGAACCCCTGGAGCATGATCTCGTGGTCGCCGGTCGCCCGCGGCACCGCGTCGGCCGTCCCGCCCAGAATCACCATGCCCAGGACGGCCATCAGGACCATCCGGAGATGCCGCACCATAGCTGTGCCCCCCTACAGTATTTTCCTCATTATAGCTGAATCTCACCTGGCTCATCCAGGGTCCTGAAAAGAAAATTGGGCGCCTTGTTCCGCGGCGCCCGCGTGGGCTATCATGCCGTCATGGGGCTGCCTGGCGCGCGGTGGTCGCACCTGATTCCCCGCACCTTGTTCGGGCGGGCGTTCCTGTCGGTGTTCGGGCTGTCGTTGCTGCTGGTCACCGTGGTCGGGGCCTGGTTCCATCACCGTACCTTCACCCGGCTCGACGCCGAAGCCTCGCATCGGCTCCTGCTCGGGGCCCGTCTGCTGGCCGGCGAGCTGGCTGCCTTCCGTTCGCCCGAGAGCCAAGAGGGCCAGCCACCGGCCAGCGGGAGCGCCGGGGCCGGGCCCGATCCCGAGACGGTGAACGCCTGGCTGGCCCGGCGGTTCGAGGTCGGGCAGAGCATGGGCTGGATCCAGAACGTCTACTGGGTCGATCTGCGGGAAGGGCGGGCCCGGTTCCTGGCATCCTATTCGGTGGCGGCGGCCGGTCGGGCCACCCTGCTGCCACCCACCCTCGACGAGATCGAAGACCTGATCGACCAGGGGCTGAACGCCCTCGATGCTGGCCAGCCGGCATTTCCGGACCCATTCACCCAGGCGTCGAGCCGGCGGTTCAAGATCGTGCTGTGGCCGCTGTTGGATGACGACGGCTTCCTCGATTCGGTGATCGGTCTCGAAGCCGATCTGGACTACCTCGATCTGGCCGTGGCGACCCGCCAGACGACCGCCTGGGCGGTGCTGCTGGCCGTGCCCCTCTGCGCGCTGACCTCCTATTGGTGGGCGCGCGGCGCCAGCCGACGGATCGATCGGCTGCTGGCCGATCTCGAGCGACTGGCCCGGCGCGACCCGGTGGTCGCCGAGGAGCTGGGCATTCGCGAGCTGGACGCTTTGCGGCGAGGGTTGGTCGACCTTGGCCGGCAGGTCGAGGCGCGCGATCGTCACCTGCAGATGGTCCATGCCGAAAAGCTGCAGGAGCTGGCCCTGCTGGGCGGGGCGATCGCGCATGAGATCCGCAATCCGCTGTCGGCCATCGATCTGCACCTGGGGTTGCTGCGGCGCGCCGCGGCGGGGGCGGATGGCGCGCTGGCCGACGCCTGCCGCGAGATCCAGGACCAGGTGGCCCGCCTGCAATCGCTCGTCGAGCGCTTCCTGGCCTATACGCGTCGCGTCGAACCGCGGCTCGAACCGCTCGACCTGGTGACCGTGGTGGCAGAGGCCATGGGGCGGGCGGCCCGGCTGCCGCCCGCGTTCGTCTGGCGGTGGCAGGGCACGGACGAGATGGCCGCACCGCTGGCGCCCGAGACAGTGGACCCTGCCGCCGTCGCTCCGGCCACCCCGGGCGGCAACCAGGCGAGGGCCTCGGGGAGCGAGGCGATGGCGGGGCCGGGCCGGCCGTGCGGGCCGGGGTGGCGTGTTCGGGGCGACCCGGCCATGCTGGCCCAGGTGCTCGACAATCTCATCGCCAACGCCCGCGCGGCCCGACCGGAGGGATTGGTGATCGAACTGGCGCTGGAGCGGGCGGACGGCCGGGTCGCCCTGAGCCTGTGCGACAATGGGCCGGGCCTGCCGCCGTCGGTCGCCGAGCGGCTGTTCACGCCGTTCGTTACCGGCCGTCCCGACGGACACGGGATCGGCCTGGCCCTGTCGCGCAAGCTGATCGAGGCGCAGGGAGGGCGGCTGAGCTGGCGTCCCGTGCCGCCGCCGGGGCAGGGCGCCTGTTTCTGCATCGAACTGCCGGAGGTGCCATGAGAATCCTCGTCGTCGACGACAATGCCTCCTTGGTGCGTGGTCTCGCCACCTTCCTGCGGCAGGAAGGGCATGCGCCCGCAACCGCCGGTTCGGTGACCGAGGCGGTCGGCAAGCTGGCCGAGGCCGCCTTCGATCTGATCATCACCGATCTCGAGCTGCCCGATGGCAAGGGGCTGGAGGTGATCCGGCGCGCGCGGGCGGCGGTGCCGGCGCCCGAGGTCATTCTGATGACGGCCTACGGGTCGGTAGAGTCGGCGGTGGAAGCCATGAAGCTGGGGGCGATGGATTACCTGACCAAGCCGGTGCCGCTCGAGGAATTCGCCTTCCGGATCGAGCGCGTCGCCCGCCTGCGACAGGCCGAGGCGCGGGCCGAGGTGCTGTCGCGGGCGCGCGATACGCTGCTCGAGCGCGCCGGCCTGGCCTCCCCGCTCGAGCAGATGGTCGGCCGCTCGCCGGAGATTCGCCACGTCAAAGAGACGATCCGCAAGGTGGCGGCCTTCCCCTCGACGGTGCTGCTGACCGGGGAAACCGGCACCGGGAAGGAGATGGCGGCGCGGGCGGTGCATGCGCTGTCGCCATGGGCGGAGGGGCCGTTCGTGCGGGTCAACTGCGCCTCGATTCCCGAGAGCCTGTTCGAGGCGGAACTGTTCGGGCATGAGAAAGGGGCGTTCACCGATGCGCGCGAACGCCGGATCGGCCGCTTCGAAGCGGCGCGGGGCGGCACGCTCTTCCTCGACGAAGTCGGCGAGGTGCCGCTCCATCTGCAGGCCAAGCTCTTGCGAGCCCTGCAGGACAAGGAGATCGTGCGGGTTGGCGGGACGGCACCCATCGCGGTCGAGACGCGGATCGTCGCCGCCACCAACCGCGATCTCGCCGCGATGGTCGCGGCGGGCACCTTTCGCGAAGATCTGCTCTATCGGCTGGCGGTGGTGCGGATCGACCTGCCGCCGCTGCGCCGGCGCCCCGAAGATCTGCCCGAGCTGGCCGAGCACCTGCTCGAGGGGTTCCGCCGCGAGTTCGGGCGGCCGCGCCTGCGGTTCGGCCCCGGAGTGCTGGAGGCTCTGGCGCGGCACTCCTGGCCCGGCAACGTGCGCGAGCTGCGCAATGCCATCGAGCGGGCGGTGGTGCTGGCCGAGGGGGAAGAACTGTCGGTCGCGGCTTTTCCGGTGGCCTCACTCGTCGAACCGCGGTCGTGCGAGGCCCTGGCCGCTGCCCCTGAACCGGCGGCGGCCGCCGAAGCACCGGCGGCCGCCAGCGGGGGCGAAGGCGGGGCGGAGGCTTCCCTCGCTCAGGGCCTGAATGCCGCCCTCGATGCGTTCGAGCGGCAGTTGATCGAACGCGCTCTGCAAGAGGCGGGCGGGGTCAAAACGCGCGCCGCCGCGTTGCTGAAGATTTCCCGCCCCAACCTCATCTATCGGATGAAACGCCACGGCTTGTGGAAAGGGCCAGAAGAGCCGGGCGACGGCGTCTGATCCGGTTCCGCCCCGCTTCCCGCCGCTCCTCGCCGCCTCCCCCGTCGCGGCCGCCACTGGCCGACCGTGGGGTCTGTTCCGCCCTCGGGCGATGAGAACACCCTCCCCGACCCCAGGCAGAGGCCATGGTCGGGACCGAGGCCAGGCAGGCTCACGGCGGCTTCAGGCCGGGCGTGAGCCTGCCCGGGCCGGGGATCGGTCATTGGAACCTGGACAGGATCTTCTGGTAGGACGCTTCGAGCTTTTTGGTGGCCTCGGCGACCATCTTGTCGATCTCGGCCAGGATTTCCTTCTGCGTGGCTTCGAGTTCGGCCTTCACGCGGGCCTGATCTTCAGGCTTCAGTCGGGCGAGGCGGGCTTCGACGCGGGCCTGGCGATCGCTGGCCCGCTTCTGGAACATCTCCTTGCGTTCGGCGATGCGGGCCTTCATCTGTTCGAACCGGGCCGTGATCCGCTTCTTCATCTCTTCGCTCTGGCCAGCGGCCGCTCCCGGAGCATCCTGACCGGACTGGCCGGCCGGGCGGTCCCGGAGGCGCCCGCCCCGCTGGGCCATCCGTTCTTCCAGCCGGTCGAGCCGTTCGACCATGCGGTCGAACCGTTGCTTGATCCGCTCCAGGATCTTGCCTTTGCGGGTGCGGATCCGTTCGATGATCTGATCGACCGACAGATTCTGCAGGCAGGTGCGCGGGCCGGGACCGTCGGGGCCCAGCAGGTCGCCGCTCGCCTCTTCCGTCGCCGGTTTCTGGGCCCAGGCGGGCTGCCAGAAGGCCACCATCAGGATGCCCAACAATAGGATCAGAGAGGTACGCATGTCGTCGTCTCCTTGCGTGAGGTTGGCCGGTCAGGCCGTTGCCTCATACTGTGGAGCAAACGACATACCAGGCGCGCGCTCGTGCGAAACCTCTGATCAGGTCAAGGATTTCGATGACATTAGGGGAGCGCCTGTCCAGGGCTGGACACTCATGATTCTGGCTGGCGTGTCCGGATCTGGACAGCCAAGGCCGGGACCGTCCCGATTTTTTCCTGCTGGTTCGGCAGGGGGCCGGGCGGTCGCCCGTGCGGACCTCAACCCCGATGGACGAATTGCCGATAGATTGCAAGACCCTATCCAGGTCAGGAAAGGGCCATGTCAATCAAGGACTCGCTGAAACAATTCGTGGGGCTGCTCCTGCTGGGGCAGATCTTCCTGGTCGGCGCCATCATCCAGGAACAGCCGGTCTTGCCCAGGAGCCGGGCCGATGGACCTGACCGCTATGCCATGCGGGCCGGTTCCGCAGAAGCTGGGGCGACGGGAGCCGGCGAGCGATTGGCGATGAAGATGGCGCCATCCGCTCTGGTCGCGTCCGCCGCGGTTCATGCCGGGTTGGCCCAAGGGGTTGCGATGGCTTCGGCCGCGGTTCCCACCGTGGCCTCTTCTTCCCCGATCCTCGAGGAGGTCGCCATCAAGGGCATCACCCATCGGGGTGAAGAGCCGTTCCAGATGGTGGAGTTCGATCTGGCCGCCCCGGTTCGCTATGTCAAAGTGGCTCATCGCGGGAAGCTCCTGCGGTTGCGAGTGCAGCCTCCGCTCAGCCTGCTGGCGCTGGAAACCGTCGATGAGCTGAACACCATCTTCCGGAAGTTCTCCCAGTTCCGCGGGCCGCGGTATTCCGAATATGTGTTCTACGCCGGCGGACGGATCGGGGAGCCGTATCTGGCCACCTCCACGACGGGGCTTCCGCAACTGGTCATCCCCTTCCAGGCCAGAGATACCGAATTCCCTCTGTCGGGCGGCGAGATGCTGACCGATGGGGTGACCTACTATCGGGATCGGGTGCCCACCGCGGCGGGGCCGGCCGATGCCTTCATCCTGCGGGTCGAGCCGTTCGAGTCGTCGGTGAGCGTCGTGCCGGTGCTGGCCAACGAAGGCATCTGCCAGAAGGAAGTGCTCAGTTCGATCGGACGGCGGTACGACGCGGTGGCGGCCATCAATGGGTGCTACTTCACGCCGCGCGGCGATCCGATCGGAACGTTGATCATCAATCGGCGCCTGATCAGCTCGCCCCTCTATGCCCGTTCGGTGTTCGGCATTTCGACCAATGGCACGCCGCTGTTCGGCAACCCGGATTTCTCGGGTACGCTCAAGGCCGGCGCGGTCCGCATCGAGATCGATGCGGTCAATCAGCCCCGCAGCGACGACCGGCTGGTCATCTATACCCCCGAATTCGCCCGCAGCACCCGAACGACCGAGCCGGGCAAAGAACTGGTGCTCGTCCAGGGGCGGGTGGTCGGCATCCATGACCGCGATGCGATCATCCCGCCCGATGGCGTGGTGGTGTCGGCCGGGGGCAGGAAGGCCGACGCCCTCGCGAACGTTCGGCTGGGCGATACCGTGACCCTCGACTACCGGATCAATCCCCCCTGGAATACTGTCCAGCACGCCGTCTGCGGCGGGCCCCGCCTGTTATCCGAAGGGCGGATCGATATCAACGGTCAGGAAGAGAAGTTCGACGTTTCGATCGTCAGAGGAAGGCATCCGCGGACGGCGGTGGCACAGACCTTCAATGGCGATCTGTTGTTCGTGGTGGTGGATGGACGCTCCCCTCGCAGTGCCGGCATGACCCTGGCCGAACTGGCGGCCTACCTGAAGAAACTGGGAGGGCGGTCCGCGATCAATCTCGACGGCGGTGGCTCCTCGACCATGCTGGTCAAGGGACGGGTGGTCAATCGCCCATCGGATGGAAGGGAAAGGCCGATTTCCAATGGCATCGTCATCACGCGCAATTGAATGGCGGCGCCGGAGCGCTGTCCTGTTGCTCTTTTTGTGGTCGGGGATGGCTGTCTGGGCCCGTCCTGACATCATGCCGCTGAAAGATGTCAAGGTCGGCATGAAAGGCATCGGCAAGACGGTCATCCGCGGGCGCGATATCGAGACCTTCACTGTCGAAGTGATGGGGATCTTGTCGAACAACAAGCTCAACGAAAACATCCTGATCTCCGGGCAATCCATTCTGGTCAAGGTCGGGGGCAAGGTGATCGAAGAGGCGGGCGGCATTGCCGCCGGCATGAGCGGCAGCCCGGTCTTCATCAACAACAAGCTGGTGGGCGGCCTGAGTTCGGGATGGGTGATGACCGATCACACTGTGGGCCTGGTCACGCCCATCGAAGAGATGCTCAGCATCTGGGATTACCCTTCGACGGCCGCGCTTCGCAAAAGCGATCTCGGGCAGCCGGTCCGGTGGGTCAGCACCACTCCGCTGCGTCTGGGGAATGTCACCTCCCGTCACCTGTGGGAAGTGGATGACCCCGCTGACCTGGCCAAGGCGGGCCTGCCGGCCGATGCGCCAGTGTTCGTGCGCGCCCGCACTCCGGTGATGGTGCAGGGCCTTTCGGAGAAGTATCTACGGCGACTGAACGAACGCTTTCGGGGCATCCGGTTGCAGGCGGCGCCGACGCCCCCCGCTCCACCCTCGGCGGGGCCTTCCGCCCTCCCCGGCACGGTGCCGAACGGCCCCGCCTCGTCCGGGCGTCCGGCGACGGTTCCGACCGCCACCGACTCCTTCGAGCCAGGATCGGCCCTCGGCGTGCAACTGGCCCGGGGCGACATCAATCTGACCACCATCGGCACGCTGACCTACCGTGACGGGAAGCGGATCCTCGGGTTCGCCCACCCCTTCCTGAAAAAAGGGAATGTGTCGTTCCTGATGACGGCCACCCATATCTACCACTGCTTCTCCAGTGTGCAGATGCCGTTCAAGATCGGGGCTCCCACCGAGATGCTGGGCGTGATCACCCAGGACCGCGAGAAGGGCATCGCTGGCGAGATCGGTCGCTTTCCCGCCCTGGTACCGGTGCAGCTCGAGGTCACCGACAAAGACCTGAAACGGTCGCGCAGCATCAGCTACCAGGTCGTGCGCGATCCGACGGTGTTCATCTCGGTCATCGAATCGACCCTCAGCCAGGCCATCGAGGAGGTCTGCGACCGGGAAGGCGGCGGGACCGCCCTGCTGGGAATCGCCCTCGAGTGCGCCAATGCCAGCGGCAAGCAGTACCAGTTCCGTCGCGAGAACCTCTTCTATTCCAAGAATGACATTGTGGGGACTCTGATCGGCGAGGTGACCAGCCTGCTGGAATCGGTCATCGAGAGCGAGCTGGAAGAGGTCTATCCCGTTCGCCTCATGCTGAAGATCGAGATGGAGAAGGCCCGGCGCACGCTCACCATCGAAAAGGTGGAGGTCAAGAATACCTCGATCACGCCGGGCGGCATGCTCGAGGCCTGGGTCACCATCCGGCCCTTCCGGGAGAAGAGCCTGGTGCGCAAGGCCCGGCTGCCCATTCCTTCCGACCTCGGCAAGGAGACGCTGGTGCTGTCGGTCTACGGGCTGAATTCCCGGGTCGACGAGGGCGAGTCGGGCGGGGATGGCAAGGAGGGCGGCAAGGGAGGGCGCGACCAGAAGGTCGAAGAGGGCAATGAGACGTTCGAAGGCGCCATGTCGGCCTGGGTCAATTCCCCGAAGAATTCCGACCTCATCTTCCATCTGGCGGCGGAAGGGGAGGAAATGAAGAAGAACCGGACCGGCTCCCGCGACCTGGAGATCCAGCCCACCAACCTGGTCGTCCTGGGGCGGGTCGAGACCACGATCACCTTGTCCGAGGAATGATCTGATGATCCTCCTTGACCTCATCCGGGATTTCGTCCTGCTGTTCGGCAGTCTGGCCATTCTCTTCCTGCAGTCGATCTACTGGACCATCCACGGTCTTCGCACCGGGCGACTGGGCTGGAAGAACCTGATGGACCAGATGTCCCGCATCGGCGTCGATTCCTTCCCGATGGTGGCCATCACGGGATTCTCGACCGGCGCCGTGCTGGTCGTGCAGATCGGCTATCAGTTCGCCCAACTGGGAGCCCAGCGCTACGTCGGCGGCGTGGTCAGCATGGCCATGGCCCGCGAACTGGCGCCCATCCTGACCGGCATCGTCGTGGCCGGCCGCATTGGCAGCTCGATCGCCGCCGAGCTGGGCACGATGAAGATCACCGAGCAGATCGATGCCCTCGAGACGATGGCCACCAACCCGGTCGACGAACTGGTGGTGCCCCGCTTCTGGGGTTGCACCATCATGCTGGTGGTCCTGACCATCTTCACCAACGTGATCGGCATGATCGGCGGCTCGATCGTCGCCGTCAATCAGATCGGGCTGACCATGACCACCTTCGTCGATTCCATCCTGCAGAACCTCAAGATCCAGGATCTGATGGGCGGGCTGTTCAAAGCCATGGTCTTCGGGGCGTTGATCGGTGTCATCGGCTGCTACAAAGGCTTCACCACCGAAGGCGGCGCCGAGGGGGTCGGCAAGAGCACGACCGGCGCCGTCGTGCTGGCCATCATGTTCATCCTGGCGGTCAACTATTTCCTGACCGTCGGCATCAACAATTTCAACACGGCCTATCTCTCATGATCATCATCTCGAACCTCTGCAAGCGATTCGGTCCCAAGGAGGTGCTGCGCGGGATCAACCTCAAGATCTACGATGGGGAATCGCTGGTCATCCTGGGGCCCTCGGGCTGCGGCAAGAGCGTCCTGCTCAAGCACATCATCGGGCTTCTCAAACCCGACGAGGGGCAGGTGCTGATCGATGGCGAGGACATCACCAAGTTCGATCAGAAACGGCTCGATGCTCTGCGCATGCGCATGGGGATGCTGTTCCAGTCGGCGGCGCTCTTCGACTCGCTGACGGTCGAGGAGAACATCGCCTTCGGCCTGCGCAAGCACACCAATCTGTCCGATCTGGCCATCCACCACATCGTCTCGGAGAAACTCGAAATGGTCGGCCTGCCTGGCGCGAACCACCTGATGCCTTCCGAGCTGTCAGGCGGCATGCGCAAACGGGTGGGGCTGGCGCGGGCCATCGCCATGGAGCCCGAAATCATCCTCTACGATGAACCGACCACCGGGCTCGATCCGATCATGACCTGCGCCATCGACGAACTGCATCTGAGCCTCAAAGAACGGCTCGGGGTGACTTCGATCGTCGTCACCCACGATCTCAATTCGGCCTATCGCATCGGTGACCGCCTGGCCCTGCACTATGGGGGCCGCATCGTGGCCATCGGCACCAAGGATGAAATCATCAACTCGCCCGACCCCCTCGTCCAGCAGTTCATCCGGGGCGAAGCCAAGGGGCCCATGACACTTCTGTAAAGCTCCAGGAGCAGCACATGAACTCGACGCTCAAGGTTGGAATACTCACGCTGGCCGCCTGCGCCCTCCTCATCTACATGGTGTTCGTCATCGGAGATCTGCGCCTCACCGAGAAGGGCTACCGGTTCGTCATCAGTTTCTACGCCGTCAACAGCTTGAGCGTGGGGTCGACGGTCTCGATGGCGGGCGTCAAGATCGGCAAGGTCGAACGCATCGAGATCGACGATGACCAGGTGCTCGTGCATGTCTATATCCGAGACCAGAAGCATCGCATCCGTCGGCGCAGCACCTTCACGATCGGCACGGCCGGTCTGATGGGCGAGAAGTTCGTCGAGATCATTCCCACGCGCGACCAGACCTCCCCCTACGTCGCCGAAAACTCGGTGGTCGAGGGGACCGATCCGACCCGTATGGAAGAGCTGTTCGAGCAGGGCAACGAACTGCTCAAGAAACTGCAGGGGCTGGCGGTCTCGGCCAAGGACATCATCGGCGATCCGGAGCTGAAGGCCAGTACCAAGGCCATCTTCAAGAACGCGGAGTCGGCATCCGAGCGGGTGAAAGAGATGCTCGCCTCGGTGCAGCAGCGGGCCGACAGCATCGTGAGCAATCTCGACGACATTCTCAAGCAGGCCCGCGACGAGGTGGAACTCAATCGGGAGAACATCCGCCGCATGATTACCAATCTGCGCGACTTCAGCCAGCGGCTCAACGACATTACCGATGACAACCGCGCCAACCTGCGGGAGATCGTCGAGAACATCAAGGACGTCTCGGAACGGCTCGATCAGATGATTCTCGATCTGAACAAGGATCGCAAGATGACCACCGAGCTGCGCGCGACCGTGGAGTCGCTGCGCAAGGCGTCCGACAACGCCAAGGAGATCACCCGCGAGGTCAAGGAGATCATCACCGAGAAGGATATCCGCACCAAGATCAAGACCGGGCTCGACGATGCCCACAAGATCGCCCAGGCGGTCGACAAGGTCTTCCTCAACATCAAGCAGACCCGCATCGACTTCAAATACCTGCTGCGCTACCACAAAGAGAGCGACACCTTCTTCTCCGACATGATGGTCGACCTCTACCCCAACGAGAACAGCTTCTACCGCATCGGGGTCGAAGACATCGGCGGCGATCCGCTGTTCAACCTGATGCTGGCGCGCGATGCCCAGCAGCGGCTGATCAAGCGCGCCGGCGTCATCAGCTCGAAGGTCGGCCTCGGGTTCGACTACCAGTGGGCGCAGGACATCACCTACAGCCTCGACTTCATCGACACCCGCGATCCGACCGTGCGCTTCACCAGCGGCTATGCGCTCAAGCCGGGGCTCAAGTTCCAGTTGCGGGTCGATGACATCGCCGACAAGAAGGATATCAACTTCGCCATCGAGTACAAGTTCTGAACGGAAGGGACGGACCGACATGACGCCTGCGGGATTGCCGCGGATTCTTCTGGTGTCGACCGGCGGGACCATCACCATGGTCCATGATCCGGTGAAGGGATTGGCGCCATGTCAGGACGCCTCCTTGTTGCTGGAACGGGTGCCCGAGCTGCGCGCGCTGGCCCAGGTCGACCTCCTGCCGCTGGCCGACATCGACTCGTCGAATCTGCAGCCCGACCTGTGGTTGCGGCTGGCGCGCGCCATCCATGAGCGGATGCCGTTCTATGACGGCTTCGTGGTCACCCATGGCACCGACACCATGGCCTACACCGGCGCCGCGCTGGCCTTCATGCTGCAGGAGCTGCCCAAGCCGGTGGTGCTGACCGGCTCCCAGGTGCCGCTCGAGGACATCGGCTCGGACGGCCGGACCAACCTGATCAACGCCTTCCGGGTGGCCATCCTCGATCTGGCCGAGGTGGTCATCGTGTTCGGGGCGCAGATCATCCGGGGAACGCGGGCCAAGAAGACCTCGGCCTTCGACATGCAGGCCTTCACCACCGTCAACGAGGTGCCGCTGGGGACGATCGGGTTGACCATCCGGCTGCATGGGCCCTGCCATCGCCGCAGCAAGCGCAAGCCCCTGCTGCGCCCGTTTCTCGATCCCGATGTAGCGATGATGCCGGTGTACCCCGGCATCAAGCCGGCGGTGGTCGCGCACCTGGCCGCCACCCACCATGGGCTGGTGCTGGAAGGCTACGGCGCCGGGAACCTGCCGACCGAAGGCGACGCCTCGCTCTGCCCGGCCATCGCCGCCGCCACCGCCGCCGGCACGCCGGTCGTGGTCTGCACGCAATGCCTGGTCGGATCGACCGAGATGGAATTGTACCAGGTCGGGCGGGCGGCGTTGCAGGCCGGAGCGATTCCCGCCATGGACATGACCCCCGAGACGACCCTGGTCAAGCTGATGTGGGTGCTGGGCCAGGGCCGCGACCTGGCGACCGTCGAATCGATGATGCAGAAATCGTTCGTCGGGGAGGTGCACGAGGTCGGATGAACGGACCGCGCTGTCCTTCCTGCGGGGGGGAGAACCGCCCCGAGGCCGCCTACTGCACGATGTGCGGCGGGGATCTGACCTCGCCGGGGCTGGACGCCCGCGGCCGGGTGCTGTTCTTCTCGACCCCGTTCGTGTTCCTGCTGGTCGGGATCATGGTCGCCGTCGATCTGGGGCTCGACAACCCCGTCGAAGCGGGAGCGACGATCGGTCTCTCGTTCCTATCGATGGTCTACCTGGTCCTGGGGGGGAGCGCCTGGATTCTCTGCCGCAGTTTCGGCATCCCCTTCCGGCCGACCATGCCCTGGCGCGCCGGGGTGTTCGGCACCTTCCAGCTCATCGCCTGCGTGCTGCTCGCCCTGCCTCTCCAGGAATACCTGATGCCGGGCGGAATGCCGTCGCTGACCTTCCATGACGAAGAACGGCTCAAGCTGGGGTTGATCTTCGCCGTCTTCCTGCCGCTGGGCCTGCTGGGCCTGTCCCTGCTGATCGGCCGCGATCAGGCGTCGGTGGGCCCGAACGCGGCGGAGCTGTCGAGCTGGGGAAGGCGTTGGCGGGCGCTCAGCCGGTTCGGGGCCGTTCCCGTGTTCCTGGGAACGTTGCTGGGGTCGGTGGCCTTGGTGCTCGGACTGCCGGTCCATCAGCGGGAGTTCCTGTTCGCTCGGGTGGCGGCCGACTTCCAGCTGGTGGGGACGGCGCTGGCCAACCTCGATCGGGCTCTGGCCGAGCAGCCGGAATATGCGCCGGCCCTGCATCTGCGCGGTTTGCTGCGTGTGGCCGGGCCCGACCGCGAGCGGGCCGGCGACGGCCTGCGGGACCTGCAGGAAGCGGTCCGGCTGGCCCCGACCCAGGCTCGCTATCGGCTGGGCCTGGCGATCGGTCTCGACCAGCTGGGGCGGACCAAGGAAGCCTTGGATACTGCCTCGGCGGCCGTCGATCTGAAGCCGTTCGATCCCGCCCTGTGGGTCGCCCTCGCCGATCTGCGGCTGAAGGCCCAGGATCGCCCGGGAGCGGTGGCCGCCTATCGCGAGGCCCTGCGCCGCGATCCGGACGATGCCCGCACCCTCAACAACCTCGCCTACACCCTGCTCGAACTGAACCAGGACCTGGGCACCGCCCTCGAGCTGGCCCGGGCCTCGGTCGCCCGGTTGCCCAACCATGTCTTCAATCTCGATACCCTGGCCTGGGCCCTGTACAAGAACGGGCAGGTCGGGGAAGCCTACCAGGTCATGCTCGAGATCCGCGAGGCGGTCGCCACTCCGTCGGCCGAGATCGAGTTCCATCATGCCGTCATCAGCCATGCGCTCGGACTGCTCGGCGAACCGCGGAAGACCTTCGAAGCCCTGTGGGAACGCCCCGATGTGCAGGGCGATCCCATGCTGCGGCAGGAGATCACCCAGTACATCGCATCGCTGGGGGTGGCCATCCGTCGCATCGAGGATGACGCCGCCTCACGGCCGACGGCGCTGGGGTCGCCGGCCGAGCGGCCTCCGGTCATCGGGCCGGCTTCGGCTGCCCTGGACGGCTCGGCCGAGGAGGCGGTCCCCGCCCCGGCGGCCGATCCTGCGTCGGCCGGGGCTCCGATGACCCCGGAGGGCGGGCAAGAAGAGCTGCTCGGGGCTGGACCCAGCGGCGGGAAGGATGGCGGGCCATGAAGCGGGGCTGGCGTCTCTGCCTGCTCATCGCCTGGTGGTCGAGCCTGTGGCTGGCGGCGTCGGCCCGGGCCGCCCTGCATGTCGACACCAGCTATGCCGGCCGTTACCGGGGCCACCCCGAATATGCCCGTTTCCTGGCCGACCTGCCCTTCGTCTATCAGGAAGCGCTGCAGCGGATCAACCACTCGCTGGGCATCCCGATCATCGAGGACCTGCAGGTGATCGTGGTCTTCTCCGACCATCTGACCCACAATGGCATGCGCCTGCGGGGCAAACGACGGTCGGTCATCGGCTCGGAAGGCCGGATTCTGCATTACATCTACCTCGATCTCCAATTCTTGATGGAGGGGCAGGCCACTCTGATCGAAGAGATGACCCATGAATTGACCCATGCGGTGATGGCCCAGATCATGGGGCTCGACCGCTATGACGCCTTGCCGATGTGGGTCAAGGAAGGCACAGCGGTGCATGCGGCCGATCAGGGCCTTGCTCGCATCAAAGCCCTGATGCGGCGGGGGTTCGACCTGTCGTTCCTCGCCAACGAAGACGAAAGCGATGATGGCAACCCCATCTCTCTCGAGAAATACGTCGCCAACTACCTGAAAGTGCAGTTCCTGCTGAAGACCTACGGGATGCCAGCCTTCCATCGCTTCATCCAGGAGCTGCTCAAGAGTGGAGATGTGCGGCGCGAGCTGCGTCTGTGCTTCAACGGCCTGACCGAGGACGTGATGACGCGCTATGCCAACGACTATGTGGCCCGCACGCTGATCGCCAATGCGCAGCCCGTCCATGCCCGGGAACAACTGGCCAGGGGCATGCGATTCTTCGAGGAGAAGGAATACCTGTCGGCGCGGCTGGCGCTGACTGACGCGCTCTATGGCGGGCTGACCGACAAGGAGTTCCAGAAAGCCGCCTACCTGCTGGCCGAATGCTACATTCAAGAACGCAATCCGCAGTCGGCGTTCTCTTTTCTGCAACGCATCAAGCCCGACCCCAGGTCCATCCCCATCGACCGTTACAAATTCTTGAGCGCCTATACCCAGTATGCCATGGGGCTGTCTTCCGAAGCCTACCTGGGATTCCGAGAGGCCTATGCGACCTCGCGATCGCTGGCGGTGCGGGAAGGAGCTCTCTATTACATCATCCGCATCCTGGTCGAGGTGGGCAATTTCGAAGAGGCCGCCCGGGTGCTGAACTTCTTGCGCACACAATTCCCGACCAGCACCTACATCCCGCTGGCGACGAGGGTCTACGCCGCCCGACGGTAGACCCGAACCGTCGTTGCGCCTACGCCCCCGGAGACGCGGAGTTCGAAGAACCCGCCGCGAGGATCTTCTTCCAAGCCGTGGTGAGAGAAATTTGTATCCGGCTGGCGCCGTTTGACAGGGACGGATGGGCGTGGTACCCTGCGATTCCCCGCTGGCCGCCGCCAGCGAGGAGGATGTTCCATTCCACCCGGAGAGGCCCTCCATGAAACAGAAGATTGCCGAGGCCGTCCAATACCTGAAGAATCGGGTCTTTCGCACGCCCACCATCGCGGTGGTGCTGGGATCGGGGCTGGGCAGCTTCGCCGACCATCTCGAGACGAAGACGGCGGTCCCCTACCACGACATTCCGCACTTCCCGGTGTCGACGGTGAAAGGACATGCCGGGCAGCTCGTCTTCGGCACCTGGGCTGGCAAGGAACTCGTCGTGATGCAGGGGCGGTTCCACTGCTACGAAGGCTATGCCATGTCCGAAGTGACGTTCCCGATCCGGGTCATGCATGCCCTGGGAGCCCATGACCTGATCATCACCAACGCCTCGGGCGGGTTGAATCGGAATTTCCAGGTCGGCGACCTGATGGTGATGACCGATCACATCAATTTCATGGGGCAGAATCCGCTGATCGGGCCCAACGACGACTCCCTCGGACCTCGTTTCCCGCCGATGCAGGGCGTCTATACCCCCGAACTGGTCGATCTCGCCATGAAGATCGGCCGCGAGATCGGCGCCCCGATGCAGAAGGGCGTGTATCTGGCGGTCACTGGCCCCACCTATGAGACGGCCGCCGAGCTGCGGGCCTTTCGGCTGCTGGGCGCCGATGCGGTGGGCATGTCGACGGTGCCCGAGGTGATCGTCGCCGTCCATGCTGGCATGAAGCGGATTCTCGGCATCAGTTGCGTGACCGACATGGCCACCGGCGAAGGGCATGAAGCGGTCGACCACGAGCTGGTGGTCAAGGCCGCCGCCGCCGCGCAGCCCTACTTCCTGAAGCTTCTCCAGAACGTGATCGCCTCGTTGTGATCCCATGTTCGACAAGCTCGCCGCCCTCTGCGCCCTGTACGACGATCTGACGACGAAACTGTCCGATCCCGCGGTGCTCGGCAACCCTGCCGAGCTCCAGAAGATCGCCAAGAAACGGGCCGAACTCGAACCGATCAAGACCGCCTATTCGGAGTTCGCCGCCGTGCGGCGCCAGCTCGAAGAAGCTGAACAGCTGCTGGGCACCGAGACCGACCCCGAGATGCGCGCCATGGCCGAAGAAGAGACGGTCGCGTTGCGGAAGCGGCTGGCCGCGCTCGGGCAGGAGCTGAAGCTCTTGCTGATCCCCAAAGACGAGGATGACGGCAAGAACACCATCATCGAGATCCGGGCGGGTACTGGCGGCGAAGAGGCGGCCTTGTTCGCCGCCGACCTCTACCGCATGTACAGCCGCTATGCCGATCGGCAGGGCTGGAAGTGCGAGGTGATGAGCCTCAGCGAGACCGGCCTGGGCGGCATCAAAGAGGTCATCTTCGGCATCCAGGGCCAGGGGGTCTATGGCAAGCTGAAGTTCGAGAGCGGGGTTCACCGTGTGCAGCGGGTGCCGGAGACCGAAGCCTCCGGACGGATCCACACCTCGGCGGCGACCGTCGCCGTGCTGCCCGAGGCCGAGGAGGTCGATGTGCAGATCGATGAGAAGGACCTGCGCATCGACGTCTTCCGGTCATCGGGGCCGGGGGGGCAGAGCGTCAATACCACCGATTCGGCGGTGCGGGTGACCCATCTGCCGACCGGCATCGTCGTCAGCTGCCAGGACGAGAAGAGCCAGCACAAGAACAAGGCCAAGGCCCTGCGGATCCTGCGGGCGCGCCTGCTCGACAACGCCCGGGCCGAGCAGGACAAGAACCGGGCCGAGAACCGCCGGATGCAGATCGGCACGGGCGATCGCTCCGAGCGCATCCGGACCTACAACTTCCCGCAGCAGCGCATGACCGACCATCGCATCGGGCTGACCTTGTACAAGCTGCCCGAGATCCTGGACGGCGATCTCGACGAGACGATCCGCAGCCTGATCGAGGCCGACAACCTGAAGAAGCTGGCGGCGACGGCCGCCGAACCTGAATGAATCCTGGAAGGATGGAAGGACCTCGACCATGACATTGGAACATGCTCTGGCCAGCCATGATCTCTGGGTGATCCTGGGGACCGCCGCCTTCCTCGGCTGCCTGCATACCTTGATGGGGCCTGACCACTACGTGCCGTTCATCATGATGTCCCGGGCCGAGCGCTGGTCCTGGCCGCGCACCATGTGGATCACCTTCCTGTGCGGCCTGGGACATGTCGGCAGCTCGTTCGTCGTCGGGTTGGGCCTGGGGCTGGTCGGCATGGCTGCCTCCAGTTGGGAAGACAGCGTCTGGGCCGGCTGGCACGAATGGCGAGGCGCGGGCAGTGCCTGGCTGTTGATCGGGGTCGGGGCCGCGATGACGGTGCATGCGCTCGTCCAGCACTGGCGCGGGAAGGTCCATACCCATGTCCATCGGCACGCCGACGGCCGTCTGCACGTTCACGCGCATGCCCATGACCCCGCAGCAGAACACGCCCACGTCCATCTGGCGGAGGGGCCTCACTCGCAGGACGAGCCGTCGGATGCTCCTCCGACCGGGTCGCGGTTGACCCCCTGGATCCTGTTCACCATCTTCGTGTTCGGGCCGTGCGAGTCGCTGATTCCCCTCATGCTGGCCGCTACCGCGGTGGCCGGCATTCCCGGCAGCCTGCTGACCGCCCTGGCCTTCTCGGTGACGACGGTCGCCACCATCCTGGCGGTGGTCGGGGTGCTGCTGTATGGCGTCGAACGCCTGTCCCTCGGGTTCCTGGAGCGGCATGCCCAGGCGCTGGCCGGTGTTTCTCTGGTCCTGTGCGGGGTCGCCATCCGCTTCCTGGGCTTGTGAGCGAGTCCGCCGGCTGGCGTCGTCCATGACCGCGCGCGAGTGGCTGCAGACCACCGCCGCCGCCTTCCAGCGAGCCGGGCTGGCGGAGGGCGAAGGGGCGGCCGCCGAAGCCGGCCTTCTGCTCGAAGCGGTGCTGGGAGAGCCTCGCTTGCAGGTGATGGCCGGAGGCGCGCGGCGCACCCTGTCGGAGGCCGAGGAGGCGGCCCTGGGTCGGCTGGCTGCCCGCCGGTTGAGTCGGGAACCGCTGCAATTCATTCTGGGGCGATGGGCCTTTCTCGATCTGACCCTCGAGGTCGGTCCGGGTGTGCTGATTCCCCGCCCCGAGACCGAAGACTGGGTCGACCGATTGCTGGGCAGCCCTCTGGTCGAGCGCTTCGGTGCTGATCCTGCCCTAGTCTTCGCCGATCTCGGCACTGGCACTGGCGCCATCGGATTGACCCTGGCCCGCCGCTGGCCGCGGTCGCGCGGGATCCTGGTCGATATCTCGGCTGCCGCCCTGGAGTTCACGCGGCGGAATCTGGCCCGCCATCCTGCTGAAGCCGACCGGCTCGCCATGGTGCGTGGCGATCTCTGCGGCTGCCTGCGGACGGGGGCGTTCGACCTCGTGGTGGGCAATCTGCCCTATATCGATCCCGTCGACCTGCCTGGCCTGGAACCGGAAGTGCGGGATCACGAGCCACGGGTGGCCCTCGACGGCGGGCCTGGCGGGGTCGACCTGATCCGTCGGGTGCTGGCCGAGGTCGGTCGGGTCGTGCGGCCGGGCGGGCTGGTGGCCCTCGAGCATGGGCATGGCCAGCGGGCGGTGCTGCAGCGCCTGCCGGCTCCCGATCTCGCGCTGCGGGCGGCCTTCGATGATGCCGCCGGGCGTGAACGCTGTCTGGTCTGGGAGCGCCGACCATCATGAGACGTATCACCATTCCCGCGTTGCTGGCCGACCGCCCCCAGTGGGAGGCCTTCGTTCAGGATCTGCGACAGGGCGGCGTGGCCGCGCTGCCCACCGACACGGTGTATGGCCTGGCCGCGGATGCTACCTCCAGCCAGGGCGTACAAGCGATCTACGAGATGAAAGGACGGGAGGAAGGCAAGCCGTTGATTCTGTTCCTGGCCGAAACCGATCAACTGGGCGAGCTGGGCATCCGACCCGATGCCGTGCAGGCGAAGCTGCTGTCGACCTTCTGGCCGGGGCCGTTGACCGCCGTCTTTCCGACCCCGGCTGAATGGCAGGTGCGGTTCCCATTCCCCTCGCTTGGTATCAGGGTGCCCGATCATCCCGAGGTACGGACCTTGCTAGCGGCGTATCCCGGCTTTCTGTTGACGACCAGCTGCAACAAATCGGGGCAGCCGCCCTTGATGGATCCTGATGCCATCGCCGGGGAATTCGCTGGCTCACTGGCCTGGTTGCTGGACGGTGGCCCGCTGGTTCCTTCGCCGCCGTCGACCGTGCTCGATCTGACCGCTTCCCCGCCCCGCATCCTGCGGGAAGGCTGTTTGACCCGGGCGATGCTGGCCGCCAGCGGCATCTTCGGCAACGCGTAGGAGGGGGCGGGCCGCCCGGCGGTCGAAGGGAAAGCGGCGGAGAAAAGGCGTTCCCTGCCGACAGGACAGGGTGTGGTAGAATGTCGACGCTGCCCACCCGAATGAGGAACAACCGCCAGCGACCACCATGCCGAAACATCTGACCACTCAAGCCAAGCTGATCGGCTTTTTGATCGTGGCCTTGCTCATCCCCGTTGGCGCGGCCAACTACATTCTGTACCGGGCGAAAGGGGCGACGGCGCAGGTGCCGGTCGTGCTCGGCGTGCGAGCCCTTCCCACCCAGGCGGAAACCAACCTCGATTTCGTGGAATACGTCAACTCCATGGGGGATCGGCTGGACAAGCTGGCCAACACCTTGCGCGACCTCGAGGCCTATGCGCGCTTCTTCCTGGTGGGATCGTTGCTGTTCATTCCGCTGGCCACCGTAGGATTCTGGGCCTTGCTGGAGGCTCTCAACGCCCCGATGCGGGAGGCTCTGAAAAAACTGGCCTATTTCCTGAACGAGGAACGAGGCGACGAGGACGGCGATGTGCAGACTGCCGCCGCCGAGTTCGAGAAATTCCTCATGACCGCTCGCAATATCCTGTCCGAGACCCGCTCCATCTCTCAGGAGCTGGTGAAGAAGATCGAGCCGCTGACCACCACCTCGGTCTTCTCCGACGAGAATGTCGGGCAGTTCTTCACCGATGTGCAGGAGATCTCCCGCAGTTCGAACTACATCGCCAATACCGTCGAAATGACCACGGCCAGCATCCAGGAGGTGTCGACCTCGGCCCAGACCATCGCCGAGCGATCCCAGGCCGCGGCGAGCGACAGCGCCGGGGCCGCCAAGGTGGCGGCCGAGGGACGCCGGGCCGTCACCGAGACGATCGGCACCATGGAGGCCATCAAAGACGAGGTCATGGCCCTGGAAGACCTGATCGAAAGTCTCAATTCGGCCAGCAAGCAGATCGGCGAGATCGTCAACACCATCACCGGCATCGCGCATCAGACCAACCTGCTGGCGCTCAACGCCGCCATCGAAGCTGCCCGCGCCGGAGAACACGGGCAGGGCTTCACCGTGGTCGCCGAAGAGGTGCGCAAGCTGGCCGAGGAGTCCGGAGAGGCCGCCGAAGACATCGGCAAGAAGATCAAGGGCATGCTCGAGAAGACCGGCAATGCCGTGCAGACCATCAGCAAGGGCACCGCCAAGGTCATCGAAGGGGTCAATGTGGCCAATGTTGCTGGCACCAACCTGACCCTGATCGTCAACTCGGTCACCAGCGTCAACAAGATGATCCAGGACATCAGCAACGCCAGCCGCGAGCAGTCGACCAACATCGAATCGCTGCGACAGAGCATCGAGAGCATCTCGGGCGCCACCAAGATCACTTCGGAAGGCACCAAGCGGGTGGCCAACGCGGTCAATGAGCAATTGAACTACATTCGTCAGTACATCGGCGTGTTGAAGGAGATCCTGACCCTCGTGCAGCTCATGGGCGACATGCTCGACAAATACAACTTCCGCTGATCCGGCCCGCCTGTCGCTCGTCCTTCTCGCCGCCTTCGGCCGTCGTCCCTGCTTCCTCCTACCATAAACCGGCGCCGGTGCCGACCTGGTGGCGCCCCGGTCAAGGGCGGGGCGTGGGGGCGAACCTTCATGCAATGTCAACGACGAGGGTTATCTCCGAGGCCGGAAATGCCGATGTTCTGACTGGAGGAGACCATGTCCCCTGCATCATCCCTGTTGCCCATGGCGTTCGAAGAGTTCCAGAAGGCCGTGATCGGCCTGGGCCTGGAGAAGTTCCGGGCCCGGCAGGTCTGGGAATGGCTGTTCGGCAAGCTCGTCTTCGACTTCGCCGCCATGACCGACCTGCCGGTCGCGGCTCGACAGAAGCTGGCCGAGGCTTTCCCCGCCATCCTGCCCACCGACTACCAGACCTGGTGCGGGGCCGACGGGACGGTCAAGCTGGCCTTGCCGCTGGCCGATGGCGAAACCGTCGAAGCGGTCGGCCTGCCCGACGACCAGACCTTGACCTTCTGCCTGTCGAGCCAGGTGGGCTGCCCGGTCGGTTGCGCCTTCTGCCGGACCGGGGCGCGCGGGTTCACGCGCAACCTCACCACCGAAGAGATCGCTCTCCAACTGATGCTGCTGGTCAAGGTCCTGCGGGCTCGGCCGACCAACATCGTGTTCATGGGCATGGGCGAGCCGTTCCTCAACCGGCCGGCAGTGTTCGGGGCGATCGATCTGTTCACCGATCCCCGCCAGCTCGGGTTGGCGACCCGGCGCCTCACCATCTCGACGGCCGGGGTGGTCGAGGGCATCCAGGAGCTGGCCGAGCGCCCAGGGGAGGTCAACCTCGCCGTCTCCCTGCATTCCGTCGATGATTGGGTCCGCTCCCTGCTCGTGCCCCTCAACCGGCGCTACCCGCTCGCCCGGTTGCGGGCGGCCCTCGTCGACTACCTCGCCCGCACCAATCGCCGGGTCAGTTTCGAGATGACCCTGCTGAAGGGTGTCAACGACAGCCTCGCCGACGCCCTCAATCTCGTGCAGTTCTGCGAGGGACTCCTGTGCCACATCAATCTCGTCCGCTTCAATCCCTTCCCAGGGTGTGCCTACAAACCAGCCCCCGAAGCCGCCGAGAAGGAGTTCCGCAAGGTGCTGAAGAAGGCGGGGCTGCCCGTCACCGTCCGGCGGTCCCGGGGGGCCGACATCCTGGCGGCATGCGGACAGCTCGCCGGAAAGTGAAGCCATGGCCAAGAAAGAATCCTGTCTGTTGATCCTGGTCAAGATGCTGATCTTGATCTCGCTGCTGATCGCCGGCGTCGTGGCCGCCTTTTTCTACCTGCGGGGGCAGCTCAACGAGTATTTCAACCGGGGCGAGACCATCGAAGTGCCTGATTTCAAGGGCAAGCACCTGGTCCAGGTCTTCAAGGAAAAGCCGGCCGACCTCGTGATCGAGAAAGCCGACGAGAAGTTCGATCCGCGCTATCCCAAGGATTTCGTCATCGCGCAGTATCCCGAGGCCGGAACGCGGGTCAAGCCCAACAAGAAAGTCCTGCTGACCATTTCCCTGGGCAGCAAGCAGGTCAATGTCCCCGACCTCTTCCAGCGCAACCTGCGCGAATCGCGGCTGGCGCTGCTGAATGCCCAGCTCCTCGAAGGGAACCTGGCCTACATCCGTTCGGGCAAGGTCGATCGTGATCGGGTCATTACCCAGTCGCCCCTGCCGGCCATGGGCCAGGCGGTGCAGGGCAAGGTCGATCTGCTGGTCAGCCTGGGGCGCGGCCCGGTCCGGATGCCCCTGCCCAACCTGACGGGCAAGACCCTCAACGAGGCCCAGACCAGCCTGACCGCCTGGGGCCTCAAGCCCGGCCGGGTCATCACCCGCAAAGATCCTTCCCGGCCCTCGCAAACGGTCATTTCGACGGTCCCCGCGCCGTTCGAGCCGGTCGGGGAAGGAACGACCGTCGATCTGCTGGTCTCTTCCGGCAACGAACCAGGTACCGCCAAAGCCGGAGACCTCGAACGCTTCGAGTTCACGGCCGGGGCGGCGGCCGAGGTCACGGCCGCGCCGGCCAAACCGCGCGATGAACCCAAGCCCGCCGCGGCCGCGGCCACCCCCGCTGCCCCTGCCGCCCCCGCGGCGCCGCAGATCTTCCTCGCCGATGATCCCGCCCCGCCGCAGGTGGTGCCCCCGCCGCCGGTGACGCCGCCCGCGCCCGGTGCCGAGACCAGTCAGATCTCGTTCGTCATGCCCGACGGCTTCATGCCCAAGGAGGTCAAGTTCTTCCAGGTGTCGCGGGAAGGCCGCACCCAGGTCTACACGGGCACCCATAAACCCCTCGACCTGATCAAGGTGACGGTGCCCCGTATCCCGTCCAGCAAGATCCAGATCTACATCAACGATGTTCCCATCGAGGAACGTCCGGTGCAATAGATTCCCCGCACCAGAGACCAGCGGAGGCTGCAGGAATGATTGGCACGATCATCAATGGCAGATATGAGCTGCTCCAGACGCTCTCGGAAAGCCATCAGTTCGAAGTATTCACCGCCCTCGAGCGCGAGACGGGCGCCACCGTCGTCGTCAAGCTTCTGCGCGAAGAGCTGTGCGACAACCAGGAGCGGGTCCGGATCTTCTGCGAAGAGGTCAAGGCCTTCGCCGCCCTTTCCCACCCTGGCATCGTCCACATCCTCGATATGGATCAGTTCGGTCGCCGTCCCTTCGTCGTCACCGAGCTGGTCGAGGGAGTCGACCTGAAAACCTGGATGCAGAGCGGAACTGCTTCCTTCAAAGACGTTGGCCGGGTCGTGCAGGAGCTGGCCACTGTTCTGCAATACGCTTGCGACCAGAAAGTGACGCGCCGTTCGATCAAGGTCTCCAATGTCTTTCGGCGGCGGGACGGGTCGATCAAGGTGCTCACCTTTTCCCACCCTCGTCTCAAGCTGGTCGGCGCCGAGTCGCGCAGCTATGATGAAGCGGCCGGGGTGCAGTCCGACCTGTTCTTCCTGGGCACGACCATGTTCGAACTGCTGACCGGAGAATCGCCCATCCGCAAGCGAGGGGGCCTGCACGAACTGTGGGAGTCCCGCTTGCGACAGGCTCTGCGGGTGCGGCACGCCCACCTGACGCCTGACGATATCGATCGCGTGGTCGATTTCCTCGATCGCACTCTGACCCGGAATGTGCAGCGGCGCTTCGAGTCGCATGCCGCGTTCCTGATGGGGTTGTCCGACCTCTTGCACGCCTCGGAAGGCGCTCTGCGCAAGGAACGGGGGCCGGCCGCCCGCGTCGCCCTGGCCACCGCCGCCGAGGTCGTCGATGCCATCCATGGTCGCCTGCCCGGTCCGTCGGTCGGTTCGGTCGGCTCTGCCCGTTCTGCCGCGGCGGACGTGGCGCCCCTGGCCATCGGTCGCCAGGCTCGTCAGGCGGTCAGCCCCGCCCGCCTCGGGTCGGAGGCTGCCGCCTCGCTCGGAGCGGGCGCGGCCATGCTCGCTGTCTCCGCCGACTCCGGGGGAGCCGCCCTGGCCATCTCGGCCGAGGCCGAACCTCTGCCCGCCGAGCCGTCGCCTGACCTGGAGGAAGACGTGCCCCCCGCTTCTTCCTCGCCGCGCCTGACCGTGGTGTCCCGCTCGGGGCGGACGGCAGCGACCAGCCAGATCTGGCGCAAAGCCGAGGAACAGACCCGTTGGTGGCGCAATCCTCTGTTCCTGATGGGCGGGCTGCTGCTGCTCATGATCATCCTGATCCTGTTCTGGTGAGGGGTATGAACCGGCCGCTGCTCGCCCCTTCCATCCTCTCCGCCGATTTCGCGCGTCTCGGCGAGGAACTCGCCGTCGTCACCGCCAGCGGTGCCGACTGGGTCCACCTCGATGTCATGGACGGCCATTTCGTGCCGAACCTGACGTTCGGGCCGCCGGTCATCGCCCACCTCAGACGTCATTCCCAGTTGCCGTTCGACGTCCACCTGATGATCGAACAGCCGCAGCAGTGGCTGAAGATCTATCGCGAGGCCGGCGCCGATCGGCTGACCATCCACCTCGAGGCGTGCCGGCATGTGCAACGGCATCTGGTCGAGATCCGGCAGTTGGGCGCGGCCGCCGGACTGTGCCTCAATCCGCAGACCTCCCTGGCTGGGCTCGAGTACCTCCTGCCCGATTGCGACCAGGTGCTGATCATGACCGTCAACCCCGGCTTCGGCGGACAGTCGCTGCTCGAACCGGTGGTCGGCAAGATCGCCGATCTGCGTCGGCTCATCGACCGGATGGGTCTGCCGACCCTCATCGAGGTCGATGGCGGCATCGATGCCACCAATGCGCAAAGGATCCTGGCCGCTGGTGCCGATGTATTGGTTATGGGCTCGGCCTTCTTCCGGACGGAAGAGAAGCCAGCCCTGGTTGCCCGGATCCATGGGATGACCACGCGCGCACGACGAGGCAAACGACATCATGGAAGGTCCACGCCATCTGCATGAGCTGCTGTCACAGCTCGAGGAGCAAAGCCAGGAAACCCCGAACGATCTGAATCTCTTGCGCAAGCTGGGCCGCCTGTACCTGCGCAACGGCTCGGTGGCGGCCGCGGTGCGCGTCTTCCAACGCCTCCTGGCCCAGGCGCCCGACGATCTGGCCGCGTCGGTCGACCTGGCCCTCAGCCAAGCTCGGCTCGGCCAGATCGAAGAAGCGCGGTTCCTGCTCGAACGTGCCCTGGAAGTGGCGCCTCGATCGGCCACCGTGCTGGTCGCCATGTCGCAGGTCTGCGAGATGGCCAAAAACACCGAAGGGCAGGTCACCTTCCTCATGCGCGCGGCCAATGCCGCTCCTCAGCGTCCCGAGATCCGGCTCGCGCTGGGAGAGATCCTACGGCGGCATGGCGATTTCGCGGGGGCGATCCGGCAGTATGAGGCCGTCCTGGCCGTCCACCCCCATCTCGAGGCGGCCCGCTTCGCGCTCGCGGCGCTCCTGATCCGGCAGAACCGGCTCAACGAGGCCATGGACCACCTGCGGGCCATCATCCGGCTGAACCCCAGCGCCCACGATGCCCATTATAACCTCGGTCACTGTCTCTTCCGTCAGAAGAAATGGGAACTGGCGACCGCCTCGTTCATGGCGGCCATGAAAGGGATGAAAGACCATCCCCAGCTGCATTACCAGCTCGCCATCTGCCAGTTCCACCTCAAAGACTGGGACCGGGCCATCGTCCACATGGAGCGGTATGCCGCTCTGCTGCCCGGGTCGTTCGAGGCCCAGCTCGCCTTGGGCGACCTCTACCAGCAGGCGGGAGAGCCCGACCTCGCGCGCGAGGTGTTCGCCGGGCTGGCCGATGCCTTCCCGCAGCGACCCGAGTCCTTCATCCGCCTGGCGAGCATCTGCCGCGACCTGCAGCGGTTCGACGAGGCGGAGCAGGCGCTGCGCCGCCTCTTCCACCATCATCCTGGTCATATCGAGGGGCATCGTCTGCAGGCCGATCTGCATTTCGCCAGGGGCCAGTGGAAAGCCGCCCTCGACGAGTACCGCAACACCTTGTTGATGAACGAGAACTATCTGCCGGGGCGTCGAGGCGTGGCGGCGGTCTTCCGGCAGACCGGTCAGACCGCTGAAGAATTCGCCGCCCTGCAGAAGGTGGCCGCCCTGGCCCCCGATGATGTCGACGTGCTGCTGCGCCTGGGCGAACTCGAGAAGATCCTGGGCATGCCCAGCTGCCTGGACCGGTTCCGCAAGATCACCCAGTTGGCGCCTGATTCCTTGCAGGCCAAGGAGGCGAGCTACTACCTCCGCCACCTCGCCAAGGCTGGCTGATGCCTGCCGGCCGGTCGCTCGCGCTGGTCGCGAGGCGGTGGCGAGGGTCGGGACTTTTCTTCCTGTGTCTGTGAACCGAGATCGTTCGGTGACGGCTCGGCGCCAAGGAAACTCGCCGATCTGCCGATGAGTCTGGCCATGGATCGCCTGCTGGCTTCGCTGCTTCTGCTCGATCTCGTGGCCTGGCTGCTCTGGGAACTGGTCGGTTGGGGGCTTGATGGAGCGCGGGGCCGGACGGAGGACGGGGAACCGCGGTCCCCGCGTCTGGCCCCGACCCGGCCGGCCGCCGTGCTTTATCCGGCCCCTCCCCGGGCGTCACCGCCGCCGGGAGCGGAGGCCGAACCGGCGCTGGCCGACTGCGATCGCCGCTTCCTGGCCCGGGTCGGGCGAGAACGCCGCTTGACCGCGGCCGAAAAGGGCAAGCTGGTGGAATTGGCCAGGCACGCCGCACCCGAGCTGCAGTGGGAAGCCGTTTCGATTCTCGTCGACGATCCCGATCAGCACCCGTTCATCTGGCGATGGCTCGAGGAGCAGGATCGCCGTCTGCTCGAACTCGTCCGGCGGTTGATGGAGACGGGGGAGATCACCCTTTCCCCGGAGCTGGTCGCCATGTTGGAAGGGTTGAGCGCAAGCCCGGATGCTTCGCCCTCGACTTTCCCTTCCCAGGCTCCTGTCGCGCTTCCCCCTGCCGATTCAACGCCGGTCGGCCCCAGCGAGGTCATTCCCGAATACGCCGGGGCTCACGAACTGTTCCTCGCCCTGCAGCATTTTCAGGATCTGCCAGCGGATATTCGCACGGAACAGGCGACGGCGCTCATCCAGAACGGTCTGCTGGCCTCCGACCCCTATGTGCGAGGCGCGGCCGTGGCGGCCATGGGGCGCTGCTCGATTCAAGATGCCTCGCTGCATCTCCGTCGCCTGCTTGGGGACGAATCGTCGTATGTGCGAGGGTGCGCGGTCGATGCTTTGTGCGAACTGGAAAAAGCCGGGGCGCTTTCGGCGTTGGAGCAGGTCTTGCAAGACGAAGACACCCTGGAGGTCCTGGAAATCGTTCTGGTCAACCTCTCTCAAATGAACGTGCCGGAAGCCCTCCAGACGCTCGATCGTCACCTCGATCATCTGCCTGAACCCATCCTGCCCATGGCGCGCCGGGTGCGACAAAGCCTGGCCAGAAAGGTGGCGCCCTCCCGGCCGTGCTCTTCACGACCAGAGGCCGAACCGGATGGCCAGGGCCAGCCCGGCCGCCAGGTGCAGGAGCAACGCCCCTTTGAGGGCTTTTCTGGCGAGGGAGGTGGGGCCATGCGGGAAGATGCCGGCCAGGCCCAGCAGCACGAGGGGGCCGGCCCATCCCCAGGCCGGAATGGCCAGCGCGGCGGCCGTTCCGACGCCGAACCAGGGGAAGAACCGCCCCGGTGAGGGCCCGCGCGTGGCGAGCCATCCGGCGATGGTGCCCAGCACCGGAGCCAGAGCCCAGACGGCCAGCCAGGGGCCACCTGCCACCCAGGTCAGAACCGCGAAAGCCAGCAACGGCCAGAGAAAAGGGCCGGGCGCGGCCACTTCTTCCCGGATCAACAGCATGGTCTGGATCAGCCAGATGATGGCCCAGGCGGCGGTCGGCACCAGCTGGCGGCTTGCCCCCCAGAACCAGAACGAGGAGGCAAGAATGAGGGCGGCGGCCAGCTCGACCAAGGGATACTGGATGGAGATGGGCGCCTGACAATATCGGCAGCGGCCTCGCAGCATCACCCATCCGAAGATCGGGACGAGATCGAGGGCGGACAGACGGTGGTGGCAATGGGGGCAGGCCGACGGCGGGAAGACCACCGATCGTCCTTCCGCCATACGCAGGATGACGACGTTGGTAAAGCTGCCCAACAGGCTGCCGAAGATGCCGAACAACATCGCCCCGGCGGCCAGGGGCAGCCCCGGGGAACCGCCCAGAGGATCAGGAATGTCGGACCAGAACCCCATGATCGACCTCACGCTGAGGGGTAGGATGGAGATGGTGACGGTAGGATATCCGAGCCCGCTTTCCAGTACAACCGAATCACGATGCCGACAGCCAGCAGAGCGAGGACCATGCCCACGGTACGGCGCGGAGAATGAACGCGGAAGAGGCGAAAGGTGCCGCCGCCTCCGGGGAGTTCGGCTCGGAGCTGTCCGCAGGGCCCGTACGGCGACAGGGAAATGCGCTGGCCCGTTTCCGCATGTTCGAGGGCCCACCCCTGATCGTAGTGCGTCCAGCCGATCAGGATTCCTCCCGAGGCGGGAAGGTCTGCGTGAAATATGGCCTCGTGACGGCTGTTGTGCCGGAGTTCGAGGCGGGCTTCCCCGCTGGCCAGCACCTGGAGCTGATGATAAGGTCCTGCTCGGGCCGAGATCGGTCTGGGCAGACGACAATCGGCCAGGTGACAGGTGGCCGGCACGTATTCGCAGGGATAATGGAAATCGCCAACCAGAAAGCGTTCCATCAAGTCCGTCGACAAGGGAATCGCCGTGCCTTGGACCCACAGAGCCGTAAACACCCACATGGCGAAGCTGCTCCAGCCCGTCAAGGTGATGAGCCGGTTCAGCTGGCCTGAGCCGGCACCTGTCGCCGGCACCCACCACCCAGTCATCGCCGGGATCAGCAGAATGGTGCCCGGCCACACCCATCGCCATGGATATTGCAACGAGGCCCAACCTGGCATCCAGTGCCAGAGAGGCAGACTGATTCGGGAACTCAGCCCCAGGCCAACCATCCCGCAGATCATGGCCAGCAGGACCGGATGATCGCAGCCGAGCCGGCCGCTGGCCAAGGCGAGCAACGCCAGGCCCACGGCCAGGGCGACCGCCACGCGCATGGCCAGCCGGAAATTGGGTCGCTCGAGTCCCAGAAAAGAGGGAGGAGGCGTGTCGAGCTGTGGCGGCAGTGCGGCTGGCCCAAGAGGGTCATCCAGGAAGCTCTGGTGCGCCCAGGGTTGCTGCTTCTCGAGATGCGAGGAGAAATGCAATGAATCCAGCTCAGGGAGGGCCTCCAGAAGATAGGGGGCGGTCAACGCGGCCGCCAGCAGCGGCATCAGGAGCACGTTCCGCCAGGCAAGCCGCCCTGTCTTTCCCCAGAGCCAGGCCAGGAGCACCCACCCGGCCGCGAGGTAGCCCATCATCAGGGCGGCGGGCAGGTGCGTCCAGGCGATCAGGCTGCCCACCAAAGCCCCCTGCGCCAGAGCGGCCTGGTCACCTTCACGGCCCAGGCGGGTCAACGCCTCGAGCACCCAGGGAAAGAGCGCCATGGCACAGATGTTCTGGAACAGGAACACCCGGAACAAATGAATACTGACCACGGGATTGGCCAGGAACAGCACCACCGCCAGCGGGGCGCGGTCTGCCAGCCCCAGGCAGGCCATCCATCGCACCAATCCCCATGTACCTGCGAGAAGGAAGACGATCACCGTGGCCCGCAAGGCCGTGGCCGCCGACCAGCCGAGATACTGGAACCCGCTGGCCACGAGGTAGGCGCCTGGCGCATAGAAGCGGAAAGCGGCGGTTCCTCTTCCCTCGTAGATGGCGGCATCCCAATCGGGCCGGGTTCCCTCTTCCGCCAGAGTCAGGGCGAATTCTTGACTGAAGTACAGGTGGAAAGGAACATCCCACGCGTCGGCCAGGGGACTCAGCCACAGGAACCATCCCTGTCCCAGGATCAGGCCAGCCAGGGTCCACATCGCCAGCGGGAAGAACCCAGAAAGGGCCCATTGTCCAGGCCTCTCGGCGAGTGAGCCGGCGTCTGGAGAGGCCTGTTGCGGGAGCCCGCCGAACAGGGTGGGGGGGGAAGGAGACATTGAGCCGGGATTCCTTGGCAAGAGCAACCAGGGGAGAAAATGAAAAAGGGGCGGAAAACCGCCCCTCAGACCAGCGATCGATGGTTATTCCACGCCACCGTGCCAAGCACAGGTAACGCGGCCCGAACCGGTCAGGTCGCCGTCAGCGGCGTACGTGCAGCCGGTCTCGGGGTAGGAGATCTCGCTCTTGAGATACTGGCCCGACTTCAGGGTGGACAGGTCAACGGTGGACATCATCGAGGAGTGATCCATGTTGTACATCTCGATGGCACCCAGGATGACGCGCATGTTGGCGTAGCAGGCCTTCTCACGAGCTTGCTCACGGGCTTTCCGGAAGTTGGGGATGGCGATGGCAGCCAGAATACCGATAATGGCGATAACGATCATCAGTTCGATCAGGGTGAACCCACGGCGCTTGTTCATTCGTTTTCACCTCCTTTCCTTTCAAGCTCCATTTTCATCGTAAGAAAAAACCGACCACGTGTCAAGAATGTCCGGTACATTCTTCGGGTGACAAGGATTCGGCTGGTCAGCCCCCCTTCAACATGCGTTCCAGCTCCTTCGGATGGAGGGTATGCATGATCGCTTCTTCGAGGGTGATGTCGCCGCGCAGATACAGGTCTTTGAGGGATTGCTCGAAGGTCATCATGCCCTCGTTCTGGCTGGTCTGCATGATGGTATAGAGGCCGGAGATCTTCTGTTCGCGAATGCAGTTGGCGACGGCAGGGTTGCCGATCAGGATTTCCGTGGCCACCACGCGCCCCTTGCCGCTGGCCATGGGGAGCAGTTGCTGGGCGACGACCGCCCGCAGGACGAACGAGAGCTGTGAGCGGATCTGCGGCTGCTGGTGGGGCGGGAAGATATCGATGATGCGGTTGATGGTCTGGGCGGCATCGGTGGTATGCAGGGTGCCGAAGACCAGGTGGCCGGTTTCCGCCATGGTCAAGGCCGCGCTGACCGTTTCGAAGTCGCGCATCTCGCCCACCAGGATGACATCGGGGTCCTGGCGCAGGATGTGCCGCAGCGCTTCGGCGAACGAGGTGGTGTCGATGTGGAGTTCTCGTTGGTTGACGATCGATTTCTTATGGTAATGCAGATATTCGATCGGGTCTTCGACGGTGATGATGTGGCAGCGTTGTTCCTCGTTGATGATGTTGATCAATGAGGCCAGGGAGGTCGACTTGCCTGACCCCGTGGGGCCGGTGAACAAAACCAAGCCCTTGTTCCATTTGGTGAAATCACGCAATTTTGGCGGAAGCCGAAGATCTTCCAGGGATGGGATCTTAGTCGGGATGACCCGGAAGGCGGCACCGATGCAGCCACGTTGCTTGTACACATTGACGCGGAAGCGGCCGAAGCCATGGACCGAATAGGAGATGTCCAGTTCGAGGTTCTCCTCGAACTCCTTCTGTTGCTCGGCCGTCAGCATGTTGTAGACCAGCGATCGGGTATCCATGGGCGTGAGGACATCAAGGTCGGTAGGGATCAATTCCCCGTCGACCCGGATGACCGGAGGGCTGCCCACGGTGATGTGCAGGTCCGAGGCCTCGTTCTCGATGACGATGTTCAGCAGGTCGTTGAGGACGAACATTTCCCAGCTCCTTGCGGCGTGATCGCCGTGTTTCTGTCGCTCTTCGGGTACTGTATCAATGCTCACCCATGGTGACGCGGACGACTTCTTCCAGGGAGGTGATGCCTGTCAGTGCCTTGCGGAGGGCCGATTCGCGCAGGGACAGCATCCCTTCTTCGATGGCCTGCCGGCGGATGTCATCGGTGGAGCCGCCGTTGAGGATGATTTCGCGCAGGCGTTCCGACATCACCATGACCTCGTACACCCCGATGCGGCCCTTGGTGCCCGAGTTGTTGCAGGTCTCGCAGCCTTTGCCCTTGTAGAAGAGCATGTTCTTCTCGTTGATGTGCGGCAATTCGAGCCGGCGCAGCAGTTCGGGCGTGATGCCGAACTGGGCGATCTGCTCGGCGCGCGGTTTGATCTCGAATTTGCAGTCCTTGCAGATCTTGCGCACCAAGCGCTGCGCCTGCACCAGCAGGACCGACGTGGTGACCATGAACGGTTCGATCCCCATGTTGACGATACGGCCGATCGTGCCGGGGGCGTCGTTGGTGTGCAGAGTGGACAGCACCAGGTGACCGGTCATCGACGCCTTGATGGCGATTTCGGCGGTTTCGAAATCGCGGATCTCGCCGACCATGATGATGTTCGGGTCCTGGCGGAGGAAGGCGCGCAGCGCCGCCGCGAAGGTCAGGCCGATTTCGGGCTTGCAATGGACCTGATTGATGCCCTGGAGCATGTATTCGACCGGATCTTCCGCCGTCATGCAGTTGACTTCGATGCGGTTGAGACTGGTCAAGGCCGAATACAGCGTGGTGGTCTTGCCTGATCCGGTGGGGCCGGTGACCAGGATGATCCCGTAGGGGGAGGAAATGCCGTTCTTGAAGCGTTTCAGGGTTTCCGGCTCGAATCCCAGATCTTCCAGGTTGACGCGGAGGGCGCTCTGGTCCAGGATGCGCATGACGATCTTCTCGCCCCAGATGACCGGCAGGACGCTGACACGCAGGTCGATCATACGGTTGGCGACCTTGATTTTGATGCGGCCGTCTTGCGGCAGGCGTTTCTCGGCGATGTTCAGGGACGACATGATCTTGATGCGGGAGGTGATGGCCGCCGTGGCCTTCTTGGGCGGGGTCATGGCGGTGAACAACATGCCGTCCTGGCGATAGCGAATGCGCAGTTCTTTCTCGAAAGGTTCGATGTGGATGTCGGACACCCCGTTCTGGACTGCCTGGGAAATGACCAGGTTGCAGAGGCGGATGATCGGGGCGTCGTTTTCGCCCAGTTCGCCGAGCTGATCGAGGTCATCCGGTCCTGCTTCTTCCTTGCCGATGTCGTCGAGTTCGCCCATCAGTTTGTCTTGCTGGGCGACCGCGCCGTAGGCGTCTTGCAACGCTTTGTTGATGTCGGTCTGCGTGGCCACGACCGGTTTGACCATCAGTCCGGTCAGCAACTGGATGTCATCGATGGCGATGATGTTCAAGGGATCGACCATGGCCACCGTCAGCTTGTTGCCGACCTTATTGATCGGGATCAGCATGTGCCGCTTGGCCAGATGCTCGGGGACCAGTTTGGCGATGACCGGGTCGATCAGGTAGTTGGACAGGTCGATGAAGGGGATCTTGAGCTGCTTGGACAGGATCTGGACGATGTCGTGCTCGGTGACGAGGTGCATCTCGACGAGGACGGCACCCAGGCGTTTGCCGCTCTTCTTCTGCAGAGCGAGCGCCTGCTGCAGCTGCTCTTCATTGATGAGACCTTCGGCGATGAGGGCATCGCCCAGACGCATCTTTTTGGCAGCCTGTTGAATATCCGTCATCGTGCGATCCTTTCTTGCATGAGGAAGTTTCTCACCTTTCTATTGTCGACGCCGAGGCGATGGGGCCGAAGCACCCTGGGACCGCGGGGACGCCTCTGAATCTGTGGCCTGAACTCCCAGGTGGCGTCGGAGGGCGCGGCGCATGACGGACAGGGGAGCTGGCATTCCGGTCAACAAGGTGAAGGCTGCGGCTCCCTGGCGGACCAGCAGAGCGAGCCCGTCGATCACGCGAGCGCCGTTGGCACGGGCATCCAGAAGCAAGCGGGAAGAAGGATGGTAATTGAGATCGAGGTAGGTGCTGCGAGGGCTCAAGGTCTGGCCCAGCCAGGGGAGCCGATCCTCCGCCCGCCAGCCGAGGGAAGTGGCATTGATGATCAGGGTCGAATCGACCATGGCGTCCTTCAGGGACTCGCTAGCCCAGGGCACCGGCTGCACTCGGGTGCGGTCGGAACCCCAGGGAGATACCAGACGGGACCCCGTCCGGTTCGACCAGTATACCACGGTTGCCCCGGCTTGGAAAAGACTCCACAAAACGGCCTTGGCTGCCCCGCCCGCTCCGAGCAGAACCACTTTGTCGGGCGGGCGGTCGAAGGTGGCCAGCAGATCGATCATCCCCAGGGCGTCGGTATTGTAGCCATGCATGGTCCCGTCGGCCGCGAACCGCACGGTGTTGACGGCGCCGATCTGATCGGCCGGGGCTTCGAGCGCGGTACACGCCGCCGCTGCCGCTTCCTTGTGCGGCAGCGTGACATTGACGCCCCGTACTCCCGATGCCTGCAAACCGGCCAGCGCGGTCGACAGCCGGCCGGCGGGCACGGGAAAAGGCACGTAGACAGCGTCCAGCCCCACCGCCCGCAGAGCGGCGTTCCAGAAAACCGGGCTCAGAGAATGGGAAACGGGGTCTCCCAGGACCCCGTAGACATGCGTGCGACCGGTGATGACAAATGAGCGAGCCGAGACGCGGACGGGCATGGCGAGCCCTGATCGGGCTCAGCCGCCCTTGAAGCTCGCGACGGCGGCCTCCAGGCTTTCGCAGATCTCGAACACCTTGGTCAGCCGGGTCAGCTCGAACAATTCGGCCACGGCGGGCGAGAGGTTGATCAGTTTCAGATCGCCCTTGGCTTTTTTGACTTTCTTGAGAGTGGCGGCGACCACTCCCAGTCCCATGCTGTTGAGGTAGTTCACTTCGTTGAAATCCATGATCAGCTTGGTCTGGCCGTCGTTGACGATCTGGTCGATCCGGTCCTTGAATTGGTTGACCGTCTCGGTCCCGATCTCCCCGCGCAGAACGATCAGGGTGATGCCTTCGGCGGCCTGTCGGACTTCAATCTTCAGTTCCATCGGTTCCTCCCATGGGACGCTCGCGTGTCGCGAGGTTTCCCTACTATTACCCTACCCTCTCGGGAATTGCAAGGGGCCACGTCCTGGCGTGCGGGGCGAGCATGGCGTCTACCCTCCAGACAGGCTCAGAACTGCTTGGAAGCGGAGATCCGGTGCGCTTCCCCGAGGGTTTCATCGACGTACGAGTAGTCGAATCGCCAGGTTTCCACCTTGAAGCTGGCGCCCAGGGTCAGGTCTCCAGCCTGGGAACCCAACCGCAGGGCTGCGAAATCTTTCATCCACCACTCGGCGCCGAGTCGGAATTTGGCGTTCATGTCCTGGACCTTGTTGATGTCGGCCGCCAGCGTGAGCCGGTCGTTGGGTTTGTGGGAAAGGCCGACGGTGGTGGTGACAGGGATGCGGTCCGAGTGCCCGGATGGGGTGTCCCAGGTCAGCTTTTCGCCCAAATCGCGCAGGGACAGGCCGGCCATGGTGCGATCGGAGACCTTGTACAGGAACCCCAGATCGAGACCCCAGGAATCGGCGGAGTTGGTGAACAGGTCCTGGCGCAGCGACTTGATGTTGAGGCCGCCGTACCATCGGTCGCTCAGTTGTTTGGCGTAGGTGCCGAAAGTCGACGTCTCGGTGTCGTCAAAGTAGCTGAAGATATAGACGTTGCGGCCAGGCGTGTAGGTGCCGCCGGGGTCGGTCGCGGGCAGGTTGTCCGCCGGATCGAACGGCACGCCGTCGGTGCGGCCGGTGGCCAGCCGGGTCTCGGGAATGCCGTCGATGCCGAACCGGATATGCGATAGGGCGACGACGGCCTTCGTCTTTCCCTGCTTATCCTTCAACAGGTGGGCGTAGTTGAAGAAGTTGTACTTGCGGTCGAGGGTCAGGTTGGCATGCATGAAGGAGGCTTCATGCTTCTTCAGCAAGGCCAGGCCCGCGGGGTTCCAGAAGGCCGCCGTGGCGTCGTCGGCCACCGCCGTGAAGGCGCTGCCCATGCCCAGGGCGCGGGCGCCCACGCCCATCTTCAGGTAGGCGCCCGCTCGCCCGGCCGAGTCGGCTTGGATCGGGGTCGCCACCAGCCCGCACAGGATGATGGGGAGCAGGAGTTTGAGTGTGGTCTTCATGGGTATCCCCCTTCGACGATCGATACGCTTGGTCATCTCCAGTTGTCGGCGGCCGTCGCCGCTTTGTTGAGTACTTTTCTTCATCTGCTTCGCAGGCTCCTTCACGGGTGATGCTCGGAGCGGACCTGATGGGCGTCCCGCGGAGTGGTCGGAGCCTCAAATCCCTGTCAGGCCCAGGTCTTTGAGGGTTTTGTAGATGTGCGCCACCGCGCTGTCGTTCGAGCCATCCTCGGTGCGTGCAATGTTGATCTGGGCGCGGGCTTTGTCGTGGTCGCCCGGATTGTTCCGCCAGAAGTAGCAGAAGGCCAGCATGGCATGCGCTTCGGCATTGCTGACCCCGATCGGATGGGTCGCCTGGAACTTGAACGCCGGGTTACCCAGGCCGACGGCTTCGAGATGCGAGATGGCCATGCTGAACCCTGACTGCTGGCCCCTCTGGATCAGGGCGGCCGCCAAACCGATGCGGGCTTCGTTGTTGGTGCTGGCGGCCTGCGTGAAGGCGCTGTAGCCGGCCTCGACCCCGGCCGATTTGGTCTGGGACCAGCCGATGCCGTTGTAGGCCTCCGTCCGATGGGTGTCGGTGATGTTGGGGATGCTCAGCACCTGGTTGAACTTGCTGATGGCGCTGCTGTAGGCCCCGAACTTGAAGTCTTCCCAGGCCGACAACAGCAGGGCATCGGGATCGGTCTCGCCGCCGCCACCCGTGCCGGTGCCCGTACCGCCGCCGCCCCCGCTCCCTCCGGGGATCTCCCCGGGGAGCGTGTAGCGGCCCGTGCCGCCTCCGCCCCCGCCGCAGCCGCTGGCGAGGAGGATGATCAGGCCGATGGTCAGCAGGATGGAGGTGGATCGGTTCATGGTTCGGCTCCGTTCTCTGGTGTTCCGAAGCGGGAAGGGTCTCGCCTCAGCGCAGGACGGCGAGCTTGTGGGTGACCTTCACCTTGCGTTCTCCATTGTCAGGGTCGCGGACGGTGATGCGGGCCAGGTAGAGGCCGTTGGCCACGGTCTTGCCATCTTTGTTGCGGAGATCCCAGACGAGGTCCTGCACCAGTCGCCCGCCGATCAAGCGGCTGCTGATGGCCAGCTGCTCGGTGCCGGCCACCCGGTGGCCGGCCACGTCGTAGATGCCGACCTCGAAGGCCTCGGGATCGAGCCGCCGGTTGGTGCTCACGCGCAGGGTCGTGCGCTGGACGGCCGGGTTCGGGAACTGGACGATCTCGTGGATGGCCAGCGGGGGCAGCACCTGGAACCGGAGGGCGGGCGTGACGGTCACGTTGCCGGCCCGGTCGCTCGCCTTCAGACGGATCGTATGGTCGCCGCCGACCAGCGGAACGAGCGGGACGAAGGAGAACCGGGTGCCATCGGCGCTGAGGGTGCCGTCCTGTTCGACCTCGTCGAGGACCGCTTTGAGGCTCTCGGGAGCGAGACCCGAGCCCAGCTCGACCAGTTTCCATTCGAAGGTGGGGCGATCTTCCCGAAGGGGTCGATCGGTCGGAATCGTGGTGAGCAGCGAGGCGCGCGGGGCGAGCCGGTCGCGCAGCAGGGCGAAGGTGCCGCCGTCGGCGACGCGAGCCCGCAATCGGTCGCCGGTGCGGCTGGTGGGTACCAGTTGCCAGCCGCCGTCCGGGACCAGGCGGTAGAGGGCGGTGTCGGCGGGCAGGCTGCCGGTGCCGACCTGCAGGTCGATCTCGATCGGGCCGGCCAGGCGGCCGGCCGGGATGGCCAGAGCATAGCCGAGGTCGACGGGGGCCAGCTCCTCGTTGAGGATCTCGCCGGCGGCGAGCCGGATCGCCAGGGCGCGGGCTGCCTCGAGCGGGGCCAGGGAACCGCTCCGGAGCGCAGCGGCCAGGCCATCGCCACCCATGCCGGTCGATCCGATGGCCACGGGGGAGACGGTGACCAGCGAATCCTGTTTCAGCGTGCCGGGCTCGAAGGTCGCCGCGAACTTCTCATCGGGTGAGCGGACCTGGGCCCGGATCGACGCATTGACCACGGCGATCGAGAAGGTCAGCGTCGTGGTCGTCGTATTGCCTTTGACATCCCGGGCGACCACCTGGATGGTGGCGACTCCCTGCTTGTTGCGATCAAGGTGGGTGCCGCCGAGGTAGAGATACGGAGTGGGGCCGCCGTTGAGGGTGATGGCGACGGCGGTACCGCCGCTCTGGGTGATGGTGGCGGTGGGAGCGGCACCGAGAGGTTCGTTGACCAGCACGGCGACCGAGATGTCATACTCGTTGGCGGGGTTGCTGAAGACTGAAACCTTGACCTGGGGCGGGGTGACGTCCTGGCCCTGGAAGGTGAGGCGGGTGGTGGCGCCGTCGCTGCGGTTCTTGAACAGGTCTTCCACGCCGCTGGCGCTGATCGTGTAGTTCACACCCTCGCGGAGGTCTTCGAGCGCGGTGATCCGCACCGACTTGTTGTCGGAGCGCATGGTGATGGCGCTGATGGTGATGGTGCCGGTGCTCGACTGCAGGATGTAATTGCCGATGTTGGTGGCCGAAGAGGCGGTCACCTGTTCGTCATAGACAATGTTCACCTGCTTCTGGCTGGTAATGCCGTCGAACGTGAAGTTGACCATCAGGGGGGCCTGGGTGTCGGCGGTGAACTGGGCTCGATCGTAGCCGCTCTGGATGGTGGCGCCATCCGCGCTCAGCATGCCGGCGAGCGCCTGGATGGTGTACAGGGTGTTGTGGGTGAAGGCCTCGCCGAAGGTCAGGGTCACCTCCTTGCCGTCGACGGTTGTTGAATTCGGTTTGACCGCCGTGGGGAGGACCGAGCTGGTCAGGTCGAAGTTGCCGGGAAGGGCGGAGGTGGGGTTGACATCGTGGGAGAAGCTCACGCGGACCGAGGTCTTGTCGATCTGTGTGGCGCCGGTGACCCGGAAAGGCGAGGTGACGACCGTGATGTCTTTGAAGACATCGGACTGGTTCTCCGCCAGATCCAGGACGTGAATGCGGTAGACGCCGTCAGGAACCAGGATGCCCTTGTTGTCTTTGCCATCCCACTCGGCGATCAAGCGTGGCAGCGTGCCGCGAGTCTGGATGTCCCGGATGATCGAGCCTCCAGAGAGGATCCGGATCAAGGCGCCGCCATCGCCGAGCGAGGCATCGGTGGTCGACACCTGGATGGTCAAAGAGCTGACATTGGGATTGAACCGATCGGCCGGGGCGCCGCGAGCGAAGGTGTCGATGGCGATATCTTCAGGCTTGCGGGTGTCGATGACCAGCGTCGCTGAACTGGGAGCGCCGGCCATGGGCACGCCGACGTTGCCGGCCGCATCGACGACGTAGAGGGCGTATTCGTCATCCGGAATGAGCGAGTTGTTGGGTGGCGGCAGCCGGCCGTCCCAGCTGATCGTATAGCCGGAACCGGCGATGGGGGCCAGGTAGAGGGCGGTCGTGGCGAGGGGCGGGTTGATCCTGGCGACGGCCAGGCGCAGGGTCTGGTTGGCCAGCGGGCCGAACACGTCGATCTTGGCGAAGCCCTTGACCACCGGGCTGAAGTAGGCCTTGCCGCCATAAACGTTGATGTTGCCGAAGCGCCAGAACTGCACCGTCGGGTATTCGCCATCGTAGATCACCGTGGCGCGGCGGGAACCCTCGTTCCCTTGGACGTCGTAGAAGCGCAGTTCATAGGTTTTGGTGCGGCGGCTGATGGGCAGCACATCGAGGTTGCCATCCCACAGGGCGACGTATTCCCCTGAGATCAGGTCGAGGCGCATCGGCACCGATCCGAGGTTGGTGCTGCCTTCGAAGAAGTTGACCCGTGAGGGAGTGGCGAGACCCGAACCGTCGAGGGTGACGGCGATGGTGGCGAGGGAGGGCGAGACATATGGGCTGAACGGCTGGTTCAGCAAGATCTGGTTGGGATCGACGGTTTCCTGGATGGTGCGGATGTTGATCGCATTGATGACCGGGCCTTTCGACCGGATGTCGACGCTGCCGATGGTCGTGCGGTCATGCGGGTTGGTGGCCTCGTCGCGGCCGCCGGTCACCTCATACTGAGCCGGTCCTTGCGGGGTGTATTCGTTGAAGGGCTGGTTGTTCTTGAACCAGGCCTTGCGCGGATCGGCATCCCATTGCACGAACGTGAAGGTCATCACGGCGATGCCGCCCTGCTTGAGTACCAGAACGGGTTGAACGCCGGCGGTGCGGTCCATCGGCTCGTCGAACGTCACGCAGAAGGTGGCGACATTCGCTGGCATGATCGGAATGATGCCTTCCGGCGAGACGCTGGCGACCTGCGGGCGACGATTGTCGATGTAGGGGCGCCGGGGGTCGTTCTTGAACCCTCGGATGTTGGTTTCATCCTTGTCGAGCAGGTTGTAGGTCAGGGTGGCGGCTTCCGAACCGAGGCTGCCGTCCCAGAAGATGTGTCGGAAGTTGTTGACCTGGACGTAGGTCGGCACCCGTTGCAAGGTGCCATTGCTGAACGAGGAATCGTTGAGGAAGCGGGCCCCGGTGTAGGTGTAGGCGCCCATTCTCTGGTCGAACCAGCCCAGGAATTGCACCGGGGCGTCGATGGGCGTGCCGTCATCCGTGTAGAATCGCAGTTCGGGCGTCGTGCTGCGATCGATCGGGATGAACACGTTGCCGGAGATGGTCGCGGTGTCGAAGGTCACCTCGAAGGTGAGCAGGCCAGGCTCGAACCCCTTGAGGAGATGGGCATTGGCCCCGAGCGTGTGTTTGGCCGGGTCGATCAACGGACTCATGGCCAGGGTGCGGATGGTGGCCGGGCCGTAGCCGATGGGCAGGTTGATCGTCGTGATCTCCACCGCCGTGTTGCCGGCGGCCGGGTAGCGCAGCGAGTCGTTGCCCCACAGATCCTTGAAGGCCCCGCCTTCGCAGGCGATATGGAACCGTCGGGTGGCCCAGCTCAGCATGATGTCGAGCGCTGCCGGTTTGAGCGGGATCTGCACCGCGGTCGAGGCGTAACTGGTGTTGAGGATTTTATAGGCCGCGTAGTCGACCATGGTGTCGTTGAGGGGGAAATACCCGCCGGTGCCATCGGCGTTCTTGTACAAATAGACCTTCGAGAGATTGATGGGCAGATCGCGGCTCAGTTCGATCACTTCTTTGAGCGCTTTGTAGCCATCGTTGTAGAGCCGGGCCCGGCGCGTATCCGGCGTGCTCTGGAACTCGATGGTCAACAAGGGAGTGGGCCCCGACAGGTCGAGAGCGGTGCGCTGGATGGAAAAGCCGGTGCGCAGGGGAATGAGCTGACCGGCGGTGGCATTCTGATAGGTCAGGGGAACCACGCGGTTGCCCTGGAAGTCGCGGATCAACGGCGGGTTGTTGTCGTCGATCTGCATATGGAACACGGTGCCGTTGCGCCCATAGTTCAGGGCGATCCAGTCCTGCGCTTCCTGCGACAGGCGCAGTTTGATCCGACGCGAGGTGTCGAGCCCTTCGACCGTATCCTGGGCGGCGGTCCAGTAGAAACGATACCGGTTGGCGTAGGTATCGTCGGGGTTGCCGCGGTTCCGCCAGATGGCGAGGGCTTTCAAAGTGTCCGTCCCGATGGTGGTCAGGTCCATGTCTTTATCGAAATCGAGATAGAGGAACTGGGCATCGGTCGGGTTGTCGGCGCGGTAGAACCCATTGATCAGGAGGGGGCGGGAGGCGTAGTCCTGGGTGATGATGATGCTGGTGGTGGCCACCGGATGGGGCAGCGGGCGCAGCCAGTTGCCGGCCACATCCGAAGCGATGGCCCGGTTGCCGGCCGGCGGCGGGGCGGACGGGGCTTCCCCATCGACGGTGTTGAAGCCCATCGAGAGGTAGAGGTTGGTGCGGCCCCAGTCGGCGATCAGCCCCTTCGATTCCGAGCCGAGCTGGATGTTGACCACCGCCGAGTCTTCCGTTTCCAGGACGAAGTCGTTGGGGTTGAGGGCGATCGTGCGGTCAGGCAACAACAGAGAATTGCTGGGGCGGTTGCCGATCCGGATGAGGGTCTGGTCGAGGCCCCGACCGCTGCCTTCCCAGGTCGGTTCGAGATCGAGGGGTTCGCTGAACCGCAGGGTCAGGACGGAGCCATCATACGCGGCGTTCTGCAAGAAGGGGCGGGTGGTATCCACCGCCAGGTCGACATCGGCGAAGGCGCGGTTGCCAGAGGGATCGCGCACCCAGAGCCGGAAGGTGTAGGTGCCCAGCTCGATGGTCGGGGTGGCGAGCAAGAAGGGCAGAGACGTGCGGGTCCAGGATTGACCCACGGGGGTCTGGGTCAGAAGGTAGGTGGTGCTGCCCAGCACCGGCGACAGGTCGACCCAGGCGCGGCCCTGGCCGGTGAAATCGGTGAAGGTCGCGATGGTGAGCGAGGCGATGATCGAGTCGTTGGGCTGGCCATCGCCACGAGTGGGCGGGAAGCCATCGGCGATGTTGGCCACCCAGTTCTGCAGGTTCTGCGGGGTGGCGATGAGCATCTGGGCAGCGGTGATGACCGGCGGGTTGGTGTCGATGGTCAGGGTGGCCGGGTTCAAGCTCGCCATGGCGCCGAAGTTGTCGGCATCATCCGAGACATGGAAGTCGATCCGCAGATTGCCGGCGGCTCGATCGATCCGCGGCCAGATCGATTCCCCGCCGGTAGCGATCGTGAAGGTGGCTTCCCAGTCCTTGGTGATGTCATACTTCGACAGGAACGTCCGATAGAGCTCACGGCCGCTCGGCCTCTCATAGAGGATGGCGGTGACCGACCCCGGATCGGAGAAGTCTTCGATGGTGGCCACGACCCGAATGGTGTCGCCGATGTTCAGGGCATCGGAAGCGACATTGTCGCCGCCGTCATCCACCAGGTGAAGGGCCACTTTCGAGAAATACGGCACCTGCGTGTCGATCCCGAATGGATTGCTGGGATCGCAGACGACGGTCGAGGTGGCCAGGGCGATGGCGAAGGTGTCGGGGTGGCAGACCTTGACGGCGAAACTGGCGACCGGGGTATCCGTTCTGCTCTTCTCGACGATGAAGGTGCGGGAATAGAGGAAGGGGCCACCGCTGCCGATGGCCGCCTGGTACTGCAACGCGGCCCAATAGGTGTTGAAATTGCCATCGAAATAGGCCGAGATCTCGTCATCGCTGGGGTTGTTGACGATGCTGCGCACATCGACCAGCACGGGGGCCGGCGGGGCGTTAGCGGCGTTGAAGGCCGAGTTCAGCATGACCGTGATCTTGACGGCATCGCGGTTGCCGGCCGCGTCGGGGGCATTGGCGATGCGGTTGGGCAGCCCGATCGGCACGTTGTCGGAGGCCAGATCGCACCGGGATTCAGGGAATCCCATGATGCTAGGTTTCTTCGACAGGAAGCGGATGGTGTTGGTATAGCCGACCGCCTGGTTGCCCGATTGGTCGTAGATCAGGATGGGCAGGGAAGATAGCGTGCCCAGACCAGCGGGAACGGTCCAGTCGAGGGTGTACTCGTTGGGGCCGCCCGGCGGGAAGAAGATCGGCGAGGGAGGCGGCAGGCCATTGTCCAGGTAGAGCGTGGTCAGATCGAGCTGCGGCAGGATGCCGTCGTGATTGCTGCACCGGACCTTGATCCGGATGACGTCGAGTTCGTTGGCCTCGTTCTGCCGGCCGTTGTCGACCACCCACGAGATCGGATAGACCTGGATGGTCGGCGGGAAGTTGTCGATCAGCAACGCCGGCGTGCTGGTGGCCGTGGTGACGTTGCCATTGACGTCGGTGAGGGTCGCCTGGAAGTAGATGTATTCACGATTGGTCGAGCCTACGATCGGAGAGAAGGAGGCAACGGCCGTCCAGCCACCCGGAATGGCGGTGACCGGCATGACGCGAGCTGTATCGCTGTAGCCGAGCGGGCGCAGATCGACGGTCAGTTGCCCAAAATCGGTGGGGTTGCCGCTCATCTGCACGCTCAAGCGCACGACATCGGTCGCATACTGGGGGTAGGTGGTGAAATAGCCATCGAGGTCGACCACCGTGTTGCCGTTGTTGTCGAAGGTCTGGGCCGCCTGGAAGCCCGTGATGACCAAGGGCTTGTTGTCGATGAACAGAGCTTCGGTGTTGCGCCAGACACGATTGCCGGCATTGTCGGTGATCTGGACGACGAAGGAGGTCATGACGCCGTCCGTGTTCCCTGTCAGCACGGTCTGGGTGAACCCGTACAGGCCATCGCCCGGGGCACCGTCGTCATGAGCGCCGTCATCGTACAAGATCTGCAGGGCGCTGCCGCCAAGGGCGCTCAGGTTGACCACCGGGGTCCCGCCATCGAGGCGGGTGATCTCCACGGCCGCGGTGATAGTCACTTTGTCGCCGACATTGACCACCGTCGAGCTGCCCACCAGGTTCTGGAAGGTGGCCGAGGCGTAGTGCAACACGGGCGGGAGACAGTCGACCTCGAACGTCCCCGACAGGGAATTCATGGTATTGCCCGCTTTATCGGAGACCACCGCGCGGAAGACGTAGGAAGGATTTTCCACTGTGGCACTGGCGCAGTCGTGGATCAGATAATAGCGTCCGAGAGTGATGTCGTAGTTCATCAGGGTGGCACTGGATCCACCCACCAGCGACAGATCGATGGTGCAGGTGCCCATGTCGGGGTCGGCCACCGGGACGATGAACTCGAGGCGGTCGCCGATGTTCACGGCGCCTGATTTGGTCAGATCGGTCAAGAAATTGACCGTCATGGGGCCGGCCACGGGCCGGAAATTGTCGATCGGTACAAGGATGCCCCGACTGTCCGTATTGCCGGCATTGTCTCGGGCGATCGCGACGAACGTCGTGTCGATATTGTGCGACCCTGCTCCGACGACGATGGTGTGGGTGAAAGTGCCCACCCCGTCGTAGGTGAGCGCTTGATTGCTGTTTCCACCGATCCCTGAGAGGTTCATGGTGACGGTGGTCCCATCGTAGGGGACGGCTCCTGAGCTGGCGATGCCGACGTGGAAGGTGAGCGTGTCGCCGATGCGCACATAGGGATGCGCCGGCGAGAGGGGGGGGCTCACGGTAAAGGTCGCCGCGAGAATGACGGGCGGCTCGTTATCGATGGCCAGGAAGTTGGTATCGGTGAAGGCGGTGTTGCCAGCATCATCGGAGACGTAGATGCGGTAGGATTTCGAGGTGTCGATGGCCGAGCACAGGCCGCCGGGGGGGGCGATGGTGTGCTCGATACGGTAGGTGGAGCCGCCCGCTGGCGACAACGTGGCGCTGGCCGCGCCGCCGACCTGGCAGAGATCGGTCCAGACCGTCCCGCCGTCGAGATTGGCGACGCTGGCCTGGATGCCGATGATGTCGCCGAGCTTGGCGGCGCCACCGCCGGTCGTCACCTTCTGCAACTGCCCTCCCGAAATGGTGGGAGGCAGGTTATCCACATAGATGACGGGCAAGGTATACGTGTAGACAGTGTTGTTGGCCTTGTCGGTGGCCTTGAGGGTGAACGCGCGCGGGATGTTGTTCTCGGAGGTGTATTGGAAGACATCGAAGTAGAGTTCGAAGGTGGTCGACCCGGGCCGGATCGGCACGATCTGATTGGTGACGCCCCCGATGCCTGAAAAGTCGATGGTGAGGGTCACATCATCGAAGAGCTGGGACAGATTGCCATAGATATGGAGCGTATCGCCGATGATGGCGGTGATGCCGTCGAGCACCCCGCCGCGCTCGATGATCCGGATGTTCGCTTCGGCGAACCCCGGCGGAATGGTATCGAAGGCGAGCGCGTTCGAATACCGGGTGAATTCGTTGCCGGCATCATCGCGGGCCCGCACCGAGAACCGCACGAAGTTGCTGTCGAGGTTGGTGCCAGAGGCCACAACCAGCTCGAATTCGTAGGTGGCCGTCGTTCCGTTGACGGACACGCGCGTCATTTCTTCCTCCCCGCCGGGGAGGAGGATCGAATGAGAGGCATACAGCCGATCGTTGTCGTAATTCCGAATGATGGCCACCAGGCGCAAGCGATCGCCGGCTCGCACATACGGTGTGCCGCTGAGATTGGTCAGGGTGCAGGACTGGAATTCCGGCAGGCGGGTGTCGTAGCTGATGGCGGCGGCGTAGGTGGAGCGGTTGCCCGCGTCGTCGATGGCCAGCACCGAGAAGGTATCGCCGTTCCGCTCCCGATTGGCGGGAATCACCTGATCGAAGGAGAAGGCGCCAGCCAGACCGCGGGTCAGCGGAACGTTGGTTCCCAGGCCCAGGTTGGTGAGGTCGGCATAGACTTTGAGGCGGCTGACATCGCCCGACAGCGCGTCGATGTCGGTGAACTGCATGGTGAATCGCAGTCGATCGCCGTTCTTGTAGATTCCGGCATCACCGGTGGGAGCGGTCGGATCGAGCACGATTCCCAGGTCGCATTGGGGGCGTTGCAGGTCGACCACGATCGAGTTGCCGGCGATGACGCGACCATCGTCATCCCAGAAGTAGGGCTGGAGCACGCTGTCGAAGGCGCGGGCGACGTTGGCGGAAAAGATGGCGCTGTAGTAGTTCGAGACGATGTTCGGCAGGTAGAACCGCGAATTCCCCAACGCCGAGAGATCGACATACGGGGTGAATCCGGCGGTGACATTGGTCGCCCGGCACGAGAAGGTCATCGAATCCCCGATGCCGACGATCCCGTCACCATTGGCATCGTAGGTGTGATCGATGGTAGGATTGAGGATGGCGGCCCAGCTGGGAATGCTGACCAGAAGCCACCAAAGCAAGATCCCCGCCAGCCGGCAACTGCTCCGAGGTCGGATCGTCGGTCTGCTCATACAACCGTCCTCCACGGCCAAAAAGCCATGAAAATAGAATGCTCCAGGTCAAACCATCGGCACCTCTGGGGAAAACCCATAGGGAGAAGAATCGAAAAACCCTTAAAATCGACCGCCCGGGTCGTCTGACCCGGGCGGTCCTCCCTAACTCCCTTTCCCTGACTCCCTTTCCTTGTGCCGCCTTCTCAGGTCAGCCCTGGAAGGCCCAGCCTCTTCAAAGCCAGGTAGATCTGTCCCACCGTTGAAGTAAGAGAAGAATCCTGCTGGCGAGCGGCGTTGATCTGGGCCAGCGATTTGTCCATATCTCCCGGATCCCCTCGACCGTAATAGGCCCAGGCCAGGAAGGCATGGGCCTCGGCATTGGTGACCCCGATGGCTGTGTGGGTGACCGACAGGACGAAGGATGGGGCCCCCAGGCCCAGCGATTCGAAGAGCCCGACGGCCTCGCGCAGGTCGTTCATCTGGGCGCGCTGCACGAGAGCGCAGGCTTTGCCCAGGATGGACTCGGGATGGTTGCCCGCCTGGGTGAAATCGGCCAGACCATTGACCATGCCGAATGCTTTGCCTCGAGCCCACCCGAGTCCATTGTATGCTTCGCTCTTCTCCTGGGCGGTTGCATCGGATCGGGAGACCACTTCCTGGAACTTGACGATGGCCGATTGATATTGGGCTGCGGTCATCAAGTTCCAGCCTTCGGTAAGGAGCTGGGAAGGGCTGGCCGTCCCGGTGCCCGTTCCCGTGCCTGTCCCAGTTCCGGTGCCGGTTCCTGTTCCTGTCCCCGTCCCAGTTCCGGTGCCCGTGCCGGTCCCGGTCGGTCCAATCGGGTTCTCGCCCGGCAGGATCTGACGGCCGCTCCCCCCACCACCGCAGCCGTTGGCGACAAGGAGAGCGATCAGAACCCCCAGCAGGAAGGGCAGCAACGCGCGGTTCGAACGAGTCATTGGCATGATGCTCACCTCAGTACCGCGATCTTGTGGGTCTGCCGGATCCGGCGTTCCGGGTTGTCAGGATCGGTCAGGACCACCTTGGCGATGTAGAGACCGTTGGCGACGGGATCGCCTTCTTCATTGGTCAAATCCCACGGGATGTCGTAGAGGAACCGACGAGAGGTGCCCCAGGTCTCGCGGACCGGGCGAACTCCGGTCAGGGTCCTGACCTTGTGCCCGGCAGCGTCATACAGCTTCACCTCGACCAGGCCCTCGGCGAGGTCGTCGCGGTTGGCGCTGATCCGTAGAACCGCCCGGCGGTTGGCCGGATTGGGGTAGGCCGAGATCTCGCCGATGGCGAGGGGCACCGCCACGGCGAATCGGATGCCGGCAAGCTGGCCGAGGTTGCCGACGCGGTCGCGGGCTTCGAGGGTCAAGGTGTGCCGGCCGCCGGTCAGGTCGGTTACCGGGGTGAATCGGAAGGTGCCATCGGGCAGGACGGTCACCGGCTGAGGTGGTCCATCGTCCAGGCGGGCCAGCAAGCCCGTGGCATCGAGACCAGAACCTGCTTCTTCGAGGCGTCCCGCGAACTCCGGTCGGGTGGTGCGGAACGGCTGGTCGGGGTCGACCTTCGTGGACAAGGTGAGGCGCGGGGCCAGCTGGTCGCACAGGACAGCATACAGACCGCCCTGGGTGATCGAAGCATGAAGGCCATCTTCCTGACGAGCATTGGAGAGGAAGACCCAACCCCGCTCGTCATCGTAGCGGAAGATGCCGGCTCGGGCACTGTCGCTGGCGAGGGCTGCGCCTCGGAACCTCAGAGCAGCCTTGCCCGTGAGTCGACCGGCCGGCAGCCCCAGTTCGAATCCGCCGCCCGCCGGCGACAGTTCCTGAGCTTGCTGTTCGAGGGTCCGCGCGTCGGTCTGGGCGGCCAATACCTTATTTTTGGCGAGGGCCATCCCGCCACCTTTCGGTCGCAGACTGGCCAGGCGGGGTCGGAGAGCGGCGCGGGTCGTCGATCCCACCGCTGTCAGTTCGATGGTCTGGGGCAGGATGGTGACCAGCGAGTCCTTGCGCAGGCTGCCGGCCGGGAAGTCCACGGCGAGTCGCTGATCGGGGGAGTGGATCAGGGTGCGGACGCTGGCGCTGACGTAGGCGATGGTGAAGACCTCGGAGCGGCTGCCGGTGTTGCCGGCCAGGTCGGTGCCTGACACCACGAGCGTGCCGTTGCCCGGATAGCCTTGATTCAGATGGATCCCGGCCATCCAGGTCAGGGAAGCTCCGGTCGGCGTTATCACAAGGGCCACTTCCGACAGGTTGCTCTGGGTGTAGCGCAGCGTTGGCGCTCCCTGCAGCGCCTCGTTGGCGCGAGCCACGACGATCAGGTCATACTCATTGGCGGGATTCGAGAAGGCGGCCACCTCGAGGACGGGCGGTGTGAGGTCGCGCCCCTGGAAGGTGACCGTGTTGCCGGTACTCAGATTTTGGTAGCGGTCCCGCACCGCGATCGCTCGCACGGAATAGGTGACGCCCTGCAGAAGGTCGGTCGACGCCGACAGGATGACCGAAGTCTGGTCGGCGCGCAGGATGGCAGAGGTCAAGGCGATGGGGGTGCCGGCGCGCTCGAGCAGATAACTGGCCGTGGCCTGGGCGCTGGCCAGGGTGACCGCCTCGTCGAACTGGACGATGACCTCGCGTTGGCCGGTCAAGCCCTGGAAGGAAGTGCCAGTCAGCACTGGCCCGCGGGCATCGGCCAGCAAGGAGATCTTGTTGTTCGGGTCCACCGCGGCCGCCCCATCGGTGCTCCGGAGCGCGCTGCTGACGGTGATGGTATGAGTCACGTTGTGGATCAGGCCTGGGGTCAGGGTGAGGCGCACCACGGTTGGTGCCGTCAGCGAAGCGATGATGCCGGTCTGGCCGGTGACGTTGAAGGCGGTGCCAACGACGGTGGCGGGGTTGATGTCGTGGTTGAAGGTCAGGTCGACCACGGTGCTGGAGATCTGGGTGGCGTTCTGGATGCGGAAGGGCGAGGAGATGACGAAGATGCTGCCGCGATTGGAGGCGACATTGCGGGTGTAGTCGGTGGCATGGAAATGGTACAGGCCGTCGATGACCAGCTGCCCATTCTCGCGGGTCCCATTCCATTGGGCGATCACGTAGGCACCAGAAGCGGTCACCGGCAAGCGGTTCACATAGGTATTCGCATCGGTCCGGACTTCCACCCACCACACGCCGGTGGCTACGATGGGTTCTGTGGTGGTCAACTGGATGGTCAAGGTCGCGGCGGTCGGCGAGAAGCGGCTGCGCGGCTGACCATCGACCAGCAGGGTGTACGTGGAGATGACCGGGGCGACGGTGTCGAGAACGGCGGTGGCCACCGCCGAAAACGCCCCGGAGGGCAGGCCGACGTTGCCGGCCGCATCGACGATATCGACGTAGTAGATTCCGTCGGGAGCGGTAGGTTTGGGAACGCCGCCCCGGCTGTATTGGCCGTAGAAGGTGCCGCTCCATTGATTGACGCCGGCGCCGGTCATCGGGAAGGTATCGGTCGAGACCTGGCCGCGCACGCGCAGGCGAGGTGCGACCGTTTCGGCGGCGCTGAAGTAGCAGGTCAAGCCACCGCCCAGGGCCGGGTTGAAGTAATAGGCGCCCGTCCCGAGGATGCCTCCGGTCAGATTGGGAGCCGCCAGCACCAGAGGTTCGCTGGCGTCCATGGTCCAGGAGTAGGTTTCGCGGCTGGCATTGCCGAGCGCATCGATCAGTTTGACGACATAAGTGGTCGGCGCGGCCGGCCAGGGCCCCGAGGTCATGTTCCAGGCGTAGGTCGCCATGGTGCCGCCGCTGAACGCGATGGGGCTGGAGGCGACTGGCGAGCCCGCTTGCAGGAAGACGATCGACACCGGCTCGACCGGCGGTTGGCTGACCTGGATGGTCAGGCTGGCCTCGCCCGGCGGGACGTTGAAGCTGAACGGCTGGTTGAGCAGGATTTCGCTGGCGTCGCTGGCGGTGGTCGACTGGAACGAACGGGCGGTGAAGGCGGTGACGATGGGGCCGCGGCTCTGGATGACGATGGCCGGGAACGGTCCGGCGACCGGGTTGCGGGCCAGATCGGTGCCGGTGAACACGGTGTTCCAGGGGCCTTGCGGGTGCATCTCGTTGATCGGCTGGGTGTTGACGAACTGGGCCTGCGCGGGCCCGACCCACCCGACGAACCGGCAGGGGATGCTGTAGCCCGTGGTGGCGATCGTCATGGTCGGAGTCGCGGTGCGCTGGTTCATCGGCTCGCTGAAGGTCACGGTGAAGGTGGCCGCCCCCGAAGCCATGGTATAGAGCGGTGCGGCCGGCAGGCTCGTCAGCGAGAGCACGGTCGGCGCCGTGCGGTCGATCACCAGGCCGACGGCGCTGGCCACGCCGGTGGCGAAGTTGCCGGCCAGGTCGACGATCGTCAGGCCGTACAGCCCTTCCCCGAATCCGGCCGCCTGGGTGAGCGCTCGGGTCAACGTATGCCCGGTCGCGGTGGGGGTCAGGCGGATGGTCGTGGTGGCGGTGCCCGAGGCGATGAGCAGGCGCTGCGGGTCAGTGGCGGTGGTGGTGACCGTGAAGGTGATGGCGCCCGAGATGGCATCGTTGTAGTAGTAGAGGCCCGGGGTGGTGGTGGCGTCCGACACGCCGGTCAGGATGAAGCTGGTGACATCCGCGGGCAGATTGTCGAACACCAGAGATTTCGCGGTGGCGCTGATGTTGCCATGGATATCCTGGATGCGGGCGGTATAGGTAGTGAGGTTCAGGAAGGCCGGTGATCCGAAGACGCTGCCATCCAGCGTGGCGCTGCCCAGAACCCCAGCCATGGCCACCGGCGCCGTGCCGACGTTGGTGCCGCTCGGATCATAGATCAGCACCTGATGCGGCGGACCGAACGGACCGCCCAGCGTATAGGTGATGCTCAAGGTGGCCACGTTGGGCGGCGCCAGGTCGCTGAAGGGTTGATCGAGCAAGGGGGTGAAGGTCGAGATCAGGTGCTGCTGCGTGAGCAGGGCGGCCAGGTAGGTCGGCCCGACCGACCGGATCTGGATGGTGAAGGAGGTCGGGCCCGGCGGGATGAGCCGGTTGCCAGCCAGATCGTCGGCGCCTCCGATGGTGATGGTATAGGTGCCCTGCGGAACGGTGGTGTCGATGACCGCGGCATTGCGGAACTGGGCCGAGGTCGAGCTGATCCACCCCACCAGCTCGAGCGGGATGCTGGCGGTCGGGGTGGTGCGATGGATCAACCGTCCGAAGGGGATTTCCGAGGTATCCATCGGTTCGCTGAAATCGACGGTGAAGATCCGGCCGCCCACGGGGGCCGGACCGATGTCGAGCACGCCGGCCTGCAGCGAAGGATTGATCATGGTCACGGTCGGCGAGGCCCGGTCGACTCGCAGCATCAAGGTGCCGGTGGCGCCGCAGGAGTTGCCGGCGAGGTCGTAGAAAGAGAGCTGGTACAGACCGTCGGTCAACGTGGTTCCGGTCGACAAAGCATACGGCGGCGTCAAGATGGTGCCATTGCTGAGGATGGTGCCGCCGCTGCTGGCGACCAGGCGCAGCGGTTCGGTCGCGGTCGGATTGGTCGTGAGCGAGAGGGTGAACGGCCCGAACCGCGGGGAATAGTACTGGACCCCGCCGGTGGCGATGCCATGGCCGGCCGTGGTGAAGACGATCTGGCTGATGGTGGCCGGGCGGCTGTCGTAGGTCAGGGTGCCGCGGGAGGTATCGGAAAGATTTCCATACTGGTCGCGGATCCAGATGGTGAATGTCGCCGGTCCGGCGTTGGGGGGGATGATGGCGAGCCAGTTGGCGCTATCGGTCGAGACCTCGACCGTGGCCGGTCCGGCGGGGCAATCATAGAGGAAGGTGGCGACCGGAATCGATCCGTTGAACAAGAGCAAGGAGTGGGTGCCCACGGCTTGCGAGGTCGTGTAGGTGATGACGAAGGTGGCCACCCCGGGCGGCTGGACGAGCGGACTGAAGGGATCGGTCGAGCGCAGGGCGCTGCCGAACACCAGCGGCTGGTTGGTCAACGTCACCACCGTGGGGGTCGGGCCGGCCGTCTGGATATAGAGCTGCCCAGGGGCGGGGATGGTGGTATTGAGCGGGTTGCCTGCCAGGTCGCGACCGCCGGTCAAGCGGTAGGTATAGGTTCCCGTCGGAATGGTCGGTCGGACGATCGGGGTCAGGTTGAGGAAGCGGGCGGTGGTGGCGATATTGGGATCGGCCCAGGTGGGCGAGGCCATGGCCACGACGGTCGCGCCAGCGAACAATTCAAGGGTGGGAGGAGCGGCGCGATCCAGGGGTTCGCTGAAGATGACGGTGAACGTGGCGCCAAAGCTGGGAGCGGGGCCCTGCACGGCCGGAGGACTGATCGGTGAACAGGACAAGACCGAGGGCGGATCGGTATCGACGATCAGTTGCAGGCTCGGGCTGCCTAGATGCAGGTTGCCGGCGGCGTCTACGACCGAGAGGGTATACAGGCCGTTGCTCAAGGGGGCAGGAGTGTAGCCGAAGTCGACCGAGTAGTGGCGGGCGGGGCTCTGGGTCATCGCGAGCGTCGAGGTGGCGCCGCTGGTCGTGTCGTAGATCGCCAGGCGGAGGGCATCGGTGGCGGTGATGGTGCGCGCCCGGGCGGTCAGGTTGCCGAGCGCGACGGTGGGACTGTAGTAGTAGACTCCATCGGTGAAGGTGCCGACGGTGCCAGGATACTGCAACCCGAACTGATCGAGCGTCGGCGAGGCGGCATCATACACGATGGTCGACAGGATGCCGGTTTCATTGCCGGCATTGTCGCGGATCCGGAAGGTGAAGTCGATGGGCCCGGCGATGCCCGGCGAGCCGAGCAGACCGGGGTTGAGCGAGACCTCGCCGGTCGAGCCCGTCAGCGTGACCAGAGTCGTTCCCACCAGTACATTGGCGGCATTGAAGAAACGGGCGGTGTGCGGGGTGTTCTCGGGCGGGGTCTGGTAGGTGAAGGTGAGGGTGGCCAGACCCGGCGGGACGACGTAGCTGTACGGCTGGTTCCGCAGGACGGCGGTGGCATCGATCGTCGACTGGATGGTTTCCAGGAAGACGTCGGTGGGAACGATCTTGGGACCGTTGGTCCGCACTTCGACCAGCGAAGTGGAGGCGATGGCGCCGTTGCCCGCCAGGTCTCGGCCGCCAGTGATCGAGTAGGTCCAGGTGCCGTTGGGCAGGGTGTCATCGATCGCGGTCGTGTTGCGGAAGGCGGCGCGGGTCGAGGTCACCCACCGGCTGAAGGCGCAGGTGATGAGGTAGCCGGTGGTGGCGATCGTCACGGCCGGATTGCCCCCCGTGGGGTCCATGGGTTCGCTGTAGTCGACGAAGAAATACTCGGTATTGGCGGCCAGGATGGGGACGAAATCGTTGGGGCTGATGGCCGTCGCGGTGGGAGAGGCGGTGTCGAGGATGAAGGGGGCCGACGCGGTGGTGAAGCCGCGGTTGGGGGCTGGCAATCCGGTCGTGCTGGTGGCCGCCAGGTCATAGACCAGCGTGGCGACCACATCAGGAATGGCATTGAACGCGTCACGCACGCCCGAAATCGAGGCGGCCACATCGACGAGCTGCAATCCATCCGGGAACGCGGCGGCATTGGTGAATTGGGCGATGTACCGCTTCTTCCCATCGACGAGGCGGGTGGTCCAGCCGAGGAAGGTGCCGCTGATCGGGAAGAAGGCAGTCGAGGCGATGGTGGCGGTCGGGGTGGCGTTCAAGAGCGGCACTTCTACGTCTCCGATATAGGCCGGGGCATATTCGAAGTGGAAGCGGAAGGTGCCGGGAGCCCAGTTCCTGGTCGGCGGCGGGTCACTGACGACGCAGGCCACGAAACTGGCCGGCGGCGTAGTGGGATAGACGGTGTCCATGACGTCGGGCCCGCCTGGCCCGTATTGGCTGATCCCCTGGTTCCAGATGTTGACGAAGGCGCCAGGCTGCACTTCCAGCCACAGGTTGCCGCTGGGGCCACGCAGCGCGCTGAGGGCGATCAGATTGGCGAAGTCGTTGTCGGTCAGATCGAGGGTGAAGGTGGTGCTGGCCCAGGCATTGTTCTTGGCGGGATCGAGGTTCTTGAAGGCCAGAGTGGTGAACGAGGCGAAGGGAGCCGCCGTCCCGGCATGGACGCGAATCTTGTTGCGGAACGTGGTGAGCGGAATGGTCGTCGTGGGCAAGAGCAGAGTGGGATCGGGAGCGCCGGCCAGTCGCCGGAAATCATCGCCGAACAGCAGCGTACGATCCGTGGTTTCGAAGGTCAGGGTGCGGGCCACCAGGTCCAGTTTTGGGGGGGCCGTTCCGATCTCGACATTGTACGTGAAGTTGGTCGGACGGTTGTCAGCCACCGGGAAGGTGCTGCCTGTGGCGCAGGAGTAGAAATGCATGGGCCGCCCCAGGGCATCCATCAGGAAGCTCTTCGACGGCAAGGGCGTGGTGCGGCGGTTGGCGAATTTCAACGTCTTGCCTTTGCCCAGTTCCTGGAGATAGCGGGCCACCCAGTCGCGCCCATCCGGGCACAGGGTGATGCGGAGGGTCGTCGAGCCGGGGTCCCAGGCGAAGCTGTCGCTGGCCTGGAAGATGTAGCCGCGGGCGTAATCGGGCTGATCGAAGTAGTTGTCGATCTGATGGTCGACCAGCAAGAGCCCGGCCGAGGCGACCAGGGTCGTGATGTCCATCTCCTGGTCGAATTGCATGACCACGGTGAAGGTGTTGGGCCAGTTGGGAATGTCGGTGATCGTGATATTTTGAAATTTCGCCGGAATGCGCCACGAGGTGTCGGTGAGGGTGACACGGAAGGCGTTGTAGCTGGGCAGCCAGTTGCCCGACCAGTCGGTCAAGGGCGCGACGGCGGTGCTTTGTGCACGGAGGTAGATTGGCGTGGACGCCCATTGGGCAATGGCGCGGCGATGGAGGTTGCTGAGTTCGATGTGGAAATAGGGTGGCTCGAGCATGCCATACTCGTACCAGGAATCCGAACCGATGCCGTCTTTGGTCAACTGGAGGGTGACCTCGGTTCCAGAGGTGGAGCTGCCCACGAGGATCCACGTGGTGGTGCTCAGATTTTGGAAGGCTTCCGAGACTTGTACGGTCAAGCTCGCCCCGTCGAACCAGGCGCCGACCAGCGAGGGGCGTTTGGTGTCGATCCAGAAGCTTTGACTGCCGATGGCTGGATTGCCGGCCTGATCATACACCTTGATGGCCAGTTCGACCGTATCGGTTCCTCGGTCGCGCTCACCGATGTAGGTCATCAGATTGAGACCTGAGGTGGAACTGGCCGTCGTACCCGAGAACGGAACGTTGACGGCGCTCGGACCGCCCAGGCGCGAGAGATCGATTTCGGCGCGGGTGACCGCCTGCCCGGCGGTGAGAGAGGCGATGACCCACAGGCGATCCATGGCGCCGGCGGTCATGGAACCGATGTTGTAGACCAGGAAGCCTCCATTCGCGGTTTCGAACACATTGGGGTTGAGGGAAAACGCGTAGGCATCCATGACCGGCGGGATGTTTTTCACGCGGAAGCTGGAATTGCCGGTCACCGTGTTCGAGACGTTGTTGACCGCATCGCTGGCCGTCAAGACGTAGGTCAGGGTGGCCAGATCGAGCTGCCAGGGAGGCGCCACCCCGGGCGGGATGGTGAAGGACCCTTCATGCCGGTTGCGAGCCGAGACATAGGTCATGGTGACCGAGGCCAGTTCGGTGGTCAGGTCGGCCGCATTGAAGATGGTGGCGGTGGCGATGGCATCGAGATGGTAGCTGAGGCTGGCGAAGACGGTGATGACGTCGTTGGTGTTGGCCACCGTGGGCACGGGATTGTCGCCGTTGTCCTGGGCGATGACGATCCCATGTGTTCCAGCCGTGGTGGCGAACTGGGGCGGTTGGCAATCGATGATGGCGATCGGTGCCGACCAGGCTCTGGCCCGGTTGCCGTTGGGATCGCTGACCCACGCGGAAAAGCTGGCGTTGAGATAGCGGGCGTTTGTCAGCAAGGTGGTAAAGGGACCATAGGAAAAATCGACGGTGGGGTTGAGGGCCATGGACACGGCGCTTCCGCCACCCACCATGGTCAGATTCAGCTGCGCCGCGGCCCCTGCGCCTTCGGGCGTGGTCATGGTGAAGGTGAGCGCATCGCCGAGGCGGATGTTGCCTCCGGGATCAGCCATGCCGCTGACCACGATCGGCCCAGTGACAGGAGGGACATTATCGACACGGATGGCCGTGGTGAAGGTCGATACGGTATTCAAGACGTCGTCTTGGATGGTGACGGTCCAGGAGGTGACGACATCATTGAGGGAACCGGTAGCGATACGGAACGTGTAGCCGAACCATTCCCCGCTGGGGGCGGTGGTCGAGGCGACCATCGGCACGGCCGGCCCTCCGCCGATGCTGGTCAAATCGAGGGTGGGAATCCCGCCTTCATTGTCCCGGACCCGTACCGCGAAATACACGTCGCGCCCGATGGTGGCGACGCTGCCTCCGCCGACGATGGTCGCGGTCGCAGCGAGAATCGACGGGGGCCAGCAGTCGACGGTGTATCCGTTCTGGGTCTGGACCGTCTTGCGGTTGCCCGATGAATCCCTGACTACGGCTGTGAACCGGTAGTTATTGGCTTGGATATTGGTCGGTGGCGAGGCGGCTGCCATCGAGTAGTAGTACGTCACGGAATTGGAGGCCATCAATTCGGCGGCCGTGCTTCCCACGTAGGTCAGATCGATGGTGGCGGTCGCGTGGTCATCGGGGGTCGCCATCACGTAGGGGACGGTGAAATCGAGGAATTTATTGAGATTGATGACGGTGGGCAGCGGATCGGACATTCCAGAATTGTAGGAAATGGCGAGATTGACCCGATCGACCTTGGGTTCGGTGTTATCCAGGAAGACGGTGATCGAGCTGATCGCCACGTTGCCGTTGTTGTCGGTGACGGTGATCGGGAACGAGACGAATTGGCGGTTGATCGTACCGGTGGCGAGATTGGGATGGGTGAAATCGAACCAGCCGGTGGTGCCGGGGGCGCGCAGCACCATGGGGGTGGCGGCGGCGCCCCCGATGGCGGAAAGGTTGATCGTCACGGTGGGCGGTCGATCGGGAACGCTGGTATAAGAGGCGACCTGGACGCTGAAATTCATGGTGTCCCAGATGCGGACCACTCCTAGATCTTCCGTGGGGTACCAGTTATGGATGTAGCTGAAGGAGGTCGAGGCAATGACCGGTGGTTCATTGTCGATCGGCTGCCCCATGCTGACCGAAGTGAAGGCGAGGTTGCCCTGGCCATCCGAGGCCACGAGATTGATGGTGGGAATGGCGGAGTTGGTATCCCATCCCGTTCCTGGATCGAACACGCCGACATCGAATACGCCCTCGAACCATCCCGGATTGAGCGGATCGGGGTTGAGGAGGGTGGTGGCCGAGTAGGCCTGGTTGATGCGTGAAAGATCGGCGGTGACGGCGCCCAGCGCCCCCATTTCCGGAATGGACAGGTTGGCGACCTGGGTGCGCAAGCGGAACCGATCGCCAGCGTTGAAACTCGTCCCGGTGCCGATGATTTTGGTGAACGTGGTCGACAGGAATTTGGGCGAGACGTTGTCGATGCGGAGGGGAGGGGTGGACCATCGTTCAATCGTGTTGTTGGTGACGGAGTCCACCGCCCAGAGCTTGAACGAGCGGGCGACGGTATCTTCGGAGGTCCCTTCCGGGATGATCCAATCCAGGCGGAACGAATTGGGGCCCGTCTGGTTGAGCTGCACTTGCGCTGGTCCGCCGATTGGCGACAGATCGACATAGACTCGAACGTTCTGCCCAGGGGCCCAGGTGGCGGTGGCGATGAAGATCAAAGTGTCGGAAGCAATGGCGACGTCATCGCCATAGACCGCCCGGTTCTCGCTGAAGCTGGCGACCGCCTGATTTGGCATGTCGGGGAGGCGGTTGTCGAGGGCGAACAAGGGAGTCGTACCGGTGGTGACGTTGTTGCCATTGTCGATGACTTTGATGGAAAGTGAGGCCATGCCGTTGAATGGCGGCATGGTCGGGCTGGACGGAATGACGATGGAACCGGTGAAGACGTTGCCCCCCGAGTAGGTCAGAGGATAATCGGTCAGACCCAGCGCCGCGTTGGTTACCGTGACCGAATCATTGTCGTAAGCGGCGATGGTGACGGTGATATTGAGCGTATCTCCCGGCCGTGCGGGGGTGGTCTGCTGGGTCGTCGTGGCCAACGAGGAAACGATGACAGGAGCGATGGTGTCGATGTAGACGTTGGTCTTGGCGACGATCTTTCCTACCGTATTGCCATTCGGATCCCAGGCTTGGAAATAGATGGTGCCGGGGCCAGTATCCATGGGGTCGGAAATGGTGAAGTTCGATAGAACATGCGGGTTGGCCGAGGTCATGTTGTAGGTGCCCAGAGGTGGGGCGAAATCTGGGGTGAAGTCGATGACTGCCGTTTCGCCTGGTTGATATGAGGCGGCGGTCATGTGCTGGGTGAAGCTCAAGACGTCGGTGCGGCGGATGGTCTGCGCCGTTCCGGCATTGAAGGTCACCCCATTATAGGTGATGATGGTATTCCCACTGGTTACGGGGGCGATCTTGTTGTCGAGATTGAAGATCGGGCTGGTGGCCGTCGCCAGATTGCCGGCATCATCGCGCACGGTGACAGAAAAGGTTGAAGGCCCGAAATACGGGGTGGCAGGAGGACTGGACGCCACGGTGAAGCTATAGGAAAAGAGCCCTCCCCCCAGATCGTTGAGAGGGAAATTGGTGAGGCCGAGGTGGGAATTGCTGACGGTGACCGTGTCCCCTTGCGGGTCTGTCGTGCTGAGGGTCACATCGATGGTTACGGTGGACCCTGGTCGGGCGGTTCCGCTGGGGCTGACCGTCAAATTGATGGATCCAATGACGGGAGGGGTTGTGTCAACGGTGATCGTTTTGGCATTGGCGATGTTCAGTACATTGCCGAAAGGGTCTTCCGCGCGGAAGGCGACATTGCCGGTGACGTTTTCATGGCCATCCGAAAAAGTGAACCCGCTCAAGACATGGGGATTGGCGTTGGTCATGGCATAGATGCCCATGCCCCATGCTGAAAAATTCAACTCGGCGATTTCGCCGGGAGCAGGAGTCGATTGATAAGCCGCTGTCATGGATTGGCTGAAATTGAGAATGTCGCCTCGTTTCACGACTTGACTGATGAGCGGGGTGCCGTTGACGGTGACGGCCATCAATCCGTTGGTGGTGGGAGGAGTGCCGTCCAGAAGAAGAGTGGCATTGGGGGCGGCGATCGTGGTGCCGCTGGCGTTGACCAGGGTGATGCGAACGGGGGTGGATTTGTTCCCGTTCATGGTGAGGTTTTCGGTGGGAATGGGAGTGGCGATGAGGGTGAATTGATAGAGGTTCGGGCCAATGAGGACGGGCGTTCCCATATTGAGGGAGATGGCTTCGGTTATCTGGAGAATGCAGGCAACATCTGGCGGCACGGAATCACTGGTGGCAAACACCTGGTAGGTGCAGGATTCGCCGATGATGGCGGCGCCGCCGCCTCCTGACTCGGCGACGCTGTTGCTCAAGCAGACGGGGGGAGCCGCAACGGCTGGTGGTGACCAGCCCATGACCAGCAGAAGAATCAGGCCGAGCGAGATCCTCGCGAAGAACGATGATGGTGCACGCATATTCTCTCCCCAAAACTCGGGTTGCCTGATGAGTCGTTTCGTCTTATCGGGAGGTGTCGCGAGATTCGTTAGTCATAATGTGGGGGCCCGCGGGGTCGGGGTGTGGTAGAATGGAAGCCGTATGGAAACCGTCGCTGCAATGATCGGGCGGGTGGTCGGGGTCGATCCGCGATTGCTCGAGGAGCCCGACGATCTGGTCAACCTGGTGCTGCGGGCGCGCCACGAGCAGGCGCTCTCGTTCTTTTCCACGATCTCGCAACGGCTGGTCACGGTGGCGGCGGCGGCGGCCGGCTCGGGGCCTGATCGCATCCTCGTCGAGCGGGTGCCATCCGTCTCGGTGCCGCTGCCCGGCGATGGCTGGAAGGTGGAACACGGCTTCCTGCACGTGCCGGGGGGCGGGCGGTTCGATCTGACCGCGGTGCCCCGTTATCCGACGATGGGCGTGGCGATGGTGCGCGACTTTCCCGGGCGGATGCGGGGGGCGTTGGTGCGGCGCACCCGGCAGGCCTCGCCCGAACTCGAACGGCGGCTCCATGATCTGGCCGGCGCCCTCAAGAAGCACCTCACCGAAGAAGTCGAGATGCCGATCATCCGCGTGATCGGGTTCGGCCCCGGCGTCTATCCGGCCGGCGACATCGCGTTGTGCGGGTTGCTCTTGACCGGCCGCGCCTTGGGCATGGGCCGGGTCCCCGTCCACTGGCTGGGCCGCCTCAGCATGGAAGTGCGGCGCTTCATGCACCGCACCACCCGGTTCGCCGCCGCCTGCCTCGGCTATGCGCTCGAAGGGCGCACCACCCAGGCCCAGGAGGCCTTCTTCGCGGCCATGGCGCGCGATTTCGAGGGCGCCGTCGATCTGGCGGTCGAGGCCGTCGCCCGCGAGCGCGACGGCTCCGGCCCCGCCTTCCTGGTCGGAGTGCGGGTCGCCCTCGACATGGTGCGCTCCGACGTGTTCGCCATCCCGACCGGCGCGGCTCCCGCCGCCTGAAAGCGGTCGTCGCTTGATTGTGGGCCAATCTGCGGAGCTTCTTCGCCGTTTTCCCTCTTCGAACCATGTCAACCCGTGAGGTGCGCCGAGGCCCTTCTCCGTTTCGCCAAGAGGCTTGATGGGGCCCCTGCCGTGCAGGGGTGGGTTTCCCTTGCGCGAGGAAGGGAGATTCCGGTAGATTTGGGTTCGACCGGCCGGAGCCGGTGGGAGCTTGAAAAGGAGATCGCAATGCGCAAGCGAATGCTGGTGGTCCTCGTTCTCGCGGTGTGTGGGTTGGTCGCCGGGGCGGCCTTCGCCGAAGAGGGCTGGCTCGACGACCTCGATGCCGCCGTCAAACAGGCGGCCGAGCAGAAGAAGCTGGTGCTGGTCGACTTCACCGCGTCCTGGTGCGGCTGGTGCACCAAGATGAAAGAAGACGTCTTCGACAAAGACGAGTTCAAGGCGCTGGCCGGCGAGAAGTTCGTCCTGGTCACCATCGACGGGGACAAGCATCGCGACCTCGTCGACAAGTTCGGGGTGCAGGGGTTCCCGACCCTCGTGATTCTCGACGGCGAGGGCAAGGAAGTCCACAAGATCGTGGGTTACAAACCTCTGACACCTCTGCTGGAGGAGCTGAAGAAGCTCGAGCCGGCCAAATAAGTCGGTGGTCGTTGGAGCGGCGGCCCTCTGACCTGTCCCGGGTCGAGGGCCGTTCGCGCTGATGGGCGATCGGGCCGCGGCGGCGCGGGGCGCCCCGACGGCGAGCGAGGCGCATGGGGGCGGGCCCGGCCGGCGAGCGAGGCCCCCATCGCCGATCGTGGAAAGGAGGCGGCATGAGCCTGCAAGGCAAGCGGGTCCTGGTCACCGGGGCCGACGGGTTCATCGGATCGCACCTCGCCGAAGAGCTGGTGCGCCAGGGGGCGCAGGTACGGGCGTTCGTCTTCTACAACTCGTTCGGGTCGTGGGGCTGGCTCGATCAGAGCGAGCCGGCCATCCGCGAGGCGCTCGACGTGTTCGCCGGCGACATTCGCGATCCGCATGGCGTACGGCGGGCGATGGCGGGATGCGAGATCGTGTTCCATCTGGCGGCGTTGATCGGCATTCCCTATTCCTACCATTCGCCCGACACTTACATCGAGACCAACGTCAAAGGCACGCTCAACATCGTTCATGCCGCTCGCGAACTGGGCGTGGCGCGGGTCGTGCACACCTCGACCAGCGAAGTCTATGGCACGGCTCGCTTCGTCCCCATCACCGAAGAGCATCCCTTGCAGCCGCAGTCGCCGTACAGCGCTTCCAAGATCGGGGCCGATCAGCTCGCCCTGTCGTTCTGGCATGCCTTCGGCACCCCGGTGACGATCGCGCGGCCGTTCAACACCTACGGGCCGCGGCAGTCGGCGCGGGCGGTGATTCCCACCATCATCACCCAGATCGCCGCCAGGCAGCGGGTCATCAAGCTGGGAGCGACCACGCCCACCCGCGATTTCAATTTCATTCGCGATACGGTGCGGGGCTTCCTGGCCATCGGCGAGGCCGACGGGGTGCTCGGGCAGGTCATCAACCTGGGCAGCGGGTTCGAGATCTCGATCGGCGAAACGGCCCGGCTGATCGCCGAGGTCATGGGCGTGTCGATCGAGATCGTGAGCGAGGAAGAGCGGAAACGGCCGGCCGGCAGTGAAGTCGAGCGACTGCTGGCCGACAACCGCAAAGCGGCGCAGGTGCTGGGCTGGCGTCCTGAATACGCCGGCCTCGACGGGCTGCGGCGCGGCCTGCAGGAGACCGTGGCCTGGTTCGTCCGCCCTGAGCATCTGGCCCGCTACAAGGTCGGTCGCTACGCCATCTGAGCGGCCGTGTTCGCCGTCTCGCCGAAGAGGCCGTTCCGCCGTGTGCGGCTGGGTATCGGGGGGCGGCAAGGGAAGGGGGGGCATCCGGCTCTGGTCGTGACGACTGGCTGCCTTTCTTCGATGTGGGCCGATGCAGAAGCAGAAAGACGGGCCCGCGGGGGCGGGCCCGTCCAGAACCAGCAGGTCGAGGGGTGGGTGAGGGTCAGTTCTCGAGCGAGACGGCCTCGAGGCGCGCCTTCTTCGCGGGTGTGCGGGAATTCAGGGAGAGCTGGAAGAACAGCTCCTCTGGCGAGCGGGGCAGCGGGCGACCAGGAGCAGGCGCGAGCTGATCGTCGGCCTTGATGGCCGCGGGCATCTCGAGGATCTCCTGGATGGTGCGCAGGAACTCATCTTTGGTCGCGGCTCCTTTCTTTTGCAGCAGAGGGTGCTGCCTGACCGCGCCGAGGATCGCCTCGAGGTCCTGAGGCTGGAAGCGGTTCTTGAAGGAGCGGATGAAATCGCGGCTCTCCCGATTGAGCCCGTTCTGGGAAACCTGGGAAGCCAGGGCGTTGGCGGCCAGGGAGATCTGGTCCTGGCGGGGCAGGCGCTGCACGACGTCCCAGAAGCTCATCAGAATGTGGTTGGGCTGGAAGGAGGAGTGCTCCATCCGGCGCTCGGATTTGTCGTAGGAGAGGGCGGTCTCGAGCTGGCGGCGCGGCAGGGCAGGCGACGCCGGGGGGCGCTGGTAGGTGAAGCTGGAGCCGATGTTCACGGGGGAGCCTCCTCGGGAGATTTCTTCGTCTCGAAATCTATCGGCATGGACCGAACGATAAATGACAACATTTTTGACATTGTGCAAATGTTGAGCATTTTTGACGAATTGCGCAGGAGGGCTTGTGGGTTGTCGATACGGGTGCTATAAGGAATACAGAAAATCGATCTGACTCGTGATCAAGGAGGCGATTCCCTTGTCGGGAGATGACATCCCATCTCCGGTTGTCCGGGGCCACCGGCTGAGACGGTGCGCACCCGAAAACAGGCATCACATCGAGAAGTTTTGCTTCCTGTCCGCAGGGGGCATTTTTATTTTCCCGGAATTCCGCGGTCAGGCGATCACACAAGGTGGCAGGAGGAGCTGGTAGGGGGCGAGCGACGCTTCGGCATGTGTGATCGTTGACGATGGCGGACGGGCCCGCGGTGCGGCCCACAGATGACCCCGACCGACCCGGCAAGGGAAGGCGGATTCCGGGATCCCCCGGAGACACGAAAGGGACCATGGACGATTCCCACCCCCACGGGAGCTGGAGAGGGCTCCCTGAAACACTTCGCTTTTCCGAGAAAGAATGGAATGACTGGCGCTGGCAGATGCGGTCCCGCATCACCAAAGCCGCGGCCCTGAAGAACTTCCTGCGTCTGACCACCGCGCAGGTGGAGGCGATGACCGAAGTCGAGAAGCGGTTCCGCACGGTCATCACCCCCTACTACCTGTCGCTGGCCAATCCCGATAATCCCAACGATCCCATTCTGCGGCAGTCGCTGCCCGACCCTCGCGAGCTCGAAATGGCCGACTTCGGGCAGGCCGATCCTCTCGCCGAAGAAGAAGACATGCCGGTGCCCGGTCTGACCCACCGCTATGAAGACCGCGCGCTGATGGTGGTCACCAACGCCTGCGCCATGTTCTGCCGGCACTGCACTCGCAAGCGCATCTGGAACAGCGACGACGTGGCCGTCAACGAAGCGAACATCGCGGCGATGATCGAGTACGTGCGGCGCACCCCGCAGATCCGCGATGTCATCGTGTCGGGCGGCGATCCCTTCACGCTGCCCACGGCGCGGCTCGAGTCGATCCTGAAACGATTGCGCGCCATTCCGCACGTCGAGGTGATCCGCATCGGCACCCGCACGCCGGTGACCGTGCCGATGCGCATCGACGAAGAACTGTGCGCCATGCTCGATACCTATGGCCCGATCTGGGTCAACACCCAGTTCAACCACCCGCAGGAGATCACCGAAGAGGCGGCCAAGGCGGTCGATCGGCTGATCCGTCACGGCATCTGCGTCAACAACCAGTCGGTGCTGATGCGCGGCATCAACGACGATCCCGAGATCATCAAGGTGCTGTGCCGGCAGCTGGTGCGCATCAAGGTGCGTCCTTACTACCTGTTCCAGTGCGACCAGGTCGAAGGGGTCGAACATTTCCGCACTCGCATCAGTCGCGGCATCGAGATCATGGAGAACCTGCGCGGCCACACCACCGGCTTCTCGATTCCGACCTTCGTCGTCGATGGGCCTGAAGGCACCGGCAAGATCCCGGTCATGCCCAACTACCTGATCAGCCAATCCGAGCAGATGAGCGTGCTGCGCAACTATGAAGGCATGATCGTCGGCTATCGCGAATCGGGCGAGCGGGTGCTGCCGATGATCCATCGCACTTCGACCGGAGTGGCCGGCATCCTGGCCGGGCGGGCCTCGAGCATCGTGCCGGCCGGTTCGCGGCGCATGACCAGGAGGGCGCACCGTGCGGCTTGCTCTGGCCGTTAATCGCAGCACTGCCTATCAGCCGACGGCCGGCGCTCCCGACGACGAGTACGAGGAATTCGACTCCCCCGAGACGGTGCAGGCGATCGCCGACACCATCGCCGGATTCGGGCATCAGGTCGAGATCCTCGAGGCCGATCGCACGTTCCCGCGGGCGCTCGAAGCCGGCCGCTTCGACTTCGTCTTCAACATCAGCGAAGGGCTGAGCGGCCGCTCGCGCGAGGCGCAGGTGCCCGCCGTCTGCGACATGCTGGGCATTCCCTTCACCGGCTCCGATGCGGTGACGATGGGCCTGACCCTCGATAAAGACCTGGCCCGGCGCGCCGTGGTCGGGCCCGACGTGCGGGTGGCGCCCGGCCGGGTCTTCCATCGCCCCGATCGCATCGATCTGCGAGGGCTGCGCTTCCCCGTCTTCGCCAAGCCCAATGCCGAGGGGTCGAGCAAGGGCATCCGCAACAGCTCGCGGCTCGCCTCCGAAGCCGAAGCGCGCGAGCGCATCGCCCGCCTGCTCCAGGAGTACCGGGGGCCGGTGCTGGTCGAAGAGTTCCTGCCCGGGGCCGAATGCACGGTCGGGGTGCTGGGCAACCGCGAGCCGCGGGTCGTCGGCATCATGGAGATCGCCCCGCGCCAGAAGCGGGTCGAAGAGTTCGTCTATTCCCTCGAGACCAAGCGCGACTACCTCAACCAGGTCGACTACCATGTGCCGCCGCGCTTCCCGCCGGCCACGGTGGCCGCCATCGAGAAGACCGCGCTAGCCGCCTATGAGGCGCTGGGCTGTCGCGACTTCGCGCGCATCGACATCCGGCTCGACGGGGCCGGCGTGCCGCATTTCATCGAGGCCAACCCGTTGCCGGGCCTGTCGCCGGTCAAAGGCGACATGGTCATCCTGGCGCGGGGGGCCGGCATGGAATACCGCGAGCTGATCGGGCGCATTCTCGATCTGGCGTTCATCCGGGCCGGCGTGCCGCACCAGCGCCAGTTCTCCGACGCCTTTCGCTGAGCGCGCCGGTGGTTGGAGGCATGGCCGGGCTTCGCGGCCCCCCGGCCCAGCGGCTTCCGTTCGCGGGTTACGAGCGCGGGCGGGCGGGGCTGGGCGGCTTGGGCGGGGGCGAGCGGCGCCCGGCCGGGGGGCCGGCGAGAGGGGTCGGCGAGTTCGCAGACGTCGCGTCGGCCGGGGCGCCGCAGGGGAGCAGGTGATGGCATGCCACGGGTATTGATTCTGGAGAACGCGCCGCCGCCGCAGATGAACCGCTGGGAGCGGGAAGCCCTGTCCGATCGGGCGGTCGAAGCGATGGCGGCGGGCATCGCGCGCGCCCTGATCAGTCGAGGCTGGGCGGTCGAGCGGCGCCAGATCGGCCTCGATCCGCGCGCGGCGATCGAGGCCGTGACCGCCGGCCGGCCCGACGTGGTCTTCCAGTTGTGCGAGACTCTCGGCGGGAACAGCCGGCTCGAACCGGCGCTGCCCTACCTGCTCGCCTGGCTGGGCCTTCCTTTCACCGGCAATCCGGCCGAGGTCATCGCCCTGCTGGTCGACAAGGTCCGCACCAAGCAGGTGTTGATCGGCCTGGGCTTGCCCACCCCCGAGTTCGTGGCGGTGAGCGACGAGGCGCGTCTGGACGGCTGGCCTCACTGGCCGGCCATTCTCAAGCCGGCGGCCGAAGATGCGTCCCTGGGCATCGACCGGGGCAGCGTCGTCGACGACCGGCCGGCCGCCGCGCGGCGCTTCCGGCTGCTGGCCGAGCGATTCGGCACGCCGGTCCTGCTCGAGCGGTTCATCGCCGGTCGCGAACTCAACGTGGCTCTCCTGGAAGCCCCCGATGGTCTTCGGATGGGCATCAACGAGATCGATTTCTCGGCCCTGCCGGCCGACCATCCCCGCATTCTCACCTATGAGGCGAAATGGGAAGAAGACTCGCCGATCTACCGCCAGTCGCCCTCGGGGCCGGCCCGGCTCGCGTCGGACCTCGACGCCGAGGTGCGCCGTCTGGCCCGCGCCGCCTGGGACGGCCTCGGCCTGCGGGGCTACGCCCGGGTCGACTTCCGGGTCGATGCCGCGGGCCGTCCCTGGATCCTCGAAATCAATCCGAACCCCGACCTCTCGGAACAGGCCGGGTTCGCCAAATCGCTGCCGCAGATGGGGCTCGACTACCCCGAAGCGGTCGAGCTGATCGTGCGGTCGGCCTTGCGGTCGGCCCCCCCGAAAGGAACTGTCATGAGCCGTCAGTCGCTGTCTTCTTCCGTGGCTTCGCCGGCTTCGCCGGCCTCGGCGGCCGCCGCGTCTTCACAGGCTGCCGCCAGCGGTGCGGTGGTGCGCGCCCTGCGCCCCACCGACCGGGCGCCCATCGAAAAGATGCTGCGCGGGACCGGGTTCTTCCATGAGGAGGAGGTCCAGGTGGCGCTCGAACTGGTCGATGAAGCGCTCCACAAGCCGCACCAGAAAGACTACTTCTTCGGCGTGGCCGAAGTCGATGGGCAGGTGGCCGGCTACGTCTGCTACGGCCGGCGCGATATGACGGTCCACACCTGGGATCTGTTCTGGGTCTGCGTCGAGCCCTCCCTGCAGAACAAGGGTACCGGGCGGCGGCTGATGGGCTGGGCCGAGGAACAGATGCGCCGCGAAGGCTGTCGGGTGGTGATCGTCGAAACGGCGGGCCGGCCGCAGTATGCGCCGACCCGTGCGTTCTACCAGCGCATCGGCTACCAGGAAGAAGCCCGCATCAAGGATTTCTACGCCGATGGCGACGACCTGGTGATCTACACCAAGCATTTTCCCAAGGCTTGATCCTTTTTGCCCGGGTCATCTACGAAGGTCGAGCCACCGATCGAGGAGGCAGGCCGGCAAGGCCGGTGAGCCCCTCGCTTCCTGGTGGGAGGGGCAGGATCAGCCGGTTTTCGCCCACTCCTGGAGGCGGGCGGCCGCTTCCCGTAGAGGCAGGGTGAGCTGTTCGCCGGTGCCGAGATGCTTGATCGAGAGCCTTCCTTCCTGGGCCTCTTTGGCGCCGAGGATGGCGGCCAGCTTAACCTGGATGCTTTCGGCATAGGCGAACTGTTTGCCGATCTTGGGAGTCTCGGGGTAGACCTCGACTTTGAGGCCCGCCTGTCGCAAGGCATTGGCTGCGCGCAGCGCGTCGGCCGGGCTCGCATCGGGGAAGCGGCAGAACAGCACGTCGGGCCCGCAGGAGAGGCGGCCGAACAGGCCGCGTTCCTCCATGACCAGGAGCAGGCGCTCGAATCCGATGGAGAACCCGACGGCCGGGATGGCGGTGCCCTTGAACATGCCGATCAGGCCGTCGTAGCGGCCGCCGCCGCCTAGGCTGCCGCTGAAGGCGGGTGAGCGGATCTCGAAGATGGGGCCGGTGTAATAGCCGAGGCCGCGGGCGAGGGTGGCGTCGAGGCGCAGGTAGGGGCCGGCCGGCGAGCCGGCGGCGATCTCCAGCAATTCCCGTAGCTGGGTCAACGGGCCGGCCGCTTCCGGGACTGCCGTGAGCAGGCCGGCGAGGCGGTCGAGTTCGGCGGCTTCGGCCGGGGAAACGCCAGGCGCGGCAGAGCCGGCGGAGGAGGAGACCGCGGGCCGGTCGGCGGCGGAGGCCTCCGGTGGTCGGCTGATCAGGGCGAGCAACCGTTCGCCGGCCGCCGCCGCGATGCCGCGGGCGGCCAGTTCCCGGCGCACGCCGTCGAGGCCGATCTTGTCGAGCTTGTCGATGGCGACCAGGGCGGTCTCCTCTTGTTCGGGGGAGATGCCAGACGCCTGGATGAGGCAGCGCAGCAACTGGCGGTGGTTGAGGGCGATGGTGATGTCGCGCACGCCCAGTTCTTCGAACACGCGCACCACGGCGCTGCAGACCTCGACGTCGGCGAGCAGCGAGGTGGTGCCGGTGATGTCGATATCGCACTGCCAGAACTCGCGGTAGCGCCCCTTGCCGGGGCGGTCGGCCCGCCAGACCGGTTGGATCTGGTACCGCTTGAAGAAGCGTGGCAGATCTTTGGTGTTGGCGATGACGCGCGCGAGCGGGACGGTCAGATCGTAGCGCAGACCGAGGTCGGCCAGATCCTTTTCCCCGACCCCGGGTTCCTGCAGCGCCCGGGCCAGCTTGTCGCGGCGGTGCAGCAGCCGGAACAGCAGCTGGTCGCCTTCGTCCCCGTATTTGCCGAGGAGGGTGGACAGATGCTCGAACGCCGGTGTTTCGAGGGGAACGAAGCCGAACGATTCGTAGACGCGTCGGATGACGCCTTCGAGGTGACGCCGGCGGGCCAGGTCGGCCGGCAGGAAATCGCGGGTACCGCTGGGCGGGGAAGTGGTGATGTTCATGGGCGGTATTCTACCGCACCGCTCATCTCCCTCTCAACAAGCCGGCTGCCACCGGGCTGCGCACCCGCCGGGCGTGGGGCAGGAACGGTCGCATGGTATCTTCGACCGGTCGTAGCGAGCCTTCCGGGCCGAGTTCGAATTGCGTCTGGGAAGGGTTCATGGCATACCTCCGGGAACATGGTCCCGGTTCATGCATCGGCGTTTTCCGGCGATTTCTGAAGGTCGGCCGGGGTGGCCGGCGGACCTGAGGTCGGAGGGGTTTCCCCCGCGGCCAGGCCGACCACCTCGAAGGCTTCGACCTCGCCGCGCCGGCCCTTGACCTGCATGGCGCCTCGCGCTTCGAGCCGGAAGACGCCTGGCGGCAGGCGTTGGGCGACCCAGCTGGAGATCAGCACCTCCCCGGAGCGGGCCAGGGCCTCGAGGCGGGCGGCGACGTTGACGGTGTCGCCCAGCAGCGTATACTCCTGGTGCATTTCCGAGCCGACGTTGCCGACGACGACCTCGCCGCCGTTGATGCCGATCCCGATCTCCCGGATCGGAAAGTCGCCGGCGGCCTGGCCTTCGGCGCGCAGCTTCACGAGGGTCTGGCGGATGGCGAGGGCGGCGCGCACGGCCTGCTCGGCTTCGCGGCCGCTGGCGATCGGCACGCCGAAAAAGGCCATCAGCCCGTCACCGATGTATTTGTCGAGCACTCCGCCGTGGTCGAAGATGATCTGGGTGACGGCGTTGAAATAGGTGTTGAGGAAGGTGATGACGTCCTCGGGTGGCCGTTCCTCGCAGATGCGGGTGAAGCCGCGCACATCGGCGAACAGCACGACCGCCTGGCGCCGGGCTCCGCCCAGGGCGATGGCTTCGGGATGCTCGAGGAGCTGGTCGAGAAGGTTCGGAGCGACATACCGGTGGAAGAGGCGGGCGATGGTGTTCTTCTCCTGGCGCAGCCACAGCGTGTCGAGCGAGAGGGCGCTGAGCCAGCCGAGGGCCAGGGCGGCCCACAGGTCGAAGGGGTTGAGGAACAGCGCCTGCGCCGGGAACAGCCAGAGGACGATCACGAGGGCGGCCAGGGCGGCCCCCGCCACCCAGAACACGGCCCGTTCCGGTTTCCGCCATCCGGAGAAGATGGCGGTCGCCATGGCCAGGCCCAGCAGGAAGAGCCACCAGGTCGGGCCGGTCCATTCGCGGGGCAGCCGGTTCATGAACAGGTTCTGCAAGATGTGGGCGTGGATCTCCACCCCCGGCATGTCGCCTTTCTTCGAAAACGGGGTGTGGAAGCTATCACGGAATTCCTCGGCCACCCCGCCGACCAGCACGCATTTGTCCTGGATGGCGGCGGTGGCCACCTTCCCTTCGAGGATATCGAGCACCGAAAAGGTCGGCACGGTGCCGGGGGGGCCCTGAAACCCGATCAACGAAAGGCCGGTGTAATCGAGAGCCAGCGGCACGGGGGCGAGCCCTTCGACGCGCGGCAGCAGCAGATGGGTGCGCCGGTATTCGACATCGGAAGGCTGGCGGCCGATGTCGGCCAGGTACATGGCCAGGGCCAGCGAGACCCGGCAGGGCAGCTCGCCTTTGGGAGCATATAGCCGGGTCCGTCTGATGAAATGGTCGTAATCGAGGGGCATATCGACGAACCCCTCGCTGCGGGCGGCCTCCCGGAAGAAAGCCCGCCCTTCGATCCAGAGGCGCGAGAAGGCTTCGTCGTTCTTCAGGTAGCAGTTGGAAATGACCCGCCCGCTTCGCTTGACCGACTCGAGGAGGATGGCATCTTCCACCGGATCGCCCGGCTGATCGAAGGTGACGTCGAAGCCGATCAGGCGAGCCCCCATCGCGGTCAAGCGGTCGATCAACGCCGCATGGACCTGCCGGGGCAGGCGAGGATGCGACCCGCGCAACGCGCGCAAGGTCGGGTTGTCGATGCCGGCGACCACCACTTCGGGGTCGTAGACGGCGGGATCGCGGCTGCGGGTGGCGGGGATGGGCCCGTTCAGATACCAGAGCTGGTCGAGGGCCCAGGAGTTCAGCAGGCCGCCCTTGGTCAGCAGCAGAAGAAGGGCCATCAGGGCGGCGCCCAGCAAAGCCATGGCCAGAAGCTGAGGCAGGGTGCGTTTCATGGATTCATCACGGGAAGGCGACGAGGGCGACTGGACGGCTGGCAGGAAGTTCGTCCCGCTGTGCGAAGCCGGCCACGGCGCGGGTCATCGGGTGGGGTTCGACCCGCGAGGGCCGGAGACTGGGTGATACACGGCAACGGAACAAGCGGAGCGTCGACGGCTCCCTGCCCGGCAGGGCGGCGCCTGGATGGCCCCCTGCCGGGGGAAGTGGAGACGAGCCTGTTCCCAAGGAGATCAGCGGCCGCTCGATTGGATGAATTGCACCGAAGAGGCATCGGTGAGATACGGATCGGTCATGAAATTGAACTGCTCAGGTCCGGTCAGGCCATCGGTGCCGACGGTCGCCTTCTGGAAGGCGAGCACATCGATGCTCTTGCCAGAGCTTTTGTCGGTGAATCCCACGGTGCCTTCGCTGACGCTGAGGGTGGTGCTGTCTTTGGTGGACTCGACCTTGAAGATGGTGCCTTTGATGCTGGCGATGGCCCGCTCCGTCTCGACTTCGAATTTCTTGGCGCCTTCCTTGTCGCGCTCGACGTAGAAATAGGCGATGCCCTGGGCCAGCCGGGTGTAGATCACCTTCTGGGAGGTCTGCGCAACCTTGGCCGGCTGGATCTCGAACTGCGAGGCCGGCATGACACGGGTGATGGCGCCGGTGGCGAAGCGGATCACCACTTCGCCCGCCTCGGAGGTCTTGATCACGTCACCCTCGAACAGGGGCAGGCGGCCTTCGACCTTGGTGAAGTCGGGGGCAGACGCCTTCTTCACGAAGGCTTCGCCCTTCTCGACCTTTTCCACGAAGCCGAGGGGCTCGGCGCCCTGGTTCCCACAGCCGACGGCGACGGCCACAGCCAGAACCAGCAGGACCAACAGATGCATCCGGGTCATAGATTCCACCTCCTGTGTTGTGTTCCAGACCGGAACCAGCGTTGGGTTCCGGCGGATTCTCATTGATGCCGCAGCATTTTTTGCCTTTTTCCCGCTTCCGCATGGGCAAGGATCATTCATCAATGATCGACGACCACCTGGTCGGGGGACAATTGGAACTGGGGATCGGCGAAGGGATTGAACGCTTCGGAGGCGATCATCGCTCCATCAGAGGAAAAGCGGACCCGGCGGAGGGCGGGAACGTCGTGGCGGCCGGTGGGGGTGACGAGGAGCACCTGCCCTTCGGCCACCTCGAGGATCGACTCGTTTCCCGGGTCGAACGCTAGGCGCCAGACCGTACCGCGAACTTCGATATGGCAGAGCCCGGCCTGCAGCCGGAAGGGAATGGGGGAGCGGCTGGACCAGCGGGCGCACAGACGGCCGCGGTCCTGGCGCAGATCGACCTCGGTGTCGGTGAACGCGGCGATGGTGATCTGGCCCGGGCCGCCCCACAGGCGCAGCGACCGCCCGGCGGCGGTGGACAGGATGGCTTCGCCGTCGGTGTCGATGGTCAGAACGCCGTGGGCGAGGGTGGCCTGGCGGAGATGGACGCTGGCCGGCGCCATCGGGCGGTCGGAGCGCCCATGGACCGCGAGGAACAGCAGGACGATCAGCAGGCCGACCCCGGTTCCGGCCATCAGCAGGGGGCGGGCGGCGAGCGCGGCGAGCCAGCCGCCGGGGGCATGGTCGAGCGGGGCGGTCTGGGGCGAGTCATGCGAACGGCGGCGAGGCCCGGCGACCGCGACCTGCCGCAACCGCTCGCGCAGCGGGCCGGGAAGAGGTTGGTCGCGAGCTTCGCGCAACGGGCGCCGGAGCCGTTCGAGGTCGTGTCGGAACGCGCGGCAGGCCGGGCACTTCGTATCGTGGGCGGGGTCATACGCGGCGGCGGCCCCGGCGGTGGCAGGGACTTCGCCGTCGAACTCGGCGCTGAGGGCGAGGCGGAAGGCCTGGCAGGCGGCGGGGTCGCTCATGAGCGTACGTACTCCCGCAGCAGCTGTCGCGCCCGCAGGATATCGGAAGCGACCTGATTGACCGAACGGTCGGTCAGATGGGCGATCTGGGCATAGGACAGGTCGAGGCACTCCCGCATGAGGAACGGCACGCGCAGGTCGATCGGCACCGCTTGCAACGCCCGGTCGATCTCTTCGAGCTGCAGGTGCTGTTCGATGATCGCCTCAGGATCGGCTGGTTCGGAACATGGCGGGGGTGTGGCCAGGGCGCGGCCCTCGGCCTGGCGGCGCCGCAGCATCTGCAAGCCCTGGTTGCGAGCGATCCGGTAGATCCAGCCGGTCACCGATCCGACCTCCGGGTTCTGCTGGCCGGCCTTGGCGCAGAGGGTGGCGAAGGTCTCCTGGAGGGCGTCCTCAGCGTCGCTGGCCTGGCCGAGCAGGCGTTGCAGGAAGGCGAGGAGCCGCGGCCCGAGCAGATCGACCAGTCGCGCCAGACCTTGCGGGTCTCCTTGACGGAGGTGACGAAGGGCATCCTGGGCCTCCTGTTCGAGCTTGTCCGTCGTTTCCACTACAATGATGCGCGGGTCGACCGGTTAATTGAAAAATCTGCGGTTGGTTCCCATCACGGGAAGCATGCCCGTCGATGCTGGCAGGGATGCGGGTGGCGGGTGCGCAGACGGCTGGTTTCCCATGGAAGCCCTCGAACTCAGGCCGAAGCCGGCTGCTGGGCGACCAACTGACGAACCTTGGTCTTGAGGTCCTCGGTGAAGGCCCCATAGACCGCCTGCCCGTTCCGCTCGATGACCGGGACGATGTCGATGCCTCCGGTCAGTCGCAACGCCACCTGCCAATCGGCCTCGCTGGCATCGACATCGTGATTGACGTAGGGAATGCCTTCCTGGTCGAGCCAGGCCAGCAGCCACCGGCAATGCGGGCACCAGGTGACCGTGAACACGTTGAGAGGCGCCAGGGCTGGCAAGAGGGATCTCCGCAGGAAAGTGGTCTCCTCCATGGATACCATGGTACACTCGGGCGGGCAAGCGGCAGAGCGACGCCGCCTGCGGCCATTCCCACGTGCCGTATGGCGCCGTGGGGTGCCATGACGTGCCGGAAGGCTGGGCTGGGCCTGCAGGGCGTATGGCCGGCGCGGAGGCGGGGAAGACCCGTCGCCAGCCGCGGAAGACGGCCAGTCGTGGAAACACGGTGCCAGAGAGAGGGGGACCATGGATCCATTGACCGGGCTCTGGGTGTGGAAGGTGTTCCGCTTCAGCATGCCGCTCCGCCGCGGCGAGGTTCAGCGCAGCTTGCGCCAGAGGAGCAGCAGCAGGGTGCCGGCCGCCACCAGGACGCTGCCGAGCACGGCCAGGGGCTGCCAGAGCGGCATGCGCAGCCGCCGGTCGAGGTCCACCGCGATCACGGTGTCGGGGGGGAACCGGCGGCGCAGGTCGGCCGGCAGGAAGCGGGCGAGGGCCATGGTCCGGTCATCGCCGTCGTAGCGCTGGCTGGCCCGCGCGAACAGCGCGGCGGCGAGGTCGTCAGGCTCGGCCTGGACCGCGCCGGCCACCCGGGCCACCTCCGCGAGCGGTTGCGACATCAGCAGCCCTTCAGAGAACACCATGACCCAATCGCCGACGGTGAGCGGAAGGGGGCCGAGCAACTCGGGATTCCGCAGTGGCGCCATCCCTGCCTGGGTCGCCCCCGGCTCGGCTTCAGGGGTCGGGTCGGAATCGTCATGGGGCCCGAGGAACCGGCGGTCGTCCAGGGCGGCGGGCGATGCCGCGGCCCGCGGCGCGGTCTTGGGTGCTCGCGACGCCTCTAGATCGGGAAGCACGTCGGCCAGGCGAGGCAGGTCGAGCGGCTCCAGGCGGTGCACGCGGCCGCCCGACCAGGCGAGCAGGCCGGCCGTGCCGACGCGAGCGGCGATGAGCTGTCCTTCGACGACCACCGCGGTGGCGAGCGAAACCCCGCTGTGGGCGGGGAGCCGGCCGGCGACTTGGTCCTGTTCGATCTGCCGAGCGGTCTCGATGAGGAGTCGGCGGAGCCGGGCGGGGGCGTCGTCGGGACGGCCGTAGAGCGGAAGGCGGACCAGTTCCGGTTCGAGGCGGGCGGCCACCTCGCTGGCCACCAGGCGTCCCGCCGGGCCGTGGCCGTCGACGAGCAGCACGACCCCCTGATCGTCGCGGATGACCAGGACATCCTGGTTGTCTTCGCGGATGGTTCCGGGGTCGGATCGCTGCCAGACCAGCATGTGGCGGGGCGGGCCTCCGGGCGGCGGGGTCGAGGTCAGGCGCCCAGGCCGGCGCGTCCGGCGGGGGCCTTGCGGTCGAGCAGGCGATCGAAGGCGCTCTTGAGGCTGATCATCTTCTCGACGACGTCGTGCATGCCCTTCGACCGCAGGCCGGCCACCAGCGATTCGGCGAAGACCAGCTTGACCTTGGGATGGGACGGGCCGATGTAGCCGGCGGCCCGATCATCGCTCAGTACCCAGTACAGGAGCCGGTCGCAGTAGGGAACCCAGTTCGAGAAGTCGGCGAAATCGTCGTAGGCGCTGAGTTTTGCGATGACGATCTGCGGCACGTATTCGATCTGGTTGGCGGCGTTGTAGTACATGCGGTCGGTCTCGGGTACGATGGGCGCCACTTTGAGATTGGGCAGGGTGACCTTGAACCGAGCCTTGCCGAAATGGTTGAGGGCGATCTTCTCGGCGAGGGAGGTCCATTTGGCCGCGATCTCCCGCAGTTCCTGCGAGTAGGTGAACAGCCCCTTCTGGAAGATCTCATCGGTCTTGACGGCCTCGAACGCGTTCTCGATGGCCATGAAGGGGGAGTGATTGAACAGGGTGCCGAGCATGAACCCCAGCCCATGCGCGAGGAAATGGCGGCGGGTCAGCTGGTAGGGGGCGGTGGCGAGGTCCCATTGCAGTTTTTCCTTGACCAGCCAGTGGGTGGCTTCCCGGGCCATCTCGAGCGCGTTGGGGGCCCGCCACAGGTCGATCATCTCGGCGAACTCCCAGGGTTTGAACCGGCCGGGGTAGGCATTCTCGAAGATCTGGTACAGGTTCTGATTGAACAGGTCGAGCAGCTTGGCCAGGCCGTAGTGATGGAAATCCTGCAGGCTGATGCGGCGCGGGATCTCGTCGGCCGGCAGGGTCAAGCGGGTCTCGACCAGCCAGCGGGTGGCGGCCTTGGCCGTCTCGAGCCGGTCGTCGCGGAACCAGATGAGGGCTTCCTCATCGGCGAACTGCCAGGGCTGGAAGACATCGGGATAGACGGCCTGGACGAAGCGGTAGACCGAGTTGCCATACTTCTGCAGCAGGGGCTCGAGGCCGGCTTCGCGGATCACCTCGGCGGTCAGCAGTTGCGGCAGGTCGCCGCGGCTGCAGCCCAGGCGCACGGTCATCAGCCAGTCGAGGGCTTCCCGGGCGCGCTCTTCGAGCGGCCCGGCCGCCAGCCAGGCCTCGGTCTCCCCGAACTGCCACGGGCGGAACCGGCCGGGCATGGCCAGATCGACCAGGGTGAACAGGCTGCCGTGGGCCCATTCCAGCGCCTGATCGAGGCCGAACTGGGCGCAGAACTCCCGCGTGAACGCGCCGGGCAGCTTGTCGGGCACGACGCCCTGGCGCGCCAGAGCCTTGAGCCCTTCTCCGACCATGACGCGGATGAACAGACGCGCCGATTCTTCATGCTCGAACAGGAACGCCGGCAGCCGACCTTGCTTGTCGAGGACGCTGCGCCACAGTTCGGCCACTTCTTCTTCGCCGAGGTGCTCGGGCCAGCGGCCATACTTCTTCTGGAAGCCGTCGCGGGTGCGCTCGAGGTTCAACAGCTGCCGGCATTCGACCACCTGCGCCGCTGGCATCTGCAGGCGCTGGGCCAGTTCCTCATCGTCGAAGAACAGGAAGTCCTCTTCGATGCTGCGGAAGATGGTCTTCAACAGCGGATCATTGGGGTCGAGCGGGCCGGCGGCGAGCGGGGCGGCGACCGGCCCCGCCAACGAAGCGGCCGCCGCCGTCTCTGGACCAGCGGCCGTGGGGGCGGCGGTCACCATCACGGGCAGCGGGCCGGCGGCGGGGATCTTGCCGAGGCGGGCCGCCAGGGCGAGGGCCTGCGCGTTGAGATGCGGCCCTTCATCGTCGGACGGGGTGACGTAGAGGACCTCCTCGAGGGTGGTCAACCCGTCGAAGGCTTTCTGCACAGCGATCTCGCGCAGGGTCTTCATGCCTTCCAGGCGGGCCACCCGTTTGATGGCCAGTTCGGTGCCGCCCTCCATGATGACGTCGCGGAGCGACGGGGTGATGATCATCGTCTCATAGACTCCGAGCCGGCCGAAGGCGCCGGTCTGATTGCAGTCCCGGCACCCGGCCCCTTTGAAGAAGCGGGCGCTCATCACCCGGCTGGCCGGCAGTTTGAGCCGCTGCAGGGTCTTCTGCGAGGGGCGGTACTCGGTGCGGCATTTGGGGCAGATGCGATGCAGCAGTTTCTGCGCGATGACGACGCGCAGGGCGGCGCAGACCAGGTAGGCCGGCACGCCCATGTTGATCAGCCGGTTGATGCTGGCGGGCGCGTTGTTGGTGTGGAGGGTCGACAGCACTTTGTGCCCGGTCAACGAGGCGCGGAAGGCGATATCGGCCGTCTCGAGGTCGCGGATCTCCCCGACCAGCACGATATCAGGATCTTGCCGGAGAGCGGCCCGCAAGCCCTGGGCGAAATCGAGGCCGATCTTCTCGTTGGTCTGCACCTGGGTGATGCCGTCGATGCGATATTCGATCGGGTTCTCGATGGTGAAGATGTTGATCTCGCTGCTGTTGAAATACTTCAGCATGCCGAACAGGGTGGTGGTCTTGCCCGCCCCGGTCGGCCCGGTGACGAGGATCAGCCCATACGGCTCGTCGAGCGCGATCTTCAGGCGATTGAGGTCGTCGGGCAGGAAGCCGATGTTGTCGAGATCGAAGGCCGACTCGCGCTGCAGGATGCGCAGCACGGCTTTCTCGCCGAGCAGGCTGGGCACCGTGCTGACGCGGAAATCGATGTCCTTGTTCTCCATCCTGACCTTGAGTCGCCCGTCTTGCGGCAGGCGGCGCTCGGCGATGTCGAGGTGCGACAGGATCTTGATGCGGCTGATCAGCGGCGCCAGCAGACTCTTCGGTCCGGTCATGGCATCGTGCAGGGTGCCATCGATGCGGAATCGCACCAGCAGCATGTCTTCCCGCGGCTCGACGTGGATGTCGGAAGCCCGCTTCAGAATGGCCTGCTTGAAGATCGCATTGAGGAACTGGACGACCGGTCCCTCTTCCGACGTGCGTCGCACCAGTTCCGTGCCGTCGTCATGGCCGCTCAGCAGCGTTTCCTCGCCGGCCACCTGGAAGCCTTCCCAGGAGTAGAGCTGCTTGATGGCCAGCTCGATCTGGCTGCGGGGCGCGATCAGCACCTCCAGCTTGCATTGGGTCAGGAAGGCGATCATGTCCTTGGCCATGATGTCGAACGGATCGGCCATGACGATGGTCAGCTTGTTGCCTGACTTTTTGTAGGGAATGACTTTGTACTGCTTGGCTTGATATTCGGGAATCAGGGACAGCACCTTGGCATCGACCTTGATGTTCGTCAGGTCGATGACCGCGATGTCGAGGAACTCGGCCCACAGGTCGAGCATGTCCTTCTCGTTGAGGAACCCGAGCCGGATCAGGATGTCCTCGAGCCGCTCGAGCGTCTGGGCCTGGATGTTCTTGGCTTTCTCGAGCTGCTCCTCGGTGAGGATCTTCTTTTCCAGCATCAACTCTTCGATGCTGTGCTTCGCGGTGGGCATGGACGGATTCCTCCCTTGGCTATCACTCTCCGCCGGATACGACCTCGATCCGGTAGGAGCGTCGCTCGACGCCCCGCCCCAGGTTCTGGTACAAGGGGCGGGCATACAGGTGCATCATGACATGGCCGGCGCGCTTGGCTTCGAACACGTAGGTGACGGTGCGGACGGTCCGTCGCTCGCCGATCAGATCGACCCGGTTGTCGTTGTAGTCATAGTCGATGTGCCATTCGACCGGCTTTTGATCGAGAAACAGCGGGAGATCCAGCTCGAACGCCTGCATCAGCCGAACCTTCACCACCTGCCCGGGCACCAGCTTCGGGGGGACCAGCCGAATGCGAGCGGTGTTGGTCATCAACGCCCGCGGCTTGGTCATCACGATGCCGACAACCTTGTAGATATCCTGGGGCAGGGGGCAGGACAGGCGATCGACGGTCTGCCAGGCGATCTGGTAGGTTTCCGGGACCCCCGGCCGGATGGGGATGCTGTGCGGAGCTTCGGCCCAGCGCTTGCCCTGCGACCATCGGTAGATCTGCCATTCGTTGTGCCAGACGGCCAGATCGAATCGCTGGCCGGTGTCGAACGAGAGATGGACGGGCTTGTCGGTCTTGTTGCGGATCGAGATGGTGAAGGTGGCGATCTGGCCGGCGATCACCTCGAGTTCCTCAGGAATGATGCGGATCTCGAGGTCCTGCGGGTTGATGTACTCCCATTTGCGGTAGTCGCGCCAGCCGGCGGCGACCGGTGAAGGGGGGAGAAGGCTGATCAGCAGCAGCAATGCGAAGATGGCCCGCTTCATGCCCCGATGATACACCACCGTCCCCTTGAACGCAAAGAACCATGGGGAATCGGTCAGGGGCCATCGTGGCCGAACCGGTGGCGATCGCTCGACCGATCGAGACCTCGCCCGCCTGACCTCACGCGAACCCCGCGCGGCGCACGAGGGCGGACGAGCGCACGTCGCCCACGCCGGGGCTCCGGTCCTCGCCGATGCCTCTTCGCCCATGGCCAGCAGCGGAAGGCGAAGGGGCGATGGTTCGCGCACCCCGAGAAAACGCCGGCCTGGGGAAGAAGCGGCCTGGTCTTCGCCGCCTCCCCCCCAAGGACCGGGCGTTCACTCGGTGACCTTGATCTTGAGAGAGACTTCGGCGGTCCGGTCGTCGGGGGTTTTCAGTCTGGCGACGATGGTATCGAGCCCCGCCGGGCCGGAGATCTCGAACGCCCAGGTGTCCGAACCGGCTGGCAGCGTATTCACGGTATGCGGGGCCAGCTCGGGAGTGCTGCCCGCCGGCAAAAGGACGTTTTCCTGGCCGCTGGTGCCGCGGTTGACCAGGGATTCCAGGCGGCAGGGGCGGTTGGTGTGGAATTTGAGGAAGATCTTCTGCCCGATCTTGGCGGTCTCGGCATCGGTCCAGGCTTTGATGACCCAGCCATCGGAGGCGATCACCCCGAACCCGCCATCGTCAGGGGAAGCGCCGGTGGCATGCACGGTGACGGCGGCGGCCGACCACTGCAATGGCTCGGCGGGCGGCGAGGCCGTGCTCGCTTCGGTGGCCGCCGGCTGGTCAGGGGAGGCGGCGCCGGCGGTGTCGAGCAGCAGCAGGTCGCGGGTGGCGCTTCGCTTGTCTTTGATCACGGCGAAGGGCCCGGCCAACTGCTGATTGGCGGGATCGAGGACGTCGACCTTGCGACTGGTGGCGATGGCTTTCACCACATCGGTCCCCGTGGGGCCGCCCACTTTCAGCGTGTAGGTCGCGCCTTCTTGGGGAATCCTGATCACCTGGCGGGCGGCGACGAAATTGTCGGCGACCCACTTGTTGGGGAACAGGACCAGCATGTTCCCGCCGGGGGTGAAGTCGACGACCGTGAGGTAGCAATCTTTCTCAGAGGTGAACGTCAGACTCAAGGCTTCGCCGATGGCGAAGACATCTCCCTCGGCCTCGCGATTCGTGGCGAGCTTGATCGGGAAGTCGGCCCTGGTCATCTCCTCCACCTTCAAGACGCCCAGCGTGGTGGGGTCGGCGGCCGGCTGCTCGGCCAGGAGGATGTCGCGGGGGGCGCTGGTGTTGACCAGCTTGAGGTCGGCGCGCGCCGCCGTTCCGGACGCGCAGACCGCGATGAGGGCGAAAAACAGCCACAGGTAGGAACGCTTGCTCATGAAATGGTGCCTCCTTGGAACCATGGAAGTGGGATGAAATCATGCGGGGTGCCTCAAGCCGGGCCCTTTGAATTGGCAGGGCCCATGCCGCTCACGGCTGGCCTGCCCCGCGGATGATCTCTACACGCCGATTGCGGCGGTGGTCGTCTTCGGTCGTCGCTTTGGGCACTTTCGGGCGACTTTTGCCATATCCTTTGGTGGCGAGACGGTTCGGGTCGAGGGCGTAGCCCTTGACCAGCCGGCGTTTGACGGAATCGGCTCGCCGCAGGGACAGATCGAGGTTGTAGGCGACCGAGCCGCGCTCATCGGTATGCCCCGCCAGCGTGATCGTCTCGTCGGGGTTGGCTTCGAGCATCTCTTTCAGCGCCGCGGCCAGATTCTCGACCTGCTGGTCGGAAGCGGCGGTGATCTCGTCGCTGTCATATTCGAATTCCACCACCAGATCGACGCTGGGCTCTTCGCCCACGACCATATTGCGGGTGCCGGCTTGCAGCCCTCGGGTGATCTCCTCCGGATCTTTCAGCAGAAAATTCCCTTGGGAGTCGAAATAACTGGCAAACTGCCGTCGGATCTCTTCGACCCGGGCCAGCGTCTCCTGGTCGTCGGGAGCCAGGGCCAGGCCTTTCTGATACGCCTGCCAGGCCCGCTGATACCGCTTCTGGGCGTAGCAGACGTCGCCCAGGCTGAAATACCCGATGGGATAGGATTTCCCTTGGAGTTCGGCCTGCCGCACCGCTTCTTCGCACCAGCGACGGGCCTGCGCCAGATCGCCTTTCTCCTGGTACATCGAGCCCAGGTTGTTGAGCGCCTGGACATTGGTTGGGTCGGCCTCGACGGCCTGCTGGAAAAGCGCCAGCTTCTCATCGATCGTGGCGGCCGCCAGCCCCTGTTCGACCAGGGCCTGCGATCGAGCGGGATCGGCGGCCAGGCTTGGCTGGACAGGCCAGGCCACGGTCAGGACCAGGAACAGGACAAGCCTTGACACCAGCGAGCGATGGGCAGGGAAGTCGATGATGATGGGCGGCATGAGCCTGACCTCCTGGGCTACGGTTGGGTCTGGTAGATGACCTCGGCGAGGGCGAGGGGGTGCTGTGGTCCGCTGGCGACCTCGCCGACCTGCTCGACCACCTCGAACACCAGATCGCGGGCCGCGCTCCGGGGAGCGCCAGGGTCGCCGGCCTTCGACACGAACCCGGTGTCAGGCACCGGCAGACCGAGCCGACGGGCCGCCTCGGCATCGCTGGCGGCGATCAGTTTCACCAGCTCGCGACCGAACGGGCCGCCGACTTTGAAGTGGTACCGGGCGCCGGGGGCGGGCAGGCGGTGCGTGCCCGCCTTGACGAAATTGTCTTTCTGGAAGGGGTTGGGGAACAGCAGATTGACCGTGCCGTCCGGCTGGATATCGACCAGGTAGACATGGCAATCATGGCTGACCGTGAACTCGAACTGGACTTTCTCCCCTTTCCGGACCGGGGTGGAGGCATTGAGGAGGCGGAGAGAGGCTTTGAAATCAGAGGCGGGCACGGTCAGATGAGCGAGCTTCTTCTGCAGGAAGCGAGCTTCCAGGGTCGGCCCCAGTCTGGCGACCAGGCCTGCCATGGCGGGGGCGGTCGCCGTCTCGATGACCAGGCGTGAGCTGTCGAGCACTTTGCCTTGCAGGTCGGGGCCGTCTTTTCGGATCTGGATGGTCACGTCGGGGACGGCGACAGGGTTGGCCAGCCGCACGAACGGCAGCCGCGCGAAGGCTTCCCGCGCGGCCTCGGTCTGGATCCCCTCGATTTCGACCGACAGGATCTCGGCGTTGACCGGCCTGACCGCCGGTGCGGCCGGCTCGACGGCCGGGGGCGGCGGTGCCGCCGAAGAGGCGCCGCCACCCGCCGCCGCAGTGGTATGACCTAGGAAGGGCTGGTTCAGAATGGGCACCGTTGGGCCCTCGGGCGACGGATCGCACTGCGGGATCTGGGCGAACCCGCCGCGACTGATGTGGTCACGAACGAACCGGAAAAGTTCTCCGTAGGTGATGATCTGGTCGCCATCCTGATCGGCGGGGCCGGCCAGACCAGCTTCGAGGGCCGTCGTGAAGACGCCGCGGCGCGTGGGGGGAGAGCCCATGTCCACCTCCAGCGCCGTTTCGATGTCGCGGGAGGCCCCGAAATAGATCTGGCGGGGGTTGCTGTCCCGGCCGTCCTCCTCGCGGAGGCCGAACCGCCGTGGTCCGAACTGCTCAGCCTGGTTGCGGGGAATGGCCGGGTTGGGCAGCGCGGCCCGCAGGTATTTCGGGGTGCCCTGCGGCCCCCCGAGGGCGCGATGGGTCGAGCCCGAGTGGCAGCAATCGAGGATCACCACCAGTTCCCGGTCGTGCAGCAACCGGAAATACCGGCGCAGCAGGTCGTCGATCAGGTAGTTCTCGCCGGTCGGTTGGAGGTCATAGGGGCACAGGGCTTCGTCACGGCCGTCAGGCTCATCCTGGTTGGTGTCGGTGATGTAGGTGCCGTGGCCGCTGTAGTAGAACACGGCCAGATCGCCCGGCCCGGTTCCCCGGATCAGATGTTCGGCGATGCCGCGCAGGATGTTCTCGTAGGTCGCCTGCTCGTCGAACAGGGTGCGGATGTCTTCGGGCTTGAAGCCGAACCGGTCGGACCGCAGGATGGTCTGGATGGCCCGGCAATCGGCCACGGGGCCGAGCAAGCGGGAGGGCGGGTGAGGGTAGTTGCCGATGCCGACCAGCAAGGCTTTCTTCGGGCGAGCGGCTTCGGCGGGGGCGGACCACCAGCCGGAGGCGACGACCACCAGCGCCGTGGCTAGCAGAGCGACCATCTGGCGGGTCGGAACGAGCTTCGGATGTGACATGGCATCTTCCTCCAGGGGGGGAACGGGTTTCCCGTGCCAACTATAGGATTCCCCCGGGGAAAATGCAAACGGGCGAGACCGCGGCTGGATTTCAGTCCGAATGGACCCCTGGGGAAAGGCGGTGATGCGTCGGAACGACGGTCGAGCGGTGGTGTCCCCTCCGTGTTGGGAGCCAGGCTCGACGACGGCCCTCTGGGCAGGCTGGCGGAGGACTCGCCGCGCGGCTGGGCCAGCGGGGAGGGCCGGGCCTGGGCGAACGATCAGGGGGTCGAGGGGCCAGCCAGGGGCAAACGGACCGAGAACGTCGAGCCTTTCCCCTCCTGGCTGGTCACGGCGACTTTTCCGCCGTGCCGTTCGACGATCTTCTTGACGATGGCCAGGCCGAGCCCGGTGCTCTTCTCGCCTTCGGTGGGCTTGACGCTGGTGCGGCCGAACTCGGTGAACAGCTTGGGCAGGTCGGCGGTCGGGATGCCCCTGCCCTGGTCGGTCACCCAGATATGCAGGAAATCGTGCTCGGGCTGGGCGCCCAGGGTGACCGTCGTCCCGCGGGGAGAGAATTTCACGGCGTTCGACAGGAGATTGTCGAGCACCTGGGATAGACGCCGCGGATCAGCCACCAGAGACGGCAGCGTCGGGGGCGCTTCCAGGACCAGCCCGATCTCCTTACGGGCGGCCAGCAGGCGGTGGTGCTCGAACGTCTCCTCCAGCAGGCGACGGACATCGATCGGCTCGGGTTCGATGCGGATCTGCCCCGACTCGATGGCGCTGAGGTCGAGCAGGTCGTTGACCAGGGTCAGCATGCGCGTGGTGGTCGCTTGCATGCGGTCGAGAAGGCGGGCGCGTTGAGCTGGGTCGCCTCCCACGGCGGGATCTGTCAACAATTCGATAAAGCTGACGAGCAAGGCCAGCGGATTGCGCAGGTCGTGCGCCGCGATGCCGAGGAACTTGTTCTTCAGGTTGTTCAACTCGACCAGTCGTTGATAGGCGAGCGTGCGTTCGACGATGATCGAGAGGTTGTCGGTCACCTGGGTGAAGACTTCCTGGTGGATGCTGCGGTAGGTGGCCGGCTGCAGACTGGAGAAGAACAAGAAGCCGATGGGGCGACCACCGGCTCGCAAGGGGCAGGTCAGGCTCGATTGCATGCCCTCTTCGACGATCAGGCGGGTCGAATGGGAGCCGGGGTGGGCGGCGAGATAGCCGGGCAGGTCGTTCAGGATGCGCAGGTGGCCGGTCTCGAGGATGGCTTGCAGGCTGCTGCCGGCGAGTCGGGCCTTATAGCCCGGCCCCAAACGGATCTGGGGCGCTTCGGAGCGGGCCCAGATGCTGCGCACTTCCTGACCGTCATCCGACAGGAGGGCCACGCCGATCCGGTCATAGGGGATGTGGCGACGAAACCCCTCGTAGACGTTGTTCAGCACCTCCTCGAGCGTGGTGTTGGCGGTCAGGCGGGCGGTCAGTCGCAACAGGTCGGCGGTGGCTTCGGCCCGGTTGCGCAGGGCTTCCCCGACTTGCCGGATGGTTTCGAGGCGGGTACAGACCTCGCAGGAAGGCTCGGCGCGGACTTCGACATCGAACCGGCCATTGGCCAGATGGAGCATCGCCTCCCGGCAGATCCGGAAGCCGTGCGGACAGGTGCTGGCGGAGGGGCCCGACCCGGAAGGCGTGCCCGGCATGGCGGGGCTCATCGCCCGTTGGCCATGGCCAGCAGCCGGTTGATGCGGTCGGCCATCGGCGGGTGGGTCGAGAACAGGGTGACCAGGGCGCCTCCGCTGAACGGGTTGGCGATGAACAGGTGGGACGTGGCCGGCTCGGCCCCCATCATCGGCCGGACGGCGATCGCCTGCTGGAGCTTGTACAAGGCGCTGGCCAGCCATTCAGGATGGCCGCAGAAGCGCGCGCCGGTCTCGTCGGCCAGGTATTCCCGGCTGCGGGAGATGGCCATCTGGATCAGCAGCGCGACGAACGGCGCCAGGATGACCATCAGCAGACCCAGCAGCGGGTTGCCCCGCTCGTCATCGCTGCGGCTGCGCCCCAGGCCGCCCCACATCACCATGCGGGACAGGTAGGACAACGAACCGGCCAGCACGGCGACGATGGTCGAGAGCAGCACGTCGTAATTGGCGATGTGGGCGATCTCGTGGGCGAGGACGCCGCTCAGCTCCTCAGGCGTCAGCAGCGCGACGATGCCCTCGGTCACCGCGACGGCGGCGTGCGACGGTCCGCGCCCGGTGGCGAACGCATTGGGAGAACTCGAGGGAATGATGTAGATGGCCGGCGTGGGAATGCCCGCCCGCGCCGCCAGATCGCGGACGATGGCGTATAGGGTCGGATACTGGTCCGGATGGACCCGGCGGGCGCCATACATGCTCAGGACGATCGCATCCGAGAACCAATAGCTGATGAAGGACATGCCGAAGGACAGGACCAGAGCGATCATCAACCCATCGCGACCGCCGAGCTGTTCCCCGACGAACAAGGTCAATCCGATCAACAGAGCCAGCAAGGCATAGGCTTTGATGGCGTTGGTCATGGTTTCCTCCGATCAAACAATTTCACTAATTAGGTTCACTTATTGAAGGTAGCAAAAATCTTGCCAGGAAGATACCCCGGTGTTCCCCCTCTTCGTGTTTGACCATCCCGCATCCTGCGGGTTCCAGAAATCGCTCGAAGAGGGGAATCCCCGAGAGGCGAGCCAGACGCTCCTCACGCTACCTGAGAAGCCTGCAGCAGGGCGGTCCGAGCGATCGTCAGGAGGCAGAACGCGTCATTGACGCTTTTCCAGTCGGTGCCTATAATTGGAATATATTGTACCGCATGCCTGCCGGGATCGGCTTCAGACCACCCATCGGAGGTAGCCATATGTTCCGTGCTCGAGCTCAGCTCCGGTTGACGTCTCTGGTGACAGCCCTCTTCTTCCTGTTCTCGACGCTGGGTGCGTATGCCCAGGCGGTGACTCCGGTGGCGCCGACGCAGCCGATCGATGCGGCGAGCCTGTTCGCCAACAACCCGACGGTCAGCCTGCTCAACGGCAACATCAGCACTCTCGAGAACTCCCTGCAACAGATTCAGAATGTGGCTGCCCCGCTCTACCAGCGGCTGGCTCCCAGCAACATGGAGACCATGTCGATTGCCGAACGCATCAGGGCGATCGTCGGCAATACCAAAGACATGATCCAGATGGGAGTCGAAACCTACAAAGGGCAGGTCAATGACTGGAATGCCGCGCATGGCATCACGCCCGACACCACGTTCGAGGGCGAACTGGGCGTGGGCCTGGCCCAGCTGGGGGTCGAAGCCGGCAAGCTGCCCCTGGGGGGAAAGGGCGACCTGGCGGTCAGCAAGCTGAAGAGCATCATCGAGGCGATCAAGGCCAGGCTGGCCACCATCATCAATCTTATCAAGGCCAAATTGGTGGCTTTGGCCCAGAAGGTCGGCCTGTTGAAGCAGAAATCGGCCGATGAGGCCAAGGCTCCCCGCAAAGACCAGGAAGGCGCCATGGGCGCCCCGCTCGCCGAGGTGCAATACGCCGACACCTTCGCCGGCAAGCTGGCCAAGGGCGTCAACGAAGGCGCCCAGGCCGCCAAGACGTCCTTGAAGAACAGCTTCTCCTTCACCAACCTGGCCATTACCACCACGGTGGCGGTGGGAACCAATCTCGCCATGGACATGATCCGCGGCGAGAAGCCCTCGCTCGGCAAAGCGGTCAAAGCGGTCGCCTCGGCCGAGTTCGCGGGCAGCGTGGTCGGTTCGGCGCTCGGCGCGGCCGGTGGGCAGTTCGTCGGCACCCTGGTCAAAACCTTCCTGCCCGGCCCGATCGGGGCCATCGCCGGGTCGCTGCTGCCGGTCATGCTCGGTTCGGCCGGTGGCCAGATGGGTTCGTCGCTGGCGGGCGACCTCAAGCGTGGTCAATTCTCGCTGGCCAGAGCCTGGAAGTCCATCGACAAGGTCGAACTGGTCGGCTCTTCGATCGGCTCTACCATCGGCATGGCCCTGGGCGCGCCGATTCCCATTCTCGGGCCCATCATCGGAGGCATCGTCGGCGGGATCCTGGGCGGCAAGGTGGCCAAATGGATCGCTGGCGCGGTGAAGGGGGGCAACCTCAACAATATCCAGCTCATCAATCGTGGCAAGAATTTCACCCCCGAGACGCCCAAGAGTGGCATCACCATCGGGGAAAGCTCCGGATTGGGCATCTTCACTGGCGGGCAGGTCGGCACCGGCCTGACCCCGGTCGGCGATGCCAAGCCGATTTCGGGCAATCTGCAGCAGGTCGAGCGCCAATACTATGAGACCTATCTGCAGTACAACCGCCTGGTCGAGGCGGGCAAGACCGAAGAAGCCAAGAAGGTGTTCGGGGAGCTGAAGATCCTGTCCGACCAGTACAACGCGCTCAAGAATCAGGCCAGATAGAGGCCCACGCGACTGGCTTCTCCCTCGTTTCTCGCTGCCCCGCCCGCGCCAATGGGCGGGGTGGTTGCTTCGGGACCTTCGGCGGGGGCCATGGGATCGGCTGCGAAGGCCCGGGGAAGGGCTTCCGGTCACCCAAGCTCCGTTCCCCAGCGGGGGGAATCCGTGGTATCTTTGGAAGGGAAAACTTTGTCCGCTCTGGGCGGTAATCTATAGAGAACCACCAATCTGGAGGCAGGAACATGCGCATCATCCTCGTAGGCATTCTGACGGTCGTGGCCTTGGTGCTGCTGAATCCAGGCGAGGTCGCAGGGGGTTCTCCGTTCATCGATGACCAGTTGACTCCTGGTCAGAGGGGTACCCGGCAGGATGGGGAACTCTTCGAACCGGTGCCGCCAGACGAACCGCCCGACCAGGACGAGGGAGAGTCCGATGCCACCAAGCCGCCGGCCAATGATCCGCCGCCATCGCCCGGCAAGAAAGGCGTGACGGCCGGTTCCAAAGACTTCCCGGAATGGTTCGACAAGGCCCTGAGCAAAGCCGCGGACTGGAATTTCCCCGTCATCCGGAACAAATACGGGGAGTTGATCACCGTCACCGATTTCTTCAAAGCCATCATCTGGATCGAAAGCAATGGGGTGCATAAGCTCTCCAATGGGGTCCTGCTGCGCAGTTGCGTGGGAGCGATGGGGTTCGCCCAGTTGATGCCGGCGACCGCCAGATCGCTGGGCGTCAACCCCCAGGATCCTGCCGATAACCTGAAGGGAGGGATCCTCCTCCTCAACCAGATCTTCCAGGTGCCGGCGGTCAAAGAAGCCACCGGGGAAGAAAAATTGATCAAAGCGGTCGTTGCTTACAATGCCGGCATGTATTCCAAACTCCTGAAGAAACCCTGGGATCAACTAAAGATGGGCAAGGCGCGCGAACCGATCGGCTATGGGCTCAAGCTCAAGATGTGCCTGGGGCTGCAACTGACCGACACCGAGAAACAATTGGTGTCGAAAATGTTCGGCGTCAGGCTGGCCAACGTCGATGCCTTCGCCGCCCGGGAATTCTACGCCACTTCGCATGGTTTGCGCTGATCGCCGGAGACCTCTGCCATGAAATCCGTTCCTGTTCTCGTTCTGGTGGTAAGTCTGATGTTCCTGGGAGCCCCCCTGGCCCGAGCGGCCGAACGACTGATGTCAGCCGATGAAGCGCCCTTGGTGGCTCCCCGTGACAAACTGGCCACATTCCAGGTCGATCTGGGGCCGGTGGGCCGGCTGTCGCTGGTCGAAGGCAAACCGGAAGCCGGAACCATCGGCCATTTCGACGAGATCGTGCTCGAGGCGGGCCAGAACCGCACCACGATCTTGAAGACGGAGGGGCGGCGATTGATCGACGCCGTGATCGGGTCGTTCACCTCGCCGACCGCCCATGACGTGGTGCTGGTCCTCGATACGGGCGGGGCCGGAGGGTTCGTCGATCTGGTCCTGCTGAGCGTGGTCGACGGCAAGGTCGCCATCCTGCATGAAGAAGAAGCCGTCAAGGGCGGGCGGGCCGAATTCGCCGATCGCACCGGCGATGGTCGCCCCGAGCTGCTGATCCACCGCCTCGAGGAAGACATGGCCACCAACCAGGTGAAGCCAGTGACCGAAGTCCTGACCTTCACGGGAGGCAAAGTCACCCCCCTGCCCGGTACCGAGTGAGCCGGTCGTTCCCCGACGCCTGCGGTCGTCCTGCCTGAAGGCCCGCTGATCAGCGCGAGCGGGGTTCCCCCCTCGAGGACCGGGAGGGGGCTTTCGCTCAGCCCGCGCTGTCGTACCCAGCTGGCGGCTTGCCTGCCTGCCTGCCGTGGGCAAGGGTGGTGCTCGCAGAGCATCTCAGCCGCTGCAGGTCGCCGCGCTTGTCGTCCAAAGCATGATCCCTGGCCAGGTCGCGGTGGTGACCGGCAGGCTCTGAGGGTGAACGACCCCTGTCCGCCGTCAGACCAAGGGGGCGACCGACTTCCACCCGAGCTGATGGCAAGTCAGGTCGGGCATACCTTCAGATGGCGGCGGAGAAGGTCGGCCAGATCGGCGAGCCGGTACGGTTTCCCGATGCTGTCGGTAAAGCCGAACTCCTGGGGATGAGCCATGGCAGGATCATCGGAATACCCGCTGGAGGCGAAGATCGGCAGGTTGGGGTGAGTCCGACGCACGGCGACGATGGTTTCGCGTCCGCCCATGCCGCCGGGGATGGTCAGGTCGAAGAACGCCGCCCGGAAGGGCTCGCCGCTTTCTTTCGCCGCCGCGAACAGGTCGAGCGCTTCCTGGCCGTGACGGGCTTCGACCACGGTATACCCCATGGTGCTGAGCATGCACCGCATGACGTGGCGAATGCACTCCTCATCATCCATGATGAGAATGCGTCCAGTGCCGCGATGGGGCAGGGGGGGAGCGGTCGTGTCCCGCGGCATTGCCTGTTGAGAGGCAGGAAAATAGAGATGGAAGGTCGTTCCCTGGCCGAGCACCGATTCCACCGTGATGAAGCCGTCATGCTTGCGCATGATGGAATGGCAGATGGAGAGCCCGAGCCCGTTGCCTTTCTGCTTGGTGGTGAAGAACGGATCGAAGATGCGACCGAGCAGCTCGGGCGGAATGCCCACCCCGCTGTCGCTGACGATCACCTCGACGTAGCGGCCCGCGGGCAGGGAAGGGATTTCCCCTTCCACCAGGGAATGGTTGCGGGCGCTGACGGCCAGGCGCCCACCTTGAGGCATGGCTTGCAAGGCGTTGATGATGAGATTGTCGATCACCTGCCCGATCTGGTTCTCGTCGAAATCGCACAGCCAGAGGTCGGGGGCGATGACGGGCTGGCAGCGGATGGTCGAGCCCGACAGGGCGAACGCGACGCATTGGGTGATCACCGTGTCCAGACGCCCGGTGTGTCGGCGCGGGGCGCCGCCTTTGGAGAAGGTCAACAGCTGCTGGGTGAGATCCCGGGCGCGGTGGAAGACGCTGATGGCGGCTTCGAGGTGGTGAGTGATCTCGGGATGACTGCGGCTGAGCAGGCGGGCGAGGTCGACATGGCCGAGGATGCCGCACAACAGGTTGTTGAAGTCGTGGGCGATGCCGCCGGCCAGGACCCCCAGCGAATCGAGCTTGTCGATCCGGCGCAGGTTGTCCAGCATCCTCTGCTCTTGCGTCATGTCGCGAAAGACCAGGACGACGCCGATGACGTTGTCATGGCGGTCTTTGATGGGGGCGCCGCTATCGGCCACCGGGCGCTCCGAGCCATCGCGGGCGAGCAGGAGGGTCTGGCCTTCCAGCTCGATGGTGCCGCCGGCGGCCAGGATCTGGTCGAATGGACTGGGGCGAGGCTGGCGAGTCAGGGCGTGCACGATCCGGAAGACTTCGGACAAGGGCTGTCCCTGGGCTTCCTCCTGGGTCCAGCCGGTCAGTTTCTCGGCCACTCGGTTGAGCAGGTCGACCCGGCCGTGGGTATCGGTGGTGATGACGCCGTCGCCGATGCTGCGCAGGGTCACCGCCAGCCGTTCCTTCTCGGCCGCCACGGCCTCTTCGGCCAGTTTGCGGTCGGTGATATCGATGGTATAGCCGGCCAGGAAGCGGGGTCGCCCCTGCAGGTCGATCGGGAATTTGACGGTGGAATACCAGCGACCGCCGAACTCTTCGATCACGGAGAACGGTTTCCCCTCGGCCATGACCCGGAGATCGTCGGCCTCCATGCTGGCAGCCAGATCGGGGGGGAAGAGTTCATGCATGCGCCGGCCGAGGATCTCCTCGAGCGGTCGCCCCAACATGGTGGCATAATTGCTGCTCAGGCGGATGGGCCGGGCCTGGTCATCCTTGAAGAAGACGTAGATGGGACTGTGCTGCATGAACTGGCGAAAGATCTCTTCGCTTTCACGAAGCGCCTCATCGGTGCGCAGGCGGAGAAGCAATCCTCTGATCTGCAGGGCGATGGTCTGGAGCGCCTGCTGGGTGGCGGGAGGGATGGCGTCGTAGACGTGGGACCCGAGATTGAAGACGGCGATCAGATCGGTCTGATCCATGATCGGAAGGATGGCGGTCGCCCGCAATCCCTCGGCCAGGATTGCGGGCGGCGCATGCGGATGGATGCCAGCGAACGTGCCGAACCGGAACTCGCCGGTGCGTACCATCCGGACGCGCTCGGCCTCGGCGGGGTAATAGGAGACCGCCTGGACGAACCCGCTGGACAGGCCCCGATGGGCGACGAGAGACAGCGAGCCATCGGTGGGATCGGCGCAATAGACCCCGCCGCAGTCGAGGCAGTCCAGCTGCAGGACGGCTTGCAGGACGCGTTCGGCGCCTTCGGGGATGGAGGTTGCTTCGGACAGACTGCGGACGATCTCGCGATGGACCTGATTGACCACTTCGGCCTGATGGATGTCGGTCCGGTCGAAGGCAGTGCCCTGGGCGCCCAGCAGGCGACCGTCGGCATCCCGGCAGGGTTGGGGGTGGAAGACCAGGTAGCGAGGCCACCCGTCGCTTCCAGTGAGGGTGGCGGCGAACGGGAGGGCCGTCCCGTCGTGGGCCAGGCCATCGAAGGCGGCCCGGATCATGGGGGCTTCGGACGGCCTGGCGAGGTCGGCGAGCGGTCGTCCCAGCAGGTCGGCGAGGGGCAGGCCGAGCAGGCCGCTCCAGGCTGGATTGAGCCAGGTCAAGCGTCCACCGCGATCGCTCTGCCAGAACAGGGCGGGAGAGGCTTCGAGCAGGGAGGCGAGGTGGTCGGCAGAGGGCTGACCGGGCCGGCAGGTCGACTCAGCCAAGGGTTTCCTCGATATAGGCGAGCATGAGGTCGCGGGTGGCCAGCAGGCCTTTGACATGGGTGCGTTCGCTGCCGTGCGAGGCCGAGACGCCGGGGCCGATCAAGCCGACCCGGATGTTATGACCGGCGACGAGCGCCGCCGAGCCGTCCGAGCCGTAGAAGGGGAAGACGTCGAGCTTGTAGGGCAGCCGGCGTTCTCGGGCCAGCCGGGTCAGAGTCTGGCGGATGCCGTAGTCGTAAGGGCCGGAGGAATCCTTGACGCAGATCGACACCGAGAATTCATCGCCGGCGACCTGGCGGCCGACCACGCCCATGTCGATCACCAGCATCTCGAGGGCGCTGTCCGGGAAGCCGGCGGCGGCCCCGTGCCCGACCTCCTCGTAGTTCGAGAAGAAGAAGCAGACCGGCAGTTTTTTCAGGCGAGCGGCGCCCAGCCGCAGGAAGCCATCCATCATGACGGCGCAGCCCGCCTTGTCGTCGAGGAAATGCGATTTGACGAAGCCGGTCTCGGTGTAGCGGAAGCCGGGGTCGAACAGTACGAAATCGCCGATGGCGATGCCCAGCGCTTCGGTGTCCTTCTTGGCGCTCACCTCGCAATCGAGCCGGATGTACATATTCTCGGGCTTGCGTTCGAGCGTGCCCGCTTCTTTGTTGACGTGCGCCGCCGGATTCTGCAGGATCAGCGTGCCGGTGTAGCGCTGGCCGCCGCCGGTGACGATGGTGACGTGGTTGCCCTCGAACGAGGGCAGCAGCGGCCCACCGATCTTGGTGAAGGCGAGATGGCCGTCGGCGTTGATGCCGCTGACCATGGCGCCCAGGGTGTCGACGTGACCGCTGACGACGAGCCGAGGCCGGGGATGGTTGCCCACGACGAGGCCGCCCTTGTTGGTGACCTGCGCCTGCAACCCCGCCGCCTGCGCTACCTTTTGGACGTGGGCGATGGCGTCGTGGGCGAACCCGGAGGGGGAAGGCACGGCGATGAGGGCTTCCAGCAGATCGACGACGCGTTCACGCGGGCGAGGACGAACAGCCGGACGAATAGCCATGGAGAGGACTCCTTTCGTGGGGCGGAACAGCCGTCAACCGCCGGCTGGAGAACAGGCCCGAGGGGGACGGAGCGAGAGATGGCCGGGGGAAGAGCGAACGATGGGCAGGACGATGGGCAGAACGAGAAGGGGCGCTTTGGGCGATCGCGAGCGGGAGGCGCCGGTGGGGACGAGGCATGACCGGCGGTCGTTCCTCCCGTCGACGAACAGGGCTGGACCGGCCCCATCGCTTGCCGGAACGCCCCGGTTCGGGGGTGCTGGGGGGTGAGGGGCAGCGGCGGCCGGCCGATCAGCCACCGCTGATCAGGTGGATGATCTCCACTTCGCTGCCGTCGGGGACCTGGCGGTTGCTGTACTCGTCGCGCGGCACGTAGACGCCGTCGACTTTGACGATCAGCAACGGGAAATTGAATTTCATGGCACGGATGACGTCGGTGACGGTCATGCCATCATGGTAGGCGATCTGCTGCCCATTGACCTTGAGCATGTCGGGCTACCTCCTTGCCTGTTCCAGGCGGGCGATGTGAGGGTCGGGGCCAAGCAGGATCTCCATCACCTGATTGGCCTGCAGGTGAGCGACGACGCCGACGCGCGGCGCCATCAAGCCGGCATGGGGACCGGCTTCGGCGAGGTCGTCCCCGCAGATGGAGAGCGAGCCGCTCCGGCGGACCCCGAGCAGGTCGTTGCGGCCCCAGCCGGCCATGCCCAGACCCATGACCAGGGGTTTGTCGGGGAACTCGCGCTGGACGGTCTCGAACAGCATGGCTTTCTGGTCGGCCCGGTCGAAGGCCTCGACCAGCACATCGACCGGGCCGAACAGCGCCGCCACGTTGTCAGGAACGACCCGCACGGCGTGGGGAACGACCCGCACCGCGGGATTGATGCGGGCCAGCGTGGCGGCCAGCGCTTCGACCTTGCGCTGCCCGATCTGGTCGACGAAGAACTGCTGGCGGTTGAGGTTGCTGGGCTCCACGACGTCGAAATCGGCCAGGATCAAGGTGCCGATGCCGACCCGGGCCAGGGCCACCGCCACGGTCGACCCCAGGCCGCCGCACCCGGCGATGCCGACGGTGGCCCGCTTCAAGCGGGCATGGACGCCCGGGGTGTGGCGAGCCGCCATCAGCACGTCGAGTTCTTCGGGGGTGGGGATCTCGCCCCGCCGGATCAGCACGAGCCGATCCCCTTCCTGCAGCCGGGTCGTGGTGGGGACCGGGGCGCCGTTGCAGAGGAAGATGTCGGCGTCGGGCTTGCAGAGAGTGGCGACGAGTGCGACGGTAGCGTCGGCCTCGACGGTGACTGGACGTTCGTTGACGAAGATGTTCACAGGGAGGTGGCCTCAAAAGTGTGGCGCGGCACGGCTGCGGCCGGGCGATGGCGCGTGGCCCGACCGTTCTTCGCTGGCGGCTCGGACATGGCCAGCGCCAGGGCGGCAGCGGCACCGGTTGCCGGTGCCGCTGCCGCCCTAGGAAGCGGCCGACCGCGGGTCACTTCAGGTACGGCTTGACCACTTCGACCACTTCGGGCAGGTCGATGCGGCATCGCTTGAGGGTCTCCAGCGTCGGCACGCCGTCAGCCGTCCAGCCGCGGCGCTTGTAGACGGCATCCATCAGCTTCTGGTAGCGGTCTTCCCGGTACTTGCGGTGCAGGGCGATCTTCTCGTCGATCGTCTTGGTGGCCGGATCGATGCCCATCCATTCCTTCAACTGCTTGTCGTAGCGCTCCTGGCGCGATTCGTATTCTTCCCGGGTGACCGGGCCCACCGAGCGATAAGGCGGCAGGTCATGCTCGCGGCGGCCTTTCCCCATGCGGATATTGAACACGCGCTGGAACTGGTAGACCGTCTCGGACATGGCGATCAGCCCTTCTTTGGTGAGGGGGCGACCGGTGATGCCGGTGAAGACATCGCAGTAGTTCTGGACGTGCTCGGGCACTTTGGCGGCTTCGAGCGGCGGGTATTTGTGGTTGTCGGGCGGCTCGATGTCGTTCCAGGGCAGCTTGCAGAAGCCATTGAGGCCGAACCAGGTGCGGAACAGCGGGAAGTAGTACAACGCCTCGGCCTTGTCTTCGAAGGAGGGGATCTGGTTGTTGACCATGTCCATGAAGATCAGCCAGGCTTCGTCGTGCTGCGGGCCTTTGTTGGTGAGGGCGTAGCCGCCCTGCTGGGCCAGCGATTCCTTCGATTGGTACTGGCTGTATTCGAGGCCCTTCACTTCCATGCCGATGTCTTTGATCAGCTGCGGGTCGCCGTATTTCTTCTCGATGAAGATCTGCTTCATGCGGGCCACTCCCTGGCCGACGATCACGCCGAACCCTTCGCCGCGGGCCATCTGATGCAGCAGCTCGAGCTGGGCCTCGGCGTTGCCCCAGGTCAGTTCGAGGCCGCCGGTACGCTCTTTATTCAGGATGCCGCGCTGGTAGCATTCCATGACGAAGGCGCAGGCGGTGCCGAAGCTGATGGTATCGATGCCGTAGGTGTCGCAATAGAAATTGGCTTCGAGCAGCCAGTCGGGATCGAAAATGCCGCAATTGGCGGCGCAGCCGGCCGCGGTCTCGTACTCGGGGCCATCGACCGTGACGATATGGCCCTTATAGGGGCCGGTCTTGACGACATGGCCGTCGGCCCCTTTGCTGCACTGCATCGAGCAGCCGTACCAGCAGCCGTCGGGGATGCCCTGGGTGAAGCGCTTGTCCCAGATCCAGGAGGCGATCTTCTTGGTATCGGGGTGATTGCCGTACTGGAAGTTGTGGACGGGCAGCAGATCGTAGTTGTCCATGATCTCGACCAGATGGGCCGTGCCCTGGCGGCGCATGTTGCACTGCTTGAGGTCGAAGTCGGCCAGCTCTTTGTGCATCTTGATGCCGACCTTGGCGACCTTGTCGAAATCGGCGGGCCGGTTCATGTCGCCCTTGACGGGCGGGGCGTGCACGACGAGGGCCTTCAGCTTCTTGTCGCGGAAGACGGTGCCGATGCCGCCGCGGCCGGCCTGCTTGAGGCGGGTGGCCTGCCGGCGCACGTCGAACCAGCTGAAGTTGAGGCAGCCGATCAGGGCGTGTTCGGCGCCGCGCCCCGAGGCGACCACCGAGACGTTGCGCAGGTCGTCGTGGTCCTTGGCATACATGTGGGTGAACTGTTCGGCGGCGGCGTGGCTGTTGACGTCTTCTTGCGGCGCTTCTTCGATGTAGACCTTGCCGATCTGGCCATCGATGACGATGATGACGTCGTTCCTGGCCTTGCCGGTGATCTCGAGGGCATCGAAGCCGCTGAACTTCATCAGGGGCCCGAAATAGCCGCCGACGTTCGAATCGATGGGAATGCCGGTGGTCGGCGAGAGCGACACCACCAGCGACTTGCCCGAGCCGGGATACTGGGTGTTGCCGCCCAGCGGCCCGGGGCTGATGATGATCTCGTTTTCGGGGTCATTCCATTTCGTGGTGGGTTTGATGGCCTGCCACAGGTACCATAGGCCGAAGCCGCGGCCGCCCACGAACAGATCCTTCATCTGCTCGGTGACCGGCTTTTCCTTGATCTCGAGGGTGGTCAGGTTCACGAACAGGGTGCGGTTGGTGTAGCCGCGTTCGGGCAGGCTGGGCGTGAAGGACCATTCTTTCAAGACCTTGTGGGCCTTCCGCAGCTCGGCGACCTTCTCGTGATAGGCGGTGCGCTTGGTGTAATCGTGCGACATGTCGGTGTTCTCCTTGGCGAACGGTCAGGCCGGCAGGCCGGCGTGGTCGGCTTCGACCATCTGCAGAGCCCCCTTGGGGCACTTCTTCACGCACTGGCCGCAGGACACGCACTTGAACGGCTCGCGCTGGCCGGGGGCGCGGCGCATCGACAGGGTCGGGCAGAACCCGATGCACATGAAGCAGCCGACGCAGGTCTTCTTGTCGACCATGACGATGCCGGCCTGGTTGCGTGACAGGGCCTTGACCGGGCAGACGGCGATGCACTGGCCGCACTGGTTGCAGACGTTGATCTCGTAGGCCGATCCCTTCTTGGTCACCCGGATCGCCGACAGGTTGGGATCTTCGCTCTTGAAGAACGTCTGGGCGCAGATCTTCTCGCAGGCCCGGACGCCTTCGCACTTGGCGGCATCCGCCTTCACGTATCTCATGCTGGCTCCTTCCTTGCTGGTGGTCTCTTATACGATCTTCCAGAGAAGCGCTTCCATTGTGCCTCATCTCCCTCGCAGCGTCAAGGAAGGTCGGAGAGCCAGGTGGACCATGGACCCTGGATGGGGCCTCGCTCCATCGCCCAGATCTGAACAGAGCGCGGTCCGTCACAAAAGGGGCCCGACTTTTGTCATACCGGGCGACGATCCCCCAAGGGATGTACCAACCGGATAAGCATTTGGAACGCACCGGAAATAAGTTGCATCAGGAGGTTCTGGTATGAAGAAATTGTTGGTCATGGCTTGCGTGGTGGCAGGGGTCTGGTTGAGCGGGCTGGCCCCGGGCGGTCAGGCCGTCGCGGCCGAACCGGAGACGACGACCTTGCCCCCTACGTTGTTGCCGACAGAAATTCCTGCTCCTCAGCCGTTCATCGATGAACTCTTGGAGGAGCGAGCCCGAAAAAAGGCGAATCTGGCCCGTCTGGAGCGTATTGCGGATGATTTGCGGGCGTTGCGGCAAGCTCCCAAGCCGGATGTGGCCTATATCAATCACGCGTTGGCCACCGCGGAAACCCTGGACACTTGGTTGGATTCTGAAAAAGACCTGATCAAGAATCTCGTCAAGGCCCTCACCCAGATGAAATTCTTGGCCCTGCAAAATGAAGCGAACGAGCGGGAGTATCAATTCCACTTCCAGGATGCCGTGCGGTATACGATGGCAATCTCCCAGCTCTATTCCAAGTGGGGAGTCAAGATCTGATCGAGCGCCTTGGGCAAGTGGTTTCGACGCGAACCGGCCGGGAGGTACGCCTCCCGGCGGGTTTTTCGGTGGTGGGCGCCAGCGTTCATTCCGCATGGCAGAGGGCACTTTCGATAGGGGCTAAGCGCCGTTGTCCGTCGGGAAGGGGCCCTGGAAAAGAAGCGGGGCGGGAAGCTCACTTCGGCATATTGCTGGTGATGGCGGCCGCGCTCTTCTCGCGAATGAACGCGAGAATACCAGGGATTTTATCCTGGAGAATGTCGGCGATGCGCTTCAAGTTGGGCAGGCGGTCGAACCAGAGGGAGGGGGTCTGCAGGAAAATGGTTTCCTGATCGATGAAACGCACCAGGAATGGGTTGCGCCCCTGAGCGAAGGATTTGAGGCGGGCCAGGAAATCTTTGTATTCCTGCATGCCCTGGGGCCGGGTAGGGAGGATGGCGCAGACCCGGTAGATGTCCATCAGCTTCTGGAACGCCTGCAATTGCACCTTCCCTCCTTTGTACTGGCTCAGGTCTGATGCTAGCAGGGAGTAGTAATAGTAGCGGGCCTGAATGAGGCTGCCGGCAAAGGTTTCATAAATCACCCGATACGTCTGCAGGTCGCACTGCAAGGTGGAGGCATTGAACCCGGTGCCGCCTTCTTGGTTGAACTTCCCCTGCTGTTGCAGAGTGGTGAAATGGGGCACCAGGTAGGCGAGGATCTGAAAGGAAACTTTGGCCAGCTCATACCAATGGCGGGCGATGGCGAGCCGCCCGGCGTATTGGCGGTCGAGAGCGCTGGCTGGCGTTCGGGCCAGCCTGGTTTTCTCGTCAGCGATCTTCTTCTTCTGCTTCTGGACGAAGTCGGACTGCAGGAAATCTCTGGTGATCAGGGAAATGCGGCCCAGGGCGGTGATCGTCTCGACGTTTTCGCCGATGGCGGCCGCGACCTGGGGAATGGTCATGCCGCCGCGACCGAAGACTTCGCGAGGAATGCGGGCGTCGATCGCTGGCTCATTGACGGCATAGGCCAGGTCGGTCTGCTTGGCCGCGGCGGGAGAAAACAGCAGGCAGGTGGAGGTGAGTTCCCCGCGACCGGTCTTGGTCGGCCAGTTGAAGTCGAACCGCGCTTCGACGAGATTCCGGTCGGGGGATGACCCGGAAGAGGCGCGGCGGTCTCCGGACAGGGCGACCTTGAACTTGCGGATGTCATCGTAGAGGGGCTTCATCTGCTGATCGAGGGTGCCATCGGTTTGAGGGTCGATGAGGCCCCACGGGGGGGCACGGTCTTCGATGTAGGAGAAGAGAACCGACCGGCCATCGACGATTTCCTGGAAATTCCGGGGGGTGGTGTCGAAGCCCAGGGTTTCGAGCCCGTAGGGGTTCATGGACAGTTCCTCGATGAGGTCTTCGGACAGCTTCTGGGTCAGGATCACGGCATTCAGGTGATCGGAGCTGAACTGGAGCTCATGCCGCCCCGAGCGCATGACATAGACGAGGATGCCGCCGAGCACGGCCAACAGGCCGAGGCAGATCAGGATTTCCACCATGGTGAACCCGCCCTGGTGTGATCTCAGGCTGGCGGTTGACCACCGGCGCTTCATTCGAGGCCTCCCAGGTTCATCAGGCCGATATGGGCCAGGAACTGGAATTCATGGCGATCGTGCAGAATGGTGGCATTGACCTGCACACTGTTCGGGGAGAGGCTGGTGAAGGTGATGCGGCGCACCGCCTCGAGCAGGATCTTTTCGTTCTTGGGGTCGTACCCGCCCGCATAGTCGGTACGATAGGAGACCAGCTTGTAGACCCGTTTTTGCAGCCGCTCCGAGGCGGCATTGTTCGGCTCGAGGTAGAGGATGGTGGTGCGGTTGATGATGTCTTTGAAGACTACGAACGGCAAGGTCTCTCCCATGAAGGGCCGGACCAGGTCGGTGCCTTCGCGGATCTGCTCGACCGCTTTGTCGAAAGCCCGGCGGGCCTCCATCTGGAGGGTGGCCTGGGCAGTCATGGTGCGCTGGGATCGGCTGAAGGACTGCAGCAGGCGCAAGCCCACCGCGGAGACCACCAGCACGATGCCGAGGGCGACCATCAGCTCGGTGAGGGTGAAGCCGAACGGGGGAAAACGTGCGGCGGCCCTGCCTCGTTGCCGGGTGGAAGTCGGGCAGACCGGGGAGGTCGGCACCTGGCTCACGGGGTGCCACCACCATCCGCAGGTTGGGCCTCGTTGGCCGCGGCGGCGGCCGCGGCCGCGGCTTCTTCCTGGGCTTTCAGCTCTTCGACCCGGGCTTTGGCGGCTTCGATGGCTGCCTTGACCATCTCTTCTGTCTTGGCCAGGGCTTGCGCGGCGGCCTCTTGCGCGGCCACGACTTCGGGGGTTTTGGCGAAGCCCTCAATTTCGTTCATCACGCTGTTCATTTCGCTTTGTATCTGTTCGAGGGAGGCCAGAGAATTAGTCCAGCTATTGAGAATGGCCTGCGCCTGGTCTGAGGTGGTGGCGTGACCCACGATGGCGGCGCCGTTGGCGAAATCCTCGTAGACTCGGGCTATGCCGTTGGCCAGGTTTGCATACGCGGCCACCATCGAGGCGCTGACCATCTCCTCGAGCGCTTTGGCTTCCTCGGCGCTGGTCGTGTCCTGGAGGGCGTCCTTGGCGAGAGTGACCGCCTCGTTCATGTTTTTGATGGCTTCCAGGCGGGCGTTATTGGCCGCTTGAAGGTCGGCTTTGGCGCCTTCCCAGTTACCGGGCGTGGCATCGACGATGTCTTTGCCTTGATTGTATTTGGCGTTTGCCTCTTTGGCGGCATCCGCTGCGGCCTTCATGGATTGATTCAGGGTGGTGAGATCTCGCCTGGCAAATTCAGAGGAAGAGGGGATGTCGGGGAACCCAGGCGAACCCGAAGTGGGGGATCCGCCTCCGCCGATGGATACACCAGGGCCCGGGCCGTCGGCGGTGGGGACCTCGGCGGTGCCCAGCGGGGGGATCAGGGGGAACGAGGCGGCCGGCTTGTCGGTGAGGGTTGCCTCGGTGGGGTCGGTGGGCCAGGACTTGGTGAACGTCTCTGGGGTCCGCCCCTTGAGGGCGGCCAGGACGGCCTTGGGATCGGACAGGGGGGCGAGCTGGACGGCCAGTTCGTCGGATGGTTTCTGGTTGCGGGCCCGCTCGGCCAGCAGGTCGTCGACCATCTTCGAAAAATCGGACGGGCCGGCGGCGGTGGGAAAGTCCCTCGGTTCACCCGTCTTGAAGAACTCGACGATGATGCGGTTGGAGACGTCCAGCAGGTCGTCGTTATAGGTGATGCGCCAGAAGTAGAGCCGTGACACCCCGGTCAGTGTGGTTTTGACGTAGATGTCGGCCTGGAAGTCACGGCCCGGGGTGTTTTCGACGAACAGATCGTAGGTGCCACCCTGCAGGGGGACGCCTGATTCTCGGTAGGGGCGAGCGGCGAAAGGGCGATGGGCCCACGATGAGGAATGGATCTGGGCCAGCACCTTGGACATCGCCGAGTAGGCGAGCAGGAACGACCATTGATGGTTGCTCGAGTGGTACACCTGGCTCTTCAGCCCTTGCTGCAAGGACGACAAGGAGATGATGAACCCAGCCACCACAATGATCAACACCAGAACGACCGGGAAGGCTACTCCGTGGGTCGATCGGCCACGCTTCATGTCGGTCCCTCCCTTGGCGGAGCGGTGGAGGACGATGTTCGCGCCGGGGTTGCCTCCGGCAGGGTCGCGGGGCATGATGCGGTTCCAGGATCGTCCTGCCCCCCTCTTTATTCTATCAGCTAGTCTCGCCCTTGTCATGAGCCGTTAGGAAGTGGCAAGTCCAGGGCATGGGGGGCAGCGATCCGTCAAAGAAGGGCGCGAGTGCCGTGACCGGCGCGTTGACGGGATCGGGCGGGGCGTGGCCCGGGGTTCTGGTGCCTGCCTGCAACGTGGCAGGCGCCTCGGCGAGTCGAGCCCGGCGGGCGGAGGAGGTTCGCCCTGGCCAGGGCGAACCTGGCCAGATGGCGAAGGACCCCGGCGGCGGGGCTTTCCGCGACATCTTGACGAATGACCCTCCAGGTCCCTACCATGCCATCCATGAACGCTTCACCTGCTGCTTCTGCTTCGTCGCCCGCTACCGGGCGGCCTGTCTTCCCCAAGCGCGTCGTCCTCACGGGCGGCATGCCCTATGGCAACAAAGAGCTGCACTTCGGCCACGTCGGCGGCATGTATGTGCATGCCGACTGCTTCGCCCGCTTCCTGCGCGACCGGATCGGGGCGGCCAACGTGCTGTTCGTCTCAGGCACCGACTGCTACGGATCGCCGATCGTCGAATACCACCGGCAGATGACCGTCGCTGGCACATTCACCGGCACCATCGAAGAATTCGTGGCGCAGAACCATCGGCGGCAGAAGGAGGTGCTCGACGCCTATGGCATCAGCCTCGATATCTTCGCCGCCTCGGGACTGGGCCGCTCGAAAGAGGTGCATGCCGAGTTCTGCGCGCGCTTCTTCAAGCGCTTGTACGAGCACGGCCACCTGGTGAAATTGTCGACCCTGCAATTCTACGACCCCAAAGCCGGGGTCTTCCTGAACGGGCGGCAGGTCACCGGGCAGTGTCCCATTCCCGGCTGCAAATCCGAGACCGGGTATGCCGATGAGTGCGCGCTGGGGCACCCCTATGAGCCGCGCGAACTGATCAATCCGAAGTCCGCGTTGACGGGCGAGAAGCCCGAGATGCGGATGGTTTCCAACTGGTATATCGATCTTGAGAAGTTCCGAGAGGAACTGACGAAGTGGGTGAAAAGCCGCTACGAGCGGCCCGAATGCCGCCCCTTCGCGCTCAAGGCGATCGAAGAATTCCTGGAACCGCCGGCCATCTATGTCAAACCCGGGCAGAACGAAGCCCTTGCGGCCATCCAGGGGAACCTGCCCCCCCACACCCGCACCGATGACAAGACCGGGGCTGTCAAGCTGGTCTTCTCCAAGCTGTCTGACCGAGAAGCTGCGGCCGCCCAACTGAACCAGGCCGGCATTCGCAGCCGCAATGGCAAGACGCTGGTGCCCTTCCGACTGACGGGCAACGTGGCCTGGGGCGTGCCGGTGCCCGACCTGCCCGAAGCGGCCGAGGATCCCAGTCTGCGTGGGCTGACCTTCTGGGTCTGGCCCGAATCGCTGTGGGCGCCGCTGGCCTTCACCGCCACCTGTCTCGAGCAGCGGGGACAGCCCCTCGAGGCCTGGCGCGACTGGTGGTGCTCCAAGGAGACGCGGGTCTGGCAGTTCATCGGCGAAGACAACGTCTACTTCTACGGGCCGGCCGAAATGTGCATGTTCATGGGCGATCAGGGGAGATCGCCGACGGCCTCGCCGCCCGATGGCCAGTTGCAGCTGCCCGATCTCGTCGTCAACAACCACATCCTGTTCTTCGACAAGAAGGCCAGCAGCAGCGGCGCCATCAAGCCGCCGATGGCCCACGACCTGCTCAACCACTATACGGCCGACCAGCTGCGCGCGCACTTCCTCGCCCTCGGGCTGGGCCTGCGCAGCGTTCCCTTCAAGCCGCGGCCCTACAACCCGGCGGCCGACCCGCGTGAAGGCGATCCGGTGCTGAAAGAGGGCAACCTGGTCAGCAACGTCTTCAACCGCGCGGTGCGCACCTGCTTCTATACCGCGCAGAAATACTTCGGCGGCAAGCTGCCGCCCGGCGACATCTCGCCCGAAGTGGTGGCCGAGGCGCGTCAGACGGTGCTCGACTACGAACAGGCGATGGCCCGGCACGAGTTCCATCAGGTGATGGCCATCATGGACACCTACCTGCGGAACATCAACAAATTCTGGACCGCGCGTGTGAAACCGGGCGCCGACGGTTCGGCCGACGATCCGGTGCTGCGGCAGGCCCTGATCGATGCCTTCCACATGGTGCGGACGGCCACCGTCCTGATGCATCCCATCACGCCCTTCGGCACCGAGATGATCCGCGAGTATCTGGGCGTGGGGCCCGAATTCTGGAGCTGGGACCGGATCTTCGACCCGCTGCCCAGCTTCTTCGCCGACCCTGCCACCCACACCTTCAAATTCCTCGAGCCGCGTGTCGACTTCTTCCCCAAGCATCCCAGCCAGGTCGGACCCTGACCCGCGGTGGTCGCGAGGAGGCATGGCCTGGGCGCGCGGCCGCTCAGCGCCGGTGGGGCGTCTGGCGGTCGAGCGCCCGGCTTGGCCTCGCCCTGCTGCCGTCGCAGAAGGAAAAAGCGGTCGTGGACCAGAGGTCCACGCCGAATGCCCTGGGGCATGCCGGTCTGATCCAGACTCCAGAACAGCTCGCGGCTTTTTCCGGTTGATGTCGCCCCCGCCTCGATTCGCAATGAAAGAATGTCTGCCGAGGAGGACCACGATGAAACACTGGCTGGTTGTCGTTCTATGCGTGACGCTGCTGAACCTGGGAAGGGCCCTGGTGGCGGCGCCGGCCTTCCCCATCGACCGGATTCCGACCGCCGCCGGCGATCTCGAGATCACCTTCATCGGGCATGGCACCCTGATGCTGCGCTGGAGCGGCAAGGTGATCCATGTCGATCCGTGGTCGAAGCTGGCCGATTACTCGAAACTGCCGCCGGCCGATCTGGTGCTGCTCACTCATCATCATTACGATCATCTCGACCAGGAAGCGCTGGCGCGGATCAGTGCCGAGAAGACCACCGTGGTCATGCCCGCCGTCTGCGCGGCGAGCGTGCCCGGCGGTGTGGTCCTGGCCAATGGGGCATCCTACACCTGGGAGGGCCTGACCATCGAGGCGGTGCCGGCCTATAACCGGCAGCACATGCGAGAGCCCGGCCAACCTTACCATCCGAAAGGGGAAGGGAACGGGTATGTGCTCACCCTGGGGGGAACGCGGGTCTACATCGCCGGCGATACGGAAGATGTGCCTGAGATGGCGGCTCTGCGCCACATCGATGTGGCCTTCCTGCCGATGAATCTGCCCTATACGATGACGCCCGAGATGGTGGCCTCGGCGGCGCGGGCGTTCCAGCCGAAGATTTTGTATCCGTACCATTACGGCGAGACCGATCCGCAGAAGCTGGTCGACCTGCTGGCCGACCTGAAGCTGGTCGACGTGCGCATCCGGCCGATGAAATAAGAGCGCGGCGACCGGCGCCGTGCGGATTGGGTTTGACGCGCGCTTGGCGGCTACCCATGGCTGCCCAAGGGAAAGGTTGGGAGGATGGAACAGGAAGGCATGAGCCCAGCCGCGCGACCGGTTCCCGATGGGCCCGTCCCCACCGGGAGTTCCGCTCCTTCTTCCTTCGTCGATGCCTGGCTGATCGGCGGCGTGATGGTGGCGGCCTGGGGGCTGGCCCGTCCCTTCGGGGATTTCCCGGTGAATGATGACTGGTCCTACGGCGTCGCCGTGCAACGCCTGCTCGCCGAAGGGCGGTTCCGGCCCACCGGTTGGACGGCCATGCCGCTGCTCACGCAAGCCCTGTGGGGGGCCGCGTTCTGCCTGCCATGGGGGTTTTCCTGGCACACGGTGCGGCTGTCCACGATGGTGCTGGCGCTGATCGGCGTGCTGGGCTGCCATCGACTCTTGCTTCGATCCGGCGGCGATCGGCTGGTGGCCGCGGTCGGGGCGTTGGCCCTGGGTCTCAATCCGGTCTTTTTCCTGCTGTCATGCACGTTCATGACCGATGTCCCCTTCACCGTGTTCGGGATCGGGGCGTTCCTGGCTCTGGCCGCCGCTCTGCAGGCTCCGGAACAGCGACGGAGGAGGCTGGCTCTGGTGGCAGGCAGTCTGCTGGCGCTGGCGGCCACGCTGTGTCGACAGATCGGCCTGTTCATTCCGCTGGCTTTCGCTCTGGTCGTCCTGGGGAGACGATCGGCGTCGGGCGAGCCCACCAGCGGCTGGCGGCGCGTGAAGGAGGCGGCCCTGCGCCTGAGCGAAGCCGGCCTGCCCCTGGTCTTGTGCGTGGTTGCCTTGTGGGGGTTCCAGGCGTGGATGCGGCGCACGGGCGGGCTTCCCGACCTGTACGATCGGCACAATGAGCATCTGCTGGCCATCTGGAGCCAGCAGCCCGGCCTGGCCATGAAGAGCGTCGTCTTTCGGACGGTCGTCGCCCTGCTGTACCTCGGGTGGTTCTTGTGGCCGCTCCTGCTGCCGACCGGGCGCTGCTGCTCCCGAATGCGCCGCTGGTCGGCTCGCCACCGCCTGGTTCCCCTGGCCGCCGGCGTGGGGTTCCTCGTCATCGCCGGGATCTACGTGATGCAGGAAGGACCGATGCCCCTGGGCATGTACATCCTGGTTCCCCATGGCATCGGCCCCCTGTGCTTCGGCTCGGCGTTCGATGGCCAGCATGCCGTTCAATTGCCGCCATTGCCCGCGTGGTTCTGGTGGACGGTGACGGGGATGAGTCTGTTCGGCGGTACGCTATTGGCAAGCATCCTGACCGGAACCGGCATGCTGATGGTCAGGCGATGGCGGTCGCGGGGCCTCGCTGGGCAGGATCTCCCGCGCAGCTTCTTCCTGCTGGCGACGTTGGTGTATCTATTGCCGTTGATTGTCGGGGGAGCCAACTTCTTCGATCGCTACCTGTTGCCTGTGATGCCGCCCTTGCTGGCCTTGCTGGCGACCTTCCATCAGGGGGGCAGAGCGCCGGCGCCGACCGCAGGAGGCGCGGTGCGGCCTTCCGAAGAACGGGCGCGCGAGAGGACCGGCGGGAAGGAGCGGCGAGCGGCGGTGAAATGGATGATGGGCGGTCTGGGTCTGGCCTGCCTGGCCGTCTATACCATCTGGGGAACGCATGATTACTTCGCCTGGAACCGTGTTCGCTGGGCAGGCCTGGCCGATTTGATGGCCCGGCACGGCCTCACGCCGCGCGAGGTCGACGGCGGGTTCGAGTTCAACGGTCTGCATCGGTACGACCCGGCCTTCGTGCCGCGGAATGGGAGAAGCTGGTGGGCCAGCGCCAGCGACACCTTCGTCTTGTCGTTCACGCCAGTGCCTGGGTGCCAGGTGGTCGAGCGCTGGCCCTTCTCGCGCTGGCCTTTGCCCGATGGGGAAATCCTGGTGCTGCGGAGAGCGGGGTTTTGAAAGGGCCCAGCCCGAGCGAACCCTGGTCTCTCGCCCAGGAGGAAAGCATCAGGGGGATGGCGCGATCAGGTCGAGGGCGCGGGGGAGCACCTCGATGGCGGCGGGCAGGAACCCGCGGGGGTCGCCGTCGTATTCGACCTCGGGCGCCTCCGGGCAGGGCATGATCTCGAGCCGGCGGCCGTAGAGGGGCGGGAAGCGGCGGGCCAGCCCCCCGGTGTAGGCGCGCGGCAGCAGGGCGAACAGGCGGGCGCGCGAGACCCCGGCCACGGGCAGCACATACATCTGACCGTCGTCGGGGGCGAGATCGACCGCCAGTCGGATGCCCGAGGCGACCAGGGGGCTCTTGCCGACGAACAGGTTGCCCAGGCGAGGGAAGACCAGGTCGCGCCCGTCGAGACGCACTCGCAGGGTGGGCAACGCGGCGGGGGGACGTTGGTGCGGGGTGACGGGCGATGCGGAGGGAGCGAGCGGGGCTTGGCAGGCGGTGGTTTTCAGCACCGATCGCATCAGAGCGAGCAGCGTGCCGAGCCCGTCGCCGAACCGACGACGGAGGCCGGAATTGGCCAGGCGGGCCACGGCGGCGCCCAGACCGAAATTGGCGCAGCATCCGAAGACCCTGGTGACAGCCGGGCCGGCCGGGCCGGCCCGGCAGGTGATGCGGCAGACGTCGACCCGACGGTGTCGCCCCGAGCACAGCAGATCGAGAGCCGCCTCGAGATCGAGGGGGATCCGGTGATGTCGGCAGAAATCGGGGCTGGTTCCGGTGTAGAGCACCCCAAAAGTCGCTGTGCTGGCGACGGGGGCGGAAAACGGCGGGACGAGGGGGAACAGGCCGTTGAGCGCGTCGTTGATGGTGCCGTCGCCGCCGACGGCCACGATCGTGCGGGCCCCCTGCGCCACGGCGCCGTGGACCAGCTCGGCCGGATCGCCGTCAGCCGTGGTCAAGGCGACATCGAAATCTACCTGGCGGCGGCGCAATCCCGCGAACAGGGCGGGCCAGACCTCTCCGGCACGGAAGGATCGGGCCGAGGGATTCAGGATCAGAAACATCCGAGAGGAGGTCGAACGCATGCGGCTCGTCGACGTCAGGATGGCCGCGATCGTTTTGCGTGGCGCCGCCTCATGGTCAAGGATAGATGCCCAGGCGCTGGTACAAGGGCGTGGGCTTGCCTTTGTCCCAGGTCGCAACGAGTGCTTCGGTCTGAGCGCGTGGGAGCGGGGTCGTGGTCAGCCCGTGCTCGCGCAGGGCGCGCTGGATGGAGGCGGCCTCGGTGGCGCAGAGCCAGCGGGTGCCGGGCCGGCGGAAGAACGAACGCATGCGGGCGAAGATCGTCGGGAAATCTTCGTCGCGGACATTGCCGAACGAAACGTTGAGGAATTCGCAGGGTTGCACTTCCCCCGAGGCGCCCAGGTAGAAGCGATCGATGCCGCCGGCGGTGCAGCCGAAATGGGTGGGCTGCTCTTCATACACCTGGACCGAGGCGGCGGTGGCGTGGGCGAAGGGGCCGGGGCCGTTGTGTTCGAGGTGAAAACGGACCAGCCGCTGGATCTTCTCGCGGGCTTTGATCAGCTCATCGCCTTTGCCCAGCCAGGCGCCGGCTGACTTGCCATGGATGATCTGGACGAACGAGCAGCGCCATTCCTGGGCCAGGGCCATGATCCGCTCGAGGCCGCCCTGCTCGACCAGCTCGTTGCTCGGGCAGGAATTGAGGGCGACGGTGATGCCGGCCTCGCGGAACATCCGGGCCGCGTCGCGGGCGATGGCGAACGAGCCGGGAACGCCGGTGAACGCATCGTAGCCGGCTTCGTCGGGGGTGTGCAGCGAGATCATGACGCCGAAGACGCCCGCTTCTTTCAACTGGCGCGCTTTTTCGGGAGTGAGGGTGTGGCCGGTGGTGTTGATCCAGATCTCGCGCCGGTCGTCGAAGGCCGACAGCAGATCGAGCAGCCGATCGAAGCGCAGCAGGGGTTCGCCGCCCTCGATGTCGAACATGGTCACGCCGACCTCTTGCATCTGCCGGGCGGTCTTCTTCAGCACCTCGATGTCGAGGTCGTCGCCCGGCCCGGGATCATGGCGTTGATAACAATGGGGGCAGCGGTAGCCGCAGGCCTTGGTCATCGAGAAGACCACGGTGGCCGGGCCGGGATCGGGGCGCCGGAGCTTCTCGAGCGTTTCCCAGAAGGCTGGCGACGGGTAGGCGGGCAGATAGAGTTGCAGCTTGTACAGATGGCCGATTTTGATCACTTTATTGCGGACGACCGGTTTCAGCAGCAGGATCAGCCGCCACAGCAGTCGAAGGTAGCGGTCGGGACGGAGCCGACCCTGCAGCCCTTCGAGCAGATAATGGAGGCCGACATGCAGCATCAGGCGTACGTAGAAGAGACCCTTGGGCAGGCCGGTCAGGAAGGAAGGTTCGTTCATGGGCGACTCCGCGGCGAAAGAAACTTGTACAGACGCCACCAACGCACCGTCTTGCGCACGGCGCGCGCGAGCGGCGTGAAAACGACGCCCGGCACCCGTTGCCGGATCCGGTCGACGGCGTAGATGTTGTCGGCGGCGAACATGGTCAGGCGGGCCCGGGTGATGAGCGGCGGGCGTGACGCCCCCATCAGAGTATAGAGCCACTCGAGGGCGAAGGCCACCGGCATGAGCAGAGCGGGGGGGAAGATCCGCGGCCGGGGCCGTCCCAGGGCGTGGCAGTAGAGGTCCCAGTATTCCTGCATGCGTGGGACCTCGGGATGGCCGGCATGGAAGATGGCGATGCCGGGCGGCGGCGCCTCGGCGAGGGCGAGCACGAGGCGGGCCAGATCTTCGACGAAGATGACATGGAACCGGTTGGTCGAAGAGCCAGGCAGCAGCGGCAGGCCGTCGAGCACGGTCCGGCAGTATTCATAGGGGCCGGCATGGAACTCGCGCGGCCCGAACACCCAGACGGGGCGAACCACGGTCAGCTCGATGCCCCTGGTCTCGGCCTTGTGGATCAGCATCTGCTCGGCGATGGCCTTGGTCAAACGGTAATGGTTCATCGCCGAGGGCAGCAGCCGCTCGCCGAGATAAGGAAGGATCGGCCGATAGGGGGCGGTTTCGTCTTTGGCGAACGGGCAGTCTTCTTCCCCGATGACGGCGGTGCTGCTGAGGAAGATCAGGCGGGTGCGGGGGGGAAGGGTCTCGACCAGGTTGAGGCTGGCCTCGACGTTGGCGGCGAAGAACTCGGGGTAGCTTCCCCAGTCGGACACGCGAGCGGCGGCATGCACCACCAGATCGAACCCGGTCAGGAGGGGCGCCAACCGGGCGCGGTCGCACAGATCGGCTTCCACCACGCGGATCGGATACCGAGTCAGGATGGCACGCTTCGACGCGGCGCGGACCAGGGCGGTCACCTCATGCCGGCGACAGAAGGCCTTGACGAGATGGCTGCCGATGAATCCGGCGGCTCCAGTGATCAGGACCTTCATGACAGCCATGGCCTCGGTTGGGGGATCTGCTGGCCGCAGGACCTTCCAGGCATGATCGACCATTCGCCGAATGACAGCTCACGGCCCTGGAACGCGCCGCGGGGCAGAGACATTATACCCATGTCGCCGACGGTCGGCGAAGTTTCTGGGGAGCGGTTCCGAGAACGCGCCGCCCAGAGCGCAGGCGCATGGAGTTCTGGCAGAAGCATGGCATAGATTGTATACTACCCCCCTGCCTCGAAGAGGGGAATGACACTCGGAGAAGACCCATCATGACCTTGGAAGAAAAAGTGGTAGCCATCGTCGCCAAGACCGCCGAGAAGAAGAAAACGGTCACCCTCGACACCGACCTGGTGCACGATCTGGGCACCGACTCGCTGGCGGTCCTGATGATCATCCAGGCCTTGGAGGACGAGTTCGACATCGCCATTCCCGATGATGCCTTCAAGACCGTCAAAACGGTCAGGGAGATCGTTGCCCAGCTCCGGGCACATTTTCCCCACCTTGAACCGACGCCATGACGCTGGCTGCTTTCTACGACCGCCTGCGGCTCGATGCGCGCCTGGCGCAGGAGGCGGGCTTCAATCCCTATTATCGCCATCTGCAATCCGGGCTGAACGACCCGGTGCGTCTCGATGGCCGCGAGTTCCTGAATCTGGCGGCCAACGACTACCTCGGGTTGGCCGCCGATCCGCGGGTGGGACGGGCCATCGCCGCCGCCGTGGCCCGGTATGGCGCCTCGCTCTGCGGCACCCCCATCGCCACGGGGTGCGTCGATCTGCTGCGGGCGCTCGAACAACGGCTCGCCGCCTTCGTCGGATTGGAAGACGGGGTCGTCCTGCCTTCCTGCTATCAAGCCAATAATGGCCTTTTTTCCGCGGTCGCTGGGAAGGAAGACGTCATCCTGATCGATCATTACGCGCACTCGTCGTTGATCGAGGGCGCGAAAGCGGTGGGATGCAAGATCCGGCCGTTCCTGCACAATGACGTCGAGCATCTGGCGAGCCTGCTGGGCAAGGTCCGGGGCCACCGGCAGGCGTTCGTGGTCACCGAATCGGTCTTCTCGACGGAGGGCAGCATCGCGCCGCTCGCTGCCATGGTCGAGGTCTGCGAACGGTTCGGGGCGGTGCCCGTCGTCGACGACTCGCACGGTATCGGCGTGCTGGGGGCCAACGGGCGCGGGGTGCTCGAACACTTCGGTCTGACCGACTTTCCCGGCATCTATACCGCCTCGCTCGGGAAAGCCCTGGCCAACGCGGGCGGACTCATCGCCGGGCGTCGGTCGCTGATCGAGCATCTGCGCTACTTCTGCCCGCACCTCATCTATTCGACCGCCCTGCCACCCGGGGTGGCGGCCGGGGTCGAAGCAGTGCTCGACATCCTCGCCGCCGAGTTCCCGGCCCGCCGTCGGCTTTTGTGGGAGCACCGCGACACTCTGCGGCGCGGTCTGACCGCGGCCGGCTTCACGGTGATGGCCGGCGAGGCGCCGATCAATTCGGTTCTGGCCGGCTCCGCGGTCCAGACGCTCCGTCTGGCTCGTGCCTTCTATGAAGCCGGGCTGCTGACCACGCCGTTCGTCTATCCCTCGGTGCCGTTGAGCGAAGGTCGGGTGCGACTGATTGCCGGCGCCGGGCTCACCCTGGCTCGGGTGCAGGCGGCGGTGGCGGCGTTGCCGGCGATCGCTCGGGCGTGGCAGGCCGCCCCCTCGTCGGGCGTCGCCTGACGTGGATGGCATGGGGGCGTCGTCCATGAAGTCTTGGTGCCGCGGGAGCGAGGGAAGATGAGCCGGCGGGTCGTGATCACGGGGATCGGCGCCATCACCGCCTACGGGATCGGCAAAGACGCGTTGTGCGACGGGCTGCTGGCGGGCCGGGCCTGTCATCGGGAGATTCCCGCCGGTTTCGGGCGGGGGTACGAGTTCCGATCGCGGTTCTACGTGCCGTTCCCCGACTTCCGCCTGGCCGATTTCGTCGACACCCCCTACGAGCACGCCATGGAGCGCACCTCGCATCTGGCGGTCGCCGCCACCCACCTCGCCCGCGAAGATGCGGGGCGCCCCTCGCTCGAGACGGCGGCGATCATTCTGGGCGTGGGCATCGGTTCGCTGCGCACCGCTTTCCAGTCGCACCTGGCCCATCTGGGAGCTCCGGGCGGCGGGCGGTTCAACCGGATGGTCATTCCCATGACCATGCCGAATGCGGCGGCGGCCTGGGTGTCGATCCTGTTCGGCAGCCACGGCCCGGCCTATACCGTCAACGCGTCATGCGCGTCGGGCACCTATGCGATCGGCGAGGCGTATGGGCGCATCGCGCGGGGCGAAGCCGATATCGCGGTGACCGGCGGCGTCGAATGCCTCGTCGACCCGTCGGGGTCGATCATGCGCGGGTTCGACGGGCTGGGAGCGCTGACCGCCGCCCCCGATGGCTGGCCGCGCCCCTTCACCAAGGGCCGCAGCGGCTTTCTGTTCAGCGAGGGCGGCGGGGCGGTCCTGATTCTCGAAGAGCGGGAACAGGCCTGCTGGCGGGGCGCCCCGATCTACGCCGAGATCGCCGGGTTCGCGAGTGGCAGCGAGGCAGGCAGCATCCTCCAGATGGAGGAGTCGGGCGCGGCGATCGTCGCCCTGCTGCGGCGTCTGGTGGGGACGGAACGGCCCGATTATCTCAATGCTCACGGCACCGGCACGCTTAACAACGACGAGACCGAGGCCCGGGCCATCCGGGAGGTGTTCGGCGGCGCCGAGCGGCAGCCCCTGATCAATGCCACCAAGGGGTTTTTGGGCCACGCCATCGGGGCCAGCGGCGCCATCGAGGCGGCCGTCACCGCCCTCGCCATCCAGCGCGGCCAGGTGCATGGCAACGTGCTCGACGACCCGCTCGACGACTTGAACCTGGCACAGGAGGCGACGGAACGGCCGATCCGGTCGGCGGTCTCCTTGTCGTTCGGGTTCGGCGGGCATGTCGCGGGCCTGTTGCTGCGGTCGGCCCTGCCTGACTGAGCCGGGTCGCGTTGGGGGGCTTCCCCGCCCCCCCAGGGGCACGCCCTGAAGGTGGCGGCGGCCTTCCCGTTCGAAGAGCGCCCCACCCTCCACCCATGGTCGGGCGGGCTCGTTCCCGTTCTCGGCCATGAAGCGAATCCCGAGTCGGTGATTGCCAAGCGGCGGCGGGAGCCGTAGACTCCAGCGACATGGTCAAACGAGGACGGATCACTCGCGACTTGTTCGAGCTGGCCTGGCCGTTGGCCCTGCAGTCGCTCGCCTACACGCTCCTGGGCATGGTGGATCGCCTGATGGTGGGGCAGTTGGCCGAAGCGGCGATCTCGGGGGTCGGCCTCGGCGGCCAGTTGATGACGGCGGCGACGACCGTGGCGGCCGCGGTGGCGGCGGCGGCGGGCATTCTGGCGGCCCAGGCGCGGGGGGCGAAGCAGGAGGAGATGTTGCGGCACATCCTGGGCACGGCCGTGCCGCTCGGGCTCGGCCTGGGCGCCGTCATCGGTGGCGGGCTGGCGTGGCAGGCCCCGGCCCTGGTCGGCTGGCTGGCCAACGGGGAGGCGGGAGCCACGGCGGCGGCGGTCATCTATGTGCGCCGGGTCGCCTGGGCCGCGCCGGTCATGCTGCTGACGTTCGCGGTGACCGGGTTCTTGCGCGCCCTGGGGGAGACGCGCAGTTCGTTGGTGTCGGCGCTCGTCGCCATGGTGACCAATACTGGCTTGAACTGCCTGTTGATCAACGGCTGGTGGGGATTTCCCGCCTGGGGGGTGGCCGGCGCCGCCATCGCTACGGCCATCGCCCAGGTGGCGGGTGGCGGGGTCGCGCTGTGGTACCTGCTGGGCGGCGCCCCGGCTGGCGAGCGGTTCGTCTGGTCTGATCTGGTGGGCTGGCGGGCGGTGGTGGCGCGGCAGGTGCTGGCGCTGGCCGGGCCGATCGCCCTCGATGCCCTGTTCTGGCAGGCCGCCGCGCTGGCGTATACCCGGGTGATCGGTCTGCTCGGCGAGCGGGCGCTGGCGGCCTGGTTCATCTTCTCAGGGATTCGGGGGCTGGGGTATGTGCCGCTGGGGGCGCTGGGCAGCGCGGCCGCCATCCTGGCCGGCGCGGCGATCGGGGCGGGCCGGCCCCGCCGGGCCACCATGGTGGTCAGGCGGGCCGGCGGGCTGGCGGTCATGCTGGCCTGGCTGATGGATGTCGGGTATCTGGCGGCCGGGCTGTGGTATCTGCCGCATTTCAAGGTGGAGAGCGAGGTTGCGGCCCAGGCCCTGCTGCTGATCCGAGGGTTCACGCTCATCCTGCCGGTCGATGCGCTCATCGTCATTCTCTCCCAGGCCCTGCGGGCGGGGGGCGATGGCCTGATGGTGAGCGCGATCACGCTGGGCTCGTTCTGGCTGGTCGGGGTGCCGGGGGCCTGGCTGGTCGGCGTGCAGCTCGGTCTCGGGCTCTGCGGCTGCCTGCTCGGCGTCGGCCTGGAATGCCTGGTCAAGGCCGCGGGGTTCGGGTTGCGCCTCCGGTCCGGCCAGTGGGCCCGGCGGTTGGTGGCAGGAACGCGCCCCTCCCTCGCCCCGGGGGCGGACTGAACCCTTCGGCGTCGCCATGCCGGGCGGCAGGCGGCTGTGCGCTCATTCCTGCTGGCGGAAGGGACGGTTTGACAGGACCACCCGCGGTGGATACCATGACGACGCTCGCGGGGGCGCGTGGAATCGGAAGCGGGCCTGCCCGTCAGGTCGCTGGTGAGGAGAGACGGAACCGTGTGGCGATTTCTCGTGGCGTATGTCAAGACGATGCGCCTGTACTACGCCTTCATCACTGGGATTGCCGGCTGGATCGGCGTCTCCTTCCGTCACTTCCTGATCGAGCGGGACGGTGGCAGGATCACCCCCGACATGTGGTGGCAGAGCGTGGTGATCCTGGTCATGCTGTTCGCGAGCTGGGGCATCAACCAGGTGTTCAACGACTGGCTCGGCCTGGAAGAGGACCGCATCAACGCCCCGCACCGGCCGATGGTCACCGGCGAGCTGAACATCCGGTGGGCCATCACCCTGTCGAGCCTGTTGATGGCCGGGGCGGCGGTGATCACCTGGTTCATGAACCCGCATGCCGTCATTCCGATGACCATCGGGTTCCTGCTCAACTTCCTCTACAACTACAGCAAAGCGTGGGGGTTGTGGGCGAACGTCGTGTTCGGGGTGATGATCGCCAACTGCACGGTGTATGGCTTCCTGGCGGCGGGGCCCACGCCCGATCCGCTCATCACCTCCAATCGGCTCTGCGTGGTGGTGCTGGTGGCGCTGATGAACGGGCTGATGACCTACTACACCTACTTCAAGGATTACAAAGGCGATCGGGCCGCCGGCAAGGATACCTTCATCGTCCGGCACGGGCTGCGCACGGCGCGGGTGGTCGGCATCGTCGGGGCGTTCCTGCCGACGGTGACGTTCCTGTTCATGCGCGCTATGGGGTGGTTCCCCTTCGAGATCACGCACTACTTCCTGTACTGCGCGTCGATGACCGTGTTCCTCCAGATCTGGACGGCGATGCGGTTCTACTTCCACCCCTATGGGCCCAAGGCGTATTTTTCGAACATCACCAACTTCCGGGCCTGCGCCTGCGGCCAGGTGACGTTCATCTCGATCTTCAACGGCCCGCTGGCCCTCTACCTGTTCAGCTTCTGCTACGTGTTCATCGGCTTCCTGTTCGGCTTCCACGATGATGAAAAGGCTTGAGGGAAGCGCACGACCGATGGCGGGCCCCGCCGCGCCGCCCCCGTCGCCTGCCACCCTGTGGGATCCGCTGGTGCTGCCGCGCCTCACCCTGCCGCATCGCGTGGTGCGGGCGGCGACCTACGACAATCTCGCCACTCCCGATGGCTATCCCACCGCGGCGCAGGGCGAGCTGCTGGCCGCACTGGCGTGCGGCGGGGCCGGCACGATCATCACCGGCTTCGCCTATGTCTCGCGGCAGGGTCGGGCCTTGCAGGGCGGGCAGGCGGGCATCGACCACGACGACAAGATCGCCCCCTGGGCCCGGGTGCTCGAGCAGGTGCGGCGGGCCGAGGCCGGGACGAAGGTGCTGCTGCAGATCGCCCATACCGGCCGACAGACGACGGCCGGGGCGACCGGCCGGCCGGTGGTGGGGGCGGGACCGGTGCGCTGCACGTACTTCCTGTCGCCGGTGCGCCCGTTGACCGAGCGCGAGATCGGCGGCGTCGTGCGATCGTTCGTGGCGGCCGCCGAGCGGGCCTGGCGGGCCGGCTTCGACGGCGTGCAGGTGCATGCGGCCCATGGGTATCTGATCCATCAGTTCCTGTCGCCCCGCACCAACCGTCGTCGCGACGCCTACGGGGCCGATCCGTTGCGCCTGCTGCGCGAGATCGTCGAGGGCATCCGCGCTCGCACGCCCCTGGCCATCTTGCTGAAGCTGAGCGCCGGCGAGGATGGCCGGGGCGGGCTGACCCTCGATCGGGTCGTCGACTATGCGCGCGCCATCGACGCCTGGGAGGTCGACGCGCTCGAGATCAGCTACGGGACCATGGAGATCCCGCTCAATATCATCCGGGGGGCGGTGCCGGCCGACGTCTCGCTGCGCTACAATCCGTTGTTCCGGCGGTGGGGGCGCGTGGCGATCGCCCTCTTTCGGCGCTTCCTCCTGCCATGGTACAAGAAGCGATTCTTGCCATTTCAAGAAATGTACAATGTTGATGCGGCCTATCGCATCGCGCGGGCGGTGCGCACGCCGGTGCTGGTGACCGGCGGGATCCGCACCGGCGCGCAGATCGCCGCGCTGGTCGCCGACCGGGGCCTGGCGGGAGCGACCCTGGCCCGGCCGTTCATTCGCGAGCCCGACTTCGTGGCTCGCCTGCGGGCCGACCCCGGCCGGCGCTCGACCTGCCTCAGTTGCAATCTCTGCACGGTGATGTGCGACAGTCCCTATCCGCTGCGCTGCTGGATGGACGCCCCGGCGGATTTGCGCCGCGAGGCGCTCGGCGAATGAGGCTGGACATCGGCAGCGGGGCGGTCGAGCGGCCGGCGCGGCCGGCGCCGCTGGCGTCGGGGCGCGCGGTGGAAGGGGAGGCCGGCTGATGGCCCTCATCGAGTGGCTGGCCGGGCTCTGTCAGGAGATCGCCGATCGGTTCGCCCGACCGATCGGCCTGGTGCTGATCTTCCTGTTTCTGACCATCGGTCCGGGGGTGTTCCCCCTGCGCATCAACAACACCCTGGCCACCCTGCTCGAAGAAGGAACGGCCGAAGAGGCGACCGATCGGGCGATCAAAGCCACGTTCGGCGATCTCGACGAGGTGGTGATCCTGGTCTACCACCATCCCGACCTCTTCACCCCGGCGCATCTCGCGGTGGTCAAGGAGATGACCGAGAAGATCGCGGCCATCGACGGCGTGCGCGATGTGTTCTCGCTCGCCAGCACGCCGTTCTTCCGCACCGTGCGCGAGGGCGACGAGACGGTGCTGCATACGGCGCCGCTGCTCGACACGATTCCCACCGCCCCCGCCGCGCTGGCCCGTCTGCGAGATGACGCGCTGGGCAATCGGCTGTACGTGAAGAACATCATTTCGCCCGATGGGCAGACCGCAGCTCTCAACATCATCTTCGCGCCCGCGACCGATCCGTTCCGCAAAGAGGCCATCGTGCGCGAGATCCGGCGGCTGATGCGCGAGCAGAAGCGGCCGCCGGGCGGGCGGTTCGAACTGACCGGCATGCACGTCTTCATGGAATTCACCGGGACGACCATGGTGCGAGATGTCGAGTTGTTCAGCGTGCTGTCGCTGGGGGTGCTCTTCCTCGCCCTCCTCTTCCTGTTCCGGTCGGTGGCCATGGCCGGCATCGGCCTGCTGACGGCGCTGGTGGCCAATGGCCTGCTGTTCATCTCTCTGCACTTGCTGGGGCGCGATCTGTCGATCTCGACCACGCCGGTGCCGGCCATCACGATGGGCCTGACCCTGGCCTATGCCCTGCATTTCCTCGTCGCCAAGCATGAAGGGACGCTCGACGACCCGCATGAGGTGCAGGAGATGTTCGTGGGCGCATTCTTCTCGGGGCTGACCTCGGTCGTCGGGTTCCTGTCGCTCTGCCTGAACGCCATCCCTACCTTGCAGGACTTCGGCCTCTACGCCGCCATCGGCACGTTCTTCGCAGGGTGGTCGGCCTTGTTCGTCACCTATCCGCTGTTGAAACTCGTGCGGCACCGTCCCCATCCCCGGTTCGCTCGTCGGTTCAAGTTCCTGTTGCGGTTCGCGACGGCGCGGTATCGGGGACTGATTCTCAGCGTCGCGGTGCTGTTCCTGCTGGCGGGTGGGCTGATCCTGCGCATGGAGGTCGAGACCGATTACTACCAGTACTATCTCTCATCCTCGCCGATGACCCGGGCGGTCGACTTCGTCAACCGGACGATCGGCGGCCAGTACCCGATCGTGGTCGAACTCGATGCCGGCGGGGCCGATCGGGTGCTCGATCCGGCCGTCCTGGGGTTCCTCGAGCGGTTCAAGGCCGAATTCGAACCCGTGGCCGGGGTCGACAAGGTGATCACCTGGCTCGATCTGCTCGAAGAGGCGGTGCGGGCCTTCGACGATCGTCCCCCCGCCGGTTGGTATGCCGACGCCGCCAAGGTCGCCCAGGCCGCGCTGGTGGTGCAGGATGCCAGTCCGGCGCTCAACGGCTACTACGTCAGTCCCAACCGCGACAAGACGCTGCTCTTCGTGCGCACCAGCCACATCAATTCGGCGCGCTTCCGGGCCATCCATCGCGGCATCGAAGCGTTCCTCGCCCGCGAGGCGCCGCCCGGCCTCGCCTGGAAGGTGGGTGGTACCTACCTGCGGTGCGTGGTGTCGGCCGATCGCATGGCCGTTTCGCAATTCGAAGGGACGTTCTGGGAGATCATCGTGCTGTTCAGCTCGGCCTGGTTCATCATCCGCTCGGTGCGGCTGACGGTGATCGCCTTCCTGGCCAACCTCCTGCCGATCTTCGGCGTCTACGGTCTGCTCAGCCTGCTGGGGGAAACCCTGAACATGGGCACGACGATGATCGCCGCGGTGTCGCTCGGCATCGGGGTCGACGATACCATTCATTATGTGGTTCGGTATCTGGCCGCGTACCGGAAGCATGGCAAGGTCGTGGCCAGCACCAAGGAGGTCATCCGGTCGACCGGCGTCTCCATGTTCCTGGCGGCCTCGATGATCGCGGTCGCGTTTCTGACGCTGTCTTTCAGCACGATCAAGCCGATCTTCCAGCTGGGGGTCTACACCGTGGTCACCATGGCCTTGTGCTTCGCGGCCAACATGCTGCTGGTGCCCGTGCTGATCACCTGGTGGATGGGGCGGGAATGAGCCCGGTTCTGCCCGTGGCATGAGCCGAGGGCGTGACCGGCGACGACCTCGGCCCTACCGCAGCGGAGGCTGGATGGGGGGCATGGCTGGCAAAGCTCCGGCGGCCGGCATGCCCCCGTCTCTACTGCCTGAGGAAATCTTCGGGATTCGTGAGGCCTGGCTCGGATGCGTCGTCGATGGTGGCGGTGGCGACGGCGGTGGTGGGCGACGCGAGGGTCGATGCTGATGACGCGTCATCGTGGGGCTGGGTGCCAGGGAAGGTCGCAGCAGGGGGCGAGGCGCTGTTCGTTCCCTGACTGGGAGCGGGTGTGTCTGAAGGTGTCCCTGGCTGGGCCGATGAAGAGCGACTGGGGAATCGGGGAGGAACGCCCTGGAATTCACCGGACGAATCGAACAGGGATGGGGAGAAGGTGGCGATCAGCGGGTCGTGGTTCGGTCGCAGGACCGCGGTCTGCGAGGCGCTGACCTTCAGCGAGCTGGAGGGAAGGTCGATGAGAACTGATCCCATCAAGGGTTCGACGACGACCTCGCGTTGGGAGATATGAATATTCGCCGAGACTTCCGGGTGGGTGGAAGTGCCTTGCAAGATGATCTGGCCGCCAGGAAACTCGATCGGCCATCGGTTGGTCGTGGTGGCCACGGTGAACCGGGCGGTGCCTTCGAGCGTGACGCTTCCCGTATCGAATTGAAACACGCTATCAGGTTGGAGGAGGGCCTTGATGACCGAGTCGGCCGACAGCTCGGTCAAGGTACGGACTTCATACAGGGTGCTCCGCAAGAGCGGTTTCCCAGGCCGGGGACTGTCTTTGCTGTGGCGGGCCGTCATTTTGCCATAGACGGCGATCCATCCGTAGTTCTTGCGATCGCGCTGGGGGTCGCGCGGGAGGCCGGGGAGCAGCAAGTACAAGAACAGGAGGGCGAGCGCGCCGACCATGGCCAGCGAGAATGAGGAGCGGGGCAGCAAGGCGACCACCCATTCCCAGAGGCTTTTCGGCGAGGCGGGGTCGGAGGGGTAGGTGAATTGAAAAACCTGTCCCGGCTGGGGATCGAAGGATCGGTAGAATTCGCGCAGCCGCCGCACGGCGCGCTTCTGCGCTTCCCAGGCAGCCTGACAAGAAGGGCAGGTCGCGAGATGGCTCGCCAGGGCTTTCTGCTCGGCGGGCGCAAGATCGAGATCGTCACCGGCTTCGAGTCGTTGTCGCCATTCTTCGCATGTCATGGTTGCAAGCGCTCCCGTAGCACCTTCATGGCCCGCGAGGCCCGCTGTCGGACGGCGGCTTCGCTGGCTCCGACCATGCCAGCGATCTCTTCGTAGGCATGGCCCTGGACATACTTCAACCAGATGATCAGACCGTCTTCGGCCGGCAGGGTTTCCAACAGGCTTTTCACTTCGGGGGCGCTGAACTCATCGCTGGCCTTCTGGTCTGCCGAATCCCAGTCTTCCTGGAAGTCGACCGGGGTCTCGGCCGTCTGGAACCCCTGGCGTTTGATGTCGAGGCAGGTGCGGACCGCGATCTTCAGCAGCCACCCCTTGAAGCGAGCCGGATCGGCGAGCGAGGACAGGTTGAGATAGGCCTTGAGGAAGACCTCCTGACAGATGTCATCGAGGTCGCGGGTCTGGCGGAACACGTTCCAGGCGGTCACCCGTACCAGTCGCTGGTAACGGTCGACCAATCGATCGAACATCCGGTGACGGCCTTGCAGGACTTCCCGGACCAGCTGAGCGTCGGAAGGGTCGGAAGGGGGAGGCTGGGGAGAAGAGCTCATAGCAAGTCTTTACCCTACCACAGGCAAGGCCGTCGCACCAAAAAAGAATTGGATGGTTGGTTCACGAACAGCTCCCAACAACATAGACGGGGCGTTCACGGCCGGATGTGACACCAGATTCGGTCATTCATCAGGATCGCCGGGTGAGGTGCGAAGAACGCGGCGGCCAGGGCGGAGATCATGGTGGGGAGAATAGCTCCAGAAGAGCGTTTTCGCTGGTCGAAAAATTTCCGTCACACGGTGGGTCGTTGGCTTCGTCTTGCTCTTTGGAAGGCGGAACCACCGCCGAAGGCTCGACACAAAATCATGGAGGAGAGACATGCGCATTGTGTGGAAAGCTCTGATCGGGTGCAGTCTCGGACTGACCCTCTGCGGCGGAGCCATGGCCCAGCCGGCTCCACCCTCTCAAGAGGAGATCGCCAAGATCGAAGCCAACATCGCGGCCTGGGCCAAAAAGAACGGCTATACCATCGTGCGTGATGGGCAGGGGCGCCTGGTGGCCAAGGACAAGAGCGGCAAAGTCGTGCGACCGCCGGCCGAGGTGGTCGGCACCGCCGAGCCCTCAGCGGCTCAGATCGCCGAGATGGAGGCCCGGCTCCAGGAATGGGCCAAGCAGAACGGCTATGTGACGGTTCGGGATGAGCATGGTCGGCTGGTGGTCAAAGACAAGAACGGCAAGATCGTGCGGCCGCCGGTTCCAACGCCACCCAGGTGATGATCTGGCCTGAAGGTCTGGCCGTGATTCTTGAGAACCTCGGTCTGTTCTGGTACAAAGATGGGTTCTGTTCGTGAAGGTAAGATCCGGTCTTGCGAACCCCTGAGAAGCCTGAGGAACAGTGCAATGGAGGAGAGATGACGATGATCAGCAAGATGAAGATCCTGATGGTGGTCCTGGTGGGAGCGGTTCTGGTCGCTGGGCAGCCCCAGGCGACGATGGCGAAGGCGAAAAAACCGACCGTGGCCGACGCCATCGCGGCCGGCGATGCCTGCTACAACAACAAAGACTTCGGGGGAGCCCTGTGGCACTACACCGGCGCCCGGGATCTGAACCCCGCCGATCCGGGGGCCTGGGAGAAGATGGCCTGGGCTGCCCTGTGTCTGCATAAATTCGATGATGCCCACAATTTCATCGAAGAAGCCAAGAACCGGGGCATGGATGCCACCCGGGTCGCTCGGGTGAAAGCCTGGATTTTCATCGGCAAAGCCGATGATGCTCGGGCGGCTGGCGATACGACCAACGCCAAGAAATGGTACCAGGATGCCAAGAATCACGCCTCGGGCGGGGTCGATCCGGCGGTGGGCAAACGGGCCGCGGAAGCGCTCTCGCAATTGTCCAGCTCTTCGAAGACCAGCTCGAGCAGCGATTCGACCAGCAGCAGCGCTTCCAGCAGCAGTTCGAGCAGCAGCAGTTCGACCAGTTCTTCTGCGACAAGCGAGTCCACCAGCGAGAGTTCCAGCAGCGACTCCGACGATGAGAAGACCTCGGCCAAGAGCACGACCTCGGACAGCGAGACGTCATCGTCCTCGAAGAAGTCGAGTTCGGGATCGTCCTCCTCCTCTTCGCAGGCCGATGACGATGAGGCGACCGTGGCCAGCGCCTCCGACGAGGAAGAAGGGGATGCCACCGGGGTCAAGGAAGGGCCGGCCCCTGAGAAGGAAGTTCCCGGTCTGACCCGCGAGATCATCGAGGCCCGCATCAAGAAGCTGGCGAAAGAGCTGGGCTACTCGACCGCCACCGATGCGCGCGGCCGTCTGGGCATCAAGAACAAGAAGGGGAAGTTCATCAAGCTGCCGCCGAGCATCTTCCGGCCGCCGCTCGCCTCCGAACTGGCTTCAGGGTCTGCCGACGTGGCGACCGACGCCGGTGACGAGCAGATGGGAGAAGGGTTCTTCCCCGAATCGCGCGTGCCGGGGCTGACTCGCGAGATCATCGAAGCCCGCATCAAGAAATGGGCCGCCAAGATGGGGTATACCACCGCCACCGACCCGCATGGCCGGCTCGGGGTGAAGAACAAGAGCGGCAAGTTCGTGAGGCTGCCGCGGAGCATCTTCCGGCCGCCCCTGGCTTCGGAACTGACCGGGAGCGACTCGGCCAAGGAAGAAGCGGCGAGCGGGGCCTCGGCGTCGGCCGATGTCGGTGACACCAGCGCGACGATCGCCACTGATACTTCCGAAACAGTGACCGACCCGGTGTCGACCCTCGAAGGGAACTGACGACCGTGCTGACCGCGGTCTGGGCCGATCCGGGCTCAGGCCGCGGTTGGCCTTCAGGGGACGTGCATGGTCAGGAGTCGTCTGGCGGATCTTCCAGGATGAGAGCGCCGGGAACCGCCAGGGAGGTGGCGATGAAGGGACGGTTGCCAGAGGGCGGTTCCAGTCGAGGCGCGGCCAGCGCGGGGCGCGGCCGCCTGAGCAGCAGAGCAGGGAGGGGCTGGCCGATCGGCCGCCAGGCCGTGCTCGGGCTCATGCTGGCGGGGCTGGCCGCTGCTGCGCTCGCCGAGCCCCGACCGGCGAACCCCTACGACGTGCTGGTGCGGGCCCTCCAGTTTCCGGAGCGGATCGAAAGTCTGACGGCCTACCTGGCCGACGTGCTCGGGGCCTTGTCCGGCCAAGGCGGCGAGGCCACCGATCCGAGCGGGGGGCAGCCACGCTCGGCGGTTCTGCAGCGGCCGGCGACCTTGCGCAGTGCGGCCGTGCCCTGGCTGGCCAGCCCAGCCATCGCCGATTATCGCGAGGCCCTGCGGAAGGACTTCGTGCGGACCGTCGGCAAACCTGACGGCTACATGAGCGCTGGCCAGCTGGCCGGGCTGGCCGCCCAGGGCCGTCTGCCGGGCCGGGTCGGCGCCGAGGCCTGGCTGGCTGCCCACGACCGCGATGGCGATGGCCGCCTGACGATCGAAGAGTTTCTGCCGAGCGCCGAAGAGATCGCGCGGACCGTCGATCTGGTGGCCCTCACCAACAGCTTCGTCCATGGGATTCCGTATCCGACCGGGCAGGTGCCCCTGCGATCAGGAGCGGCGTTCGGCCTGGCCACCACCGGCGTGCGTCTGTTCGCCACCCCCGCCGAGATCGAAGGGCGGATCCGGGGCTATGCCTCCCGCATCGGCGGCACCACCTACCGCGATGCCAACGGGCGGCTGGCCGTGCGCGATGCGAACGGGCAGCCGGTGTTTCCGCTGCCGCCAGACATCGTCCCGCCGACCAAGGAGCAGGCGGAAGAGGCGTTGCGCCGCTTCGTGCAGCAGATCGGCGGGACGGCCGAGTTCGCCCCCGACCGCGGCCCGCTGGTGCGCGGGCCGGATGGCCGGGAGATTCCGCTGGAACAGTGGCCGCCGTACACCCAGCCTCCCTATCACCCGCCGCAGTAGGGAGAGGCGGCATGCGGCGACGGCAGGACGGTAGGACCACGGCCGAAAGACGGCCCATGCGGCCGTTGGTCGAGCCCGACCGGTCTCGGGCGCCGCGCGCGTGTCGTCCTGCGGCGCGGGCCGGCGAGAACCGCTGCGCGAGCGGAGCGAGGCGGGTCGCCCCGCGGGCGGGCCGGCGGGGCAGCATGATGCTGGTCGTGGTGCTCGGCGTGCTGGTCGTGCTGGCCCTGTTGGGGTTTTCCCTCAATTCCAGCGTCGGGGACATGATCAACTGGAGCACCTTGTTCTCGACCACCCTGATGATGGACCAGGCCGCTCTGGAGATCGCCACCGTGGTCTTCGCTGCGGTCGGCCGTGCGGTCGGCGACCAGGCCGGGCCCGTCTACCAGGCGCTGGTGATGGGCCCAGCGGCCGGCACGCTGCCGCGGGTTTGGTCCGAGCCGATCGCCTTGCCTGAAGCCAAGGGCGTCACCATGACGGTGGCCGGCCTGACCCTGTCCTACGCGAAGGAGGCCGATCTGAACCCCGCCCTGGGTTGGAAAGACCCTTGGGAGAAGACATTCCGCCTCACGCTCGATCTTACCTTGTCGGGCGGTCGGTCGAAGGTGCGGGCCATCCGACGGACCTACCGGTTCGTCAAACAGGGGAAGGTGCAGCGTCTGGCCCTGCCCCTGCTGTCGAAGTTCACCCTGTATGTGACGTCGCCCGAGCCGACCGACGAGACGCGAGCCGGGTACAACTGTTTCGACAATTTCATCGATGGGAAGCGCGGCGAGACCTCGCCGGTCATGCCCCTGGCCTTCCTCCATTCACGGGAACGGCCGTCAGGATTGGATCTGCGGCGTAAAGGATGGGTATTCCTCGGGGGCGACCAGGAACTGCAATTGCATGTCACGTCGGGCAACGATCCCGAATGCGGCGAGTTCTTCCAGTTCTTGAACATCGGCAAGCCGGAGCGCAGTCCGCCGATGTTCACCTTCACCACGGTGCCGCCCACGCCGGCGTTCACCAACGGGGTCCGGTTCCTCGATAGCGCGGTGCAGGCGAAAGTCTCCCTGCGGGGCAGCTACTTCGGCTTCTACAAATGGGATCGCAAGGAAGGCAGCGATATGAACTTCCAGGGCGTGCTGCAACGGTTCTTCGGAGGGGCCGAGCACCGCACCATGAGTTCGAGCTGCCTGCACCTGCTGGGCAATTTCTCCTTCCCGTCGCCGACCATCGTCGTCGGCAAGGTCAAACGGGTCTTCCCGTATTATTCAGGCATTCTCTACGAGGCGTCCGGGGAAGGCGGCAGCGACAAGTTCGTCGATGTTCTGGAGAATCCAGCCCCGCTCGAAACCACGGCCGGAGTCATCGAGAATTTCTGGAACACCGTTCCCCTCACGCTGTCGTTTTCAGGGGCGGCCTTCGGTCGCCCGTTCATCGAGCTGCCTCCCGACGAGGTGGCCGCCGAGACGCTGTTCCGATCGCAGGAAGAATATCTGAAGTTCGCTTCCAATCTCATGTCCGAGCCGATGAACCGCGCTTTCGATTATTTCGTCAACGACTCCGGGAAGTTCCCGCCGCCGGAGAAGTTCGCCCAGGTCACCGGCAATCCGGTGGAAATGACCGGGGAAGCGGTCACGATCACCGATCCGACCACCGGTCAGACGTTGTTCGCGGGCGATGGCCGAGCGCTCACGACCGATCTGCTGCTGCGCGACCGGGTGTCGCTGGTGTTCGAGACCCCGGCCGAGTTCGCCGCCGCCTGCCTGCGGGGGACCGTGCTCGATCTGCAGGGACAGGTGGTGCTGGTGAAGGGGCCGGTCAGTCTGCCGCGGGGCGTGACCGTGCCGACGCCCGGGGTGCTGGCGGCCCGCGGGGATATCGTCGTGCAGGGCGAGGTGAAGCCATGCCCGGCCGGGCCCCTGACCCTGGTGGCGATCGGTGGCGACATCGTGCTGCAGACGGTGAATGAAGAGGTCTGGGCGCATCTGGTCGCGCTCGATGGCACGGTCTATCCGGCGACGCCCAATCCCGTCAAGATCATCGGGGGGATCGCGGTCAAGTCCTTGCGGCCCCTGAATCCGAAGGGGTGGCCTGGGGGCGGGACGGTCACCTACGACGACCGGCTCGATCCGGCGGGCCGCGAGCGGTCGCGAGCCTACACCGTGCAACTGGCCGATTACTACGATGACTTTCGGATGGAACGCGAATGACCGCCAGAGGACGAAATGACCGCCAGAGGAAGAAATGATCGGCCGGCCCGGCGAGGGCGGCCCGCGGGTCGAGGACTGGGGCTGGTCGAGCTGCTGGTGGCGCTCGTCTGTTTCGTTCTGGCCCTCGTACCGTTGCTGAACCTCTATTCCCAATCGGTCGACAGCGCCCGGGTGATCCAGGCGCGCTCGGTCATGTTCGCGGCGGCGCTCGAGGTGTTCGGACGGTGCATGCTGCTGCCGCCGGCCTCCCTGCCCGAGGGGCGCTTCGTCATCGCTCCGGATGGGCGGTCGGCCAATCCGCTTCCCGCTTGCCTCGCTTCCTTGACGGTCGTTCCGGCCGAAATCACCAGGACGGTTTTCCTCTACCGTCCCGACCCACAGGATCAAGAGACGGTCATGGCGCTGATTTCCGTTCGGCATGCCGACCTGCCGCAGCTCGACATCAACTGGGAACGGACCTTCGTGCGGGATCGGGGAGGGCGGCGATGAAACGGCGGCTGGCCGCCTGGCCAAGTTGTTCGGCGAAGTGCGGAGCGTGGCGGCAGCGGCGGGCGGGCCTGACCGCGACCGAGATCCTGGTGGTCATCGGTCTGGCCGTTCTCTGTCTGGGTGCCATCTATCGGGTGTTCTCGCATTATTCCCGACACTCTAGCATGGGTACAGATGGCCTTTACCAAGAAACATGAGTCGCTGCCGACTCAGGCTCCGAAGTATCTCGAATCTCGTGGCCAGATGGGCTTCCCTCAGGAGGTCGAGGGCAACACGTTTA